>NZ_LPWA01000109.1 GCF_001510895.1 Mesorhizobium loti | reverse complement strand
CCCAGCTGAAGTCGATCGGGCTCGAACCCTATGACTGCCTCAACCCCGGCCTGATGGACTACATCGCCACCTGGACGGCGAAGAAGTCGGGCGCCTTGGCGGCATAGTCCGCGTTGCCGCGTCGGGGGGCGCGGCAGTTGCGCCGAAAGACATCGCCATCGATCTGGCTTGAAGCTGGCGCACCAGGGCTTTCTACGGCTGCAGTCTGCCGGGCCGCCCGCGGCCAAGCGCGCCGTCGGTGCGGGCCTGCAGATAGGCATAGATTTCGTCCACATAGGGTGCGAAGTTGGGATCGCCGGCGAACCCTTTCATCACCGAGCCGCCGTCGGCACGGCCACTGAGCACGGCGCGCCGGAAGGCTTCGATGTCGGGCAGTCGGCTGACCAGGGACGGCGCGAAGGTCGACCCCACGCCGTCGGGGCCGTGGCAGCGGTCGCAGCCCGCATGGTAACGCCTGAAACCGTCATAGGTCCGCGCGTCGGCCTTGCCGTCGACGACCCTGTAGAACTTTCCGGCGGCATCCTGCCCCGCCGTGCCCGCGCCCGCCGCGAGACTCAGGACAGCGGAAGCCAGGACAACCGTCTGCGGCAAGCTACCCATTTGTCTGTCATCCAATGGCGACAGCGGGGGCCTGCTGCGCCGCTTCGCTCTTTGCTTTGCCCCCAGTGCAACGGAATGAGCGCCCCCGCACGTTCCAACCGGCCCGATTCAGGGCGCGGTGGCAGACGTCTTGACCGGCTCCGCGCTATCCAGCGTCAGATCGTTCTCCGCGGCGGTGGCCGGAACGAGGTTCGGGTCGCTGACGAGCAGTGCCTTGCCGTCACGCAATATTTCGAAATCGATCGACGGTTGGCCGACGGCCTGCGGCACGGAGATCATCATGCGCTGGCCCGGTGCGAGCGTGGAGACGACGCGGACCGGCTGCTGCTCGGCCCCGGAAGCCATGGTCGCGACGACCCGGTAGCCGTCCTGCTCGACCGTGTAATAGACGGCGCCGCTGAAGCTGCCGAGCTGGATGCTGTGGCCGCTGCCCGGTGCCAGTTCCGATGCCGCCGCGCCACCCGTGGCAGCGAGCAGCGCAAATGCAAATGCGCTAAAACGTCTGGTCATCGCTATCTCTCCCTTCGGTTCAGCGAACTCCCGGACAGGCGGCCTGCCTGGGATATCAGCTGACTTGAGCCTACGCGCCACCGTCTTCGCGCACATCGGTACGATCACCCAAATTTCGGCTGTCGCCTTCCTAATTTCGCTGGGTCAGGGCGCGGCGACGGTGGGGAGCAGCCACGGCTCGCCGCGCAGCCGTAGCAGCACTTCCATCCGGTTGGCGGCGTTGAACTTGCCGAGCACCGATGAAACCTGGTGCTCGATCGTGCGCGGCGATCGCGACAGGGTCCGGGCAACCTCCTTGTTGCTCTTGCCCTCCGCGATCAGCGCCAGCACCTGCTGCTCGTGCTGCGTCAGGCCGAGCGGGTGCTGGCGGGCGGCCGTGTACGGACCCCGGCGCATCTTCGGCAGCCGGCCGGCGATGCCCAGGCGCTGCGCCAGCTTGCGCGCCAGCATCGCGGCGGGACGCGCCTCGATCGCCTCCAGCCTTGTCACGGCGCTCGTCAACGCCATCGCGGCATCGGCACCCCGCACCTGCATCAGCGCAAGCGCCGCCTCGTAGGGAAGGCCCAGGCGCTCCCATTCCCTGGCCGCCGTCAACGGATCGCCGCCAAGTTCGACCGCGCGCCGCCACGGAATGCGTGTCGTCGGCGCCGGTAGCGGCTCCTCCATCCCGCATCGTCGCCACCAGACAGCCAGTTCGCCGAGATCGGAAGGGCGGAAATTGGCGAGGTCCATCGCCGCCAGCGCCGTCAGCTGCTCGTGGCCGGCCGCGCGGTCCCCGGCAAGCCAGGCGGCCTCAGTCAGCGCCATACGGACCGGCACGATGCGTTGCAGCTCGCCGGTCGCAGTCCCTCCTCCAGTGCCTGCTGGAGCAGGGCAGGGCCGCCGGGTTCGCCCAGCCGCACGCGCACCCTGCCAAGCACGGTGAGCGCGGGCAGGTGCATGACCACCGGCAGGCGTTCCAGTTTCATCACGCCCTGCGCTATTGTCTCGGCGTCGCGAAAGCGGCTCTGTTCCATACGAAGCTGCGCCTGCCGGCCGAGCAGATACTGCGCCGGCGAATCGAGGTCATGCCGGGCGGCGAACACGATGCCTTCGGAGAGCAGCCGCTCGGCGAGCGCGAAGTCCTTGGACACTACCGCATATTCGGCATAGTTGGTGTAGGCCCGCGCCGCATGGTCGTGGAATCCACGCTCGAGCGCGAGCGCCAGGCTTTCCTCCATCCGTTCGCGACCGCCTGGGCGGTCGTCGAACAAAAGCGAGGTGCCGACATTGTTCAAGGCATGGACGCGCGTCTCGACCTCGCCCAGCCTGTCGGCCAGGGTGATCGCGCGCAGGCCCCACTCAATCGCCTCGTCGAAGCGGTAGTGCAGCATGTGCAGCTGCGAGCAAGTGCTGTAGGCCATCGCCAGTTCCGGCCCGGGCGGCAGGTTTTCCACCTCGCGCACCGCCTCGTTGGCAAAATGCTCCGCCTGCTCGCCCTCGCCGCGGCGCCAATGCAGCCTGGAAAGGTTGCGCAGGTTCAGGCTGACCTTGTCGGGTCGCCCAAGCTCGCGCCAGAGCTGAATGGCGCTATGCCGCGCTTCGATGATCGTGTCATAGACCTGCAGTGCCAGCCCGGCTTCGTAGGCCCAGGATTCGCAGAGCTGGGCGGCCTTGGCCTGCGGCGCTTGCGCGATGTATTTAAGCGCGGTCGCCAGATGCGATGCGGCTTCGCGATGCGCGCCTAGGCGCGCAGCCTGCGCCGCGGCCTGCGGCGCAAGTTCGAGACGCGGGCGCCGTCGTCGGCGGCGGCGGCGTGATGCACCCGGCGTGCCAGCTGGGCGCCGGCCTGAGCCGCCGGAAAGCCTGCCATCGCTGCCTCTGCCTTGGCATGAAGCGACCGCTGAAGGCTGGGCGACAGCCGCTCGAGCGTCGCCTGCCTGGCTAGCTCGTGGCGGAAGGTGAGGGCGCCTTGAGCGTCCCGTCGCAGCAATCCGCGAGCCACGCAGCGGTCCACGACAGCGTCGACCTCGGCGCCGAGAAGGGCGCGGATCAGCCATGGTTCCACGCTGCCAGGCTCTATGCTCATCATCTCCAGCACCTCGCGCTCGCCGTCCGTCAGGCGCGACAGACGCGACCACACGGCGTCGCGGATGGAATCGGGAATGTGCCCCGGCTCCGCCTCGCTGCTCGCCAGAAGCTCGGAGACGAAAAACGGATTGCCCCCGGTGATCTGGTAAAGATCGGCGCCGGCGCGGCCCGAAGGTTCGGCCAGTGTCGTGACCGCCTGGGGCGAAAGCGGCTTCAGCGCGATGCGGGCCAGCGATGCCGCCGGCAGGTCGCCTCTTACATGCGTGAGCGGATGGTCGGCGACCAACTCGTCGCTGCGTGCACTCAGTACCAACATTGCGCGAAGCACGGAAATGCGACGGCCGAGATATCGGATGAGGTCGAGCGTCGCATTGTCGGCCCAGTGCACGTCCTCGAAAACGAGTACTGTGGTTCCTAACCGGTGCTGAAGCGCATCAAGGAGCGCGGGAAAGAGCCGCTCGGGCGCGGCCCCCTGGTCGAGCAGCGCTGCGACCTCGGGGTCGAGCGCCCGCGCCATGTCCTGCAGGGGTCCGAGCGGACGCGGTGTGAAAAGCGCCTCGCACCAGCCCCACAGCACCCGACAGCCTTCGCCCGTGCGCTCGGTGAATTCCTGCAGCAGCGCAGTCTTGCCTATCCCGGCCTCGCCTTCGAGCAGCACGATGCCGCCCCGACCCTCGGCGGCACTGGCCGCGGTTGCCAGCAAAGTTTTGAGAGGTCCCTCTCGCTCGAGCAGCATTGGCGCAACCGTTTCCAGAACATGTCGCCCAAGAATGCCCCGCGTTTGCCACATGCTTAAAAACAAGACAGTGGAGCGCCTCACAAAAGGCGGTTCGAACACGACGCGCTTCAAGCCGGGAGTGTACCCCAACCAAGTCTGCTTTCCATTAGAATTGCTTAAAATAAGGCCGAATCCCGGCGGGCCCGATCACTTCCCGGTACCGGCGTCACAAATCGACATGCGAGTGGCCGACACCGAAAACCGAATGGCCGCAGTCACTTTATCTCGATCGTAAGGATCGACTGTTCCACTGCCAGAAAGCAGACATTGCCTGCGAGTGCCTATAAAATTGCATCACGGCGCATTACCGATCCTTAGGCATGGTTGAAACTGCCCGGCGCCGTTAACGCAACGGTTGCTCTGCCTCTGCGATGTTCCCCGCCTGAACAAGACCAGGGTGGGGCCATCCATGATCGACCATATTCGCTCGCTGCTCGAGCAGCATCCGATGATTCCGGTGAATTTCGGCGCGCTCGCCGACGACGCCAATCTCTACGACGCGGGGCTGACTTCCTTCGCCTCGGTGCAGATGATGCTGGCGCTCGAAGAGGAGTTCGACATCGAATTCCCCGAGACGATGCTGACGCGGCGCACCTTCGCTTCGCTCGCCAACATCGCGGACGCCGTTTCGCAGCTGACGCGCAAGGCGGCGTAGCGCCATGAACGTGTTGAGGAAAATCGACACCGCTTCGGTCACGGAGGCGGTGGAAGCCGCGACCGAACGCATGCGCCGCGTCGCCGAGATCGCTGCCAGCCATGCCGACCCCGTCGACAAGGAAGGCCGCTTCCCGGCCGAAACGATCGAGGCGCTGAAGCGCGAGCGCCTGCTCGGCGTGGCGATCCCGATCGAGCATGGCGGCGAGGGGCTCGGCACGATGCAAATCGCCGACCTCATTGTCCAGCTCGGCCAGGCCTGCGGCTCGAGCGCGATGATCTACGCCATGCACCAGATCAAGACGTTGAGCTTCGTCACTCATGGCGGCGCCAGCGACTGGCACCGAGCCTATATGCGGCGCATTGCCGACGAGCAGCTTCTGATGGCTTCGGCGACGACGGAGGCCGGCATCGGCGGCAATTTGCGCAATTCGATCTGCGCGGTTGAGGTCGCCGGCGGGCGCTTCGCGCTGACCAAGGAAGCCACCGTCATCTCCTACGGCAACTATGCCGACGCCATTCTCGCCACCGCGCGGCGCGCTCCGGATGCGGCAAGCTCCGATCAGGTGATGGTTGTGATCCCGGCCGACGCCAACCGCACGCTGGACCGCACATCGGTGTGGGATACGCTCGGCATGCGCGGCACCTGCTCGGACGGCTTTCATCTGGTCGCCACGGGTGACGCGGCGCAGATATTTCCGAAGCCGTTCTCCGAGATCGCGGCGCAGTCGATGCTGGCCAGCTCGCACATTTTCTGGGCGGCGACCTGGTTCGGCATCGCCGCCGACGCCTTCAACCGGGCGCAGGCTTTCGTCAAGGCGGCGGCGCGCAAGCAGCCAGACGCCATGCCGCCGGGCGCACTGAGGCTGGCCGAGGCGGCCGCTCTCTTGCAGGAGATGAAAGGGCACCTGGCCGCGGCCATCCGCCGCTTCGAAGCGGCCACGGGCGACGACGACGCGCTGTCTTCGATCGGCTTCGCCGCCGAGATCAACGCGCTGAAGGTCGCGGCCAGCGAAAAGGCGGGCGCGTGGTGCGTCTCGCCATGCTGGTCAACGGCATCCTCGGCTACAAGAACGGCACCCCGTTCAGCGTCGGACGGCACCTGCGCGATGTGACTTCGGCGCCGGTGATGATCTCCAACGACCGCATCCTTTCCAATACCGCGACGCTCATGCTGATGAGCCGCTTCGACACCGGCCTGGGGGGCTGAGATGGACGCCAAGACATTCGACGCCAAGTCGCTGCTCGACAGCCTGTTCGAGAACGGCATCCTGTTCGAATCCGGCATCGACGGGCTCTACGGCCGTTCGGGCGCATTCGAGGACGTGATCGAGCGGTTCGAGCGTCTCGTCACCCGGCTCGGCGCACCCGACAAGGCCACCCGCATCCATTTTCCGCCGGGCATGAGCCGAGCGACGCTTGAGAAGAGCGGCTACATGAAGAGCTTTCCACAGCTTGCCGGCTGCGTGCATTCCTTCATGGGCGGCGAGCGCGAGCATGCGCAACTGCTCGGCATGATGGCGGATGGCGGGGACTGGACGGAGCTGCAGAAGGCGACGGATGTCGCGCTGACGCCGGCGGCTTGCTATCCGCTCTATCCCACCGTCGCCGCGCGCGGCCCGGTGCCGGCGCAGGGCCTGCTTTTCGAACTCTCCTCCTACTGCTTCCGCCACGAGCCGTCGAAGGACCCGGCGCGCATGCAGCTCTTCCGCATGCGCGAATTCGTCAAGATCGGCACGGCCGAGCAGGTGCGCTCGTTCCGTGAAAGCTGGCTGAAGCGCGGCAAGGCGATGATCGAGTCGCTCGACCTGCCCTGCGAGGTCGATCTCGCCAACGATCCGTTCTTTGGCCGCGGCGGCAAGATGATGGCCAACAATCAGCGAGACCAGGGCTTGAAGTTCGAGCTGCTGATCCCGGTGACCAGCATCGAGAAGCCGACAGCCTGTTTGAGCTTCAACTATCACCAGGATCATTTTGGCCGGACCTGGGGCCTGAAGTTCGCCGACGGGGAGCTCTGCCATTCGGCCTGCGTCGGCTTCGGGCTGGAGCGCGTGGCGCTGGCGCTGTTCCGCCATCATGGACCGGACGTCGAGGCCTGGCCGGCGGCGGTCCGTGACGTGCTGTGGGGCGTCTGATATGCGCAAAGCCATCGCCGGCATCGATCCGGCCAGCTACCGGCCGCACCGGCTGCACGATCCGGAACGGCGCTGGCCGCAGACCAACTGCTATGTCGATCTCCTGATCGAGGTTCTGCACGCGACCGGCCACGATCCGGTCGCGGCGCTCGGCTTCACCGTGGCGCAGGATTTCGAGGGCGATCAGTTCACCTTCTTCAAGTTCCCGACCGCCGACCTGCAGCGGCTGGCCGGGCTGGACATCCAGGAACTGGCTGTCTTCGACAGGCTGGACACGCATGTGCTGGCCCAGGTCGAACTCGGCCGGCTGCCGCTGGTCGAGGTCGACGCCTTCTACCTGCCCGACACCAGGGGCATCACCTATCGCCGCGGCCATTCCAAGACCACGGTCGGCATCAATGCGCTCGATCCCGAGCGGCGGCAGATGCGCTACTTTCATAACGACGGCTACTTCGCGCTTGAGGGCGAAGACTATGACGGCATTTTCGGCCAATGGGATGGTGTGCCGGCCGGTGGCCTGCCGCTGTTTCCTTACGCGGAGTTCGTGAAGTTCGACGCCACGCGGCCGGCCCGCGACGCGGTCGGGACCGCGACGGCGCTGCTCGCGCATCACCTCAAGCGGCGGCCGAAGCGCAATCCGCTCAGCGCCTATGCGGCCACTTTCGGCCGTCACGCCGAAACGCTGGCGAGCCGGTCGCCGGACTATTTCCACACCTATGCCTTCAACACGCTGCGGCAGGTCGGCGCGAATTTCGAACTCCTTGGCAGTCATCTCGAATGGCTAGCACAGCACGGCGAAACCTGCCTGGCGGAGGCGGCGCAAGGCTCTGGCGAGATTGCCGACGGCGCCAAGGTCATGCAGTTCAAGCTCGCCCGCGCGATGGCGCGGCAGCGGTTCGAGGGGCTGGCCGAGGCTATCACGCCAATGGCGCAGGCTTACGAAACGGTGATGGAGGTGCTGGACACTCGCATGGCAGGTGTAGCCTCCAAGGCGGCGTAGGGGCCGGCCGGAGCGCGTTTGGGCAGGGGGGTGTGAATGGACGCCACGGTGTCGACCGCCGACACTGTCGAATTGCTGGACCGGGGCTGGCGGATGGCCATCTCCGCGGCCGGCGCTTGGGCTTTGCCGGACGATATAGACGCAAACGCCGAATGGCTGGACGCGGCCTGTCCCGGCACGGCGGCGGGCACTCTGGAAAAGCATGGCCGCTGGGACCGCAAGCAGCCGACCCCGCTGCACCACCGCGATGTCTGGTACAGCCTGAGGCTCGACACGACCGGCCCGGTGCGGCTGGTGTTCGAGGGTCTGGCGACCATCGCCGAGGTTTGGCTTGGCGACCGGCTGCTGTTCACCTCGACCTCGATGTTCGAGCGCCATGAGGCTGCGGTGATGCTTTCAGGCGGCGAGCAGCTCGCCATCGCCCTGCGCAGCCTCGACCGACATCTGGAAACGGCGACCGATCCGCGCGCCCGCTGGCGTCCGCGCATGATCGACGACCAGCGGCTGCGGCTGGTGCGCACGACATTGATCGGCCACATGCCGGGCTGGTGTCCGAAGTTCGATGTCGTCGGGCCGTGGCGTCCCGTCAGGCTGATTCGCGAAAATGGCGGGCAGCGCATCGTCGATGCCGACATTTGCGCCAAGCTCGACGGAACCACCGGGCATCTTGCCGTTGCAATCACCCTTGCTGAGCCCTTCGACGATGCGCAAACGGCGCATGTCAGCTGCGCTGGAGCGCGCGCGCGCCTCGAGGTCGAGACACCCACCCGGCTGGCGGCGGAGCTGGACATCGCCGATGTCGCCCCGTGGTGGCCGAACAGTCATGGCGAGCCGATGCTGCACGAAGTGACGGCGACGCTCGGTGCGGTGCGCAGCCGGCTGGGCCGGGTCGGTTTCCGCCGCATCGAGATCGATCGCGGCGCCGACGGGCGCGATTTTCGCCTGGTCGTCAACGGTGTGCCGGTGTTCTGCCGCGGCGCGGTCTGGACGCCGTCCGATCCCGTGCGGTTGCCATGCGAGCGGGCCGAAATCGAGCCCGACCTCGAGCTCGTGCGCCAGGCCGGCGTCAATATGCTGCGGGTCGGCGGCACCTTCGCCTACGAGGGCGATGCCTTTCATGAGTTGTGCGACGAGATGGGCATCCTCGTCTGGCAGGACCTGATGCTGGCCAATTTCGACTATCCGGCGAAGGACGAGACTTGGCGGGCGGCGCTGTCGCGCGAGGTGGAAAATCTGCTGAAGCGGCTTCGGTATTCGCCGTCGCTGGCGGTGCTGTGCGGCGGCAGCGAGGTGGCGCAGCAGGCGGCGATGCTCGGCATGCTCGCGGCGATGGATCCGACGCCTGGTTCGACGCGGTCGTGCGTCCGGTTGCGCAGGCGATCCTGCCCGATCTCGCGCTGGTGTCCTCGTCGCCCTCCGGCGGCAGTTTGCCCTTCGCCGCGGATGGCGGCCCGACACATTACTACGGTGTCGGCGCCTATTGCCGGCCGCTGGAGGATGCGCGGCGCGCGGAGGTGCGTTTCGCCAGCGAGTGCCTCGCCTTCGCCAACGTGCCGGAACAGGCGACGCTCGACAGGCATCTGCCCGTTCCGCCCGGCCACGATCCGCGCTGGAAGGCCGGGGTGCCGCGCGATGCGGGCGCGTCGTGGGACTTCGAGGACGTGCGCGAGCACTATCTGGAGACGCTGTTCGGCGTCGATGCGCGCCGGCGGCGCATGGAGGATCCGGCGCGCTACCTCGACCTCTCGCGTGCCGTCACCGCCGAGGTGGTTGAGCGCACGATCGACGAATGGCGCAGACCGGCCTCGCCGACCGCGGGTGCGCTGCTGTTCTTCTGGAAGGATCTTCGCCCCGGCGCCGGGTGGGGCGTCGTCGATTCCACCGGACGGCCGAAATCGGTCTGGCATGCGCTGAGGCGCGCTTTTGCGCCGCTCAGGCTGACGCTCAGCGACGAGGGCGTCAACGGGCTGGGAATCCATCTCGTCAATGAGGGGGGAAAGGCAGTCGAGGCGACGCTGTCGCTTGCCTGCCTGCGCGATGGCGTCACCCCGGTGGTTACCGCCCGCCAGCCGGTCACCGTGCAGGCGCGCGGGGCGCGGTCGTTGTCGGCGTTCTCACTGCTCGGCGCTTTCTTCGACCTGTCCTATGCCTATCGCTTCGGTCCAGCCGGTCACGAGGTGACGGTAGCGACGCTTGAAGGCGGCGACGGCGAGATCCTGGCAGAAGCCTTCCACGTGCTGCCGGGCGCCATGACCGCGCGGCGCGATGTCGGCCTGTCGGCGCGGCTGGTGCGCGCAGATGACGGCTGGCGCTTGCGGCTCGCCTGCAACCGCGCCGCCTATCACGTCGTCATCAACGATGAGCTGTTCCTTCCGCGCGAGAACAGCTTCCACCTGATGCCGGGTGCCGAGAAGGAAATTCGTCTGGACGGGCCGGCCTCGGCCATCCCGGCCGGCGTCGTGACGGCGCTGAATGCCGACCGCGTCATAGCCTACGATGCGCCACAAGCCGACAATGCAGAAATCGGGGCAGAGATCAGACGAGCGTTCGAGCCCGCCAGGAGCATAGCATGAAGGGAATCGTCTTCGCCGATACGATCGGCTGGCTCAATGAAGGCAAGGGCACCCTGGGGCGCAACCGTGGCGTCGTCATCGCCGGGGCGCATGGGCACGAGGACCTATGCAGCCGGCGCTTCCTGAAGCTGCTCGCAGACATGGTGGCCGAAAGCGGTCTGCCGGCGCTGCAGTTCGACTATCCCGGCTGCGGCAACGCTGCCGGCGATCATTCAACGCTCGGCCAGGTGCATGCGTGGACGGCGAGCATCGGTGCTGCGATCGACCGCCTGAAGCAGGATTGCGGCGTGGCCGAGGTCATTCTGGTCGGCTTCCGGCTGGGCGCGCTGCTGGCGCCGCCGGCGGCGGCCGGACGAGACGACGTGGCCGGTCTCGTGCTGCTCGCGCCGCCGTCCTCCGGCAAGGCCTATGTCCGCGAGATCACCGCCATGTCGCGCATGATCGACGCACGGTTGGCCAGCGGTTCGGCAGACGAGGGGCCTTTCACCGAGGGGCGCGAGGCGGCCGGCTTTCGAATTTCGCATGAGACGCTGGCCCAGCTTGCAACGCTCGACTGGCGGCAGGCCGTAGCAAACCTTCCATCCCTGCCGATGCTGGTGCTAACCAACGGCAAACCGCTCGCCGCTGACGAAATTCGTGGCGAAAGGGCGGACGTCGGGGACATCACCACGGCCGAGTTCGATGGCTATCCTCTCTTGATGTGCGACCCGACCGCCAACCGGATTCCGGCCGCCGGTCTCGATCGTTGCGCGACCTGGATGGCCGGCCATGCTGGCGAGGCGGTCGCACGAAAGGCCATGTTGCCGGCAAAGGGGCTACGCGACGCGCCGGAGGTCCTGGTCGGTCCGCACTATACGGAAGAGCCGGTCCTGATCGGACCGGCGCCCGAAATCTGCGGCGTGTTTTGTCGGCCGCGCCGCCGCCACGCAGCGGCCGAGCCGGTGATCTTCCTCAATGCGGGCGGCGTGCCGCATGTCGGCTGGGCGCGCGGCACAGTGGAAGCGGCGCGAGAGCTCGCGGCGGAAGGCCTGGCTTCGCTGCGCATCGATCTGCCCGGACTTGGCCTCAGCGGTCAGACCGAACCAGGCTACCTGTTTCTCTACGATGAGCGTACGCGCCATGATGTCAGCCGTGCGGTCAACTGGATGGAACAAGCGGGCTATTCTTCTGTCGGCCTGGTCGGCGTCTGCGCCGGCGCTTACCAGGCTTTTCACGCCGCGCGGGCCGACCGGCGGATACGCGCGCTGACCATGATCAACCCACTCTGCTTCGCCTGGAACAGTTCCTACGCGCTGGAGATGGCGGTCTGGAAGACTTACGAGACTTCCAAGGCCGGGTCCGCGCGGAACGCCGCCGCCATGGAGGAGAGCCGCGACCCGGACGCCCCGAAATGGCGCGGGATCGCTTCGCGCCACGCCCGGCTGATCGTCCGGCGCGGGCTGGAGGCGATCAAGTCGACGCTGTCGATGCTGCATCCGGCCGCGCTGGCGGGACAGCGGCGGGTGGAACTCTGGATGCGTGAGCTTTGCGGCCGGGGCGTGCGGGTTCTCCTGGTGACCTCGGAAGGCGACTTGAGCCTGAAGGAGATCGCCCGCCATTTCGGACCGGAGGAAGAGCGGCTCGACGGCATTCGTGGCGTGACCAGGGTGTCGCTGCCAAACGCCGACCACACGCTCACACCCCATCATGCACGGCGCGCCATGATCGCCCGCCTGATCGATCACGGCGGCGTCAGGCGTGATGGCTACGTTCGTTCCGAGAACATGCTCGCGACGACAAGCCCGTCCTTCCTGGCGCCCTAGGCGCCGATAGGCGCGCAGTGCCGCCGGGGATCGCGGGCTGAGGAAACGGGCAATAGTGGAACTCGCTGATGAGCAGAGTACGGCCGATCAGCTGCTGGCTTGACGCGGAACCACAGCTTTCCTGCAAAGTTGTGCAGGGAAAGGAACCTGTACGATGCCGAAATCGACGCAACGGGAAAACGCCCGCAAACCAAACCCAACCAACCCCGATCCGAAGGACAAACCGCCGAGGGACACGCGTGAAAAACCGACGCCGAATCCGGATGGTCCTAACGAATTGCCCGATACGAGCACGCGGGAAGAGGTCGAGACAATCAGACCTAATCTGAAGCGCTGAAGCGCGTCGGATCGAAACGGATTCGGCCCATAGCCCGATCCTGATACTCATTCCTCGATCGCTATGGCAGGTCGGCCGCGTTTGACACATCCGATCAACCTGGCCGACGGATAGCCACTTGCGACGATTCTCTCGACCAGGGCGCTGGCGCTGCCGGGCTCGCAGGCAATCAGCAACCCACCTGAAGTCTGTGGATCGGTAAGCAGATCGCGCCGCCATTCCGGCATGCCTTCATGCAGCCGCACCGCATCGCCGTAACTTGCCCAATTGCGCCGCGACGCGCCGGTGACGAAGCCCTGTTCCGCCAGTGATGAGGCCTGCGCGAAGACCGGAACGTCGCGGTCGCGGATCACAAGTGTGCAGGCTGAGCCGCGTGCCATCTCAAGGGCGTGTCCGAGCAGGCCAAAGCCGGTCACATCGGTGATCGCATGCACGCTAGCGTCCTTGGCGAGCTCCGCTCCGATCCGGTTGAGAAGGGTCGTCGAGGCGATCATCTCTTCATAGCTGTCAGGCGACAACGCCTGCTTTTTGATGGCCGCTGAATAGATCCCGACGCCGAGCCCCTTGGTCAGGATCAGCGCATCTCCCGGCTCGGCTCCCGAATTGCGCCGGATGTCCGCTGGCCGGCAGGTGCCGATCACGGCAAGCCCGTAGATCGGCTCCGGTGAGTCGATCGAATGGCCGCCCGCGACCGGTATCCCGGCTGAAGCGCAGATGTCGCGGCCGCCTTTCAGGATTTCCCGCACCGTGTGCGTCGGCAATTTCCCGATCGGCATTCCGACGATGGCGAGGGCCATGATCGGCAGGCCGCCCATTGCATAGACGTCGGAGAGTGCGTTGGCTGCAGCGATCCGGCCGAAATCGTATGGATCGTCGACCATCGGCATGAAGAAATCGGTGGTCGCAATCACGCAGGTCGTGTCGTCGATCTGCCAGACGGCAGCATCGTCTCCGGTTTCAGTGCCGACAAGCAACTGCCTGAAGGGGCTGGGTTCCGCCTGCTCAGCAAGAAGCTGCTGAAGGACGGAGGGCGCCAGCTTGCAACCACAACCGCCGCCATGAGCAAGGCTCGTCAGGCGCGGAGGTGCATCGACGATATCGCCCCGCAACGCGGGAGCCGTTTTCAACGCCACGCCTCATTGTAGGGTCGCGCTCCGAAAAGCGTCAATCGCATTTTCCTGCGCGAAACATTTGCCGACTTCGATCTGCGCTCTAAGTGTTTGACATAGCGCCAATTCGGCTCAAAATGGCGCACGTATCCCTTGGTTCTGGATGCCCCTTTGGGGCATGGAATTCGGGAGGAAATCCAGATGAATGTTGAACTCTCACGGCGCGCGTTCCTGCAGACGGCAGGCGCGGGTCTCGCCGGCACGACGTTGGGAGCTTTCGGCTTCGCCGACATCGAGGCCGCGTATGCGGCGGCGATACGGCCCTTCAAGCTCGCGACCACGGTCGAGACGCGCAACACCTGCCCCTACTGCTCGGTGGCCTGCGGCATCATCATGTATTCGAAAGGCGACCTCAGGAAGGGCGAAAAGGCTGATATCACCCATATCGAGGGCGATGCCGACCACCCGACCAATCGCGGCACCTTGTGCCCCAAGGGATCGGCTCTGCTCGGCTTCGTAAAATCTCCAACCCGGCTGCAGCATCCAATGGTGCGCAAGCCTGGGTCCGACAAGTTCGAGCCGATAGGCTGGGAGGAGGCGCTAGATCGCATCGCCCGCCTGATGAAGGACGATCGCGACAAGAATTTCATCGCCAGGAACAATGACGGCGTGACGGTCAACCGGTGGATCACCACGGGCTTTCTCGCCGCCTCGGCTTCGACCAATGAAACCGCGTTCGCGACCTACAAGGTGGTTCGCAGCGCAGGCATGCTGGTGTTCGACAACCAGGCACGTGTCTGACACGGCCCGACGGTGGCGAGTCTCGCCCCAACATTCGGCCGCGGCGCAATGACCAATTCCTGGACCGACATCAGGAATACCGATCTTGTTGTGATCATGGGCGGCAATGCCGCCGAAGCGCATCCGTGCGGCTTCAAATGGGTCACGGAAGCGAAGGCCAACCGCGGCGCCAAGCTTATCGTCATCGATCCGCGCTTCACGCGCTCGGCCTCGGTATCAGACCTTTATGCGCCGATCCGCCAGGGAACGGACATCGCCTTCCTGCTCGGGCTCATCAATTACTGCATCCAGAACGACAAGGTGCAATGGGATTATGTGAAAGCTTTCACCAACGCGACCTATGTCGTCAAGCAGGGCTTCACCTACAAGGACGGCCTGTTCTCCGGCTATGACGAGGCGAAGCGGGACTACGACAAGTCCACCTGGGACTACGATATCGGCCCCGACGCTTCGCCGTTGTCGACGAGACCCTGGCCAATCCCCGTTGCGTCTGGAACCTGCTCAAGAACCATGTCGCGGTCTATACGCCGGAGATGGTCGAACGCATCTGCGGCACGCCGGCGGAGAAATTCCTGCAGGTAGCCAAGATGGTTGCCGAAACGTCCGCGCCAAACAAGGCGATGACGTCGATGTATGCGCTCGGCTGGACGCAGCACTCGAAGGGATCGCAGAACATTCGCGCCATGGCCATGCTGCAGCTCGTGCTCGGCAATATCGGCATTCGCGGCGGCGGCATGAACGCATTGCGCGGCCATTCGAACATCCAGGGACTGACCGACATCGGGCTGATGTCGAACCTGCTGCCCGGCTATCTCACGCTGCCGACACAGAAGGAGCCGGACCTCGCCACCTATATGTCGACGCGCGGTTTCAAACCGCTGCGGCCGAACCAGATGAGTTACTGGCAGAACTACAAGAAGTTCTTCGTGAGCTTCCAGAAGTCGATGTGGGGCGACGCGGCGACACCGGAGAACGACTTCGCCTATGACTACCTGCCGAAGCTCGACCTGCCGGGCTACGATCTGCTGCGTGCCTTCGAGCTGATGCACCAGGGCAAGATGAACGGCTATTTCTGCCAGGGCTTCAACCCGCTACAGGCAGCTCCGAACAAGAAGAAGGTGATCGAGTCGCTCTCGAAGCTGAAATTCCTTGTGATCATGGATCCGTTGGACACGGAGACGGGGCGGTTCTGGGAGAACCATGGGCCGTACAACGATGTCGATCCGTCGCAGATTCAGACGGAAGTCTACCAACTGCCCTCAACCTGCTTCGCCGAGGATGACGGCTCGCTGGTCAATTCGGGGCGCTGGCTGCAGTGGCATTGGGCCGGCGGCACACCGCCCGGGGAGGCCAAGCGCGACACGTGGATCATGGCGCAGCTCCATCTTCGCCTCAAGGAGCTCTACGCCAAGGAAGGCGGCGCCTTCCCCGATCCGATCGTCAAGCTTGCCTGGCCTTATGCCGATCCCGGCGATCCGAAAGCCGAGGAACTTGCCCAGGAGATCAACGGCAGGGCGCTCGCCAGGGTGACCGACACGGCGGATCCGACGAAGGTGCTGGCCGAGCCCGGCAAGCTGCTGCCGGCCTTTGCCGCGTTGCGCGACGACGGCTCGACCGCCTGCGGCTGCTGGATCTATTCCGGCTGCTTCAACGAGAACGGCAACAACATGGCCCGGCGCGATACGAGCGATCCCGACGACGCCGGCTTCTATTCGAAATGGGCGTTCTCATGGCCCGCCAACCGCCGCATCCTCTACAACAGGGCCTCCGCGGACCTCGCCGGAAAACCCTGGGATCCGAGCCGCAAAGTGATCGAATGGGACGGCGCCAAGTGGTCGGGCTACGACGTGCCCGACATCCTGCCCACTGCCAAGCCCGATCAGGTCGGCCCGTTCATCATGAACCCGGAAGGCGTCTCGCGCCTCTTTACCCGAACCATGATGCGCGACGGACCGTTCCCAACGCATTACGAGCCGTTCGAGTCGCCGATCGTCAATCCGGTGGCACCCAAAGTCCGCGGCAACCCCGCGGCGCGGGTGTTCCAAGGCGATATGGCCCAGTTCGCCGAAACGGCCTCGCCGGAGTTCCCCTATGCGGCGACCTCCTACCGCCTGACCGAGCATTTCCATTTCTGGACCAAACACGTCATCGTCAATGCGGTGATGCAGCCGGAGTTCTTCGTGGAGATTTCGGAACAGTTAGCAGCTGAAAGGGGCATCACCAAGGGCGGTTGGGTGCGCGTCTGGTCGAAGCGCGGCTCGGTCGTGGCGAAGGCCATGGTCACCAAGCGGATCAGACCGCTCATCTGCGACGGCAAGACGGTCCACATCGTCGGCATACCGTTGCACTGGGGCTTCACCGGAGCGGCAAAGAAAGGCTTCGGTCCGAACATGCTGACGCCTTTTGTCGGCGACGCCAATATCGAGACGCCGGAATACAAGGCGTTCCTGGTCAATATCGAGCCCACCTCAGGGCCGGTGGCATAGGAGGAGCAAGCGATGTTTCCTCCCCTTCCCAATCCTTCGACGACGGACACCGCCTCGCGTTTTTCCGAGAAGGACCTCATCCGCCGCTCGGCATCGACCGTGCCTGCGCCTGAGAAGCAACTGACGGAAGTCGCCAAGCTTATCGATGTCTCGAAATGCATCGGCTGCAAGGCCTGCCAGACGGCCTGCATCGAGTGGAACGACACGCACCCGGAGGTCGGCGTCTTCACCGGCGCCTTCGAGAATCCGCCCGATCTGACGCCGGACATGTTCACGCTGATGCGCTACAGCGAATGGGACAATCCCGAGACGAACGAGCTCGAATGGCTGATCCGCAAGGACGGCTGCATGCATTGCGCCGATCCCGGCTGCCTCAAGGCCTGCCCGGCGCCGGGCGCGATCGTGCAGTATTCGAACGGCATCGTCGATTTCGTCCACGAGAACTGCATCGGCTGCGGCTATTGCATCAAGGGCTGCCCGTTCAACATCCCGCGCATCTCCAAGGTCGACCACACAGCCTACAAATGCACGCTCTGCTCCGACCGCGTGGCTGTCGGTCAGGGACCGGCTTGCGCCAAGGCCTGCCCGACCCAGGCGATCGTGTTCGGCACGAAGGAGGAGATGAAACAGCACGCCAACGGCCGCATAAAGGACCTTAAGTCGCGCGGCTTCGTCAATGCCGGGCTCTATGATCCGCCGGGCGTCGGCGGAACGCATGTGATGTATGTGCTGCATCATGCCGACAAGCCCGAGATCTACAGCGATCTGCCCAAGGACCCGAAGATCAGTCCGTTGGTCGAGGCATGGAAAGGCGTGACCAAATATGCGGGCCTCACGGTGTTGGGCGTGGCGGCCGGCGTCGGCCTGCTGCACCATTTGATCATGGGACCTAACAGGGTAACCGAGGCGGATGAGGAGCACGCCGAAGAGTTGACGGAAGGCGATAGCCATGGCCGCCGATGACTTAAAGCCGAACGAACAGATACATCCCGGCAAGCCGGTCATCGTGGACCGCTACACGGTGGGGGCGCGGATCAACCACTGGATCACGGCGGCGAGCCTCATCCTGCTCGCCCTGTCCGGCCTTGCGATGTTCCACCCGAGCCTGTTCTTCCTGTCCGGCCTTTTCGGCGGCGGGCAGCTCACGCGCATCATCCATCCCTGGATCGGCGTCGTGCTCTTCTTCAGCTTCCTTGGACTTTTCCTTCGGTTCTGGAGGGCCAATCTGTGGAGACGCGAGGACGGGACTTGGCTCGGCCGTTTCCGCGACGTGCTGACCAACCACGAGGACAATGTTCCCGAGGTCGGCAAGTACAATGCCGGCCAAAAACTCGTCTTCTGGTCGATGTCGGTGCTGATTGTGATCCTCATCTCCAGCGGACTGGTGGCATGGGATCAATATTTCTCCCGGTATACGACAATCGATCAGAAGCGCGTGGCCATACTTGTCCACTCCATCGCGGCGGTGGCGATCATCGGCGTCTGGATCGTCCATTTCTACTCGGCCATCTGGGTGCGCGGCACCATTCCCGCCATGACGCGCGGACGGGTGACCGGCGGCTGGGCCTGGCGGCATCACCGCAAATGGCTGCGGGAGCTCGTCACGAAATCGAGCAAGGAAACAGGATCATCGGGATCGAAGCCCGCCAAATAGAGCGGGCGCTGGTCGGATGACTTTCCCGCCCTAGTTTTGTGTTTGCACATGATTTTTGTGCCGGTCAGGCAACCACGTGGCCCGTGCGGTTCGTGAGGCTCGAATGCCAAAACAGATCATTCCGGCCGGTTCCGACCCCACCGCCATAGGCGAGGTCTCCGCCCCTCCCTTTGCCCGCCTTCCAGAGCCTGCAAGCCTGTTCTCTCGCCGCGCGCAGCGGTGGAACGCGCTGGCTGCAGGCCATGACCTGGGTCCCTATCTTCGCTTTCTTGCCGCGCTCGCCGACGTGCAGCACCGCATTCAAGAGGGCCTGGCGAAGCCAGAAATGCCTGATGCCGCAGCGCGCGAGCGTGCACGGAGTTTTGCAATGCCGCCGCTCGACCGCAACAGTCTCGCGCTCGACATGGCCTCCCAGACGCTCGACCGCCTGGTCGCCGCGGCGTCAAAGATCGAGAAGCCGGGCGCCGCAGCCGATGCGCTGGACCGTTTGAGGCAGGCCACTCCGGCGAAGCGCGCTGGCATGGTGCGTAATGTGCTCGCCGGTGCTATCGCGATGGAGGCGCTCGCCGAGCACGTCTATGTCGCCGCCGCGCTGCAGGTTCACCTCGCCCGTCTCGCCGCACGCCTAGACGCCCCTGCGCTGGTGCCGGTGGGTGAGGGCGCATGCCCCGCCTGCGGCGGCCCGCCGGCATCCTCGATCATTGTCGGCTGGCAGGGGGCTCATGGGTCGCGCTTCTGCGCATGCTCGCTGTGTGGCACGCTGTGGAACTATGTGCGCATCAAATGCACGTTGTGCGGCTCGACCAAAGGCATCGGCTACCAGGAGATCGAGGGCGGGTCGGGCACGGTGAAGGCCGAGACCTGCGATTCATGCGGCTGCTATGTGAAGATCCTGCATCAGCACAAGGATCCCGGTCTCGACCCGATCGCCGACGACGTGGCGACGCTTGGCCTCGACATGCTCGTGCGCGAAAGCGGCTATCGCCGCGGATCGTTCAACCCGTTCCTGATCGGCTACTGAGGGTGCGATGTCCGGTCTGTCCGCAAGCCGTCTTCGAGATATTCCCTCGGTCGATCGAGTGCTGAAGACACCGGTTGCGGCTGCGGCGGTCGAGCGCTTCGGGCAGCAGTCCACGACGCGCGCCATCCGCGATGCGCTCGAAGAAGCGCGGGCAGCATGCCGCACCGGGGCCGCGGTGCCTGATCCGTGCGACCTCGCCGTCGACGCGCTTGCTCGGCTCAAGGCCGCCGAGCACTCATCGTTGCGTCCCGTTTTCAACCTGACCGGCACTGTGCTGCACACCAATCTCGGCCGCGCGCTGATTGCGGGCGAAGCTGCCGAGGCGATGCGAGCCGCCATGCGCGAGGCCGTGGCGCTCGAATTCGATATCGGGACCGGCAGACGCGGCGAACGTGACGATCATCTGCGCACGCTCATATGCGAACTCACGGGGGCCGAGGACGCGACCATCGTCAACAACAACGCGGCCGCGGTCCTGCTCGTCCTCAACACGCTCTCGCTTGGCCGCGAAGCCATCGTGTCGCGCGGCGAGCTGATCGAGATCGGCGGCGCGTTCCGCATGCCGGACATCATGGTCCGCGCAGGCGCGAAGCTCGTTGAGGTCGGGACCACCAACCGGACGCATCCCAGGGACTATCTGTCGGCCGTCGGTCCTGCGACCGGGCTGCTGTTCAAGGTGCATGCGTCCAACTATCGGATCGAAGGATTCACGGCCGAGGTCCCGGCGCGCGAGCTTTCGGCAATCGCCAGGGAGCGCGGCGTGCCTCTCGTCCACGATCTCGGCTCGGGCACGCTCATCGACCTCACCCAATATGGCCTCAGGCACGAGCCAACCGTGGGCGAGGCGATCGCGGACGGCGCCGATCTCGTCACTTTCTCGGGCGACAAGCTGCTCGGAGGGCCGCAGGCAGGTTTCATCGTCGGCAGGAAGGATCTTGTTGCCGAGGTCAACCGAAACCCGATGAAGAGGGCGCTTCGTGTCGACAAGCTCCGGCTGGCCGCGCTGGAGGCGACGCTGAAGCTCTATCGCAACCCGGATCGCCTGGTGGAGCGTTTGCCGACCCTGAGGCTGCTCGCGCGTCTCGCCGTCGATATTGCTGCGCAGGCCGTGCGCCTGGCTCCCGTGCTTTCCAATGCTCTGGGCGATCAAGTTACAGTGCAGGTGACGGAGTGCCGCAGCCAGGTCGGATCGGGCGCAATGCCGCTCGACACCTTGCCGAGCGCCGGGCTTGCCCTCAGCCCCCATGCAGGAAGCGGTGAGGCTCTGGAAGCGCTTGCAGCCGCCTTGCGGGCGCTGCCTGTTCCGGTGATCGGACGCGTCGAAAAGCAGGCGCTCGTGCTTGACCTGCGTTGCCTCGAAGACGAAGCCGGCTTTGTGGCCAATCTCGCGAACTTCTATCCGGGAGGTGGCGGCGGTGCGGTGGCTTGATCATCTCGCGCGCAAGGCCGCTCCGGCACCTGCGGCCGACCAGTTGGCCGCCGCCCTCGACGCCGCCAGACGGGGCGACTACGCCACAGCTCTCGGCATTTGGGAGCCGCTGGCGCGCTCCGGATCGGCTCGCGCCCAAAACAATATCGGCGCCTGCTTCGCCGAGGGGCTCGGCGTCGAGCGTGACCGCAGCCTTGCCGTCCGATGGCTGGCGCTCGCCGCCGAGGCCGGCGATCCGGTCGGGCAGCGGAACCTCGCCTCGCTCTGTTTCCGTGGCGAAGGCGTCGAACAGAACTACCGCCGCGCGGCCAAGCTCTATCGGGCCGCGGCGGAGCAGGGCGACGGACCGGCGCAGGATATGCTGAGCTGGATGCTGCTCGAGGGTGAGGTGATCGACCCCGACATTGCCGAGGCGCGGCGCTGGGCGCTTGCCGCCGCCGGGCGAGGGATCGCATCGGCAATGACCCGTATCGGTATGCTCCATCACAATGGGCTCGGCGTGCCGCGCGATCCTACCGAAGCGGTCCGCTGGTGGCGCAAGGCGGCATTGCGCGGCGACGCGGACGGTCAGGCCATGCTCGGCGCTGCCTGCCATCTCGGCGCCGGCGCTCCCGCCGACGTTGTCGAAGCCTATGCCTGGCTGCTGCGTGCGCAGGCAGGCGGCAGTGCTCTCGCAGCCCGGTACATGAACGCGGTGCGCGCCGCGCTGACCGCGGACGACATCGCAGAGGCCGAGCGCCGCGCCGCGCTGTCGCTCGAGGAGCCTGCGCCATGATCGTCGGCACGGCGGGACATGTCGACCACGGCAAGACGGCGCTGGTGCAGGCACTGACCGGCGTCGACACGGACCGGCTCCAGGAAGAGAAGGCGCGCGGCATGACGATCGACCTTGGCTTCGCCTATCTTCCGACGCCGAGCGGGGACGTCGTCGGGTTTATAGATGTTCCCGGTCATGAGCGCTTCGTTCACACCATGCTCGCCGGCGCCAGCGGCATCGATTTCGTGCTGTTGGTCGTGGCGGCCGACGACGGCGTCATGCCGCAGACGCGTGAACACCTGGCGATCGTCGATCTCCTTGGCGTCAGGCGCGGGCTGGTCGTGCTCTCGAAGTGCGATCTGGCCGATCCGGCACGACGCGCAGCCGTTGCCGCGGGTATCAGCGCCGCACTCGCCGGCACCGCCTTGGAAGGGGCCGAGGTAATCCCGGCCTCCACCATCACGCGCGAAGGCATCGATGACCTGCGACGCCTGCTGTTCGAAGAGGCATCGCGCTTTGCCGGGCGCTCAGCCGCCGGCCGCTTTCGATTGGCGGTCGACCGCTGCTTTACCCTGCATGGCATCGGCACTGTCGTGACCGGCACCGTCCTCTCAGGTTGCATTGGCGTCGGCGACAGCGTGGTGGTGAGCCCATCAGGACTTGTCGCGCGCATTCGCTCGATCCACGCTCAGGACCGCATGGCAGAGCGCGGCCGGGCCGGAGACCGTTGCGCGCTCTGTCTGACAGGCGACGGCATCAGCAAGGAGGCAATCCGCCGCGGAGATGTGATTCTCGATCCCGCGCTTCACGCGCCGGCGGACAGGATCGACGCCGAGTTGCGCCTGCTGCCCCGCGAGCCAAAGCCGATCGGGCAATGGTTCCCGGTGCGGCTCCATCACGCCGCGGCCGAGGTTGGGGCCAGGATCGTGCTTCTCGGCGACGAGCCCATAGCGCCGGGCGGCACGGCCAAGGTCCAGATTGTTTTGGAGAGCCCGATCGCCGCTGCGGTCGGCGACGCCTATGTGATGCGCGACACCTCCGCCCAGCGAACCATAGGCGGCGGACGCTTCATCGACCTCAGGGGTCCGAGCCGCAAACGCCGCTCACCGGATCGGCTGGCTATGCTCGAAGCGTTCGCCATTCCGGCCCCGGAAAGGGCCGTCGCCGCGCTGCTCGACACGCCGCCCCGCTATCTGGATCTTGGAGCCTTCGCACGCGACCGGGCGCTCGGCGCCGGCGAGGTCGCAAGCCTGATCGATCGTCTCGGCCTTGCCACTGTTTGCGTCGGTGAGACGCAGTTCGTGGTCTCTTCAATGCGTTGGGCCCGGTTCAAGCGCGACCTGGGCTCAATCCTGGAGACCTTTCATGCCGGCAACCCGGATCTACCGGGCATCGGAATGGAAAAGCTGCGCCTTCAGCTCGATCCCTGTCTTCCTGCGCCGGCCTTTGCTGCTGCGATGCGAAGCCTGGTCCGCGTCGGTCAGATCGAGCTTGACGGTGCCTGGATACGGCTTCCGGGACATGAGGTTCGTCTCGCGGCCAGGGAAGAGGCTCTCTGGCGTGAGATCGAGCCGCGATTGGCTGGCCCGGTGAAATTCCATCCCCCAAGAGTGCGCGACATCGCAAGCGAGCTTGTCAGGCCAGAAGCGGAAATCCGCAAGGTCCTGAAACTCTCCGGACGCATCGGCACGGTGCATGAGGTTGCGCATGATCACTTCTTCCTTCACTCGGCGCTGGGTGAGATCGTCGAGATCGTCTGCGATCTGGCGGCCGAGCATGACAGACAGTTCAGTGTCGCACAGTTTCGCGACAATGCGGGCAGCGGGCGCAAGGTCGCCGTCCACATCCTGGAATTCCTCGATCGGCACGGCGTCACCTTGCGACGTGGTGACCTGCGACGCGTCAACAAGCATCGGCTGGACCTGTTTCGCCGCCAGGACGACAGTGGGCCGCCAATCACGAAAGCTTCTGGAGGAGCATCGTCCCCGGTGGGGCGTCCGGACTTCAAATCCGGGAGGGGCCGCGAGCCGGTCCTTGGTGGGTTCGACTCCCACTCTCTTCCGCCGTCCTCCTAGAATTGGCTGTCGGATCTTTCCGGGGAGATGACGCGATGCCAGCATCTTTTCTGCTTGAACTGAGGACTGCGGCGGAGTCCGC
The DNA here is from genome assembly GCF_001510895.1 of Mesorhizobium loti. Lineage (GTDB taxonomy): Bacteria > Pseudomonadota > Alphaproteobacteria > Rhizobiales > Rhizobiaceae > Mesorhizobium > Mesorhizobium loti_A. Next base: position 256,411 of record NZ_LPWA01000109.1, on the reverse strand, counting down.
CAAAGCCGTGGAGGCGAGTTTTCGGCACGAGGCGGCAAGGCAGATCGCAGTTCTGGAACAGGATCGCGCGTTTGCTTTCCGGCGGCTCAACTTCATGCAGATGGTCGTCGATGCGATAGCCCCGGCCGAAAGTGAGGATATCGCCGTTGCGAGTGCCTTCGCCGCTTTGCGCACGAGCCTCGGCTGGAATGCAGACAGCGAGGCACGCTCGGAAGTGATCTCGCATTTTGCGCCGGTTGCGTTGGCAATGTTCCGGGACGCGAACGGGAACCAATCCGCCAATATCCGTGCCGCGCTTGCGGATTTTGAGCACTGGTACTCTGAAACCCGGGGCTCCGTGTTCTGGACCCTGTTCGAGCAGCAGATACCGGACACGCCCGTCGTCGATTTTTGATGCGCACTCCGCGCCCCGTTGTCAGGCTGAGCGCCGGCGCCACGCCGGTAATGCGAGCCGTTCAGAACGCGAGCATTCCGGGCAAGAAGTCGTCTGAAGCCGAGGAACGCGCCTGGCTAGCCCGACCAGGCGGCAGCCAGCCAGGGCCTTGAGCAACGCGCTTAAAGCGCGTCGCGCTGAAACGGATTCAGGCGACGCGCTTAAGCTTTTGTTTTGATGCATGTCGTTTTCCCAGAACCGCTCCACTTCTGGGCGACAGGCATTAATGCGTTCGATGAGATGACGCCTGGCGAAGTAGGGCAAGATGCTCTTGCCGTTTGGCTTGCTTTGAAATCATCGTAAGGCCTTCGTCAAATTGGCCAAAACCCGACTTCACAAAATGAAAAAGCAGAACAGCTTGCTCGGTTGGCTTGAGGGCATTTTGCTTTCGATCAAAGAGGGTGACCTGCAGTGTCCTCTCGAGCACTTTCATCTGATGACCGACGGCTTGTGGCGTGATGAGCAATTCGCCGGCAGCCTCGCGTAGATTGCGGCAGCGCATCACGGCCCAAAACGCCCTTAGGGAATTCAATGGAGGAAGCTGTGGATCGGCCGTTGGCATGGCGTTTCCCGTGTGGTTTTCCAAAGTGCGTCATGCTGAAACGGATTCAGGCGACGCGCTTTCGGCCTTGTTTTTATGCATGTCGTTTCCCAAAAAAAGCGCTGCCCACTTCTGGGCAACAACATGCATTAGACAGCGACTCGCTGTTGGCGCGCCGTACCTTCGTGGCGATAGCCGGAGCCCAGCCATTTGTTACGGGCTGCCACGCGGCCACGTCATCGGCCCGGTTGGGGCGCAGCGGGATGCCGATGCCATCGCGGTGGTCCGGCCGCACGTGGCCGAACATTCGGGCGGCTTCCTACGAGTGGATACCCATATGGAGAGCGGCGACTTCGCGGCCTTTCTGTCGCACAGCGGAATGCCTGTCTTCGACACTGTGCTGACCATGTCGATGGGCAAGCGCCTCGCCGATTATGCCGTCGGCGGTGCAACGACCTATGCCCTTGCCAGTCAAACGCTCGGGTAGTTCAGTAGAGCGCGGTCTGCACCGCGAACGCGAGCAGTCCGGCTCCTTATCATGAGATTTGCACACCCGACTGCCGATTAATTCGTTTGCAGTATGTCCCCGATGGCGAGAAACTCCTGGATCGCCATGGGAGAAGGCAATGGCCCAAGACCAAAGCACGTCGACGGGACCGGATCTCATTCAGGGCATCGCGCTCGCGGACCTTCCCGATGGCGGCAAGCTGGTGGGCCGATGTGGCGACGACCAGGTGCTGCTGGTGCGCCGCGGAGCCGAGGTGTTCGCGGTCAGTGCGACATGCACGCATTACGGCGGACCGCTCGTCGACGGCCTTGTGGCGGATGATACCGTTCGCTGTCCTTGGCACCATGCCTGCTTCGATCTGCGGACTGGCGAAGCGTTGCGCACTCCTGCATTCAATCCTCTCGCCTGCTGGGCGGTCGAACAGCGGGACGGCCGCATATTCGTCGGCGAGAAACTGAAACGGACGGCTCGGAAACCGCGCCCCGGAAGCTCCGGCCAGGTGCCTGAGAAAATCGTCATCATGGGCGGCGGCGCGGCCGGATTCGCAGCGGCCGAAATGCTGCGGCGGGAGCAGTTCCAAGGCAGCATCGTCATGCTCAGCGACGACCAATCGCCGCCCGTCGACCGGCCGAACCTCTCCAAGGACTACCTCGCTGGAAAAGCCCCTGAGGATTGGATCCCGCTCCGCGGCGAGAAATTCTATGCCAAGAACAACATCGAGCTGCGGCTCAACACGGAAGCCGTGCATGTCGACGCCCGTTCGCGGCAGGTCGTCCTCGCGGATGGGGGCAGGATTCCTTATGACAGGCTGCTGCTTGCAACCGGAGCGGAACCTGTTCGCCTGTCCGTCCCCGGCGCCGAGAAACCGCATGTCCGCATGTTGCGCTCGTTCGCGGACTGCAAGGAGATCATCGCGCGAGCTGCCGCTGCTCGCCATGCGGTCGTGCTCGGCGCCAGTTTCATCGGGCTCGAGGTTGCCGCTTCTCTGCGTGCGCGCGCTATCGACGTCCATGTCGTGGCGCCGGAGAAGCGGCCCATGGAGCGTATCCTGGGTCCGCAGATGGGCGACTTCATCCGCGCCCTGCATGAAGAGCATGGTGTCGTGTTCCATCTGGAGCAAACCTTAAGCAGCATCGAGGGCGGGACGGTGAGACTCAGCGGCGGCAGCACTCTGGCGGCGGATCTCGTCGTCGCCGGCATTGGCGTGCGGCCGCGCACCGGGCTTGCCGAGAAAGCAGGGCTGGTCGTTGACCGCGGCGTCGCCGTCGACGCTTTCCTGGAAACGAGCGGGCCAGGGATTTTCGCTGCCGGCGACATCGCGCGGTGGCCCGATCCCCTCAGCGGCGAGAATATCCGGGTCGAACATTGGGTGGTTGCTGAAAGACAGGGGCAGGCCGCGGCGCTCAATATGCTCGGACACCGCGAGAAGTTCGTTGCTGTCCCGTTTTTCTGGAGCCAGCATTACGACGTTCCGATCAACTATGTCGGTCATGCCGAACGATGGGACGAGATCGCAGTCGAAGGCGACGTCGCCGCCAGGGACTGCCTGCTGCGTTTCAAGAGGGCAGGGCGCATGTTGGCTGCCGCCTCGATCTTCCGGGATGTCGAGAGCCTCGAAGCCGAGGTGGCCATGGAGCGCGCAGTACCTATCTAAAGCGCGTCCGATCGTAGCGAGCTATCCGCTGGTGCTCCCTGCCCTTTACCGGGCAAAGGGTGCTGTTGCGGCCAAAAAAGGAACTCGACTGCAGCGGTTGGGTGGGGGGCACTGACAGCCGAGGTCAATAGGTTCTCAAAAATTGTGGCTCGGTTTGCCCCAAATCGCAAGATTCCGCGCTCGGGCCGCGGCGGTCTCGCATTCGTCTTTTTGGTGTTTCCGTATATACAGGCAACTTCAGATTGTAATCCTTTCGGACATATTAGCCACCTAAGATATAATTACCAAATTGTTAACCGGGATTAATGCGCGTTTTCCACAGCATCGTAGTATGTCCTGTCAGACTGAGTTACCTCAATGGAGCGGGGGTGCCATACGTCCGGACGGTGGGTCGGCGTGTGCTCTACTCCCTGAATCCCCAGTAAACATTTAGGCGGCCTGGCACACGGTGGACGAGCGTATCAGTTCAAGCCTCCGACATGGCTTTGCGAGGGAGCAAATAAAAAAGGGAGAAAGCAAGGTCGGCGGCGGAGAGGAGTAGTAAGGCGATGGGACATCCTCAGATTTCCGATTTTTGGAACGACGCAACAGGGCCGGTGCCAAATGGGCATCTGCCGAGCGCTATCGGCCTTAACAGGTCCGATGAAGAAGGACAGCCAAGCGAAGGCTGGTTGTAATTGTCGACAAGCGGGCACTTGAGCGCGAATGCCTTGCTCGTGGCCTTGTCGAACACAATCCTGCTTTGCGTGTCAGCGCGGTAGGATCGCTTGACGAGATCCAGCATATTGACGGCGAGGCGGAACCATCCGCGATCCTCGTCATCCTGGGGGCCAGAAAGGTTACCGATCAAAGCGTTCGGGCGGAGCTCGTGCACTTCATCGGCGAGGTTGGCGCGGTACCCGTGATTGTCGTGGTGGATTCCGATGAGCCGGGGGAAATCCTCGCGGCTCTTGAGTGCGGCGCCCGAGGTTACATTCCCACGAGTGTGAAGGTGAAGGTGGCTGCCGAGGCCATTGGCCTCGCCCGCGCCGGAGGCATCTTTGTGCCCGCCAGCTGCGTGCTGGCGCTTCGCGAGATCATCCATTCGACAGCAAACGGCGCCCGCCCGCTTACCGGTATGTTCACCGCACGCGAGGCCGCTGTTGTGGAGGCGCTGAGGAAGGGCAAGGCGAACAAGATAATTGCCTACGAGCTCAACCTCTGCGAGAGCACCGTCAAGGTCCATATCCGCAACATTATGAAGAAACTGAAGGCTACGAACCGCACGGAGGTAGCTTACAAGCTCAGACAGATGATGCTTTGAAGCTCCTTGACCGGTTTCTGCCTAGTGCATGTCGCCCAGAAGTGTGCTGCGGTTCTGGGACATGCATTAAAACAAGACTTAAAGCGCGTCGCCTGAATTTCAGCGCGACGCGCTTTTAGGCCGTCCTCGGAGTACAATTGCTGGGCGCCATTTCCGGATCGAAACTGCGGATTCTTTGAGGCCGCAGCTCCGATCCGAGAATCAGGAAGTTGGACGTCTGGAGCGGTTCACCGTTTCACGGAAACGGCGAACCGCTCTATCTCTTTGTTTTGACGCAATTCCGGGCGGAAAACCGTTACACACTTTTCCTGGAATTGCTCTAATAGGCCTTTCGAGAATGGATGTGCTGGGGCGGGCGTTCAGGCACGTTTCCGGCCAACCGTCTCGGGTCCTGCCTTCACCAGAAATCCAACGCTGTCTTCGCCCAACTCCGCGTTGCGGTATGCAGCTTCGGCGGCTTTCAGCCCTCCTGTCAGTCTGCGGATTACCGGAGCGGCTCCGAGCACGTCGAGCGGCAGGCCCAGCTGACCGCGGGCGGGTCGCTTCGGCGGCCAAACCCCGAGACCGAAATAGCTGGCGGCCGAGCGATCGATCCCGCCACTGAACTGCACCAGCAGCGCATGGCGCGAGTTCCGGGCGATACGCCCGAGGCAGTTGATGTCCATTGGTGGTTTGTCGGAGGGCCGCATCGCGACGACGATCACATCCCACGCGTCGTCGCTCAGGAGCAGCGGGTGCGAAAAAACGCTTACTCTGGCCCCGCCTTCGCGCAGCATATGCTCGAGGAACGGTGCGCAGGGCGTGTCGCAGACGAGAGCGAACCTGGCGGCGCGTTGATCGACGCCGGCATCACCGAGCAAGGCGCAGCATAACCGCGCGAACTCCGGCAGCAAGCCTATGGCTGGATGGCTGAGATTGGGAGCCGCAACTTTGATGCCGGCTTCGTCGCAGGCGTCGAAGTCGACGGCGCCTGGCCAAAGCTCCCACGGTTCAGCCATCAGCGAAACAACCGCACGGGAGGGCAAGAGTTCGATAAGCGATCTCGAAATCGGCGCGACCTGCGGACAATTCGTGAGGAGGTCGACGTCCTGCCATTTACGGCTGTCGATGCGGTTCGTGACTTCCACGCGCGCGGAGACCTTGGCGTATTTGCTGAATGCCAACGTCGCGTCCGCGGCCGTCGCCGGGTTCGGATGTCTGGCGGATATGCGAGTGAGCGCAATGACACGATTGGCATTGGCGAGCGCCGCGGCTGTCGCAGTCACCGCGTGGTATCCCGTCGAAGCGCCAACGACCACAGTGAGGCCAGAGAGATCGAGATCGAGCAAGGCTATTTGGTTGCGCACAATAGCCAGTGCTTCCGCGTGGTCGATCTCGGCATCATGACGAGCAGACGGCCTTGCAGGGAAATCACGGGGCGAAGGCTTCAGGCTGGGCGCCACGTTGTGCGGTCTCCACTGTCAGATAGGCTCGCGATGCGCACGCTTTTTCATGCATTGCGTTGGCGTACGTCTTTTACGGCCTGCGTCGCTCCCGCAATACAGCCGAACCCGCCCCGAACCGCTACTGCAGAAAATGGGTGCTTGGTGGCACGTCATTTGATCAGAAGGCTTATTGCCATCATGCCCGCGAGGCGCGGATCAGGCTAACGGGTAATCCGGGTCGGTTGCGGCGCTACCTCCTTTGCGGTTCTTGCCGAGGATGACCAGCCGCTGTGAAGTTGAGGGCGGAAAACCAGCCGTGTTCCTTGGCGAAACTCATGACAATCAGCGCATTTGACATGAACCCCCGCAGGCCCGGCATCCGCGTCGGCCAAAACCAGCGCCCGCTAGGGGGGCGGCGCAAGCGAATCATGGATGTGACGGTCGCATCGATCGCGCTTGTCCTTGCCGCCCCGGTCATGTTGGCGATTGCCCTCCTGATATTGGCGACCGACGGCGCGCCGGCGATATTCTCCCACAGCAGGGTCGGCTTCAACGGCAAGCGTTTCGCCTGCTACAAGTTCAGGACCATGGTCGCCAACGCCGATCAGGTTCTTGCCGACTATATTGCGAACAATCCCGAAGCCGCCAAGGAGTGGGAGCAGAACTGGAAATTCAAGAACGACCCGCGCATCACATTCCTGGGACACATTCTCAGGAAATCAAGCCTCGATGAGTTGCCTCAGCTCATCAATGTGCTGCGCGGCGACATGAGTTGTGTCGGTCCTCGGCCAGTCGTTCCCGACGAACTGCAACGCTACGGCGCTTGCGCGATCGACTACCTTCGAACCCGGCCAGGGCTGACCGGCCTTTGGCAAGTAACAGGCAGGGACGCAATCGACTATCCCAGTCGCGTCTCCATCGACAGCCGTTATGTGCGAAACTGGTCCATATGGGTCGATGTCGTCATTCTTGTGCGGACCATCTTCGCCGTGATGAAATTCGACCATGCCTCCTGACCAAGCGGGTCGCAAATTCTTCTTCATGCATGTCCTCGCCACCGAGACCGCAGTATCTTGCGGCACTCAGCGGTGAATGGACCGGCGGCGACGGAAATGGCAGCTGCGGCCGTCATTGCTCGGGAGTCATCCGACGCCACATGGCGCCGAGGAAGAGGCCGAGCAGGTAGGCGCACTGCAGCGTGACGACGAGAAGGAGGATCGAAAGCAGGCGGTGCCAATCAAACAGATGGCCAATGCCGCCGGCAATGGCGCCGACCGCGACGGTCGCCGCGGTCGCGACGATGAGCGCAGGCGCACGAACGCGCAATCCCAGCAAAATGCCGATCGCACCGACAGCGACAAGGCCCCAAAGCACGGCGATCTCCTATAATGTGGAAGACTCAAAATGTGCTGTGGCCAAGTCTCCCACATCTGCGAATCCGTACCAACTCTCAATCTCGGCGCGCGCCTGACGGCCTCAACCAGGTGGCGGGAAATCGCTGCATCGCCGCTGCTTGCACAAAGGGCGTAGGACACCTTCTCCGAATGACGCGTTTTTGCTCATTTCCTTGTCCGGGCGCTCAGCCTACGCTGCTTGTGGAATAGGTACACGGAACTTCACCCGCAGTGCGGCAGCATGTCTGGAATTGTTCCACGGCAAGGTGTGCCGAGCCTCTGTTCTCAGTGTTGCTAATCAAGACAAAGGGCGCTGAACGTTGCCTGACGGTGCAAAGCCGCGTCGGCTCGCATTTACCGCATAGCGCTTCAGCGTGACGCGCCATCTACTATGTTACAAGCGTCCATTCTCTTGCTTATCGTGTCGACATGGTTCCCCGCCGCGGCGCGGATTGGCGGATCTGATGGCTCGCTTTCCTTCTTGCTCGCTCTGTTCTGCGCCCTGGTAAGCGTCGCCTCCTACGGCGAGGCGGCAAGACGCCTGCATCGGAGCGAAGCGGCCCTGGCGACTGCCGTGCTGACGGTATCAGCCCTCATCATTGTTCTTTCCCTGCTATCGATGACCTACGCAGACGATCCGATCAGGACCGGGCGCGCGGTTTTCGCGCAGATTTTTGGTTTCGCCGTTATCCCGGCGATCGCGGCGATCTCTACGAGGCCCAAGGGTCCCGAGGCGATTGATAGGATTGTGACGGCCATGATCATCATGAGCGTCGTAACATCCTGCCTCGTGACAGTCGGGTTCGGCGGTGCCAGGTTCGCCGACAGGGCTGCAGGATACTTCAAGCATTCGAACCAACTGGGAATTGCCCTGTCGGCGGGCCTGCCTCTTGTTGCCGCGAGGCTGACGGTTTCCCGCGGGCTTCGAATTGTTCTCGCGGGCTGCCTCATGGCGGTACTCTTTGGTTTGGTAAAGTCGGGCTCAAAGACCAATTTCGTCGTCGGCGTTGTAGGGCTTGGACTTTTCTACGGACTGTACAGTATTTACCTCGCAAGAAGGAGGAAGCGGCCTGTAACAACAATTGTTGGGATGGTTGTGGCTCCATTATTGCTTCTGGCGAGTTTGCAAACATTGCAGCACTTTAATCCGCGGGCTTACGGCCTATTGTTCACTCAGCTTTCGGGGGGCGAGGCGCATTCGGTGGTATCGCGGGAGCGACTATGGGCGATATCGATCGATCTGGGCTTGGCTCATCCGTTCCGGGGAGTGGGTGCTGGGCAGTGGGTGGGCGACATAGCCCCCCATAGCCACAACCTGTTCATTGATTACTTCAGAACGCTGGGAGTGCCCGGTGCTGCGTTGGTAACGGTCATCGTTCTGCTGGTCACGACATATATGACGAGCGCCGTCCTTGGTACATTGATTGGAACCGGCACGAGCGAGGATGTGACGAAAGCGGATGTGATGGTGCTCGGAGCGTCGGTTTCGGTGTTGAATTACATCGTCGCAAACCAGATGAGCGATTCCTTCGGCCCGTCAACGGCGGCTTTCTTCTGGCTGCCGCTAGCTTTGCTCATATTCTACCGCGGCAGGCAACGATCGCTGCAGCCCGCGCTTGACGATAAGCCAAAACTGTATGCCAAGGCCGGATTTCAGCTACTCGAACATTGAAGAAATAAAGAGCAAGAGCGTCTTCCTGGTTCGTCGATCTTCCGAGACTCAATCTTATCACCTCCAATGACTTCGCATATGGTTCATGACCTGGCGGCAGGCCTGCCGCCGAGCCTCGAAGCACGCGCGCTTCAGACCGACATTCGATTTGTGGAATTCTTCGGTCTTCCCGGGGTCGGAAAAACAACCGCCTCCCGCTTGGTGGCGAACGGCTTGCGACGGTGTGGCCCGCTGGTCGGCGACGTGCGAATGGCGTGGGGGACAAGAAACTTCTTCAGCCGGCAGATCCATAGGATCAGTATTGTTGCCCCAAGGTTTAAGGACCGTGAGTTTCGCTCGCTGCTGATGCGAATAGCCCGCTTTGTCATCGAAAGCGGACAATCGTCGACTACCGATGCGGTCAAAGTGATCTGGAACATGTCCGTATTGGTTGCCTATATCCAGAGCGAGAGGCCTAGGCAAAATACTATAATTGTGATGGACCAGGGATTGCTGCAGGGCTTCTGGTCTATATTTCTGAAAGGCAAGCGTCGGGCAACTTCCGAGAACTGGTTTGATATCCTGTCCGCCATTGGCGTCGGTGACATGCTTTTCGTCCATCTGCGCGCTGAAACCGGCATGGCACGAGATCGACTCCTGAAGAGGGGTGATCGGTCCTCGCGGATGCAAAGGGCATCTCCCGACTGCGACCGCGATCTCTGGTCGACGGCGGATCGAATTTGCCGCGAGCTGACGGCCGGTCTCGAGAGGGAAATAGAAACGGAAGATCACGTCGGCCTGCTGGCGACAGTCGACGTGGAAAGGCTGGCATCGCCCGAGGATGTGGCTGAAAGAGCGCTGGAGGCGGTGCTTTTGGCCTGCCTCGAACGACATCGGCCATGCGATTCGGCCGATCGATGAGCAAGTCAGTCAATTGGTGAGCATGAGGATGGACCGCCGCTCATTCATAGGCTTTGCCGGTTTGTATCCAGTATTTGCTCTGCTGCCGGGCTTCTGCCAGGCGGAAGGCGGACAGACGCCGGGGGGCAAGCAGCTCGTTCTGAAAGGTGAATATGGCTACGAGAAACAATTAATTCGGGATCTCGAGGCCGGAGCAACAATCGACGCTCGGAATGCTTCCTTCACAGTCGCCAACAGCAGAAACAGCAATCCCAGCGAGACGATGGGCTGCGACGAGGGGACGTTGCCGATCAATCGCTATCCAGTCGTCCTCCGCAACTGCCCTGGCGTTCACTTCATCGGAGGGCGCTTCGACGGCCAGGTGCCGCTAACCTCTGATTGGCGGGACACTTACTGCAACAGCGCGGCCCTGCTTGTCAGGGACGGATCCACCAATGCGACAATAGAAGGTGTCCGTACGCGCCGCTGCTGGGATGCCATCCGTTTCGCCGAGCGGGCCGATGGCTTTCACCTGAGAGGCTGCTGGTTCAGCGAAGTCAGGGACGATGCGGTGGAGAACGATTATCTCCTGAGCGGCATCGTCGAGGATTGCCTGTTCGACGGGTGTTTCTCGGGGATCAGCGTGGATCCTGCGTCGAACGAACGGGATGGGACAGGGGAGACCGTGCGGGTCGACCGAACCCTCATCCGCATGCACGCCTTTCTCTCCAAAGGCGAGATCACACATCAAGCGCCGATCAAGGCTGTCGATCAGTCACCCAGGTTGAGGATCACGGGATCGGTTTTCGCGCTGACTTCGGCAAACATGCGTGGATTGCGTCGCCTCGAAAGAACGTGGGCGCTGACGGTTGAAAGTCGTGACAACACATTGCTGTGGCTGCCCGACGAACCAATCCCGTTCAAATTTCCGCTGCCGCCGTCCGGGTTCAAGGTACTGACGGGCGCGAACGCCCGCGACTACTGGAACCGGGCGTATCTCCAATGGGTCGCGGCGCATCCGGACGTGCCCCGGTTCTCCGACGAAGCGCTGTGAGCGCGCACCTGTCGGCAAGTCACCCGTTGGCAGACGCAATGAATCACGACAAGGCGATCGACGAAACCATGACGTCAGGTTCCGCCGATCGCAGCGCTGTGCGGTTTGTCACCCAAGGGCGGTTGGTACGGGTCGGGGGGCAAAACATCCTGTTCAGCCCGACCCAGCAGGCGATTTTCGCCGTCAACGATACTGCAGCCGACATCTGGCGCTCGCTCGAGGAAGGCACATCGCCGCAAGCCATCTCGGTCGAGATGGCGCGCAGCGGCGTCGACAGGCTTGAGGCAGACAGGCATGTCGAGGCAGCGCTTTGGGATTGGCAGCGGCTCAGTCTGATACGGCCCCGCTCGCCGTCGTCTCCATCATCAGTGCAAGAACCCGTGAGCCAGGTTGTCGCCGTTGCGGGCCTTCACATACGCATCCTCTATCCGGCGGCCTGCGCCTTTCCCGCGGCCACCGTATTTCGGCATCTCGAGGTCCGAAGAGAGACTGCCGACGTTGTGCTCCAGGTGGTTGAGCACGAGGGACGGCTCCACCTGTTCCGGGACGGCGACTGGATCCTGTCCTGCTCACCCGACGAATTGCCCGTCATGCTGAAAGGGCATTTGCTGACCGAGGTCCTCGATCACGGCGCCTACGAACTTGCCCTGCACGCGGCTGCGGTGCTCAGCAATGAACGCATCGTGCTTCTCTGCGGAAATCCAGGCGCGGGCAAGACAACGCTGACCTTGGCGCTGGTCCATGCAGGGTTCGGTTTCGCATCCGATGACGTGACGCTGCTGGACGCCAAGGGGCAGGGCGTGGGCCTTCCGTTTGCCCCCGCGGTCAAGGCGGGAGCATGGCCGCTTCTGGCCGAATATTACCCCGATATCGCGGCCGTTCCGGTCTGTCGCCGTCCGGACCGAAGGCGCGTTCGTTTTGCCGTGCCGAGGGAGTTCGTGCCGCCTTCTCCCGCGCCCATCGGCAGTGTGATCCAGCTTCATCGAGGTCGCGACGCGAAAGCTTGCCTAGAACCGGTCGATCCTGCCAGCGCATTGCGTATCCTGCTCAACGGCGCGTCTGCACGCGGCCGAGAACTGAGCGGCACGGCATTCGACGTGCTGACCCGACTCATCGGATCGGCGCAAACCTACCGCCTGATCTATTCAAAGCTCGATGACGCGGTAGAGCTGATCGCGAAAACCTGCCGATGAGGCGCAGGAGCAACGCGCTCGAGGCATTGGTTGCCGGGCTTCGCGGCTGTCCGGCCGATACGGCCGACTGGCGCGCGGTGATTGCCCTGGCCAATCGCACCTTGCTTACGCCGGACCTATTTTCGTCCCTATTGCGGGCCGGCCAGATCGGTCGGCTCCCGCGGGACGTGCGCAAGTATCTTCGGTTCGTTCACGGCTGCAATCGGGAGCGAAACCTGCGCTTGCGAGCCCAACTGCATGAAGCCGTCGCAGCCCTCAACCGCCGCGGCATCGTTCCGCTCCTGCTCAAGGGGGCCATCCCCCTGTTCCTTTCCCCGACCGGTCGGGTTCCGAGCAGGATGACCAGTGACCTCGATCTGGCCGTGGAGCCGGCCGAACAGACGGTCGCGAAAGCCTGCCTTGAGGAGCTCGGCTACGTCGAGATAGCGGGTGCTCGAGGCATGCTCCGGCAGCAGGACGTCGGAGTGTTGGAGCTGCGGCCAAGCAGCGGTAGCGGCTTTGAGCCGCCCAAGCTCGTCCGGCGAAACGGTCTGCGGGTGAATATTCCGCCCGTCCGGTCCCGCGCCCTGCACTGGATCGTGCATGACCTCCTCAAGGAGGGGGATTATTGGCGCGGAAGGATTGATCTCAGGCACCTTCATGATCTGGCACGATTGGCGGAAAGCGAGGACGTGGACTGGACGGCGCTGCGGGCATCCTTGGCGGATCCAGGCGCCCGCAATGCGCTCGATACCCAACTCCTCGCCCTGCAGCATTTCTTCGGAACCAGCATTCCGGCAAAATGCGCACGGCGCCCGATGGTCCGTTTCCAGCACTGGAGGCGCGTGTTCACGGCGACCCACCCGGTCATCGGCGCTCCGTTGCGCCTGGCCGGCAATTTGACGTGGGGCACATGGCGGTTTTCACGGGCCGACAGCTTGGCGCGCCGTGGCTCGGTCGATCTTGCGCGGCGCATCGCTCGCAAGCTCTCGAACCCCGGCACGAAAATCTAAGCCTTTTGGTGAACTAGTGCGCCTGTGCCGGGAAGCATAGGGTAAAGTCTGTGAAATCCTGAAACGCTCGTGGGGAGGTTTGACATGCCAACCGAAAGCGCAAAACGCTCGAAACGGACGCAGGAAACGCTGGTTTCAGAGTCTCGGGCGCGCCGGGACTTTCTCAAGAAAGCGGGACGTTTTGCGGCGGTGACCCCGCCGGCGATAACGCTTCTGCTCGGCACGAGCTTGAACTCCAAAGCAATCGCCCAGTCGGGAGGATCAAAGCCGGGCAATGGCTGGGGGGACAAGAACCACATTCACGTTGGCCCTCCCGGCCAATCGTAAGCTTCTTCGATCATCATTGACAGCCCGGATCCGCTCGCGCACGGCCAGAGTGCCGCGAGCGATCCGGGCATTTCTTTGCCGGCAGCGACCAACCTCGCGTCTTGCTTGGCTGCGCTCGCGGGTCCGCCGTTACGCGAGTAGCAGGGTGCTCACGAAGTTGTCGTTGTGGAACTGATCCACATGAACGCCAGTCAGCGTGATCTGATCCCCGCTGCCCAGGGATGCCACGACGTTCGAGCCCTGGTTCGATGCCACCTGCTGGAATTGGCTCGCGTTGTATATGCCGAAGGCTCTGAGATCGAGGACGTCGCCGGTGCCGGCGCCGGGCAGGAAATTCATAACCGTATCTTGACCGTCACCGCGGGCGAACACGAACAGATTGTGCTGGTTGCCGGCAACCAGCGTGTCGTTTCCGCGTCCGCCGATCAGCGTGTCGTTTCCGCCCAGACCCCACAAATAGTCGGCGCCGGCAGTGCCGTTCAGGACGTAGCCGCCGTTGGAGATTGTCGGAGCGCGGCCCGCCGGCGTCGGGACAAAGTAGGAATCCGTCAGCACGGGGGTTGCGGTCGTCCCGTTGAAGCTGCTCACTTTGTAGAACTCGATCAGCATGCCCTGGTCTGTGACCGTCACCAGGTTGGCGCCGACATTCGGGACGGTTTTGCCGGCGCCGCCAAGGCCGGTGGTCGTGTACGGAAGAAAGACGCCGTCGCCGTTGTCGTCCCGGTTCTCCCGGTAATAATTGTGCTGATGGCCGGCAAAAACCGCATTCACGCCCCATTGCTCGAAGGGCCACCGCATGATGGCAGCGCTGCCGCTTGGATTGTATGGCGTGTGATGGAAATACGCCACGTCGAAGCTCGCGTTGGAATTCGCGAGAAGGTTTTGGACCCAGTGGCCCTGCACTGACGTGGCGCTGCGGCCGTCGGGCTCCTGCTTGTTGCTGTTGAGGGCGAAGAAGTGCACCGGCCCTACCTGGAAGTCGTAGTATCTCTCGTTGTCGGGCAACGTGAAGTAGTTCAGGTAGTTGGTAACGTTGTTTTCGTTGTATTCGTGATTTCCTAGCGTGGGAAAGAAGCGGTTGATGGTGCTGCCGCTCCCGTACGCGCCCTGATAGTTGCCGATGTAGTCGTGATATTGCTGGCCGACGGCAGCGTCCATTACCTGCGGCGCGTAGACGTTGTCGCCTATTGTGAGAATGAAATCGACGTTCCAGGCATGGACCATCGCCGACACCGCCTTCTCGCCGGAGAGATCGGTGTCGCCGTAATCGCCAAAGACCGCGTAGCGGTATAATACCTGCGGCGCCGCCGTTGGCACGACGCTGGCAGTATAGTTTTGCGTAGCGGTGCTCCCGTCGGACGAGGTTGCGGTGACGTGGAGGTTGACCGACGGCTCGGTAGCCGCATTGAGCGTGCCGGTGTCTGAGCGCGTGATGACGCCCGTGCTGGGATCGATGGCGAAGCGCGTGTCGTCGATACTGTAGGTGACCATATCGGCCCCGTCGGGATCCTTGGCTGAGGCTGTGATGTGAACCAGGGAGCCCGCGGCTGCGTTTTGGGTAATCTCATTGGCGACAGCGTCGGCATCCTGTGGATGCTTGAAGGCGACTGGGCCTGTCGTCGGCACATAGTACTCGACGTGCAAGAGCGGCGCGCCGGCGGCGCTGCCGTCGAAGGAATAGGCCCGGCGCGTACCGCTGGCGCCGCTGACGACGAACGCCATGTCATTGGCTGTCAACCAGCCCGGTCTGTCGATGATTTCCTGCAAGATGGCTGACAGGTCCGGCGTGCGCTCGGCCGGGCCGGCTTCCGTGGCCACCGTCCAGTCGGGTGGAGTCCACGTCACCGAGGCACTCGTCATGGGACGTGATGTGACGTCGCTTGTTTCGCTTTCGAAAGGGGTGGATTCGTCGCTGTTTTCGCCACGGATCAGTAGCGATACAGCGCCGGTGCTCGTGTTTTGGGCCTCGAACTGAATATAGGCATTGGTGATGATGGCGTCGTAGGGGATGTCGATGTTGGTGAAGCGGACTCCGATTGTCTGGTTCTTGGTGCCTCCGTACTCGATAGCCATGTCGAGATTGGTGCTGGTGAGGTCCATCCCGCCTGTAGGACCTTGCTCGACGTCATCGGTGCTGGAGGCGATCTGCGTCTGGAATATCGGCGCTGTCCCCACGTTGACGGCATAGTCTTGCGCGGCGGTGCTCCCGTCGGACGAGGTTGCGGTGACGTGGAGGTTGATCGACGGCTCGGTTGCCGCATTGAGCGTGCCGGTGGCCGAGCGTGTGATGACGCCCGTGCTGGAATTGATGGCAAAGCGCGGGTCGTCAATCGTGTAGGTGACCGTCGAGCCGGCGTCGGGATCCTTGGCCGACGCGGTGATCCCGACCGCCGTGCCGGCGGCGGCGTTCTGAGCGATTTGATTGACGGCGTTGTCGGCATCCGGCGGGATGTTGAACGCGACCGGCTCCGGGCTGTCGAGGACGGCGAGGGTGAAGGTCTGGTTGGCCGTGCTTCCGTCCGACGAGGTTGCCGTAACCGTCAAGTTGATCGACGACTGGGTCTCGAAGTCGAGGGTACCGGTGGCCGAGCGGGTGATGACGCCAGTGCTGGCATCGATGGCGAAACGCGAATCGTTGAGGCTGTAGGCGACGGTCGAGCCGGCGTCGGGATCCGTGGCCGAAGCGGTGATCCCGGTCGGGGCGCCGGCCGCGGCGAGCTCGGCGATCTGATTGGCGGCGGGATCGGCATCGGGCGGTGTGTTGAAAGCCACCGGATTGCCGGCCGGACCGGGCAGCAGATATTCGATGTGCAGCAGCGGCGCGCTGGCGGGATTATACTCGTATGAATCGGCCGTGCGGGTGCCGGTGCCGGTGATCAGTAACGCCATGTCATTGAGCGCAGCCCAGCCCGGGCGGTTGACGATCTCCTGCACGATCGCCGAGAGGTCGGGTGTGCGCTCGGCCAGGCCGTGTTCGCCTACCGTGGTCCACGGGTCGGGCGTCCAGGCTGCCGATGCTGTGGTCCTGGGAAGAGAGGACACGTTGAAGCTGGCGGTGGTGAAGGGGCTGGCGTCGTCGGTGTTGTCGCCCTGGATCAGCAGCGAGGCCGCGCCGGTCTTCACCTCGTTGGCCTGGAATTGGATATAGGCGCTGGTGATGATGGCGCCTTGCGGGATGTTGATACCGGTGAAGCGGAGGCCGACTGTCTGGCGGGTCGTGCCGTCATAACCCAGCTCCAGGTCGCTGATGTTGGTCGAAATCGCGCCGGAGCCCTTCTCCTCGACATCGTCGCCCGCGGCCGCCACCCTGGTTTCGAAGATCGGGTCGATAGCGGTTGCGCTGGCAAGGAGGCTGCCGGCGATGGGCACGGCACCAGTCGGGATGGTGCCGGTGTCAGCGGCCACATGCGAGGTTGGGGTGGATTGTACTGCGCCATGGCCGTCATCGCGCTTGCCCAGCGCAACGGCGAGGCTGTTGTCATCCGATGTCGCCGAAGCCCGCGGCGCGCCATCATCGCCATGCAGGAACTTCACGACGTTCGGATCGCCGGTGGCGAACGGCGAGCCGTCATCGAGCGGGTGAAGGCTTTTTTGAAAGGACGTCGAGCGGAACTCCGTCACGAGCAGTCCGATTGCATCGTCGCTGTCGGGAATGCGAGGTGGTTTGGACATATCGGGATTCCGTTGCCGCTATTTCCGGACCTCGGCCTCGATGGGTCCGGATGGATCTAATGGTCGGCTCCGGCCGGGAGCGATCGAGGGCGTCGAGGTCGGAGGGATCGGGTCGCATCGGCGTTGGCGGTGCACCGGGCTTGCCCGCGGTCTGCCAATTGCCGCCAAGGCGGCATCGATGCGCATTGCGTCTGCCGGATCAGGCGAGCAGCCAATCATTCAGGTGGAATTCATAGATCTTGCCGTCGTTCTCGGTCGGGTTCGTGTTGTTGTCCACGCCCCGATCGACGATGTAGAGGCTCATTTGGTGGCTCGGATCGTCGCTGCTCGGCGCCAGCGCCAATCCCGCCGGTTTCTTCGCGTTGGCGGCGGAGATATCGAGCGTGCCCAGCAGATCCCCGGTTGGCGTCACCATTGCCACCGAGTTGCGTGACGTGATGACATAAAGCAGGTCGTGGACCGGATCATACGCGATACCCCCGTCGGAAGGGGTTCCGAGCGCTTGTACGGAAAAACTCGTCACGACATCATCGCCGCCCGTGCTTGGGACGCCGTCGAATTTGCCGTTCTGGCCCGGAGCGATTGTGTAAATCCTATGGGTTGAGCCATCCTCGAGATAGAGCACTCCGCGCTTTGTGTCGTAGGCAAGACTCTCCGAATCCGAACTGCCGAACGCGGACGTCCTGAATGAGGTCACGATATCGTCGGACGTGTTGTAGAGGCCGTCCTTGCCCGGGTTCAACTCGTAGACGCTCTTCGTGCCGGTGTCGTCCGCGAAGAAGAGATGGTGGTTCGTCGGATTGTAAGTGACCCCGGCCGGCTCATCGGAGAAATTGATGGTGGTGAGCGTACCCGCCAGGGTGCCGTTCAGATTCATCTGGTAGAGATTCTTGCCGGTGAAAATGGACATTTCATCGACTTCGCTGTCGGCAACCAGCAGCGTGCCGAGATGAGAAATATAGACGATATCCGTTGGATCGGGACTTGGCGGCGACCACTGCGACGTCAGAATGGTATGCGCCAAGGTCACCGATGTCGGCAACTGGCTAGCGGTGACGCCGACGGTGAAGGTGTGAGTGGCGACGCTGCTGTCGGACGAGGTCGCCGTCACGTGTAGATTGATTGACGGTTCGGATTGGGCATCGAGCGTGCCGTTGGCCGATCGCGTGATGACGCCCGTGCTGGAATTGATGGCAAAGCGCGTATCATCGATCGTGTAGGTGACTGTCGAACCGGCATCGGGATCCTTGGCCGAGGCGGTGATGCCGACAGCAGTGCCCGCGGCGGCATTCTGGGCAATCTGGTTGACGGCAGTGTTGGCATCTGGCGGATTGTTGAACGCAACGGGTTCCGGGCTGTCGAGGACGGCGAGGGTGAAGCTCTTGTTGGCGGTGCTGCCGTCGGAGGAGGTCGCCGTCACCGTCAGGTTGATGGACGACTGGGTCTCGAAGTCGAGCGTGCCGACAGCCGAGCGCGTGATGACACCGGTGCTGGAATCAATGGCAAAGCGCGCATCGTTGATGCTGTAGGTGACGCTCGATCCGGCATCGGGATCCGTGGCCGAAGCGGTAATTCCGGTCGGAGCACCGGCTGCTGCGAGCTCGGCGATCTGATTGGCGCTGGGGTTTGAGTCGGGCGGAGTGTTGAAGGCCACCGGCTGCTGGCTGGCGGTGACGCCTACGGTGAAGGTGTGGGTGTCAATGCTGCCATCGGACGAGGTGGCTGTCACGTGGAGATTGACCGTCGGTTCGGATTGGGCATCGAGCGTGCCGTTGGCCGATCGCGTGATGACGCCCGTGCTGGAATTGATGGCAAAGCGCTGGTCGTCGATCGTGTAGGTGACCGTCGAGCCGGCATCGGGATCCGAGGCCGAGGCGGTGATGCCGACAGCAGTGCCGGCGGCGGCATTCTGGGCAATCTGGTTGGCCGCGCTGTTGGCATCGGGCGGAGCGTTGAATGCGATCGGCTCTGGGCTGTCGAGGACGGCGAGAGTGAAGCTCTTGTTGGCGGTGCTGCCGTCGGAGGAGGTTGCCGTCACCGTCAGGTTGATCGACGCCTGGGTCTCGAAGTCGAGCGTGCCGATAGCCGAGCGGGTGATGACGCCAGTGTTGGCATCGATGGCGAAACGCGCATCGTTGAGGCTGTAGGTGACGCTCGATCCGGCATCGGGATCCGTGGCCGAAGCGGTAATTCCGGTTGGGGCACCAGCCGCGGCGAGCTCGGCGATCTGATTGGCGGTGGGATCGGCATCGGCAGGCGTGTTGAAAGCCACCGGATTGCCGGCCGGACCGGGCAGCAGATATTCGATGTGCAGCAGCGGCGCGCTGGCGGGATTATACTCGTATGAATCGGCCGTGCGGGTGCCGGTGCCGGTGATCAGGAACGCCATGTCGTTGAGCGCAGCCCAGCCCGAGCGGTTGACGATCTCCTGAACGATCGCCGAGAGGTCCGGCGTGCGCTCGGCCAGGCCGTGTTCGCCTACCGTTGTCCACGGATCCGGCGTCCAGGCTGTGGACGCAGTGGTCCTGGGAAGGGAGGACACGTTGAAGCTGGCGGTGGTGAACGGGCTGGCATCGTCGGTGTTGTCGCCCTGGATCAGCAGCGAGGCTGCGCCGGTCTTCACTTCGTTGGCCTGGAACTGGATGTAGGCGCTGGTGATGATCGCGCCTTTCGGAATATCGATGCCGGTGAAGCGGATGCCGACCGTCTGGCGGGTGCTGCTGTCATAACCCAGCTCCAGGTCGTTGATGTTGGTCGAAATCGAACCGGAGCCTTTCTCTTCGACATCGTCGCCTGCGGTCGCCACCCGGGTTTCGAAGAGTTCAGCCATGATCGTTCTCCTTTCCGCATTTTCCTAGACTAAGAACGAAATTTCCGCGTGCCCGACCGGAACTCAGCGGTGTGATGTTGCTTGTGCAAAACTTGCCGGAAATCCATGGCTGGATTGCCGTGCAGTTCAACCGTTGATCAGTCCGTTGCCTGCTTCATCCTGGGCCAGGCGGGCGTCACGGCGGCGAGCAAGCGAAGCAGCGATTTCCCGTCCCGTCCAAGGAACAGCGACGGCAGGAGCCAGCACAACAGCAGGCCCCCGGCAGACGCCAGCAATGCGGTATCGATGAGCAACGGAAGCGGAGATAGCTGGAGGTCGCGCAGCCATTCCACGAATGCCCAGACGCCGGCGCCGACGACGCAGGCGAGCGCGAGGCCAGGCAGGTGGACCAGGAAGAAATCCGCCCATGTCATTCCGGTCACGCGCAGGCTCAACTGTGCCATGAGGAAGAAGTTGATCCCGAAGGCCGCGCCGACGCCGAACGCCACGCCTTCCACACCCCACAGTTGCCCTATGAGGGATCCGACGAAGACGCCGATGGTGAAAACGGCCTGACGCCAGGCGCGGGCGTAGACGGTGCCCGTTGCGCGCGAGACGGAATCGCTAAGCTTGTAGCTCGTGCGGAACAGCATGCTGAACGCCAGGATCTGGAGCGGGGCTACAGCGCCTTGCCATCCCTTCCCGAGGATCACCAGAACCAACTCGGGCGCCACGATAGCCACGACCACGCTGGCCGGCAGGACAAGCAGGGCGCAGCCAGCGACCGCGCTGCGATAGGCGCGAGCAAGCCGCGCGGGCTGTTCCTGGACCAGCGCCATCGTCGGGAACAGCACGCGATCGAGAACCTGGCCGACGATGACCGCAGGCGTCGTCATGAGCTGCGACGACAGGCCGTACAGGCCAAGCGCATCGGCGCCGAGCCAGCGGCCCACGACCAGCCTGTCCGCCTGGGTGGCGAGGTAATTGCACACCCGGGCAATGGTAAAGCCGCTGCCGAAATAGAGCAGTTCAGCGATAGCGCGCCGCTCCAGCAAAGGCCGCATCGGATGCCTTTGGCCGACAAGCAGCACGATCATGCGGAGGAACTGCTGGATCAGGAGCGCGCCGACAAGCGCCCATATGCCGAAGCCGAGCCAAGCCAGAATTGGACCGGCAACGACGTAGCCGGCGGCAAACGCGCAGGCGTCGACGAGGGCCAGCCAGCGGAACCGCAGCGCGCGCTGGGCCGCGGCCAAAGACACCATGGAGGCCCCTTGGAAAAGAAACACGAAGCAGATCGCACGCACGACCGGAGCGAGGTCAGAAAGCCGAAGCAGGCCGCAATGGCTGGCGCCATCGCCCAAACCAGCGCGGACACGGCGACCCCGAGCACGCACGACAAGGTGTGTCCGACCCGAAGATGCCGCTCCTCCAGCGCGGGTCGCTGCACGATCGCGGGGGTTATTCCAAGTCCCTGGAAGATGGCTGAAAATTTGATGACGATCAGGCTGCGGAGTAAAGGCCGAACTCATTGGGCGAGAGCAGCCGGGCCAGGATGAGGAGGGCGACAAGCTCCGCGACGGCGAGGGCGCCCATCGACAGGGCCGTCCAGAACATGCCCACGACGCTGTGTTTCGCCAGTCCGCGCCGATCGTTGTTCACGCCTCTCTCCACTCACTCGGCCGACCGGCTGCCATCGCGTCAACGCATCTGAGCGATGTCGCGATCACATCGGCCATGATGACCTCGGTTCCTGCCTGCCGCGCCATGCCTACCGGAGCAGCGAAGGGATTTCGTAGCGGTAGAACTCCATCTCATCCCGGACCTCCGGAATGATCGCCGTCAGTTCCTTCCGGTCGAGGCGCAGCCATTTCTGCTGGCGGCCGGGATCGATCATCTCCTTGGCCGTGCGAACGATGTCGTCGGTGCAGTTCAGCCCGCAATGGTCAAAGATGCGCCGCAAGACCAGCTCGGGATCCTGGATCAGATCCTCATAGCGAAACGACAGCACGCGGCTGTTGCCCAGCCTGGCGAGATCTTCTCGAGCCTTCCGATTGCCGCGCGCCCATTGGCGCGCGATCACCGTCAATTTTTCTTGCTCCTTCAAGTCCCGATCTATGCCGTTGTAGCGAGGGCCAAAGATAGATGTGTATTTTCTCCTTAATATTCTTTTCGAAATGATTTGTTTTGCAAGATCAACGGCATAGTAATGAATCTGAGTGACAGGCGTCATTTTCAGGAGCCGTAGAATCCCCTTGAATGATTTGGCTCTCTGCCACTTGAGCTCCATAGAGCTTATGTATGAGAATGGATTTCTCGTAATATATAAGAATATGGCTTCAGGAAATATTTCGTGGACAAACGGCACGCGCAAGACATTGGCAGGCGTGTTTTCCATGATCTGCCGGCCGCCGTGCCGCGACTGATATTCGAGGAACCGGCCGCGAATGTAACGAGCGACCTTTTCCGTGGCATCGATTTCGCCAAATTCGTCATGACGCCGCGCCGGATCGGCATAAAGCCACACCGTCTTTGGCTCGTACCAGGTAACGATATCGGGGTGCAGCCCAATCAATTTCTGCGCAATGGTGGTGCCCGACCGATAGTTGCCAATCAGAAAAATCGGAGGTTTCAGCTCTGTCGTCGTCATGACGAGTCTCCGTCGCTAAAGGTGAATCAGGATTGCGCGATCCGCACGACAAGCTGCGCCGCTACTGGTCCCTGAACGCGCGCATCATCTGGTCCGTCAAAGGCTTCATCAGGTAGGAGAACACCTTGCGGTCACCGGTCCGAATAAACGCTTCCACCGGCATGCCGGGAATGAGCGAGACAGAACCGAGCTTCTTCAAGTCCTTCAGGTCGGGGGTGATGCGCACCTCGTAGTAAACTTCATTGGTGCGCTGATCGTGCGTCACATCGGCCGAGATCATGGAGACCACACCTTCGGTTTCGGGCGTGGTGCGGACGTTGAAGGCCGTGAAGCGAAGAAGGGCGCGTTGGCCGATCGAGAGCTGGTCGATGTCCTGCGGAGCGGCCTTCACCTCGACCGTGAGCGTGTCGGTGTCGGGCACGATCAGCATGATCGGCTCCCCTGCGCCGATCACGCCGCCCACGGTATGGATCGAAGATTGATGGACCGTGCCGCTGGAGGGGGCGCGAATGTCGATGCGCGACAGCTGGTCCTCGGCGGCGACTTTTTTCTCCTCGAACTCGGCGATCTTGGCTTCGACGTCGCGTAGTTCGCTCCCGGTCTCGCTGGAGAACTGCTTGTCCAACTGCAGGATCTGCAGCTCGACTTCGGCGACGGCCCCCTTGGCCTGCGCCATGCTCGCGACAAGTTGTGCCCGTTCGCCCTCGATGCGTGTCGCCTCGCGTTCATATTCGGTCAGCTTCGACTTGAGGGTGAGCTTCATTTCGACGAGGCTGCGGATGTCGACGAGCTCGTCGTTGATCAGCTCGATCTCCTTGGCCTTTGCCGATTCCTGAGCCGAGTTGCCTTCGATCTGCTTTCCGAGTTGCTCGATGCGTTCGCGCAAGCGTGCCTTGTTGCCGGACACCTCGACCCGGCGAAGATCGAACAGACGTTGCTCGCTGGCCACCGTGGCTGCAATCTCGGGCTCGTTCATTCGCGCGGCAAGCTCGGGAGCAAGCACAATCCGCTCACTGCCGTCACGCTCGGCTTCGAGCCTGGACTTTCGTGCATAAAGCTCGTCCAGGTTCTTGGTCACGTAAGCCAGGCTGGCGCGCGGAATGGTGTCGCTGAGCTGGACCAAAATGTCTCCGGCGCGGACACGGTCGCCATCGCGCGCAAATATCTTGCCGACAACGCCGCCGGTCGGGTGCTGCACCTTCTTCTCGCTGGTCTCGACCACCACCGCGCCACGCGAAATGACGGCTCCGGAAATGTCTGCGGTTCCGGCCCAGACTCCGGCTCCGCCGACCAGCAGTGCGGCGACGGTTGTCCCGCCCAAAAGGTTGCGGCGAATGGAACGCCGGTTGGAAGTAGGCCGCTTCAAGTCCGTTGCCTTGCTTGCCCGAGTTCTGTGCTCAGTTCTGCAATTGTGGTGCGCTTGGCACTGGTTGCAGGCCTCCGGCACTGACTTGTGGCATCGGCAGGAGCTTCGACAGGACGCAATCCCTGGTGCCGAACATGTGCATCTGTCCCTCTTTCATCATCAGCATGAAATCCACGGTGCTGAGGATGTTCGGCCGATGCGCCACGATCGCCACGATGCCGCCGCGGGCCTTGATTCCGAGGATGGCTGCGGCAAGCGCCATTTCGCCTTCGCTGTCGAGATTGGAGTTGGGCTCGTCGAGGACGACCAGGAACGGATCGCGGTAGAGCGCGCGTGCGAGGGCAACGCGTTGGCGCTGCCCGGCCGAAAGCGCGGTTCCGCCCTCTCCGATCTGCGTCTCGTAGCCGTTGGGAAGTCCGATGATCAGCTGATGGACACCCGCCGCGCGGGCGGCGGCGACAATAGCCTCCGGGTCCGGTCCGGGATCGAAGCGGGCGATATTGGCGGCAACCGTTCCAGCGAAGAGTTCGACGTCCTGGGGCAGGTAGCCTATGTAGCGGCCGAGGCGTTCCGACGACCATTGATCGAGTGCGGCGCCATCCAGCTTGATGCGGCCTGCCAGCGGTCGCCACGCGCCGACCAGCCCACGAACGAGGCTCGATTTACCGGAGCCGCTTGGTCCGATGATGCCGAGCACCGAACCGGCGTCCAGGCTGAACTCAACACCTTGCACGATGATCCGCTGCGCGCCCGGCGCACCGATCGCGATGCGCTCGACCGTCAAATTCGTACCGGGAACCGGAAGCGCCATCGGCTGCGCGTCCGCCGGCAACCGGGCGAGCAACTTGCTCAGCCTGCCCCAGCTCTGGCGTGCCGCCACGAAGTTGCGCCAATGGGCGATGGCGAGATCGACAGGCGCCAGCGCACGGCCGGCAAGGATGGAGCCGGCGATGATGATCCCCGATGTCGCCTCGCCCTCGATCACCAGCCAGGCACCCATACCCAGCATTGCCGACTGGAGCATCAGCCGCAAGGCGCGGGCGAAGCTGCCAAAGCCGCCCACGATATCGCTGACACGCTGCTGTTGCGCCAGATATTCACGGCTCGCCTCGCACCAGTGGTCGTGCAGGCGCTTGCCCATGCCCATCGCCGCAAGCACTTCCGCGTTGCGGCGGCCGGCCTCGGCGAGGCTGTTGCGCCGCACGCCAGTCGCAGCTGCGGCGCTTATCGGCTTGCGCGTGAAGACCTCGGTCGCGGCCGTCAGCGTCACCAACAGGATCGCGCCACAGGTGGCGGTGATCCCGAGGATCGGATGAAGGCACCAGATGATCGCCAGATAAAAGGGAAGCCACGGAAGATCGAAAAGCGTGCTAGGCCCGGCGCTCGACAGAAATGTGCGGATGCTGTCGAGATCGCGCTGCGGCTGCAATCCATCGCCCTGCTGGCCTACGTACAGGGGCAGCCTTGAAACCGCGGCGAAGACGCGTCCCCCGACCGCATCGTCCAGCTCGGCGCCGATCCGGGTCATGATGCGGCCGCGCGCCAGGTCGATGAGCGCCTGCCCGACAAACAAAATGCCGGCCAACATCGCCATGGCTATCAGGGTCGGGACGCTGCGGCTCGGCAGCACGCGGTCGTAGACCTGCAACATGAACATGGCGCCGGTCAGCATGAGGATGTTGCTCACGCCGCTGAAGAGCGCGACGCCGGCGAACGCTGCCTTGCAGGAGCGCAATGCGTCGGCGAGTTCCGAACCGGGCGCCGCTTCCGTGACCGAGGACTGGGCGCCGGCGTTCGCGAACGCGCCTGGCAAGTTGCCCCTCCGTTTCCGCCTTGCGTAGCGCGCGACCGCCACGAGCAAGGCCAGGGTCGCGATAGCCAGCCAAATCGGGAGCGTGCCCGAACCGGCCAGCAAGGCCAGCGGATCGGGAAAATAGCCCCAGCCGGCCCCGAGATCGCCCCAGGGCCGCGCCTGCGAGATCCTGCCGAAATCGATGAAGCGCAGCAGAAGGTCGGCTCCCGCCAGCGCAAGGGCGAGGAGGAGCAGGATTGCGCCCGGGATGCGCGATCGGACGACGGTGCGGCGGCGCGGGGTACGGCGCGACGTTCTGCGGTGCGCCGTCGCACGGAGGAGGCTGAGCGGCCTCTGGTTCGTTTCGGCGCGGGAATTCGCCCGGTGGAGTCGGCTCCCCAAAGCCGTCAGTGCTGCCCCAAGGATCACAATCAAAGTTCCTGAGATGAGGTCCTGACCCTAAGGCGCGATGGCCGGACCGATTTCCGCACTGTCAAGCACAGCGAACCGAGAGTCTTGCGGAGCGGCGGCAGCGGGGCTTGAAACTGCCCTGCTTGAGAAAGCGAGCCATGTGCTCGTGTTATTGGCCGACGATAGTGGCTGGGTCGCTGCACCTTGTGCATTCGGGGACGCCGTTGTTCCGGAGTCCGGAGCGTAGAACCCCTTGTTGGCCACAAGTGAGACCTCGATGACGTCGCCGGCTTTCACTTCCGTATTTTCGTCGGCGACGAGGTCGTGGGCGATCTTCTGGTCGCGCCTGAAGATCGAAATCTTCACCGAGCCTTGCAAGTCGTCAAAGGTCCTCTGTTCGCCGTAAGTAAAGATAAAGAGAAGCTTGTCGGCGACATACCTGATTTGACTTTGGACTTTTCCGAGCTCGACCTGCGTGTCCTGGGTTTGCCCGATCAACTCCACCTCGTGGCTTTGACGCTTTTTTCGTAGTTCGCTCTGCGCGTTCAGCATCTCCTGCTGGACCTGCTGCTGCTGCAGTTCGGTCTGCGCCAGTTCGGCCCGATAGCTGGTATGCGCTCTTTCCGCCGAATTGACATTCGTGTTCGTTATCAAACCTTTTTCCCGCAATGAGCGGGCAGACTGCAATTCTTCAAGTTGAAGGTTCGCGGTCTTTTCCCGTTCCTCTCTGGTGGCGGCGACCATATCAGCTTCCTTCTTCGTCCGATCCAGTGAGGCCTCGAGGAAGGAAACGTCGTCCCGATACGCGGCAAGCCGAGCGTTCAACTGGGCCTGTTCGGACGCGATGATGTCGGCAATCAGGTGCCCGCCGAATTCGACCGGCGGATCCGGCGGAGCAACGAAGGTTTTGTCTTCGCGGCTTTCCGCCTGGAGCCGGGCGAGCCGAACCTTCAGGCGATATTCTTCAATCGCCAGATTTGCGCGAGTGCTGCGCAGGTCAGCTATTTGCAGGGCCGGCTCCGTGTTTCCCACTACGCTGGCCCGAAAGCCGCCCGCTATGGCGAGCGCGTGGCGAACCGTAATTCCCGGTTGGAACGGGTATGATCCGGGATGCGCCACCGTTCCGGAAATGAAGAATGGCCGGTATTGACCGATCTCCACCTTCACGAACGGCTCAAGGATGAGCTTCTGCTGCCGAAATGCGTTTTCAATGGCCTGCGAAAGGGCAACGGTGGTGAGGCCGCGCGCCTGGATATCGCCCAACATGGGCAGCGATATCGAGCCTCGATCGTCGACCACCACATCCAGCGGATAGGACGCCTCGCCGATCACGGATATCCGCAAGATGTCACCGGTGTCGAAAGCATATCCATCCGCGCGCGATGCATTCGCGGTGAGCAGGACAAGAGCAAGGGCGAGGCCAATCATTGCGAACACGCGACCGGCCGCGGGTTCGAATCCGGTAAAGAGCCGTTGGCTCCAGCTCTTCTTTCGCAAGGGCTGGGATGGAAATTGCTGGTCAGCACGCAAACACATCGTCTGTTCTCCGCTTGCCTTGACAGCTGCCGTCACGATCGGCCGACATTCGTCGGCCTGAGCGTGGCAGCAGGGGATTCGTTCTGTTGAGAAATAGGCTTGCAACTCCGCGCTCGGTCGGAGGAACAAAAGGCTGTTCAAGATCCGGGCAGCTCCAGGGTTTGCTTGGCCAGGCCGTCGCGAATTCGCCTCTCGTTTGGCTTTGCGGCTGCAGAGGCTGACTCAAGGACGGATTGATAGATCAGCTCGACCCTTTCGCACATGGAATCCAGCCCCCAGGACGAAAGATCGGTGAGCTTCGCGCCGTCAGCCAGCCGAGCGCGATAATGCCGGTTCTCGAGAAGATCGGCGACTGCCGCCGCAGCGGCGCCCACGTCATCCGACGGCGTCACAATTCCATTCACGCCATGCTTCACAACTTCTTCCACTCCGGGCAAGTGAGAGATCACACTGGCTCGACCGCCCGCCAGATACTGCATCATGACGCGGGGCAACCCTTCCCGCATGGACGTCAGCACGCACACATCCGCCAGGCTGATCAGACGTTCCGGCTCGCGATGATGGCCGATCATGCGAACGCTGTTCGCGAACGGGGATCGTTCGATCGCCGATTCAACCGCGGCTCGCGCCGACCCTTCGCCGGCGACCAGCAGTCGCACGTTCGGAATTCGGTCGACGACCTGCCCAAATGCTTCAATGAACTCGACGTGGCGTTTTCTCGGTTCCAGCGCGGCCAGCATCAGGACAACCGGTGGCTTTGGCTCGCCGACCGCCGTCCCCAGCAGCAGATGCGGTTCTTGCGGCCATTTCGCGTTCGCGAAACGTGCCAGATCGAAGCCGGAATGGACGACATGATGCTGATCGGGGCGGCCTAAATGATTGGCGACGCAAATGTCGCGCATGGCCTGGCTGACATCGATGTAAGCGCGCGTGAACCTCGCGGCCAGGCGTTCGGCAGCCAGGAATATCAGCCTCTGCGCAGTGCCCACATGCACGAACGGCAAAATGTGCACGCCATGTATGATGCCCGGGATATGGGCTTCCCTGGCGGCGAGACGGCCGATGATGCCGGCTTTGCTTTGATGTGTGTGCACGATGTCGGGTTGCCAATCGCGCATAAGGCGCGTGAGTTGCCCGAACGCAGAAACGTCACGCGACGGCGAAATCGAGTTGATGAGTTTTCCGAGCGTCACCACCCGAAGGGCCCCGGCGACGGACACCCTTAAACCCGGGTCGTATTCTTCGCCATGGACGAGCAGCACCTCGTGGCCGTGCCGCGCCTGAGCGAGACAGCAAGCCAAGGTGTTCTCTTCGGAGCCTGCCCGAAGCAGTCGGGTGAGCACATGAACGATCTTCATTTGCTTATACCTCGGGGGATGCGAGGCCGGGGCTGGCGTGGAGGATCGAATGCATCGAGTGGGAGCGCTCAGCGGCTTCGGCTTTCGCGCGCTTGGCTGGGATCGCCTGTCGCCTGCCGCGATCGCGGGAAAATCTGCGTCTGTTGGGAAAGGGATGCCCGCCGAGCCTCCCGCGCTCTGCCTCTTACAAAGACAGCCAGATATGCCTGAACAGTTCCCGTCCGACCGCCTCTATGCCGGCGCTGGCATCAACAGTTCGGATGTTCTTGTCCCTGGCTCGTAATTCCGCCATCAGCGCTAGCCGCGCATCGAATGCTTCTTTTTTGATGTCTCCCGGCTTTCGCTGCGCGGAGACGGCAAAATTCGAGAGAGGTGCAAAGTGAGGTGCGGCCGGCATTCCGCCATCTTCTGGTAGAGCCGCTGCTCGAGCCGGGCGAGGACTGACAAGCCCGGAACGGAGAACAGGTGCGGTGGGATGGTTGGCCCGTCTAGATATCCCCTGTGGAGCGCCTGCGGCCACCTGTCGCAAATGACGATCACGCCGCGCGTCGCCCATCGATGTGCGCGTTTCACGACAGCGTATCGTTCAAACGCGATCAAAACCGCCCACAATGCCAACGCGGCGGCGGCAACGCCCTCCTTGGCTCCGTTCCGGCCGAGGGAATCCTTGCCATCGTGGCGGGCCAGGGACTTGAGGCGGCGTCTATGGGGAAAAACCAGACCCTGCAACGCCTTGCGAAGCCACCATCCATTGCCGTCGCCGGTTCCGACATAGGCTTGCGCGCAGCCGAATTTCCATCGAAAAATCTGTGTCAGCCGGTCAGCCTGGGTGCTCTTGCCCATGCCGTCGGGACCTATCAGCGCCACCACAAATCCACCGGCCGCGGGCCGTCGCTTCGGTGGAAAGCTGCCGGGCATCCAGCGCTGAAGGAGCCTCAGGGCGAGATATGAGGTCTTGCGGGCCAGATGGACCGCGGCATCGGCCACCGCATAGCGTCCGGTGAAACCGGACATTTCCCGGATCGAACGCCGCAGCCTGGCGAGATCCCCGCGATGGGCGGCCAAAACTTCGGCGCTTTGCAGGAACCTGCAGCTCACCGTTCTCCCGCCGCCAAGTTCATATTCCACCACACGCAATCCGGATTCGCTGGACAGAAACGGCACGCGTGCAAATTGGTCCTTCCAACTATCGCCGACGCTGATCCATTGTCTCCACGGCGGCGCCCCGGCCCGGAAGGCGAAACGGGCTATCGTTATGCGAAGCTCATCTTCAGGGGAGACCACCGGAATCGACACGCCGTCGATGCTGATCGACCCCCAGCCCCTAATCGCCGGATAATCGAATACCGGATAGCGCTTGCGAAATTCCCTGCCGACCCGGCCGCCTATATGCATGTCGAGATGCAGATAGCGGCCACGCGAGAAATCAGGCAGGAACCAGTCTTCGCGGCCGGCGCAGACATTGTCGTAACAGGACAGGCTGACGCTGCGACGGCCGTGCAGCTGACTTACGATCGAGCAGAAGGCCGGGTAGTCGTGCTTGTCCAAGAGGACATCCAGATCGTCCCGGCCAGACAGTCCGTCATGTAAAGATGTCAGATCCTGGATTATTCCGTATTTCAGGCCGGCTTTATTGAACGCTCGAAACAGTTCGACGGCAATCGGCAGCATCGTTGCCGGCTCGACGGGCGGCAAAGCGCTTCCGTTAATTTGAGATGGCCCTGCGTCTGCCCGGCTGCCCGACGGGCCCAAGCCTAGCGAAGGGGCCGGCGCAGAGACATTCGCCCCCGGCGCCAACGCTTCTGTGACCATCCTTGGCTTTCCTTCCGAAGACCAGCGACGACGGTGCTGCGGCTGCCGGCCATCGCGAAGCTCCCCGGGGGGCGCGGGGGGATAGCTCGCCGGTTTGGATTTGGATGCGGGCAGCAATGGATTTCCTGCGATTTGCCGCGAAAGCGTTATTCGCCCCGCGTCGTCAAAACATCGGATCGAGGTGTGTATGCCGGAACTTTGGCGGCCGACTTCGCTCGAACCTGCGCCCGTCTCGGTGCGCTCCCATAGGTTCCGATGCCGCCTTTGCAAGCTGCCGCACCCAAGGTGAACTGGGTGCCAATTCATCATTTCACGCCGAGTGGATTCGGTTTTTCCCACCAGAAAATCCCACCAGCAAACATCAAATGAAAGTTCGCAATAAGTATTAAGAAAGTACCGATAGTTTATCTCTGCCGATCGTAATTGGAATTGCGCGGTTCATAATATCCAGAAGAATCCTGACCGCTCCAGCGCTACCGACATGGTCAAGAATTCCCAGCTGGTCCGAAAACGGTCCGTCTATGATCCTGATTCTTTGGCCTGGTCTCAGCAGAATGTCCGGATGCAAAATTCCGTCGTCATCGGTTGCCGATATCAAAGACTCGACCACACCGTAAGGCGCCGGTATCGGCATTCCTTTGCTCATGATGAGCTTTCGGACGCCCACGGTCGAGTTGATCGGGTACCAGCTCTGCTGATGGACGGCCAGGGAGACGAAGAGATAGCAGTCGAAATACGCGCTGGAGACGGTTCTGACTGTGCGTGCGTGGCGAACGGTTCGCTTCCGCTTGGGCAGATAGGTTCGAAAGTTTTGCGATATCAGATGCCTCTCGGCCAGGCTTTCGCAGTGCTGATGCGTCTGAACCACGCACCAACGGGCGGGTTCGCCGTCGCGACTTTTTGCTGGCGGCTCCGGATGCCGATTATGGTATAAGTCGACGTTCAGCATGGAAAAATACTGCCTCTTTCTCTAATTGAGATAGTAACTGTCCGAGACACTGCTTTCGAGCGACGTGTAACGGCCGTATCTCGGCAGCTTTGGTTCATCCACCATTGTCAAGGCGATACCGGCAATCCTGGACCGACCGCCAAGATGTCGAATTCCTTCCGCAACGGCCTCGCGCGAGGTCTCGCGCCACTTCACGACAAAGACGACTTTGTCGACATGCCTCGCCAGGATCGTGGCATCGGCCGCAGGCCCAACAGGCGGTGCGTCGATGATCACCGTGTCGAATTTTCCGCGAAGCTCATCGAGGATCGAGCGCATTCGCGCAGAAGCGAGAAGGGCTGGCGGGTTGCGGGTCCTTGCGCCGGCAGGCAGAAGGGAAATCCCCGAGCGTTCGTCCAGGTGAATCGCGTTTGCAGCCTTCACCGGCAAAGTGAGAAGGTCGACCAGTCCGACCTTGTCCGCCATGCCGAAAAAGGCCGTGGTAGCGGACAGCCGCAAATCCGCATCGATGACCAGAACCCGTTTGCCGTCGGCCACGGCCGAGCAGGCCAGGCTCAACACCAGAGTTGTCTTTCCTTCGCCTGGCATCGCCGACGTCACGAGCATGAGGCGCGGCGAGCGGTCCCATTCCGGCGTCGCCTCCAGGCCGAGGCGGAGCCGCCGCACCGCTTCGCTGTATCTGGATAGTGGTTTGCGCTCGAGGTAGGCCACCGGCTGCGCCTGGGACTGGGCGTCTTTCGACCAGCCCGACATCCTTGGCATGGACGCAAGAACCGGAACGGCCAGCTCGTCCTCGATCTGCTTCTTTGCCATGAAGCCGGAAGCGAAAAGCTCGCGAAGAACGGCGCCGGCGCCGCCGAAGAAGATGCCGAAGACCAAGCCCAGAGCCGCAAAAAGGGACCTGTTCGGGAAGCTTGGTGAGATCGGAACAACGGCAGCGGTGATCACATGCACGCCGCTGTTGAGCAGGGTGGATTTTTCCTCGGTGAGCTTGGCACGTGACAGGAACGTCTCAAAGAGTTCCTTGTTCGCTGCGGCAATTCTTTCCAGATCGCGCAGCTGGACGCCAACCTGACCCTCGATTTCGGATTGGTTGGATACCGAGCCCAAGGCCCGAGCCAGAGAGGCCTCTCGGGCTTCGGCGGAGTCGACTTCATTCTTCAGATTGCCAATGAGACGCTGCACCTCGGCGGCGATCTGCCCCTCGATGTCGTGGCGCTCGGCCTGGGCGGCCATGACATCGGGGTGCCGTTCGCCGTATTTCAATTTGAGGTCGGCTTCCTTCCGGCTCACCAGAGACAATTGAGATCGAAGTGCGGTGACCACAACCGATTGCAAGACGTCGGGCATCGACTGGATGTCGCCGCCGGCAGTCCGCAGCTTGTCAACCTGTTGATATTGCGCCCGTTTCTCCGACAATTCGGCGCGTGCGTTGATCAAGGCGATGTTCAATTCGGACATCTGCTGGTCAGTCAAGCTGCCCGCCGGCGTCGCCAATAGATTGTGATCGATCCGGAATTTCTGGACAGCCTGTTCCGAACGGCTGAGCTCCGCTCGCAGATATGAGGCCCGGTCGCTAAGCCATGTGGAGGCTTTTTGGACCCCTTCGTAACGGGACTTTATGCGATCGGCGACATAGGCCTGGGCAATTGCATTGGCGAGCGATGCTGCTTTTTCTGGATCGTACATGCTGACGTCAAGCTCAATGACGTTGCCGAGCCCGACTCGCGAGACTCCCAGCGAGGTCTGGAGCCATACCAATGCGGCCGGCCCGATCTTGGGGTCTTCCGTCAGCTTCTGGCTGTCGACGACCTGTTGAAGAAGTGAGGCAGATCTCAGGACTGCAATCTGACTTTCGATAAATGTTGGATTGTCGGCAAAATCAGAATTGGAATAGTCTTGCGGAGTCATATAGTCGATCGGGGCGTCAAGTAAGATTTGCGCAACGCCAGTGTATGACGCCGGAATAACATAGGCGGCGAATACAAATAAGCTGAAGGTGATCGCTGCAATACTGCACACAAGCTTCCATCGGCGGAGAAAGAAATCAACGATCTCCCTGACGTCAAGCGGCAAAAATTCCCGGATCATCGTCGGATTGTCAGTTGGACTTGCCATCTCGGAATCCTTGCGATCAGCAGCGCGACACCACCCCTTCAGCGTCGGCTGAATGGCCTTATTTTCCAAAAGGTTCGGGCAGTTAGCTGTTAGGCGCGCTCAAGCCGATAGCGTAAGCCTTCGTACCCCGCCGGCATTGTCCAAATCGCTGTTCCACCCACCTGACCGATCGCGTCACCGGTCAGCACGAAACATATCAGCTTCGAGAACATCCTCGCCATTACCATTATTGAGTAGTAAATCGGCTAAAGGTCGATCTGGTCTACCCGGCAGGCCTTTCAGAGCTTTGGGACATCGGCTGGACACCTTGCTGCCGCTCTTCCGAGAGGTCCACAACACTGCTGACGTGTAGCGTCTGCAGGAGAACCCTGTGCCCCGGACGACAGGAAGCGGCCGGCCTCCCGGCGAGTCTAAGGTTGATGGCGGGTCCGAGGTTGATATGGACACTTACAGCGAAATCGTTCTGAAATTTGCGGATTGGGTGGCCAACAGGCCGGGAGCCATTCTGATGCTGTCAACAACCTTGCCATTGATGCTCCTTTTGCAGAAGGGCCGGCTGCTGGGCTATGGCGCCCTTGCCGTGCTTATCGGGGCTGTCACATTGATCTCTTTCGGCATCGAGAATCGGGCCGGAGCAGTCATCGTCTTTCTCGCCTACAGTTTGCTGGTTTCAGTTGCCCTGCTTTCCACCCGGAGGCGTTTGACGCAAATCGAGGATCGCCTCGCATCGATCATGTCGGCGCTCGGCGACCTGGAAGTTGCCGAGGAAAGACGGCAGACTTACAGCGCCAAGCATCCCACGGTCTCGCGGTTTCAGTCGCGCAGGAGGCGGCCGGCCGCAACAATGGAGCAAACCGCTTCGGTCAGCGCAGCGGAGAGGCCCGGAAGAGAGGGGCAGTCGATCCCCGGTCCGCTTTGGCAGGAGCTACAAGCGCTCGACGCCCGATTGGACTCCACACTTCCGGCATCAACTCCGCCGGCAGAACGCGATCCGCTTTCGAAAGAAGCTCAAAGAGGGGCTGCGATCGAGTTGAACATTTATGCTGGTAGTGGTTCGAACCGGCTGAAGTAACCGCAAGCATGTCGCGCGCCGCTACCCTAAAGGATAAGTTCGACCGTGGGACCATCGGTTTGCCGGTAGCCCACGGGCAACTTGCCGAAGCCGGTCCGCTAGGCGGGATTGCACGGGCCGCCATCAATCATGGCCGAGGTGGCCGGCATTTTGACGCTTTTGCCCAATGGCAGGCGCGCATTGTCATGTTTTCCGGAAGTCACGGGAGCCCTCGGGGTGGAGGTTCCGATCACCCGGGGTGGCATGCTTGTGCCCAAAAGTGGTAGACTGTGTAGCAATTCGGATGAAATGATGGATGGAACCTTTTGTGTAGTTGATGGTTGCAGCTTGAGGTTGACCAGGGGATGGTCGTTGATCAGGGGATGGTCAACGCGTTGGGGTGCTCAAAACAAAATGGGCTTATCAAAGCTGGCTCTTGGATTGGCGCGGGGACCTACGCTTGCTGAGGCAAGTTGGGAACGAGGGATATCCCTACTTCCGGGAGCTATGCGTCGCACATATCCGGCCAATACCACAATTGCAGGCGAGTATCAGGCCAGATCCTGTGTACTGATCATGACTGCCGGGTGGGCCGCATTCGCCAAAACGCTGTCGAATGGCTCGCGTCTCATCGTCGATTTTGCGCTTCCTCGCGAAATTGCCGTGATCGAATTTGCCGGAGAAGCCGGCGAGACGGTAACGGCTCTATCGGACGTGACCGCGATCGAACTAGCGGGTCCTGTCCATGCTTGTTTTTCGCGCTACCCGCAGTCGATTTGCGAGGCCATCCTGATGGCTCAGGCAAGTCGATACTCACGGCTCGCGGAACATCTGGCCGGGGCCAGCAGGAGAGGCGCCGTGGAGCGCACGGCCCATCTTCTTCTCGAACTGGCCTGCCGCGTGCATCGATCGGCAACGAGTTATCCGGACCGCTTCGCATGCCCGTTGACCCAGGCGGAACTGGGTGACGCGCTGGGGCTTTCGGCTGTGCATGTGAGCCGTGTATTGAAGGCATTGCGGGAGACCGGCCTGGCGTCATTCCGCAACGGCGTGGTCGAGTTGCATGACCATGCGGGACTGATCGAAACAGCTGGGTTTGATCGGTCCTACATTTCGTAGCTGACGTCAAATCGGCGCCATGTGAAGATAGCCATTTTGGAGCAGTCGATTACGGCAGTTGGGCGGGCTGCCTTCGGTTCTCCGTACCAGTCCTGTTTCAGCCGGCAGCGCTTGCGGTTCGAGCGTCCATCAGCGCTGCTCCGAGGCGAGGATGTGCGTCACATGCTGTGCGGTGGCCATGCACGAGGTCAACCCAGGGCTTTCGATTCCGAACAGATTGACCACGCCCTCGACGCCATGGGTCGTCGCATCCTGGATCACGAAGTCGCTGTTGGGCTCGCCTGGCCCGGAGAGTTTCGGCCGGATGCCACTGTAGGCAGGCTGCAGGCTGCCGTCGACTAGGCCCGGCCAATATTTGCGGATCGCCCCGTAGAAGCGCTCGCCGCGCGCCGGATCGACGCGGTAGTCCAGCGTCTCAATCCATTCGACATCAGGTCCGAAGCGCGCTGCCCCGCTGAGGTCAAGCGTCAAGTGGACGCCCAGGCCACCGGGTTCTGGCACGGGATAGACGAGTCGCGAGAAGGGCGCGCGTCCGGCCACCGAAAAATAGTTGCCCTTGGCGTAGCGAAACGTTGGCAAAAACTGCCGGTCGAATCCCTCGATCGCGCCGGCCAGCGCGATGGCGCCAAGGCCGGCCGCGTTGACGAGACGCGATGTGGCGATCTCAAAACCTTCGCCGCTCGTCGGGTCCATGGTATGCAGCACCACGCGGTCGGCCTCGATGCGGCCTGAAGTGATGCGGGTGTTGAGCGATAGAATTGCGCCGTTTTCCTCGGCGTCGCCTAGCAAGGTGAGCATGAGCGCGCGGCTGTCGATGATGCCGGTGGAAGGCGAGAGCAGCGCCTTCGTGCAATGTAGCGCTGGCTCCAGCGCCTGTGCCTCTGCAGCGGAGAGGAAGCGCAAATCTTCGACGCCGCAAGCGGCGGCATTGGCGCGGATGGTGGCAAGCACCGGCTCCTGCGCTTCATCGGTCGCGACGATCAGCTTGCCTGAGCAGCGATGCGGGATCGAGCGCTCCGCGCAGTAGCGGTAGAGCATGTCGCGGCCGGCGACGCAAAGGCGAGCCTTAAGCGAGCCCTCGGGATAGTAGATGCCGGCATGGATGACTTCCGAGTTGCGCGAGCTCGTTCCGGTGCCTATGGCATCCGCCGCTTCGAGGATCAGCGTATCGAGGCCCTTCGCCGCAAGGCTGCGCGCAACCGGCAAGTCCGATGACGCGGCGCCGGCAACTACGCAGTCGACCTGTTCCATGCCACGTTCTCTCCGGTCGCGCATGCGCTGCGCCAAAGCTCCGTACCATACAGTCCCTATTCACCTCGAAAACCTCATGGCGCTATCGATTGTGACACAGCGGCTCTTGCGGCCGCATCCCGCCATGATGCATCAGCAGCACAGATGCGAGGCGGATTTTCCGGACTTCTCATTAAGGGAGACAGTCCTATTTTCGCTTCGAGCCTGCAGACAGGAGCCATCATGGACGCCAGACCGAATTCCCCTGAAGCCCGCGACATCCGCTACCACCTGCATGCCTACACCAATGCCCGCAAGCATCAGGAAACCGGACCGCTGGTCATCGAGAAGGGCGACGGCGTCTATGTCGAGGATATCGCCGGCAACCGTTACATCGAGGCGATGGCAGGGCTTTGGAGCGTCGCCGTCGGCTTTTCGGAAAAGCGGCTGGTCGAGGCGGCCACAAGGCAGATGTCCAAGCTGCCCTTCTACCATGACTTCGGCTCGAAGGCGCATTCGCCGCTGATCGACCTGGCGGAGAAGCTGGTGCAGATGGCGCCGGTGCCGATGAGCAAGGCCTATTTCACCAATTCCGGCTCCGAGGCCAACGACACGGCGATCAAGATGATCTGGTACCGGTCGAACGCGCTCGGCCAGCCGGCGCGCAAGAAGATCATCAGCCGCAAGCGCGGCTACCATGGCGTCACCATCGCCGCCGCAAGCCTGACCGGGCTGCCGAACAATCATCTCTCCTTCGACCTGCCGATCGCCAATATCCTGCACACGTCGACGCCGCATCATTGGCGCGACGCCGAGCCCGGCGAAAGCGAAGAGCAGTTCTCCAGCCGGTTGGCCGACGATCTCGAGAAGCTGGTCCTCGCCGAGGGGCCGGAGACCATCGCCGCCTTCATCGGCGAACCGATCATGGGCGCCGGCGGCGTCGTCGTTCCGCCCGCCGGCTACTGGGAAAAGATCCAGGCGGTGCTGTCGAAATACGACATCCTCTTGGTGGCCGACGAGGTGATCTGCGGCTTCGGCCGCACCGGCGAGATGTTCGGCTCGCAGACCTTCGGCATCAAGCCCGACATCATGGTGCTGTCCAAGCAGATCTCATCCTCCTACCTGCCGATCTCGGCGCTCATCATCAACGACAAGGTGTTCGAGCCGATCGCCGACGAGAGCGCCCGCATCGGCACGTTCGGCCATGGCTTTACCGGCGGCGGCCATCCGGTCGCCGCGGCCGTCGCGCTGGAAAACATCAAGCTGATCGAGGAGCGCGACCTCGTCGGCAATGCGCGCAAGGTCGGCGCGCATTTGCAGGCACGGTTGCGCAAGCTCGCCTCGCATCCGCTGGTCGGCGAAGTGCGCGGCGTCGGTCTCATCGCCGCCGTCGAACTGGTCGCCGACAAGGCAAGCAAGGCGCCGTGGGGCAAGCCCGCTGCGCTGGGCGCGCTGGTCAACGGCCTGCTGCAGCAGAATGGCGTGATCTCGCGCAACATGGGCGACGCCATCGCCTTCTGTCCGCCGCTGATCATCACCGAGGCCCAGGTCGACGCTTTGGTCGATGCGTTCGAGCGGTCGCTCGATGCCGCCCTGCCGCAGGTCCGGCCGCAGGGCTGAGCCAGCCTATCGCTGTCGAGGCCCCTTATTCGGGTAAGGACCATCTCGCACTGACACATAAGACACCGCCACGCTTCGCGCCAGCCGGCGCTGAGATCCGGCCGGCGCGCGGATCCGTGCCCGACGGCGCGTCTCCTTCCGGGGCGGCCAAGTCGTTGATGGACTATCCGAGGACGGCAGCAGCTGCCATCTTACCATGCGTGAAAAGGTGTTGACGGCGAGATCAGCGCCGGTTTGGAAATAGCTTCAGAGTGCGCGCATTGTCCGCCAACAGGAGCGAGGCAAGTATGAAACTAGCGGTTCCGGAGACCAGCCGGCTGAAGATCGGCTTCATTCTCGCCCGCTCCTTCACGCTTTCGGCGTTTGCTCTATTCGTCGATACGCTGCGCCTGGCCAGCGACGAGGCTGACAGATCGGGCAGGGTCTTTGCCGACTGGCAGGTTCTGGCGAGCACCAGACATCTGATCACAGCCAGCTGCGGCGTGCAGGTCGCGCCGACATCGGATTTCGTCGATCCCAGCCTGTTCGACTACATCGTCGTCGTCGGCGGCCTGTTGAATACCGAGTTCCCGGTCGACGACGAAACCGTCCGCTACCTCAAGAAAGCCGCGGCAGCCAAGGTTCCGTTGATCGGGGTTTGCACTGGTACGTTCATCCTGGCGGATGCCGGGCTGATGAAGTACCATCGGACCTGCGTCAGCTGGCTGCATTATCAGGCGTTCCGCCAGCGTTTCCCCGATCACGAGGTCCGGGCCGATCGCATCTTCAACCTCGATCGGACCAGGGGATCATGCGCCGGCGGCAGCAGCGCGGCCGACATGGCGGCGTCGATCGTGAGACGCCACATCAGTGAACGTGCGGAGCGAAACGCGCTTGAAGTGTTGCAGATCGACAAGGCACGCTCGGCCTTGCATATCCAGCCACGCAGGCCGCTTGCCATCGAATGCGACGATCCGCGGCTCCAGGCGGCGCTCATCATGATGGAGAGCCATATCGAGAACACGATCTCAATTCCGCAACTGGCGGCATCGGTCGGGTTATCGCGACGGCAACTCGAGCGTTTGTTCATGGAGCAAACGAAGAGCTCTCCGGCACTCGTTTACAAGAGAGTGCGCCTCGAGCGGGCGAAGCAGCTGCTCCTCGAAACCAGCGTTCCGATGGTCGATATCGCGATTGAGGTCGGCTTCGAGAACGCCTCGCATTTTTCCAGGGCGTTTCGCGAGACGTTCGGCCTGCCGCCCAGCAAGGTCAGGTCGGCAATTCCAAACTGAGCAGAGCGCTTCACCGTTTCACGGAAACGCCGAACCGCTCTATCTCCTTGTTTTCACGCAATTCCGGACGGAAGGCTACGGCGAAGGTGCCGAGCCTAACCGCTCCACACTTTTCCTAGAATTGTTCCAACCGGCCTGTAAAGGTCACGCAGGCTTGTCGTCCGGGTGCCCGAGCTCGCAGAACCAGCCGCCGAGATATTTCACCGACGGTTTCGTCGAGTCGGGGACCGGCGTCTTCGCCTCGACGGCGGCGCGGAACGGTTCGGCGCTGTCCTGCGGGATGAAACCGAGGTGGTCCGCGCCGCTATTGTCGACCATCTTCAGCTTGTTGTTGGAAATGCCGAACGAGATGGTGTGGCCGACACGCGGCGCCGTCAGCGACGCCTCGACCAGGCGCACGCAGTCGGCGAAGGAGAGGTACGACCACAGCATGCGGCGGTCGGCCGGCTCCGGGAAGGACGAGAAGATGCGCAGGCACACCGTCTCGATGCCGAATTTGTCCCAGTAGAGCCGGCTGAGGCTTTCGACGAAATTCTTCGACACGCCATAGAGGCTGTCGGGACGCACCGGCGCATCGACGCCGATATGCGCCTCGATCTCGTGATAGCCGATGGCATGCACCGAGGAGGCGTAGATGACGCGCTTCACCCCGTGTTTCCGGGCGCCTTCGTAGATGTGGTAGGAGCCGCGGATGCTGGAATCGAGGATGGTCTGCCACTCGCATTCGAGCGGTGCGCCGCCGAAATGCACGATCGCGTCGCAGTCCTTGGTCGCCGCGATCGTCGCCTCCATATCGGCGAGATCGAAGATCGCTTCTTCCTCGTGAGGCGCAAGGTCACCGAACGATTCGCGCCCTGCCAGGCGGATCGTTTTTGCCAGCGGCACCAGCCCCTTGCGCAGCTCGGAGCCGAGCCGGCCAGCGGCACCCGTGATCAGGATACGTTCGTAATGCGGCATCGTTTACTCCACTTGCGCGACGGCGGCGTTGATCCGCGAGATCGCCTCGGTCAGCACCTCTTCGCGGGTCGCCGTCGAGATGCGGAAATAGGGTGACAGCCCATAGGCGACGCCCGGCACCGACGCCACGCGTCCTTCATTGAGAAGGTAGTTCGCCACAGCCGTATCGTCCTCCAGCACGACGCCCTTGGGCGTCTTGCGGCCGATCAGGCTGGCGCAGCCGATATAGGCGTAGAAGGCGGCTTCCGGTGGTGACAGCGTCAGGCCGTTTATCTTGCGAATTCCGTCGACGACCAGGTTGCGGCGCGCTTCGAAGGCCTGGCGGAAGCGCGCGACCTCATCCTGTGGGCCGTTGAGCGCGGCGACGGTCGCGGCCTGAGCGATCGAGCACACCGAGGTGCAGGACTGGCTTTGGATCGTCGACATCGCCTTGACGAGCGGTGCAGGGCCGGCGGCGTAGCCGACACGCCAACCGGTCATCGCATAGGATTTCGAGACGCCGTTGACGATCAGCGTGCGGTCCTTCAGCTCGGGGCAAGCCCTGCCGAAGGAAACGAATTCGCGTCCGTCGAACAGGATGTGCTCGTAGATCTCGTCGGATAGGACAAGCACCTGCGGGTGTTTCGCCAATACCGCTCCAATCGCTTTGAGATCGGATTGCGAATAGATTGCGCCGGACGGGTTGCCGGGCATGTTGA
This sequence comes from Mesorhizobium loti, assembly GCF_001510895.1. GTDB lineage: Bacteria > Pseudomonadota > Alphaproteobacteria > Rhizobiales > Rhizobiaceae > Mesorhizobium > Mesorhizobium loti_A. The sequence goes on along the minus strand of NZ_LPWA01000109.1, from coordinate 214,618 downwards.
GGAAAAGCCACTTTGTCCTTGGCGTGATTGCCTTTTCCAGCAGCGCGGGCGTCAACCGGAAGCCGCTGGTCTCCGGGCATTCGACGACGACAGGCGTACCGCCGAGCAGCTTCACCATTTCGGGATAGGAGACGAAGTAGGGCGCCGGCAGGATCGCCTCGTCGCCGGTCTCCAGCGTCGCCATCAGCGCGTTGAAGATGATCTGCTTGGCGCCGTTGGCCACGACGATATCATCGGCCGTATAGTCCAGCCCGTTCTCGCGGCGGAATTTTCCGGCCACCGCTTCGCGCACTTCGGCCGTGCCGGCGGCGGCGGTGTAGAGGGTCTGTCCGGCCTTGGCCGCGAAATGGGCGGCGTCGATGATGTGGAGCGGGGTCGGAAAATCCGGCTCACCAAGCCCGAGGTCGATCACGTCGACGCCCTTGGCGCGCAGCGCCTTGGCGGCTTGCGAGGCCGCCATCGAAGCCGAAGGCTTCACCACCGAGAGGCGCGAGGCAACATAGCTCATCAGTTGTTCTCCGAAATGTATCCCTTGGATCGGTCGTTGGCTCTCGCTTCGGCGCTGCGCCTGGACGGATCGCCATAGCCGCCGCCGCCGGGCAGTTCGAGGATCAGCTTGCGCCCGGCGGGCACATGCTGCCAGCCCTTGGGACGCATCTTGGTGCCGTCATCGAGCTTGACCACGCCGGCGATGCCGGGCTTGCCGCCGTTGCGACCGCGCGGCGGATGATTGACGCGGTCGAACATGGCGGAGAAGTCGAACTCGTGGCCGTCGGTCGCGGCGATCTCGATGATCTGTCCTAGGCCGCCGCGAAACTCGCCGTCACCGCCGGAGTTCGGGCGCAGCTCCTTGCGCCAGATGACGATCGGGCCGGTGTGCTCCGTCGCCTCGATCGGCATCGTGTGCACGCCCGACGGGAAGGCCGTCGCCGACAACCCATCGAGCTCGGGACGGGCGCCCATGCCGCCGGAGTTGAACATCAGCACTTCAGCGCGGCGGCCGGATGCGCCAGCGGCCGGACGCACCGAAATGTGGATGTTCCACAGCGCGCCGGCGCCTTCGGCGAGGATTTTTCCCGGCAACGCTTGGAGAACGCGCCCAGCACCAGATCGGGAACCATGTGGCCGAAAATGTGCCTCAGCGCCACCGGCGCCGGCCGCACGGCATTCAGGATGTTGACCGGCGACGACACGGTGAAGAAGGCGAGTGAGGCGGCATTGTTCGGGATGTCGGGCGCCACCATGCATTTCAGCGCGTAGCAGGCATAGGCCTTGCTGTAGATGATCGGGCAGTTGATGCCCCAGCGACTCATCGGGTCGGTGCCGGTGAAGTCGACCTCGACATGGTCGTCGCGGACCGACACCGTGGCCGCGAGCTTGACCGGCTCGTCGTAGCCGTCGGTCACCAGCTCGTTCGACCAGCTTCCTTTGGGCAGCGCCTCGATGCGCTCGAGCATGGCGTCGCGGGTGCGCGAGAAGATGAACTCGCCCAGACCGTCGAGCGAGGTCAGGCCGATCTCCTTCATCATGTCGACGAGGCGGCGATGCCCGACCTCGTTGCAGGCGGCTAAAGAATAGAAATCGCCGACGACCTGGTTGGGTTCGCGGACATTGGCGCGCAGGATCCTGACGAGGTCGAGATTGACCTCGCCCTTTTCCGCGAACTTCATGATCGGGATCTGGATGCCTTCCTCGTAGACCGACTTGCCGTCGGCGCCGAAGCCGCGCCCGCCGACATCGACGACATGCGCCGTACAGGCGAAGAAGGCGACGAGCTCGCCGTTCAGGAAGGACGGCGACACCATGGTGATATCGTGCAGGTGGCCCGTGCCCTGCCAGGGATCGTTGGTGACGTAGGTGTCGCCCTCGAACATGTTGTCGCGCGGAATTTCATTCATGAAATGCAGCACGGCCTCGGCCATGGTGTTGACGTGGCCGGGTGTGCCGGTGACCGCCTGCGCCAGCATCTGGCCGCGCGGATCGAAGACGCCGGCCGACAGGTCGCCGGATTCGCGCACCGAGGTCGAAAACGCGGTGCGCAGCAAAGTGAGCGCCTGCTCTTCGACCACCGAGATCAACCGGTTCCACATGACCTGCATGCGGATTTCGCCAATATCGCTCATGCCTGGCTGCCTTTGCGGATCAGAAGGATTGCGCCGTCGTTTTGGATGACGGCATCGAAGCTGGTGGTGACGACGGTGGATGTCTCGCGTTCGACGATGACGGCCGGGCCCGCGACCCGATCGCCGGTGCAGAGCGTGTCGCGTTCGATGATGCCGTAGGTCCGCGGCGCGCCGCTGACCGGATCGAAGACCGACCGCGTCGTTGTCGGCTGGCTGGTCTTTTTGCCGCTGGTGAGCTCGTGCCTCGCAACCGCGGGCCGAACGTCCGTCGCCTTGACCGACCAGGTCACAATCTCGATTTCCAGCCCGTCGAGCCCTTCGATAGCGCGGCCGAAGAAGCGCTGGTAGTTCTCCTCGAACAGCGCCTTGAGCTTGGCGACTGCGTTGTCGCCGAGCGGCTCGTCCGCCAGCGGCACGGGGATTTCCCAGCCCTGGCCGGCATACCGCATGAAGGCGGTGATCTCGCAGACGATCCTGCCGCTGGCGCCGGTGCGCACAAAACCTTCGGCGGAGTTTTTGAGGTCGGCGAGCAGGGTGTTCACTTCGGCCGGTTCGAACCGCGACAGGCGTGTCAGCTTCGAAGCCAGCGCCTCGTAGCCGAACGGAGCCTTGAGGAAGCCGATCGCCGATCCGACGCCGGCACCGCGCGGCACGATGCACTGGTCGATGCCGAGCTTTTCGCAGAGCCTTGCCGCATGCAGCGGCGCTGCGCCGCCGAAGGCGATCATCAGATTGTCGGAAATGTTCTTGCCGTTCTCGACGGCGTGAACGCGGGCGGCGTTGGCCATGTTCTCGTCCACCACCTCGCAGATGCCGAAGGCTGTCGCCATGGCATTCAACGAAAGCCGCTCGCCAACATCGCGCAGGATGGCCTGTTCGGAAGCGGACGTGTCGAGCCTGATCGCGCCGCCGGCGAAATTGTACGGATCGAGCTTACCAAGCACCAGGTCGGCGTCGGTGATTGCCGGGCGCTTGCCGCCGCGGCCGTAGCAGGCGGGGCCTGGCTCCGATCCCGCGCTTTCAGGGCCGGTCTGGATGCGGCCCATGGCGTCGACCCAGGCGATGGAGCCGCCGCCGGCGCCGATCTCGATCATCTCGATCACCGGAATGGAGATCGGCATGCCCGAGCCCTTGGAGAAGCGATAGGTGCGCGCCACTTCGAAGGTTCTCGCCGTGCGCGGCGCATAGTCCTCGATCAGGCAGATCTTGGCAGTGGTTCCGCCCATGTCATAGGAGACGACTTTTTCCAGGCCGAAGCGCCTGGCAATGTCGGCCGCGAAGATGGCGCCGCCCGCCGGGCCGGATTCGACCAGCCGCACCGGGAATTCCGATGCGGTCTCCACCGAGATCAGCCCGCCGCCGGAGTGGATCATGAAGACGGGGCACTCGGCGCCCATGTCCTTGAGGCGCGTCTGCAGGCGGGCGAGATAGTCCGCCATCTGCGGCCGCACATAGGCGTTGGCACAGACCGTGTTGAAGCGCTCGAACTCACGCATCTGCGGCGAGACTTCGGCACTGATCGAAATCGGAATGCTGAGTTTTCGGGCAAGGATCTCGCGCGCCCGCTGCTCGTGATCGGGGTTGGCGTAGGCGTGGATGAAACCGATCGCCACCGAGCCGAAGCCGCCGGCCGCAATGCGGTCGGCGATCTCTTCCAAGGCGGCTTCGTCGAGCGGCTGCAGCTCCTGCCCTTCGGCACCGATGCGGCCCTTGACCGTGAAGCGGTCCTCGCGCGGGATCAGCGGCTTCGGCAGCTGCAGGTTGAGATCGTACTGCTCGAAGCGGTTTTCCGTCCGCATCTCGATCACGTCGCGAAACCCTTCCGTCGTGACCAGCGCCGTGTTGGCGCCACGGCGCTCGATCAGCGCGTTGGTGGCGAGCGTCGTGCCGTGGATGATGATGCCGATCTCGGCGGGCGAGATACCGGCATCGCGGATGACGATGGCGATGCCGTCAAGGATCGCTTGTTCGGGCGCCGAATAGTTGGTCAGCACCTTGGTGGAGAACATCGTTCCCCTGACGTCGAGGGCGATGTCGGTGAAGGTGCCGCCGATGTCCGCGCCGAGACGGATGTCGTCAGTTCTGGAGGTCATGCCTTGGCCTTCTGAAGCGAGCGCGGCGTCGCGCATCTGGGAGAGGGTCTGCCGGGGCGTGAGCGCTTCGGGCGAGATGGCGATGTCGAGAACGGCGCCTGTCCCGGACTTCAGCGCCCGCTCGAACGCGGCCGCGAAATCCTGCGTCGCCTCGACGCGCTCCGCGTGGAAGCCATAAGCCTTCGCCAGTGTCACGAAGTCAGGGTTTTCAAGCGAAGTGCCGGACACGCGGGCCGGGTAGTTGCGCTCCTGATGCGCGCGGATCGTGCCATAGATGCCGTTGTTGATGATGAGCACGATCGGCTGTGCGCCCGCCTGCATGGCGGTGCCAAGCTCCTGGCAGTTCATCTGGAAGTCGCCGTCGCCGGCAAAGCAGACGACGGTGCGCTGCGGATGCGCCACCTTGGCGGCGATCGCGGCCGGCAGGCCATAGCCCATGGCGCCGGATTGTGGAGCAAGCAGACGGGCTTGCGGCCCGAACTTGAAGAACTTGTTCGGCCATACAGTGAAATTGCCGGCGCCGTTGGTGAGGATGACGTCGGCCGGAAGATGCTCGCGCAGCCAGGTGCTGACCGCGACCATGTCGACCGGGCCGGGCTGGATGGGCGCGTCGAAGGTGCCTTCGTAGGCTTTACGCGCAGCCGCGCGCCACTCGGCCCAGGCGCCTTTGATCGGCGTGAGCGCCTTGGCAAAAGCGTTCGGGCCGGCATGGACGCCGATCGCGGGCACATAGATCTTGCCGATCTCGCGGTCGGAGCCATGGACGTGGATCAGCTTCTGGCGCGGCAAGGGCACGGAGAGCAGCGTGTAGCCGTCGGTCGTCATCTCGCCGAAGCGCACATTGACCGCGAGAATCACGTCGGCATCGCGGATCAGGTTTTTCACGTGCAGCACCATGCCGACGCCGGCCTCGCCGACGAAAACCGGCGAATGGTTGTCGAACTGGTCCTGGTAGCGGAAGGCGGCGACGGCCGGGATGTCGGAAGCCTCGGCGAAGGCCTGGAGCGCGGCACGTCCGTCCGCCGTCCAGTTGGTGCCGCCCATGAGCAGGACCGGCTTTTCGGCCGCCGCCAGCATCTTCAGCGCCGACGCGATCGCGTCCTGCGCCGGCGCGGCTTCGAAAATGGCTGCCGGCCCGCCAAGCGGCGCGGCTTCGGTCATGGTCGTCAGCATGTCTTCCGGCAGTGCGACCACGACGGGGCCGGGCCGTCCGGTCAAGGCGGTGGTCCATGCCCGCGCCACGATCTCGGGAAGGCGTTCGACATCGTCGATCTCGACTGCCCATTTGGCGACGGTCCCGAACACTGCCCGATAGTCGATCTCCTGAAAAGCCTCGCGGCCTTTCATGTCGGTGCCGACCTGGCCGACGAACAGGATCATCGGCGAGGAGTCCTGCATGGCGGTATGCACGCCGATGCCGGCATTGGTCACGCCCGGGCCGCGGGTGACGAAGCAGATGCCCGGCGTGCCGGTCAGCTTGCCGTAAGCCGAGGCCATGAATGACGCGCCGCCCTCGTTGCGGCAGAGCACGTAATCCAGTCTGCCACGGGTGTCGTGCAGCGCGTCGAGAACAGCCAGATAGCTTTCGCCGGGAACGCCGAAGCTCTTGGTCGCGCCGAGCGCGATCAGGCACTCGACAAGAAGGCGACCGCCATTGCGGACCATGCTTCGACATCCTCTTACGCTGGCGGCAAGCGGACCGAGCTTGCCCTTTCGGAACTATACCTGCACCGTGGCTGGTCGAGGCGAAATCAAGAAATGTGGTCCATTCGAAAGTTTTTCTTTACAGAGGAGCATGCACCAGAACGCCAGGATTCAGTGTGTCCTGCGGATCAAACGCGCCCTTCAGCCGTGCCATGAGCTCCCGCTCCACGATGCCGCGGTTTTGCTCCGCCATGGCGATTTTTGCACGCCCAAGCCCGTGCTCGGCCGCGAAGCTGCCGCCCATCTCGGTGGCTAAAGATGTCAGCGCTTCGGCGAACTGTCCCGCCTTGCCGTCGAAATCGGCGCGACCTTCCGGCGGCGATAGATTGTAGTGGATGTTGCCGTCGCCGAGATGCCCGAACGGGTTGATCCGCACGCCGGGAAGGATGCCGCCGCAAATCTCGGCGCCAGCCTTGATGAAGCGGGCGATCGCACCCGGCGGCACCGAGATGTCGTGCTTCAACTGCTCGCCTTCCAAGCGCTGTCCCTCGGGCTGCTCTTCGCGCAGGCGCCAGAATTGCGACCGCTGCGCGCCCGAATTGGCCAGCGCGCCGTCCGTAACCAGGCCTTGCTCCATGCCCCATTCCAGCGCCGAATTCAGGATTTCGTCCAATGGGACGCGCGGCGAGCCCGATGCCAGCTCGACGAGCAGATAGACGTCGCCCCGAGATTCGAGCTGATAGGCGAGGTCCGGCAGGTGCTTGAGCGCCAGCGCCAGCCCGGCATCGGAGAAGAATTCGAGCCCAGCGAGGAACTCTCCGGCCTCGCCGCGCAGGTAGACGCCGAACGAGACGGCGGCGGCAAAGTCGGACATCACCAGAAGCGCGCTCGTTTGCTGTTTTGGCGTGGGGTAGAGCCTGAGCACGGCGCGCGTGACGATGCCGAGCGTTCCCTCCGCGCCGCAGTAAAGCTTGCGGAGCTGATAGCCGGCATTGTCCTTCTGCACCGCGCGAAGGCCGTCCCACACCATACCGTCCGGTGTCACGACTTCGAGGCCAAGTACGAGGTCCTGCATCATCCCATAGCGGAATGCCTGGCTGCCGCCGGCATTGGTGCCGATCAGGCCGCCGATCCTGGCGCTGCCTTCGGCGCCAAGATGCATAGGGAACATCAGGCCATGCGGCTCCAGCGCCTCGTGCAGCGCGGCGAGCACGACGCCCGCGTCGACCGCGATCGACCCGCTCTCCGGGTTCGGTTCGCCGATCGCCGTCATGCGCGAAAGCGAGACGATGACGGCGTTCGGCTGATCGGCGACGGCGCCGCCGCACAGGCCGGTGTTGCCGCCTTGCGGGATCACCGCCACGCCCGCCTCCCTGCATGCCTTGACGACCGCCGCTGCTTCAGCGGTGTTCGCGGGCCTGGCAACGCCCAGCGGCGCGACACCATATCGGTTCAGCCAGTCGCGCTGGTAAGGCTCGGCGTCAGTGCCCGAAAGCCAGCCTTTCGGTCCGAGAATCTCACTCAGAGTGGTGACGTGGTCGGTCATTGGGATACCTGCAATGTGTGGCACGCCGCGTATAGACAGTAGCAGCGCCCGGCTCAATGACCCAGGACCTGCGACAGGAATTGCCGCGTGCGCTCGTTCCGGCAAGAGGTGAAGAATTCCTCCGGCGGCGCTTCCTCGACGATCTCGCCGCCGTCCATGAAAATCACCCGGTCGGCGACGCGGCGCGCAAAGCCCATCTCGTGGGTGACGCAGATCATCGTCATGCCTTCGGAGGCAAGCGTGACCATGACGTCCAGCACTTCCGCGATCATTTCCGGATCGAGCGCCGAGGTCGGTTCGTCGAACAGCATGAGCTGCGGCTGCATGCAAAGTGCGCGCGCGATCGCCACACGCTGCTGCTGGCCGCCGGAGAGCTGCCCAGGAAACTTCATCGCCTGCTCGGGGATGCGGACTTTTTCCAGATAGCGCCGGGCCGTCGCCTCGCTTCCGCGCGCGGCTTTTTGCGCACGATCATGGGCGCGATCATGCAGTTCTCCAGCACGCTCATGTGCGGAAACAGGTTGAAGTGCTGGAACACCATGCCGACTTCGCGCCTGATGCCGTCGATGTTGGCGACATCGTCGTTGAGCTCGGTGCCGAGCACGGTGATGCGGCCGCCATTGTGCTGCTCGAGCCGGTTGATGCAGCGGATCATGGTCGACTTGCCGGAGCCGGAAGGACCGCAGATGACGATCCTTTCGCCCCGCTGCACGGACAGGTTTATCTTCCGCAGCGCATGGAATGTCCCATAGTATTTGTCGAGATTTTCGATGCGCACGGCGGGTCCGGGTGACTGCGTCGAATTCACTTGCCGCCTCCTATCGTTCACCAACCGACATGCGCCGCTCAAGGAAGGCGCCGTAGCGGGACAGGCTGAAGACGAAGACGAAATAGATCATGGCGATGAAGGCATAGACCTCGACATAGGCGAAGCGCCATTCGCCGGTGCCGTAGGCAGCGTTGCCCGAAGCCAGGATCTCGAAGAAGCCGACGATCACCACCAGCGAGGTCTCCTTGAACGAGATGACGAACTGGTTGATCGTCGCCGGCAAAGCGTTGCGCATGGCCTGCGGCAGCAGGATGCGGCCGATGCGCTGCCAGTAGCTCATGCCGAGAGCCATCGCGGCTTCCTCCTGTCCTTTCGGAACGCCCTGCATCCCGCCTCTGACGATCTCCGCCTGATAGGCGGAGAAGAACAGGGCGGAGCCGATGATCACCCGGTAGAGCTTGTCGCCTACCAGCCATTGCGGCAGCGCGAATGGCAGGACGACGGCGAAGGTGAACAGGATCGAGATCAGCGGCAGCGAGCGGACCCCGTCGATGATGAGGCCGGTGGTCCTGGATATCCACGGCAGGTCCGACCGGCGCAGCAGGGCCAGGCAGATCGCCAGCGGAAAGCCGATCAGGCAGGTGGTGACGAAGATGAAGAGGGTGAGTGCCAGCCCGCCCCAGGCTTCCTCGCCGACATAGGGCAGACCAAGCACGCCGCCTTTCATCAGCATGTAATAGAGGCCTGTCCCGGCTCCCCAGACCAGCGCGATGCGGCGGCCCGTCCAGAAGGCTGGAATACAGCTCAGCACCGTCATCACCACCACGGCCACACAGGCCAATGCCGAACGCCATTGCTCCTCGAAGGGATAGAGGCCGAAGAGGATGATGCGCCACCGGGCAGCGATGACCGACCAGCAGGCTCCGGCCGCGGCCTGGCAGGCTTCTGGCCCGCCGCTTGTCGTGAACACTGCCGAGAAGACAGCCCAGTTGAGCAGCTTCCAGACGACGAAAGCCATGATCGCCACGGATATCAGCGTCAGCAGCGCCTGAAGCGGCGTCGCAAAGAAGCGGCGCTTCAGGTCCTCGAGCTTGCCTGGGGCAGGGGGAGCGACAATGACCATCTCCATCTCTCACCCCCTCAATTGATTGCCCTTGAGGGCAATCGCTTTGTTGATGCGGTTGAACACGGCGGCAAGGCTGAGGTTGATCGCGAGGAAGCCCGCCATCAGGATGCCGATCGCTTCCAGCGTCTGACCGGAATGGTTGATGGTCAGCGCCACGATCATGAAGAAGTCGGTGAAGCCCACAGCGATGCCCATGGTGGTCGCCTTCATCAGCCAGACATACTGGTTGGCGAGGATCGGCAGCATGGCGCGCAGCGCCAGCGGCAACCGCACCAGCGTGAAGACCCGCCAGGGGCTGAGGCCAAGCGAGAGCGCTGCCTCCATCTGGCCCTTGCCGACAGCCTTGAAGCCGCCGCGCACGATCTCGGCGATGTAGGAGCCGCCATAGATGGCGATGGCGATGGCCAAAGCGGAAAACTCCGGCGGAATGCGCAGGCCGCCCTTGAGGTTGAGGCCTTGCAGGGCAGGGAAATCAAGCAGCGGCAGGTCCGGCAAACGGCCGGCCGCCAGGATGACGACCGCGCAGGCTAGCGCAGCCGCGGCGCCGGCGAGCTGAATGCCAAGGCGCTCGCCGACCGGTCGGCTGAGCCGCGATGTCCGTCCGAGCCAGACCGGCAGCGCGATTGCCGCGATCACGGCAATTGCTGCCGTCGCAAGCGCCAGGCCGCCGACATTGGGGATCGGCACATAGAGGCCGCGGCTTGTCAGCAGCATACCGAAGGCGTCATGCGCGGCGCGCGGCGTCGGCAGATGCGTGATGACCGCGTACCAGAAGAAGACCTGGAGGATCAGCGGGATGTTGCGGAAGATGTCGACATAGGTGCGGCCGAGCAGCCGCGCCAATTCGTTCGAAGAGGTCCGCGCCAGGCCGACGATCGTGCCGACGATCGTTGCCAGGATCAGCCCGATGCTTCCCAGGAACAGCGTGTTGATGATGCCGATGAGGAAGTACCACCAGTAAGGATCGTTGGCAGTGGCGGGCAGAAGCGAGAAGTTCACATCCCAACCGGTCGACTTGAACAGGAAGTCGAAGCCTGAGGTGATGCCTTGCTCAGCCAGGTTCCGCCTTGCGATCATCACGCAGGCAAGGACCATCCCGGCAAGCGAGCCGACGTAAAAGACCTGCAACAGCGCGTTGCGGACCTTCTGATTTCTCAGCAGGGTGATCATCAGCATCGTTCCCGAATTGGCGCCGGCTCCGCCTGGCAAGGGCCAGGCAGAGCTCAAAGCAGGATGCGTTAAGAACGCGTCAGTCGATCACCAGCGGAAACAGGACGCCGCCGTTGTTCCACAAGTTGGTCAGCTCGCGATCCATCTTGTAGGGCGAGTCCTTGCCGAGATCGCGCTCGAAGATCTCGCCGTAATTGCCGACCTTCTTGATCACGTTGTAGGCCCAGTCGTCGGAAAGCCCGAGACCCTTGCCCATGCCCGGCGTGGCGCCGAGGAACTTTGCCACTTGCGGCGAGGTCGGCTTGGCCTTGATCTCGTCGACATTCTTGGAGGTGATGCCTTCCTGCTCGGCGAAGATCAGGCGCTCAGCGTCCAGTTGGCGATGTCGACCCAGTTGTCGTCGCCCTGGCGCATGATCATGACTTCGGGTTCGACCGCGAGCACGTCGGGCAGGATCACGTGATCCTCGACCTTGCTTTTGGCGATGCGCGCGATGGCGAGCGTCGGGCCCCACTGCGCATAGAGATCGCAGCGGCCGGAGAAGTAGGCCTGCTCCAGCTCTTCCGTCTTTTCGATGAGCACGGGTTCGAGCTTGATGCCGAGCTTGGCTGTATAGGCCGCGACCTGCTGCTCCTGCGACGTGCCAGCTGGAATGCAGATCGTTCCGCCGGCGGCATCCTTGAGCGACTTCAGATTGAGCTCCTTATGCGCCATTACCTTGGTCGTGCCGAGGTAATAGGATGTGGAGAATTGCAGGCCGAGCTCGGTGTCGCGGCTGAGCGTGCCGCCCGAGGCCTTGATGATGATGTCGACGTCGCCCGACTGGAGCGACGGCCAGCGCTGCGCCCAGCTGATCGGCACGATCTTGAGCTTCGCCGGATCGCCGAACACGGCCGTCGCCACCGCCTTGCAGAGGTCGATGTCCATGCCCTTCCAGTTACCCTTGTTGTCCACCTCGCGAAGCCGAGATAAGAGCCGTCATGTCCGGTGCAGTTGAGCACGCCGCGCGCCTTCACGGTCTCAAGAGTCTTGCCGCCGGCCGCTTCGGCCGGCGCCGCGAAATTGACCAGGCCAAGGGCCATGGCCGCGGCCCCCCATTTCATCATTTTCATGTTTGTCGTCTCCACTGTTGAGGTTCACTTGTTCTTGTTGTTGGAGGTCAGAAACAGATTTCGGGCCTCGGTCGCTAAGCCGCTCCTAGTCGGAGAGCGGGGTCGGTTTCGGTAAGGAGAGCTTCAGGTCGCTGCCCCAATCCTGCTGGACGAGCCACCGATGCAGGGCAGCCACCGCCTTCACCCGCAGATGCCCGCGCGGGACGATCAGGTAGAAGCCTGGGACTTCCTCGGGCTTCATGTCCGAAAGAGCATCGCGCCCAAGTGGCGCGACCAGCGCGCCGGACCTGAAGTCCTCCTCGGCATCGATGACCGAGACCAGGCCCACGCCGATCCCTTGCAGGGTCGCACGGCGCATGGTCGCAGCGTCATCGAAGCCGATGCTGCGGTCGCCCTCGGTCTTCTCGACGGCGAGGTGGCGCAATATGTCCGGCCAGAGCCGCTTCGACTTGACGGTGTCGAGCAGCGTGAACCGCGTCAGGTCCTGCGCCGACTTGATCTTCTCGCCGATCGCCGGCGTGCAGCAGATGATCTTCGGGTCCAGCACCAGCAGCGTGGTCTCGTAGTCCGGCCAGTTGCCGTAGCCCCACTGCACTGTCATATCGATGTCGTCGCGGCCGAAGTCAGGCAGGTCGACCATCGTCGTCAGGCGCAGGTCGGCGCCTGGCAGGATCTCTCGGAACAGCGAAAGCCTGGGCAACAGATAGTGCGTGGCGAAGTACGGGCTCGCATTGAGGTTGATGCGGTCGCGGTAGTTCGACTTGGTGACGCGGCGAACGCCTTCGGAAAACTCGTCGAACCCGGCCTTGACGTAGTGCGACAGAAGGATCGCCGACTCCGTCAGTTCGATCGACCGGCCCTTGCGCTCGAACAGCGTCACCTGAAGCGTGTCTTCCAGGAGCTTGATTTGCTGGCCGACGGCCTGCGGCGTCACCAGGAGCTCGTCAGCCGCCTGCCGGAAGCTCTTGTGCTGCGCGACGGCGTGGAAGACCCGAAGCGCGTTCAGCGAAGGAAGGCGAAGCTTGCCGGTCATGGTGAAGTCCGCCTCCTTTCGTTCGCGACTCCGTTGATCATGCACTGCCGTATTTCAGTCGCCGCCGGCTTCTGAAATTTGATTCACGCGTAAATGTAACCGCCTGAGACAATTACGTTTTCGCCCGTCATGTAGGTGTTCTTCGGGCCGCCGGTCATCAGCACCCATTCGGCGATCTCGGTGGGCTCGGCGCCGCGGCCGAGGGGGCTTGCCTTGGCAAGTTCCTCAAGGAAGCCGAGGGCCTTTGCCTTCTCCGTGGCCATGCCGGCCGGTGCAACGGAGTTCACCAGGATCCCGTCCTTGGCGACGTGATGGGCAAAGGAGCGCGTCAGGCTGACGACGGCAGCCTTGGTCGCCGCATAATGGGCGTTCTGGGGATGCGCCTTGAAGGCGTCGACCGAGGTCAGGTTGACGATGCGCCCGCGCACATGGGCTTTCGGTTCCTGCGCCTGCATGTGGCGAACGGCCGCCACCATCATGTGATAGGTGCCCTTGATGTTGATGCCGTTGGAGGCGTCCCACTCGGCGTCGGTGATCTCGAGGAGCGGACGGCGCGGGTAGATCGCGGCGCAGTTGACCAGCGTGTCGACGCGCCCGAGCTTCGCGACGATGGCGTCGAAGGCCGCATGGCACTGCGGGCCGACCTGGATGTCGCAAGCCGCCGCCGCGGTCGGCAGGCCCTTGGCCCTTGCCGGTTCGAGCGCGCTCTCGGCAGCTTCCTGGTTGATGTCGATGATGCCGATCTTTGCGGCCCCGGCCTCCACGGCCATGCGGGCGAGAAGCGCGCCGAGGCCGGCGCCGCCACCAACGATCAGAACGGAAAGGTCTTTCATCCTATTTTCCTTGCTTGCTGCCGCTTGGGCTGGTCGGCCGGGTCGGCATGATGTCGAAGCGGGTTACGTCAGCCCATGCGGGCAGGCCGAGCAGGGCAACGACCATCTTGGCCACGTCGTCCGGCTGCACGGCGACATTGCCGGCGTACATGGCGGCTCGCGCCTCGGCGTCGAGGATGTCCTTGTAGAGCTGCGTCTCGACGCGGCCGGGCACGATCTCGGTCACGCGAATGCCGTATTGCGAGAGATCGGCGCGCAAGGCGGCGGCAAAGCCGGCAAGCGCAGCCTTGGTGGCCGAGTAGACGGCAACGTTGGGAAAAGCCGCGTGGGCGGCGGAGGAGCCGGTGAACAGGATGTGCCCCGACTGTCGCTCGCGCATCTGCGGCACGACGAGGCGGGTGAGCAGGATCGCGGCGCTGAGGTTCACTTCGAGCGCGGTGTCGATGTCGGCGATCTTCATGTCGGCAAAGTTGCCGAGCGGCGGCATGATGCCGGCATTGTTGATCAGCACGTCGATGGTGAGATCCGCCACCACCGCTTCCAGTGCCTCGCGGTCGGTAACGTCGACGGCAATCGGCACGACGCCCGCCCGTTCGGCCTGCAGTTCTTTCAGCGCCGCCTGGCTGCGACCGACGGCATAGACGTCATAGCCAGCGTCGCTCAGCGCGATGGCGATGGCTCGCCCTATGCCGCTCGTCGCTCCTGTGATGAAGGCTGTCGTCACGTGGGCTTCCCCGGTTGCGGCTTCCCCAATTGCCTGGCGTCAGTTTGCGGCCTTGGCCGTTGCCGCGAAACCAAGAAAAGCAGCAAAAAGGAAAGATAAACTTTCGGATGCCTTTCTGGCGTTCGAAATTTTCTACGCTGCCCATACGACCCCCAAAAGCGGCAATCCAAAGGAAAACAACACCTTCAACGCGCAGGAAAGGGTTTCTGCCGGCCGATGGAGCAAAAACATGGCTTTCGTAATCGTCGGCCGGAAGGCGGTCGATGGCTGCGTGGAAGGGTCGATTTATCCGCCCGTTGGGACAGGCTTCCTCATGCCGGTGAAGAGAGAGGCCGCAGCGGCCCTTTGCTCGGCGTCCGTGGCCTCGACCCCTGATGCTTTCGCCAGGGCACGAACGCGCCCCAGGCTGTTGTGCAGATGCTTGCGCATGGCCTGGCGGGCCTTGCCACCGTCCTGCCTTTCGATGGCATCGACGATTGCCTTGTGCTCGCTGTGGATGCGCGCGTAGTAGCTGTCCTTGAGCGCGGGTTCGACCACATAGCCGAGCTGGAAACGCGGCACGATCATCGGTCCGAGATAGCTCAGGAAGCCGTGGATGAACTCGTTGCGCGCGGCTTTGGCGATCGCCAGGTGGAAGTCGTAATCGTAGTGGATTTGGACGACGGCAGGATCCGCCTGCTGGGCGTCAACCTGTTCCATCATGGCGCGGATGTCGCGCGCTTCCTTGTCGGTGCGCCGTTCCGCGCAAAGTCCGGCGGATTCCACTTCGACACTCAACCTGAGCTCGAGCAGTGCGATGGTTTCCGGCAACGTCCTCAGAGCCTCGTCCGGAATGGAAAATTGCGCGGCATGGGCGTTTCGCTGACGAACATGCCGCGGCCCTGCTGCGGCACCACCATGCCTTCGGAGCGCAGTCGCGCCACCGCTTCGCGCACGACGGTGCGGCTGACATCGTACTCGGCGCAAAGCTCCGCCTCGGTCGGCAGTTGCGCTCCGGGCTGCAGCTGTCCGGAGCGGATCTTTTCGGCCAGGCTCTCCGCCACGACGGTGGAAAGCGGCTTGCGCTTCGTCATTTACGTCCTTCCGTTAAAGTCCAGAATCGGGCCGTTCAAGTTCAGATTCGGGATGATGCCCGAACCGGCAAGACCATTCAAACCGCCGCGGTGACGATGAGCTCGACCAGCATTCCGGGCCTGGCCATCCGCCCTTCGCCGGAAGAGCGCGCCGGCGCATGCTCCTTCGGCATCCAGGCATCCCAGACCGTGTTGACCTCATCGAAATCCCGAATGTCGTCCAGCCACATCTGGACGTGGAGAATGCGGGTCTTGTCAGTGCCGGCCTCGGCGAGCAGCGCGTCGATCTTGCCGAGCACCTCGCGCATCTGGTCGGCCGCGGACTGGCCTGGTCTCGCGACCTGGCCGGTGAGGTAAAGCGTGCCGTTGTGGATGACGCCGTGGTGGATATGGGTGTCGAAGTCGAAGCGCTGGATATCGCCCACTGGATTTTTCCTCGTCAGATTGCCGGCGTCTGCCGGATGGGGTTGCCCTGCAGGTACTGCGCGTAAGGCGCCTGGACGAGCCAGCCGGCGTCGACGGGAAGCGTGACGCCGGTGATCGACGCGGCACGGTCGGAGCAGAGGAACAAGGCCGCCTCCGCGACATCGCGCGGCTCGACGAAGCGGCGCAGAGCGGTGGTGGCTTGTATGGCTTCCGGGTTACGCTCGCCCTTGGCGATTTTGGCCTTCAGCCCATCGGAAAGCGTGTAGCCCGGCGCCACGGCGTTGACGCGAACGCCGTGCGGGCCGAGCTCGGCGGCAAGCATCTGCGTAAGGGCCAGAACCGCGTGCTTGCCGGGCGTGTAGGCCGGCAGCGACAACGGCGCGAAGGAGGCGAGGGAGCCGACATTCAGGATGGCGCCTCGTCCGGCCGCCGACATCAGCCGCCCGAACACCTGGCAGCCAAGCAGCGTGCCGCGATAGTTCACCCGCCACATCTTCTCGTCCTCGTCGAGGTCTTGGTCGAGCACGTGCTTGCCGCTCTGCAGGATGCCGGCGCAGTTGACCACGACATGGGGCGTGCCGAACGCATCCGCGACCTTCTGCGCCAGAGCCTCGACGGAGGCGGGATCGGCGACATCAGTCTGCACGAAGAGGGCGCGTGGGGCGCCGGCACTCTCGCAAGCGCCGGCTGCCTCCTTGCCGCGAACGGCATCCCGGCCTGCGACGACCACCTGGCAGCCTTCCTCCGCGAAGCGCAGCGCGATCGCGCGTCCGATGCCGGATGTGCCGCCGATGACGACGGCGGTCGATGCGTCAGCCATTGCGGCGATCCTTCCGTTCGATGTCGAAGAACTCGGACATCGCTTCGACCTGGAAATCCATCATCGGGCGCCCTGGCTGGATGCGGCAGCCGATCTCCTTCGCCGCCTTGAGCAGGGCCGTCTCCGCGGGCTCCATAATGATGTCGACCACCGTCATGTCCGGCGTCAACTTGCTCACGTCCATCGGCAGCGGATCGCTGGCTTTCAGCCCGGACGGCGTCGCGTTGATCGCCATGTCCATTCCGGACGGATCGGGTTCTCCGACCTCGATGCGGCAATTGGGGAACGACTTGTTGACCAGCGAAGCGAGCTTTGCGGCGCGGTCGCTGTCGATGTCGGCCAGGCGGATTTCCGCCGCGCCTTCCTCGGCCAGGCAATAGGTCAGCGACGATCCGGCGCCGCCGGCGCCGACCTGCAGGATGCGCTTGCCGGCGATCTGGTGTCCGCCTGCCTTCAGCCCGTCGATGAAGCCGACGCCATCGAAATTGTCGGCATACCAGCTGCCGTCCGCCTGCCGGCGCACGGAATTCGCACTCTGCACGCGCGCGGCGCGGTCGTGGGCAGCCGCGCATTTGTGGTAGACCGCCGTCTTGTAAGGCACCGAGATGATCACGCCCCGGATGTTTTCGGCTGCCGTGATGCCGGCCCAAAAAGTGTCGAAATCTTCCGGGCGGCAGCTCAGCGGCACCATCAGGCTGTCGAGCCCCTTCTGGTTGAAGATTTCGTTGAAGATTCCGGGGCTCTTGGCATGCCCGACTGGATGGGCCAGCATGACGAAGATTTCGGCCTTGCCGGTTCCGCGCATCGGTTCACTCCTTTTCGTTTGACAGTTCATGATCGCTCAGGACCTCGATGGCTCGGACGAGCGATGAATGGTCGGCGTCGGCGCCGCCCGTTCGGGCCGAGCAGGCATTCATCAGCTGCTGCGCCGTCGCGGTGTTCGGCAAGGCAACGCCGAGCGCTCGGGCGCTTTCGAGCGCGAGATTAAGATCCTTCTGGTGCAGCCGGATGCGGAAGCCCGACGCGAAGGTGCGGGCAATCATGCGCTCGCCATGCACTTCGAGGACACGCGAGGAGGCGAAGCCGCCCATCAGCGCGGCGCGCACCTTCGCCGGGTCGCAGCTGGCCTTGCTGGCAAAGACCAGCGCCTCGGCGACGGCCTCGATGTTGAGGGCGACGATGATCTGATTGGCGATCTTGCAGGTTTGGCCGGAGCCGTTCTGTTCGCCGATCAAGGTGATGTTCTTGCCGAGCTTCTGGAAGATCGGCAGCGCACGCTCGAACTCGGCAACTGGTCCGCCGACCATGATGGTGAGGCTCGCCGCCTTGGCGCCGACCTCACCGCCGGAGACCGGCGCATCGAGATAGCCGGCTCCGGCTTCCCTGAACTTCGCCGCGAATTCGGCAGTCGCGATCGGGCTGATCGAGCTCATGTCGATGACCAGCCTGCCGGCCGACATTCCTTCCAGCACGCCGTTTTGTCCAAGCAGGACGCGCTCTACGTCGGGTGTGTCCGGCAGCATGGTGATGATGATTTCGGACGTCCTTGCCACCTCGGCCGGGGAGGCGACGACCGATGCTTTCAGATCCTTCGGAAGAGGGGAACGGTTCAGAACCGTAGCGATCTCATGCCCGGCATCGGCGAGATGCCCGGCCATCGGCGCTCCCATGACACCAAGTCCGATGAAGCCAATTTTCATCTGCAACTCCCGTGCGGCTCAGAGCGTCTTGCGGCTCAACCAAGGCATATGATATAGGACATCATACAAATTTCAATGCACCTTCTTTCCGACTGGAGGCCAATCGTAAAATGCAAGAGCGTGTGAACTCGCTGAAGGCGGCCGTACAGGCTGGCCGGGCGCATATCGGCATCTGGTGCTCGCTGGCTTCGGCCCTCACCACCGAGGTCGTGGCGGGTTCCGGAGCGGGCTGGCTGCTGATCGACGGCGAGCACAGCCCGAACGATCTGCGCAGCATCATGGCGCAGCTCCAGGTCGCGGCGGCGTTTGCCTGCGAGGCCGTGGTGCGCCTGCCATCGGACGACGCGAATCTGATGAAGCAGGCGCTCGATGTCGGCGCCCGCAGCCTGATGATCCCGAACGTGCGGACGGCGGATCAGGCGCGCACCATCGTCGCGGCAATGACCTATGCCCCGGGCGGTTTTCGCGGCTTTTCGGTCGGTCACCGTGCCAACGCCTTCGGCCGCATCGCCGGCTACCATGCCAAGGCGCGAGAGCAGCAGCTTCTCGCCGTGCAGATCGAGGACGAAACCGGCGTCGCCAACGCCGCCGAGATCGCAGCGGTCGACGGCGTCGATGTTCTCTTCGTGGGGCCGGGCGACCTCTCCACGAACATGGGCGCGATGGGCAATCCCGGTGCGACGCATGTGCAGGAAGCGATCGCGTCCGTGCGCAAGGCCGCGGCTGCGGCAGGCAAGGCCAGCGGCATCCTGGCGCCTGTAAAGGCCGACGCCGACCGCTATCTGGCCGACGGCTTCACCATGGTGGCGGTCGGGTCGGACCTCGGCCTTCTGGCGCGAGGCTCGGACGCCCTGATCGCGTCGTTCAATCACTAGGCCGGAGCGCAGCCATGGCGATCCCTCCATACAAAGCCCCGTCGCGCACGGCCTACGACATCGTCATCGTCGGCGGTGCGGTCATCGGTTCGTCGACGGCCTATTGGCTGAGCCAGGCGTTTGGCAGCGGCGCATCGATCCTCGTCGTCGAGCGCGACTCAAGCTACGAGTTTTCCTCGACGGCGCTGTCAACCAGCGCCATCCGCCAGCAATACTCCAATCCGATCAATGTGAAGATCAGCCAGTTCAGCATCGAGATCATCCGCGGCTTCCAGGAGCGGATGGCGCCGTTCTATACGGATGAGCCGGCGCCAGACCTCGGCTTCCGCGAACACGGATATCTCTATTGCTGCTCGCCCGAAGGCGTGGAGGCGGCCCGCGAACGGGTCGAATTGCAGCGCAGCCTCGGCGCCCACACGGTCTTCCTCGATCCCGGCGCGCTAAAGGAGCGTTTCCCGTGGTTGAATGTCGACGACCTCGGCGGGGGTTCCTGGGGCGCTCGCGAAGAGGGATGGTTCGATTCCATGGGCCTGTTGAACGGCTTCCGCCGCGCGGCGCGCGCCAGCGGCGTCGAATATATCGACAACGCCGTGACCGGACTTGATCTCGCCGATGGGAAGGTCGTGTCCGCCCGCCTCGCGACCGGCCAGACGGTAGCGTGCGGCACCCTGGTCAACGCCGCTGGCCCGCGAGCGCAGCAGGTCGCGGCCATGGCTGGACTGTCGATCCCGGTGGCGCCCTACAAGCGCTACAGCTTCGTCTTCGCCAGCGCCAACCCGATACCCGGGCGGATGCCCAATGTCATCGATCTTTCCGGCACGTTCGTGCGCCCGGAAGGCGAGCTTTTCCTGACCGGCAACACGCCGCAAGGCGACGGGCCGGCTGACTATGACGACTTCGAAATGCATTTCGAGGAGTTCGACGAGTATATCTGGCCGGCGCTCTGGCACCGCATTCCGGCCTTCGACGCGCTCAAGGTCCAGACCAGTTGGACCGGCCACTATGAATACAACATGCTCGACCACAACGGCATTGTCGGCTTCCACCCCGAGGTAAAGAACTTCATGTTCGCCAACGGTTTTTCAGGACACGGCCTGCAGCAGTCACCGGCTGTCGGACGAGCGGTGTCTGAACTCATCGTCCACGGCGCCTTCCAGACGCTCGACCTGTCGCCCTTCTGCTACGAGCGCATTCCACGCAACGAGCCGTTCCTCGAGGAAGCGGTGATCTGAGCGGCCAGGCGGATTTCACTCGGCTGCCTGAATCTGGCGGGCGTCGATGATCGCTCTTATCTCTGAGCGGCATGAACCGCAGTTGGTGCCGGCGCGCAGCGTCGAACCGATCGCCTCCAGGCTGTTGCATCCGGAAGCGACAGCCGCAGCGAGTTGGTTGACGCCGACATGGAAGCACGCGCACACGACCCGCCCGATGGCGGGCAAGGGTACTGGGGAGCGTCCGGATAGGAGCGCGTGGCGGTCGGCCGTCGACAGCGGCTGGCGCGTGGCTAAAAGGGATACCAGCCAGTCCCGCACCGGAAGCTGGTCCGGAGCGGCGACCAGCAGGGCCTCGGCCATGGCGCCGCTTTCGTCGATCGCAGCGGCGCGATAGGCGAGCCCGCGGCGATCGGTGTATTCGAGGAGCTGATCCTGCCGCTGGACGCCGAGCAGCTTGCGCGCCAGAAG
Source organism: Mesorhizobium loti (assembly GCF_001510895.1). Lineage (GTDB taxonomy): Bacteria > Pseudomonadota > Alphaproteobacteria > Rhizobiales > Rhizobiaceae > Mesorhizobium > Mesorhizobium loti_A. Next base: position 193,869 of record NZ_LPWA01000109.1, on the reverse strand, counting down.
AATGCCCTGGTCAGGCGGCTCGGTCCCGGTCAATTCGTAGACCCAGCCGCCCTCGACCGCATGCCGGCTCCAGTGGACGAAGCCCGTTGGTCTGAGATCGCGGCGTGCGATGAGCACGCCGGCCCAGCCGGTTGTCTCCCGCACGATTCTCGCCGGGACATGCTTGAGCTCCGGCTGGCCGGAATGCGGGTCGGTGACCGGCGAGGACAAAAGGCCTGCCGAGGCCCTGGCGGCGAAGTGGCCGCTCCAATGCATGGGCATGAAAGCCTGGCCGCGCCGCTGCGCCTCCGTTACGCGTACTCTTGCGCGGGCGAAGCCGAAGCGCGTCGAAAGACGGGCAAGATCGCCGTCCTTGAGGTGATGCGCGGCCGCATCCGCAGGATGGAGATCGACCGCCGGCTCCGGCGTATTCGCCATCAGGCGCGGCACGTTGCCGGTGCGCGTCATGGTGTGCCACTGGTCGCGCAGCCGGCCCGTGTTCAGGGAGAGCGGATAGTCCGCGTCGACCGTGAAGGCAGTCGCCTCCTGCCGCACCGGCACGAAGCGCGCGCGGCCGTCGGGCGTCGGGAAGCGGCCATCGGCAAACAGCCTCGTCTGCTGCTCGCGCCGCTCCGGCGCAGGCCAATGGCGCGGAGGGAAGGCGGCGTAGTCCATGTCACCGAGATCGGCGAGGCCGCCGAGGTCGAAAAGGCGTTCGCCGTTGTTCTCGAAGGCGGAGAGCGCGGCATGCTCGCGGAAGATCTCGGCCGGCGTCTGGTAGGCGAAGACGTCGCCAAAACCCATGCGTGCGGCGACCTCGCAAATGATGCGCCAATCGGCTTTCGCCTCGCCCGGCGACGGCAGGAACGGCCGCTGACGCGACAGCCGCCGTTCCGAATTGGTGACCGTGCCGTCCTTCTCGCCCCAGGCGGTGGCCGGCAGCAGCACGTCGGCATAGCGCGTGGTGTCGGTGCGGGTGACATCCGAGACGGCGACGAAATCGCATTTGGACATGGCGGCGCGGACGCGCGAAGCGTCCGGCATCGAGACCGCGGGGTTGGTGCCCATGACCCACAGTGCCTTGATGCGGCCGTCGGCAACTGCATGGAACATCTCCACGGCCTTCAGACCGGAGCGGCGCGCGACGTTGGGCGCATCCCAGAAGCGGGAGACGCGGTCGATGTTCGCCTCATCCGCGAAGTCCATATGCGCGGCGAGCTGGTTCGCCAGGCCTCCCACCTCGCGGCCTCCCATGGCGTTCGGCTGGCCGGTGACCGAGAACGGTCCCATGCCAGGCTTGCCGATGCGGCCGGTGGCGAGATGGCAGTTGATGATGGCGTTGACCTTGTCAGTTCCGTGTGCCGACTGGTTGACGCCCTGGCTGTAGACGGTGACCGTACGCTCGGTGCCGGCGAAGAGATCGTAGAAGGCCTGGACATCGGCGGCCGCCAGCCCGCACCCTTTCGCGGCGCGCGCAATCGACGGCGCATCGGCAGCGGCCAGCGCGGCCACGGGGTCGAAGCCCGAGGTGCTGTCGCGGATGAAGCCGGCATCGGTCTTTCCGTTCTGGACGAGATGCGCGAGCAGCCCGTTGAACAGCAGCACGTCCGTGCCCGGATCGAGTGCCAGATGCAGATCGCACTCATCGACCGTGGCGGTGCGGCGCGGATCGATGACGACGATCCTGGTTCCGCGTTCGCTCCGCGCCGCAAGCATGCGCTGGTAGAGCACGGGATGGCACCATGCGGCGTTGGAACCGGTGAGCACGACAAGATCGGCGCGCTCGAAATCCTCATAGACGCCGGGAACGATGTCCTCGCCGAAAGCGCGGCGATGGCCGGCGACGGACGAAGCCATGCAGAGCCGCGAATTGGTGTCGATATTGGCCGAGCCGATAAAACCCTTCATCAGCTTGTTGGCGACGTAATAGTCCTCGGTGAGCAATTGGCCGGAGACATAGAAGGCGACGGAGTCCGGGCCATGTTCGGCAATAACCTGCGAGAATTTGTTGGCCACGAGGTCGAGCGCTTCGTTCCAGCCAGCCTGCTTACCGCCAATTTCCGGGTAAAGGGCGCGGCCTTCCAGGCCGAGCGTCTCGCCAAGCGCGGCGCCCTTCGAGCAGAGCCGGCCGAAATTGGCAGGATGATCGGGATCGCCGCGGACGGTCGTCTTGCCGTCCGCGGCGATCTCGGCCAGCACGCCGCAGCCTACCCCGCAATAGGGGCAGGTGGTCCTCACCTCGCGTGCTTCTTCCATGCCTCAGGCCGCTTTCGAGGCCAGCGCTTCAAGCGCGATGAAAAGGCGGTCGCCCTCGATCTTGACGGGAAGCGTCCTCACCGAGCCTTCGTCGGCGCCGAGCGCCTTGCCCGTCTCCAGCGAGATCACCCAACTGTGCAGTGGGCAGGTCACCGCCGCGCCATGGACGATGCCCTGGCTGAGTGGCCCGCCCTTGTGCGGGCAGTGGTCGTCAAGGGCGAAGACTTGGTCGTGCGCGGTGCGGAAGACGGCGATCTTGCCTTGCGGTGTCGCAACGCAACGCGCGCCGCGTAGCGGGATGTCGGTGATGGTGCCGATGGCGATCCAGTTCATTTAGAGAGGCCCTTTTGTTGTGAGTCGAGCCCAGTCGATGCGACCCCCTCTGGCCTGCCGGCCATCTTCCCCTCAAGGGGGGAGATCGGCAGCGCCGCCCTTGGCGCCCATCCTGCAACGTTGAAGATTGGTGAAAGCCTGGGCGCAAGGGAATCTCCCCCCTTGAGGGGAAGATGGCCGGCAGGCCAGAGGGGGTCGGTACGACGGGGCGCAAGGCGAGACGCATCTCCATCACTCCGCCGCCTCCGCAAATCCGACCGACGCCATCGGCCGGAACTCGTGCTTGTCCTTGCCGGAGACGCGCTCCGACCAAGGATCGACCTGCGCGAATTTCTGCGAAAAGACGAAACGGTCGAAATAGGCGCGGCGCTTCTCGACGTCGTCCAGGATCTGCCGTCTGATCTCGGCGGTGCCGACGCGCTTGGCCCATTTGTAGATGCGCTCCAGGTAGCGGGCCTGCTCGCGATACATCTGGACGAGCGCCACAATCACCTCCAATGCCTCGTCCTCGGTCTTCACCAGGCCGAGCACTTCGGTGCCCTTGATGTCGAGGCCGGCGGCACCTGCGAAATGGATCTCGTAACCTGAGTCGACGCAGACCACGCCGACATCCTTGCAGGTTGCCTCCGCGCAGTTGCGCGGGCATCCCGACACCGCCATCTTCACCTTGGCCGGCGTCCAGGAGCCCCACATGAACTTCTCGATGCGGATGCCGAGACCAGTCGAATCCTGCGTGCCGAAGCGGCACCAGTCGGAGCCGACGCAGGTCTTCACCGTGCGCAAGCCCTTGGCATAGGCATGGCCGGAGACGAAGCCGGCCTTGCCGAGATCGGCCCACACCGCCGGCAGGTCTTCCTTGCGGATGCCAAGCATGTCGATGCGCTGGCCGCCGGTCACTTTCACGGTCGGGATGCGGAACTTGTCGACCACATCGGCGATGGCGCGCAATTCGCCAGCGCTGGTGACGCCGCCCCACATGCGCGGCACCACCGAATAGGTGCCGTCCTTCTGGATGTTGGCGTGCACTCGTTCGTTGATGAAGCGCGACTGGTAGTCGTCGACATATTGGTCCGGCCAGTCGCAGACCAGATAGTAGTTGAGCGCCGGCCGGCATTTTGCGCAGCCGCAGGAGGTCTGCCATTCGAGCTCCTGCATGACGGCAGGGATCGTCTTCAGGCCCTTTGCCTTGATCAGGCGTCGCACATCGTCGTGGCCGAGGCTCGTGCAGCCGCACATCGGCTGCACCGCCGCCGGATTGTAGGCCTCGCCCAGCGTGAGCTTCAGCAGCTGCTCGACGAGACCCGTGCACGAACCGCACGAGGCCGAGGCCTTGGTGTGGGCGCGCACGTCGTCGAGCCCGGTCAGGCCCTTGCTCTTGATCGCGCCGGTGATCTTGCCCTTGCAGACGCCGTTGCAGCCGCAGATTTCCGCATCACCCGCCAGTGCCGCAACGGCCGCCAAAGGGTCCGAGGAAGCGCCTCCCTGGAACGCCTGGCCGAAGATCAGCGTGTCGCGCATCTCCGAGATGTCGGTCGCCTTCTTCTTGAGGTCGTTGAACCAGGCGCCGTCGGCCGTTTCGCCGAACAGCACCGTGCCGATGATGCGGTTGTCCTGCAGCACGACGCGCTTGTAGATGCCGGCGGATGCGTCGCGCAGGATGATCTCCTCGCGGTCGTCGCCGTCGGCGAAGTCGCCCAGCGAATAGAGGTCGATGCCGGTGACCTTGAGCTTGGTCGGCGTGTCGGAATGGACGAAGCGATTGTCCTCGCCGTCCGACAGCCCGGCGGCTGCGACGCGGGCCATCTCGTAGAGAGGGGCGACCAGCCCATAGACATGGCCGCCGACCTCCGCGCATTCGCCGAGCGCCATGATGGCGGGATCGGACGTCTGCATGCGGTCGTCGACGACGATGCCGCGATTGACCTCCAGCCCGGCGTCCTTGGCCAGGGCGCTGTTCGGGCGGATACCGACCGCCATCACGACCAGCGTCGCCGGGATGATCGTGCCGTCCATCAATTCGACGCCCTCGACCTTGCCATTGCCGACAATGGCCTTGGTGTTGGCCTTGGTCATGACCTTGATGCCGCGCGCCTCGACGGCCTTCTGCAGCAGGTAGCCGGCGGCCGGGTCGAGCTGGCGTTCCATCAGCGTCGGCATGACGTGGAGCACGGTGACATCCATGCCGCGCTCCTTCAGCCCCGCCGCGGCTTCGAGCCCGAGCAAGCCGCCGCCGATGACGATCGCCTTGGCGCGCGACTGCGCGGCAAACAGCATGGCGTTGACGTCGTCGAGATCGCGATAGGTCAGCACGCCAGGCAGGTCCTTGCCGGGCACCGGAATGATGAAGGGCACCGAGCCGGTGGCGATGACGAGACGGTCGTAGCTCTCGGTCACGCCGTGGTCCGAGGTGACGGTCTTCGCCTCCCGGTCGATGGCGACGATCCTGTGCCCTTTGTAAAGGGTGATGCCGTGCTTGATGTACCAGCCGTCGCCATGGATGACGATTTCTTCGAATTCCTTCTCGCCCGAAAGCACTGGCGACAGCATGATGCGGTCGTAGTTCACGCGCGGCTCGGCGTTGAAGATGGTCACGGCGTATCGGTCGGGTGCTGCTTCCAGCAGGTGCTCGAGCATCCTGCCGGGCGCCATGCCGTTGCCGATGATGACGAGTTTTTCGCTCATGTCCGGTCAGCTCCGATCTATTCGGCGGCGTAGGAGAGTGACGCGGTCTTGACTGCGGCCGCCCGCTCCATCCGGCGGATGGTGACGTGCATCCAGACCAGGCACGAGACGACGATCAAGAACAGCAGCATGAAGCAGCTCGACCAGACACCGGTGAGGTCGTTCAGCGCGCCGAAGGCGATCGGCAGGATGAAGCCGCCGAGACCGCCGATCATGCCGACCACGCCGCCGACCGCGCCGACGCTCTGCGGGTAGTAGACCGGGATGTGCTTATAGACGGCGGCCTTGCCGAGGCTCATGAAGAAGCCGAGCACGAAGGCGACAGCGATGAAGGCAAGCGGGCCGATCTCGAAATGGAAGGGGATCGGCCCGCTGATACCACGCACGACATAGTCTGCCGAGGGGAGAGACAGAACGAGAGTCGCGACGGCACAAACCGAAAATGTCCAATAGAGCACCGTGCGGGCGCCGACGCGGTCGGAAAGCACGCCGCCATAGGCGCGGAAGATGCTCGCGGGAATTGAATAGGCGGCGCCGATCATGCCGGCGGTGGCGATGCCGAAGCCGTAGACGCCGATCAGGTAGCGCGGCAGCCAGAGCGACAGCGCCACGAACGCACCGAAGGAGAAGAAATAGTAGAAGGCGAAGCGCCAGACCTGCAGGTTCCTCAGCGGCGCGAATTCCTGCCAGAAGCTTCTTGGCGGTGCCGACTTGCCGGCTCGGCGCTCGCGGATGACCGGATCGTCATCGGTCGTGAACCAGAACACGATGGCCATGACGACCAGCGCCGCGGCCCAGATCAGCGCCACCGACTGCCAGCCCCAGGCAAGCAGCACGAGCGGCGCCAGGAACTTGGTGACCGCGGCGCCGACATTGCCGACGCCGAAAATGCCGAGCGCCGTGCCTTGCTTTCCGGCGGGGAAGAAGCGCGAGACATAGGCGACGCCGACAGCGAAGGAACCGCCGGCAAGCCCGACGCCGAGCGCCGCGATCAGCATCTGCTCATAGGTATGCGCGAAGGCGAGCAGGAAGGTCGCGACCGCCGCCGCGAGCATGGTCGCGGTGTAGACCAGACGGCCGCCGTAGCGGTCGGTCCAGACGCCGAGCACGATGCGCACGAGGGAGCCTGTCAGGATGGGCGTGCCGACCAGCAGGCCGAACTCGGTCTCGTTGAGGCCGAGCTCCTGCTTTATGCGCACGCCGATGATGGAAAAGATCGTCCACACCGCGAAGCAGACGGTGAAGGCGATGGTGGACATGACGAGCGCTTGCCGGGACGCACTGTCCTGGCTGGGCGCGGCTGGGAGGTTTGCGGTCATGGTCGGCTCCGGTTTGCGGCGTGGGAGGCACCGCGAGTTGTGTTGATCAGGGGCGCGGCATCGGTCAGCGTGGTGAGATCGGGGCTTGCGTGGTCACTTGCGGACTGTTGCCCTCTGTCTCGTGACCGATGGGAAACAACAGGAGCGCCGCTATGACGAGCGCCACCGTCAGCGCGCTGCTCATCAGGAAATCGCGGCGGGTGAAGTCCTTCAGCGAAGCGCCAGTTCCGATCCGTTTCGTCATCGTCGTCTCCGGTCCAAAACGAAAAAAGCTGCCGTCCAGGCCCTCTCGCGTCCGTACATCCGGGATCGCGCGTCGACCTGAGCGGCAGCTTTGCCTGTGCGCCCGCCATTGGACGCCTGTTCCATTGCCCACGAGGGGCTCGACTATTCCAAAGCACGAAGCGTGCCAGTTTTGCCTCGAAGAAGGATTTCTAGGAAAATCAAACTGATAGGTGCATCAGGCGTTGATCCGGCCGAACGGGAGCCCGGTCAAACATTGATCAGCGGGACGGGCAGGGCGCATAAATTTTGTGCAATGCACAAGAATGGCGCGTAAATGATCAGGCGCGCTTCTGCCCTGCTATGTAGGCGTCGATCCGGTCGGGATCGAAGATCTGGCCATCGAAGAAACCGTCGGGGCCAAGCACAAGGCTCGCGCCTGCCGAACCGACAGGCGTCGCGACCTTCAGCGCGCCCTCGACCTTGGCATTGGCGCCGGGGAGCGCCACGCCAAGCGGCTTCAGCGCCGAGCGATAGAGGTCGGGCCGATAGCAGTCGCGGGCGATCGTCAGGTTTTGCGGCGTGTGCGGCAATTGCCCCCAGCGCACCATCTGCGTGTAGAACCAGAGCGCGTGGCTCTTCCACGGAAAGTTCGCCGCCTTGTCGAACGGCAGGAAGAAATCCTCGACGCGCTGCCCCGCGCCGCCGCCGAGCTGAAGGCGTCCGGTGAGCGCCGGCATCTGGATCGCCTCCGGCTGCCCGAGGAAGGCGGGTCTCGCCATCAGCGCGGCCAACTCGCCGCGGTTTACCGGGTCCTGGCACCAGCGGGCGGAATGATGCAGCGCCCTCAGCAGCGCCGCCAGCGCGTCCGGATTATCCTCGGCCCACGCCTTGCGCACACCGATCACCTTTTCCGGGCTGTTGCGCCACAGCAGCGCCTTGACGGTGACGATGCGCCCGGTGCCGGCAGCGACGGCGGCGCTGTTCCAAGGCTCGCCGACGCAATAGCCGTCGATGCGGCCGGCGGCTAAAGCATCGGCCATGAAGGGCGGCGGCACGATGACGATTTCGACATCGCGGTCGGGATCGATGCCGCAGGCGGCGAGCCAATAGCGCAGCTCGTAATTATGCCCGGAATGCGGGTGCACGACGGCGAAACGCAGCGGCTCGCGGCCGGCGGTCCGATGGTGGATCAGCGCGCCGAGTGCCGCCCCGGCGCGCGCCGGATCTAGATCGGGCGCGGCGCCATGCGCCGCCATGCCTTCCCACACTGCATTGGAGACGGTGACGCAGTTGCCGCCGAGCCCGAGCGAGAAGGGCACTATGGTCTCGGACGCAAGCGGCGTGAGACCGAGGCTGCAGGCAAGCGGCATCGGCCCCAGCATATGGGCGACATCGAAATGGCCGATGGCGATGCGGTCGCGGATGTTGGCCCAGGAGGTCTCGCGATGCAGCTTGAGCTCGATGCCTTCGCGGGCGGCAAAGCCCATCTCGCCGGCCGCGACCAGAACGGCGCTGTCGAAGAGCGGCATGAAGCCGGCGGTGATCTGATGCGCAGCGGTCATGCTCATTCGCCCTCCAGCGGTCCCAGCAATCCCGCCGCGGTCACCAGGCTCTGGGCGATCTCGGCGATCTTGCGGTTCTGGTTCATGGCGGTCTTGCGCAGAAGCGCGTAGGCGGCCTCTTCGCTCAAGCCGCGCGACTTCATCAATATGCCCTTGGCCCGATCGATGACCTTGCGGTTCTCGAGCTCGCTGCGCGCCTCCTCCAGTTCGCGCGCCATGCGCGAGAAGGCATTGAAACGGCTGATCGCCATGTCGAGGATCGGCTTGATACGCTCCTTCTTCAGCCCGTCGACGACATAGGCGGATACGCCGGCCTCCACCGCCGCTTCGATCGAAGCCTGGTCCGAGCGGTCGACGAACATCGCGATGGGCCGTTTCACCGCACGCGAAAGCTGGAACATGTTCTCCAGCATATCGCGGTTGGGATTTTCGAGATCGATGACGATGACGTCCGGCTCGAGTTCCGCGATGCGCCTGGCGATGCCGGCCACATCGTGGACCACCGTGACATGCTGATGGCCGGCATCCCGCAATCCGGCCTCGATGATCGAGGCGCGGATGCGGTTCTCGTCGATAACAAGGATGGTCAACGAACCGGCGGACATATGCTTATTGTGCAGCCCGACCGAAATTGTGCAATGCGGCAGCGTGGTTCGAGGCGAACTTTTACGCGCCCCGTGCGCTGCCGGCCAATTCCCAATGTTCGCGGCGTCTAATTTTCGAAGATGCGATCTTCGTGGTCCAAAATGGTCAAAAACGTATCAGTCGGCGCGGCGTGGCGAGGTGGCGGACATTCTTGGCCGCCGTTATCCTGACCCTAGATGAGCCAAACAACGGCCGCGGTTCGAAGGCTGAAGCGCCCCCGACAGCCTCCGGGAGGAAGCAAATGGGACCCGATCTGGAAGTCATACAGATAAGGCCTGGCGAGTCATTCGCGGTGAAATGGCACGGTTATCCGTACCATACGGTGCGCTGGCATTTTCATCCCGAATACGAGCTGCACCAGATCGTCGCGACCAAGGGCCGCTATTTCGTCGGCGACTTCATCGGCGAGTTTGAGATCGGCAATCTCGTGCTGGCCGGTCCCAACCTGCCGCACAACTGGATCAGCGAGGTTCCCGAAGGTCAGTCGGTCCCGCTGCGCTGCAGGCTGGTCCAGTTCAGCGAGGAATTCATCGGTGGCGCGATCACGACCTTCCCCGAACTCGGCGCCGTTTCCACGCTGCTCGACCTGTCGCGGCGCGGCGTGCTTTTCAGCAAGAGTGTAAGCAGGCAGGTCATGCCGTTGCTGGCCGAGATCACCCATGCTTACGGCGTGCACCGGATCAGCCTGTTCATGTCGATCATGGAAGCGCTGAGCCGTGAGACCTCGCCGCGTGTGCTGGCCAGCGAAAACTATCTGCCGGACCCGTCGGGATACATGTCTGCGGGCATGAACCAGGCGCTGGCCTACATCCGCGAGAACCTGACCCAGCAGTTCAACGAAGGCGACCTGGCGGCGATCGCGGGCCAGACGTCGAGCGCGTTTTCTCGATCGTTTCGCAAGCGCACCGGCATGTCGCTGCTGCAATACATCAAGCGCCTGCGCATCAACCTCGCCTGCCAGATCCTGATGAGCGACGAGCAGGCGCAGATTTCGGACATCTGCTTCGAGGTCGGCTTCAACAATCTGTCGAACTTCAACCGCCAGTTCCTGGCCGAGAAGGGCATGCCGCCTTCGCAGTTCAGGCGACTGGTCGCGGATAATTTCGCGGCCGCGCGCGCCGCATAGAAAGGAGTTTGGGAGGAAAACAAGCCTAGGTAAGAACCAAGACGAAGCGATGGGTCGCGCACGCGAACCAGCGAGGGACGAGTATTTCCTCGTGTCATGCCAGCGGGAGGACGCCGTGAGGCTGGTGCACGAGTTTCACTAGACTTCCGATCGGGCGACGTGATCAGACATCCGCAGCCTGATGTCGAGGTCTATTACTTCAAACAACGGGAATGGAGAAGACCTTATGTCCAGATACATGTCCAGATTGACCGTGGCCGCGTTGGCCGTCTCGGGCCTCGCACTCGGCGCAACCTTTGCCAAGGCGCAAGATATTGCGGGTTCCACGGTCGCGTTCCTGATGCCCGACCAGGGCTCGACGCGCTACGAGGAGCATGATCATCCCGGCTTCGTCGCCGAGATGAAGAAGCTCTGCGACAGCTGCAAGGTGCTCTACCTCAACGCCGATGCCGACGTCACCAAACAGCAGCAGCAGTTCAATTCGGTGATCACCCAGGGCGCCAAAGTGGTCGTGCTCGATCCGGTCGATTCCGCAGCGGCGGCGTCGCTGGTGCACAATGCGCAGGCTCAGGGCGTCAAGGTCATCGCCTATGACCGGCCGATCCCGGACGCCAAGGCCGATTTCTATGTGTCGTTCGACAACAAGGCCATCGGCAAGGCGATCGCCGCCTCGCTGGTCGAGCATCTCAAGGCCAAGGGCGTATTGAGCGACGGCGATGTCGGCGTGCTGCAGATCAACGGCTCTCCGACCGACGCCGCGGCGGGCCTGATCAAGGACGGTATCCATGAAGGCCTCAAGACCGGCAGCTACAAGACGCTCGCCGAGTTCGACACGCCGAACTGGGCGCCGTCGAATGCACAGCAATGGGCAGCGGGGCAGATCTCGCGCTTCGGCAACAAGATCGTCGGCGTGGTCGCCGCCAATGACGGCACCGGCGGCGGCGCCATCGCCGCGTTCAAAGCCGCCGGCGTCGATCCGGTGCGACGGTGACCGGCAACGACGCCACCATCGCCGCCTTGCAGCTCATCATTGCCGGCGACCAGTACAACACTATCTCCAAGCCGAGCGAAATCGTCGCCGCGGCGGCCGCGAACGTTGCGGTGCAGCTTCTCAAGGGCGAGACTCCGAAAGCCGAGACGACGCTCTACGACACGCCCTCGCAGCTGTTCGTGCCGGCGGTGGTGACGCAGGAGAACCTCAAGGCCGAGATCATCGACAAGAAGATCCAGACCGCAGCCCAGCTCTGCACCGACCGCTACGCCGAAGGCTGCAAGAAGCTCGGTATTGAATAAGGAGCGATGCGGCGCGCGCCGCATCGTCTCCAAGAAGCAATGCCGCCTGGCGGCATCGTCTTCAGCGACACGGCACAAACCGCGTCGCCTGCGATATGCTCGGCTCATCGCCAAAGGCGACAGCCGGGCATGTCCGGCCGCTACCCTCCTGGCGGCCGGACATATCGACCAAAACGCGGGAAGAGAAACAGGCCATGGCAATACCCGACACGCCGTCCACGACTAGCCGCCCGCCGGTGCTCAGCCTGCGCGGCATCTCGAAGAATTTCGGCGCGGTGTCGGCGCTTACCGATGTCGATCTCGACATCAATGCCGGGGAGATCGTGGCGCTGGTCGGCGACAACGGCGCCGGCAAGTCGACGCTGGTGAAGATCCTTGCCGGCGCGCATATGCCGAGCTCCGGCTCGATCACCTTCGACGGCCAGCCGGTGACGCTTGCCAATCCCGCGGCGGCGCTGAAGCTCGGCATCGCCACCGTCTTCCAGGATCTGGCGCTCTGCGAAAACCTCGACGTCGTGGCCAACATCTTCCTCGGCCGCGAACTCCATCCGCTTCGCCTTGACGAAGTCTCGATGGAGGTCCGCGCCTGGACGCTGCTCAAGGAGCTGTCGGCGCGCATTCCCAGCGTGCGCGAGCCGGTGGCGTCGCTGTCGGGCGGACAACGGCAGACGGTCGCGATCGCCCGCTCGCTGCTGATGGAGCCGAGGGTCATTCTGCTTGACGAGCCGACCGCGGCGCTCGGCGTCGCGCAGACGGCCGAGGTGCTGAACCTCATCGAGCGCGTGCGGGATCGCGGGCTGGGCGTCGTCATGATCAGCCACAACATGGAGGACGTGCGCGCCGTCGCCGACAGGATCGTGGTGCTGAGGCTCGGCCGCAACAACGGCATCTTCCTGCCCGGCGCATCCAACCAGGAACTGGTGACCGCGATAACCGGCGCCGACGACAACGCGGTTTCGCGGCGCGGCAGGCGCACGGCCGAGGCGAGGGCGCAGGGAGAACAGCCATGACGACGGCTTCCGACCGCAATCCCGGCGCGCTGCTCGACCGCAGCGACGAACGGCTGAAGGATCGCAGCGGCGCGAAGGGCGCCATCAAGGGCTTTCTCGACCGGGTCCGTTCCGGCGACCTGGGATCGCTGCCGGTCGTCGTCGGGCTGGTCCTGATCTGCACCATATTCCAGACGCTCAACCCGGTGTTCCTGTCGCCGAACAATCTGGTCAACCTTTTGTTCGACTGCTCGACGGTCGGCATCATCTCGCTCGGCATCGTCTGCGTGCTGATGGTCGGCGAGATCGACCTGTCCGTCGGCTCCGTCAGCGGCCTGTCCTCGGCGCTGCTCGGCGTGCTTTGGGTCCAATGGGGCTGGCCGGTGGCGCTTGCCATACTGGCGGCGATGGCGGTCGGGTTCGTGACCGGCTGCGTCTACGCGTTGCTGCTCAACCGGCTCGGCATGCCGAGCTTCGTGTCGACGCTCTCCGGCCTGCTCGCCTTCCTCGGGCTGCAGCTTTACATCCTCGGCCCGACCGGCTCGATCAACCTGCCCTACGATTCGCCGCTGGTGAATTTCGGCCAGCTTTTGGTGATGCCGCATTGGGTGTCGTACACGCTGGCGGTGGTGCCCGGCGTACTTGCGTTGCTGCTCGGCTACCGCAAGGCGCAGCGACGTCAGGCCGCCGGATTGTCATCGCGTTCGGTCGGTGGGCTGCTGCTCCAGGCCGTCGCGATCACACTGGCACTTGAGCTCGTAGCCTACTACCTCAACCAGTCGCGCGGCGTGCCCTGGATGTTCGCGCTGTTCGTCGGCCTGGTCGTGGCCATGAACTATGCGCTGAAGCGGACCCAGTGGGGCCGCTCGATGACCGCCGTGGGCGGCAACCGCGAGGCGGCACGACGCGCCGGCATCAATGTGCGGCTGATCTATGCCAGCGCCTTCGCTCTCTGCGCCACGCTGGCGGCGACGGGCGGCCTGCTCTCGGCGGCGCGCCTGGCGACCGCCAGCCAGCAGGCCGGTACCGGCGACGTCAACCTCAATGCCATCGCGGCGGCCGTCATCGGCGGCACCAGCCTGTTCGGCGGCCGCGGCAGTGCCTATTCCGCGCTGCTCGGCATCATCGTCATCCAATCCATCGCAAGCGGCCTGACGCTGCTCGATCTGTCATCCTCGCTCCGGTACATGATCACCGGCTGCGTGCTGGCGATCGCGGTCATCGTCGATTCTCTCGCCCGCCGCTCGCGCGTCTCACACGGCCGCGCCTGACGGCTCATCGAAGAGGATCGCAATGTCTGAAAGTCTCTCCGGCAAGGTTGCCGCAATCACTGGTGCTGCCTCGGGCATCGGGCTGGAATGCGCCCGAGCCATGCTTGCCGCCGGCGCCAAGGTCGTGCTGGTCGATCGGGCGGAGGATCGGCTGAAGGCGCTCGTCGCCGAGCTCGGCGACAATGCTTGCGCTGTGGTCACCGACCTGCTCGACCCGGCGAGCGTCGATCGCATGATGCCGCAGATCCTGGAAAAGGCCGGAACGCTGGACATCTTCCATGCCAATGCCGGCGCCTATGTCGGCGGCGAGGTGGTGTCCGGCGATCCCGACCAGTGGGACAAGATGCTCAACCTCAACATCAACGCGGTGTTCCGCACCGTGCACGCCGTGCTGCCGCACATGATCGAGAAGAAGAGCGGCGACATCATCGTCACCAGCTCCGTGGCCGGCTTCGTTCCCGTGGTCTGGGAGCCGATCTACACCGCCTCGAAATTCGCCGTGCAGGCCTTCGTCCATACGGTTCGCCGCCAGGTGCTGAAGCACGGCATCCGCGTCGGCGCCGTCGCGCCCGGCCCGGTGGTGACGGCGCTGCTCAGCGATTGGCCGAAAGCCAAGATGGAAGAGGCGCTGGCCGCCGGCAGCCTGATGGAGCCGAAGGAAGTGGCCGACGCCGTGCTCTTCATGCTGACGCGGCCGCGCAACGTCACCATCCGCGACCTCGTCATCCTGCCGCAGAGCGTGGACATCTGAGCCGTCCCTGCAACTCTGCGTGATGGAATTGCAACCATGATCCTCGACCGTTTCCGACTGGACGACAAGGTTGCGCTGGTGACCGGCGGCACGCGCGGCATTGGCCTGGCCATCGCCAAGGCACTTGGCGAAGCCGGCGCGCGCATCGTCGTTGCGGGCCGGACGATGAAGGACGACGCAAGGCGGGAGCTTTCAGGTCTTGCCTTCGATTTCCTCGCCGCCGAACTGCTGGACGAAAAGGCGCCTGACGGGCTGGTCGCCGAAACGCTTGCCAAGGCCGGCCGGCTCGACATCCTGGTCAACAGCGCCGGCATCGCCGTGCATGGCGACAGCGGCGACTATCCGGAGGACATCTGGCGGCAGACGATGGCGATCAATGTCGACGCCGTGTTCCGCTGCTGCAGGGCGGCCTTGGCGCCGATGCGGCGCCAGGGCGGCGGCGCGATCCTCAATGTCGGCTCGATTTCCGGCATCGTCTCCAACATTCCGCAGAACCAGGTCGCCTATAACAGCTCCAAGGCAGCGGTGCACATGATGACCAAGAGCCTCGCCAGCGAGGTCGCCGCCGAGAACATCCGCGTCAACGCGGTCGCGCCAGGCTATATCGAAACCGATCTGTCGCGGCGGCATCGAAAATCCGGAATGGTTTCCGATCTGGCGCGGCATGACGCCGATGGGCCGCGTCGGCCAGCCGGAAGAGGTTGCGGCGGCCGCACTTTTCCTGTGCTCTCCCGCAGCGAGCTATGTGACCGGCGAGGTGCTGGTCATCGATGGCGGCTATACGACGCGCTGATGCGAGGAGGATTGCCATGAAACTCAAGGACAAGGTCGCCGTCGTCACCGGCGGCGCGCAAGGCATCGGGGCGGCCATCGTGCGCGGCTTCGTCGCCGAGGGCGCCCAAGTCGTCATCGCCGACGTGGGCGTAGACAAGGCGGAAGCGCTGGCGAGCGATCTGGGTGGCCAGGCTTCCAGCATACGGCTCGACGTGCGCGATCTTGCCTCGATCGAGGCGATGGTCGATCAGGTGACGAGGACGCATGGCGGCATCGACATCCTGGTCAACAACGCCGCCGTCTTCGACATGGGGCCGCTGCTGGAAATTTCGGAAAAGAGCTTCGATCTGCAATTCTCGGTCAATGTGAAGGGCCTGTTGTTCACGCTGCAGGCGGTGGCCAGGCGCATGGTCGCGCAAGGGCGCCGCGGCAAGATCATCAACATGGCCTCGCAGGCAGGCCGGCGCGGCGAGGCGCTGGTCGCCGTCTACTGCGCCACCAAGGCCGCCGTGATCAGCATCACCCAATCGGCGGGTCTTGCATTGATCAAGCAAGGCATCAACGTCAATGGCATTGCGCCGGGCGTGGTCGACACGCCGATGTGGGATCAGGTCGACGAGCTGTTCGCGCGCTATGAAAACCTGCCGGTCGGCGAGAAGAAGCGGCAGGTCGGGCTGGCGGTGCCGGCAGGGCGCATGGGTGATCCCGACGACTATCGCGGCGCGGCCGTCTTCCTGGCGTCGAGCGATTCCGACTATGTCGTGGCGCAGACGCTCAATGTCGACGGCGGCAACTGGATGAGTTGATCAAGTGGATCCGCAGCGCCGTCGGCCAATGATTGACCAGCAGTCAGCTTGGCATTCGGCTGGAAGCGTGACTGTTGAATATAGAGCAGTCGCTTAGTTTCAGGAGAAACGCGCGGCGGCGAAGTCAGCGGCCAACGGAGACTCGCGGCCGGCGATGAAGCCGGCGACCCAGCGGGCCGTCACCGCCGCCAGCGTCAGCCCGAGATGGCCATGACCGAAGGCATAGATCACGTCCGGCGATTTTCCTGAAGGTCCGATGACCGGCCTTGAATCCGGCAGAGAGGGCCTGAAGCCCAGCCATTGCGAAGAGGGTTGACCGGGATTTGGGAAGAACTGCCGCACGCCGCGATCGAGCAGCGCCAGCCGGCGCGGATTGGGCGGAGCGACAAGGCCGCCGAGCTCGACAGTGCCGGCAACCCGCAGCCGGCCCACCATTGGCGTCATGTAGAAGCCGAGATCGACGGGGCAGACCGGACGCGTCAGCAAGGGCGTCTTGGTCGGAAACTCCAGGTGATAGCCGCGCTCCGTCTCCAGCGGGATCCTGTCGCCGGCTTGTTCGGCGAGCGGGCGCGAGAATGCGCCAGCCGCGATCACGGCCTTCCTGGCCGTGACGGCAAAGCCGGTGCCGCTCAGCCGCACGCTGTCGCCTTTGGCTTCAAGGCTGGTGACCTTCGCTTTGCGGAAGACGGCACCGCGCGCCATTGCCGCGGCACTCAGCCGGCGCATCACAAGCGACGGATCGGTGACGTTCAGCGAATCCGGAAAATAGAGGCCGCCACCGGCGACGGGGGGCAGGTTGGGTTCGAGCGCGGCGACCTCATTGGGCGTCAGTATCTGCTGATGGACGCCGAAGCTCGCGCGCACCTCTCGGCCCGCAGCGGAGCCCGTGAGATCGGCTGGACTGCGGTAGAGATAGAGGCAGCCATTGCGGCGCAGCAGGTCGGTGGCTTGGGCCTCGCCGGCCATCTCTTCCCAGGCGGGCAGGGCGTCGGCCAGCAGGCCGGCAAGGGCGGCCGCGTTGGCGTGGGTCGCGGCCGGCAGCGACTGGCGAACGAAGCGCGTGAGCCAGGGCGCCAGCCGGAACAGCGCTGCCCAGCGCAGCGAAAACGGGCTGTCCGGGTCGAACAGAAGTTTCGGCAGGGCGCGCAGCACGGCCGGCGTGCCGACGGGCATACAGGCATACTCGGCGAGCGTTCCGGCATTGCCGAACGAGGCGCCCGAGCCGGGCTCGTTCGGATCGATGAGCATGACCTCGCGCCCTTCCGCGGCAAGCCGCAAGGCCGTCGCGAGCCCGATCACGCCCGCCCCGACGACGGCAATCTCGACACTCGATGAGACTGACACTTCTGCTCCTAAACGAAGCCGGGCAATTGGAGATGGCCAGCCGAAAGGAGCTCGGCCATGGTGGTGAGCGCCGTGCGCAGATCGTCCTGCGAGCGCGCCGCGCCGACATTGATGCGCACGCCGTGCTGGACCGGCTCGCGGCCGACGGCGAAGGCGTCGCCCGGCAGCACGGCGACACCGCGTTCCAGGCAGGTGCGGGCAAAGCCCGCGCCGCGCCAGGGTTCCGGCAGGCGCAGCCAGGCATGCGTCGAAGTCGGATGCGCCTGGATGTCGAAGCGGCTAAGGATATCGCTCAGGATCGCCTGGCGCTGGCGCAGCTCCTGTTTCTGGATCTCGATGATGCGGGCCGCAGTGCCTTCCTCGATCAGCCTGGCGCCGATCAAGGCCGTCAGCGGGCTGATGCTCCAGCAGTTGATGCGCAGCGCCGACGCGACCTGGCCGGCGATCACCCGCGGCGCAATCACGAAGCCGAGGCGCAGGCCGGGTGCCAGGCATTTCGACAGAGCGCTTATGTGCACCGTCAGTTCCGGCTCGAAGCTCGCGAAGGAGGGCGGCGGGTCGTCGGCCAGCGGGCGATAGACGTCGTCCTCGATGATCAGCACATTGTGGCGCCGGGCGACCGCGGCGAGTTCGTGCCGGCGTTCCTCGCTCAACGTGATCGTGGTCGGATTGTGCAGCGTCGGCACCAGGAAGACTGCGCGCGGGCGCAACTGCGCGCAGGCGGCGTCGAAGGCGTCGGGACGCATGCCGCCGCGATCCATGGCGACGCCCCTGAGATCCAGTCCGTGCACGCGACAGAGCGCGTTGATGCCCTGATAGGTGACCTCGTCGGCAAGCACGACCTCGCCCTGCCTCGTCACCGCGCCAAGCACGCCGTCCAGCCCGTGCTGGGCGCCGGCGGCCAGCACCACGCGGCCGGGATCGCCGTCGCCGGCGACGGATTTCAGCCATTCGGCAACCGCCGCCCGGGCCCAAAGCGG
Organism: Mesorhizobium loti; assembly: GCF_001510895.1. Classification (GTDB taxonomy): domain Bacteria; phylum Pseudomonadota; class Alphaproteobacteria; order Rhizobiales; family Rhizobiaceae; genus Mesorhizobium; species Mesorhizobium loti_A. The sequence goes on along the minus strand of NZ_LPWA01000109.1, from coordinate 175,534 downwards.
GCCTTCCGGCGGGTGATAATCCTGCAGTGCGGCATAGTGCTTGTCCTTCGGCAGGCGCGGCAGAAGTGCTGCGACGGCGTCGAGATAGGCCGGCGTGGGCGGCCGGTTGACGGAGAGATCGATGATGCCGGTTTCGTCGCTCGGCGCCGAGACGAAGCCCGGCCGCTCGGCCTGTTCGCGGGCAGCGACCGTGGTGCCGCGTCCCGGCCGCGCCTCCAGAAGGCCGCGCTCCTGCAGCGTCGAGAGGGCCCGCGTCACGGTGGTGACATTGATGCCCAGCGCACGCGCGATCTCGCGCTGTGGCGGCAGCCTTTCGCCAACGGCAAGGCTGCCCGTGGCTATGCGTTCAGCGATCGCGTCGGCGAGACGGCGATAGACCGGATTTTCATCCTCGGTAAGGCGAAGATCTTGGAGCATGCGGACAGGATTCGGCTACGTCATTGTCAGCGTCTAGCACAAGACATCGTTCCGGACAATACCGATTGTATGACCGCACATCCGGCGCAGGAAGCGTAAAATTATCACACAATCGTCTCAAAAACAGACTTGACGGCCAAACTTGTATGCATCTATGGTCAAATTCAGATCGATTGTGTGAGCATACAAGTTTGGGTGGCCGACCGAGCGCCGGCCGGCTCCGACGGGATGGAGACATGCATCACAAGCCGCACACTATCTTAGCCTGCCGCACATCCGGCGTGCTTCGGGATTGCGCACGATGAGTGCCGGCCAGGCCGCCCTGTCGGCGTCACCGGCGACTGCCGCCGGCCCGGGCTTTGTCGAGTTCAACGAGGTCGAGAAGTCGTATGACGGGCGCACCTTCGCGGTGACGCGGATGAACCTCGCGGTCGCACGCGGCGAGTTCCTGACGCTGCTCGGGCCTTCCGGCTCCGGCAAGACAACGACGCTGAACATGCTCGCCGGTTTCGAGCGGCCGACCCACGGCACGATCACGCTGGAAGGGCAGCCCGTCGACCGGCTGCCGCCTTATGAGCGCAACATCGGCATGGTGTTCCAGAACTACGCGCTGTTCCCGCATATGAGCGTGGCCGACAATGTCGGCTTCCCGCTCTCGGTGCGGCAGGTAAGCAAGGCCGACATCGCGGCGCGGGTGGCGCGCGCGCTCGACATGGTGCGGCTGAATCAGTTCAGCGACCGCCGGCCGGCACAGCTTTCCGGCGGCCAGCAGCAGCGCGTGGCGCTGGCCCGCGCCTGGTGTTCGAGCCACGCCTGGTGCTGATGGACGAGCCGCTCGGCGCGCTCGACAAGAAATTGCGCGAGCACATGCAGCTCGAGATCAAGCAGATCCACACCATGCTCGGGGTCACCATCGTCTATGTGACGCACGACCAAAGTGAAGCGTTGACCATGTCGGATCGTGTCGCCGTCTTCAACAATGGCGGAATCGCCCAACTCGGTTCGCCAGATGATCTCTACAACACGCCGCAAAGTTCGTTCGTGGCGAGCTTCATCGGCGAGAACAACACGCTGGAAGGCGTGGTCGACCGCGTTTCGGGACAGGAATGCCGGGTCCGGCTGAATGGTGGCGGCGAGATCACCGCGCTCGCTGTTGGCGTCGCTCAGGGCGCTCCCTGCCATGTCGCCGTGCGGCCCGAGCGGCTCAGCCTGTCGTCAGCCGCCAATGGCGGTAACGCGCTGCCGGCGACGGTCGACGGCCGGATCTATCTCGGCGACCACCTGCGCCTTCTGGCCAAGCTAGCCAACGGCCAGGTGCTGACCGTCAAGGTCGGCCCCGAAGCAACCATGGCGAACGGCGAGACCGTGACGGTCTCCTGCGCGCCCAATGATTGCCGCGCCTTCCCAACCGACGCCGGGACGGGCGGCGCACTTCCAAAACAGGGGAAAACGACATGAAACATGTGAGGAAACATATCATCGCGCTTGCGGCCGCGACCGCCTGCATGACGGTCGGCCACGCCTTTGCCGACGAACTCTCCATCATGGCGAGCGGCGGCGCCTGGCAGGACGCGCAGCGCAAGGCCTGGTTCGAGCCGTTCAGCAAGGACACTGGCGTCAAGATCCTCGAGCAGGAGTATCTCGGCGACCTCGGCAAGGTGAAGGCCATGGTCGACACCGGCAACGTGCCGATCGATCTGGTGACGGTGGAGACGGCGACCGTGCTGCAGGGCTGCGACGCCGGCATATTGGAACGGCTCGACTACTCCAAGATCGGTCCGCGTGACAAATTCATCGAGGGCTCGGCGCTGGATTGCGGAGTCGGTCTCGATGCTTACGGCGATATCCTCGCCTATGATCCGACTGTGCTGAAGGAAGCGCCGACCTCGGTGCTCGACCTCTTCGACACGACCAAATTCCCGGGCAAGCGCGCCATGCGCAAATTCCCGGCGCAGAACCTCGAATGGGCGCTGATGGCCGACGGCGTGGCGCCGGCCGACGTCTACAAGGTGCTCGCCACGCCCGAAGGCGTCGACCGCGCCTTCAAGAAGCTCGACACGATCAAGAAGGACATCGTCTGGTGGGATGCGGGCGCCCAGCCCGCACAGCTACTCGCCTCCAAGGAAGTGGTGATGACCACCGCCTGGAACGGGCGCATCCAGAACGCGATCGATACCGACGGCAAGCCGTTCAAGATCGTCTGGAACAACCAGATCCTCGAATACGACATGATCGCCATTCCGAAGGGCGCCAAGAGCCCGGACCTCGCCTACAAATATCTCGCCTATATCAGCGAACCGAAGAACAATGCCAAGCTCGCCAGCTACATCACCTATGGGCCGGTACGCACCGACGCGGCTTCCTTCGTCGCGCCCGACGCGCTGCCTAAGCTGCCCAACGCTCCGGACCATCTGAGCGGCGCGTATCTGGTCGCCGATACCGAGTTCTGGGGCGATTATGGCGAGGACCTCGTCAAGCGCTTCAACGCCTGGCTTGCCCAGTAAACGAAGATGTCGGCGCTCCAGCCCAGCGACCTCGACCGGCCCGCGCTGGCCCGCGGTCGGTCAGCGGCCGCCGACGCGGACCTGAGGTCCGTGTCGGCGGCGCTCCGCCGCGCCGAATTCGGCGATCGGCTGCGCTCGCTGGCGCTGGCGGCGCCGCTGCTTGTGCTTCTCGCGCTGAGCTTCGGCATTCCGATCGTGCTGTTGCTCTCGCGCGCCGTCTATGACCCGACCATCGCCGATGCCCTTCCAAGGACGACCGTCGCGCTGGCCGACTGGAACGGCCAGGGCCTGCCCGGCGACGCGGCGCTCACCGCGCTTGCCGCGGACCTGAGCGAAAACCAGGCCAAGGGCACGGCCTACGAGCTTGCCAAGAGCATCAACGCCCGGCTGCCGGGCGCCCGCAGCCAGGTGCTGAAGACCGTGCGCAAGCTCGAAAGCGCCAGCGGCCAGCCGCCGCTCGATGTCATGAAATCGGTGCCGTTCTGGACGGCTCCGGGAACATGGCCGGCGATCGCCAGCGGCACGCATCGTCTCACCTCCTTTTATCTGCTCAGCGCGCTCGACCTGCGCTGGAACGCCGATGGCGGCATCGAGCGGGTGCCGCCGGAACAGGCGATCTTCCTGCAGGTGTTCATGCGCACCTTTTTCGTCGCGGCGGCGGTGACGATTGCAACGCTTCTGCTCGGCTTTCCGCTCGCCTATCTGATTTCCAGCGTGCCGAAAGGACTGGCGGCCATACTGATCGTCGCCGTGCTTTTGCCCTTCTGGACGTCGATCCTGGTGCGCACCGCGGCGTGGACGGTGCTGCTGCAGAAATTCGGCCTGGTCAACGACATGTTGCTCTGGCTCGGCGTTGCCAGCGACCGGCTCGACCTGATGTACAGCCGCATGGGGCTGATCATCGCCATGACTCATATCCAGCTGCCGTTCACGCTGCTGCCGATCTACAGCGTCATGCGCACGATCCAGCCTTCGCAGATGAAGGCTGCCTATTCGCTGGGTGCCAGGCCCTTCACGGCCTTCCGGCGCGTCTACCTTCCGCAGGTCTTCCCCGGCGTCATGGCCGGATGCCTGCTCACCTTCATCCTGTGCCTCGGCTATTATATCACGCCGGCGTTGATCGGCGGCGCCAGCGACCAGTTGATCAGCAACTTCATTGCCAACTACGTCAATGTCGAGCTGAACTGGGAGATGGCGGCGGCGCTGAGCTTCATCCTGCTCGTCTTCACGCTGGCGCTGTTCGGCATCTTTGCCCGCATCCTCGGCTTTGACCGTCTGAAGCTGGTGTAGCCATGCTCCTGTCTCCTTACCCAACCGCCGGCGAACGCATCCGCATCACGCTGCTGTGGATATGGTGTGGGCTGGTCATCCTCTTCCTGCTGGTGCCGATCCTTATCCCTGTGCCGTTGTCCTTCAACAGCGGCGCCTTCTTCATCTTCCCGCTCGAGGGGATATCGACGCGCTGGTATGAGGTTGTGCTCGGCACGCAGCGCTGGCAATCGGCCATCGGCAACAGCCTGATCGTCGCCTTCGGCACCACCTTCATCGCAACCGTGCTCGGCACGCTGACGGCGATCGCGCTCTCCGACGAGAAATTCCCGGGGCGGCGCATCGTCATGCCGCTGCTCTTGTCGCCGCTTATCGTGCCGGTGGTGATCACGGCCGTCGGCTCGTATCTGTTCTATGCGCGGATTGGGCTTGCCAGCACCTATGCCGGCATCATCCTGGCGCATACGGCTCTCGCCAGTCCCTTCGTCGTGGTGACGGTGGCCGCAAGCCTTACGGGTTTCGACCGCAACCTGATGCGGGCCGCTGCGATCTCCGGTGCAAGGCCGCTGACAGCCTTCTTCCGGGTGATGCTGCCGCTGATCCTGCCCGGTGTGCTTTCGGGCGCCGCCTTCGCCTTCGTCACCTCCTTCGACGAAGTGGTGGTGGTGCAGTTCCTCGCCAGCGCCAGCCAGCGCACCATGCCGCTCGAAATGTTTATCGGCCTGCGCGAGAAGTTGAGCCCGGCAATCACTGCGGCGGCGACATTGATGATGGCGCTTTCCATCCTGTTGCTGCTCGTCGCCAACATTCTTTCGCGGCGCGGCCGCAAAGCTTCCGTCTAGCAGCGCGTTCTGACGAGCGATCGGCGCTCCGCACTCCGCCGCCTGCGCGGATTGAGAGGAACGATCTGGCGGCTGACGCATTTTGGTTCCCGTCAACAGTTTGAGGGAACCCATGCGCATTGCCCATGTCGCGCCGCTCTATGAATCCGTCCCCCCGAGATTTTACGGCGGCACCGAGCGCATCGTCTCCTATCTCACCGAAGCGCTGGTGGAACTGGGGCACGATGTGACGCTGTTCGCGAGCGGCGACAGCGAGACCTCGGCGAGGCTGGTGCCCGGCCGCGATCAGGCGATCCGGCTCGACCCGCGGCCGAAGAAATCGGAGATCGCGGCGCATCTGGCGATGCTCTGCGATGTGCGCGAGCGCGCCGGCGAGTTCGACGTCATCCATTTCCATCTCAGCCATTTCGCGCATTTCCCGTTCTTCGAGCATATGGCGGAACGAACGGTGACGACGCCGCATGGCAGGCTCGACTATGTCGACCTGGCGCCGGCCTACAAGCGTTTCCCGCGCTTTCCGATGATTTCCATCTCGGACAGCCAGAAGCGGGGATTGCCCGACGCCAACTGGCTGGCGACGATCCATCACGGGATTCCGGTCGATGCCTATCCGCCTACCTATGACCCATCGACCGAAGAACCGTACCTAGCCTTCCTCGGCCGCCTCTCGCGCGACAAGCGGCCGGATCGCGCGATCGAGATCGCGCGCCGTTCCGGGCTGAAGCTGAAGCTGGCGGCCAAGATCGGCGACGACGATCGCGCCTATTTTCATGACGAGATCGAGGCGCTCATCGACGGCGACCGCGTCGACTATGTCGGCGAGATTGCGGAAGATGAGAAGGCCGGGTTTCTCGGCAACGCCGCGGGTCTCCTGTTTCCCATCGACTGGCCGGAGCCGTTCGGCCTGGCCCCGATCGAGGCCATGGCCTGCGGCACGCCGGTGATCGCCTGGAATTGCGGTGCCCCGCCGGAGATCATCGATCAGGGCGTGACCGGCTTCATCGTGGATACGGTCGATGACGCGGTCACTGCAATGCCGACCCTTCTCGAACTTGATCGGCGGCAGGTGAGGGCGGTCTTCGAAAAACGTTTTTCGGTCACCAGGATGGCGCGCGACTATCTCGCCGCCTATATGCGGCTGATCGGCATCCGGGAGGCGAGAGCTTCCTGATCGGCATTGTCTTCCGGGCGGGACAAACGAGAGGTGACGAATGATGGAGCTCGACGAGCGCAAGCTCGATCCCGCGGTGGCCCTTGCCTCGCTCGACGAAACGGCGCCGCGGGAGCCGCACCGGCTGTTCGCGCTCAAGCAGGGCGACTGTTTCGCCGTTACGGACGCCTATGGCGACATAAGAGGCGCCGGCGACGGGTTCTTTCGCGACGATACGCGCGTCCTTTCCGAGTTTCGCCTGACGGTCGGCGGCAGGCCAATGTCGCTGCTCGGCGCCTCGCTCAGCCAGGACAACGTGCTGTTCACCAGCAACCTGACCAACCTGCCGATCCAGAGCGCCGCCGGCCGCGACATTCCGCAAGGTGCGATCCATATCGAGCGCGTCAGGCTGATCTGGCAGGACCGGCTGTTCGATCGCATCACGCTTTCCAATTACAGCCGCGAGCATTCGACCGTTGCCGTCTCGTTGCATTTCGCCGCCGACTTCCGCGATATGTTCGAGGTGCGCGGCTCGACGCGGCCGAAGCGAGGAACGGTCCATGTCGCCAAGACGGACAAGGCATCGGTGCTGTTAGGCTATGACGGTCTCGACGGCTTGCCGCGGCTGTCGGCGATCTCCTTCTCTCAAGCCCCCGACCAGTTGAGCGACAATCGCGCCGACTTCCTGATCGCGGTCACCAAACGCAGCAGCAAGGTGCTTTATGTCGAAGTCGGTCCGGAGATCGCCGACACGCCTGGCCGCGACCGCTTCCGCGCAGCTGCTGCCCGTGCGCGTTTCGGCATGCGCGCCAAGCGTCGGCATGGCGCGACGGTGCGCAGTTCGGGCCGTGTCTTCAACGATTGGGTCGAGCGCGCACGCGCCGATGTCGCGCTGCTCACCACCGAGCTCTCGACCGGACCCTATCCCTATGCTGGCATTCCGTGGTTCTCGACGGCCTTCGGCCGCGACGGCGTGATCTCGGGGCTGCAGATGCTGTGGCTCAATCCAGGTCTCGCGCGCGGCGTGCTGGCGTTTCTTGCCGAGCATCAGGCGACGGAGACCTCGCCCTTCATCGATTCCCAGCCGGGCAAGATCATGCACGAGACGCGCAAGGGCGAGATGGCGGCGCTGCGCGAGCTTCCCTTCGGCCGCTATTATGGCGGCGTCGACACGACCCCGCTCTACATTCATCTCGCCTGCGCCTATGCCGACCGCACCGGCGACATGGCTTTCATCGACACGCTTTGGCCGTCGCTCAAGGCAGCCGCCGAGTGGACGGAAGAGGCAAGCCGGGCGACGGGTTTCGTCACCTACCAGCGCGCGGCGGAGTCCGGCCTTGCCAACCAGGGCTGGAAGGACAGCATCGATTCGGTCTTCCACGCCGACGGACGGATACCCAAGGGACCAATCGCCCTGGTCGAGGTGCAGGGTTACGTCTTTGCCGCCTACCGGGGCCTTGCCGCGCTCGCGCGCCGCCGCGGCGAGTTCGCCGATGCCGAGCATTGGGAAAACCGCGCCGAGGAAATGCGGGTCGCCGTCGAGCGTGATTTCTGGATGGACGATCTCAGCTTCTACGCTATCGCCATCGACGGCGAAGGCCAGCCCTGCAAGGTGCGAACGTCAAACGCCGGGCATCTGCTCTACGCCGGGTTGCCGCAACCGGAGCGCGCCAAGGTCGTCGCCGACCAGTTGCTGTCGGCCTCCTTCCATTCCGGCTGGGGGCTGAGGACACTCGCCGACGACGCGATCTTCTTCAATCCGATGTCCTATCACAACGGCTCGATCTGGCCGCACGACACCGCGCTCTGCGGCGTCGGCCTGGCGCGATACGGCGAGCGCGAAAGCGTGGTGCGGCTGATGAGCGGCACTTTCGAGTCGGCCGTGCACTTCAACATGCGGCTGCCGGAATTGTTTTGCGGCTTCATCCGGGCGCCGGGCGAGGCGCCGATCGCCTATCCGGTCGCCTGCCTGCCGCAGGCCTGGTCGGCAGGGTCCACCTTCATGCTGATGCAGGCCTGCCTTGGCCTGGAAATCGATGGATGGGAGGGCGAGCTGCATGTCACGCGCCCAAGGCTACCGATAGGCATCGATACGCTCACGCTCCGGCACCTGACCGTCGGCGACAAATCCGTCGACCTCACATTCCAGCGGGTCGGCGACCGCGTCGTTGCCTTTCTTTCCGACCGGCATGAGGGCATGGTGCCGCTTATCGTGCGGACTTAGAGCAGGTTAGCGACCGCAAGGATCATTGAATTGCTCTAATTATTTGTTTTTACGCAGTTCCGGATGGAAAGGCGCTATGTGCTTTTCCTGGAATTGCTCCGAGCAGAGTTCCGCAAGCGCGCGTCCGGTAATCGAAAAATATCGGAACCGACGACCGGGTTATGCGTTTGCAAACCTGTACCGGCCCTACCGGTCCGCAGCCGGCAAGAACGAAAAACAAAATAGCGGACAGCCGGAGGCAACCTGGCATTCAATGGCACAATATGGCGTCGACCTCTTGTGGGTCCTTATTCTTGTAAGTCTCGCATTTTCCGCTCTCGCGATCTTCGTTTCAATATTCCGGCATAGCCGCCAGCATCCGAAGGCTGCGAACACGCCCGCCTCGGGTGACGACGTCGCCTCGGAAGCCGCGCGCAAGGTGCTGCGCGAATTCGAGAAGAACGGGCAGTCGGTGGACGCCGCTCTCGTCACCTGGTCGCCGGAGACACTGCGCAAGATCCTCACCGAAGATCTGCCGGACGCACAGGTCATCGTTGTCTCCAACCGCGAGCCCTACATCCATAACGAGGACAAGAACGGCGATGTCGAACTCGTCGTCCCGGCGAGCGGACTGGTCTCGGCACTGGAGCCGATCACGCGCGCCTGCGCCGGCACCTGGATCGCCTACGGCGGCGGCAGCGCCGACCACCAGGTGGTCGACGGCAACGATCGGATACAGGTGCCGCCTGATCATCCCTCCTACACGCTGCGCCGGGTCTGGCTGACCGACGAGCAATACCAGGGCTACTATCTCGGCTTTGCCAATGAGGGCCTATGGCCACTTTGTCATATCGCCTTCACGCGACCGATCTTCCGTGATTCCGATTGGGAGGCCTATGAGACCGTCAACCGCAAATTCGCCGATACGGTGGTTGCCGAGGCCCGCAACGAGTGGCCGATCGTGCTGGTCCAGGACTACCACTTCGCGCTCTTGCCGCGCATGATCCGCGAGCGGCTGCCGGAAGCGATCGTCATCACCTTCTGGCACATTCCATGGCCGAACTCGGAGGTGTTCAGCATCTGCCCGTGGCGCGAGCGCATCCTCGACGGCTTGCTCGGCAGCTCGATCATAGGGTTCCACACCCAGTTCCACGCCAACAATTTCACCGAAAGCGTCGACCGCTTCATGGAGAGCCGGATCGAGCGGGCGGATGCTGCCGTCTCCTATGGCGGCCAGACGACGCTGGTGCACGCCTATCCGATCTCGATCGAATGGCCCGTCGAGCTGTTGAAGGCCTTGCCTTCGGTCGAGGAATCCCGACGACACATTCGAGAGCGGTTCGGCATTCCGGCCGACGCCAAGCTCAGCGTCGGCGTCGAGCGCCTCGACTACACCAAAGGCATTCTCGACCGTTTCCACGCGCTGGAAGAGCTGTTCATCCGCCACCCAGAAACGATCGGCCAGGTGGTGTTCCTGCAGATCGCCGCGCCCAGCCGGGGCACGTTGCCGGCGTACAAACAGCTGCATGAGGAATGCCAGCGCTTTGCCGAGGAGCTCAACGAACGCTATGGCAACGAGACCTATCGCCCGGTCGTGCTGGTGGCCGAGCACCACTCCCAGAAGGATGTCTACGAAATCTATCGGGCGGCGGACATCTGTCTCGTTACCAGCCTGCATGACGGGATGAACCTCGTCGCCAAGGAATTCGTCGCCTCGCGCGACGACGAGCAAGGGGTGCTCCTGCTCAGCACTTTTGCCGGCGCCTCGCGGGAGCTGCTGGAGGCGCTGATCGTCAACCCTTACGACGCGGCGATGATGAGCGAGGCCATGCTGCAGGCACTCACCATGGGGCCTGACGAACAGCATGAGCGCATGCGGCGCATGCGCGAAATCGTTCGCGACAACAATGTCTATCGCTGGGCCGGCAGCATGCTGCTCGACGCGGCGCGGCTGAGGAAGCGTGGCGAGCTCGACCGGGTCACCGCATTATCGGAACGGCCCGCGAACACCAACGGCGACAATGTCGTCTCCATATTCGAACGCAGACAGGCAGCCGGGTACCGATGAATATCCAGACAGATTTGACGCCGCGCCTTGCCGACGGCCGGTGGGCGCTCTTCCTCGACATTGATGGCACTTTGCTGGAGCATGCCGCCCATCCGGACAGCGTGTCGGTCAGCGACGAACTTCGCCAGCTTTTGGAGACGATCGAACGCCAGCTCGACGGCGCGCTCGCCTTCATCACCGGCCGCTCGATCACGGCCGTCGACGGGCTGTTCGATCCGTTGAGGTTGCGGATCGCCGGTCTCTACGGGCTGGAGCACAGGTTGGTGCCGGACGGGCAAATCGAGGCCGCCGACGAACCGGCGGATATGGCAGCACTTGCCGACGAGATCGAGCTGGAGCTGGCAAGCAAGGCCGTCTATGTCGAGCGCAAGGGCCCGGTGCTGGCCATTCATACAAGGGCGGCGCCGCATTTGCTGGTCCGTGCGACGGAACTGGTCGAGGCAGCGCTTGCCCGGCTGCCGAAAGGCTATCGCGTGATCGCCGGCAATGCGGGTGTGGAACTGATGCCGCTGGAGGCGGCCAAGGGCGCGGCGATCCGGCGCTTCATGCAGCTCGATCCGTTCACCGGCAGGCGTCCGGTATTCCTCGGCGACGACACGTCCGACGAAAACGGTTTTGAGACCGTCAACGCCGCGGGCGGGATTTCGATCCGCGTGAAGCCGCAGGGCGAGACCTCGGCACGCTTCGCCATTGCCGACGTCGCTAGCGCGATCGCTTGGCTCGCGGCCAATTTCGGCGATGGCGCCGAACAAGCGGGCCGCGACGATCTCGTTGCCTAGTGGCCGGTACTGGCTGCCAACCGCACTCGATGCATTATACTACGAGGAGGTATCGAAACTTTCCCATTGTAGCGGTTAAGTTTCATTGCACTACATCAGGCGCAACCATTGGTAGGAGCGCCACCGCTCCGGGGACAGGGCGCGATCAATTCCTGTCGACAGGCTTGGAACGCATCCTGGAAACGGTTTCGCGCTCGGCGCGCTTGGAGCGCATCGGCGGCAGGCCGCGATCGATGAGATCCATGTCTTCCAGCACCATGTTGCCCATGCGCTTGAAGGCGATGTCGAGCGCGCCGGCGCGGTGGGCCGAGCGCAGGAAGCCGGGCAGGGTACGGACAGGGTGATTCTCGGCCAGCGGTTCTTCCGGGAAGACGTCGCTTGCGGCAACGATATGGCCGCTCTTCACCGCCGCCATCAGCGCCGAAAAATCGACGACGCCGGCGCGGCTGAGCAGGATGAAGGCGGCGCCTTTTCGCATTTTGGCGAAGGCGTCCGCGCCCAGAAAACCCTGGTTCTCGCTGGTCACCGAAGCGACGACGAAGACGAAATCGCTTTCCGACAGCACTTTATCCAGCGTGGCCGGCTCGACGCCGTTGTCGACAAGAATCGACGGCGGCAGCCAGGGGTCGAAGACTTTTGTGCGGGTGCGGAAGCCTGTCAGCAGCCGGTTCAGCGCACGGCCGAGATCACCAAAACCGATGATGCCGACATCGGCGCCTGAGAGTAGTCGTGCGGCCTGGTTGCCATCGCCGCCCCAAAGCTCCTTGCCTTGCCGGAAGGCCAGGTCGGCATCGACGATGTTGCGCGCGAGATTGAGCGCCATTGCAAGACCAAGTTCAGCGACCGGTTCGGCAAAGACCAGGCCGGTGGTGACGACATGGATGCCGCGGGCAAACAGCGTCTCATACGGCATGTTGTTGATGAGGTTGGTCTCGACATTGAAGACGCAACGCAGCGCCGTCATTTTCTCCAGCGTCTCCGGCGCGATCGGCGGCTGGCCGACGATATAGCGCGCCTCGGCCAGCACATCCGGTGGCAACTTCGCCACGCCTTCGGGCGTTGTCTCGACGATGCGATATCTTTTGCGAAACAGCGCCAGTTGCGGCGGCGTGAAGATCAGGTCGAGCGTGCGTGGTTCGGGCGCGCTGATGACTAGCGGCGAGGCCTTGTTGGACATGATTTTTCCTCCCGGCGCGATTGGATCGCACCAATCACATCTGCGTTTTTTACTCCGGATGAAACGATTTACAACAGCAAAAAATCGATTTATCGATTACATTAGCGAAGGGGCAGGCGGCAACCTGTCCTTAGGAGGAGAATAATGGCGCAACAGGAAGGCCAGCAGCGGCGTCCGTCGATCCACGACGTGGCAAGCCATGCCGGCGTGTCCGCGGCGACGGTGTCCAAGGTGCTGGCCGGCGTGACCACGGTGAAGCCGGAAAACGCGCAGCGCGTCCTCGATGCCGTCGAGTTGCTTGGCTACCGTGTCGATCCGCTGGCGTCGGACATGCGACGGGCCAAGCGCCGCATCATCGGCGCCATCATGCCGGAGTTCGAAAGCGAGTTCTTCGGCCAGATGGTCAGCGAGCTCGAAGGTCTGGCCGAGCAGCGCGGCTATACGCTGGTCGCTGCCTCCAGCCGAGAATCGGAAGCGCGCGAGAAGGAGATCCTTGCCCGCATGCATGACTGGCGCGTCGCCGGCGTCGTGCTGGCGCCGGTGCGCAACGAGCACGGGCCGGCCGCCGGCTTCATGAAGGCCAACGGCATGACCGGCGTGCTGATCGACCGTGTGCTTGCCGACGACGCCTTCGACACGGTTTCGGCCGACAGCGCGGCGGCGAGTGCCGAAGTGGCGCGCGCGCTGGTCGGCGAGGGCCATCGCCACATCCTTGTCGTCGGCCTTGGCCAGCAGGCCGCGACGGTGCGCGCCCGTCTCGAAGGGTTTCGCAAAACCGCGCTCGAACTTGCGCCGGACATCCGCATCGACGTCGTGCTTTGCGAAAGCGACGTCGAGCCATTGCGGACGCTGCTTCGCGACTATTTCAGCAAGCGGGAAGCCGGGGAGGACCGGCCGACAGCCGTCTATTCGCTGTTCCTCAAGGGCACGCTGGTGGCGCTGTCGGAATTCCGGCGGCGTGGCTGGCATTGCCCGAACGACATCTCGCTGGTCGGCTTCGACGACGCCGAATGGATGCAGGTGACCTGGCCGGCGATCGCCGCCGTGGTGCAGCCGGTGCGCGAGATCGCCGTCAATGCGATGGAGGTTTTGTTTCGCAGGATCGAAGGCGAGGGCGGCCCGCCGAGGGCGCGGCTCGAGCCTTGCAAGGTTTTGATGCGGGAATCCGTTGGCTCGCCAGGCAGCGTCCCGCATTCCGGGGGAGGAAACCGACAATAGCCCCCATTGTCGAAAACGAAGGAAAGGCGCCGGCCCTGGCCGAGGCATCCGGCGCGCAAGATCAACGGAGGAAAGAATGGCATCGTTTTTCACAAAGATAAATCGATTTACCGTTGCGTTGGGCGTCGCGCTGGCATTTTCAGCCATTGGCGTCGCCAAGGCGGAAGACGGCGAATACGGCGTGCTGATGAAGACGCTGGCCAATCCATTCTGGGGCGCGATGGCCCAGGGCGTCGCGGACGGTGCCAAGGAAGCCGGCGTGAAATACTTCCAGCAGGCGGCCGAGAGCGACCAGGCGGCCGAGCCGCAGCTCAACCTCTGCAACACAATGCTTGAGCGCAAGCCGGTGGCGATGATCACCGCCGCCATCAACTCGACCAACCTGTTGCCCTGCCTGAAGTCGGCGCAGGACGCCGGCATCAAGATCGTCGACCTCGACAACAATCTCGATCAGGCGGTGCTCGATAAGGAAGGCGTCAAGGTGACCTTCCATATCGGTTCCGACAATGTCGCTGCCGGGGCGCAGGGCGCCGAATATCTCGTTTCCAAGCTCGGCAAGGACGCCAAGGGGCCGGTCCTGGTGATCGAGGGCCTGTCGGGCAACATCACCGGCGAGAAGCGCGCCAAGGGCTTTGCCGACAAGCTGAAGGAACTGGCGCCAGGGCTGCAGATTGTCGCTTCGCTGCCGGGCGACTGGGATCGCGGCAAGGCCGCCTCGATCGCCACCGACACGCTGACCGCGCATCCCGATCTCGTTGCCATCTTCTGCGCCAATGACGGCATGGCGCTGGGCGCCGTTGAATCGGTCTACGCGGCCGGCAAGGGCCAGCAGGTGACGATGATCGGCGTCGACGGCAATGTCGATGCGGTGAAGTCGATCAAGGAAGGCCGCCTCAACGCTTCCGTCGCGCAACTGCCCTACCTGGTCGGCAAGCAGGCGGTCGAGAACGTCAAGAAGGCGCTGGCCGGCGAGAAGGTCGAGGAAAGCATCGCCGTGCCCACCCTGGTGCTGACCAAGGACGTGCTCGACGCCGGCAAGGAGCCGATGCTGCAGTACGTGAAGTGAGGCAATAGGCAGTAGGGATTGGGCAGTAGGCAGTAGGTGAGCAGTCGGCATGTTCCACGGGCGAAAACGTCTGATCTCCCTCTACTGCCTAAGCCCCACTGCCTACTGCCTTACACCCTTGTCAAAGGTGCAACGAAATGGCTTCCGAAACGGCGCAGCCCGGTTTCTGGGCTCGGGTGCAGCGCGCATCCGTCGAACGGCTCCACATTAGGCTGGAGTCGCTGCTGGTGCTTGTCTTGCTGAGCGCGGCGATGGCGCTGCTGTCGCCGTTCTTTCTGTCGCTCAGCAATTTCCTCAACATCCTGCTTGCGACCTCGACGATCGGCGTGCTGGCGATCGCCGCCACCTTCGTCATCGGCTCGGGCGGGCTGGACCTTTCGCTCGGTTCCGTCATGGGCCTCGCCGGCGTGGCGGGTGCCTTCGTGGCCGTCAATCTCGGCTGGCCATCGGTCTTCGCGGTGATCGCCTGCATCCTCGCCGGCGCGATTGCCGGCTACATCAACGGGCAACTGGTCACCCGCGCCTTCGTGCCGGCCTTCATCGTCACGCTCGGCATGCTGGGCCTGGCGCGCGGGCTGGCGCTCGTCATCTCGCAAGGCAGGGCGATCTACGGCCTGCCGCCCGAGATCGTCTATATCGGGCAAGGGAGGCCGCTCGGCACTCCGATGCCGGTCATCATCTTCGTGCTGACGGCGATCGTCGCGCATTGCGTGCTCGCCTATACGCGCTTCGGCCGCCACACGCTGGCGCTTGGCGACAGCGAGGGCGCTGCGCGCGCCGCCGGCATCCGCGTCGAGCATCACCGCCGCATCATCTACACGCTCTCCGGCGCGCTCGCCGGGCTTGCCGGCCTGCTCTTCACCGCCCGCGTCAATGCCGGCGATCCGACGGCCGGCATCAATTACGAGCTCACCGCGATCACCGCGGCGATCATCGGCGGCACCAACCTTTTCGGCGGCCGCGCGTCGATCCTCGGCACGATGATCGGCGCGCTGATCATGGGCGTGCTGCAGAACGGGCTGACGCTGCTTGCCGTGCAGTCCTACTACCAGCAGATGGCGATCGGTGCGGTGCTGATCCTTGCGGTCTTCATCGACCAGTACCAGGTGCGGAAGGAGTCGCGCGTATGACCCTGCTTTCGCTCCACAACATCCGCAAGAGCTTCGGCGCGGTCGACGTGCTGCACGGCGTCGACCTGTCGGTCGCGGCCGGCGAGGTGGTCGGGCTGGTCGGCGACAACGGCGCCGGCAAGTCGACGCTGATGAAGACCATCACCGGCATCTACCGGGCCGACACCGGCTCGATCGAATTCGACGGCAAGGACATCCTCGGCCTCGATCCCGGCCAGCGGCGCCGCCTAGGCATCGAGATGATCTACCAGGATCTTTCGCTCGCCAAACAACAGGACGTGGCGTCGAACATCTTCCTTGGCCGCGAGCCGACGAAACGGATGTTCGGCCTGTTCCCCGGCTTCGTCGACAAGGCCGAGATGGATCGTCAGGCGGCGCGCATGATCGAGCGGCTCGGCGCGCACCTGCCGTCGATCAGCCGCTCGGTCGGCTCCTTCTCCGGCGGCCAGCAGCAGACAGTGGCGATTGCGCGGGCGCTCACCTTCAACCCGAAGCTCGTCATCATGGACGAGCCGACGGCCGCCCTTGCGGTGCGCGAGGTGCAGAGCGTGCTCGACCTGATCCGGCGGCTGAAGTCGGAAGGCATTGCCGTCATCCTGATCTCGCACCGGCTGAACGACGTGCTGTCGGTCACCGACCGCATCGTCGTGCTGCGCCACGGCCGCGCGGATGCCGATCTCGTCACCGCCAAGACCAATATGAACGAAGTCGTCAGCCGCATTGTCGGCGGCGGCGATACGGCCGCAGCGGCGGCGCACGAGCAACGAGGCTGATATGAACGTTTTCGGACTGCACACTTTCGCCATCGCCCCAGTCTGGGACCTCGCCCGCATCGAGCCGCAGATGGACCGGCTGAAGGAGCTCGGCATCGGCTTGATGGAGATCCCGCTGCTGCGCCCCGAGGAAATCGACACCAAGCGCACGCGCGGCTTCGCCAACCACTATGGCGTGCAGCTCATCCCGTCGCTTGGGCTGCCGCGCTCGCTCGATGTGGTCGAGCGGCCGGAGGAAGCGCTCGACTTCCTGCAACCGGCCTTCAAGGTCTGCAACGAAGTGGGCGCCGAAGCGCTCGGCGGCGTCACCTATGGCACGATCGGCAAGACGACCGGGCGCGCGCCAACGCAGAGGGAGATCGACGGCATGTGCCGCTTCCTCGACCGCGCGGCGAAGTCGGCGAAGTCGCGCAGCCTGAAGCTCGGCATAGAGCCATGCAACCGCTACGAGACGCATCTGATCAACCGCGGCATCGACGCGGCACGGATCATCGAGCGGATCGGCGCCGACAACATCTTCATCCATCTCGACACCTACCACATGCATATCGAAGAGGAGAGCTTTGCCTCCGGATTCGAGGCGGCGGCGCCCTTCCTCGGCTATGTGCATGTGTCGGAGGCCAATCGCGGCGTGCCGGGGCGTGGCATGCTGAACTGGGCAGCCTGCATGAAGGCGATCGCCGATATCGGCTACGAGGGCGCGATCACGCTCGAAAGCATGAACCATGTCGACGTCGACATCGCCGGCGGGCTCGCGGTGTGGCGGCCGGTGGCGGAAGATCCCCGCGACGTCATCGAGGTCGGCCTGCCCTTCCTGCGGGAGGAAGCGAAGAAGGCCGGGCTGACGCTCGGATAGGTGAGTCCTACTTGCCGCCCCGGCGCGCCAGCCAGCGGCGGCGCGCTTCCTGCTGTTCGGCAAGCTCGGCCTCGTCCCAGTAGCCGATCAGCACGCCGGAGCCGACGATCGGATCGAAATGCCCGATCTTGTCGTCGATCTCGGTCAGCCATTCGTCGGGGACGGTGACGCGGTTGTTGGGCAGCGCCAGCCAGCGCATCAGCGCTTTGCGCATTCTTTCGATGTCGGCTGCCGCCGACGGCTTCCGGCCGAGGTCGCGCAACTCGCCGGGGTCATTCTCGAGATCGAAGAACATCGGCGGCACGCCCTCGCCATGGACGAGTTTGAAGCGGCCGTCGGTCACCATGTAGAGCTTGCAGCCCGACACCGGCATGGCGAGCTTTAGCCGCGCGGCGTCGCCGCTGTAGTCGTATTCGCTGATCGCGTGGCTGCGGAGGCTCTTCCGTTCGCCGGAAAGCAAGGGCAGCAGCGAGCGGCCTTCAAGGATATGCGGCTTGGCCTTGCCGCCGAAATAGTCGAGGAAGGTCGGCGCGAGATCGATCATCTCGACCAATGCGTCCGACGTCGTTCCGCGCGTGGCGTCGGCCTCGGGACGCGGATCGTAGACGATCATCGGCACCTTCACCGCCACGTTGTGGAACAGGTATTTTTCGCCGAGCCAATGGTCGCCGAGATAGTCGCCATGGTCCGAGGTGAACACAACAAGCGTCTTCTCGAACAGGCCGCGCTTTTCCATGAAGTCGAACAGGTGGCCGAGCTGGTCGTCGATCTGCTTGATCAGGCCCATGTAGGAAGGGATGACCGTCTCGCGGACCTCGTCGCGCGAGAAGTTCTTCGAGTAGCGCTCTTGCTGGAAGGCCTCAAAAATCGGATTTGGCGAGACGCGCTCCGCCTCGCTGCGGATCGGCGGCTGGATGTCCGCCTTGCCATACATGTCGTGATAGGGCGCTGGCACGATATAGGGCCAGTGCGGTTTGATGTAGGAAAGATGCGCGCACCAGGCCTCGCCCTTGGCTTCGGCCTCCTCGATGAAGCGCATGGCGCGGCGCGTCATGTAGGGCGTTTCGGAATGCTCGTCCGGAATGCGCGTCGGCTTGTCGGCATGGACGAGCAGCCAGCCGTTGAAATTCTCGCCGTTCTCGCCTTCGCCGGAATTCGCCCAATGCTCCCATGGATTGGCGGCCTCGAAGCCGTGCTCGCGCAGATAGCTGTCGTAGGCCGGATCGGGGTCGTAGCTGGTCGAAGGGTGGAGGCCGTCGTCGCGCTCGAACGGCTCGAAGCCGCATTCGGCGACGCGCACGCCGATGATCGAATCCCTGGCAATGCCGAGGCGTTCCATGCCTTCCTCATCGGCGGCCATGTGCGTCTTGCCGATCAGCGCCGTGCGCACGCCGACCTCGCGCAGGTGGTCGCCCAGCGTCGCTCGCCGACCCTCAGCGGCACGCCGTTATGCGTCGAGCCGTGCGAACGGACATAGCGGCCGGTATAGGCGCTCATACGCGAGGGACCGCACACCGTCGACTGCACATAGGCGTTGGTGAAGCGCACACCACGGCCGGCAAGCCGGTCGATGTTCGGCGTCGTCAGGCTCTTGTGTCCGGCGCAGCTCAGATAGTCGAACCGCAACTGGTCGCACATGATGAAAAGGACGTTGCGTTTTGAAGTCATTGCTATCCGTGGCTCTAGGACGAACGGTGATGCCAGAACGGCGAAGTCGATGAAACGTGGCCAAATATCATTTTCTTGAGCCGCCAACTGGTGCAATGTCACCGTGGAGGATTGAAATTGTGCCATTCGTCAGCATAGGCGGCGTCACGCTTCACTACCGCACCTTCGAAGCGACGGGTACCGCGCGTCCGATCGTCTTCATCAATTCGCTAGGCACCGACTTCCGGATCTGGGACGACGTTGTCGCGCGGCTTGCCGGCGAAATGCCGATGCTGGTCTACGACAAGCGCGGTCACGGGCTTTCCGACAACGGCGGCGGCGAGCGTTCTATCGACGACCATGTCGACGATCTGAACGCGCTTATCGACCACCTCGGCTTCGACAAGGTGGTGCTCTTCGGCCTGTCCGTCGGCGGCATGGTCGCGCAGGGGCTCTATGCCCGCCGGCCAGAGCTCATCGAGGCGTTGATACTCAGCGACACCGCGCACAGAATAGGCACCGCCGAAAGTTGGAACGCGCGTATCGCAACGGTCGAGCGCGACGGCATCGAGGCGATCGCCGACGGTGTGCTCAAAGTGTGGTTCACACCGGATTTCCATGCCAATCGCGCGGCCGAGCTTGCCGGCTGCCGCAATATGCTGACCAGGCAGGCGCTGACCGGCTATATCGGCACCTGCATGGCGGTCCGCGACGCCGATTTCACCAACAGCGCGCGCAGTATCGCGGTGCCGACGCTCTGCATCGTCGGCGACCAGGACGGCTCGACGCCGCCCGATCTCGTCCGCTCTCTGGCGGAGTTGATCCCCGGCGCACGCTTCGAGGTGATCCGTGGCGCCGGGCACATTCCCTGCATCGAGCAGCCCGACGCGCTCACCGCTCTGATCCGCGACTTCGTCGCCTCGTTGCCTGAGGGAAAGCATGCCCATGGATGACGACTCAAAGAATACCAGCCGATACCGAAACGGGCTCGAGGTTCGCCGCTCCGTGCTCGGCGAAGCGCATGTCGACCGCGCTGTCGATGCGGCGACCGATTTCGACCAGCCGTTCCAGCAGCTCATCACCGAAGCTGCCTGGGGGACGGTATGGGCACGTCCCGGCCTGTCGAAGCGCGAGCGCTCGATCGTCACGCTGGCGCTGCTTGCAGCCCTTGGCCATGACGAGGAAGTGGCCATGCATGTGCGCGCCACAGCCAACACCGGCGCCTCGCGGGAGGACATCTGCGAAGCCTTCCTGCATGTCGCGATTTATGCCGGCGTGCCGGCGGCTAACCGCGCCTTCAAGATCGCCAAGGAAGTGTTTGCGCAGATGGACGGAGCCCATGGCTGAGCCCGGCTCCAATCGGACGTCGGAGACCGGCGCCTTCTTCCAGCGCGACCGCCAATGGCATCCGCCGGCGTTCACGCCGGGCTACAAGAGCTCGGTGCTGCGCTCGCCGCAAAAGGCGTTGATCGCCTTCGACAACACGCTGTCGGAGCTCACGGGGCCGGTGTTCGGCCATGCGATGCTCGGCGAACTCGACAACGACCTGATCCATAATTTCGCCAAGCCCGGCGAGAGCGCGATGGGCGAGCGCATCATCGTCCATGGAAGGGTGATCGACGAACGGGGCAAGGGCGTGCCCGGCGTGCTGCTCGAATTCTGGCAGGCCAATGCCGGCGGCCGCTACCGCCACAAGAAGGATGGGTATCTGGCGCCGCTCGATGCGAATTTCGGCGGCTGCGGCCGCACCATCACCGGCGAGGACGGCGGCTATGCCTTTCGCACCGTCAGGCCCGGTCCCTATCCCTGGCCGAACGGCCCGAACGACTGGCGGCCGGCGCATATCCATTTTTCGGTGTTCGGCCACGGCTTCGCGCAACGGCTGATCACGCAGATGTATTTCGAGGGCGATCCGTTAATCTGGCGTTGTCCGATCGTGGGCGGCATTCGCGACAAGGCGGCCGTGGAAGCGCTGATAGCCATGCTCGACATGCAGTCGACGATCCCGATGGACGCGCTTGCCTACAAGTTCGATATCGTGCTGCGCGGTCGCTGCTCGACATTGTTCGAGAACAGGCTGGAGGGCAATTGATGGTGCAGTCGCTCGACCGGCTGAAGGAAAGCCCTTCGCAGACCGCGGGGCCTTATGTGCATATCGGGCTGACGCCCAATTTCTGCGGCATCGGCGGTGTCTACAAAAACGATCTCGGCTCGATCATGGTCAACGACCAGACCAGGGGCGAGCGCATCGAGCTGCGCATCCGCGTGCTCGACGGCACCGGCACGCCGCTCAAGGATGCGCTGGTCGAGATCTGGCAGGCGGACGCTGGCGGGCTTTACAACTCGCCCGGCGAATTGCGCGGCACGGCCGATCCGAATTTTTTGGGCTGGGGCCGTCAGCCGACCGACATGGAAACCGGTCTCTGCGTATTCCAGACTATCAAGCCTGGACGCGTGCCGTTCCGCGATGGCCGGCTGATGGCGCCGCATATCACGCTGTGGATCGTGGCGCGCGGCATCAATATCGGCCTGCACACACGCCTCTATTTTTCCGACGAGGAGAAGGCGAATGCCGAGGATCCGATCCTTGCCCGCATCGAGCACCGCGTGCGCGTGCCGACGCTGGTCGCCGAACGCCAGGGCGACGTTTTCGTCTTTGATGTCCATCTGCAAGGCGAGAAGGAGACGGTCTTCTTCGACAGCTGACCGTGGCCGCTCATGACCGTGTCACCCTTCGATCATCCGCTGCTTTCGGCTCTCATCGGCGATGAGGTGACCGCGCAGTATTTCTCTCTGGAAGCCGACATCGACGCGATGCTGAGTTTCGAGCGCATGCTGGCCGAGGCGGAGGCCGAATGCGGCGTGATCCCGCGCGAGGCCGCGGCGGCGATCGTCAAGGCACTGGCCACGTTCCGGCCAGACACCGCAAAGCTGCGCGCCGGCGTCGCCAAGGATAGCGTCGTGGTGCCGGAACTGGTGCGCCAGATCAGGGCGGCGGTCGGCGAACCGCATGGCGAATTCATTCATTTCGGCGCGACCAGCAGGATGTCATCGACACCTCGCTGGTGCTGCGCCTGCGCCAAGCGATGGAGCATATCGGCCTGCTGCTCAGCGAAAACATCCTGCGCCTTGCCAACCTCGAACAGGAGTTCGGGGGCAGGGTGCTGATGGCGATGACGCGCATGCAGCCGGCGATTCCGATCACGGTGGGAGATCGGGTCGCTGCGTGGCGGGCGCCGCTAGAGCGTCATCAGCAGCGCTTGAAGGAACAATCCGGTCGGCTGCTTGTCGTGCAACTCGGCGGTGCGGCCGGCACGCTGGAAAAGCTTGGCGACAAGGGAGTAGCTGTGCGCGCTGCGCTCGCTGCCAAGCTCGGCCTTGGCGATGGGCCGCAATGGCATAGCCAGCGCGACGGGCTCGCCGAGTTCGCCGGCTGGCTGTCGCTCGTTACCGGCAGCCTCGGCAAGTTCGGCCAGGATGTCGCGCTGATGGCGCAGATGGGCACCGACATCAAAGTCTCCGACGGTGGCGGCTCGTCGGCCATGCCGCACAAGCAGAACCCGGTGAAGGCGGAAGCGCTGGTGGCGCTAGCGCGCTTCAACGCCGTCCAACTCTCGGGCATGCATCAGGCGCTGGTGCATGAACAGGAGCGGTCGGGTGCGGCCTGGATGCTGGAGTGGCTGATCCTGCCGCAGATGGCGGTGGCGACGGCAGCCGCGCTCAGGCTTGCGGCCGAGCTTGCCGCGCAGATCGAAAGCCTTGGCCACTGATGCGAACGCAGGTCGCTATCGTCGGATCCGGGCCATCAGGTCTGCTGCTCGGCCAGTTGCTCGCCACCATCGGCGTCGAGACGATCATCCTCGAGCGTTCGAGCCGCGAGCATGTGCTTGGCCGCGTGCGCGCCGGCGTGCTGGAGCAAGGCACGGTCGATCTGCTCGGCGAGGCGGGTGCCGCGCATAGGCTGCATACCGAAGGCCTATCGCATTCCGGCATCTCGCTCGCCTTCGATGGGCGCCTGCACCGCATCGATCTCACGGGCCTGACAGGCGGAAAGCATGTCACCGTCTACGGCCAGACCGAGGTGACGCATGATCTGATGGACAAGCGCGAGGCGACGGGGCTCGCCACCGTTTACGAGGCCGCGAATGTCGCGCTGCGTGATTTTGGCGGTGCAGCGCCTTTCGTCATCTATGAGAAGGACGGCGTCAGCCATCGCGTCGACTGCGATTTCATCGCCGGCTGCGACGGCTATCATGGGGTCAGCCGCGGGTCGGTGCCGGAAGGCGCGCTGAAGACCTTCGAGCGGCAATATCCGTTCGGCTGGTTGGGCGTGCTGGCGGAGGTGCCGCCGGCGGATCATGAATTGATCTATGCCAATCACGAGCGCGGCTTTGCGCTGTGCTCGATGCGCTCGCCGAAGCGCAGCCGCTACTATGTGCAGGTCCCGGCGGATGAGCGCGTCGAGGCCTGGTCGGACGATCGCTTTTGGGATGAGTTGCGCCGGCGACTGCCGCCGCAGACGGCGGAGGCCATCACCACCGGTCCGTCCTTCGAGAAGTCGATCGCGCCGTTGCGCTCCTTCGTCGCCGAGCCGATGCGCTTCGCCAGACTGTTCCTGGTCGGCGATGCCGCCCATATCGTGCCGCCGACCGGAGCCAAGGGCCTCAACCTCGCTACCAGCGACGTGCGCTATCTCTTTGCCGGGCTTCGTGAATTTTATCGTGACAAGTCGGAGGCGGGGCTCGACGCCTACTCAGCCAAAGCGCTGGCGCGTGTCTGGAAAGCGGTGCGCTTCTCCTGGTGGATGACGACGATCCTGCACCGCTTCCCCGAGGCGGGCGAGTTCGGCCAGCGTATCCAGGAAGCCGAGCTCGACTATCTCGTGAACTCCAGGGCCGCTTCCACCGCGCTCGCTGAAAACTATGTCGGTCTGCCTTACTGATCGGCGGAAGCGGTCAAACCCGTTCCAGCGCGATCGCGATACCCTGGCCGACGCCGATGCACATGGTGGCTAAAGCAAGCTTGCCGTCGCGTTCGCGCAGCTCGAGCGCTGCAGTTCCGGTGATGCGCGCGCCCGACATGCCAAGCGGATGACCAAGCGCGATGGCGCCACCGTTCGGATTAACGTGGGCAGCGTCCTCGGCGATGCCCAACTGACGCAGCACGGCGATGCCTTGCGAGGCGAAGGCTTCGTTGAGCTCGATCACGTCGAACAGGTGCGGCGTCAGGCCGAGACGGGCGCAGAGCTTCTTCGTGGCTGGCGCCGGGCCGATGCCCATGATGCGTGGCGCGACGCCGGCGACCGCGCCGCCAAGGATGCGGGCGATCGGCGTCAGGCCATGTTTCTTCGCGGCCGCTTCCGAAGCGACGATGAGGCGGCCGCGCCGTCATTGACGCCGGAGGCGTTGCCAGCCGTCACCGTGCCGCCTTGTCGGAACGGCGTCGGCAGTTTCGCCAGCGCCTCGATGGTCGTGCCCGCGCGTGGATGCTCGTCTTTCGCCACCACGACCGGATCGCCCTTCTTCTGCGGGATGGTGACGGGCGTGATTTCCTTCGCCAGCCGGCCATTGGCTTGCGCCGCGACCGCCTTGTCCTGGCTGCGCACGGCGAAAGCGTCCTGGTCGGCTCTGCTGACGGAAAAATCCTCGGCGACGTTCTCGCCGGTCTCCGGCATGGAATCGACGCCGTACTGCCTCTTCATCAACGGATTGACGAAGCGCCAGCCGATGGTGGTGTCGTAAATCTCGGCATTGCGCGAGAAGGCGGCGTCGGCTTTGGGCATGACGAAGGGCGCGCGGCTCATCGATTCCACGCCGCCGGCAATCATCAGCTCGGCTTCGCCGGCCTTGATGGCGCGCGCGGCGATGGTGACGGCGTCCATGCCGGAGCCGCACAGGCGATTGACGGTCGAGCCCGGAATGTCCTGCGGCAGGCCGGCAAGCAGAAGCGCCATCCGCGCGACGTTGCGGTTGTCCTCGCCGGCCTGGTTGGCGCAGCCATAAACGAGGTCATCGACCGCCGCCCAGTCGACCCCCGAGTTGCGTTCGACCAAAGCTTTCAGCGGAATGGCGGCCAGATCGTCGGCCCGCACCGAAGACAGCGCACCGCCGAAGCGGCCGATCGGCGTGCGGATGTAGTCGCAGATGAAGGCGTCAGTCATCTATGCTGCTTTCCCTCTGGCGGTTCCCGCATGCGCGGCCTTGGTGCGGGCCTGCAGGTCGCGCAATGTCTTCAGCTCGAGTTCCGTCGGCGCCGGCGTCTCGTCAAGGGCCTCGGCGAATTTTACGACCCAGCCACAGGTCGCCTGAACCTGCTCGCGGGTGACGCCCGGATGCAACGACACGACGGTGAATTCCTTGGTGATCGGGTCCGGCTTCCAGATGGCGAGGTCGGTGATCAAAAGCGTCGGGCCGGCCGTGTCGATGCCAAGGCGCCGGCGGTGGTCGCCGCCTTCGCCGTGGCCGAAGGAGGTAAAGAAGTCGATCTTCTCGACCATGCCGCGCTTCGACTGCGCCATGGTGATGTAGACCTGTTTCGATAGCGTGGCGATTTCCGGCGCGCCGCCGCCGCCGGGCAGCCGCGTCTTGGGATGCGCATAATCGCCGATGACGGTGGTGTTGATGTTGCCGAACCTGTCGAGCTGCGCCGCGCCCAGGAAACCGATGGAGATGCGGCCGCCCTGCAGCCAGTAGCGGAACATCTCCGGCACCGAGACCGTGGTGACCGCCGTCTCGCACAATTCGCCGTCGCCGATCGATAGCGGCAAAACGTGGGGCGCGGTGCCGATGGTGCCGCTCTCGTAGATCAGGGTGATGTCCGGCGCGTGCGTCAGCCGCGCGACGTTGCAGGCTGCCGACGGCGCGCCGATGCCGACGAAGCAGACATCCTCGTTTCGCAGCGCGCGGCTGGCGGCGATCGTCATCATCTCGTTGGGGGTGAAGCCCAGATTGTCGGCGTCGCTCATGCGGCTTTCCTCAGATGCTCGACGCGGGCGGCGAAGTCGTCCGGCCCGCTCTCGATGACGTTCTTCCGCATCCAGGCCTGGAAGCGGTCGCGGTCGGCGGCAATCTCGTCCCATTCGAGATAGGCGGCATTGTCGCGCCCATAATAGCCGTGCGTGTAGGAGGGGTGGGAGCCGCCGGGCACGACCGCGATCGCCGCGATCGTCCAGCTCGGCAGCACGGTTAGGTTGGGGTGGAGGCCATCGAAATTGTCGACCACTTCCTCGACCGTGACCACGGCGCGCTTTGCTGAAAGCACCGCTTCCTTCTGGATGCCGATGATGCCTTCGACCAGCACATTGCCCTTCCGGTCGGCTTTCTGCGCGTGGATGAAAGTCACGTCAGGCCGGATCGCCGGAACGGCGGCCAGCGCCTCGCCGGTGAACGGGCAGGTGACTGACTTGATGTTGGGATTGACCTCGGCAAGGCTTACACCGCGATAGCCGCGAAACACCGCGCAGGGCAAGCCGGCGGCACCCGCCTCATAGGCGTTGGCCATGCCGGCGTGGCTGTGCTCCTCGACCTCGATCGCGCGCGGAAAGCCGTTCTCGATGGCGTCGCGAACGCGCCTGAGCAGGCCGACGCCCGGATTGCCGAGATAGGAGAAGACGATCTTCCGTGCCATGCCCATGCCGATCATCTGGTCACAGATGAGGTCTGGCGTCATGCGGATCAGCGTCAGATCGCGAATGCCCTGGCGGATCGCTTCATGCGCGGCGGCGGTCGGGATCAGATGGGTGAAGCCCTCGAAGGCGGTGCTATCGCCGTCATGAAGGTTCTCCGCGACGGCCTGTTTCAGCGGCAGGAACTTGACCATGGGGGCGGCTCCGGAGGCGGAAGAAAGCTCGCATTGCGAACGCAAATCTTATCACCCAGCCGTGCCACTTTGGGCAAGGCCATCGACAAGGCGTTCTTCTTCGTTTGAGAGCTTCAAATCTCCGGGATGCTTTCGCGAAAGATCACCTGCAGCCGCGGCTGGTGCAGTTCGTAGGGCAACCCCCTGACGGCATGGGACAGGATATTGAGCGCCTCGCGCGCCTCGACACGCGGGTTCTGGTCGATCACCGCATCGAGCGTGCCGTCGAGCAGGAGCTCCTTGGTGCCGTCAGTCACCTCATGGCCGAGGAAGAGGATGTCTTTCGCGCGTCCGCGCTCCTTGAGCGCGCGGGCAATACCGGTGTTGCCGGCGCCGACATTGTAGATGGCGGCAAGGTCGGGGTGGCGCTCGAGCAGCGCGGAGGCTTCCGAATAGGCCTTCTCGCGGTCGTCGAGCATCTCGCGCATCTCGACGATCTCGAGGTTGGGCGATTCCTCCGCCAGGATATGGCGAAAGCCCATCTCGCGCTCCTCATGGCCGCGGTAGGCGAGCGAGCCGGCGAACAGCGCGACCTTGCCCGGACGACCGGCTCCCATGAAGCGGTTGAGCAGATAGCCGGCCAGCCGGCCTGCGGCGCGGTTGTCGATGCCGATATAGGCGACGCGCGGCACGTGCAGGATGTCGGAGGCGATGGTGACGACCTTGACGTCGCTGGCCGACAGCGAGCGGATCGCCTCGCGCACCGTCGGATGGTCGAGCGCGATGACGCCCACCCCTTGCGTCTGGCCGTGCAGATCCTGCAGCAGGCGGGCGAGCCGGTCGGGATTGAAGCCTTCGATCGTCGTCACGCGGACATCGAGATCGGGCCGCGTCAGCGCCTGCGCCTCGATGTGGCGATGCAGCAGCTTGATGAAGGAGTTGGTGCCGGCGGGCAGCGCGAAGTCGAGCCTGATCGTCTGACCCGGCACGGTTCGTTGCGGCGTTCCGTTCGGGGTCTCGGCAATGTAGCCAAGGCGCTGCGCCATCTCGATGACGATCTCGCGCGTGCGCGCCCGCACACCGGGACGGTTGTTGAGCACACGGTCGACCGTGGCGGGAGAAACGCCGGCTTCCCGGGCTATGTCTGTCAGGGTTGACCGCACGTCGAGCACCTCATCGCAAGCATCAAAATCATGCAGCTGCCAATCCGTTCCGGCAAACCGCTCAGCCGCAGCCGCGATTCTGATGTGAAATGATGTAATCGGCCTTGGCCCGCATGCAAGCCGACGCGTTACATAAGGTAGCTAAGGCCCGGCAAGGCCGGCCGAGCCGACGCAAGAATCCCTCAAAACCACGCAATAGGTGCGATGTGACTGGCTCGGCGGACTGCATTCTCTCCCTCATTTGCGATCTTATGACGTGTTTTGAGTATTTATGATGTTGACAGGCTCGATATGGTTCCGTCAATATCCCTCATAAGGGCCATGGAGGAACAGGCCCTTGAGGGAGGAGTTCCAATGACTGATTTGATCCGCGTCTCGCGGCGCCGTCTGCTGGCGTCCGGAGGAAAGGCGGCGGTGTTTGTCGCCGCGACTGGCTTTGCCCCGCAGTTCATTCGCCCGGGCCGTGCCTTTGCGGCCGACGCGCTGGCGCCCGGCATGATCGGCGGCCCGACCGGTTTCGACGGCGCCGAGCGCTACCAGTACGGGCCGGACACGCCGGAAGGGCGCGCCATCGAAACGATCAAGGCGATGAAGGGCGCCGGCAAGGCGCCGGCCAAGATCGTGCTCGGCCTGTCGGACGGCTCGATCGGCCAGCTGACGCAGCCGTTCCCGGCGGGCGCGCCGTCGATCAAGGACTTTTGGGAAAAGGAAACCGGCATTCCGCTCGAAATCGTCGGTGTGCCGAACGGCCAGGAATTCACCAAGACGATGCAGGATATCTCCACCAAGGGTGGGGCCTATGACATCTATGCCGTCGAGTGGAACCGCCTCGGCGACCTCGCCGAGACCGGCGGCATCATCAAGCTCGACGACTTCGTCGCCCAGCACAAGCCGGAATGGGACGATCCGGAGCGCGGTTACGTCAACGGCGCCAAGGGCGTTTCGCTGCTCAACCAGTATCGCGGCTCGACCTATGGCGTGTCGCTGGACGGCGATTTCCAGACCTGGGTCTACCGCACCGACCTGTTCGGCGACGAGGCTGAGAAGAAGGCCTTCAAGGACAAGTATGGCTACGATCTCGCGCCGCCCAGGACCTGGAAGCAGCATGGCGACATCGCCGCCTTCTTCCATCGCCCGGACAAGGGCCTGTTCGGATCGACCGACCTGCGCAACCAGGGCTGGGGCTACACCAACTGGTACCAGCGCTACGTCTCGATGGCCTCGCCCAACCAGTACCTGTTCGACGACGCGGGCAAGCCGCTGATCAATTCCGAGCAGGGCATCGCGGCGACGAAGGAATATGTCGATTCGCTGGCGCATCATTCGCCGGACGCGATCTCGTGGGGCTGGCCGGAGCAGTACGGCAACTTCGCCAAGGGCGGAGCGGCGATGACCTGCGCCTTCTCCAACCTGCCGAAGTTCCTCGACAACGCCGGCAACAAGGATTCGGCTGTCACCGGCAAGATCGGATCGATGCTGCCGCCTGGTCGCGAGATCGACGGCAAGCTGGTCAGTCGCTCTGTGTTGTGGCTCAACCTGTCGGCTTCGGTCTCGGCGCAGTCCAAGAATCCGGAAGCCTGCTATCTCTTCCTGCAGTGGTTGGGATCGAGCCGCATCTATGCCTGGATGACGGCCAATCCGGGCGGCTATTTCGATCCGTTCCGCCTGTCGGACTTCTCCGATCCGCTGGTCCGCCAGACCTATCACGCCTACCACATGGACGTGGTGCGCGGGACGGTAGCGCGCACCGTGCCGACCATCAACTATCCGGGCGCGACGGCCTTCCACAATGCGCTCGACGAGAATCTCGTCGCCGCGCTGACCAAGGCCAAGACACCCGAGCAGGCCATGGCCGACACCGAGGCCGAGTGGAAGAAGATCGCGCGGCGCACCGGTGAGGACAAGCTCCTCGAAGCCATCAAGACCAACAAGGAGGCCTGGCCGACGGTTCTCGATTCGATCGCCTGATCCGTCTCCCTGGATCAGAACTGGAGGGGAGGGGCGAGCGCTCCTCCCCTTCGAAACAACGCCACCAGCAAAGCAGCCAGATGAAGCGTTCCGTTCCTTTCGAGATCTTCCGCTACGCCGCGATCTTCGCGGCCATGGCGGTGACGCTGGTGCCGATCCTGTGGATGGCGTCGATGGCCTTCAAGCCGATCGGCGAATGGTCGGCGACCGGCGCCGACCTGACCTGGTGGCCGAAGAACCCGACGCTTGCCAATTTCCAGTTCGTGTTCGGCGAGTCCACCAACAGCCTGATCGTGGCGCTCGACCGCACGGCGCTCAAGCCGATCCTCTCGTCGCTGCTCTCGGCAGTGTTCGGGACCGCGATCGCCATGTCGGCAGGCACCGCGGCTGCTTACGGCCTGTCGCGTTTCGGCTCCGGCCAGAACCTGCCGCTGGCGCTGATCCAGCTGAGGCTGTTTCCGCCGATGGCCGTCATGATCCCGGTGATGATCATGTGGTCGTTCCTGAACTTCACCGACAGCTGGTGGGGCCTGGCGCTGATCTACGGCATCGTCACGCTGCCCTTCGCCTTCTGGCTGATGAAGACATTTTTCGATGACATGCCGCGCGAGATCGAGGAGGCGGCGCTTGTCGAGGGCTGCTCGCGGCTGCGTGTCTTCACGCGCATCACGCTGCCGATGATGCGTGCGCCGCTGGCGAGTGCCGCGCTCTTCGTCTTCATCCTCAACTGGTCGGACTATCTCATCGCGCTGCTTCTGACGACCCGCGAATGGGTGACGATCCCCGTCTACATGGCATCGCTGTCGTCATCGATGACCGGACAGCTCTACGGCGCCAAGGCCGCGCTCGGCCTGATCGCGGCGGTGCCGCCGGTGATCATGGGCATCGCCATCCAGCGCCATCTGGTGCGCGGACTGACCTTCGGAGCGCTCAAGCAATGAGCGCCGCGACCGCGACGATTTCGGAGGACGAGATGGGCATCGGGCGCGCCAAGCCGGCCCCGCGGGACGAAGGCGCGCGGCTGGGCTTCCGGCTGACCTTGCCGGCGCAGATCCTGGTGCTGTTCATCTCGGCCTTCCCGCTCCTGATGCAGCTCTACATCAGTGTCACCGACTGGTCGCCGCTTTCAGGCATCGGGTGGTGGAACGCCTGGGAGATGTGGAACAGTTTCGCCAACTACACCGACCTTGCGGCCGACACGCGCTTCTGGAGCGCCCTGCGGCGCACGGCGATCGTAATGCTCGTCTGCGTGCCGGCGGAGTTCCTGCTCGGCCTGGCGCTGGCGACGCTGTTCGTGGACGACTTTCCAGGCAAGCGCATCTTCTATTCGATCCTCTTGATGCCGATGATGGTCGTGCCCGCGGTCGCCGGCTACATGTTCTTCATGCTGTTCCAGTCGGGCGGCCCGGTGAACGACATCCTGTCGCGGATCGTCGGCACGCCCGTCACTATCGCCTGGCTTTCGGATCCGAACCTGGCGCTGATCGCGGTCATGATCGCCGACATCTGGCAGTGGACGCCGCTGATGTTCCTGATCCTGCTCGCCGGCCTGGTCGGCGTGCCGGAGGACCAGATGAAGGCGGCGACGCTGCTCGGCGCCAATGCGTGGCAGCGCTTCACCACGATCGTGCTGCCGAAGATGAAGACGATCGTCATCATCGCGCTGGCGATCCGCGTGATCGAGAACTTCAAGATCTTCGACACGCTCTACATCATGACCGGCGGCGGCCCCGGCGTCGCCACCGAGACGATCTCCGTCTACATCTACAAGGTCACCACCCAGGACCTGATCTGGGGCTATGTGGCGGCCATCGCTCTCGCCATCCTGATCGTGCTCTCGATCGTCGCGGTCTACGCCATGAAGCGCATGGCGAAGGCCCGGGAGGTGGCGGCATGAGCGCGATCCACCTCAGGAACCTGGTCAAAAAATTCGGCGACTTCACCGCGCTGAAGACGATGGACCTCGAAATCGCCGACGGCGAGTTCATGGCGCTGCTCGGGCCTTCCGGCTGCGGCAAGTCGACGACGATGAACATGATCGCCGGCATGGAGGAGCCGACCAGCGGAAAGATCCTGTTCGGCGAGCGCGACATGGCGGGCGTGCCGATGGGGCGGCGCGGCGTCGGCTTCGTCTTCCAGAACTATGCGATCTTCACCCACATGACGGTTCGGCAGAACCTCGCCTACGGGCCGAAGATGTGCGGCGCCGCCAAGGCCGAGATCGACCGCCGCGTCGGTGCCATTGCCGAGATGCTGCAGCTTTCGCCGCTGCTCGACCGCAAGGCGGACCGGCTGTCGGTCAACATCCTGCAGCGCGTCGCGATCGGCCGCTCGGCGATCATGGAGCCGGCGATCTTCCTGCTCGACGAACCGTTGTCCAATGTCGACGCGGCGTTCCGAGCGGTGATGCGCACCGAGCTCAAGCAGTTGCAGCGCCAGTTCAGGCAGACGATGGTGTATGTCACGCATGACCAGCTCGAGGCCATGACCATGGCCGACCGCATCGCGGTGATGGACCATGGCGTGCTGCAGCAGGTCGCACGCCGCTCGAGGTCTACAACAATCCGGCCAATGTCTTCGTCGCCCGCTTCATCGGCGCGCCGGGCATGAACCTGCTCAAGGGCAGACCCGCGACAAGCGATCGCGGGCTGGTCGTCGATCTCGGACCGCTCGGCGTCACGCCGCCCTTGCCGGAGGAGATTGCTCCGGCCGTGCGCTCGGTTCATGGCGAGGTGGTTTACGGCTTCCGGCCGGAGCAGGTGACGCTTGCCGAGCGCGGGCTGTCGATGCCGGTGAGCTTCGTCGAACGGATTGGCGCGCGTACCATCATCCACCTCGGCGAGGGCGAGAGCGCGGTGAAGGCCGTGTTCGAGAACGATGTGGGGCTGTCGATCGGGCAGACGGCGATCGTCGCGCCGCCGGCTTCATCGGTGCGCGTTTTCGACGCCGCCACCGGCCTTGCTGTGAGGGCGGGCTGAGACATGGCCGATATCGTTTTCCGCAATGTCACCAAACGCTACGGCAAAACACTTGCCGTCGACGACGCCTCGTTCACCGTCAACGACAACGAGTTCTTCTGCTTCTTCGGCCCGCCGCTGTCGGGCAAGTCGACCATCCTGCGCCTGGTGCTCGGATTGGAAGTTCCGGACGAGGGCGAGATCCTGATCGGCGGCAAGCCGGTGAACAGCGTCTCGCCGGCGAAACGCAACGTTGCCATGGTGTTCCAGAACCTGGCGCTGTTCCCGCATATGAGCGCGCGCGACAATGTCCGTTTCCCGCTGGTCGAGCGCAAGGTCGCGGAAGCCGAGATCGAGAAACGCCTCGCCGACGTCGCCGCCAAGCTCCACATCGGCCATATCCTGCACAAGCCGCCGGCCCAACTTTCCGGCGGCGAGCGGCAGCGCGTGGCGATCGCGCGCGCCTGGTGCGCGATCCGGCCGCCTATCTGATGGACGATCCGATCTCGGCGCTCGACGCGCGGCTGCGCGAGGAGACTCGCGTCGAGCTGAAACGCATCCAGCGCGATTTGGGCAAGACGCTGATCTATGTCACGCACGACCAGGAGGAGGCGATGTCGGTCGCCGACCGCATGGCGATCCTGGAGAATGGTCGGATTCGGCAGATCGGCGCACCGGCCGAGATCTACGACCGTCCGGCAAGCGCCTATGTGGCGCGGATGCTCGGCTCGCCGATGATGAATATCCTGCCCTCGGTGCGCGGCGCCGGCGGGGTCGAGGCGGCCGAAGGCGCAATCCGCATCGCCGACGCCAAGGCGCCGGTCGAGGCGATCGAGATCGGGCTCAGGCCGGAAGACATCAAGGTCCGGCCGTGGGCGGACGATGAGATGGCGGACGGGGGCAAGGGCTGCTCGGCGCGGGTGTTCGAGGTCGAGCCGCTTGGCGGCTACACCGTGGTGACACTTGCCGCCGGGCAGGCGCGGGTGAGGGCACTGCTGCGTGGCCAGCCCGACATCAGGCCGGATGCGATGGTTGCGATATCCTGCGAGCCGGCCAGAGTGCATTATTTCGGCCAGGACGGAGGCGCGTTGTGACGGCTGCCGCGCGGACAGAATTTCGGGAGGAAGACATGGCAAGCAAAGGCTTCGAGCCGGACGTTAAGGTTCGCACCAAGGACTATCGGATCGGCTGCGTCGGCGCCGGCATGATCATGGCCGAGTGCCATCTGGCGGCTTATCACGAGGCCGGCTTTCCAGTGGTGGCGATCGCCTCGCGCACCAAGACGAATGCCCAGAAGGTCGCCACCCGGTGGGGTATCCCGACGGTGCACGACACGCCGGAACAGCTCATCGAGGACAGACAAGTCGAGATCATCGACCTTGCCTTTCCGCCGGACCAGCAGCCGGCGTTGATCCGCCACGCGCTGCAGCAGAAGCACATCAAGGCGATCCTGGCGCAGAAGCCGCTGGCGCTGACGGTGGAAGAGGCGGTCAAGCTGCGCGACGAGGCGGCCAAATCCGGCAAGATCCTCTCGGTCAACCAGAACATGCGCTACGACCAGTCGATGCGCGTCCTGAAGCAGATCATCGACGCTGGCGAGCTTGGAGACATCGTCTTCGCGCAGATCGACATGCACGCGATCCCGCACTGGCAGACCTTCCTCGAGGACTACGACCGGCTGACGCTCGCCAATATGAGCGTGCACCACCTCGACGTGCTGCGTTTCCTGTTCGGCGATCCCGACGAAATCACGACGCTGACGCGCAAGGACCCGCGCACGCGCTTCGACCATTCAGACGGCATCACGGTGTCGACGTTGCGCTTCCCGTCCGGCGTGCTTGCCGTGTCACTGGAGGACGTGTGGTCCGGTCCGCGCCAGGAAGGCTATCACGACGACCAGCATATCAACTGGCGCGTCGACGGCACCAAGGGCGTCGCCAAGGGCACGATCGGCTGGCCGACGGGTGCTGCCTCGACGCTGACCTATGCGTCCGCCGAGACGACCGGCGGCGAATGGGTCAGCCCGAGCTGGGAGACGATGTGGTTCCCGCAGGCCTTTATCGGCGTGATGGAACAGCTGCAGCACGCGGTCAAGACCGGCACGCCGCCGGCGCTCTCCGTCGCCGACAACGTCAAGACCATGGCGCTGGTTGAGGCTGGCTATCGCTCGATCGCGTCCGGCCGCACCGTCAAGCTCTCCGAAATCCCGACAAACTGAATCAACTGAATCGCTTACAAGGAGGAATTCACACCATGATGCAGGCAGGCATTTTCACGGGTTATTTCCCGTATGGCCTCGAAGAGACGGCGCAGAAGATCCGCGGCCTCGGTTTCAACACGGTGCAGCTCGACCTGCATTTCAAGGACATCGACCTGTCGGCAGGCCAGATCACCAAGGACAAGGCGAAGAAGGTGCGGGACACCTTCCGCGACCACAACCTGCCGGTCTGCTGTGTGTCGGGCTACACCAACATCATCCATCCGGACAAGGCGGAGCGCGAGAAGCGCGTCGGCTATCTCAAGGAGATCATCCGCAACGCCCGCCATTTCGGCTCGCCTTACGTGATCTCGGAAACCGGCACCTACAATACCGAGTCCGACTGGGTGCATCACCCGAAAAACAAGACCGAGGAAGGCTTCGAGGAATGCCGCAAGGTGATCGCGGACCTTGCCCAGACGGCTTACGACCACGGCGCGGTCTTCCTGCTCGAGACCTATGTCAACAACGTCGTCGGCTCGGTCGAGGAGACAGTGAAGATGTTCGCGCAGGTCGACCATCCCGGCCTCGGCCTCTTGATGGATCCGACCAACTATTTCGAGACCCACAACATCGACCGGATGGACCAGATCCTCAACCAGGTCTTCGACACGCTGACTGACAAGATCAAGATAGCCCACGCCAAGGACGTGAAGCGCTCGGGCGACGACAAGTCGGAGAAGCATGCCGATATCGGCGACGCCGACGCGATGGAAAGCCACACCTTCCGCGGCGTTGGTGAGATCGAGCTGCCGGCGCCGGGCCTCGGCTCACTGAACTACGATCTCTACCTCAAGCGTCTGGCCGAGAAGCACCCGAACATCCCGGTCATCATCGAGCATCTGTCGGAAGACGACGTGCCGCGCGCCAAGAAGTTCCTCGACGGGAAGTTCCGAGAGAACGGGCTGTGAGACCGTCCGGTGCCGCCGGTTGGCGGCGGCGCCGCACTTGCACGACATGACAGTGGAGGAAACGAGATGTTGAAGTTTGGATTGAAGCTGGCGGCGGCCGCGACCGTACTTGCCGGCGTTGCCTTCGGCTCGACGGCGCAGGCGCAGGACGGCCAGAAGACATTTTACCTTTTGTCGCATGGCGGTCCGTCGGACGCGTTCTGGATCGACTGGAATGCCGGCGCCACCAAGGCCTGCGACCAGCTCAAGGTGACCTGCAAGATCTCCTTCAGCGGCGGCGACATGGCGGCGCAGAAGGAAGCCTTCAATTCGGCGCTCGCCGCCAAGCCCGACGGCATCGCCACCACCTCGGCGCAGCCGGGCCTTTGGACCGAGGAAGTGAAGGCCGCCAAGGCAGCCGGCATCTCGATCGTGTTCTTCAACACGGATGATCCGGCAACCGGACGCCAGGCCTATGTCGGCGCCGACCTCAAGGAAGCCGGCGCCATCTGGGCCAAGTATCTCGTCGACCACAAGATGGTGAAGCAGGGCGACAAGGTGTTCCTGCCGGTCGAGGTGCCCGGCGCCAGCTACCAGCAGCTCGAGACCGAGGGTATCGCCGGCGTCTTCGATCCGCTCGGCATCAAATATGACGTGGTCGACTGCGGCACCGATCCGGCCGGCATCATCGCCAAGATGACCGATTACATGGTCGCCAACAATCCGCCAGCGATCATTGCGCTCGGCGACTCCGTGGCCGCCAGCGTCAAACGGGTGTTCGACGGCGCCGGCGTTCCGGCCGGCAAGATCCCGGTCGTCGGCTGGGGCAATTCGAAGGAGACGGCCGAGGCGGTCAAGGACGGGTTCGTCAATGCCGCCGCCTGGCAATATCCATCGGCGCAAGGCTTCATGCCGGTGGCGCTGCTCGGTCTCGCGGCTTCCGGTGAGCCGATCGGCTACGACATCCACACCTTCGGCCTCTACGACGCCTCCAGCGTCGAACCGATCCTGAAGCTCTACGACAAGAAGTGAGGAAATCGGCGTCCGCCGTGCCAGCGGCGGGCGCCACGCAAAAAGCATGGTTCAGCAAGTCATGGCAGTCACAGCGGAAGGCGGCGCACGAAGCGCGAAGGGCAGGTCGAGCCTGATGCGCTCGCCGCAATTCTCCTCCTTCGTCATCCTCATTATCCTTCTGGTGGTGTTCGCGGTTGCCGACGGCAATTTCCTGTCGCCGCTCAACATCTCCAACATGATGGCGTTCCTGCCCGAGCTCGGCATCATCGCGCTCGGCATGACGCTGCTTTTGACAGCGGGCGAATTCGATCTGTCGGTCGGCGCGGTGTTCGCCCTTGCGCCGGTCGTGGTCATGCTGCTGGCGCAGAACGCCGGGGTCGATATCGGCTTGGCGCTGCTTGCCGGGCTTCTGCTCTGCATCGCGATCGGCGCGATCAATGGCGTGATCGTCACCAAGATCGGGATCTCGTCCTTCCTGGTGACGCTGTCGATGCTTTTGATCGTGCGGGGTGCGGCGCTCTACATCACGCAGGGCTTTCCGCTGAAGTCGTGGGATCAGCCGGGTTTCTTCGTGACGCTGCTCGCCGGCAGCTTCAACATCGGCGCGTTCCGCTTCTACACCTCGCTGTGGTGGTTCATCGGCCTTTCGCTGCTCGCGGTCTATGTGCTGCGCTACGCCAAGCTCGGCAATTGGATCAGCGCCATCGGCTCCAACCGCAACGCCGCGGTGGCGCGCGGCGTGCCGGCCGACGCCGTCAAGATCTGGCTGTTCATCCTGACCTCGGTGCTGGCGGGGCTCGCCGGCATGATCAGCGCCTTCCGCATCTCGGCGGCATCGCCGGTGGCAGGCACTGGATACGAACTCGAAGTGATCGCCATGGTCGTGGTCGGCGGCACGGCGCTGACCGGCGGCCGGGGCACGATCCTCGGCACCATCGTCGGCGCGCTGATGCTGCGCGCCATCCGCAACGGCATCGTCCTCGTCGGCGTGCCGGGGCTCGCCTACAACATCTTCGTCGGGGTCATCATCCTCGCCATGCTCATCCTGCACGCTCTGCTGCAGAAAAACGCCGCAAGGAGCTGATGATGCAGGAAGTGCTCCGGCTGCAGAATCTGCAAAAATCCTTCGGCAGCGTGCGCGCGCTGAAGAGCGCCTCGCTGACGCTCAGGGAAGGCGAGGTGGTGGCGCTGCTCGGCGACAACGGCGCCGGCAAGTCGACGCTGATCAAGGCGATCTCCGGCGTCTTCCCGATCGATCGCGGCGACATCTATGTGCGCGGCGAGAAGGTCTCGATCCGCTCGACGCGCGACGCTATGGACCTCGGCATCGAGACCATCCATCAGGACACATCGCTGGCGCCGGACCTCAGCATCGCGCGCAACCTGTTCCTCGGCCGCGAGCCGGTCAATCTGAAGTGGCTCGGCGTCTTCGCACCGCTCGACCTCGCCAAGCTACGCGATGCGGCGTCCGCGCTGCTGAAGCGCGTTGGCATCTCGAAGAAGCTCGACGCCGATGCACTGGTCAGCACGCTGTCAGGCGGTGAGCGCCAGTCGATCGCCATTTCGCGCGCCATGCAATTCGCCGCCAAGGTGATCATCCTCGACGAGCCGACCAACAATCTCGGCGTCGAGGAGACGCATGGCGTGCTGCGCTTCGTCAAGGAGATGCGCGAGGCAGGGCACTCGGTGCTCTTGATTACCCACAACATCCACCATGTGTTCGAGGTCGCCGACCGCATCATCGTCATGCGCCGCGGCGAGATCGTCGCCGAGCAGACGGTTGCCGATACCGATCTTATGACCGTGGAAAGTCTGATAACCGGCGCCGATATGTCGGCCCTGATGAAAAGGGCGCAGTGACGGCATGGTGAAGCTCTTTGGACAGACGCTTTCGCGCCGGCAGGTCGCCGAACGCTCCGGCATGCTGTCGCAATTCGCCGGCGTGCGGCTGATGACGCTCGGCGACGGGGTGGAGCGCGGCATCCGCATGCTCGAATTCCGCACCGGCTCCGGCCTGCGCTTCACCGCGCTGGTCGACCGCGCGCTCGACATCGCCGATTGCGAATACAAGGGCCAGGCGATCGGCTGGCATTCGCCGAGCGGCTTCCGTCATCCTGGCCTGCACGACTATGAAGGCGAGGACGGCTTTGCCTGGGGGCGGTCCTTCTCCGGCCTGCTCGTCACCTGCGGCCTCGACCACATTCTCGGCCGCAACGAGGTGCCGGCCGAAAACTACAACTATCCGGGCCGCAAGACGGTGACCCATTCGCTACATGGGCGCATCGGCACCATTCCGGCGCGGCTCACCGGTTACGGCGAAAGCTGGGACGGCGATCGCTGCGTGCTGTGGGCCGAGGGCATCGTCCAGCAGGCGAGCGTGTTCGGCGAGGACCTGCACCTCATCCGCCGCATCGAGGCCGACGTCGGCGGCAGTGAGATCCGGATTTCCGACCGCGTCGTCAACCACGGCTTCCATCGCACGCCGCACATGTATTTCTACCACGTCAATGTCGGGCATCCGCTGCTCGACGAGGGCTCGCGGTATCTCGCGCCGATCCGCGACGTGGTGTGGGCCGCGCATGCCGGCGAGCGTTATCAGGCCCAGAAGGTCGGCTATCGCACCGTGCCGGCGCCGCGGCTCGGCTTCAGCGAGCAGGTCTGGCAGCACGAGCTTGGCGCCGACAGCAAGGGTGAGGTGCCGGTGGCCGCTGTCAACGATCGCCTTGGGCTTGGCTTCGAGGTCGTCACCCGCAAGGACCAGCTGCCCTGCTGCTATCAGTGGCAGAATTTCCAGGCCGGCCAGTATGCGCTCGGCATCGAGCCCTCGACCCACCATGTGCTCGGCAACATTGCGGCGCGCGAGCGCGGCGAGATGATCTGGCTGGAGCATGGCGAAGCCCGTGCCTATGACGCGGTGTTCCGCGTCCTTGACGGCAAGGACGCGATCGCCAACTCGGAAGGCAGGATCGCAGCCATCGCGCGTCAACCCGAGCAGGACTATCCTCAGCTCTCCGGCAAGTTTCCAAAACTGGCGGGCAGGGCATGAGCGCGACAATTATCCTGAGCCCGCCCTCCGGCCGGCGGACCGGATTGCCAGCGGTGCGCGAAGATTGGAGGCAAATGTGACGACGGTGGCAAAAAAGCGCGACTACAGCCTTGTCGGTGAGAGTACGCGCAAGGCGATCGAGACCGGGCTCGCCTCGGCCGAGTGGTATCACACCGACGTGGCGCGCAAGACCATGAAGGAGCTGATGCAGCGTTCCGACGGGCCGGCGATCCGCGACACCGTCATCTGGATCGTCGCGATTCTGGGCTCGGCCGCCGGCATCGTCTGGTTCTGGGGCACGTGGCGGGTCGTACCGTTCCTGTTCGTCTATGGTGTGCTCTACGGCTCGTCGAGCGACTCGCGCTGGCATGAATGCGGCCACGGCACCGCCTTCCGCACGCGCTGGATGAACGACGTCGTCTACCACATTGCCTCCTTCATGCTGATCCGCAATCCGGTGCAATGGCGCTGGAGCCATGCCCGCCATCACACCGACACCATCATCGTCGGCCGCGATGCCGAGATCGCGGTCATGCGGCCGCCGGATCTCATCAAGGCGGCGCTCGCCTTCACCGGCATCCTCGACTTCCGCTATTCGCTGCCGACGCTGGTGCGTCAGGCTTTCGGCAAATTGTCTGACGACGAGAAGAGCTACATCCCGGAGATGGAGCAGCACAAGGCGGTGATCGCGGCGCGCTGGCACATGGTCGTGTATGCCGCGACGATCGCTGCCGCGATCGCGCTTAAATCATGGATACCGCTGGTGCTGATCGGTCTGCCGCGCCTCTACGGCACCTGGCACATGGTGATGACCGGGCTCTTGCAGCATATCGGGCTGGCCGACAATGTCACCGACCACCGGCTCAACACGCGCACCGTCTACATGAACCCGATCAGCCGGTTCATCTACTGGAACATGAACTACCATGTGGAGCACCACATGTTCCCGATGGTGCCCTACCATGCGCTGCCGAAGCTGCATGAGCTGATCAAGCACGATTTGCCGGAGCCGAACCCGTCGATGTGGCACGCCTATCGCGAGGTCTGGCCGGTGCTGCTCAGGCAGCTGAAATACGAGGACTACTACCTCAAGCGCGAATTGCCGCCGACGGCCAAGCCTTATCGCGGCGAGTTCCACGAGCTCGACATAGCAGCGGCGGCCGCCGAATAGGCGACGCGGATCAATCCGGAGAAAGACGATGGCGGAGTGGGTTAAAGCATGCGCGGTGGATGACGTGGACGAAGAGGATGTGATCCGCTTCGACCATGGCGGCCGCAGCTTCGCGATCTACCGCTCGCCGGACGACGAGTTCTTCGCCACCGACGGCTTCTGCACGCACGAGAAGACGCATCTCGCCGACGGGCTGGTGATGGACGACATCATCGAATGCCCCAAGCACAACGGCCGCTTCAACTACAAGACCGGCCAGGCCAAGGGCGCGCCGGTCTGCGTCAACCTCAAGACCTATCCGGTCAAGGTCGAGGCCGGTAAGGTCTTGATCGAAATCGACTGATCGGCCGCACCAGCCAAGCCACGAAGGAACAGAATTCGATGAGCCGTAAAAGACCGACCGTTGCCGACCTGCGCGCCATGAAGGGCAAGCGGCAATTGACCATGCTGCGTGTGCTGACATTGGAAGAAGCAGAGGCCGCCGAGCGCGCCGGCATCGACATCGTCTCGGTGCCGCCGGAACTGGTGCTCAATCCGCAATATCGCGATGCCGCACCCAGCCTCTTCACCATGCCGGGCGACAATTTCTTCGAGATCGGCACCGCCGACGACTTCGTGCGCTGGTCGTTCCGGCTCTACAAGGCCGGCGCGACGCCGTCTATTGCAGCGCCGGCTATGCCACGATCAAACGCATGGCGGACGACGCTATTCCCGTCATCGGCCATGTTGGCCTCATTCCTTCCCGCGCGACCTGGACGGGCGGCTTCAAGGCCGTCGGCAAGACCGCGGATACAGCCATGCAGGTGTTCGAGGCGGTGAAGCAGCTCGAAGCCGCCGGCGCGATCGGCGCCGAGATCGAAGTGGTGCCGGTCGAGGTGGCGAAGGCGATCTCCGAGCGGACGTCACTCATCATGCTGTCGATGGGCGCGGGCACCGGCTGTGACGCCCAGTACCTGTTCGCCGAAGATATTCTCGGCACCAATCGCGGTCACATGCCGCGCCACTCGAAAGTCTATCGCAACTTCGCCGCCGAGTACGACCGGCTGCAGGCGGAGCGCATCGCGGCGTTCTCGGAATATGTCGCCGACGTCAACAGCGGCGCCTATCCGGAAGACAGGCATATCGTGCATATGGACCCGAACGAGCTCACCCTCTTCATGAAGAAAGTGGACGGAAAAGTCTAAAGCGCATCGCGATCTTTGATCTTACGCATGTCTTTATCCATCCCGAAACCGGTTCCCATTTTCGGGAGACATGCCCTAAACGAGCAGTGTTTGGTGCACCGCAGGGCGCCAATACCCGTCGGCGAGCACGGCGTGGAGCGCGTCGGCATTGGTTCCGAGCGGCCTGTCCTCCCTGAGTGTCGGCACGTGGGCGCGGATAGCCGCGTGGATGGCGCCGGTGGCGGGCGCCAGCGTCAGGCCTTGGCGCAGGTCGACGGCTTGCGCTGCTGCCATCAGCTCGAAGGCGATCAGGCGCCGCCACAGCACGATCATCTCGGCGCATTTCGCCACGGCAAGCGGCGTCTGTGTCGCATGATCCTCGACGCCCTCGGATACAGGCAGGAAGTCGAGCATCACCGGATTGGCCTTGTGGCGGATCGCGGCCAGGATCGCCGTCACCGTCTTCTGCAGCGGCACGAAGCCGGCGGAAGCGCCGCCGACCGGCGACAAATATTTCGGCAGGCCGTGGCGGGTTGAGCCGGTGAGCTGGATGAAGCGGGCAGCAGACGCCGCCGCGCATTGAGCGATCGCCAGCCCCAAAGTCTCGAAAGCCAGCGCGAGCGAGGCTGTGTGGAAATTGCCCGTCGACAGCACCAGCCCGTCCTCGGCGAGCACCAGCGGATTGTCGGCGGCAGCGTTGAGCTCGATCTCGACCGCGAGGCG
Source organism: Mesorhizobium loti (assembly GCF_001510895.1). GTDB lineage: Bacteria > Pseudomonadota > Alphaproteobacteria > Rhizobiales > Rhizobiaceae > Mesorhizobium > Mesorhizobium loti_A. The sequence goes on along the minus strand of NZ_LPWA01000109.1, from coordinate 132,286 downwards.
CGCATGGTCGATCGCCTGGATCAGCGCGCCATGGATCGAGGGCATGCAGCGGATCGACAGCGGATCCTGAATGGTGGTCGGTGCCGGCGCGTCGTCGCGGGCGAGCAGCTCGCGCAGCGCTTTTGCCGCGACCTGCTGACAGGCGCCTGGCCGTGCTTGGTGCAGACGCGGGTCGAGGATAGTGCGGTTGGCGCCAAGCGCCTCCATAGTCAGCGCGCCGGCTTGTTGCTGCTGGTTCAGCACCGAAAGCGCGTCGACAAGCGCCAGCGCGCCGGCGCCGGTAGACACCGCCGAGGCATTGATCAGCGAGAGGCCGTCCTTCGGCGCCAGACTGACCGGGGCAAGACGCGCCATCATCAGCGCCTTGGCCGATGGCATGCGCCGGCCCTGGTAATCGGCATCGCCTTCGCCGATCAAGGTATGGGCGATCGCCGTCATCAGCACCAGGTCGCCGGCGCCGATCGAGCCGAGCGAGGGCATCGCCGGATGGACGCTGGCGTTGAGCGCATCGACGAGCGCGGTGAAGACATGCGGCGACAGGCCTGAGCCGCCGGCAGCGAGCATAGCTATGCGGGCAAACATCGCCGCCCGCACCATCTGGACAGGCAGCGTTTCGCCCACCGCGGCGCCGCGCCCGTCGAGAAGCTGGCGCTGGAATGCGCCGGCATCGCCTTCGACGGCCGTGCCGAGATTGGCGCCAAGCCCGGTGTTCAGCCCGTAGATATGCTGGCCGCCCGCTGCGGCGTCATCGAGCACCTTGCGCGCCTTGCCAAGGTTCTCGATGACCATCGGCGTGACCTCGACCTTGCCTGCGTTGCGCGCGACAGCCGCCACATCCTCGATGCTGACGCCGGCGCCGGTGAGGACGAGCGGGGTCATGCGAAGCGCAGCCTCTGGCCGATACCTTGTTCCGCGGCCTTGGCCAGCATCGCCTTGCCGAGCGCGATATCAGAGAGCGACAGGCCGCGATGCCAGAACAGGATCGTCTCGCCGTCGCTTTGCCGGCCTGGCCTGAGTCCGGCGGCGATCTGGCCGAGTTCGGCGTGCAGCGTCGCCTCGCTCAGGCGCCCGGTCTCGACATGGGCGCGCAGCGAGCCGAACTTGCCACCCTTGCACTGGCCCCAGTCGTCGACGACGATCTTCTGCATGATGTCGGTGAGCGATAATTCGACCGCGCTCATCGTGCCATAGGGCACGACCAGCGCGCCCCGCTTGATCCACTCGGTCTTGAGTAGGGGCTGCGGTTCCGGCAGCCGCGAGGCTTCGACGACGATGTCCGCACCTTCGACGCAGCTCCTCCAATCCGCTGCGGCCATGACCGGTTTGCCGAGGTCGGCGGCAAGCTTCGCGGCAAACGCGTCGCGGCTTTCCGTCCGGCGCGAATGGACGCGGATCTCGTCGAAATCGAACAGGTGGTCGAGCAGGCGCACGTTCCAGTAGGCGGTGCCGCGCGCGCCGATATGGCCGAGCACTTTCGACGATTTTTTGGCCAGATGCTTGGCGCCGATAGCGGTGACGGCGCCGGTGCGCATGTCGGTGATGACGGTGGCGTCGAGGATGGCGCGCGGCGTACCGGTGCGCGGATCGAAGAGGTTGAGGATGCCGAATTCGGACGGCAGGCGGTGCAGGTAGTTGTCGACATAGTCGCCGACGATCTTCACGCCGGCCGCATCGAGCGGCGCCACATAACCGCGCAGCACGTTGAAATGGCCGTGAAAGGACGGATCCGGCTCGAGATGTACGCGAGGCTCAATCACCGTCTGGCCGTTGCCCTGGGCGACGAGCCCGGCTTCGACGGCGCCGATGATCTCGGCGTCGGTCATCGCCAGCGCCTCGATGTCGAGGGCGTTGAGATAGTCGATATAGATGGGTTTCATCCCAGTTTTCCCCTCCCAAGCCCCACTCTCCATAACAGGCGGCGAGGCGACACGAAAGTTTGTTGGTTAATCTCTGGACTGGCTCAGCCTTATGCTGTTCAACCAGCGCGTCATGACCAGCATTCCCGACAACGAGGCCGTGTCCCACTCCGTGCCGATGGCGGCGCGCCAGGCACGGCGCGTGGCGCTGATCGTCGCCGTCGCCTTTTTCATGCAGTTGCTCGATTCGACGATCATCTCGACGTCGCTGCCGCAGATGGGCCAGTCCTTCGGCGTGCCGGCGGTGGCGATGAGCATCGGCATCACCGCCTACATGCTGACCATGGCGGTGTTCGTGCCGCTGTCGGCCTGGCTCGCCGACCGGTTTGGCGTGCGCAACGTCTTCCTCGTGGCGATCGCGCTGTTCACACTGGCCTCGATTGGCTGCGGCTTCTCGCAAAGTCTGACTGAGTTCGTCGCCGCCCGCATCGTGCAGGGCCTGGGCAGCGCGCTGATGACGCCGGTCGGCCGCATCCTGGTGCTGCGCAACGCCGCCAAATCGGAACTGCTCAACGCCACGGCGCTGATCACCTGGCCGGCTTTGTTCGCGCCGGTGGTCGGGCCGGTGCTCGGCGGCTTCATCACCACCTATCTGTCCTGGCACTGGAACTTCTTCATCAACCTCCCGCTGGGACTGACCGGATTGCTGCTGGTCGCCCGCTTCGTGCCGGGCGACCGCGATTCCGAGGCCCGGCCGCTCGACTGGCCCGGCTTCTTCCTCACCTCGCTCGGCCTGGCAGTGATGCTCTATGGGCTGGAGCGCCTCGCGCATCCCGAGAACGGCATGCTGCCGACAGTCGGTATCATTGCCGCCGGCTTTGCGATCGGCTGGCTGGCAGTGCGCCAACTCCTGCGAGCGCCGCATCCGTTGCTCGACCTCTCGGCGTTCAGGGTGCAGACCTTTGCCGTCTCGACGCTGTCGGCGGGCACGATCTTCCGTGTCGCGATCAACGCCACGCCGTTCCTCTTGCCGCTGCTGTTCCAGGTGGGCTTCGGGATGCGGCCGGTCGATGCCGGCTTGCTTATCCTGGCCTATTTCCTCGGCAATCTCGGCATGAAGGCGGTGACCACGCCGACGCCAGGCGCTTAGGCTTCCGCCGCGTCCTGATCGTCAACGGGTTGGTCGCTTCGCTGGCGATCATGGCCTGCGGCTCGATCTCGCCGCAAACGCCGCTGGCGCTGGTGGTGGCGCTGATGCTGATCGCTGGTCTCACGCGCTCGATGCAGTTCACGGCGCTGAACACGCTTGCCTTCGCCGATATCGGTGGCGCGCAGCGAAGCTCGGCCGCGACGCTTTCCAGCATGCTGCAGCAGATATCGATGCTGTTCGGCGTGGCGATAGCGGCGGCGATCCTCAACCTGTCGCAAATCGCCAGAGGCGAAGCAGCGCCCGATCTTGTCGACTTCAGAATCGCTTTCATCGCGATCGGTCTGATCGGGCTCTTGGCATCGTTCCGTTTCATGGTCTTGCCGCCATCCGCCGGAGCCGAGGTTTCGGGCCACTCCGCGGATAATTGACGTCGCGCTTGCCGTGTTTTTTCAGACGTAAATTCCGCCGGCCTCGCAGGCTTCGAAACCGCTTTTTCACGAACCGTACGATCGGTGCAACGAATTGCCAAAAGCCCAAGAGTTTCCGCCTATTGCGCCAGTTACGGCAATCGATGCGTCCACTTGGCAAATAGTCGGAGAGGGGCGGTTCTTGAACGCGGATTCATTTGACGAGCCGCTGTTGAGCCGATTAGCTTTCGTGCGGGATGGAGGCCCGGCAGGGCCTTTCCGTCGGGGCGAAAGACATAGCGATGAACGCGATCGGCTGGCCGGACTGGAGACGCCTTAATCAGGAGGGCATCGTCTTTGCGATCGCCATCTTGCTGTTCGTCGCGGCCGCCATCGGCCTGCCGGGTTTCCTGACCGCCGACAATCTGGTCGCCATCGTTCGTTCCGTGTCGGTCCTGGGTATCCTCGCGCTCGGCATGGCCGTCGTCATCATCGGTCGCGGCATCGACCTGTCGGCGGTGGCGATCATGGCGATGTCGGTCGCCTGGTATCTGCAACTGCTCAACTCCGGCACTTCCGACGGCCTTGCCTTCGCCTACGTGCTCGCCGGCGTGCTCGCCATCGGTCTGCTCAACGGCTTTCTCGTCGCCTATGCCGACGTGCCGGCGATCTTCGTGACGCTGGCGACAGGCTCCTTCGTCTTCGGCTATGTCCGCTCGCAACTGATCACGCAGGATGCCGTGCCGGTGCCCCAGGGCCATTGGGTGGAGCTGCTTGGGGGATTACGCTTCCTCGACATTCCGGTCGAGGTCTTCGTCTTTGCCGGGCTGGCCTTCCTGGTCTTCCTGTTCCTGCGCTACACCAAATGGGGCCGCTTCATCTATTTCGCCGGCGACAATCCGGTTGCCGCGCGCAACATCGGCATTCCGGTGCGGCCGATGCTGGTGCTGCGCTATGTGCTTTCGGCGGTGGTGGCGCTGATCGCCGGCCTGCTCACCGCCGCCAGCCTGCATTCGATCAACACGCGAGTCGTCAATTCGACGCTGCTCTACGACATCGTTCTGGTGGCGGTGATCGGCGGCATCGGGCTTTCCGGCGGACGGGGAGGGGTGCGAAACGTGCTGGTCGGGGCAGCGCTGATCGGCATCCTGCTCAACGCCATGACCATCATCGACATTCCGCTGCTCTACCAGAACCTGATCAAGGCGGCGATCCTGCTCGGCGCCATCATCGTCGACGGCATCATCAATCCGCGCGACGAGCAGACCGCGCAGCAAGGCGACATTTAGGGTACCCGGCCGGTCATGCCGACTGGCCGGCAACAATTGAAACCAGAGGACGTGACATGAAACTGTTCAGGACATTGATGGCGGCGGCCACGGCGCTTGCCGTTTCGGCCTTCGTTGCTCCCAGCTTCGCCGCGGACGACCCAGGCCCGGCCGCCTATGCCAAGTCGCTCAACAGCAAGCGCGTCATGCTGGTGCCGCTGGCGATGGGCTTCGACCTGGCACAGGGCTGGGCGCATTATCTGAAGAAGGAAGTGGAGGCTTGGGGCGGCACCTTCGAGACGCGCGACCCGAACTGGGTTGTCGATGCCGGTGCGCAGGCCATCACCGATGCCATCGCTTCGGACACGCGGCCGGACGTGCTGATCATCCATGCGCCGGACCTGAACTCCTACTCGAAGCTGATGAAGAAGGCGCAGGCCGCCGGCACCTATGTGCTGCTCGTCGACAATCCGGCGAACTTCCCAGCCGACGCGTTCGTCGGCAGCGACTGGGACAAGCTCGGCCAGCTCGAGGCGGAAGCGGCGATCAAGGGCTGCGGCGAGAATTCCTCGAAAAAGATCGGCCTGGTGCAGGGCGACCAGGCGAATTCGTCCAGCCTCTACCAATATGCCGGCATCATGAAGGTGCTGGAGAAGCATCCCGACTTCCAGGTCGTCGCCAAGCCTGATTCCAATTGGGATGCGACCACCTCGCGCAACGTGACGACGACGATGCTGCAGCAGCATCCCGACATCTGCTCGATCATCGACTTCTGGGACGGCGACGCCACCGGCGCTTCCGCCGCGATCCGCGACGCCAAGCTCGACGGCAAGGTGTTCCTGGTCACCACCGGCGGCGGCGAAAAGGCGGCCGACTGCGACAAGCTCATGGACGGCACCTACGGCGCCGTGGTGATGACCGATCTCGCCCGCCAGTCGGGCGACATGAACGCCATCATCAAGTTCCTGCTGCAGAGCGGCCAGCCGGCCGGCACCTCGCACACCTACATCTACACGCTGGAGAAGGCGACGACGAAGGCCGACCTCAAGCCCGACAGCTGTTGGGATCTCAAGGCGCTGCAGGCCGAAGCGGCGGCGAAATAAGCCGCAGTCGAAAGCTTCCACGAGGTGGCCGGGTCGTTTCGGCCACCTCTTTCCCGTTGAATGACAGCAGCAGCCGATGAATTTTCGCGAACGCCTCCAGGCCTGGCGCTACAATCTCGTGCCCGACCATCTGGTCGGCGAGATCCTGACCAAACGCTGGACTGACAACGCCATTCCGTTCCTGGCACTGGTGGCGACGCTCGGCGTGTTCGGCTCGATCATTCCCGGATTCTTCAAGCCGACCTCGCTGCAGGAATCGACCCGCCAGCTCGGCGAATTCTCGATGGTCGTCATCGGCATGACCGTGGTGATGCTGGGCGGCGGCATCGATCTTTCGGTCGGCTCGATCTTCGCGCTGTCCTGCTTCTCCGCCGTCTATGTCTTCTTCATCCTCGAACAATCGGTATGGCTGGCGCTGGTCGCAGCACTTGCCGCCGGTCTCATCTTCGGCGCCATCAACGGTTACCTGGTCGGATATCTGAGGCTGCGCGCGTTCCTCACCACGCTTGTCACCTTCATCTTCGGGCGAGCGCTGTTCGATATTCTGGTCAGCACCTATGCCGCCGACGTGCAGCTTTCCCAGGCCTCCTCAGATGTGCTCGACTTCATCGGCGACGGCACGTTCTGGGGACTCTCGGTCTCGGTGTGGCTGGCGATCATCCTGGCGATCGTCACCCACATCACGCTGACACGCTCGCGCCCCGGATGGCACGTGCTGGCGGTCGGCGGCTCGCGCCGCTCGGCGCACAATGCCGGCATCCGCGTGCGCCGCACCGTGTTCATGACCTATGTCTTTTCGGGTTTCTGCTGCTCGATCGGCGGCTTCCTCATCGCTTGCCGGCTGAGCGGCGCGGGACCCGGCACCGGCCTCAACCTCGAAATCATGGCGCTGACGGCGGCGGTGGTCGGCGGCGTCAGCCTCGGCGGCGGGCGCGGTTCGGTGGTCAAGGGGCTGATGGGCGCGATCATCGTGCTGACCATGACCAACGGCCTGATCCGCCTTGGCTATGGCACCGGCACCAATCAGATGGTGCTGGGCATTCTGCTCGCGGCCGCCGTCACCATCGACATCCGCTGGCTGAAGAACCGTCACAAGGTGCTGAACGAGGTCTATGTCGCGCCGGTCTATCTCAAGATGGGCGAGACCCAATCGGCCGCACCTGGCTCCGGCACCCCTTATGAGCTCGACAACCGGCTGTCGGAAGCCGACCATATCGGGCTTGGCGAGCTGGAAGGGCCGGAGGACGTCATCCTCGACCGCGACGACCATCTTTACTGCGGTACGCGCCACGGTGAGATCGTCCGCTTCTTCGCGCCGGACTATAAACGTTCCGAGGTCTTTGCCCATATCGGCGGCTTCCCGCTCGGGCTTGCCTTCGACAAGGAAGGCAATCTGATCAGCTGCGTCGGCGCCATGGGGCTTTACTCGGTCTCGCCTGAGCGCGAGGTGAAGCGGCTGTCGGCCGAGACGGCGCGCTCCTGGACATCGATCGTCGACGATGCGCGGCTGCGCGATCCCAACGATTGCGACATCGCACCCGACGGCCGCATCTATTTCACGGACTCGACGAAGCGATATGACGCCCACGACTGGGCACTGGACTCGATCGAGAACCGGGCCACGGGCCGCCTGCTGGTCTACGATCCGAAGGACGGCTCGACCAAGACGTTGCTCGACGGCTATCGCTATACCAACGGGGTCTGCATGGCGCATGACGGCAGGTCGCTGTTCTTCGCCGAAAGCTGGGCCTGCCGCGTGCACCGCTACTGGCTGGAGGGGCCGAAGGCCGGCACCGCCGAATGCGTCATCCGCGACATGCCGGGCTATCCCGACAACATCAACCGCGCTTCCGACGGCAATTACTGGATGGCATGGCTCGGCATGCGCACGCCGAGTTTCGATCTGTCGCTGCGCCATCCCGACATGCGCAAGCGCATGACGCGACGGCTGCCGCAGGACGAATGGCTGTTCCCCAACATCAACACCGGCGGCGTGGTGAAGTTCAACGAGAAGGGCGGCATCGTCGAGGCGTTGGGCGACCTGTCCGGCGCCGCGCACCCGATGGTCACCTCGATGCGCGAGCACAAGGGTTTCCTCTTCGTCGGCGGCATCCTCAACAACCGCATCGGCCGCTGCAGGATCGACGGCGCCGACCCCGACTGGACCAGCCCTGCTTCCTATTGGGGGGTAAAGCCATGATCCTCGATCCGGTGCTCGATCTCTTCCGTGGCGAGGCGGTGACGATCCCGCCGCTCGACGGTGCCTTCCGGCCCAACACCAGGTTGGACGATTTGCCGGCCTTCGCCGAACTGACGGAAGTCGACAATCTGCTTGTCGACGGTGAGCGGTTGCTCGCGTCGAGCGGCAATGCCGTCTTTGCCGTGTCCGCCAATGGTGAGCCCATAGTGGTCGAAACCTTTCCCGCGACGGTCAGCGCGCTTGCCCTGTCGCCCGCCGCTGAACTGACGGTCGGGCTTGAGACCGGAAAGTTGCTGATCGCTGGTAACGATGTTGCGTTGCCGGACGCGATACGCTGTATCACCGCGCTCGCCTATGCCGAGAACGGCTCGCTGTGGTTGGCGAACGGCTCGGCGCGCCATTCACCCTCGCAATGGGCCGCCGACCTGATGGAGAAGGGATCGTCCGGCTCGTTATGGAAGCGCGACGCAAATGGCTTGGCGTTTCGCAAGGTCGCCGGCGACATCGCCTTTCCCTATGGGCTCCATCCGATCGGCGGGGACGTGCTTGTCAGCGAAAGCTGGCGCCACCAGCTTGTTCGCTTCGACGGCTCGAGCGGCAACCGGTCGACGGTTCTGGCGCATCTGCCCGGCTATCCTTCCCGGCTGTCGCCGGCCGCTGATGGCGGCGCATGGCTGGCGCTGTTTGCGCCGCGCAACCGGCTGATCGAATTCGTGCTGCAGGAAAAGCGCTACCGCGAGGACATGATCGGCCAGGTGCCGCCGGCCTACTGGATCGCGCCGGCGCTCGCTTCCAAACGCAGCTTCCTTGAACCTTTGCAATGCGGCGGCATCCGCACCATGGGCATCCACAAGCCGTGGTCGCCCAGCCGCTCTTACGGGCTGGTGGCGAGGCTCGACAAGAACATGCAGCCGCTGTTCAGCCTGCACAGCCGCGCCAACGGCACGCGCCACGGCATCTGCAGCGTGGTCGAGAAGGACGGCCGCCTGTTCGTCGCCTCGAAGGGCGGCGATTGCATGCTGGCGCTCGACGCGATCGCGGGAGGTTTCTGATGGACCCGATCGTGCGCTTGGAGAACGTGACGAAGACCTATCGCGGCGTGCCGGCGGTGAAGAATGTCAGCTTCGATCTCAGGAAAGGCGAGATCCACGCGCTGCTCGGCGAGAACGGCGCCGGCAAGTCGACGCTGACCAAGATCATCGCCGGCGTGGTCGATGCGACCTCGGGCAAGATGTTCCACAAGGGCATCGAGAGGACTTACGCCTCGCCGCATGCCGCGCTCGAAGCCGGCATCGCCATGGTGTTCCAGGAGACCAGTCTGGTGCCGTCGATGACGGTGGCGCAGAACCTTTATCTCGGCACCGAAAAATTCCTCAACCGGTTGCGCGGCACCTACATTTCGGCGCAGCAGTTCCTGCAGTCGCTGAATTTTCCCGTCGATCCGAACGCCATGGTGGCCACACTTGGGGCCGCCAAGCGGCAGATGGTCGAGATCGCGCGCGCCGTCCACCACAATGCCGAGATCATCATCTTCGACGAACCGACCGCGACGCTGACGCCGGAGGAGAAGCGCCACTTCTTCGCGCTGATCCGCCGGCTGAAGGCGCGCGGCGTCTCGATCGTCTTCATCAGCCACGCGCTGGAGGAAGCGCTGATGATCGCCGACCGCATCACCATCCTGCGCGACGGCGAGCTGGTGATCACCGACGACGCTTCCGCCTTCGACCGCGACAGGATCGTCGCGGCCATGGTCGGGCGTTCGCTGTCGGGGCAGATCTACCGCCAGCGTAACGAGGCGAAACTGCGCAAGGCGGGCCGGAAGGTGCTCTCGGTGCAGGACATCTCGATGAGCAACATCGTGCGCAACAATTCCTTCTCGATCTTCGAGGGGCAGATCACCGGCGTGTTCGGCCTGATCGGCTCCGGCCGCACCGAGACCTTCAAGATCGTCTCGGGCATCTACAAGCGCGATTTCCTGCGCGGCGGCGCGATCGAGCTCGACGATCGGCCGGTGCGCTATCTGGTGCCGGCGCAAGCGGTTGCCGACGGAATCGTCTATGTCACCGAGGACCGCAAGAGCGAAGGCATCTTCGAGACGATGGGGATCGCCGAGAATTTGTTCGGCGGACTGTTGGCTGCCGGGCGCGAAAAGGCCTGGGTGATCAACCAGCAGGAGATGCGCCAGCTTTCGGCCGAGTGGACGAAGACGCTGAACATCAAAGCGATCAACGACAATGCGCGCGTGGTCGAGCTGTCCGGCGGCAACCAGCAGAAGGTGGTGATCGGCAAAGGCTTGGTGCAACGGCCGCGCATCGTCATCCTGGACGAGCCGACGCGCGGCGTCGATGTCGGCGCGATTGCCGAGATCCACCAGATCATCAACCGGCTGGCCGACGAGGGGCTGGCCGTCGTCGTCATCTCGTCCTACCTGCCGGAGATCATGAACCTTTCCGACCGCATCCTGGTGTGCCGCCAGGGCCGCATCGTCGAGGAGTTCTCGCCGGCGGAGGCGACAGAGGAGAAGATCATGTACGCGGCGGTGCATTAGGGTGTTGGCTGGTGGGCACTTTGACAATTGGCTGAATCGTCCGTCCCTTCGTCATCCACGGGCGGAGCAAGGAGCGAAGCGACGCGGCGCAGACCCGAGGATCCATTCCGTTACTTTTGCCGTGGGGTGCAGCGGTCCAGAATTCTGCTCCGCCGCACCCCTCGCGCGGCGTCACGGAATGGATCACGGGGTCTCCGCGACGCCGCTTCGCGGCTGCTCCGCCCAGGGATGACGAAGCTGAGATGCTTCGGCCACCCTCCGCGGTTGTGTGCTATGTCGCGCCAAAAAAGCTGTATCAGGCCAAGCCATTAGCCGCTTTTACTCGACACCTGATTCAACGACCTCAACCAACGATCCAAACAAAGGAAAACCCCATGGCCACGACAAAACTCCTCAGCGATGCCGAGGTGGAGAAGATCCCGGCGGTGATGGCCGTGTTCGACGATATCCGTGCGACTCGTAAATCCGACTTCGTCAACAATTTCTGGCGTGGGCTCGCCAACGATCCGGCGGCGCTGAAGCGGGTGTGGGAACAGCTCAAGGCGGTGATGGTCGCCGACAGCGCCATCGATCCGCTGACCAAGGAAATGATCTATATCGCGGTCTCGACGGCCAATGGCTGTTCCTACTGCATCCATTCGCATACGGCCGCCGCGCGCGCCAAGGGCATGACCGATGCGCAGCATGGCGAGCTGGTTTCGATCATCGGCTTGGCGGGGCAGACCAACCACCTGGTCACGGCGATGCAGATTCCAATCGACCCGCAGTTCGAGGTGAAGTGAATCGGCAGAAGTGTCGAGACGCTTCCGTCCGATGCCTGCATAAAATCCAGACGACCCTCCCTGTGCCGCCACGCCAGCCGGTCGTTCACGCATTCCACAGGCTTGTGTCCGTGATTGAAAGGTTTGTCCCGGCGCTGTTAAGGAAGTGACATGTAACGGCACTAAGGAAGCCGCACGCGAAGTCGTTCGCCCGTGGTTTTCGGCACGGCTCTCGCGGCGGAGCCGTCATGAAAATCGTCCAGATCACCGATACGCATTTCAGCCCAAGCAAGCCGCATTTCAACGGCAATTGGGAGCCGCTTGCCGCCTGGGTCGAGCAAAGCGGCGCCGATCTTGTCATTCACACCGGCGACCTGACCGTCGACGGCGCCGACAAGGATGACGACATCACCTTCTGCATGGGACTGATGCGGGAGATATCGAAACCCATGCTGTTGGTGCCCGGCAACCACGATGTCGGCCATCTGCCGGGTTCGCTGCAGCCGGTCGATGCCGCGCGGCTGGAGCGCTGGCGCCGCCTGGTCGGGCCTGATTGCTGGTGCGAGGATTCGGGAAACTGGCGGCTCGTCGGGCTCGACAGCCAGTTGATGGGCTTTAACGACGCCGCGGAAGAAGCCCAGTTCGAATGGCTGCGGGAAACGCTGGAAAGCCGCGGCGGCCGCCGGGTCGCGGTGTTCGCCCACAAGCCGCTGTTCGTCGACGATCCGGACGAGGGCGACACCGGCTATTGGAGCATCCGCCCGACGCAACGCCGGCGCCTATACGATCTGATAGCCGCCCATGATGTGGTGCTGCATGCGAGCGGCCATCTGCACTGGGCGTGGAAAGGCAAATACGCCGACACCTCACTGGTATGGGGTCCGTCCGCCGCCTTCATCGTCGATACCATGGAACGGAAGATGCCGGGCGAACAGCTGATCGGCGCCGTCATGCACCATTTCGGCGATACGGTCACCAGCCAGATCGTCGCCATTCCCGGCATGACCGTCCATGTCCTCGATGACGTGGTCGCGGAGGTCTATCCGCACGAGGCGCACAAGGTCCGCAGGAAAGCCGGGTGATGAGCGCGCTTTCGCTTCGCGGCCTGAGCAAGGCCTTTGGCGGCAATGCCGTCCTCAGCAGCGTAAGCCTCGATGCCGAGCCTGGCGAATTCATCGCCCTGGTCGGCCCTTCCGGCTGCGGCAAAAGCACGTTGCTGCGCATCCTTGCGGGGCTCGACCATGCCGACGCCGGCGAGATCTTGGTCGGCGGCAAGGACATGTCGAACGTTGCCGCGGCCGACCGCAACATCGCCATGGTGTTCCAGTCCTACGCGCTCTACCCGCACCTGACGGCCAGCCAGAACATCGCCGTTCCACTCGCGATGAAGCGGCTGAGCCGCGCGCAGCGCCTGCCGCTGATCGGCTCCTTGCTGCCGGGCCAAAGAGAGATACGCGCCGGCATCGCGCAGGATGTGCGCGAGATGGCGGCTCTGCTGAAGATCGACCACTTGCTCGATCGTAAGCCCGGGCAGATGTCCGGCGGGCAGAGGCAACGCGTGGCGCTGGCGCGCGCGATGGTGCGCCATCCCAGCATCTTCCTGATGGACGAGCCGCTTTCCAATCTCGACGCGAATCTGCGTGTCCATGCGCGCGGCGAGATCGTGGAGCTGCACCGCCGTGCCGGCGTGCCGACGCTTTACGTGACGCACGACCAGGCCGAGGCGCTGTCCATGGCCGACCGCGTGGCCGTCATGATCGGCGGCCGTCTGCTTCAGTTCGCCGCGCCGGAGGCGATCTATAACGATCCCGCCCATATCGAGGTCGCACGGTTCGTTGGCCAGCCAAGGATCAACATCTTGCCGGCCGTCGCCGATGCTGGTCGCGTCGACTTCGAGGGCTTGCGGCTGGCGCTGCTTGACAAGGTGACGAACGGTCCAGTCAGCCTCGGCATCCGGCCTGAGTTCGTCAAACTGTCGGCGGATGGACGAAGCGGACTTGCCGGACGCGTCGAGCGGCTGGAGTTCCTCGGCTCGGAGGTCATCGCCCATTGCCGGCTCGAGACAACCGGCGACGCTGTCGTCGCCAAGCTCTCGCCGCATGAGGCCAAGGGGCTTGCGGCGGGCATGTCGACAGGCGTGCTGCTGCCGCCTGAGCAGGCCATGGTCTTCGGGCCTGACGGAAAACGGCTGCGCGCGACGGCCGCCGCGACGGCGCGGCAGGAGCCGGCCTATGTCTGACATCGCGGTGGCGGGCAACGTTGCGGCAGCCGCGCTTCATCGGCGCAGCGAGGACCGGACCGCCTGGCTGCTGGCGCTGCCGGCGATCGTGCTCCTGTTCCTGTTCGTGCTGCTGCCGGTGGTTGCCGTCGTCTTTCTCGGCTTCACGGATTTCGAGCTCGGCTACGGCAAATTCCGTATCGTCGGTTTCCAGAACTATGCGCATCTGTTCAGCGACCGCACCTTCCGCAAATCGCTGTGGAACACGACCCTCTACACGGCGATGGTCGCTCCGGTCTCGATCGCCCTCGGGCTGGGCGTCGCGCTTTTGATCGAAGGCGAATTGCGCGCGCGGTCTTTCTTCCGCACCATCTACTTCCTGCCCGTCGCCTCGCTGATCGTCGCCATGGCAACCGTCTGGCAGTACATCTTCCATCCGACCATCGGGCCGCTCAACGCGCTGCTTTCGCTTGTCGGCATCCCCGGCCCGAACTGGCTCGGCGCCTCGAATACCGTTCTCTACAGCCTCTCTATCATCGGCGTCTGGCAGTCGGTGGGCTTCAACATGGTGCTGTTCCTGGCCGGCCTGACGGCGATCCCGCGCGAACTCTACGCCGCGGCCGAAGTCGACGGCGCGAAATCGGCGCTCGACCGGTTCTTCCTGGTCACCTGGCCTATGCTCGGGCCGACGACGCTTTTCGTCGTCACCATCAGCATTACCAATGCGGTGAAGGTTTTCGAGACCGTGAAGATGCTGACCGACGGCGGTCCCAACAAGGCGTCCGAGGTGCTGCTCTTCACCATCTATCAGGAGGGGTTCGTTTATCTGCGCGTCGGCTATGCGTCGGCGATGACGGTGGTCTTCCTGGCGATCCTCGTCGTGCTGATGTTCCTGCAGTATCGCGTGCTCGACCGGCGGGTGCACTACACATGACGAGCATCCCGGCCGGCCGTGTCGTCCGCTTCGCCCTGCTTTCGCTCGGCGCGCTGATGATCCTCGCGCCCTACATCTTCATGATCTCGACCGCCGGCAAGACGCAGAGCGACATTTTCACCGCGGCGCTGTCGCTCATCCCGGAGCATCTCTACTTCACCGAGAACTTCGCCAAGGCGCTGAGCAAGGTGCCGATGGCAACGCTGCTGTGGAACGGCGTCATCGTGTGCGGGCTGATCTTCTTCTTCCAGGTCGCGGTCGCGATCCCCTGCGCCTACGCGATGGCCAAGCTGAAGTTCCGGGCAGCGCGAATGATGATGGTGCTGGTCATGCTCGGCCTTCTGGTTCCCATCCATGCGACGGCGCTGCCGCTCTATGTCGCGTTCGACCGCATGTCGCTGCTCAACAGCTACATCGCGCTGGTCGCACCGTTCACGATTTCGGTGTTCGCGATCTTCATGTTCCTGCAGTTCTTCCGCGCCATGCCCGACGACCTCATCCACGCGGCACGGCTCGACGGAATGTCGGAGCTCGGCATCGTCGCGCGCGTCATCGTCCCCAATGCCTGGCCGGCCGTTACCGCGTTCGCGATCTTTTCCGTCGTCGCGCACTGGAACGATCTCTACTGGCCGCTGATCGTCATCAGCAAGCAGGCTTACGCCACGCCGCCGCTCGGCCTGATGTACTTCCGGGCCGCGGAGGCGGGCGACGACTACGGCGCGCTGATGGCCGCCACGCTGATCATCACCCTTCCTCTCGTCGTTGCCTTCCTGCTCGCGCAGAAGCGCTTCGTCGAAGGTATCACCATGACCGGTCTCAAAGGCTGAATTTGCCAATAACTGACTGGGCCAACAAGGAGCACGAGCAATGAAGCATATCTCCAGGATTTTCGCTGCGGCGGCGGTCTCGCTGGCTTTCGCCTTGCCAGCGAATGCCGAAACGACGCTGACGGTCCATTATCCGATGCCCGGTTTCTTCAAGAACGTGATGGACACGATCTCGAAGAAGTTCATGGAGGAAAATCCCGACATCAAGATCCAGTTCGCCAGCCCGTCCGCGACCTACGAGGAAGGTATCCAGACTATTCTTCGTCAGGCCGGTACCGACGAGATGCCCGACATCACTTTCATCGGCCTCAATCGCCTGCGCATGCTCAACGAGCGCGACGTTGCCGTCGACCTCGGCCCGCTGGTGAAGAAAGAGGGCAACATGGCCGAGCGAGGCTTTTCCGACACGATCCTGAAGCTCGCGCAGGTGAACGGCAAGCAGGTCGGACTGGCCTTCGCCACGTCCAACCCGATCATGTACTACAACGCCGACCTGGTGAAGGCTGCCGGCGGTGATCCGGACAACCCGCCCAAGACCTGGGACGAGGTGATCGCGCTCGGCGGCAAGATCAAGGCGCTCGGCAACGGTGTCGACGGCATCGACTTCCGCTGGCAGGGCGATGACTGGATGTTCTCGGCGCTGCTGTTCGGCGCCGGCGGAAAAATGCTGAACGACGACGAAAGCAAGGTCGCCTTCAACGGCCCCGAGGGCGAGAAGGCTGTGGAGGTCATCGAGCGGATGGTGAAGGAGGGCGGCATGCCGGTTTTCACCAAGCCGGCCGGCGAACAAGCCTTCGCGGCCGGCAAGGTCGGCTTCGAATTCCAGACCACCGGCGCGCTGGTCAACACGATCAAGAATGTCGGCGACAAGTTCACGCTGCGCACGGCCAAGATTCCGCTGATCGATCCGGTCAACGGCCGTCTTCCGACCGGCGGCAATGCGGTGGTCATCCTGACCAAGGACACCGCGAAGCAGGAAGCCGCCTGGAAGTTCGCGAAGTTCGCCGCCGGCCCTTACGGCGCCTCGGTGGTGGTGCCCGGCACCGGCTATGTCCCCAACAACGAACTCGCCGCGAAGTCTCCTGATTATCTCGGCGACTTCTACAAGAAGAACCCGCTTTTCCAGGCCGGCCTCAGCCAGATGCCGGTCATGGTCCCGTGGTACGCGTTCCCCGGCACCAACGGGGTCAAGGTGACACAGACCATCGTCGATAACCTGTCGCGCATCGTCGACCAGTCGGCGGCGCCGAAGGACGCGCTCGCCGACGCCGCGAGCGATGTCGAAGGCATGCTGCCTTCCCAATAAGTGCTTTCTGGAGCGGCCGCCGCGTCCGCAGGCGCCGCGGCCGCTCCAGAATCAAACCGGCCTGTAGACTCGCTCGGCGGTGTTCCAAAAGATGTCCGCCTCAGCCTTCGGCCCATGCTTGGCCACCGCCGCACGATGCGCCTTGATCAGCTCGGCGTGGCTGGTCCACAGCTTCTCGATCGGGAAGTTCGAGCCGAACATCAGCCGGTCGCTGCCGAGGATTTCGATCGCGCTGTCGATGATGTAGGCCATGAGCTCCGGGTCGTTGCGATGCACGAAAGTGCCGAGCCCTGAGAGCTTGGCGTAGAAATTTGGCGCCGCCGATAGCGTATGCAGGCCGGCTTTCCAGGCTTCGGTCGTCTCCGGCTCCATGCCTGTCAGCATGCCGGCATGGGTGAGGATGAAATTCGTCTGAGGGTTTTCACCGACCAGTGTCAGCCCGTCCTTCATCTGCGCCGGAAAGAGCTGCAGGTCGAAGGAGAGGCCATAGTCCTTCAGCCGCGCCACATTGGCGCGCACCTTGGGATCGATCACCTGATCGGCCGACGTGGCAAAGCGGAAAGCCGGCGTCTCGTGCCAGTGGAGCTGCATACGCACGCCGCGCAGCAGCTTGTATTTCATCAGCCGGTCGATCTGCGGCCGGACGTCGTCGACCGTCATGTCGGCATAGCCGACAATCGCATGCGGCCAGCCGGTTTCGTCGGCGGTCTTCTGCAGGAAAGCGACCTCCTTCTCGAAATCCTCCTTGGCCCAGTTGGTCTGGACATAGACGGCCTTCTCGACGCCGGAGCCCTTCTGGTCCTCGAGGAATTCCGCGATCGGATAGTCGCGGCGGATCGGCTCGTAGGGGCCGAAGATGCGCGGCACCATCGGCCCGACCAGCCAGGGTTGGTCTTTCTGGCGCCAGATGTGGAAATGCGCGTCGATCGCCTTCTGCATCACTATACCCTTTTCCAGATGGTCTCGGCCGCCGGAGCGGCACGGGCGAGCGACAGGATGAAATCGGTGAGGCTCTTCAGCGACGAGCCGTCGACCAGATCGTCGAGCACCGGCAGGATGGCGCGAAGCGCTGCCGTCGCCGGCCGGAAGCGCGGATCGCCGGCGAGCGGCGTCGCGAGCGAGACCCGGAAGGCGCGGGCGCTAAGCCGGCGCATCGCGGTTTCGAGGTCGGCATGGTCACCGCGCTCCAGTGCGTCCGACAGGATCACGATCGCCGCGCCGCGCGCAAAGGCGGAAAAGCGCGGCACCGAAAGAAAGGCAAGCAATGTCGGCCCCATGCGGGTGCCGCCGTCCCAGTCGTCGACCAGCGCTGCCGCGCGCGCCAGCGCCTGACCGCGATCGCGGATACGCAGCGCCATGGTGATCCGGGTTAGTCGTGTGCCGAAGGTGAAGACTTCCGCCCGGTCCGCGCCTTGCACCGCGGCGTGCGCAAGCTTCAGGTAGTCGGCGGTGTGCAGCTTCATAGAGCCGGAGACATCGATGAGCAAAAGCAGTTTTCGCGATATCGTCCGGCGGCGACGCAGCAGCGGCGCGGGGATGTCGCCATCGGCGCTGACGATTTCGCTGAGCGAGCGCCTGAGGTCGAGGATGCCGCGCGAGCGGGCGCGTGCTGTGCGGAAGGAACGGCGGACGGGCAGGGCGGAACCGAGCCGGCGGCGAAACGAGGCGAGGTCATCGGGCTCGCGCTGGAAATCGCGGTTGCTTAACTGCTCGAGCGCTGACGACAGCTCGCCGCCGTTCTCCTGGCGAACGGTCCGGCTTTCTTCTTCGCCGCGATCATCCTTGATGCGGGTCTCGTCTTCTTCGCCTTCGACCGAAGGCTTGGCGTCGCCGTAAAAATAGCTGCGGAAGTGCGCTTCGAATTCGTTGCGGCGGTCTGGTGAAGGTGCAAGCGTCGAAAGTGCCGCCTCGCGGATGTCGTTCATCGAGCGCGGGCCGAGCAGCGTCACGGCCTGCATGAAGCTGGTGACCTGTTCCGGTGCGATGGTGAAGGCGTGGCGGCGCAATAACCTGGCGAAGTCGAGGAAGGGTTGGGCGGCATGGGGCAGGCTCTCCGGACACATCATTCCTTCGCGCCCCCCTCTGTCCTGCCGGACATCTCCCCCACAAGGGGGGAGATTGGCAGCTTCGGCGCCTCGCTCATTCCTACGGCGCTGGAGATTGGCGAAAGCCGGCATGACATCTGATCTCCCCCCAAGTGAGGGAGATGTCCGGCAGGACAGAGGGGGGCGCTGTCCCGCCAGCGCTGGAAGATAGGCGTGCGATGCCGATAGCGCATCACGCCAGCGCCTCCTCGACGATGCCGCCGAGCTCCGGCGCGATCGAGGACAGGTCCTCCTCGTCCTTGATCAGCACGCCGATGGCGCGGCGGAAGGCTTCCGGCCACGGGCTGCCGCCTTTTTCGAGGATGGTCGCGGCATTTGCCCATTCGACCGCTTCGGCGATGCCGGGCGGCTTGGCAAGCGGACGGGCGCGGATCTGCTGCACGGCATTCGCCACCGCCCGCGCGGTCGCCTCGGCGACGTGGCCCGCCCGCAGCATGATGATCTCGGCCTCGCGTGCGGCGTCGGGATAGCCGATCCAGTGATAGACGCAGCGCCGACGCAGCGCTTCTGCCAGCTCGCGGGTGCGGTTGGAGGTCAGGATGACGATCGGCTGCGTCTCGGCGCGGATGGTGCCGCGTTCCGGGATGCTGATCTGGAAGTCGGAGAGGAATTCCAAGAGCAGCGCTTCGAACTCGTGGTCGGACCGGTCGATCTCGTCGACCAGAAGCACGCGCCGGTCCGGCGCGCGCAAAACCTGCAACAGAGGCCGCGCGATCAGAAAACGGTCGTCATAGATGTCGATCTCGTGCTCGCCAGCATGGCGGATGGCAAGCAGCTGGCGCTGGTAGTTCCACTCGTACAGCGCGTGCGCGGCATCGATGCCTTCATAGCATTGCAGCCGCACCAGCTCGCGGCCGAGCAGTTCGGCGATCGCCTTCGCCGCTTCCGTCTTGCCGACGCCCGGCGCGCCTTCGAGAAGCAGCGGCTTGCCGAGACGGATCGCCAGGAAGACGGCGGTCGCAAGGCTGTCGTCGGCCAAGTAGCGCGAAGCGGCGAGGCGCGCAGCCACGGCTTCCGGCGAAGCCGCGACCTGTTCTGCATCGGCCCAGGTCATCTTGCGCTCAGCTCGCCGCCTGCGCCTTCAGCGCGCGCAGGATGCGTTCCGGCGTGATCGGCAGCGTGTCGATGCGAACGCCGACGGCGTCGAAGACGGCATTGGCAACGGCCGGAATCTGCGGGTTGGCGCACATTTCGCCCGGACCCTTGGCGCCGAACGGGCCATCGACGGAGGGCCGCTCCAAAACGATGATCTCGGTCTCGGCGAGATCGCCGGGCCCCGGCATCAGATACTGGTTGAAGTCGGTGCCGCCATGGTCGCGGTTCGGATAATAAGGCTCGGTCGTCTCGTAGAGCGCGTGGCTGATGCCCATCCAGGAGCCGCCGACCAGCTGCTGCTCGACCATCTTCGGGTTCAGCGCGCGGCCGATCTCGAAGACGTTCTTTACCGTCAAAACCGTCACCTCGCCGGTCTCGTCGTCGACCTCGACCTCGGCCACCGTGCAGGCATGGGCGTAGCAGGTGGACGGCTTCATCGCGCCGGTCTCCTTCTCCGGATAGGAGCGCGGGATCAAGAAGATGCCGCGCCCCGAGATCGAGCGGCCGCGCTTGAAATGCGCCGACAGGGCGACATCGAAGATCGAGATCGACTTCTGCGGCGCGCCCTTGACGAGGATGTTGCCCTCACCGTCGGTCTCGAGGTCGGACGCATTCACCTCCAGCTCTTCCGCAGCCACTTCCAGCATCACCTGGCGGGCTTCCTTCGCCGCCTGGATGACGGCATTGCCGGCGCGGTGCGTGCCGCGCGAGGCGAAGGTGCCCATGCAGTGCGGGCCGGTGTCGGTGTCGGCGGTGTCGATGATGACGCGGTCGGTCGGCACGCCGATCGTCTCGGCGCAGATCTGCGCCATGATCTGCTTCATGCCCTGGCCGAGATCGACGCTGGAAAGCGTGACCATGAAATTGCCGGTCGGCGTCGAATGGACCAGCGCCTGGGTCGGGTCGCCGCCGAGATTCATGCCGGTCGGATAGTTGATCGCGGCGACGCCGCGTCCACGCCGGATCGCCATCTCAGGCTCCCTTCCTGTAGGAGGACATCGCCATGAATTTCTCCGCCACCGGCCAGTTGGCGGCGCGCGAAGCTTCCTGCATGCACTCGATCAGCGCCGCGCCCTCGGTCGGCTGGCGATGCGCCTTCATGTCGCCGTCGCGATAGGCGTTGATGAAGCGGAACTCGAGCGGATCCATGCCGATCAGCCGCGCCAACTTGTCCATCTGCACCTCCAGCGCGAAGTCGCCGATGGTGACGCCGAAGCCGCGCATGGCCGACGAAGGGGTGCGGTTGGTGTAGACGCAATAGGTGTCGATCCAGACATTCGGGATCGTGTAGGGGCCGGGATAGTGCGCCGCACCCTTCTGCGCGCCATAGGGCGAATGGCGCGAATAGGCGCCGGCATCGGTATAGCCGGTCACCTTGCGCGCGACGATACGACCGTCCTTCATGACACCGTCCTTGATGACGACCTTCTCGGCCGCGCGCGGCGACGAAACCTGCATCTCCTCCTCGCGGCTGTAGACGAAACAGACCGGGCGCGCGGTGAGCTTGGCCGCGAGGATGGCGATCGGCTCGACGATGACGTCGACCTTGCCGCCGAAACCGCCGCCGACCGTGCCGCCGACGAAGTGCAGCTTCGAGCCAGGCATCTGCAGGATGATCGAGGTGTTGTCGAGCGTGAAGAACATCGCCTGCGTGTTGGTGTAGCAAGTGAAGCGGTCATTGCCCTCGGGCGCCACCACACAGCCGGTCGTCTCGGTCGGCGCATGCTCGATCGGCGAGGACTGGTAGCTCTGCTCGAGGATATGATCGGCCTGGGTGAAACCAGCCTCGACATCGCCGAAGCGCACCTTGCGGCATTCGCCGCTGTCATAGAGGTAATAGTTCTGGCCGTGATATTCGTTGACGATCGGCGCGCCCGGCTTCAGCGCTTTCTCCATGTCGAAGACGGCCGGCAGCACCTCGTAGTCCACCTTGACCTTGGCGGCGGCTTCCTGCGCGGCGCGCTCGGTCTCGGCCAGCACCGCCACCACCGCCTCGCCCTTCCAGCGCACCTTGCCGTCGGCGAGCACCGTCTCGTCCTCGGGGCCGATCTGGATCAGTATTAGGATGGTGTAGACATTGTGCGGCACGTCCTTGGCGGTCAGCACCTTGACGACGCCCGGATGCTTCTCCGCTTCGGAAGTGTCGATCGAGCGGATGCGGGCGTGGTGATGCGGGCTGCGCACCATCTTCAGATGCAGCATGCCGGGAAAATTGCGGTCGGCGAAGTAGGCGGTCTTGCCGGTGACATGTCCGGGTGAATCGAGCCGCGGCCGCGGCTGGCCGATCTCGTGGAGGCCGTCCTTGCGGACGTCGGCGAAATAGTCCTTGCGCAATTCCATGGCTGGTCCCTCAGGCGGCGTTCTGCGAGTTGGCGCGCGCGGCGGTCAGCACAGCCTGGATGATCGGCTCGTAGCCGGTGCAGCGGCAGATATTGCCGGACAGCGCCTCGACCACGTCCTCGCGGCTGGGGTTCGGCGTGCGGTCGAGAAGTGTCTTGGCGGCCATGATCATGCCGGGCGCGCAGAAGCCGCATTGGGTGGCGAAGGCATCGAGGAAAGCGCGCTGCAGCGGATGCAAAACGCCGCTTTCGGCAAGGCCGGAGGTGGTGGTGATGGTCGCGCCGTTGCAGGTTTCGGCCAATGTCAGGCACGACAGCCTCAACTCGCCATCGATGATGACCGAGCAGGCGCCGCAGGTGCCCTGGTGGCAGCCGCCTTTCGGCGAGGTGTCGCCGATCTTGTCGCGCAGTGCATGGAGCAGCGTTGTGCCGCTCTCGACGAATTCGGCTTTTTCGGAGCCGTTGAGCGTGAACTGAACCGGGACTTTTGCCATTCTTCCTCCTTGCGCGCCTGCCCGGATCGACCGGACAGACGCGCGTCCCCCATCGGACTTTTTTGTGCTTGTCGTTGTCCCAAAACCGCTATGCGCTTTGGGCGGCAAGCACTAACCGAGCAGCAGCCGGCCGAGATGGACCGGCAGGACTTCGGCGCGATACCAGGCGCTGGCGATCGGGTCGGTGATCGGCGAGGTGCCTTCGCCCACGGCGGCCAGCGCCGGCGCGATTTCCTCAGGCGTGAGCTTGCAGCCAAGCAGCGCCTTCTCCGCCGCCTTGGCGCCTATCGGCCGGTCGGCCATGCAGCCGAGCGCGATGCGGGCGGAGGTTACCGTGCCATCGGCCGCGCGCTGCAAGAGCGCCGCGATGCTCAGCACCGAGACGCCCTTCGGCTTGACCCGCGACACTTTGAGGAAGCGGAAGCTTTCCGCCCTGGGCAGCGAAACGCCGACAGCGGTGACGATGGCGCGGCTGGTGTCGCGGCCCGCCAGGAAGGTCTCGATCGGCATTTCGCCGGCCTCGGTGGCAACCGTGGCATCCAGCGCCAGCAGCGCCACGGCGAAGTCGCCGTAAGGGGCGGGCGCGAACAGATTGCCGCCTACGGTCGCCATGTTGCGGATCGCCGGCCCGCCGATGGCGCGGGCGGCCGGCGCGAGTGCGGCAAGCTCGGGATGGCGGGCGACCGCCGCTATGGTGCAGGAAGCGCCGAGCCAGGCCCTGCCGCCGGAAACGCTGATCGCCGACAGGGAAGGCTCGGTGACGCGGACAAGGCTCGAAACGGAAACATCGCCCTCGTTGGCGGCGCGAACGACCAGCGTGCCGCCGCCGAGGTAGCGAGTGCCCGGCGCCTGCAGCGCCGCATCGGCGTCTTTCACCGTCAGGAAGGTCTGCAGCGCAAGCGACATGGCGCGCTCCTCTCAGCTCTGGCCGGCGAAGTGGCTCTTCAGGGCGTTGAAGCCGCCCTGGAAGACATTGGCGCCCATGCCCTCGGCCAGCTTGTCGGCTTCCTCGGGCGCTGCGTCGAAGCTCGCGCTCCATTCGGCGTAGGTGCGGTTGCCGTCGGTGACGCGCCGCAATTGCAGCGTCGCCTTGTGATTGGTGATCGGCTGCGGCGTCTCGAGGATCGAATAGCTGACCAGGAAATTCTCGTCGGAGAAGTCGAGCAGTTTCTCGCGCAACCGCGCGCCGCTGACCAATTGGAAGTTGCGCACGCAGCCGATCGCGGCGGCGTCCTTGCCGTCCTCGATGTGGCTTTCCACCATGCGCGGGTGCCAGCTTGGCAGGCCGTTGAAGTCGCGGATGCGCGTCCAGACCTGTTCGACCGGCGCGTCGATGACGCTGGAGATGGTGACTTTCGCCATAAGCTCGTTCCCTTGCAAAGATGACAAGAGGCTAGGGCGGCTGGTGCGCCGGCGCTTATCAATGCGTCTTGAGCGCGTATCAATCAGTCTGAAAAAAGAGCGGCCTTGGGCCGCTCAAGCAGTCTAAGAAAGAGCGGCCTTGGGCCGCTCAGCAGTCTGAAAATAGCCTTGCAAACAGCCGGCGCCGGCTCAGGATATCGCCCGCGCCGCTTCGCGATAGAGCGTCGGCGGTACGCCGACGTGATCGCGGAAGAAGCGCGAGAAATTGCCCTGGGTGGTGAAGCCCAGATTGCAGGCGACCGAGATCAGCGGTTCCTGCGACCACTGCAGCTGGCGCACGGCCTCCTCCATGCGCAGCGTGTTCCAATAGACGTTCGGCGTCAGGTTGGTCTGTTCCTTGAACAAAGCGAAGAAATGCGGCCTCGACAGGCCGACGGAGCGGGCCACGTCGTCGAAGGAGATGCGCTCGCAGACATTGGCCTTCATCAGTTGGATCGCCTTGCGGACACGGAAATCGAGCATCGTGTTGATACGAGCGCGCGCCGCCTGCGGCGCCGAGGCGTCGGCCGCATCAAGCACGCTGTCGATGAAGCGCTCGATCTCGTAATTGGCGACGTCGTCGATGCTCTCATTGTCGGTCAGATGGTCGAGCAGGTTCGCCGCCGCCTGGTGCAGCCACGGCTCCAGGATGATTGCCGCCTGCGTAAACAGCGGCGCCGACGAGGGTAGGTCGCGGCGCCGGCGCGCCCAGTCGGGATCGATGTAGAAGGCAAGGAAAAGGCCAGGCTTGCCGTCGCGCGAAAGCGCGTGGCTGTGCGGCTGGAAGGAGTTGATGCCGGCGGCGGTTTCCGGTCCCAGCCGCACCGTCTCCCGGCCGATGGTCATTTCGCCGGCCGTGCCTTCTAGCCAGATGATGAGATGCGCCTCGCCATGGGCATGGGTGACGAAGTCGTTGGCGACATTCAGGACAGAGACATGTCCGAACCGGCCCCAATAGAGCCTGATCGCGTCCGTCATGGGTATAGTTCCTCCCGCAGGCGACTGGTCTCCCTTCGCCGGCTCGGGGATTGTGCGGCTGAGTTCAAGTGTCCGTCAAGGCGCCCGGTGACGACGGGCGCTTGGGAATGGCCGTCGGGGCCGATTTTCAGACTGGACGATAGGGCGTCCCCTTCTCCCGCAAGGGGAAGGGGAGGTTGCGTCTGAACGTCAGTCGCTGCGCCGGAAGTTGCGGATGCGGTCGAACAGCACCGCCAGCAGGATGGCGCCGCCGATAAAGGTGCCTTGCCAGAAGGCGTTGATGCCGAGCAGGCCGAGGCTGTTGCGGATCACCTCGATCAGCGCGGCGCCGACGATGGCGCCGAAGGCGGTGCCGACGCCGCCGGCGAGATTGGCGCCGCCGATGACGGTGGCGGCGATCACCTGAAGTTCCATGCCCGTGCCGATGTTGGTAGTGACCGCGCCCAGCCATCCGGTCTCAATGATGCCGGCGAGACCCGCCGAAAGCGCCGAGATCATGTAGACGGCGACCTTGATCTGGCGCACCGGAACACCGGTCAGCGTCGCTGCGTGCTCATTGCCGCCGATGGCGAAGATGTGCCGGCCGAACTTGGTCCAGCGCAGGATGAAGCCGGTGATCAGCGCCAGAAGGATCATGTAGAGAACCGGGTTGGCGATGCCGAACAGCCAGGCGCCGCCGCCCAGGGCCAAAAGCTTGTCGTGGTCCGGTCCGAACTGGAAGACGACGGTGTTGTTGGAGGCGACCATGGCGAGGCTGCGGGCAACCGAGAGCATGCCGAGCGTGACCACGAAGGGCGGGAAGTCGAGATAGGCGATGAGCACGCCGTTGAAGGCGCCGATGGCGAGCGCGGTGACGATCGTAGCCAGGATGCCGACCTCGATCGAATATCCCGCATGCATGGTGACGGCGAGCACCATCGAGCACAGGCAGAGCACCGAGCCGACCGAAAGGTCGATGCCGCCGGTGATGATGACGAAGGTCATGCCGAGCGCGACGATGGCGACGAAGGTGATGTTGCGGGTGATGTTGTAGAGGTTCTTCTGCGTGGCGAAGGCGTCGGTGGCGAAGGACAGGAACAGGCAGGCGAGGATGACCGCGATCACCACCCAGAAAGTCTGGCTGGACAGCACGCGCGACAGGAAAGTGTGCTGCTTCTGCGCGATCGTCTGGTCAAGAGTGACTGCCATTATCGACCTTTCCTGCCGGCGGTGAGACGCGCGGGCGTCACTGGTTGCGGCGCCATTATGCTACCTGCTCGATGGCGCCGGTGATCAGTCCGGTGACTTCCTCAGGCGAACTCGAGGCGATCTTCTTGTCGGCGACTTTCCTGCCGCGCCGCATGACGATGACGCGGTCGGCGACGTCGAAGACGTCGGGCATGCGGTGGCTGATCAATACGACGGCGATGCCCTGGTCGCGCAGATGACGGATCAGGTTCAGCACCTCGGCGACCTGCCTGACCGAGATCGCCGCCGTGGGCTCATCCATCAGCACGATCTTGGCCTGCGATAGCATGGTGCGGGCGATCGCCACGGCCTGGCGCTGGCCGCCCGACATCTGCTTGACGAGGTCGCGTGGCCGCGTCTCGGATTTCAACTCGGCGAAGAGCTGGCCGGCGCGCTTGTACATCGCGGCATAGTCGAGGATGCGGAGCGGGCCGATGCCGCGGCGGAGTTCCCGGCCGAGATAGACATTGGCGGCAGCCGTCAGATTGTTGCAGAGCGCCAGGTCCTGGTGGACGATCTCGATGCCGTGCTGGCGGGCGTCCGCCGGCTTGTGCAGGATCAACTCCTTGTCGTCCATGCGCATCGTGCCGTGGCTCGGGCGGAAGTTGCCGGCGATCATCTTGACCAGCGTCGACTTGCCGGCGCCGTTGTCGCCCATCAGGCCGACGACCTCGCCGGCCTCCAGCGTGAACGAAACGTCGTTCACCGCCTGGATGGCGCCGAAATGCTTCGAGATGTTGGCGAGTTCGAGAACCGACACCAGCCTTAAGCCTCCCCGTGTTCGCCCCGCGACCGCCTTGCGAATAGGTGCCGGCGCCGCATGGGCCTCGCGCCTCCAACTCCTCCCGAGCGGGCGCGATCGATGCATTTAGGCAAATGCGGACATGGGCGTCAATCAATTGTCGGATGATTAATTTCGGAACTCGTCGAAAAATCCGTTTTGTAGGACAAATAGGAATTGACGTTGGCGGTGAGCCGATATTAGCTAGCGTCGGAGGAAGGCCTTGCCCTCGCAAACCGCCGTTCGGCGGAGGCGGAGGGCAGGGGCAACAGGATCCGGCAACGCCAGCGTTCATTCGACCTGGAACGGATCGGCGAATGCTTATCGGCCCGGCTTAAGACACGAACGTTCGAGGCAATCCGCGTGTCCGTTGCATCCGGGTCGATCGGTGTGGCGGGCACGTCGTGTCCGTCTGTTTTCAAGGGAGGACTGACATGAGGAAATCACTTTTGCTCGCCGCCGTCGCCGCCATGGCGCTGGGCGCCGGGCCGGCCTTGGCCAAGAAACAGCTCGTCATTGTCGTGAAGGGCCTCGACAACCCGTTCTTCGAAGCCATCCACCAGGGTTGCGAGAAGTGGAACAAGGAAAACGCCAGCTCCGAATATGAATGCTTCTACACCGGTCCGGCATCGACATCGGACGAGGCCGGCGAAGCCCAGATCGTGCAGGATATGCTGAGCAAGCCGGATACGGCCGCGATGGCGATCTCGCCGTCCAACGCGCCACTGATCGCGCAGACGATCAAGAGCGCCAATCCGTCGATCCCGATCATGACGGTCGACGCCGACCTCGCCAAGGAAGACGCAGCGCTTCGCAAGACCTATCTCGGCACCGACAACTATCTGATGGGCAAGAAGATCGGCGAGTACGTCAAGAAGGCGAAGCCGAATGGCGGCACCATCTGCACCATCGAAGGCAATCCGGCGGCCGACAACATCCTGCGCCGCGCGCAGGGCATGCGCGATGCGCTGTCGGGCAAGGAAGGCCTGTCGGCGCTGGCGGGTGAGGGCGGCTGGACCGAAGTCGCAGGCTGCCCGGTCTTTACCAATGACGACGGCGCCAAGGGCGTGCAGGCGATGACCGACATCCTCGCCGCCAATCCGAAGCTCGACGCTTTCGGCATCATGGGCGGCTGGCCGCTGTTCGGTGCCCCGCAGCCCTATCGCGACCTGTTCAAGCCGATGGCCGAGAAGATCGCCAAGAACGAGTTCGTCATTGGCGCCGCCGACACGATCGGTGACGAAGTGGCGATCGCCAAGGATGGCCTGGTGACCGCGCTGGTCGGCCAGCGGCCGTTCGAAATGGGCTACAAGGCGCCTTCGGTGATGCTCGACCTCATCGGCGGCAAGAAGGTCGACGATCCTGTCTTCACTGGCCTCGACGAATGCACCAAGGACACGGTCGACACCTGCATTCAGAAGTAGGCTCGATACCGGGGCGCCCCTTCGAAGGGCGCCCCTCCACCTTTCGCCAGGATCATGGACGCGGCCTTGCCGGGGTGGCGGGCCCAGACTTTTCCGCGTCCAGAATTTTCTTGTCCGGCAGAGTTTTGCGGGCGTCTTGGAGCTCGCGGCAGGAGGAACCGAACGCGGATGCCACGGGAAAAGTCAGCGAAGCGCTTAGCCGAGCCAGCGCCGGTCGTCATACGCGGGCCTGAGGCGACGCGGATCGCCGGTCTCAGCGTGCACGCATCGCTCGCCGGCGAGATCGGGCTGAGGATCGTGCGCGGCGACTATCCGCCAGGCACCATCCTGCCCAATGAAGCCAAATGGTCGCAAACCTTCAACGTCAGCCGCTCGGCGGTGCGCGAGGCGATCAAGATGCTGATGGCCAAAAGCCTGCTGGCGTCGCGGCCGAAGATCGGCAGCTGGGTCGAGCCGAGGGAGCGCTGGAACCTGCTCGACCGTGACGTGCTCGCCTGGTACGCAACCTCGCCCGACCGCGAGGTGTTCCTGAGGACGGTGCAGGAGTTCCGCCACATCATCGAACCGGAGGCTGCCGCCTTCGCGGCGATCCGGCGCTCCGACGAGCAGATGGTCGATATCAGCCTAGCCTGCCGCGAGATGGGCGAGGCGACGCATATCCAGGAGCGCACGCGCGCCGATACCCGATTCCATCTCGCCATCCTGCGCGCCTCGGGCAACGAGCTGCTGGTGCCGCTCGGCGTGCTGATCGAATCGGCGCTCGATCACCTCTTCGTCTTCGTCACACGCGAGCACAGCGACCAGCGGCGGGCTCAGTCGCTGCACGAGGCGATCGAGCGGAACATCCGCCTGCAGCGCCCGGCGGCCGCGAGAAGCGCGGTGCACAAGCTGCTCGCCAACACCGACGAGGTGATCGAGCTGTCGCGGCGGTAAGAAGGGACCTTGCGCCGATCGCCATCAGATTTTCTGCTTCACGCCGTCCTTCGACGGCATCAAGTCGACGCCGTTGAGGTTGCCGATATGCGTGGCCAGCATCGGCACATACTGATCGGCCGGCCCCGCGGCAAAGGCGGTCGCAAACGAGTTCTTGGTGGCGTTGCCGAGCGGATTGGCAATGCCGGCAGCATCCGCCATCGATTCCAGATAGGTCAAATCCTTGAAGGCATTGGCGATGGAGAATTTGTGCGCGTCGCGGTCGCCCTCCAGCGTCCAGCGCATGAAGGTCTGGTAGAAGCCGCAATCCATGCGGCCGTTGCGGATCACGCTGTCGAAGCGCGGTGGCGAGATGCCGACCTTCTCAGCCAGCGCCAGCGCTTCCGAATAAATCGCCGCGTAGCCCAACGAGATGAAATTGTTGAGCAATTTCATGCGGTGGCCGTCGCCGGTGTCGCCGATATGGACGATGCGCCCGGCCCAGGTTTCAAGGACCGGCTTCAGCCTGGCGAATACCGTCTCGGGCGCGCCGACCATGGCGTCGAGCGTGCCTTCCCAAGCCTCCTTCGGCGTGCGGCTGAGCGGAGCGTCAACATAATCAACACCAAGCGCGTTGAGCTCGGCGGCCAGCGCCACGGTGGATGTCGGGTCGGAGGTCGAGCAATCGACAACCACAGAGCCCTTTCTGAGACCCTCCTTCAGCCCGCCGGGGCCACGGACGATCGCCTCGACCTCGCGCGAGCCGGTGACGCAGATGAAGACGATGTCGGAGGCCGCCGCCACCTCGCGCGAGGTCGCCGCTTCCTTGGCGCCACGGCCAAGCAGATCCTCCGCCGGCTTGCGGTTCTTGCGGCCGAGGAAGGTGAGCGGATAACCCTTATCGACGATGTTCTTGGCGATGCCATGCCCCATCAGCCCGAGACCGATGAAACCGATGTTTTCACGGGCAGCGGTGGTGGTCATGTCGTTTCGTCCCTATCGTTGTTTGATGGTCGGGGCCGGCGCGACCGGCCGGCGAGCGATTGCTGGAGAAAGGTTTTCGCGGATCGCCGTTGGCAGGCGATTGCGGAGCGCCATATTGTCTGACAATACACATAATTCCTGAGCAATGTGGAGAGCAAAATGACGAAGCGGATCATGTTCACCGGCGGCAGCGGCAAGGCCGGCCGCCATGTCGTGCAGTATCTGGTCGAGCATGGCTGCCAGGTGCTCAACATCGACACCAGGCCGCTCGACAACCCGAAGGTGCGCACCTTAATCACTGACATCACCGACAGCGGCCAGGTGTTCAACGCGCTGTCGAGCTATGCGGGGCTGCACGAGTTCGACCCGTCGCTGCGGGCGCAGCCGGTCGATGCCGTGGTGCATTTCGCCGCCATCCCGCGCATCATGATCACGCCCGACAACGAGGTGTTCCGCATCAATGCGATGGGCACCTACAATGTCATCGAAGCGGCGGTGAAGCTCGGCATCCGCAAGGTGATCGTCGCTTCCAGCGAGACGACCTACGGCCTCGTCTTTGCCAACGAGCCGCGCAATCCGACGCATTTCCCGCTCGACGAGGATTATGACGTCGACCCGATGGACAGCTATGCGCTGTCGAAGATCGTCAACGAGAAGACCGCGCGCGCCTTTGCGCTGCGCAGCGGTTTCGACATCTATGCGCTGCGCATCGGCAACGTCATCGAGCCGCATGAATATGCATTGTTCCCGAAATGGTTCGCCGATCCGGGCTTCCGCAAGCGCATCGCCTGGAGCTACATCGACGCCCGCGATCTCGGCCAGATCACCTTGCGCGCCATCGAGAAGGACGGGCTGGGCTATCAGGTGTTCAATGCGGCCAATGACGACACCTCGTCCGATCTGCCGACGGCAGAACTCCTGAAGCGCTTCTATCCGGGCGTACCGGTGAAAGCCGAGCTCGGTGAATTCGAGACGCTGCTGTCGAACCGCAAGGCGAGGGAGGTGCTGGGCTTCCGGCCCGAGCACAGCTGGCGCAAATACGTCAAGACGGCATGAGAGGAGACAAACGCTGGTTGAGCTGTGCACATCCGCGCGCTTTGCGGTAAAGCTGGGTTGCCGTGCTTGACAGCTTCTGAAAACCGGACTTTGTGGATATATGCGGGACGCGAAGCCGAACAACGAAAATAGGCCGACGACGGCGGCATCCGCCGAGCGTCCGGCCGGTGCTCGCCGGCCCAATGCGCCGCGCATTCCGGGCGCCAGCGTGCATACGTCGCTGGCAAGCGAAATCGGCCTTCGGATCGTGCGCGGCGATTATCCACCCGGCACCATCCTGCCCAACGAGGCGAAATGGTCGGAGACCTTCGACGTCAGCCGCTCGGCGGTACGCGAGGCGATCAAGATGCTGATGGCCAAGAGCCTTCTGGCGTCGCGGCCCAAGATCGGCAGCTGGGTGGAGCCGAAGGAGCGCTGGAACCTGCTCGACCGCGATGTGCTCGCCTGGTACGCGACGTCGCCCGATCGCGAGGTTTTCCTGAGGACGGTGCAGGAGTTCCGCCACATCATCGAGCCGGAGGCGACGGCTTTTGCCGCAATGCGGCGCACCGATGAGCAGATGGCCGAGATCAGCCAGGCGTGCCGCGAGATGGGCGAGGCGACCAACCTGCAGGAGCGGACCCGCGCCGACACGCGCTTCCATCTTGCCATCCTCAGGGCCTCGGGCAACGACCTTTTGGTGCCGCTCGGCGTCCTGATCGAATCCGCCTTCGACCATCTCTTCGCCTATACGACACGCGAACTGGACGACCTGCAGCACGCCCAGAAACTGCACGAAGCGATCGAGAGGAACATCCGCCTGCAGCGGCCCGATGCGGCGCGCAACGCGGTGCGCAAGCTGCTTGCCAATACTGACGACGTCATCCGGTCACGGTAGTCAATCTTGCTTTTCGTGTCCGAAGGCGACGCGCAACTCGTCCTTCGCCTTTTCGAGTACCCTTTTGCGCTGCTCCGGCAGGTTCCTGCCAGCGCGGTTGATGTAGAAATTCAGCATCGACATCGCGGACTGGAACGGCTCCGCCTTGCGGCGGTGGCTATGCTCGGCCGAGCGCTTGAGCGAGGCGGCGATCTTCTTGGCATCGTCGGATTCGAAGACGTGCTCCTCGAGATCCAGCGCATCGCTGTGCTCGGTCACCTCGGCCGACCATTTCTTTTTAGCGGTCATGGTGAAGCTCCTTCCATGGGCACAACTCCGGGCGGCATGGCCGGTTCCCGGTTGCTGGAGCCACGGATTTGTCCGTCGTGGCGCTGCTCGGCCGTGGAAATGCGCCGATACTGGAGCTGGAACCGCCCGATCTCGAAGAATCGCGGACAGGAAACGCCTTGACGACAATCCCCGGAAACGCGGCAAACGGCGCCGGCATCGACAGCTTCTATGCATGGATGCGGCTCGGCATTTCCCTGCTGCTGGCGACGATCGGCGGCGCCGGCATGTGGGCGGTGGTCGTGGTTCTGCCCGCCGTGCAGGCCGAGTTCGGTGTCGATCGGGCCGCCGCGTCGATGCCCTATACCGCGACCATGGTGGGCTTTGCCGCCGGCAACGTTCTGGTCGGGCGTGCCATCGACCGCATGGGGTATTGGATACCGGCGCTCGCCTCCGCGGCGGCGTTGAGCGCGGGCTTTCTGCTCGCTTCGTTCACCACCTCGATCCTCGGCTTCACCCTTGCCCAGGGGCTGCTGATCGGCGTCGGCACCTCGGCGATCTTCGGGCCGCTGATCGCCGATATTTCGCATTGGTTCAACCGCCGCCGCGGGGTCGCCGTGACGGCCGCAGCCTCCGGCAGCTATCTGGCCGGCGCGGTCTGGCCGATCGTGATTCCCTACATCATGGGAGGTGAAGGCTGGCGTTTCGCCTATGCGGCGATCGGTGTGTTCTGCCTTGTGACCATGGTGCCGCTGGTGCTGATGCTGCGGCGCGGCGCGCCGCGCGAGGCCGCCGGCCCGTCCGGCGGCCGGCCGGTTCAGCCGATCTCATTGTCGCCGTCAGCGTTGCAAATGTTGCTGGTCGTCGCCGGCTTCGGCTGCTGCATGGCGATGTCGATGCCGCAGGTGCACATCGTCGCCTATTGCATGGATCTCGGCTATGGCGTCGCGCGCGGCGCCGACATGTTGTCGATCATGCTGGCGGCGGGCGTCGTCAGCCGCATCGGCTCGGGTTTTCTCGCCGACCGCATCGGCGCGGTGAAGACGCTGCTCATCGGTTCGGCGCTGCAATGCGTGTCGCTGCTCTTCTATATCCCCTTCGACGGGCTCGCCTCGCTCTATGTCGTCTCGCTCATCTTCGGCCTCTCGCAAGGCGGCATCGTGCCTTGCTATGCGATCATCGTGCGCGACTACATGCCGGCCAGGGAAGCCGGCCAGCGCGTCGGCATCGTCTTGATGGCGACCATCTTCGGCATGGCGGTCGGCGGCTGGATGTCGGGCTGGATCTACGATCTCACCGGCTCCTACGCCGCCGCATTCCTCAACGGTATCGCCTGGAACCTGGTCAATCTCACCGCCATTTTGCTCCTTATGTGGAAGGCGAGGCGGGGTGCGGAAGCGCTGGCCTGACGCAGCGCAACCTGCAAGGGGCGGGCGCGAGCCGCGCGGATGTCGACAACTCCGACGGTATCTATTTCCGCGCCGACACTAAGGAGCGGCGCGCCGCTCCTTCCGGCTGATAAAGGGAGGGGCCGGGTGGGGCGACGGCCGAACTCGTCCGCGCTTTTTTGCGTGATGTCGCACCGGAACACTGGACGCAGCAGACTATTTACTTGGACAGGCTTTGGGCGGAAAATTGCGAAGTGGGAGGAAGCAGTCGGATATCTCCTGAATAATTGCGCTCGAACGGCTTCCGCCCGTTGAATGCAAGGGAGGATAATCATGAGACGTACTTTCCCGCTCGCGGCATGCGCCGCGGCGTTGTTGATCGGCGTGCCCTCCGCCTTCGCTCAGTCCGGCGGCGTCCAGAAAGCAGTCGGCGGTTACAGCTTCGAGGAAGCCGCGAAGGAGGCCCCCACCACCAAGGACTTCCATTCTGCCGATGGTCATCTCACTTTCGCGATCGTGACTCACACAGCCGGCAACGGCTTCTTCGATCCGGTCTATGTCGGCGCGACCGCCGCCGGCAATCTGATCGGCGCCAAGATACTGCTGCTCGGCTCGGAATCTCCGACCGACGACCCTGCACGCGAGATCGAAATCCTGAACCAGATCGTGCAGGACCCCACGATTGACGGGCTGATCATGACAACGCCCCAGGTCGGTGCCTATAACGACATCGTCAAGGCCGCCGAGGCCAAGGGCATACCAGTCGCAACGACCAATTCCTTCGACGGAACAATCCTCGATCGCAGCGGCATCAGCCACACCGGCCAGGATGCCTCCGCCGCGGCGATCGCCGGCGAGGCGCTCGTCAAGTGCTTGGCGGACAAGGGTATCGAGAAGGGCTCGATCGTGCTGCCGTCATCGACCGCAATGGGCAACATCGAGGTAAACAATCGCGTCACCTCGGCCTTCAACGCGATCGTCAAAGGCCTGAAGGACGCCGGCAAGCTCGAGGCCTTCAAGGTCGATGCGGGTCCCGAGAACACAGGCATCGACACCAATCCGAACGATCCGGTGAACGGCATCGTCACGCTGTTCGAATCGCGCGGGGACGTGGTCGGCGCCTTCGCTGGCAACAATGTGTTCACGCCGGCGCTTGCCAAGGCCGTCGCCCAGACCGGAAAAACAGGCAAGATCTGTGCCTATGGCTTCGACCTGGGTCCGGCCCAGCAGGATGCGCTGAAGAGCGGCGACCTGACCGGTGCGCTCGGACAGCAGCCCTTCCTGCAGGGCTTCTATCCGGTCATGCAGCTCTATCTGCAGATCGACCGTGGCATCTCAGCCGCCAATCTCGATACCCGCGCCCAGCTCGTGACGCAGGAGACGGTTGGAAAGGTCGGCAAGCGTTTTGAGAACTGAATGTCGAAGCGATCCTGACCCGGCGCGGGAGGGCTGGTATCCTCCCGCGCATTTTGGCCTTCGCAACCCTTCATCAAAAAATGGCCGCTGAAGCTCTCGCTCGTCGCCTTCCTCCCCAGCTCGTCGGCGGCTGGGAAATGGGATTGCTTGCCCTGCTGGCGCTGATCTATCTCGTCGGCGCTGCCGTCAATCCGACGTTCTTCGGCTCGCCCGAGGCGTTCCATGCACTGCTTCGCGACACCTCGCGGGTCGCCATCATCGCCGTCGGAATGACCTTCGTCATCATCGACAAGGACCTCGACCTTTCGGTCGGCTCCATCTACGGCCTCGTGGCCGTCGTTTTTGCCAGGCTGTTCGCGCCAAGCTTCGCCGATTTCGATATCGTCACGTCGGTGGTCGTCTGCGTCCTTCTTGGCATGGCGATCGGCCTCGTCAACGGCGTGCTCGTTACCATCCTAAAAGTGCCGGCGTTCATCGCCACCTTGACCACGCTTTTGATCGGCCGCGGCTTCGTCCTCGCCCTGACGCACGGTCAGGCGATCTACTATCCAGGCAAAGCGAAGGAGGCCCCGCTCTTCTTCCATCTGGGCGAGACGAACGTCTTCGGCTTCAACAACCAGATCGCGATCTTCGCGGTCGTTGCCGTGATCGGCGCCTACGTGCTCGCCAACACCCGCTGGGGCTACGAGACCTTTGCGACGGGCGGCAACGAGCAGGCAGCGGTCTATGCCGGCATACCGACGAACTGGGTGCGCATCCGCGCCTATCTGCTCTCATCGCTCTGCGCCACCGTTGCCGGCCTCCTGTCGGCTGCTCAGGACAAGGGTGTGACCCCGCTTTACGGCGTCAGCGGCGAACTGACTGTCATCGCCGCGGTGATCATCGGCGGCGCTTCCATTCTCGGCGGTCGCGGCCGCGTCGCCGGGTCGTGCCTCGGCGCCACGCTGGTCGTTCTGCTCGACAAGGTGCTGCGCGAGGGTCTGCCGATCACGCGCACCATCAAGATCGGCGAGGAGGAGGTGACGGTCAATGCCGTCTATTCCCTGCCGGTGGGCGCGGTGCCGGTCTTCCTCGGGCTGCTGCTCGTCATCGCCGTGCTGATTGAACCTTACCTCATCCGCCGCCAGGTCGCGGCGCGCCTATGGGCATGGCTGCGCGGCAGGCCACCGCCGCCGGCCTTCGAGATCGGCGGCGTCGCGCTCGAGGGCGTAGTGACCAAGGGTGCAATGGCGACCGACATCGCGCTGTCGGCGACCGGGTTCGGCAAGTTCCTCGCCCGGCGCGATGCCCTCGCCGTCATCCTGACCGTGGTGCTGTGGCTTACGGGTCTTTTGCTCAGGCCGGATTACTGGTGGAACCTGTCCAACACTTTCGCGATCCTGCTCAACTATACCGAGCTGGCGCTGATCACGGTCGGGCTTACCTACGTCATCGCGGCCGGCGATATCGACCTGTCCGTCGGAGCCGTCCTGGCGCTCGCCGGCAGCGCGGCGGCCTATTTCCTGAAGGTCCTGGGCGCCGACCCCGTCACCGCTGTTGCGATGGGCCTGCTTGCGGGAATGCTCGCCGGCCTCGTCAACGCCGTCGTCGCCGTCGGCTTGAAACTCCCGGCCTTCATCGCAACGCTTGGCATGTTTTACATCGCCCGCGGCCTCGCGGCGTGGTTCGTCGCCGGCCAGCAGCTTACCGGCTGGCCGGAGGGCTACAATTTGCTCGGCCGCAAGGTGAACGACATCCTCCTTCACTTCCACATCGTGCTTCCGGATGGCATCCTCAAAACACTGGCTGAGGTGGTCAGTGTGCAGACGGTCTGGATGATCTTGGTCGCGCTGATTGCCGGCATCGTGCTCGCCTATACGCCGTTCGGGCAAAAGGTCTATGCAACCGGCGGCAACATCCGCGCCGCCGCTTATGCCGGCATCAACACCAACCGGGCGCGTTTCATCTCGCTCATGCTTGCGGCGTTCTGCGCCACGATGGCCGGGATCATCAACGTCGCCTATTTCCGAAGCTTCAACCCCGTTGCCGGCCAGTTCCGCGAACTCGACGCCATCGCGTCCGTGATCATCGGCGGCGGGTCGATCTTCGGCGGCTACGGCACTATGCTGGGTTCTCTGGCCGGTGCAGCCGTGATCACTCTCGTTCGGTCGCTCCTGCAACTCAATGTCCAAGGCTTCAGCATGCCGCAGCATTGGATCAACGTCTTCATTGGCGTCATCCTCATCGCAGCAGTGCTGATCGACATCTGGGTGCGCCAGGCCAACCTCTTCGGTCGCCTGCGAACCCGCCTCGCGCGAAGCGCACGAACCCCGGAAATCGCCGATGCCTGACGCTGCTTTGCCTCAACCGATCGTGGAAATGCGCGGCATCGAAAAGGCCTTCGGAGCCGTGCAGGCGCTTCGCAAGGTCGATCTGGTGCTCTATCCGGGCGAGATTCTCGGCCTGGTCGGCGACAACTCGGCCGGGAAGTCCACACTGATGAAGATCCTGACCGGCGCTTATCAGCGCGACGCCGGCGAAATCTTCGTCGCCGGCCAACCGGTGCACTTCAAGAGCCCACATGAGAGCCGCGATGCCGGTATCGAGATGATCTATCAGGATTTCGCGCTTTGCGGGAACATGGATGTCGGCCAGAACATCTTTCTCGGCCGCTGGCCGCGCAAAGGCCCTTTTGTCAATCGCCGGAAAATGTACGCGGAAGCCGACAGAGTGCTAAAGCGGCTCAAGGTCGATGTGAACTCCGTTTTCCAGAAGGTCGAGAGCCTGTCGGGCGGTCGCCAGCAATCCGTGGCGATTGCCCGCGCGATTTCGTTCGAGCCGCGCGTCGTGATCCTCGACGAACCGACCGCCAACCTCTCCGTGATGGCGACTGAGCGGCTGCTCGAGACCATGCTGGAACTGAAAAAGCAGGGCGTTGCCCAGATCATCATCTCGCATCGGCTGGTCGACATTTTCGCCGTGGGCGACCGTGTCATGGTGCTCAAGCGTGGCGAGAATGTCGGCGACCGTCACGTCAGGAACACCGACGAGCACGAGGTCCTGGAGATCATAGTCTCCGGCACGCGGGAGCAGGCGCTTACGGCCGATCAGGCGACGGTGGTCTGACCGATCAGGGGCCGCTTTTTGGATGAGGCGGTCGCGGCTGGATGTCGGGCTGGACGATCTCACCGGCTCCTACGCCGCCGCGTTCCTCAACGGTATCGCCTGGAACCTGGTCATCTCACCGCCATTTTGCTGCTTATGTGGACGGCGAGGCGAGGCGCGGAAGCGCCGGCCTGAGGCGTGGTTGCGAAGGACGACCGTCCCTTCCCGTCCGCTTGACAATAGCCGTAGCCTGCGCGACCCAGACGGAGGCGAAACAGGCCGGGCGGCGCGATGACACGGATGTCGATCGTCTTTTCGAGAGGGCACATCGAGCGCACGAGGGCGGGGCTGTGACCAAGCCGCGCTCGCGGCGTGGCGGCGGCCGCCCCACAATCGCCGACGTGGCGCGCAAGGCCGGCGTCGGCGCAATCACCGTTTCCCGAGCCTTGCGCGAGCCCGGGCGGGTTTCGGAAGAACTGCGCCGACAGATACAGGCCGCCGTCGACGAGCTTGGCTATGTGCCGGACCCCAACGCGCGGGCATTGGCCTCGGCGCGCGCGGAGGTCTTCGGCGTGCTGGTGCCCTCGCTTACCAACAACGTCTTTGCCGAGGTGGTGCGCGGCATCTATGACAGCCTGTCGGACAGCCCGTTCCGCATCCAACTCGGCAACACGCATTACTCGGGTCTGAGGAAGAGCGGCTGCTGCAGGTATTTGCCCTG
Source organism: Mesorhizobium loti (assembly GCF_001510895.1). Lineage (GTDB taxonomy): Bacteria > Pseudomonadota > Alphaproteobacteria > Rhizobiales > Rhizobiaceae > Mesorhizobium > Mesorhizobium loti_A. The sequence continues at coordinate 93,159 of NZ_LPWA01000109.1, read as the reverse complement.
CAGCGCCCTGCGGCGCTGATCGTGGCCGGGATCGACCAGACGCCGCGGTCGCGAAAGCTGCTGGAGACGGCCGGCTGCCCGGTGGTGCAGGTGATGGAAACCGGGCCGGATCCGGTCGACATGCTGGTCGGTTTCTCGCATTTCGATGGCGGCCGAACGGCCACCGAGCACCTGATCGAAATGGGCTACCGGCGGATCGCGTTCATCGGCGCGCGCATGGATCCGCGTTCGCAACGGCGCCTTGCCGGCTATCGCGCGGCGATGGGGGCGGCGGGCTTGCTCGATCCCCGTCTGGTCACGACCACGCCGCTCTTGTCCAGCGTGAGCCTCGGCCGCGAGCTTTTCCGCGATGCGCTGGCCAAGATGCCGTCGCTCGACGGCGTCTTCTGCAACAATGACGATATCGCGCTTGGCGTTCTGTTCGAGTGCCACCGCGCCGCGATCGCGGTGCCCAAGACCATCGGCATCGTCGGCTTCAACGACCTCGACATGATGCAGGCGGCGTTCCCTTCAGTCACCAGCGTCCGCACGCATCGCTATGAAATCGGCCGCCAGGCGGTTGCCATGGCGCTGACTGCGATCGCAGGCGAGAGGCCGCAGCAGCGGGTTGTCGACCTCGGTTTCGAACTCATACGCCGCGAGAGCACCGCACGTTGAAACACGCAGTGGCGACTGTGCGAATGCCGGTTTACACTGCAAAATGGTAGCGCTACCATCTTTTTCTCTCGAGTAATGTGGGCGGTCGAAAGAGGCTGTTTATTATACATAAGCAACAGCTTATGCTTGTTTATTATGTATAATATGATAGTTTTGTAAGCCGCCTGGAGGGGCGAGAGGGGGAGGAAAAGAGGGACGGCGCGAGTCACCTCGAAAGCGCATCAGGTCGGCAGGAGGGTGCTGGCCAACGGTGCCGGGACTTAACAACAAGCAGAACTGCAACTGGGAGGAATACCGATGATCAAGTCACTCGTTGGCGGTGTCATTGCCGCCACTGCATTCGTCATGCTGAGTTCTTCGGCGATCGCCGATCCGGAAATCGTCAAAGGCCCGTCGGCCGAGCCGGACTGCTTCGCGCCCTGGGCGGCCGACACGCAGTTCTTCAAATATCCGAAGAAGGATGGGCCGTACCGCATCGCGCTCGCCAACGGCTATATCGCCAACACCTGGCGCATCCAGATGATCCAGACGGCGAAGGCCTATGCCGCGCAACCGGACGTCGCCAAGAAGCTGAAGGAATTCAAGGTGGTGTCGACCGGCGAGGATGTGCCGGCGCAGATTTCGGCGATCAACAACTTCATCGATTCCGGCTTTGACGCGATCGTCGTCAACGCCCAGAACCCGACGGCGTTCGGGCCGGTCATCAAGCGGGCCAAGGAAGCCGGCGTCATTCTCGTCGCCTTCGACAATATCCTCGATACCAAGGACGCCATCAACGTCAATGTCGACCAGAAGGGCCTCGGCGAATTGTGGGGCAAGTGGCTGGTCTCGCACGTGCCGAATGGCGGCAAGGTGCTCGAGGTGCGCGGCGTGGCCGGCACTTCCGTCGACACCGACCGTCACAATGGCATCCACGAGGTGCTCGACGGGTCCGGCAAGAAGTGGGAGGTCACCGAGGTCGTCGGCAAGTGGGATGACGGCGTGGCGCAGAAGGCCACGGCCGACGCGATCGCCACCAGCGGACCGTTCGACGGCATCACGGGACAGGGCGGCGACACCGGCATCGTGCAGGCGATGATCGACGCCAAGCATCCGTTCGTGCCGTTCGGCGGCGAGACGGAAAACGGCTTCCGCAAATTCTGCGCGGCGCACGCTGGCGATGGGCTGAAATGTTCCTCGGCCGGCACCGGCCCGGCCCAGGTCGCGGTCGCCATCAAGACGGCGATCTCCGCCCTCGAAGGCAATGTCGTGCCGCAGTCGGTCAAGCTGCCGTTGGCCATCGTCGAGGACCCGAACTTCAAGGCGGGCCAGGATTTCTTCCCCGACCAATCCGACAATTTCTTCGTCGGCAATTCCTTCCCGACCTGCGGCATCAATTTCACGGCGCAGGAAATCATGGGCCAGACAAAGGAAAACAAGTAGCCTGAGCTCCGGCGTCGCGGGAAGCCGCGACGCCGGCCGCTAAAGCGCGTCGCGATCCTTCAGATTCGCTCCATGCGCTTTAGGTCTTGATTTACGCATGTCTTTGTCCCGAAACCGGTTCCCACTTTCGGGAGACATGTTTTAGATGCCAATCGCAAACCGGCCTGGGGAGGGCTGATGGACGGCGCGGCTCCGCTCTTCCGCATGGAAGGCATCTCCAAGCGCTATGGCGGCGTGCGGGCCTTGGAAAAGGCCGACCTTACGGTCGCGGCCGGCAGCATCCACGCAATCCTCGGCGAAAACGGCGCCGGCAAATCGACTTTGATCAAGGTCATGGCCGGTGTCGTCGCGCCGGATGAAGGTACTATGACCTTGGACGGCCACGAGGTGACATTTGCATCGCCGGCCGCCGCAAACCAGGCCGGCATCGTCTGCATCTTCCAGGAGCTGTCGCTCATCCCGGAGCTCAGCGTCGCCGACAACATCGTCATCTCCGATCCACCGAAGCGCTTCGGCATGATCGACCGCAAGGCGCAACGGCGCATGGCTGAAGAGGCCCTTGCCCGTGCGGGCGCCTCCGATATCCATCCGCTGGCGCTGGTCAAGGATCTGCCGTTGTCGCGCCGGCAGATGGTCGAGATCGCCAAGGCGATGGCAAGGAACCCGCGCATCCTGATCCTCGACGAGGCAACCTCCGCGTTGACGGCGACGGATGTCGCCAAGGTCTTCGGCGTGCTCAAGCGGTTGCGCGAGGACGGGCTGGCGCTGCTCTATATCTCGCATCGCATGAACGAGATCGCCGAGCTTGCCGACCAGTGCACCGTGTTCCGCAATGGCCGCAATGTCGCGAGCTATGTGGCGGGTTCGAAGAGCGACAACGAAGTTGTCGAACTGATGATCGGCCGGGAATACAGCCATATCTTTCCGCCGAAGCCTACCTTCGCATCGGCCGCCAAGACGCCCGTGCTCGAGGCGCGCAACCTCACCTGGGCCGACCGTTTGGACAATGTTTCGCTGAGCATCCGGGCAGGAGAAGTGGTCGGTCTGGGCGGGCTGGACGGCCAAGGCCAGAGGGAATTGCTGCTCGCCTTCTTCGGCGTATTGCGCGGCCTGCGCGGCAAGGTACTGATCGACGGCAAGGCCGTGGCGATCTCCAGCCCGAGTGCGGCAAGCGATGCCCGCATCGGCATGGCGTTGATCCCGGAGGACCGCAAGACCGAGGGTCTCATGCTGCCGATGACGGTGCGCGAGAACCTGTCCTTCGCGGCACTGGACCGGCTATCGAAAGTGGGCGTCATCGACCGCGCGGCGGAGCAGCGGCTGATCGACGACATGGTCGGGCTGCTGGCCATCAAGACGGCGGGCCTCGACATTCCGGTCGGTGCGCTCTCCGGCGGAAATCAGCAGAAAGTGGTGATCGCCAAATGGTTGATGCGGCAGCCGCGCATCATCCTGCTCAACGACCCGACGCGCGGCATCGATGTCGGCACCAAGCAGGAACTCTACCAGCTGATGCGCAAGCTGGCGGACGCGGGTGCCGCGATCCTGTTCTATTCAACCGACTATGACGAGCTGATCGGCTGCTGCGACCGCGTGCTCGTGCTCTATGACGGCGCCATCAAGCGGGAACTTGCCGGCGCCGAGATCACCGAGCATGCGCTGATCGCCAGCGCGCTGAATATCCACAGCGGAAGTGACCGGCCAGGGCAAGGAGAGGGCGCGTGAGGGACTGGCGCTATTGGTTGGCCGAACAGCGCGGAACGCTGCTGGCGTTCGCCATCTTCATCGTCATGTTCGCGATCTACAGCGGCAACCATCCGGCCGGCTTCACCGCCAATGTCGTGCAGACGGCGGCGAACAAGGGCGTCCTGCTTGCCTTCGTCGCCATGGCGCAGACGCTTGTGGTGATCACCGCGGGCATCGATCTCTCGGTCGGTATGATCTTCACGCTGACCAACTGCATGGCTTCCTGGCTCGTGATCGGCACCGGGCTCGAGACCGCATTCGGCGTGTTGGCCGTGCTCGGTACCGGGCTCATCTGCGGGGCGGTCAACGGCGCCATCGTGATCTACGGACGCCTGCAGCCGATCGTCGCCACGATCGCCACAGGTGCCGTCTATTTCGGGCTTGCGCTGCTCTTGCGACCGGTTCCCGGCGGCTCGGTCAACGAGGACCTTGCCGATTTCCTGACCGGGCGTTTCTTTGGCATCGTGCCGGCAAGCCTGGTGGCACTGTTCGTCGTCGTGCTCGTCGTGTGGGTGCCGTTCAGCCGCTCCGAGCTCGGCCGCGCAGCTTACGCTGCCGGCTCGTCCGAGACGGCTGCCTACATGTCGGGCGTGCCGATCCGCAGGGGCAAGTTCCTTGCCTATGCGCTGGCCGGCCTGCTTGCCGCGATCGGTGGGCTGTTCCTCACATTCTTCACCTACACGGGGGAGGCGGCCTATGCCAGCGGCAATGCCTACACGCTGTTCTCCATCGCGGCGGTCGTGCTCGGCGGCGTGTCGCTGTTCGGCGGCAAAGGCAGCGCCGTCGGCGCGATCTTCGGCGCGCTCGTCTTCCGCACCATCGGCGACCTCTTGTTCGTCTTCGATTTCGATCCGCTCTGGCAGCCGCTGTTCCAGGGCGTTATCCTGTTGATCGCGGTCAGCCTCGGCGCCTTCGCGCTGTTCAGGGTGCGCAACCGGCTGGAGTGGTTCCTGTGAGCGAAACGACGCTTGGCGGCATTGCCGGTCGCATGCCGAAATTCATCCGCCGCGCCGATCCGGCGGTGGCGACAGCCTTTGCCTGCATCGTGGTGCTGCTTCTTTTGGGCAGCCTCTATTCGCGCAGCTTCCTGTCGCCGGAATATCTTTTGCAGCAACTGAAAGTCGCCTCCTTCCTCGGCGTGATCGCCACAGGCATGATGCTGGTGATCCTGCTCGGCCAGATCGACCTGTCCGTGCCGTGGGCCGTGGCGACGGGCGCCATGATGGCCTGCGCGGCCGCGGCCTACGGGCCGGTCGGCGTCGCGCTTGCCATCCCGTTCGGCATCCTGTGCGGTGTGGCGATCGGCATCGTCAACGGAATAGGCGTCGCTTACCTGCGCATTCCCTCGATGATCATCACTTTGGCCACCAATGCCGTCGCGCAAGGTTTGATGGTGGTCTACACGGGCGGGTTCTCGCCACAGGATTCCGCAACGGCCGCGATGCGCTACCTCGCGACAGGCTTTGCCATTCCGGCGGTGCCGAACGCCGTCATCATCTGGGCGCTGATAGGGGCCGCAATGGTCTTCGTGCTGACCCGCACCAGCTTCGGTCGCGCCGTCTATGGCATCGGCAATCGTGAACGCGCCGCCTATCTTTCCGGCATCGACACGCGCCGCGTGGTGATGATCGCCTTTGCCGTATCCGGAGGGCTCTCGGCCTTTGGCGGCGTCCTGCTCGCGGGCTACGCATCGAAGGCCGCGCAGTCGATGGGCGACGCCTATCTCCTGCCGTCGATCGCCGCGGTGGTGCTCGGCGGCACCTCGATCCTCGGCGGGCGCGGCTCCTATCTCGGAACCGTCGCCGGCGTGATCCTGATCACGCTGCTGCAATCGATCCTCTCGGTCATGCAGATGCCGGAGGCCGGGCGGCAGATCGTCTATGGCGTCGTGATCGTCGCCATGCTTCTGCTTTATGGCCGCGCGCCGGCAAGTCGCTGATCGTGGATGAAAGAATGAACGACATCCGGTCAGCGCCGGCCATCGTCGCGATGGGGGTTGCCGGCTGCGGCAAGACCGCCGTCGGCGAAGCGCTGGCCAAAGAGCTGGGCGCGCTCTTCATCGAAGGCGATCGACTGCATCCGCCGGAAAACGTGGCGCGCATGGCGCGGGGCGAGCCGCTGACGGATGCGTTGCGCGCGGGCTGGCTCGAAGCCATCGGCGAGCGCATCGCGGCCTCCGTCGTCGACGGACAGAAGGCCGTGGCCGCCTGCTCGGCGCTGAAGCGCAGCTACCGCGACCGGCTGCGCGGTTTTTGCCCCGGCATCGTCTTCCTCTATCTCAAAATCGATCGAGAGACCGCCTGGCGGCGGGTCGCGGGCCGCAAGGGCCATTTCATGCCGGCAAGCCTGGTCGACAGCCAGTTCGCGACCCTGGAAGAGCCGGGCCCGGACGAACTCGCGGTGACGGTGGATGCGACGCGGACCGTCGCCGGGATCGTGAAGGACGTACTCGGCTAACTATTTGTTTTTACGCAATTCCGGACGAAAAACCGTTGCACACTTTTCCTGGAATTGCTTAAAGCGCGTCGCGCTGAAACGGATTCAGGCGACGCGCTTTAAGCCTTTGTTTGATGCATGTCGTTGTCCCAGAACCGCTGCACACTTCTGGGCGACATGCATTAGGCGGTGTCGCCTCCGATCGCGGGTTGATCCTGCTGCTGCCCGGTGAGTCGCTGGGCGCCAGACCAGGCCATCATCTGCTCAGGGTATAATTTGACGGCTTCCAGCAGGCGGTCGCGCTTGAGCAGGATGTAGCCCGCCTGCAGGACAAGGTTTTTTGCCGCCACGTCCTTCGCCGGCAGGGATGGCGGCCGGGCAGCGTTGGGCTTCAGTTCAGGGCTGACGATCGCCCGGTATTCGCGACAGGGCACGGTTTCCAGGGTCGACATGGCAAACAGCGCAGCACCCGCGCGCGCGGCGAAATTCGCCGGCGCCGAGGCGAGGTGGGTCCAGCCATGCTCGCCCATGGCGATTTCGGTGAAGGTGGAGCCGGCGTGGATGGTGTTGGTCATCAGCACGACGCCGTTCTCCTTCAGCGTCTTCTGGATGCGGGCGGTGACCTGGTAGGCATCGGCGCGCTCAAAGACGATGCGGCTCTTCAAGAAGCGGTTTTCGACGGCGACAAGCGGCCGGTTGATAACAAGCAGGCCGAATTTGCTTTCCGAGAAGCCATGGAAGTTGACGCTCACCTGATGCGCTTCGATGCCGGCCTCGAAGAGCGCACGCTTGCCCATGACGGTCTGGGCGATGAACTGATCGCACCAGACGATGGCGCCGCGGCCGCGCTGCAAAGCCTCGCGCAAGCCGTCGATGCCTTCCAGCCGGATTGCCGGTGACCATCGGCGAGGAACGAGATGGGCGGCAAGCATCAGGCGGCGGCGATGCGCGGCGGCGAGGTGGCCCTTAAAAAGGCTTTGGGTGTCCACGTCGTCGCCAAGCACCGCTTTGATCGCGACGTCATAGCGCGCGAATTCCTTGCGAAAATGGCGCTTGCGCCGAAGCGTCGAGACCCAATTGCAGATCGGCGCCCACCAGGCGACCGGCAGCAGCGCCGCCACGCCGAGATAGAACAACGAGAGCAGGCCTTCGCGCAGATCCTTGTTGGAGACGCGGCGCAACTTGCCGGGGCGGACGAGCTTGCGGCTGAAGAAGCGGACGGTTTCGCCATGCTCGGGCACTGGCACGTCGGCGATGATCTCGGTATGATAGGCATTGGCGGATGACGGCTGCCGTTTGGCCTTGCGGGAAATGCCGAGCCAAGGCAGCCTCATGCGTCAGATACCCCAAAGCTTCTTCCATCCGTCAGCCGCTTTACTGCGTCTGTCGCGGATAGACAACCAACGGGTAGCAGCGCGGCTGGAAAGCGCGTCGCGTCGAAACGGAATCAGGCGACGCGCTTTAAGTCCTTGTTTTGATGCATGTCGTTCTCCCAAAACCGCCGCGCACTTTTGGGCGACATGCACTAGATCTGCGAAGTCAGCTCGGCCGGGAAATCGTCGTTGGCGGCGTCGCGCATGGCGGCGAGGCTGCGATTGTCGAGCACCTCGGCGATCGCCTGGCGCACTTCCAGCATCATGTGGCGGACCTGGCACGTCGCCTCGTCGCAATCCTCGCAGCGCTGATACTGCGTGCGGCTGGCGCAAGGGATCGGCGCCAGCGGTCCGTCGAGGACGCGCACGACATGGCCGATCTTGATCTCGGAAGCAGGCCTTGCAAGGCGGTAGCCGCCTTCCTTGCCCTTGCGGCTCTGCACGAAACCGGCATTGCGCAATTCGCCCAGGATGGCATCCAGGAACTTCTTCGGGATGTTGTTGGCGACCGCTATGTCGTTGACGAATGCAAGCTGGCCAGCCGGCAGGCTGGAAAGATGCACGAGGGCCTTGAGGCCGTATTTGCCTTTTTTGGTCAGCATGCCCGATTCAGTTCATCAAACCCCAATCGCCCTGCATCTGGCGGTTGTTTGTGTGCAAATCATGACAGTTTGGCCGCGCAGTGCGATTTGACACAACAATTCGTCAACACAGGTTTAGGCACAAACGCGTTGATTCTTCGTAACGTTTTTCACATTGGGCCGCGATGATTTCGCCGGCAAAGCGATGCCGTCGCCGGATAACGAAGAAAGCCGGCGAAGCCGGCTTCTTGCTTTTTCGATTGAACGGCTAGCGGCTGCCGTAGGCCTGATCGAGCAGGCCACCCGCGGCGAAATGCTCTTTCTGCACCTTGTCCCAGCCGCCGAAGACCTCGTCCACCGTCAACAGGCGGACGTCGGGAAAATCAGTCTTGTATTTGGCGGCCACCGTCGCATCACGGGCCCGCAGGCCGTTGCGGGCGGCGATATCCTGGCCTCGGGCGAATAGAGGAAGTCGAGATAGGTCTTGGCGAGATCGCGGCTGCCGTGCTCGTCGGCGACCTTGCCGACGACCGCAACCGGGAATTCGGCCAGCAGGCTGACCGAAGGCGTGACCTGTTCGAACTTGTCGTCGCCATATTCCTTGCGGATGCCGCGCGTTTCGGACTCGAAGGTGATCAGCACGTCGCCGATCTCGCGCTGCACGAAAGTGGTGGTGGCGGCGCGGCCGCCGGTGTCGAAGATCGGCACGTTGTTGAACAGCTTGGCGATGAACTCCTTCACCTTCGCACCGTCGCCCTTGAAGGCCTCCTTGGCGTAGGCGGTGGCGGCGAGATAGGTGTAGCGCGCATTGCCTGAGGTTTTCGGGTTGGGGAAGATCACCTGCACATCGTCGCGCACGAGATCGTTCCAGTCCTTGATGTGCTTGGGATTGCCGGCGCGCACCAGGAAGGACGGCAGCGAATAGAAGGGCGAGGCGTTGTCCGGGAAATCCTTCTGCCAATCGGCCGAGACCAGACCCTTCTTGACCAGGAAGTCGACATCGGTGACCTGGTTGAAGGTGACGACGTCGGCGCCCAGGCCTTCCGCGATGGCGCGCGCCTGCGCCGAGGTTCCGGCATGCGACTGATCGACAGTCACGCCGGGGTGCTGGGCGATGAAGGCCTTGTTGACCTCTGCGAACAATTCCCGGCCGACGTCATAGGAGGCATTCAACAGCTTGTCGCCTGACCAAGCCTGGGAGGATGCGAGGACGAGGCCGGCGACAGTGGCGATGCCAAGCAATAAGCGCTTCACGAAAATAGGCTCCCTTGAGAATGGATTGAGACTATAGCACGACCATAGTGGGGAAAGCCTGGCCCGACGAGGCACACGCGGCGGGAGGAGTGGGAACGCCGGGAAAAAGCGTCGCCCAAACAGTCCTTTAATAGGATTTTCATCGCGGCACCGCTGGCGGGTCCCCGGTAACGCCAGGCGCAAAGATGCGTCAGGACGCCGGAAAAAGTTTCCAGCGGTGTGGCCTGAAGGCTACCCGGCTCTTCTGTGCCGCCGGATGGTCGACCGGCAGCTCGATCTCGACGCGCTGGCGCTCGCCGCCGACCTCGAGCTCGACCCGCCTGGTGCCGGCGACGCGCCGGCTGGCGGCGACTGTGCCGGCGATGCAGCCGCTGCAACCGTCGAGCAGCTCCACGTCGTGCGGGCGGAAGTAGAGCAGCGCCTCGCCGGGGGGAGCGAGCGGCGCCTGCAGGCCGATCGGCCGGTCGGCGATCCAGATCTCGCCATTGTCGACCTTGACCGGCAGTGAACTCGATTCACCGATGAAGCTGTAAACGAAAGGCGAGTTCGGCATGTCGTAGATTTCGTCGGCGGTGCCGACCTGCTCGATGCGGCCCTGGCTCATCACCACGACGCGGTCGGCGAGCTCGAGCGCCTCCTCCTGGTCATGGGTGACGAAGACCGTGGTGTGGCCGGTGGCGTCGTGGATCTCGCGCAGCCAGCGCCGCAGCTCGCGACGCACCTGAGCGTCAAGGGCGCCGAACGGCTCGTCGAGCAAAAGCACCTTGGGCTCGATCGCCATGGCGCGGGCAAGCGCCACACGCTGGCGCTGGCCGCCGGAGAGCTGTGCCGGATAGCGCTTTTCCAGCCCCGACAGCTGAACGAGGTCGAGGAGCTCGGAGGCGCGGCGGCGGATCTCCTGGGCCGAGGGGCGTGCTGCGCCGTGCCGGACTTTCAGGCCGAAGCCGATATTGTCGGCAACGGTCATGTGGCGGAACAGCGCGTAGTGCTGGAAGACGAAGCCGACATTGCGCTCCTGGATCGACTTCTGCGAGGCGTCCTCGTCGCCGAAGAAGACCGCCCCCTTGGTCGGCCGCTCCAGACCGGCGATCAGCCGAAGCAGGGTCGTCTTGCCGGAGCCGGATGGCCCAAGCAGCGCGATGAGCTCGCCCGACCTGATGTCGAGCGACACGTCGTGGAGCGCCGGAAACCGCTCAAACTCCTTGCGCACGTTGACAACGCGAACTTCCATAAAGACCCCTCAGTTAGGAGATGCATATCGTTATCCCAAAACCGCTACACACTTTTGGGCGACATGCATCTAATGTCCGCGCGTCGCGGCGATCTCGGCGCCGTAGCGCATCTCGAGTAGCGTTTTCAAGACCAGCGTCACCAACGCCAGGCCGGCAAGCAGCGAAGCCACGGCGAAGGCACCGACGGCGTTGTACTCATTGTAGAGGATTTCGACATGCAGCGGCATGGTGTTGGTGAGGCCGCGGATGTGGCCCGACACGACCGACACCGCGCCGAACTCGCCCATTGCGCGCGCGTTGCAGAGTAGCACACCGTAAAGCAGGCCCCATTTGACATTGGGCAGCGTCACATACCAGAAAGCCTGCCAGCCGTTGGCGCCGAGCGAAAGCGCGGCTTCCTCGTCGCCATTGCCCTGTTCCTGCATAAGCGGGATCAGCTCGCGGGCTACAAAAGGGAAGGTGACGAAGACGGTGGCCAGAACTATGCCCGGCACGGCGAACAGGATGACGATGCCGTGCGCCTTCAGCCAGGCGCCGAGCAGGCCTTGCGCGCCGAAAAGCAGCACATAGACCAGGCCGGAAATGACGGGCGACACCGAGAAGGGCAGGTCGATGAGCGTGGTCAGGAACGCCTTGCCCTTGAATTCGAACTTGGCGATCGCCCAGGCGGCCGATATGCCGAAAATGACGTTGAGCGGCACCGCGATCGCCGCCACAAGCAGTGTCAGGCGGATCGCCGAGCGCGTGTCGGGGCTGGCAAGGGCTTCCGTGTAGGAGCCGATGCCTTTGGCAAGCGCTTCGTGGAAGACGACGATCAGCGGCAGAAGCAGGAAGATGGCGAGGAAGGCGAAGGCGATTGCCATCAGCACCGCCTTCACAGGCCGGCTTTCGGTCACCGCGGCCGACTGGCTCCCGAGGTGCGGTTCGAAGGACTTGATCTCGGGATCAGCCATAGCGCTTGCGGCTCCATGTCTGCACGAGATTGACGACCAGAAGCATCACGAAGGACAGCGCCAGCATGATCGCCGCGATCGCGGTCGCCGCCGCGTAATTGTATTCCTCCAGCCTGATCACGATCAGAAGCGGCGCGATCTCCGATTTGAACGGCAGGTTGCCGGCGATGAAGATGACGGAGCCGTACTCGCCGACACCGCGCGCGAAAGCGAGCGAGAAGCCGGTGATGATCGCCGGCGCCAAGCCGGGGAGGAGGACGCGGCTGATGATCTGGAAGCGGCTGGCGCCCAATGTGGCGGCTGCTTCCTCGACCTCCTTGTCGATCTCTTCCATGATCGGCTGGACAGTGCGCACGACGAAAGGCAGGCCGATGAAGACGAGCGCCACGACAATGCCAAGCGGCGTGTAGGCGACCTTGACGCCGAGCGGCGCCAGCAGGTGGCCGATCCAGCCGTTCGGCGCATAGAGCGTGGTGAGCGCGATGCCTGCGACCGCCGTCGGCAAGGCGAAGGGCAGGTCGACCATCGCATCGGCGATGCGGCGCCCGGGGAACCGATAGCGGACCAGCACCCAGGCGACGATCGTGCCGAAGACGACGTTGACGACTGCGGCCAGGAAGGCGGTGCCGAAGCTGATCTTCAGGGCATTCAGGGTGCGGCGGTCGGTGGCGATCGCCCAGAAATCCGTCCAGCCAAGTGCCGCCGAACGCCAGACCAGCCCCGAAAGCGGGATAAGGATGATGAGCGTGAGGTAGGCAAGCGAGAAGCCGAGCGTCAATCCGAAGCCCGGAATGACACTCGGCTGTCTGAATCGCCACCCCGCTTTAGCGGGTGCTGTGTTCATGCTGTTCTGGATCGTCCCTTCTTATTCAGACCAGACTGCCCATTGCCTCGGCTCGGGGCATTCGTACAATAGACCCAATCAGGTTTCATCCGGCCTATGGCCACCATGCTTCATTGGGCGGGCTTGTAAATCTGGTCGAATATACCCCCATCGCCGAAATGATAAGGCTGCGCCTTCTTCCAACCGCCGAATTGCGGATCGTCGATGGTGACCAGCTTGATTGCCGGCAGCTTGGCGAGGTCCTCTGCGGGCACCAGGTCGGGCTTGGCCGGACGATAGTGGTTCTTGGCGATGATGGTCTGGCCTTCCTTGGAATAGAGCCAGCTCAGATAGGCCTCGGCGACCTTGCGCGTGCCCTTGGCGTCGACATTGGCGTCGACGACCGCGACCGGCGGCTCGGCCAGGATCGAGGTTGGCGGGTAGACGATGTCGAAATTGTCGGCGCCGAATTCATCGAGCGCGAGATAAGCCTCGTTCTCCCAGGCGAGCAGCACGTCGCCAAGCCCTTTCTGCGCGAATGTCACCGTCGAGCCCCGCGCGCCGGTGTCGAGCACCGGGACATTGGCATAGAGCTTGCCGACGAACTCCTTGGTCTTGGCCTCGTCGTTGCCGTCATTGGCGTTGGCATAGGCCCAGGCGGCGAGATAATTCCAGCGCGCGCCGCCGGACGTCTTTGGGTTCGGCGTGATCACCTGCACGCCGTCCTTCACCAGGTCGTTCCAGTCGTGGATGCCCTTGGGGTTGCCCTTGCGAACCAGGAAGATGATGGTCGAGGTGTAGGGTGCCGAATTGTTTTCAAATTTCGTGCGCCAGTCCGGATTGATCTTCTTCGTCTTCGAGACAATGGCGTTGATGTCGCCTTCGAGCGCGAGCGTGACGACATCGGCGTCGAGGCCGTCGATCACCGCGCGGGCTTGCGCGCCCGATCCGCCATGCGATTGCTGGATGGTGACGGTTTCGCCGGTCTCCGCCTTCCAGTGCGCGGCGAAGGCCTCGTCATAGGCCTTGTAGAGTTCACGTGTCGGGTCGTAGGACACGTTCAGAATGGTCGTATCGGCAAACGCGAAACCTAGCGTGCCGAACTGGACAGATGTGGCGACCAGCGCGCCGAGCAGTTTCCTGAAATGAGGGTTGGTCATTTCCGCCTCCGTTGATGACGGCCGAACTCTAGCGAGTTTATAGAAATTAGATGCATTGAATGTTGCCTTTTTCACCTCCTTGCAGCAATTTTTCGCCGAGAAATAGCCTGTCGAGGAAATAATTTCCTCAGCTGGCGCCGGCGTGGCACCTCTTCAGTCGGCCTAATTAGAAGCGGGCCGCCTTCAGGCAAGTCCTTCGGCTTAGTTGGCGGTCACCGTAAAATCGAAACGCTGTTTCGGGAAGGGCTCGTCGGCAAGCGTGAAATGCCACCATTCGCGCGCGTAGTTGCGGAAACCGGCGGTGCGCATGGCGGCGAGCAGCATCTTGCGGTTCGTCGCTGCTTCGGCGGTGAGAGGGCGGTGGGCCGTCTCGCTCATCGGATCGAAACAGTCGAAGCCGGTGCGAAGTCGAGCGTGCCGGCATCGGGCGCGCCGCAGGCGGGATGCGCCGCGCTTTTCTTGGCCGCCTCGGCAATCGCAAGATCGACGGTCGAGCCGCGCGAATGGCTGGAGAGCTCACCGACATAACCCTTGGCGATGAGATCACCGCGCTCGACGTTCGGATACCATTGCGGGTCGGGCGGGCCGCCCTCTCTCGTCCATTTGCCCATGTCGGCCACGGCGCGCGCCGGGCGATAGCAGTCGAAGACGACCAGCGTCAGGTCTTTTGCGGTCATCGCTTTCTGGACGCTGGAAAGCGCCTTGGCCGCCTGCTCGGTCAGGATGCAGGCCGGCGCTTCGTAGCCGTCGGCCTTGCGGTGCAGGAAGTTTTCGATGCCGGCATAGCGGATGCCTGGCGGATGGATGGATCGACATCGGCCAACCTGACGAAGCCGGCGGGCAGGGGATCGGCGTGGGCGGGGGGGCAGTTTGCGGTCAGAAGAGCTAGCGTTGCGAGGGTTGCAACTGCTCGTCGCGAGGGATGGCGCGAGGCACCCCCCTCTGCCCTGCCGGGCATCTCCCTCGCAAGGGGGGAGATTGACAGCTTGGGCGTTTCGCCAGGTCTTGCAACGTTGGAGATTGGCGAAAGTGGATGAGCGAATAATCTCCCCCCTTGCGAGGGAGATGGCCGGCAGGGCAGAGGGGGTGCCTCGCGCCAAGCATCAGGCTAAGGAAAGCAACCCTCTGAATCGCTTGCCGCACCTTACTCAACGAAAACCTTCACGCTTGCCGCGCGTCCGGCGGCGTCGATCACGGTCAGCGTCGAATAGCCGGTGCCGTCGGGCTGCCAGGTCGCGGTGCGGCGACGGTCGATGCCGGCGAGCGGCTTGCCGTTGGCCAGCCAGCGGAACGGCGCGCGTCCGCCCTGCAGCTTCAGCACCAGCGGCGTGGCGTCGGCAGAATTGGTGCCGAGATCGACGCGGGCGCGTCCGGCGGGAAGACGATCGTGGGCGCGGCTCGGTCGGCGTCGCCTGCACCAGCCCGTCCGATCCGGCGCCGAAGCGGGCGAGCGTTACCGGCAATTCGTCGCGCTTGGGATTGAAGACGCCCGGCGGCCGGCTGGGCAGCGGCACGCTGGCGAGACCCGAGCGGACAAAGCCCTCGAACAGGATGGGCGCGGCCGAGACATAGCCGGAGAGGCCCGGGATGGGTCCTGCGTCGGCGCGACCGACCCAGACACCCAACACATAGCGGCCGTCGAAACCGACCGACCAGGCATCGCGATAGCCATAGGACGTGCCGGTCTTGTAGGCGATGCCGCGCTGCATGGCCCCTTCCGGTGGTTTCACGCCGGACAGGATGTCGTTGATCTGCCAGGCGGCCTGGTCGTCGAGGATGGTGGCGGTGCTGCGCTCGGCATTGGCCGGCTCGGTGCCGTCATGCAGCGTGTGCATCTTGCCGCCATTGGCGAGGCCCGTATAGAGCTGCACCAGATCGCGCAAAGTCACACCGACGCCGCCGAGTCCGATCGCCAGTCCCGGCGCCTCGTTGACCGGCAGGATCGGATTGACGCCGGCCTGGCGGAAACGTGCCGTCAGCCGCGCGGGGCCAACGGCGTCGAGCACGCGGATCGCCGGCACGTTGAGCGACAATTGCAGCGCCTGTCGGATGCTGACGTCGCCCTGATAGCCCATGTCGAAATTCTTCGGCCGGTAGCCGCCGAAGTCGGCCGGGCTGTCCTCGATGATCGTCTCCTGCGCCACCAGCCCTTGCTCGAAGGCGAGCCCGTAGATGAAGGGCTTCAGCGTCGAGCCGGGCGAGCGCACGACCTTGGTCATGTCGATCCAGCCGGAGCGGCTGGCGTCGAAGAAATCGGCCGAGCCGACCTCGCCGAGGATGTCGCCGGTGCGGGCATCGGCCATCACCATGGCGATGGAAAGTTTCGGGCCGAGCTTCCTGGCGGCTTCCCTTGCTACCTGCTCCAGCCCCTGCTGGACGCTTCGGCGGATCGTCAGCTGCAGCGGCTTGCCGGGCTCGGCCTTGGGCAGCATGGCGTAGGAAGCGTGCGCGGCCAGCGCCGGCAGCTTGCGGCGCAGACCGGAGACATCGTCCAGCGCTGCGCGTGCGGCCTCTCTTTCGCCAAGCAGGCCTGCCGAGACCATGCGGTTGAGCACCCGGTCGCGCGCGGCATGCGCGATGTCGAGGTTGCGGTCGGGGCGGCGCTTCTCCGGCAGTTGCGGCAGTGCGACCAGAAGGGCGGATTCGGAGACGGTCAGCCGCTTCGGCTCCTTGCCGAAATAGGCGAGCGAGGCGGCGCGCACGCCTTCGAGATTGCCGCCATAGGGCGCCAGCGTCAGGTAGCGCTCAAGGATCTCGCGCTTGGACAGCCGCCGCTCGATCTGGATGGCGCGGAGGATCTGCTTGGCCTTGGAGGCGAGGCTGCGGCTGTCGCGCGGTTCGATCAGCCGGGCAAGCTGCATCGAGAGCGTCGAGCCGCCGGACACGATATGGCCGCTGGTGGCGAACTGGCCGGCGGCGCGGCAAAGCGCCAGCACGTCGACACCACGGTGATCCCAGAAGCGCTTGTCCTCATAGGCGACGAGCATGTCGACGAACTGCTTGTCGACCTGGTCGAGCCGGGTTTCCAGCCGCCAGTAGCCGTCCGGTGTTGCGAAGGCGCGCAAGAGCTGACCGTCGCGGTCCTGCACTTCGGTCGAGACCGTCAGCGTGACCGGCAGCGGCGGCGGGAAGGCGCGGTCTAGCTCCCAGAGGGCGGCTACCGAAAGCGCCGCGAAGCCGGCAAGGCAGGCGCCTGCGACCGCGGTTCGTTTGAGCCATTTTCTGGAGAGCATGGCGCTGCCCCTCATCCGCCTGCCGGCACCTTCTCCCCGTATAGTGACGGGGAGAAGGAGGACTCCGGCAACGTTGGCGACTTCTTCATTGCTATTCCGCCTTGACCTCCATCATGCCGGAGGCGGTGCGAGCCGAATATTGCGGCCGGTACATGTCCTCCACCGTCGCCGCCGGATGGGCATAGGTGCCCGGCGTCACGGCGCGCACGACATAGGCCAGCGTGATGTTGCGGTCGCCGTCGCCTTCATTGGGATTGAAGGCGGCGACGAAACGGTCGTCGCGGAACTCCAGCTGCGCGGCGTCGGTCTGCGCCAGCCAGGAGAAGTTCGACAATTGCGCGCTGGAGACCAGGCTCGGATTGTCGATCTCGAAGCCTGCCGGCAACAGGTCGGTGACCAGCAGGCGCGAGGGCCACTTGTTCTGCTCATAGAGCTTGAGCACGACCACATAGCGTTCGTTCTGCCTGGCCTCGGTGACGTTGGCTTCGGTGCCGTCGAGCCTGTAGTAGGTGCGCGCGATGGTGAAGCCGTCGCCGCCGGCCGGCAGTGGCTCGACCGGCGCCGCCACCGCGGTGACCACTGCCTGCAGCGGGGTCGTGCCGGTGTTGGCGATGGTAAGCGGGCTGTCGGCAAGCTCGCTGCCGGCTACTTGGTCGGAATAGCCGCCCGAATGCGGCGCGCCGTTGACGGAAAGCGTGATGGAATCATTGCCTTCCTTCAGCGCCCGCGCGGCCAGAAGCATCCAGGACTCGTCCTGGGTGCTCGTCCAGCGGGCGTCAGCGCGCTCCCTGGCCACCAGCCTGATCAGCTGCGGCACGATGCTCGGCACCGGCTTCGATTCCGCGGCCAGCGACAGGATCGCCGCGCCGTCACGCAGCGGCGAGCCATAGTCCGAGCGGTAGTAATCGTACCCGGTGCTCGCCTGAGCCAGCCGAAGGGCCGTCTGGAAGGTGGTTTCCGAGCGCTGCGTGTCGCCGTAGAGCGCCAGGCTCGCCGCCAGTTGCGCGACCGCCATCGGGCTGGAGAAGGCCTCGAGCTGTGTGTCGGCATAGTAGCGCAGGTCGCCGATCGAAGCCTTCTTGTTACGGGCGAGCACATAGAGCGCGTAGGCGATCTCGCTGCCGCGATCCTGGACACTCTGGTCGTAGCCGAGCGAGTTCTGCAGGTTGTTCAGCGCCTGGTTCATCGCCTGCGCCGGCACATCGTATTTCTGCTCGCGCGCCCGAGTCAGGAACTCTGTGACATAGGCATCGAGCCACAGATCGCCGGAGCCCGGACCCCAAAGGCCGAAGCTGCCGCTCGATGACTGGTAGCTCAGCACCTTGTAGATGGCGTCCTGGATGCGGCCGTGCAGGTCGGGATCGCTCTCCATGCCGATGCTGGTGGCCATGTCGTTGACATAGAGCAGCGGCATGGAGCGGCTGGTGGTCTGCTCGGCGCAGCCATAGGGGTAGCGGTCGAGCGTCATTAAAAGCGAGGGAACGTCGAAGGCGGCCGCTTGCGAGACGCCGACGCTGACCGAAGCGCCGTCGAGCACGCTTGCGGCGAGCAGTTCCTTGTCGACGCGCAACGCGCCGCCGTTCGGCTTCAGGTCGACCACCATGCGGTTGGTGACCGGAAGCTGCGCCGGGCGCACCGGCAGATAGAGCGTCTGCTCGACCTCGGTACCGCTGTCATGCGCGAGCTTGACCGTGATCGACGCATCGCCCGCCGTCCGCGCGATCAGCGGGAAAGAGAGCGACTGCCGCTTGCCCTGGGTGAGCGTCAGCTTCTCGGGCAGGGGCTTGTCACCGGTCGAAAGGTCGCCGGTCGTGGTGACCGAGAGCTTGTAGTCGCCGGCGGGGCCGTCGGTGTCGGCGATGTCGAGGCGCATGGTGGCGGCATCGCCCGGCGCCAGGAAGCGCGGCAAGCCGGCGGTGATCACCACCGGATCGCGCACGATGACGTCGGTCTGAGCATGGCCGACGGCCTCCTTGGTCCAGGCGACGGCCATGATGCGCACGGTGCCGTTGAACTGCGGTATGTCGAAATCGACCCGCGCCTTGCCATTGGCATCGAGCTCGACCGGGCCGGAGAAGAAGGCGACCAGCTTTTCGGTCGGCGGGCTGCCTTGCGATTGCATGTTGGCGCCGTCGCCGCCGGTCCTGAGCTTGCCGTTGGTGCCGAGCGAGCCGTCGATCAGGCGTCCATAGAGGTCGCGGATCTCAAGCCCCAGCATGCGCTGGCCGAAGAACCAGTCCTCCGGATCGGGCGCCTTGTAGTTGGTGAGGTTGAGGATGCCGACATCGACGGCCGCCACCATCACATAGGCATTGCTGCCGGCTTGGGCGCCGTTGACGGCGACCGGGATCGACAGCTGCTGGCGCGGCGCCGTCTTTTCGGGCGGCGTCAGCGTGACGGCGAGCTTCTTCGAGCCGGGATCGACGGTCAGCCATTTGACGCCGATGGCGCGAGCGGGCATGCGCGATTGCTCAGCATCGCCCGGCCGGAACAAAGTCGCCGTGACATAGGCGCCGGCGCCCCAGTCGTCGCCGACCGGGATGTCGACGGTGCTGCCGCCAGCCGGCACCGAGGCGGTGACGGTCTTCAACAGTTTCTCGGCGCCGATGGTGACGAGCAGTTCGCCGGCAAAATGCGGCGAGACCTTCAGCCTGGCGACCTCGCCGGCGGCATAAGAGTCCTTATCGAGTGCGATTTCCAGGCCGTCAGGGGTTTCGGTGGTGGTCGAGGCGACGTACCAGCCGGCGTCGAACTCATAGCTGGTCGCCGGGCCGTCCGGGTCGGCCGTCTCGACTTCCAGCCGGTAGCGGCCCCAGTCGACGGGCAGCGATACGGTTGCGTCGCCATCGGCCTTCAGGTCGATCTGGCCGTTGGCGATGGCCTTGGTGAGGTTCACCGCTTCATAATTCCAGGAATTGTTGGAACGATACCATTGGTAATTGCGCTCGACCTTGACCAGCGACCATTGGGCGCCTTTCAGTTCCTCGCGCTTGCCGTTCGGATCGACGGCGACGATGCTGAACTTCGCCGTTCCGCCTTGCGGCACCTCGCCGCCCTCGAAATCCGGGCGGATGCCGATCATCTCCTTTTCCGGATGCGCGGCGATATCGAGCGAGCGCTCGACGGCGCGGCCGCCGGCTTCGCGCATGCGCACGGTGACCTTGGCGTTGACCAGCTTGGTGGTCGAAGGCAACTGGTCGATCGAGACCGGGAAGGTCGCCTTGCCGTCATCGCCGACGACGGGAAGGTTGGCCAAAGGCGTCACCGTCGGCTCGGCCGACTGCTCGTCGGCGAGGCCGAAGGTGAAATCCTTGAACCGGTCCCAACTGCTGGTGGTCGACAGCGTCATCTCGCCTTCGAGCGCGAGGCCGGCGGCCGGCGCGCCATAGAGGAAGCGGCCGTCGACGCTGACATTGGCGGTCTCGCCCTGGGCGATCTCCTTCTTGTCGGAAGTCAGATCGAACTCGATGCGATCCGGCACGAAATCCTCGACCAGAAACATCTGGCTCGCCACCGGCGACTGCTTCGGATCGGTGTAGACCGACACCGTCCAGGTGCCGCGCATGGCGTTGGGTTCGAGCGGCAGGTCGACGGCATGGCCGCCGGCCGAGGCGCCGTCGCTGACGACGCGGCGGTTCTCGACGCCGTCGGGACGGGTGAAGATGAAGGTGAGCGGCAGGTTCTCGACCGCCTTGGCGGCGCCGTCGCGAGCAAGGGCCGCGACATGCACATCCTCGCCGGCGCGGTAGATGCCGCGCTCGGTCCAGGCATAGACGTCGAGCGCGCCGGGCGCGGCGCGTCCTGCAACGCCGCGGTCCGAAAGATCGAAGCCAGCGCGGCCCATGTCGAGGAAGACGAAGTCATTGTCGCCCTGCTTGGCCATCAGCACGGCCGGCACCATGCCGCCTTCGCCGCGCGTCAGGCCGGGGTTGAAGACGGCGTGGCCTTCGGCGTCGGATGTCGCCGTGCCGAGGATTTCATTGTTCTTGGCAAGCAGCGTCAGTTCGGCGCCGGCGATCGGCTTGGCGGAGCCGAGCGAGCGGGCAAAGACATTGAGGCCGTCCTGACCGGTATAGGTGGACAAGCCGATGTCGGAAACGACGAACCACTGGGTGGCGCGCGAACCGTAGTCGTCGCCCTTGTCGTCGACAGGCTGCGCGGTCAGCACATAGACGCCGGGCTTGCGCTGCGGGATCGCCTCGTCCACGGGGAACGAGGTGGTGACCTCCTTGTTGAGGTCGTTGGCGATGTCGAGCGTGCCTTCCCAGACGGGCTCGCCCATCTGGTCGGAAATGGTGGAAATGTCATAGCCGTCGAGCTGGTGCAGGAACTGATAGCCGGACAGAAGCTGCGCCAGCGAACGATCGCCGATGCGATAGAGCTTCATCTTGGCGGCGTTCATGTTGACGGTGACGACCGGAATGCCGCGGCGGGCGCCGGCCGGCAGCACGAAGCTGTCGCCGGTGAAGCGGGCCGACGGGGCGCGGTCCTGGACATAGATCGACAGCACGACCGGGGCGGCGATCGTCTCGCCGATCGCGGCCGGCAGGCCGGCACGGAAGGTCACGTCGTAGTGCTGGCCATGTTCCAGCCCCTCGACGCAGATCTGCTTGTCCTTAGCCTCGACGGCCTTGGGCGCGGCGTTGTCGACGGCGACGAATTGCGAATAGTCAACGCCGGTCTTAACCAATTCCTCGGAAAATTGGGCGCAGATGCGCGGCGAAGAGGAATCGGCATCGACGGTGTGCTCGATAACGCGAAAACCCTTGCGCGCCTTGAGGTCGGCATAGTCGGCCTGGACAGCGGGCGAGTTCAACAGTGCAAGGCTCGCCTCATAGGCCTGAATGGCCGGCCGGAAGAGGTCGCGCTTGTCGAGGCCGGCGGCAAGCAGCGCCAGCGCCTCGGCGCGGGTCTTTGCCGTGCGCGCCAGCTTGTAGGCATTGAAGGCGGCGGAGGTAACGTTTGCCGGCAAGGTCGACGGTTCGAAGGTGTTGGAAGCCGGCTGCACGCCGAGCGTCTCGCGCGCCAGCGCCAGCCAGAGCGCGCCGTCGTCCGGCAGGACGGAAAGGGCCGCCTGGTATTTCTGCATGGCCAGGCGATGGTCGCCGGTGAGCGCGGCCTGCTCCGCGGCGGCCTGGAGTGCGGCCAAGCCTTCGGTCGGCTTGTCATAGGCCGGGTCGGTCAGCTTGTTGCGGAACTGCTGGGCCTGATCGGCCATCCAGTTGGGAAAGAAGGCAAGCTCAGGCGGAGCGCCGATATCGGGGTCGCCGTCGACATTGGCGACTTTGCCGGCTATGGCGCCGCTGAAGGGTTTCAACTGGTTATAGTCGGATTTGAGAAAGCACCATTTGACCTTGGTGTTGTAAGTGAAGGCGCGGCATGCGGGGTCGCCGAGACATGTGGTCTTGCACTGGTCGAGGCTGACATTCTGGTCCGACCTCAGGTCGAAACCGAAATAGTCGGAATTGTCCGTCGTCACGATTCGCCGGGCTTCGGCCGCAAGTGCCGCGCCGTTCAGGGCGAGGAAGAGAGGGGCGAAAAAGATAAGGAGAAGGAAAGAGAGACCACGAGCCGCGCGCATTGCCACATCACCCTCCAGACATTGCCAGCGTCCAGGCATGATCAAGCATCAAGCAGGCTTGTCAACGCCGGAACGCGGCAGGTTTTTCAACCCGCCAACGGTTTCCATGCCGGCCAAGGGCCGGTATTTCGACAGAACCTCTATGAGATGGATCACACTTTCTTGCGAAGGTGCAAAAGGTGTGAATTCCAAGCCCGGTCTATTTCAGACAATTGGATTGTGGCCCCTTTACGAGCGTTTCAGAACTTCATTCCAATTTTAGTTTTGTCGACTAGGTTGTGTTAATGCCGGCGTATGAAACGCAGATGTCAGGAGGGATCGCGCCAGGGCGTGGGCTTCGGCGCGCCCTGCTTTTCGCGCTTGTCTGCTCGATCGCGCTTGCCGGCGAAGCGCGCCAGGCGGCTGCCTTCGAGATTTTCGGCATCAAGCTTTGGGGTTCGTCCAAGGACGAGGATGCGACATCGTCGATCCGCTGCGCTATTCGGTGACCATCGATGCGCCGGACGCCGACAAGGATCTGGTCGAGAGGCTCGAGAACGCCTCGGCGCTCAAGAGCGACGAGGAGCATCCGGTGTCGGGGTCGCTCGGCCTTATGGCCAAGGCGCGCAGCGACCGGGAACAGCTCGTTGCCGCCCTTTACGCCGACGCCCGCTACGAAGGCGTGGTCACCATCACCATCCAGGGCAAGTCGATAGACGAACTGCCGCCGGACGCCGAATTCAAGGGACCGCAGCCCATCCCGGTGGTCGTCAGCATTGCCGCCGGGCCGAAATTCACGCTGGGCGACATCAGGCTGAAAGGCGACGCGGCAGGGTTGGCGAGCGCCGATTTCGGCCTGATCGCCGGCGGCGATGCCGGGTCCGGCGCCGTACTCAAGGCCGAAGCCTCGATCGTGCGCGCGCTGAAGGAGGAGGGCAGGCCGCTCGCCAAGGTGACGGACCGCGAGATCGTCGCCGACCACGCCACCTCGACGCTCGACGTCACGCTGACCGTGGCGGCCGGCCCGGTCGCCGGCTACGGCGACACAACCGTCGATGGCACCGAGAAGGTCGATCGAGACTTCACCGAATACATGACCGGGCTCAAGCGCGGCCAGCAATATTCGCCGCAAGAGATTGACGATGCACGCGATCGCCTGCTCGGGCTCGAAGTCTTCAACAGCGTGACCATCAAGGAAGGCGACAGCCTCGACGCCCAAGGTAATATTCCGATCGACGTCCAGGTCAGCGAGCGCAAGCCGCGCTTTTTCGGCATCGGCGGCACGTTTTCGAATACGGAAGGGCTAGGGCTGGAGGGCTATTGGGGCCACCGCAACCTGTTCGGCCAGGCGGAGAAGCTGCGCATCGACGGGTCCATCAGCGGCATCGGCAGCAACAGCCTTTCCGCACTCAACTACAATGCCGGCATCATGTTCGAGAAGCCGGGCGTGCTCGGGCCGACATCGAAGTTCTTCACCGGCATCAAGACGGTGTTCGAGCACCCCGACGCCTACGACCATTTCTCGGTCAAGGGCAATATCGGCGTGTCCTATGACCTCGACAAGCAGCAGAGGGTTTCGGCGGAATTCGCACTCGACTATTCGAGGATCACCGACGCCTTCGGCAAGCACACCTATCTGATCGCCAGCGTGCCGCTGCAATATGTCTATGACAGCCGCGACAACAAGCTCAATCCGACCAGGGGTTTCCGGGCGCTCGCCTATGCCGAGCCGAGCTACGACATATTGAACGGCGCGACCTTCCTCAAGCTGAAGGGCGAAGGCTCCGCCTACCAGTCGCTCGACACGGCGAGCAAATTCGTGCTCGCTGAGCGCGCCACGCTTGGCTCGATCGTCGGCACCGGCCTGCAGAACGTGCCCGCCGACCGGCGTTTCTATTCGGGCGGCGGCGGCTCGGTGCGCGGTTACGCCTATCAGGGTATCGGCCCGAAGGATATCGACGGCCAGCCGATCGGCGGCCTTTCGTTCTTCGAGACCTCGGTCGAGATGCGCATCGCCATCACCGATACGATCGGCGTCGTGCCCTTCGTTGACGCGGGCACGGTTTCAACGAAATCCTTCCCCGATTTCTCGGACGTCAAGGTCGGCGCCGGCGTCGGCCTGCGCTATCTTACGCCGTTCGGACCACTGCGAGTCGATGCCGCCGTGCCGCTCAACCGCGATCCGAGCGATCCGCATTTCGGCATCTATGCCGGCATCGGTCAGGCGTTCTGACGATGAAGATATTCTGGCGCATCCTTCGCATCTGTCTTTACGTGCTGCTCCTGCTCGTGGTGGTGGCAATCGGCGCGCTCGTGGTGCTGACCGGCACGGAAGGCGGCAGGCAAAATCTCGCCGGCCTGATTTCGAAGATGGCTTCTAGCGAGGACCGCAAGGTGACGGTCAGCGGCATCGAAGGCATCTGGTCCGGCGCGCTCAGGCTGGATCATGTCGTGCTGGAAGACCGTGCCGGGCCTTGGCTGGTGGCGCGCAAGGTGGCGCTCGACTGGTCGCCGACGGCGCTCTTGTCGCGCAATTTCAACGCCGACCGCATCGGCGCCGAGCGCATCGAGCTGGCGCGGTTGCCGCAAGCCAGCCAACAGCCCTCGCAAGGCGGATCGACGAGCCTGCCGGTTTCCATAGATGTCAGAGAGATCGACCTGCCGGAGATCGCGCTTGGGCGGGAACTTGCCGGCAGCGGCATCGCGGAACTTGCCGCCAAGGGATCGCTCAAGGCCGATCCGTCGCCGCTCGCGGTCCAGACCGCGCTCAATGTCACCCGCCACGACGGCAAGCAAGGCAATGTCGACGCCAAGATCCATTTCGCGCCGGCCGAGAACAAGCTCGACCTCGACCTCAAGGCATCGGAGCCGGCTGGCGGCATCATCGCCAATTTGCTCAAGCTGCCGGATGCGCCGCCCGTCGACATCGTCGTCACCGGCACCGGGCCGCTCGCCAATTGGAGCGGCATCGGCACCCTCGTCGTCGACCGCCAGATCGTCACCCAGCTGACCGGGCGGCACCAGCTCAGCGACAAGGGCCACTATATCGAGGCCAAGGGCGACGGCGAATTCGAGCGCTTCCTGCCGGAGAAGTTCAAGTCGCTGTTTGCCGGCAAGACGAGCTTCGACGTCGCCGGAACGGCGACCACGGCTGGCGGGGTCGATATCGAGCGCGCCACTATAGAAAGCGATGCGGTGCACGGCACGGCCAGCGGCAATGTCGACCGAAGCGCCAGCGACCTTGCCGTCGAGCTCTCCGCCAAGGAAAAGCCGGTCACCATCGATGTCGGCACCAGCGCGGTGCCGATCCTGGTCGCGGTCGAGAAGGCGACGGCGCGCGCCTTTGGCGACGGCAAGGCGCCGATGGTCGATATCGCTACCTCGCTGGCCTCGGTCGCCGTCGGCGGCACGCAGCTCAACAATGTGACGGGGGCAATCCACTCCGACGGCTTCGATGTCGAAAACCGCAGCGGCCCGGTCAGCGTCAAGCTCGCCGCCGCCGGCCTGAAGACCGACGTGGCGACGCTGGCGCCGCTCGTCACGGGCAAGCTCGCCGCCGATCTTTCCGGCACGATCAGCCGCGATAACGTGGCCATCGACAAGGGCACGTTGCGCAGCGATGCGCTCAATGCCGCGCTGACGGCCGGCGTGTCGCTCGCCGACCTGTCGATGACGCTGAAGATGAACGCCGACGCCGTATCGAAGGCGCTGCCGCCGCAGATCAGCTCGCTGCTTGGCGAACGGGTGAAATTCTCGGCCACCGCGACCCGCGATCCGGAAGGCGCATTCGCGGCCAACGAGCTGGAACTCACCTCCGGCTCGCTCAGCGCCAGCGGCACGGCCAGCGCGCAGGGCTCGGACATCCAGGCCAACGTCAAGGGATCGCTGGGCGACGTCTCGGCGCTGTCGTCGCTGGCCGGTACGCCGCTTGCCGGCGGGATCAATTTCGCGCTGAGCGCGAGCGGTCCGCGCTGGGCGCCGGACTTCTCCGTCTCGGCCGACAGCGCCAGCCTGACAGCGGCCGGCCGCACGGTGAAGGACATCAAGCTCTCGGCGAAAGGCAAGGCCGACATCGCCAATCCTTCGGCCGATGTTTCGCTGACGGGCAGCGCCGAGGAGCAGCCGCTCGATATCAGGGCCTCGCTCGTGACCGCCGACGGCAAGCGCTCGATCAGGGGGCTCAGCCTTGCGCTCGGCGACAACAAGGTTTCGGGCGATCTCGCGCTCGACGATCAGCTCCTGCCGCTCGGCACGCTGACGCTTGCCGTGCCGGACATCGGGCCGCTTGCGGCTCTCGGTAACCAGAGCGCGACCGGCGACATCAACGGCACCATCGCCTTCGCCAAGGACGGCGCGGTTCCGAACGTCACCATCAATGCGGCAAGCACCTCGATCGCGCGCGGTGAGCTGGCGGCGAAGACGATCACCGTCAACGCGCTGATCGCCAACTACCTCAAGGGACCGGCGATCTCGGGCACGATCAAGGCCGACAGCGTGACGTCCGGCAGCACGGTGGTCAGCGGCATCGGCATCGATTTGAAGCGCGATGGCGACTGGACCAATTTTGCCGGCGGCGCGACTGTGGCCGGCATTCCGGCGACCGCCAGCGGGCGCGTGAAGATCGCCGACGGCAAGACCAGCGTCGAGATCGCATCGGGCGAGGCGACCGTGCGCGGCATCAAGGCGGCGATCGCCGAGCCTTCCAGCCTCGCGATCGCCAATGGCGTCACCAGCATCGAAAAGCTTGCGCTCAATCTCGGCAGCGGCTCGGCGACGGTTTCCGGCAGCGCCGGCCAGACACTCGACCTGACCGCCAACCTTGCCAGTCTGCCGGCGGCACTTGCCAACGACTTCGTGCCCGGCCTCGATGCTGCCGGAACGCTGAACGGCACGGCGCACGTCACGGGTGCGTCGTCCAACCCTGATGTCAAGTTCAACGCTCAGCTCGCGGGCGCCGAGACCAGCCAGACCCGGCAGGCGGGCCTTGGGCCGCTCGACCTTGACGCCGCCGGCAGCTACAGCCTGGCGGGCGGCGTGGCCCTGGACCATGCAACACTTTCGGGCGACAAGATTTCCGGCAACGCCGCCGGCACCCTAAATCCGAACGGCGTCAGCGATTTTTCCCTCGATCTCACATCATCCGGACCCAGCCTGCCGTTGACGATCGGCAGCGCCCAGAGCCCGGTCAAGATCGAGGTCCAGTCGTTGTCGGCAAAGATGGCGGGCGAAAGCACGCAGGCCCGACTGGATGTTTCCGCGATCCTGCCTTCCGTTGCCGCCAGCCAGGTGAATGTGGACGATCTTGCCGTGGCGCTGCATTCGGATGCGTTCGATCTCAAGGGGCGGGCAGGTCCGGTTTCCGGCACGGTGTCGGTGAACAGGATCGGTCTCGACAATCCGATGATCGCGCCGCTGGTTGCCGGCAAGGTCACGGCAGAGGTCAACGGCCGTTTGACGACCGATGCCGTTGCCGTCGACAGCGGGGCGCTCAAGAGCGATGCGCTCAACAGCCAGGTCGCGGGCCTGATATCACTGCGCGACGGCGCCATCGACCTCAACATGAAAGCCAATGTTGCTTCTTCCGCCTTCCTGCGGCGGTGCGCGGCATGCTGGGCGAGAGCGCGCAGTTGAGCGCTGCGCTGAAACGTGACGCCAATGGCAACGTCAATGTCGACGGCTTGAAGCTCAACTCGGGCGCGCTGAGCGCCGACGGGCAGGCGAGCCTTGCCGACGGCAAGCTTGCCGCCGACATCAGGGGTGCCTTGAGCGATGTTTCGCTGCTGTCGAAAGACGCCAAGGGCGCCATCGCTTTCGCCATGAATGCCCAAGGTCCGATCATGGGGCCCGACCTGTCGCTCACGGTTAACAGCGACCGGCTTTCGGTGGCGGCGCGCGAAATAACGGGGCTGAAGCTCACCGCGACCGGCAAGGCGGATGCCGCCAATCCGGCGGCCAATGTGCAATTGACCGGCAATGTCGCCGGCCAGCCGCTGCAGGGCAATGCCGTGCTGGCCACGACCAACGGCAAGAGTGCGGTCAACGGGCTTTTGCTGTCGCTGGGATCGAACAGGATTTCTGGCGATCTTGCTCTCGACGAGGCCTTCGTGCCGGAGGGAACCGTGTCGCTCGACCTGCCCGACATCGGACCGCTGGCGGCGCTTGCGCTGGAAAAGGCGGAAGGCGACGTGCGCGGCACGATCGCTTTCTCGAAGGCGGCGAACGGACCGAACGTTGCCGTCAAGGCAAACACGGCGACGATCAGGCGCGGCGACTTGTCGGCCAAAAACGTCGCGATCGATGCCCAGATCGCCAACTACCTCGCCGCGCCGGTCATCTCCGGCAAGATCCGCGCCGAGAGCGTGATCTCGGGTGGCACCGCGGTCACCAGCATCGATGTCGACCTGAAGCGCGACGGCGACTGGACCGGCTTCTCGGGCGGCGCGACGGTCAAGAACATTCCGGCCAAGGCAACCGGCCGGGTGAAAGTGGCAAATGGCACGACGACCATCGAGCTAGCTTCGGGTCAGGCGACAGTGCAGGGCATCAGGGCTGCGATCGCGCAGGCCTCGACCGTGACGATCGCCAACGGCGCGACCACGCTCGACCGGCTCGTGCTCAACCTCGGCGGCGGCACGGCGACGGTGACGGGCAAGGTCGGGCAGGCGCTCGACATCAACGCCAATCTGGCCAGGGTGCCGGTCTCGCTCGCCAACAGTTTTTCGCCCGGCCTCGACGCGGCCGGCTCGATCTCGGGCACTGTCAAGGTGTCCGGTGCGCCGGCCACTCCGGCGGTCACCTTTAAGGTCGATGCTTCCGCTGTGCAGACCTCGCAGACGCGCGGCGCCGGGCTCGGCGGCATGAATGTATCGTCGTCGGGGACATTTGCCGGCAACAAGCTCGCCTTCGACGCCAACATCAGCGACGCAGCCGGCCTTGGCCTCAAGGGCGGCGGCACGGTGACAACGGCAGGCACGCCGGCGTTGGCGCTCGACTTCAACGGCAAGGTGCCGTTTTCCTTCCTTGCCGCCAAGCTCGCGGCGCAGGGCCTGGGGCTGACCGGCACAGCCAATGTCAATGTGCAGGTGCGCGGCCCGGCGTCGTCGCCGGTGATCGGCGGCACGGTCAACACGTCGGGCGCCCGTCTCATCGATGCGCGCTCCGGGCTTGCGGTCAACGACATTGCGGCCGACGTCTCGATCGGCAGCGGCGTTGCCAGGATCAATCGCCTGACCGGCACGTTGTCGACGCGCGGCAGCCTTTCGGCCAGCGGCACGGTCGGCATTACTCCGGCGCAAGGCTTCCCGGCCGACCTGTCGATAAAACTCACCGATGGCCGCTATACCGACGGCAGGGTGGTGACCGCCAATCTCGGCGGCGACCTGACCATCAAGGGGCCGCTCGTTTCGGCGCCGGTGATCGCAGGCGCCATCAATCTGGCGAGGACGGTCATCACCGTCCCGGAAAAACTGCCGGGTTCGCTCTCGGCGCTCGACGTCAAGCACAAGAACGCGCCCGGCCCGGTGCGGGCGCAGGATAAGGCGCTGCGCCCAGCCACATCCAGCGGTGGCGGCAATAGCGGCAGCGGCCTTGCCCTCGATGTGACGGTCAACGCGCCGAACCAGATCTTCATCCAGGGCAGGGGCGTCGACGCCGAGTTCGGCGGATCGCTCAAGCTGACCGGCCCGGCCTCGTCGCCGCAAGCCGTCGGCACCTTCACCCTGCAGCGCGGACGGCTGTCGATTCTTGCCAAGCGGCTGACCTTCACCGAGGGCACGGTCGGGTTCCAGGGTTCGCTGGTGCCTTATCTCAATCTGACGGCGACCACGACGACGAGCAGCGCCACCGTCACCATCGTCGTTTCGGGCGAAGCGACCAACCCGAAGTTCACTTTCTCCTCCGTTCCGGCGCTGCCCCAGGACGAGGTCCTGGCACAGCTCATCTTCGGTCAATCCATGTCCAAACTCTCACCGCTGCAGATCGCGCAACTCGCGCAAGCCGCCGCGCAGTTGGCAGGGGTCGGCGGCTCGACCTCACTGCTCGAGAACCTGCAAAGCGCCATCGGCGTCGACAATCTCGACGTGACGACGGACGAGAAAGGCGGCACCGCGGTTTCCGCCGGCAAGTACCTCAACGACCGCACCTACGTGACGATCCAGAAGGGCGACAAGCCGGGCTCCGGCAAGGCGACGATCGACCTCAATGTCGGGCGCGGCGTGAAGCTGCGCGGCGAGGCCAACGATGCCGGCGAAGCCAAGGGCGGCGTCTTTTACGAGCGCGAATATTGACGACATGACGCTCGCCTGCGGCCGGCCCAAGAGGGCTTCTGCCGCGCGCATGAGGCCCTTATCCGCCTAAGGCGCGTCGCGCTGAAACGGATTCAGGCGACGCGCTTTAAGCCTTTGTTTTGATGCATGTCGTTGCCCCAGAACCGCTGCACACTTCTGGGCGACATGCATTAAATGTATTGATTTAATCCGTCGTGGCGATTTCTTTGGAATCTGCGTCGCACTAGCAAATTTGCGTCAAGACTGTCGCTATCGCGCGAACCGGCCTCATTCCAAAGTTGCACATTCCCTCACATGTTCCCACTCCACACCGACTTTTGACATCACGGTCTGGATGCGGAATGTTAAAAGGCAGAAAGCCAACAATGGGAGATAGTCATGGCAATCTATAAAAGTAGCGGCGACCGTGTTCCGGATCACATCCTGGCCCTGGCCGAAGAAGCCAAGGCAGGAAAGGTCGATCGCCGCGAATTCCTGGCCCTGGCCAGCGTCTTCGGAGCGTCCACAGCGATGGCCTACGGCCTGCTCGGCCTCGCTGATCCGACCCCGGCCAGAGCCGAGGACGTTAAGGGCAAGAAGGGCGGCACGCTGAAGGTCGCGCAATGGGTCAAGGATCCGAAGGATCCGCGCAAGGCCGACTGGTCGGAAATCGCCAATGCCGAGCGCCAGGCGCTTGAGCCGCTGGTCAAGTACACTACAGAATACACGTTCCGCCCGTACCTGCTGGAGAGTTGGGATGTGAACGACGACGCCACCGAATACACGCTGCATGTGCGCAAGGGCGTGACCTGGTCGAATGGCGATGCCTTCACGGCGGACGACGTCATCTTCAACCTCAAGCGTTGGGCTGACAAGAAGGCCGAAGGCAATTCGATGCCTGGCCGCCTCGGCACGCTGGTCAAGGACGACAAGCTCGACGAGAGCGCTGTCACCAAGGTCGACGACATGACCATCAAGCTGAAGCTCGGCAAGCCGGACATCGCGCTGATCCCGAACATGTGCGACTATCCTGGCCTGATCGTGCACAAGAGCTTCGACGAGAAGGGTGGCGATTTCAAAGCCTGCCCGATCGGCACCGGCCCGTTCGAGCTCGTCTCCTACGATGTCGGCCAGAAGGTGGTTTACAAGCGCCGCGCCGACAACAAGTGGTGGGATGGCGAAGTCTTCCTCGACGGCATCGAATTCATCGACTACGGCACCGATCCGGGCGCCATGGTCAGCGCCTTCGAGGCGGGCGAAGTCCACACCAATTTCGAGACCTCGGCCGACTACGTATCGATCCTCGACGGCATGGACCTGGTGAAGTCGGAAATCGTCACTGCCTCGACCATCGTCTGTCGCACCAACGTCAATAACAAACCGTACGACAACCAGAAGGTCCGCAACGCCCTGCAGCTCGCGGTCGACAACAACGTCGTCCTGCAACTCGGCTACGGCAATGCCGGCACGGTCGCCGAGAATCACCATGTCTGCCAGATTCACCCGGAATACTTCGAACTGAAGAAGGTCGCTCGCGATCCCGCCAAAGCAAAGGCGCTGCTGGCGGAAGCCGGTCAAGCCGACTTCGAGCATGAGCTGATCACGGTCGACGAGGACTGGCACAAGAACACCGGCGATGCGATCGCCGCGCAGATGCGCGACGCCGGCATCAAGGTGAAGCGCACGGTGCTGCCGGGCTCGACCTTCTGGAACGACTGGACCAAGTATCCGCTGTCCATGACCAACTGGAACATGCGGCCGCTCGGCGTCCAGGTGCTGGCGATAGGCTATCGCACCGGCGAAGCCTGGAACGAGACCGCCTGGTCAAATCCCGATTGGGATGCCAAGCTCAACGCTGCACTCGCCGTCGCCGACGCCGCCAAGCGCAAGGAAATGATGAAGGACATCGAGCAAATCCTGCAGGATTCCGGCATCATCATCCAGCCATACTGGCGCAAGCTCTACAGCCACTCGGTCAAGGCGGTGCAGAACTACAAGATGCATCCGACCTTCGAACGCGATTACGGGAAGGTCTGGCTCGACCAGGCGTGATCGGACCCGAGGGGAAGGGGCTCTTGCCCCTTCCCCTCATTAGCCACACAATGCTGAACTGGAAGCCGCCGCTCCGAGAGCGCGCGGATTTTTCGGCAACCGCATGCAACAAACTGGGTTGATCGCATTCGAGGGTCCGTTGACAAATCAGTCTGGCCGCTAGCGACCGGGTTGGTTTCCAAGCAGGCTCCAACCCCCAACCAGACCGGCAGGGGCTGCCATGCTATCTTTCATCCTCAGACGCCTTGGCACGATGGCATTGACGATGCTGTGCCTGACATTGGTCGTTTTCTTTCTAATCAATCTCAATCCGAACCTGAAGAAGCTGGCGATCAGCCAGACTGAAATGCATACATCGGCCGAGCAGCTTGAGGACTGGCTGGTCAACCACGGCTACCGGCAGAATTTCTTCGCCCGCTATGGCCAGTGGCTGGGCCTGCTGCCCAAGCAGCCGGCGACCGATCCGGCGACGGGCAAGCCGGCGCAGCGCTTCTCCTTCTGCAACGACCCGGTCGTGCCGCAATTCTCCGGCGTGTTGCAGGGCGATTTCGGCTGCTCGACGAAGTTCAAGACGACTGTTGCGGCGAAGCTGTTCCCGGCGCTCGGCGCCACGGGGCTGCTGATGTTCTGGGTGCTGGCGGTCATGGTGCCGATCTCGCTGCTCATCGGGATACTTGCCGGCATGCGCGAGGGCTCGCGCACCGACCGCACGCTCTCGGTCGCTTCTATCGCCTCGACGGCGACGCCTGAATATGTGTCGGGCGTCATCTTCACCGTCATCTTCGCCTCGTGGCTCGGCTGGCTGAACGGCTCGGCGGCCTCGGCAAGCCAGGGCCTTACCTTCTATAATTTCACGCTGCCGGTGATGACACTGGCGATCTACGGCACCGGCTACATTGCGCGCATGACACGCGCCTCGATGGTCGAGGTGATGACGCAGCAATATATCCGCACCGCCCGCCTCAAGGGCCTCTCCTTCGGCAGCGTGGTCGTCAAACATGCGCTACGCAACGCGCTGATTGCGCCTTTCACCGTCATCATGCTGCAGTTTCCCTGGCTGCTCACCGGCGTCGTCATCGTCGAGGTGATGTTCCGCTACCAGGGGTTCGGCTATACGCTGGTCGAAGCCGCGGGCAACAACGATATCGACCTCCTGCTCGGCTGCTCGCTGGTCTCGGTGTTCATCGTGCTGATCACACAGCTCATCTCGGATGTCGGCTACGCGTTTCTCAATCCGCGTATCAGGGTTCAGTAGGGGGCACGGCGGATGCAGATCGAATACATCAACGCCTTCGATGTCGTGGTCGGCGTGCTCTGGCGCTTCTGGCCGGTGTGGGCTGCCCTCGCCCTCGTGATGGGCGTGAGCTTCGCCTACAAGAAGAGGCTCGGCCTCTACGGGCAGCTGTTCGACAGCGGCGTCGGCATCGCCGGCGTCGGTATCTGCCTGTTCTGGCTGTTTACGGCGATCTTCGCGTCGACCATCTCGCCCTTCGACCCGCTGGCGCAGGTGTCGATCATGAAGGACTCGCTGCCCGGCGCGATCGAGCCGACCTCGAAGCTCATCTACTATTTCGGCGGCGACAAGCTTGCGCGCGACGTGTTCTCGCGCATGGTCTATGGCAGCCAGATCGTGCTGATCATCGCACCGGCCGCGACCGGCTTTGCGCTGATGGTCGGCATCACGCTTGGCCTGCCTGCCGGCTACTATGGCGGCAAGATCGACACGCTGCTGTCGTTCCTCGCCAATCTGGTGCTCGCCTTCCCGGTGATCCTTTTGTTCTACCTTCTGGTCACGCCGGGTATCATGGACACGCCGATCCCGTATGCGATGGCGGGCCTGTTCTTCCTGTTTCCGATCATCTTCTTCAGCGTGCTGTTCTGGACGCGCTACAAGAACCGGCCGGACCGCCTCTACATCCTCCTCGGCGTGACCCTCGTCGTTGGCGGCTGGATCTATGTGGGCCTCGTCTTCGACAAGGACCCGCTGAAGATCGTGCACATTGACCCCAACCAGCTCAACATCTTCGTGGCGGTGGTGTTCGCTTCCAGCCCCGGCGTGTTCCGCATCGTGCGCGGGCTGACCATGGACATCAAGACGCGCGACTATGTGGCGGCGGCGCAGACGCGCGGTGAATCGCCCTGGTACATCATGCTGTGGGAGATCCTGCCCAATGCGCGCGGACCGCTGATCGTCGATGCCTGCCTGCGCATCGGCTACACGACGATCCTGCTCGGCACGCTCGGCTATTTCGGCCTGGGCCTGGCGCCCGAAAGTCCCGACTGGGGCACCGCGATCAAGGATGCGAGCCGCCTGCTGCGCTCCTTCATCCATCCGGCGCTGCCGCCGACGATCGCGCTGATGTCGTTCGTGCTGGGGCTGAACCTTCTGGCGGATTCGCTGCGCGAACAGTCGATGAAGGATTGATGGCGGGGGCCTTGGGCCCTAGTTGCCGATACTAAGGATTGGAGCGACCCATGAACGAGGCAGTTCGAGATCCGGCCCAACCGATCATCGAGATCGAGAATCTCTCGATCTCCTTCTTCACCCGCAAGGGCGAGATCCCGGCGGTGATGGATTTTTCCTGCACGGTCATGCCCGGCGAGGCGATGGGCATCGTCGGCGAATCCGGCTGCGGCAAGTCGACCGTGTCGCTCGGCATCATGCGCGACCTTTCCAACATCGGAAAGATCGTCGGCGGGCGGATCAAGTTCCAGGGCAAGGACATGGGCGAACTCTCCGAAGAGGAGCTTCGCGCCATCCGCGGCAACAAGATCGCCATGATCTACCAGGAGCCGATGGCGAGCCTCAATCCGGCGATGAAGATCGGCCAGCAATTGATGGAAGTGCCGCTGATCCACGACAAGGTCTCGAAGGACGAGGCCTACAAGCGGGCGCTCGACATGGTGCGGTCGGTGAAGCTGCCCGATCCGGAGCGCATGATGCGCTCCTATCCGCACCAGCTTTCCGGCGGTCAGCAGCAACGCATCGTCATTGCCATGGCGCTGCTGTCGAAACCGGCGCTGCTTTTGCTCGACGAGCCGACGACGGCGCTGGACGTGACCGTCGAGGCCGGCATCGTCGAACTGGTCAAGGGGCTGGGCGAGAAGTTCGGCACCTCGATGATCTTCGTGTCGCACAATCTCGGCCTCATCCTCGAGACCTGCGACAAGATCACGGTGATGTATTCCGGCGAGGCGGTGGAGACCGGCAAGATCGAGGACGTCTTCGACCGCATGCGTCATCCCTACACGCAAGGGCTGTTCCGCTCGATCCCGCTGCCCGGCGCCGACAAGAATTCGCGGCCGCTGATTTCCATTCCCGGACAGTTGCCGCTGCCGCATGAGCGGCCGAGGGGATGCAATTTCGGCCCGCGCTGCCACCATTTCGTGGAAGGCGTCTGCAACGCGACCGAAATCCCGATGATTGCGGTCGAAGGGCATGAAGGCCATTTCTCGCGCTGCGTTCGCTTCAACGAGATCGACTGGGAAGCGCTGCCGCCCGGCGCCAAGAAGGTCAACGAAAAGGTCGAGCCCGGCGCGCCGGTGCTCAAGATCGACGATCTCAAGAAGTACTATAAGGTTGGCGGCAGCGAGGTGTTCGGCTCGAGCGAAGGCCGCGTCGTGAAGGCCAACGAAACGATCTCGTTCACCGCGCGTGAGTCAGAGACGGTGGCGATCGTCGGCGAATCGGGCTGCGGGAAGTCGACGCTCGCCAAGGTGCTTCTGGGGCTCGAGACCGCAAGCTCCGGCACGGTGACGCTGGGCAACAAGGAGATCCAGTCGACCGGCATCGAGAGCCGCAACGTCGAGACCGTGTCTTCGATCCAGATGGTGTTCCAGAATCCATTCGACACGCTGAACCCCAGCCACACGGTCGGCTCGCAGATCATCCGCACGCTGGAGAAGTTCAACGTCGGCAAGACTGTCGCCGAGCGGCGCAAGCGCATGCTGGAACTGCTCGACCTGGTGAAGCTGCCGCGCGCCTTCGAGACCCGCAAGCCGCGCCAGCTCTCAGGCGGCCAGAAGCAGCGCATCGGCGTGGCGCGCGCCTTTGCCGGCGACGCCAAGGTGGTGGTGGCCGACGAACCGGTCTCGGCGCTCGACGTCTCGGTACAGGCGGCGGTGACCGAGTTGCTGATGGACATCCAGCGCAAGAACAAGACGACGATGCTGTTCATCAGCCACGATTTGTCGGTGGTGCGCTATATCGCCGACCGCGTCGTCGTCATGTATCTCGGCTACATCGTCGAGCAGGGCACGACGGATCAGATCTTCTCGCCACCCTACCATCCCTATACCGAGGCGCTTCTGTCCGCGATCCCGATCGCCGACACCAGCGTGGTCAAGAAGCATATCGTGCTCGAGGGCGACATACCGTCGGCGATGAATCCGCCCACCGGTTGCCCCTTCCAGACGCGCTGCGGCTACAAGAAGCTGGTGCCGGACAATCTGTGCGAGACAAAGGTGCCGCCGATCAAGAATCTCGGCGACGGCCATATGAGCCTGTGCTGGCTTGCCGACGACGTGCTGGCGAAGATGGAGCCGGTCATCAAGTTCGACAAGGAGCACGCGGCCCGTGAGGGCGTACCGGATGACGCGCCGCACGGCGTTGGTCCGGGACCGGTCGGATCGCCGCCGAAGCGTCCGAGGGGCAAGAAGCCGAAGCCGAACTAAGAAAACGGCGCCGACGTCGGGTTCGCGCCGCTGTCAGTTGCCGCACTGCTGCAACTGCGCGGCGTAGTCGCGGGCCATCTGGTCGGTGGCGCGCGCGTAATTCTGCACGCCGGCGTCACCGCGATTGCCGCGGCCGTAGGTCGACCAGCCGAGATA
The DNA here is from genome assembly GCF_001510895.1 of Mesorhizobium loti. Lineage (GTDB taxonomy): Bacteria > Pseudomonadota > Alphaproteobacteria > Rhizobiales > Rhizobiaceae > Mesorhizobium > Mesorhizobium loti_A. Next base: position 55,583 of record NZ_LPWA01000109.1, on the reverse strand, counting down.
GTAGGCGAGATAGAGGTTGTAGGTGTCGTCGCGGGCGACGCCGAGCGTGTCGGCGGTCTTGGAATGATACCAGCCGACGAAATCGACGGCGTCGGCGAAACGGCTGCGGCGCGCCGCCCAGTTGCCGGTCTCCATCTGATATTGCGACCAGGTGCCGTCGAGCGCCTGCGAATAGCCAGCAGCGCTGGAGACATGTTTCCAGGGAATGAAGCCGAGCAGCTTGGTGCGCGGCGGCCGAGCGTTGCTCTTGAAGCCGGATTCCTTGCGCACCGTCGCCATCAGTACCGGAACCGGAATGCCGTATTTCTGCTCGGTGCGCTCGGCGGCGGACTGCCAGTTGTCGAACCAGCCGTCGTTCTGGTCGAAGACGGCGCAGACATTGTTGATATGGCTGGGCGCCGTCGCGCAGGCCGAAAGCGCCAGCAGCACAGAGACAGCGACAATTTTACTAAAACTCGACCTACGCATTGGGCAACGAATAGGCGGAAATCATAAAAGGAGTCTTTCGAGCTTCCTTAACGCCGGCTAAAAGCGCGTCGCGTTGAAACGGATTCAGGCGACGCGCTTTAAGTCTTTGTTTTGATGCATGTCGTTGCCCCAGAACCGCTGCACACTTCCGGCCGACATGCATTAGGCGTGCCGATCTTGGCCGTATCAATATTTCGACCAAATCCGTCGTATTTCTTTTCATCGATTTGAAAAAATGCCGCCGTGGCTAAAATCGCGCCGGCAAATGACGAATTCCTGACAGCCATGGTGCCGCGTTGACGCTCTGATGCGCGCATGACCGAACCAAGACGAAAACGCGGCGCCGAGCGGACCAGCAACCGGGGGCCTGCCGCCATTCCCCAATTGCCGCCGCGGCGCGTGGTCAATCCTTACCCGCCGATGGCGGTGCTTTCGGCCGACCAGATCGAGGCCATTCACCAGGCCTCGATGCATATCCTCGAAAATTTCGGCATCGAGGTGATGAGCAAGAGGGCGCTCGCCCTGTTCGAGCGTGCCGGCGCCAAGGTCGATCGCGGTTCGATGAATGTGCGCGTCGAGCGCGACATGGTCGAGGAGGCGCTGAAGACGACGCGCTCTTCCTACACGCTGACCTCCCGCAATCCAGCCCGCGCCATTCATCTCGGCGGCAACACCATCAACTTCACGCTGGTCGCCGGGCCTCCCAACGTGCACGACATGGAACGCGGCCGTCGCGCCGGCAATCTCGCCGACTACTCGGACCTCGTGCGGCTGGCGCAGCACTTCAACTGCATCCACATGCTCGGCAACCAGGTCTGCGCGCCGATCGAGCTGCCGGCGAACTCGCGCCATCTCGACACCTATTTCGCCAATCTGACGCTGACCGACAAATGCTTCCATGTCTCGGCGATCGGCCGGGGCAGGGCGCTGGACGGCATCGAGATGATGGCGATCTCGCGCGGACTGACGCTTGAGCAGATGGCCGAGGATCCCGGCGTCACCACCATCATCTCGGTCAATTCGCCGCGCCGCTTCGACGAGATGATGGCCGAGGGGCTGATGACCATGGCCGAGTTCGGTCAGTCGGTGGCGGTGACGCCGTTCACGCTGATGGGGGCGATGAGCCCGGTGACGTTGGCCGGCGCGCTGGCGCAGCAGAATGCCGAGGCCCTGTTCGGCATTGTGCTGACCCAGCTGGTGCGCCCCGGCGCGCCGGTGATGTACGGCGCCTTCACTTCCAATGTCGACATGAAGTCGGGCGCGCCGGCCTTCGGCACGCCGGAAAACACCAAGGCCAATATTGCGTCCGGCCAATTGGCGCGGCGCTACAACCTGCCGTACCGCACAACCCCCGGCTCAGCCTCCAACGCCGCCGACGCGCAAGGCGCCTATGAGACGTTGATGGCGTTGTGGGGCGCGGTGCTCGGCCACGGCAATCTCGTCTACCATGCCGCCGGCTGGCAGGAGGGCGGGCTGACGGCGTCGTTCGAGAAGCTCATCATAGACGTCGAGATGATGCAGCACATGATGGAGTTCCTGCGTCCGATCGTGGTCGATGAGGGCGAGTTGGCCGTGGAGGCGCTGGGGGCGGTGCCGACCGGCGGCCATTTCTTCGGCGAGCCGCACACGCTGGAGCGCTACGCCACCGCCTTCTACCAGCCCATGCTTTCCAACTGGCAGAACTACGAGGCATGGCAGGAAGCCGGCGCGCTCGACACCACGGCGCGCGCGACGCGGCTTTGGAAAAAGGCGCTGGAGGAATACGTCCAGCCGGTCATGGATCCTGCCGTGCGCGAAGCGCTCGAGGCCTATATCGCGCGCCGCAAGGAAGCGATCGGGCAGGGCGAGCCGTGAGGGAACAGCTTCCCATACTGATTCATTTCATTCTCTCAACTCACTGAAATAACGAGAAGAACCCATGAAGTCGCATGCAAAGGTCGTGGTCATCGGCGGCGGTGTCGTCGGATGCTCGGTGCTGTTCCACCTCGCCCGCCACGGCTGGACCGACGTCGTGCTGCTGGAACGCGATGAGCTGACTTCCGGTTCGACCTGGCATGCGGCCGGCGGCATGCACACCATCAATGGCGACCCCAATGTCGCCAAGCTGCAGAAATACACGATCTCGCTCTACAAGGAGATCGAGGAGCTTTCCGGCCAGGCGACGGGCGTCCACCTCACCGGCGGCGTGCTGCTGGCCGCGACCGAAGCGCGTCTCGACTGGTTGCGCGGCGTCGTTTCGAAGGGCCGTTATCTCGGCATCGACCTCGAGGTGATCTCGGCGAAGGAAGCGGCCGAACTGATGCCGCTCATCGATCCAAAGCAATTCGTCGGCGCGGTGCGCAACAAGGAGGACGGCCATCTCGACCCGTCGGGTGTGACGCATGCCTATGCCAAGGCCGCGCGCAAGCTCGGCGCCGAGGTCGAGCGTTTCACCAAGGTCGAGGACATCGTGCGCCGGCCCGACGGGCTGTGGCGCGTCATCACCAACAAGGGCGAGGTGGTCGCCGAGCATGTCGTCAATGCCGGCGGACTGTGGGCGCGTGAGGTCGGCCGCATGGTCGGGCTCGAACTGCCGGTGCTCGCCATGGAGCACATGTACCTGATCACCGAGGACATGCCCGAGGTCGCCGACTGGAACAAGAAGACCGGCACCGAGATCATCCACGCGGTCGACTTCGACGGCGAGCTGTATCTGCGCCAGGAACGCGGCGGCATGCTGATGGGCACCTACGAGAAGGCCAACAAGGTCTGGTCCGAGTTCCAGACTCCGTGGAATTTCGGCCACGAGCTGCTGGAGCCGGACATCGACCGCATCGCGCCGTCGCTGGAGGTCGGCTTCCGCCACTTCCCGGCCTTCCAGAACACCGGCATCAAGCAGATCATCAACGGCCCCTTCACCTTCGCGCCAGACGGCAATCCGCTGGTCGGTCCGGTGCGCGGCCTGCCGGGCTTCTGGGTCGCCTGCGGCGTCATGGCGGGTTTCTCGCAGGGCGGCGGTGTCGGCCTCGCACTTTCCAACTGGATGATCGAAGGCGATCCGGGTGCCGACATCTGGGCGATGGACGTGGCGCGCTACGGCGACTGGGCGACGATGGCCTATACCAACGCCAAGGTGCGGGAGAATTATTCGCGCCGTTTCTCGATCCGCTTCCCGAACGAGGAATTGCCGGCTGGACGCCCGCTGAAGACGACGCCGGTCTACGACACACTGTCTGCCAAGGGCGCGCGGTGGGGCGTGGCTTACGGGCTGGAAGTACCGCTGTGGTACGCGCCCGAAGGCGTCAAGGACGAGTTCTCGTGGCGGCGTTCGAGCGACTTCGACCATGTCGCCAAGGAGGTCGCTGCCGTCCGTGGCGGCGTCGGCCTGTCGGAGATTTCGAGCTTCGCCAAATACAAGGTCACTGGGGAGGGGGCTGCTGCCTGGCTCGACCGCATGCTTGCCTGCAAGCTGCCCAAGCCCGGCCGCATGACGCTGGCGCCGATGCTGAAGGAAGACGGCAGACTGATCGGCGATTTCACGCTCGCCAATGTCGGCGCGCCCGATGCCAGGGATAGCGAATGGTTCGTCGCCGGCTCCGGCGTTGCCGAGCAGTACCACATGCGCTGGTTCGAGGCGCATCTGCCCACGGACGGCTCGGTGCGCATCGAGGCGCTGGGGCAAAAACTCACCGGCCTCGCCATCGCCGGACCGAAGGCGAGGGAGGTGCTGGCCAAGGTCACCCGCGCCGATGTCTCCAACGCAGCATTCCCCTTCATGGCAGTCGCCAGGGTGGATATCGGTATGGCGCCGTGCCTGGTCGGCCGTGTGAGCTATACCGGCGACCTCGGCTACGAGATCTGGGTGGCGCCGGAATATCAGCGCACCGCCTATCAGGCGCTGATCGAGGCCGGCGAGGAAGTCGGCATCGGCCTGTTCGGCTCGCGCGCGCTCAACGCGCTGAGACTCGAAAAGAACTACGGCTCATGGGCGCGCGAATATCGACCGATTTACGGGCCGCTGGAGGCGGGGCTCGACCGTTTCGTCGCCTATGACAAGGAGGCCGATTTCATCGGCAAGGAAGCAGCGCTCGCCGAGCGCAAGCAAGGCGGCAAGCTCAGGCTGCGCGCCTTCATCGTCGGGGCCACCGACGCCGATGTCATCGGCGACGAGGCGATCTGGCATGACGGCGCCGTTCGCGGCTGGGTCACCTCGGGCGGCTACGCGCATCATGCGAAGAAATCGGTCGCGATGGGTTATGTGCCGAAGGAGATCGCCGACGAGCCCGACGGCTTCGAGATCGAGATCCTCGGCAAGCGCCATGCGGCGCGCGTTCAGACGGCGCCGCTGTTCGACGCCAATTTCGAGCGGATGCGCGCCTGAAGCCAGCGTATGATCCCGAAAGTCGGAATCGACTTTCGGGATCATACGCCCGATTCAAAGATGCTACGGCGTCCTTTGCGCGTCCAAGAGGACGCGCGGCGCCGTAGGCGCGCATCACGCTGTCAAGCCTTGGCGCTCTCGCGATTGTCGAGCGCGAAGGCGCCCGGACCGGCAAAGAACAGGTAGAGGAAGACGAAGCAGAACAGGATGGCTGCGTCGCCGCCATTGTTGGCCGGGAAGAAGTCGCGTGGCATGTGGGCCATGAAATAGGCAACCGCCATCTCGCCGCAGAGCAGGAACGCCACCGGGCGCGTGAAGAGCCCAAGCGCCAGCAGGACGCCGCCGGCAAATTCGAGGATACCGGACGTCAGCGCAATCCCGGTCAACGCTTCAGCATGGGCGCCGGCAGGAAAATTGAACAGTTTCTGGGTGCCGTGCTCGATGAACTGCAACGCCGTCATGATCCGGAGCACGCCCAGCGCCTGCGGCCGGTATTGGGCAAGGCCTTCGAAAAGCTTCATGCAAAACTCCATTTCACCCTGCCCGGATCGGCGATAGATTATCGCCCGGCGGTGGACCATTCACTTCCTGGGGCCTGCTATCAACAATCGGTGACCGGAAACGGTTCCCGGATGACGTGCAGTTTCTCTTGCAATGGTTGCATTTATATCGCTATAGTTGTATCTTGGCGGCGACGCTCCAAGCCGTATAGGTGCCCGCAACATGAAAACACTCGTCATCAGCCTCTTCGCAATCCTTGCGGGCATCTGCTCCGCCATGGCCGCCGACGCCGGCTGTGATACCTTCAAATGGCCGGTCACGCGCGAGCAGGCGCTGTTTCCGGCGGCGCCCGCCGCGCAGTCCGGCGCTGACCTGACAGTCGGGCAAGCGATGGATCTCGCGCTCGTGGCTGTCGACACGATCAGCTTTGAGGTGCCGCCGGAACGTGCACCGGCAACCGGCACGTTCGGCGCGACGGCAAACGTGACCGTACCACCTGAAGGCGAGCTCCAGTTCAGCCTGTCCGATGAGGCCTGGATCGATGTCGTGCAGGACGGCCATGCCGTAAAGTCGACAGGTTTCAGCGGCGTGAAAACCTGCCCTGGAATTCGCAAGAGCGTGCGCTTCAAGCTTTCCGCCGGTCCGGCTACCGTTCAGCTCAGCGGCGCGAAGAAAGAGACCCTCAAGGTCGCGGTGCTGGCGCCGGAGTGATCCGGCGCCAATTGATGAAGCAATACTTCAAACCGCCTTATCTGACGGGGGCCAGCAACGCGAAATGCGCGCCTTGCGGGTCCTGGCATTGGACCACCCATTGCGCGCTCGGCACTTCCATCGGGCCCATCAGGATCTTACCGCCATTGTCGGTGACGCGCTTGGCCGCCGCGTCGATGGCGTCGACGTGAAGTAAAACAGCCAGACCGGGACCGGAATCTGCGGCGGCTTGTTCATCATGCCGCCGCCGGATTCAGGGCCGGCGCCGAAGGTCTTGTAAATGCCCATCTCGCCCATGTCGAACTCGCCGGCGCTCTCCCAACCGAACTGGCTGGAATAAAAGTCGAAGGCCGCCTTCCAGTCCGAGGTGTAGAGTTCGTGCCAGCCGATATGGCCGGGCGTCGTTGCCGCCACTGGCGGCTGCTCGGGCTGGTTGGGCTGCAGGAACATGAAGGTCGCGCCCTGCGGGTCGGCAACGACGGCAAACCGGCCGACGCCTGGAATATCGTCCGGCGCGCGGTGGATCGTGCCGCCTGCCTGCTCAAGCGCCTTCGTCGAGGCGTCGACATCCTTGGTGTAGATATAGCCGAGCCATGCCGGCGGCATTCCCATCTTGGCGGCGTCCTCCGGCATGGTCATCAGCCCGCCGACGCCGCGCACACTGGAGTTCATCACGATGTAACGGGGCATGCCCGGCGCTTGTCGAAAGGCTCGGCCCTCCAGCCGACGACGGCGGTATAAAAGCCTCGGCGGCGTCGAGGTCGGTGGTCATCAATTCGTACCAGAAGAAAGGTTGGGAATTCGGCATGGTCGGTCTCCTCACCGGTTCAGGCAGCGATCGCGGTTCGATCCATCCTAGGACGATCTCGGCGACAGAAATCCGACATCTGGACCAGAAATCGGGAACGGCAAGGCGCCAATGCATGTCGCTCAAAAGTGCGCAGCGGTTTTTGGGAGAACGACATGCATCAAAACAACACTTAAAGCGCGCCGCCTGAATCCGTTTCTGCGCGACGCGCTTTAGGCCTGCGACCTTGCGTGTGATGCGATTTTCGACTTTGCTGTCGTCAAAGAGGGGCCCTGTTTCCATTGCGTCGAATGTCGCTCACGCCTGAGCTTGTCGCTCTGTGCCAAAGGGAGGAGGTTGATCCTGGTCCAAGCGGAGCCTGGACGCAGCTGAACGACGACGATTTCCGGGCGCTTGCCTTGCGTCTCTCCGGTGAAGCCGACGACGGACCGCTCTGGGTATTCGCCTATGGCTCGCTGATCTGGAAGCCGGCCTTCGAGTCTGTCGAGCAGCAGCGCGCCTCGGCGCATGGCTGGCATCGCTCCTTCTGCCTCGATCTGGTCCGCTGGAGAGGCAGCGCTGCGCAGCCGGGCCTGATGATGGCGCTTGAACGCGGCGGGCGCTGCGATGGCGTGATCTATCGCCTGCCGGATGGCGAGAAGCCGGCCCAGATCGAGAGATTGCTGCGGCGTGAAATCGACGACCACGAGAGCGTCAGCTCGGTCCGCTGGGTTCCGGTCCGCACGACGCAAGGGTCGCTCAGGGCACTGGGCTTTTGGGTGGGCGTGACGGGCAAAGGCACATCTCTCGGGCAGCCGCTGGAGAAGGTGGCATGGGTGCTGGCACGCGCCTGCGGCCATATCGGCTCCGGCGCCGAATATCTCTACAACACCGTCAGCCACCTCGAGACATTCGGCATCCATGACCGCAATCTGTGGCGGCTGCAGCAACTGGTCGCCGACGAGATCAGGTCGATCCACGGCCACAGGATCGCAAGCAGCGAACCACAGGCGACGGAAGTTGCGGCTATAACATGACTGTAATTATCATGTTTTTATGCAAGCATTACAGCGACTTGGCCGAAAATTGACCAATTGATAAAAAAATAAAACGTGCTAGCCTTCCCCAAAACAAAACAAGGGGAACTGGAATGGCGAGTGGTCATTTCATCGAAGGCATTGCCGGCGGGCGGCTGTCGGCCGAGCAGTATGCCGACAATTTTTCCGACCTGCACCCGCCGCTCGATCATCACGAGGCGCTGGTCGAGGCCGACCGCTGCTATTTCTGCTACGACGCGCCGTGCATGAATGCATGCCCGACCTCGATCGACATCCCGATGTTCATCCGGCAGATCGCGACCGGCAATCCGCTGGGCTCGGCCAAGACGATCTTCGACCAGAACATCCTTGGCGGTATGTGCGCCCGTGTCTGCCCGACCGAGACGCTCTGCGAAGAGGTCTGCGTGCGCGAAGTGGCGGAAGGCAAGCCGGTGCAGATCGGCCGGCTGCAGCGCTACGCCACCGACGTCGCAATGAGCGAGGAGAAGCAGTTCTACAAGCGCGCCGAGCCGACCGGAAAGACGGTCGCCGTGGTCGGCGCCGGGCCTTCGGGCCTTGCGGCGGCGCACCGCCTTGCCCGCCACGGCCACGATGTCACGATTCTCGAAGCCCGGCCGAAGGCCGGCGGCCTCAACGAATATGGCATTGCCGCCTATAAGAGCGTCGACGATTTCGCCCAGGCGGAGGTCGACTATGTCACCTCGATCGGCGGCATCGACATCCAGAACGGCAAGGCGCTCGGCCGCGACTTCCAGCTCGCCGACCTGATCCGCAACTATGATGCTGTGTTCCTCGGGCTCGGACTTGGCGGCGTCAATGCGCTGCGCGCGGATGGCGAGGAAGCGGATGGCGTCGCCAATGCCGTCGAGTTCATCGCCGAGCTCAGGCAGGCGAGCGACCTTTCCGGCCTGCCTGTCGGCCGGCGCGTCGTCGTCATCGGCGGCGGCATGACGGCCATCGACGCCGCGGTGCAGTCGAAACTCCTCGGCGCCGAGGAAGTGACGGTCTGCTACCGGCGCGGCCAGGAGCACATGAACGCCTCCGGCTTCGAGCAGGATCTGGCCGCCGCCAACGGCGTCACCATCCGCCACTGGCTGCAGCCGAAGCGCGTCATTGCCGAGAACGGCAAGGTGTCGGCCATAGAGCTCGAATACACCGCGATGAACGGCGACAAGCTCGCCGGCACCGGCGAGCGGCTGACGCTTGCCGCCGATCAGGTGTTCAAGGCGATCGGCCAGAGCTTCGTGCCGGCTCATCTCAACGGCAGCGTCGACTCGATCGAGCTCGTAGGCGGCCGCATCAAGGTCGACGCCGGAGGCCGCACCTCGCTGGCGAAGGTCTGGGCCGGCGGCGACTGCATCTTCGGCGGTGACGACCTGACGGTTTCGGCCGTGGCTCAAGGGCGCGACGCGGCCGAGAGCATCCACCGGGCACTGACCTCTAACGGGAGGGCATGAGCATGGCAGACATCCGCAACACTTTCGTCGGCATCAAGTCGCCCAATCCGTTCTGGCTGGCTTCGGCGCCGCCGACCGACAAGGCCTATAATGTCGAGCGCGCCTTCAAGGCCGGCTGGGGCGGCGTGGTGTGGAAGACGCTCGGCGAAGAAGGCCCGCCGGTCGTCAACGTCAACGGCCCGCGCTACGGCGCGATCTGGGGCGCCGACCGCCGGCTGCTTGGTCTCAACAACATCGAGCTGATCACCGACCGCGACCTGCAGACCAATCTGCGCGAGATGAAGCAGGTGAAGATGAACTGGCCGGATCGAGCACTGGTCGCCTCGATCATGGTGCCGTGCGACGAGGAAAGCTGGAAGGCGATCTTGCCTCTGGTCGAAGAGACCGGCGCCGACGGCATCGAGCTCAATTTCGGCTGCCCGCACGGCATGAGTGAGCGCGGCATGGGCTCGGCGGTCGGCCAGGTGCCGGAATATATCGAGATGGTGGTGCGCTGGTGCAAGCAGTACACGCGCATGCCGGTCATCACCAAGCTGACACCCAACATAACCGACATTCGCAAGCCGGCGCGGGCGGCGAAGGCCGGCGGCACCGACGCGGTGTCGCTGATCAACACCATCAATTCGATCACCGGCGTCGACCTCGACAGTTTCGCGCCGCAGCCGACCATCGACGGCAAGGGCTCGCATGGCGGCTATTGCGGCCCGGCGGTGAAGCCGATCGCGATGAACATGGTGGCCGAGATCGCGCGCGATCCGGAAACGCACGGCCTGCCGATCTCCGGCATCGGCGGCATCACCACCTGGCGCGATGCCGCCGAATTCATGGCGCTCGGCGCCGGCAACGTGCAGGTTTGCACCGCCGCGATGACCTACGGCTTCAAGATCGTGCAGGAGATGATTGCGGGCCTGGAGAACTGGATGGATGAGAAGGGCCACGCCTCGCTCTCCGACATCATCGGCCGCGCCACGCCCAACGTCACCGACTGGCAGTATCTCAACCTCAACTATGTCGCCAAGGCGCATATCGACCAGGACGCCTGCATCAAATGCGGGCGCTGCCACATCGCCTGCGAGGATACCTCGCACCAGGCGATCACCAGCATGGTCGACGGCGTGAGGCATTTCGAGGTGATCGAGGCCGAATGCGTCGGCTGCAATCTCTGCGTCAATGTCTGCCCGGTGGAAGGCTGCATCACCATGGAGCCGCTGGCGGCGGGCGCGTTGGACCAGCGCACGGGCAAGCCGGTGTCGCCGATCTACGCCAATTGGACCACGCACCCGAACAACCCGATGGCCAAGGTGGCGGCGGAGTAGGGAGCGGGCATTTTAACGAAAAGGCGGCGCCTTCGGGCGCCGTTTCTTTTTCCATTATTGCAGATAAAAATTATCCATGATAAAAACTATCCATGATTTGGAGCGGCAAACCATGAAGCTCGGGGAAGGCGTCGAAGCGGCGATCCACTGCGCCGCCATGCTTGCCGGGGTCGACGGCAACAGCACCATGTCGGGTGCCGCCATGGCCGAGGCTTTTGGCCTGTCGCCGAGCTATCTTTTGAAACATCTCAATCAGCTTACGGCGGCCCGCATCCTGGGATCGGTGTCGGGGCCGTCAGGTGGCTACAGGCTGGCGCGGTCGGCCGAGCGCATCACGCTGCTCGACATCGTGCTTGCCGTTGAGGGCACGGAGCCGGCCTTCCGCTGCGGCGAGATCCGACAGCGCGGCCCGGTCAAGCTCGACGCCTCGGCCTATGTGAAGCCCTGCGGCATCAACGCCGCGATGCTGAAGGCCGAGCGCGCTTATCGTGCGGCGCTCGCCGAGGCAAAGCTCTCCGACATCGTCGCCGATTTCATGAACGACGCCGATCCCCGCACGATCGCCGCAAGCTGCGCCTTCGTCGAGCGCCACCAGCGGCCGCAGAAAGTTCAACCAAGCCCAAAAGTCCAACAAGGCAAAGTGTGAAAGGTAAGAGAATGAAACAAAGGCTGCAGTTCTTCGCCAAGGCGCCTGAGATCATGAAGGCGGTGACGGCGCTCAACAAGGCCGTCGAGGAATGCGGGTTGGAGGAAAGCCTGATGCACCTCGTCAAGCTCAGGGCCTCTCAGATCAACGGCTGCTCCTATTGCGTCGAGATGCACAGCCGTGAGGCGCGACGCGACGGCGAGACCGAGACCCGGCTCTATCTGGTCGCCGCCTGGAAGGAATCGCCGCTGTTTTCCGAGCGTGAGCGCGCCGCGCTCGCCTGGACCGAGACGGTGACGAAGATTTCCGACAACGGTGTTCCGGACGATCTCTACGCCAGCACGCTCGAGCATTTCTCCGAGGAGGAGCTGGTCAAGCTAACGGTGGCGATCGGCATGATCAATACGTGGAACCGGCTCTGCGTATCCTTCCACGCCATCCATCCGATGCCGGCCGCCAAGGCCGCCTGACTATCCAAAGCCCGTGCGGATCCGTAAAACGTTCCGCGCGGCTTTCATTTGCGAGATCAATGACATGTTTGAAAATTTTCAGAACGAGATTCTGTTTGCCTCGCGCCTGCTGCTTGGCGGCGCCTTCGTCTTTGCCGGCCTGCGCAACATCCAGAACAGGAACCTGCTCATCCCCATGATGGCGGCGCGCGGCGTGCCGCAAGCCGGGCCGGCATTGTGGCTGGGCATTGTGCTGCAGGTCGCTGCCGGACTGCTGGTGATCGGCGGCTTGTGGATAGCGCTGGCGGCGGCAAGCCTGATCCTGTTCCTCGTCTCGCGACGCCGATGTTTCACAATTTCTGGGATCATCAGGGTCCGGATCGCGCCTCACGCATCAACGGCTTCGTCGGCAATATCGCCCTGGCCGGCGGCTTCCTGGCGCTGATCGCGCACTATGCCTGACAACCGCACGCCGATTCCGCGCAATTGATGGCGCGGCGTTAATCGCTCCGTCGCGATTGTCCTGTATTAGCAAATACAGGTTCGCCCGTCGGAGCGCTCATGCAGCAGAGCTGGACTGCATTCTGGGAACGCGTCTCGGAAGCCTTCCATCAGGCGCTGTTTCCGTTCCGGGCTGTCGCCGAAGCCCTTGGCGGGCATCCAAGCGACATCCAGATATGGTGCTTCCTGTGCGGCGTCTTCTTCCTGGCGCTCGTCGGCATACAGACTTATGGCGACATCGTGTTCAGGCGACGCGGTGCCTTCGCCACCGGCAAGGTGGTCCGCGTCGACAAGTCGAGCGACGGGCCGGATACGCCGGTCATCGAATTCGCTGATCGGCTCGGCAAGACATGGCGCTTCGAGTCGCATCTGCCGGTCAACAGAACGACCAGGAATGTCGGCGCACCAGTCGACGTGATGTATGATCCCCTTCACCCGAAGCGGGCACGCGAAGTGGGTCGCCCGGTGATGAAGGCGGTCCACCTCATCGTCTGGTATGCGATCGTTGCCGGGCTGATGACACTCGCCTTCTTGCCAGGCCTTATTTCCAATTGATCCGGTCGCCGTTCAGGCGGCAAAACGCAGGCCGCCGTCGCAGGTCAGTACCTGGCCGGTCATGAAGCCGTTGGAGACCAGGAAGGCGATTGCCGCGGCGACATCCTCGGCGCGGCCGATACGGCCAACCGGCGTCTTGCCGGCATATTCGGCAAAGACCGCCTGCCGCTGCTCGTCCGGTAAAAAATCCCACCAGGGCGTGTCGATGACACCGGGCGCAACGACGTTGACGCGCAGCGGCTTCAACTCGACCGCCAGGATCGGCGCCACGGTGAGCAGCATGCCGTTGATGGCGCCGATTCCGGCGACGCCGGGTGCTGCGAGCTGCGCCGAGACGGCCGAAATGAAGGTGACCGATCCGGCTCTGTTCAAGGTCGGCAAGGCCGCCTGCAGACAGGAGAGCTGCGGCCGGATCTTCTCGTCGACGCCGCTGCCTATGTCGGCAAGGTCGAGGGTCGCGAACGGCCCAAGCCCCTTGCCGCCGCTGGCGGCCAGAACGAGATGATCGAACGGGCCGAGATCCTCGAAGAAATGCCGGACCTCATCCGGCTTGGTCGCATCGAAAGCGGCCTTGCCAACGGTGCCACCAAGGCTCGCCCAGGCGCTTTTGAGCTTGTCCTCGTTGCGGCCGGTAATCGTGACCTTCATCGTGGGGCTGACCAGCCGTTTGGCCGTGGCAAGGCCGATGCCGGACGAGCCGCCGATGATAACGCAATGTTCGATGCTCATGAATGCCGTTCCCTGGATGTCGCGGAAGATTGTCCGGTCAGCTCGAGGCTGACGCCCGCAACTGGCGGCGGGCCTTTTCGCCATAGGCCTGCGCATCGGCGTGCGATTCCCGCTGGCCGTCAAAATAGAGGCCGCTGCGTCCTTCGAGGGCCGGCGAGGCCGCGAGGTTGAGGATGGCGTCGGCGCCGGTCTCGACCGAGTTCCATGGCGTGACGCCGGCCTGCCGAACCATGGTCGTGTCCATGTAGCTTGCCGGATGGAGCGCATTGACGGTGACGCCGGTGCCCTTGAGCTGTTCGGCCAGGTCGATGGTGAACAGGATCTGCGCCAGCTTGCTCTGGCAATAGGCGCGCACGCCGCTGTAGCCGTGGGTCAGCATGGCATCGTCGAAATCGATCGCCTGCTGGCCGGCCGAGGCGACGTTGACGATGCGCGCCGGCGTGCTTGCCTTGAGCAGGGGCAGCAGTTCCGACGTCAGCAGGAAGCCGGCGAGATAGTTGACGGCGAAGCGCAATTCATAGCCATCGGCGCTCACCTGCCTCTTCGCACCCTGGCCGCCGGTGCCGACGCCGGCATTGTTGATCAAAATGTCGAGCCGGTCGGTGCTGGCGCGCACGGTTTCGGCGAGGCGGCGCACTTCGGCAAGCGACGCGAGATCGGCGGCGAGAAATTCGGCCTTGCCGCCCTTGGCTTCGATGGCGGCGACTGTCGCCTTGCCGCGGCCTTCGTCGCGGCCATGCACCAGCACGCGGGCGCTGGCGGCGCCGAGCCTTTCGGCGACCACACGGCCGACGCCGTCGGTCGAGCCGGTGACGAGAACGGTTTTGTTCTTGAGTTCCATGTCCAGAGCCTCCTTGCGCTGCTCTGAACGCAACATGGGGCGCTGCGCGCGGCGCAAACAGTTCAAACTTTATCCTGGTATCAGTACTGCTATAATACCTTCATGGATGCCGTGACCCATTCCCCTGAGGACAGCCGCCGCCGCGAGCTTGGCGCGTTCCTGCGTTCGCGCCGCGAGAGGTTGTCGCCCGCCGACATTGGCATCGCGACCGGCGCCAGGCGGCGCACGCCCGGCCTGAGGCGCGAGGAAGTGGCGATGATCGCCGGCGTCGGCACCACCTGGTACACCTGGCTGGAGCAGGGCAGGAACGTGCGGCCTTCGGTGGAAGTGCTGACGGCGCTCTCAGAGGCGTTGCGCCTCGACACCGTCGAGAAGCGGCACCTGTTCATTCTCGCCGGCCGCCAGCAGCCTGAGCGTCGCGTGGCGGCGCCCGAAAAGGTCGACGCCACACTGCTGCATATGCTGCAAAGCCTTGTCCTGCAGCCGGCCTATGTGGTCGGCCGGCGCTGGGACGTGCTGGCCTGGAATGATGCCGCGGTGGCCGTGTTCGGCGATTACGGCCTGCTGGAGGGCGATGCCCGCAACATCGTCCATCTGGTCTTCACCAGTCCGCATCACCGCCGGCTGCTGGTCGACTGGGAAGAGCTTGCCCGCGTGGTGCTCGCTTCGTTTCGCGCCGAGAGCGCCAAATATGTCGGCGATCCGGATTTCGAGCGGCTGATCGCGCTGATGATGCGCTCAAGCCCGGAGTTCCGCGATTGGTGGCCGCGGCGAGACGTGGCGCGAAGATTGACGGGGGTGAAGCATGTCCGCCATCCCACCGTCGGCGCGATGGCTTTCGAGCATATGAGCCTGTCGATCGACGACGGCTCGGATATGAGGCTGATCGTCTACACGCCGCTCGCCGGGCAGAACTCGATCGCCAAGCTGAAGAAGTTGCTGGATAAGCAGCCAGCGGAGCGGCGCAGCGCCTAGTTGACGTTGTGAGCGCAAGTTCCTACCTCTCCGGGATACTTCCCTGGGAGGCACGTTAGATGATCTTCTTAAGTCATAACCATGCAGACAAGCCCGTTATTGAGCCGGTTGCACTTCGGCTTCGCGAAATTTTTGGGCAGGACAAGGTTTTTTACGACAGCTGGTCAATACAGCCAGGCGACGGCATCATTGATAAAATGAACGAGGGGCTGACTTCGCCAAAGTTCATTTTTTTCTTTGTCTCTGAAAAGAGCCTTCAGAGCAACATGGTCAAGCTCGAATGGCAGAACGCACTTTACAAAGCGACAAAGGGCGAATGCAAAATCGTCCCGGTTCGTGTGGATGGCTCTACAATGCCGCCCGTACTTCTTCAGAACGTGTACATTGATATGTTCGCCAATGGGATTGAAGCTGCGATTGTTCAGATCGTGAATGTCATCCAAGGTAACAACACATTTACCCCGCAGCATATGGGGTTCTCCAATCTCACATATAGCTTTTCAGGTGATCCGTCTGTTGCCGTGGACATTGTAATTTCGGCTTCTCACCTCATGGAGCCGAACCCCTCATTTCTTGTTTTCATTGACAATGAAGAGGGTGAAGCCAAAATCGAGGTGAACGGCGGGGTCCCATTTAGGGGTGGGTTCAACAAAGGCATCACTTTGGACAACGGCGTTGTGTTGAATGCCTTCGCTATCGCTCCACTCGGCGGGGCCATCACACCGAAAATGCCGATGAAGCTAAAGCTCGCACCGCAACAGGGCAAGCCCGTAGCGTTTAGGGGCATTTTTCACCAGGCATCTTATGAGGAGTGGAAAGCAATCCCTCCAAAGAACTGAACATCACGCAACTAAGCCATCGCGGCAGCGATCAACCCTTCGGTTTCAGCCCATCGAGGAACAGTTGCTCGAGGAAACGCGCCGCGTCCTCGAAGCGGCCGTCGCCACCGCGGTCGGGACCGAGCACGGCGCGCACCTGGACGTCGAAATCGGCATAATGCTGCGTCGTCGCCCAGATCGAGAAGATGAGATGCCAGGGATCGGTGCGGGCGATCTTGCCGGCGCGCATCCATCCCTTGATGACGGTGGCCTTCTCATCGACCAGCGTTTTCAGCTCGCCTTCCAGCATCGGCATGATGCGCGGCGCGCCCTGCAGGATCTCGTTGGCGAAAAGCCGGCTTTCGCGCGGAAAATCGCGCGCCATTTCGAGCTTGCGGCGGATGTAGCTGCGCAATTCGGTCATTGGATCGCCGATGTCGTCGAGCTCCCTCAACGGCGCCAGCCAGGTGTCCAGGAGCCGCTGCATCAACGTCTCGTGAATGTCTTCCTTGCGGCGGAAGTAATAGAGAAGGTTCGGCTTCGACATGCCGGCGGCCTCGGCGATCTGGTCAATGGTCGAGCCACGAAAACCGTTGGTGGAGAAGACTTCGAGCGCGGCTTCCAGGATGAGCTCGCGCTTTTCCTGCTGGATGCGGGTGCGGCGGGGAGCTGAGCCTTCCATCGTGTCCGTCATCCTTGCCGGCCGCCGTCGCGCGGGCTTTCTGGACCAATTCTCTGGACCAGTTTTTCCTTGAGCCGTGGAGCGCGCTTTTGATGCGGCATTTCCGCTAGTAGTCCCTTGACCGCCGACAGGGCGGTGCTAACGTTTGTCCAATCGGTCAAAATTTTGCGTAGCACGAAAACGCAACGAAGACCAAGCCTTGGGAAGACCAAGCGTTAGCGCACCGAAACAGGTTACAAGGGGAAATCTTGGTCATGTCCAACCGGCTGAAAGTCACGCCGAACGATCTTAGCGCATTCTGGATGCCGTTCACGGCAAACCGGCAGTTCAAGCAGGCGCCGCGCATGTTCGTGTCCGCAAAGGACATGCACTACACGACGAGCGACGGCCGCAAGGTGCTCGACGGCACCGCCGGCCTCTGGTGCGTCAACGCCGGTCACTGCCGGCCGAAGATCACCGAGCTATTCAGAGCCAAGCTGCCGAGCTCGACTATGCGCCGGCCTTCCAGATGGGCCACCCGATCGTGTTCGAGCTGGCGAACCGCCTGGTCGACATCGCGCCGAAGGGGATGGACCATGTCTTCTTCACCAATTCCGGCTCGGAATCGGTCGAGACCGCGCTCAAGATGGCGATCGCCTATCACCGCGTCAGGGGCGAGGGCTCGCGCACCCGGCTGATCGGCCGCGAGCGTGGCTATCACGGTGTCAATTTCGGCGGCATCTCCGTCGGCGGCATTGTCAGCAACCGCAAGATGTTCGGCACGCTGCTCGGCGGCGTCGACCATCTGCCGCACACGCATTTGCCGGAGAAGAACGCCTTCTCGAAGGGCGTACCGGAGCATGGCGCGGAACTGGCGAACGATCTCGAGCGCCTCGTCGCGCTGCACGATGCATCGACCATCGCCGCCGTCATCGTCGAGCCGGTCGCGGGCTCGACCGGGGTCATCCTGCCGCCGAAGGGCTACCTGCAGAAGCTTCGAGAAATTTGCACCAAGCACGGCATATTGTTGATTTTTGATGAAGTGATCACCGGCTTCGGCCGCCTCGGCGCGCCGTTCGCGGCGGATTATTTCGGCGTCACGCCGGATATCATGACGACGGCAAAGGGCGTGTCCAACGGCGTCATCCCGATGGGCGCGGTGTTCGTGAAGAAGGAAATCCACGACGCCTTCATGACCGGCCCCGAGCACATGATCGAGTTCTTCCACGGCTACACCTATTCGGGCAATCCGATCGCCTGCGCCGCGGCGCTGGGCACTTTAGACACCTACAAGGAAGAGGGCCTGCTGACCCGCGGTGAGGAACTCTCGTCCTACTGGGAAGAAGCGCTGCACTCGCTCAAGGGCGAGCCGCATGTCATCGATATCCGCAATATCGGCCTGATCGGCGCGATCGAGCTGGCACCAATCGCCGGAAGCCCGACCAAGCGGGCCTTCTCGGCCTTCGTCAAGGCGTTCGAGCGCGGCGCGCTGATCCGCACCACCGGCGACATCATCGCGCTGTCGCCGCCGCTGATCATCACCAAGGGCCAGATCAACGAACTGATCGATCATGTCAGGGACGTTCTGCGCTCGATAGACTAAACTGCTTCAACCGGTCGGGCGGCGTCGGGAACCGCCGCCCAACCGGAGACATGGAATGAGAGGATCTTGAATGGCCGCCCCCGGCGAGAATCTGCGAGTGAATTCAGACCGTTTGTGGGATTCCATAATGGAGATGGCGAAGATTGGTCCCGGCATTGCTGGCGGCAACAATCGCCAGACGCTCACTGATTCCGACAAGCAGGGCCGCGAGCTGTTCAAGTCCTGGTGCGACGAGGCCGGGCTCACCATGGGCGTGGACCAGATGGGCACCATGTTCATGACACGGGCCGGCACCGATCCGGACGCGCTGCCCGTCTATGTCGGCTCCCACCTCGATACCCAGCCGACCGGCGGCAAATATGACGGCGTGCTCGGCGTGCTCTCCGGCCTGGAGGTCGTGCGCTCGCTCAACGATCTCGGCATCAAGACCAAGCATCCGATCGTCGTCACCAACTGGACGAACGAGGAGGGCGCGCGTTTCGCCCCGGCCATGCTCGCCTCCGGCGTGTTCGCCGGCGTGCATACGCAAGATTACGCCTATGGCCGAAAGGACCTCGACGGCGCGACCTTCGGCGACGAGCTGAAGCGGATCGGCTGGGTCGGCGACGAGAAGGTCGGCGCGCGCAAGATGCACGCCTATTTCGAATATCATATCGAGCAGGGGCCGATCCTGGAGGCCGAGAACAAGCAGATCGGCGTGGTGACCCACTGCCAGGGTCTGTGGTGGCTGGAGTTCACGCTGACCGGCAGGGAAGCGCATACCGGGTCGACGCCGATGACCATGCGCGTCAACGCGGGGCTGGCCATGGCCCGCATCCTGGAGATGGTGCAGACGGTCGCCATGGAGAACCAGCCGGGCGCTGTCGGCGGCGTCGGGCAGATGAAGTTCTCACCCAACTCGCGCAACGTTCTGCCGGGCACGGTGATCTTCACCGTCGACATCCGCTCGCCGGACCAGGCGAAGCTGGACGGCATGCGCGCCCGCATCGAGAAGGAAGCGCCGAAGATCTGCGAGGCGCTCGGCGTCAAATGCTCGGTCGAGGCAGTCGGCCATTTCGATCCGGTGACCTTCGATCCGACGCTGGTCGGCCGCGTGCGCACGGCAGCCGAGAAGCTGGGCTACAGCCACATGAATCTCATTTCGGCGCCGGCCACGACGCCTGCTGGGCGGCCAAGGTCGCGCCGGCGACCATGGTCATGTGCCCCTGCGTCGGCGGGCTCAGCCACAACGAGGCCGAGGACATCTCCAAGGAATGGGCGTCGGCGGGCGCGACGTGCTGTTCCACGCGGTGGTCGAGACGGCGGGGATTGTCGAATGATCGGATAGGTCCGCACCTTACCAGCACCGCTCGCAAAGAAGCGCGAAAGATCAGGGGAACAAGAGAATGACCAAAGTCATCAAGAACGGCACCATCGTCACGGCCGACCGCACCTGGAAGGCCGACGTGGTGTTCAGCCACGGCAAGATCATCGCCATCGGCTCGGACCTGCACGGCGACCACGAGTTCGACGCCACCGGCTGCTACGTCATGCCGGGCGGCATCGATCCGCATACCCATCTCGAAATGCCTTTCATGGGCACCTATTCGGCCGACGATTTCGAATCCGGCACGCGCGCCGCGCTTTCCGGCGGCACGACCATGGTGGTCGATTTCTGCCTACCGGCGCCGCAGCAGTCGCTGCTCGAGGCTCTGCAGATGTGGGACAACAAGACCTCGAAAGCGTCCTGCGACTATTCCTTCCACATGGCGATCACTTGGTGGGGCAAGCAGGTGTTCGACGAGATGGCGACCGTCGTCGACAGGGGCATCACCTCGTTCAAGCACTTCATGGCCTATAAGGGCGCGCTGATGGTCGACGACGACGAGATGTATGCGTCCTTCCAGCGCTGCGCCGATCTCGGCGCGCTGCCGCTCGTCCATGCCGAAAACGGCGACGTGGTCGCCGCCCTTTCGCAGAAGCTGCTTGCCGCCGGCAACAACGGCCCGGAGGGCCATGCCTATTCGCGGCCGCCGGAGGTGGAAGGCGAGGCCACAAACCGTGCCATCATGATCGCCGACATGGCCGGCGTGCCGCTCTATGTCGTGCATGTCTCCTGCGAGCAGAGCCACGAGGCCATCCGCCGCGCCCGCCAGAAGGGCATGCGGGTGTTCGGCGAGCCGCTCATCCAGCACCTGACGCTCGACGAGACCGAATATTTCAACAAGGATTGGGACCATGCGGCGCGCCGCGTGATGAGCCCGCCCTTCCGCAGCAAGTGGCACCAGGATTCGCTGTGGGCGGGCCTGCAGGCCGGATCGCTGCAGGTGGTGGCGACCGACCACTGCTCCTTCACTACCAAGCAGAAGCGCAACGGCGTCGGCGACTTCACCAAGATCCCGAACGGCACGGGTGGGCTCGAGGACCGATTGCCCATCCTGTGGACGACCGGCGTCAATACAGGGCGATTGACGATGAACGAGTTCGTCGCCGTGACCTCGACCAACATCGCCAAGATCCTCAACATGTATCCGAAGAAAGGTGCGATCGTCGAAGGCGCGGATGCCGACATCGTGGTCTGGGACCCGAAGCGCAAGAAGACGATCTCGGCCAAGAAGCAGCAGTCGGTGATCGACTACAACGTCTTCGAAGGTTTTGAAGTGACCGGCCTGCCGCGCTTCGTCTTCTCGCGCGGCGAGCTTTCGATCGAGGAGGCGGACGTGAAGGCCAAAGTCGGCCATGGCGAGTTCGTCGCCCGCGAGCCGAACGCGGCGGTCAACCGGGCGCTGTCGACCTGGAAGGAGATCAGCGCGCCGCGCAAGGTGGAGCGCTCAGGCATTCCGGCGACCGGAGTTTAAGCGTGCGCGCAACCCACCTTTTCATCGCGGCAGCCATGCTGCTGGCCGCCGGCCAGCTTTCGCGGCCGGCATCGACCTTTCCAAGCCTTATGGCAACAAGTCCGGCTGCATCAACAAGAACGGCCAGCAGGTCTATGCCGAGGACATGCTGTTGTTGACCGACGAGGAGTTCGTCACGGTCGCCAGCGCCTGCACCTTCACCGACAAGAAGCCCCAGGCCGATGGCTCGCTTTTGGTGACGGCGCAGTGCGAGGCCGAAGGCGAGGACGGGCAGTCGCCCGCCAAATTTGTTATCAAGCGCAGCGCCAAGAGCCCGAAGAAGCTGGTGATCACCGGCGAGGACGGCAGTGTGATGGGCGAAGTCTCCCGGTGCAAATGACGCCTGGAGTTTTTCCCTCGATTCAGAAGCGAGACAGCATTTGTGCGACGCCAAGCGATTCCGCTTGGCTGCAAAATGCCCTATCTCTTGACGCAATTCCGATCGGAAAACCGTGTCACACTTTTCCTGGAATTGCCCTAGGCGACCAGCGCATCCAGTTCCGGCAGCAGGACCACGCTTTCCTGCTCGTTGGGATCGGTGCGGGCAATGACTGCCGAAGAGGGCGCGCCGCTCAGATTGGCGGGCAGATGCGGCACGCCGGCCGGAATGTAGAAGAGGTCGCCGGCCTTGACGACGATCTGGTGCTCGAGCCGGTCGCCATACCAGGTGTGGACCTCGCCGGACAGCACATAGATCGCCGTCTCGTGGTTCTCATGCATATGCGCCTTGGCGCGGGCGCGGGCGGCATGGTCAACAGATGCATGCAGATGCCGGAAGAGCCGACGGTTTCGGCGGCGATGCCGGCGAAATAGCTCAGCCCCTGCTTGCCTTCATAAGTGCTTTCAGGGCGAATAAGATGACATGTGGGTTTAGGCGACATCGGCAAGGCTCCGGGCGGCGTCGATCTGTTGGGACAAGACGAGTGGAAAGCAACATAAACGCAAAATCAACCGGATTCCGGCCGGCGCGGCAGCGGCTGCGAAAGGCAGGTTTCTGCCAATGAGCGGACAGTCGCCAGCCGTCGTTTCGGCAAGCAAGCTCGGCCTCACCTTCCAGACCAATGACGGCCCGGTGCAGGCGCTGTCCAATGTCGATCTGACCATCGGCAAGGGCGAGTTTGTCTCTTTCATCGGTCCGTCGGGCTGCGGCAAGACGACTTTGCTGCGCGTCATTGCCGATTTGGAGAAGCCGACCTCGGGCACGATCTCCGTCAACGGTATGACGCCGGAGCAGGCGCGCGAGAAACGTGCTTACGGCTACGTCTTCCAGGCGGCGGCACTGTTCCCCTGGCGCACGATCGAACGCAATGTGGCGCTGCCGCTGGAGATCATCGGCCTCAGCCAGGCCGAGCAGGCTGAGCGCATCAAGCGCACCATGGAACTCGTCAACCTGTCGGGCTTCGAGAAGAAATATCCCTGGCAGCTTTCCGGCGGCATGCAGCAGCGCGCCTCGATCGCGCGCGCGCTCGCCTTCGATGCCGACCTGCTTTTGATGGACGAGCCGTTCGGCGCGCTCGACGAGATCGTGCGCGACCATTTGAACGAGCAGCTTCTTTCCCTCTGGGACCGAACCGACAAGACGATCTGCTTCGTCACCCATTCGATCCCTGAGGCGGTCTATCTGTCGACGCGCATCGTGGTGATGTCGCCACGGCCGGGCCGCGTCACCGATGTCATCGAATCGACGCTGCCGCGCAAGCGGCCGCTCGACATCCGCGAAACGCCGGAATTCCTGGCGATCGCCGCGCGCGTGCGCGATGGCCTCAGGGCTGGGCACAGCTATGAGGATTGAGGGAGCGGCGAACGGGCGAACGACCGGCCATGCCGTCGTCATCCTAGGGCGGAGCGACGCGAAGCGGAGCGCAGACCCTAGGATCCATGCCGTGACCTCGGCCGAAGGGTCAAAGCGGTGCAGAATCCCCGCTCGGTGCCGCAAGGCGCAGAGAGCCCTGTTCTGCACCGCTGCGGAGCGGAGAAGTAACGGCATGGATCCTAGGGTCTGCGCCGCGTCGCTTCGCTCCTTGCTCCGCCCTAGGATGACGAAATTTGGACGCCGCGATCACTTCACCTCAAGTGAGCGAAAGGGCGGCGCCCGTTCCTCGATGCGGGAGCGCCTCACGCAAATTCTGGGAGCGCCTCTCCATGGATAGCTTCCGCTCGAAAATCATCCCCGTAACCACGATCCTCGCTGGCGTGGTGGTGCTCTGGTATGTCTTCGCCGTCATCCTCAACGCGCCGTTCCAGCGCGACCTCGACCAGCGGGCTAACGAGACGCCGGGCACCGTCGAATTCATCGGCAAAACGCTGTCGCAGCCGAAGCCGACGCTGCCGGCGCCGCATCAGGTGGCGGTGAATTTCTTCCAAAATACTTTCCTGCGGCCCGTCACCTCGAACCGCAGCCTAGTCTACAATGCCTGGGTGACGCTGTCCTCCACTCTGCTCGGCTTTGCCTTCGGCACCGCGCTCGGCATCGTCATCGCCGTCGGCATCGTGCATGTGACGACGCTCGACCGCAGCCTGATGCCGTGGATCATCGCCTCGCAGACCATTCCGATCCTGGCGGTGGCGCCGATGATCATCGTGGTGCTGGCGGCGGTCGGCATCACCGGCCTGATCCCGAAGGCGCTGATCTCGACCTATCTGTCGTTCTTCCCGGTCGCTGTGGGCATGGTGAAGGGCTTGCGATCGCCCGAGATCATGCATCTCGACCTCATGCACACCTACAATGCCAGCCGCTGGCAGACCTTCTGGAAGCTTAGGGTGCCGGCCTCGGTGCCGTTCCTGTTCACCTCGATGAAGGTGGCTGTGGCGGCGAGCCTGGTCGGCGCCATCGTCGGCGAATTGCCGACGGGTGCCGTCGCCGGAATCGGCGCCAAGCTGCTTTCCGGCGCATATTACAGCCAGACCATCGACATCTGGTCGGCGCTGGTGGCGGGCTCCGTGGTCGCGGCGCTGCTGGTGATGGTGGTCGGCATCGCCGGTCGCCTGGTCGACCGCGCCATGGGCGGGAGGCCGGCATGAGCACTCTTCTGGACCTTTCCAACATAGGACCTCGCTCATGGCAGGGCTTTGTCGCGCTTGCGCTTGCTGCCGGCGCGATATTTTTATGGCCGCTCACAAGTGCTACGCCGGGCTATGATGTCGCGACAGCGGGTTTGATTTTCTTCCTGCTGCTGTTTGCAATCCAAATGGACCAATTTCCGCCGGCGTTCGCTGCAATGTGCCTTTTCGTTGGCGCGCACGGCGCGGTCTGGGTGCTTATGCATGGGCTGGTTGGCAGCGAGGGCGCTGCTCGCATATCCTTCTTCCTACTGCTTGCCGCGGCCTGGCTGCTGGGATGGCGCTGCGTGGCGGTGCTTTCTTCACTGCGTCCCGTCGCGAACTGGACGCGGACGGCGCTGCGCCTGATCATCCCGGCGATCTTCGGCGCCTGGATCCTGATCATCTGGGAAGCGGTGACGCGCGGCGCCGGAATCCCGTTCATCCTTTTGCCGCCGCCGAGCGCCATCGGCGCGCGCATCGCCAACTCGTTGCCGATCCTGGGTTCGGATGTGCGGCAGACGATCTTCAAGGCGGTGCTGATCGGCTACATCGTCGGCAACCTCGCCGGCTTCGTCGTCGCCATCCTCGCCGACCGGGTGCCGTTCCTGCGACGCGGCCTCTTGCCGATCGGCAATATGGTGTCGGCGCTGCCGATCATCGGCGTCGCGCCGATCATGGTCATGTGGTTCGGCTTCGACTGGCCCTCCAAGGCGGCGGTTGTCATCATCATGACCTTCTTCCCGATGCTGGTGAACACGGTGGCCGGGCTTGCCGCCTCCGGCCACATGGAGCGCGACCTGATGCGCACCTATGCTTCAGGCTATTGGCCGACCTTGCTGAAGCTCAGGCTGCCGGCGGCCATGCCGTTCATCTTCAACGCGCTGAAGATCAACTCGACGCTGGCGCTGATCGGCGCCATCGTCGCGGAGTTTTTCGGCACGCCCGTCGTCGGCATGGGATTCCGCATTTCGACGGAAGTCGGGCGGATGAACATCGACATGGTTTGGGCCGAAATCGCAGTTGCAGCACTGGCGGGTTCGGTCTTTTATGGCGTGGTCGCTCTTGTCGAAAGGGCCGTCACGTTTTGGCATCCCTCTGTCCGTGGTGGATAGGGGCGGTGGGTTTGGGTGCTAACTTCAGAGGGTAAAAACATGAAAAGACTGGTAATTTCCGCTTTGGCCGGCGCGATGTCGCTGGCCGCTTTCCAGGCGATGGCGGCCGACAAGGTGACGCTCCAGCTCAAATGGGTCACGCAGGCCCAGTTCGCCGGCTACTATGTCGCCAAGGCCAAGGGTTTTTATGACGCCGAGGGCCTCGACGTCGACATCAAGCCGGGCGGCCCCGATATCGCGCCCGAGCAGGTGATCGCCGGCGGCGGCGCCGATGTCATCGTCGACTGGATGGGCGGCGCGCTCGCCGCGCGCGAAAAGGGCGTGGCGCTGGTCAACATCGCCCAGCCATTCAAGAAGGCGGGCATGGAGCTGGTCTGCCCGAAGGACGGCCCGATCAAGACCGAAGCCGACTTCAAAGGCCATACGCTGGGCGTCTGGTTCTTCGGCAACGAATATCCGTTCTACGCCTGGATGAACAAGCTCGGCCTCAAGACCGAGGGCGGTCCGGACGGCGTCACCGTGCTGAAGCAGAGCTTTGACGTGCAGCCGCTGATCCAGAAGCAGGCGGACTGCATCTCGGTCATGACCTACAACGAGTACTGGCAGCTGATCGACGCCGGCTACAAGCCGGAGCAACTCACCGTGTTCAACTATTCGGCCATGGGCAACGACCTGCTCGAGGACGGGCTCTATGCGCTGGAAGACAAGCTCAAGGATCCGGCCTTCGAGGACAAGATGGTGCGCTTCGTGCGCGCCTCGATGAAGGGCTGGAAATACGCCGTCGACAATTCGGATGAGGCTGCCGGCATCGTCATGGACAATGGCGGCCAGGACGAGAACCACCAGAAGCGCATGATGGGCGAAGTCGCCAAGCTGATCGACAATGCCGACGGCAAGCTCGATCCGGCGACCTATGAGCGCACCGCCAAGGCGCTGCTCGACCAGAAGATCATCGCCAAGGAGCCCACCGGCGCCTACACCACGGCAATCACCGACAAGGCGATCAAGTAAGATCGGGACTTGATGGCAGGCATCGAAAGGGGCGGGCGATCGCCCCTTTTTTGTTGGCGCCGGTAAAATATGCGTGCGCAGGGATACAAAGCGCCGGCCAACCGTTGCAGTAAAGTCCGCGCGCTGGGGGGCCGTGACGGACGCGTCAGCCAAACGGAGGTCCTCCAATGCGCATCCAGTCCTTGCCGCTGCTTTCGGCGCTCGCCGTTTCGACCGCCTTTCTGCTCGCATCGCCGGCCATGGCCGAGACGATGAAGTTCAAGGCGACGCTCGATGGCAGCCAGCAGACCCCGCCTGTCACCACCAAGGGCAAGGGAACCGCCACATTCACATTCAACACCACCAGCAAGAAGCTCACATGGAACGTCAAA
Organism: Mesorhizobium loti; assembly: GCF_001510895.1. Lineage (GTDB taxonomy): Bacteria > Pseudomonadota > Alphaproteobacteria > Rhizobiales > Rhizobiaceae > Mesorhizobium > Mesorhizobium loti_A. The sequence goes on along the minus strand of NZ_LPWA01000109.1, from coordinate 28,735 downwards.
TATTCCGGCCTCAGCGGGCCGGCGTCTGCCGGTCACATTCACGGCCCGGCGGCAAAGGGTGAAAGCGCCGATCCCGTAATCCCGTTCAAGAAGGTCAAGAGCCCGATCAAAGGCTCGGCAACGCTAACGGATGCCCAGGTCACCGACCTCGAGGCCGGCAAATATTACGTCAACATCCACACCGCCGCTGACCCGGACGGCGAGATCCGCGGGCAGATCGAGAAGGCCGGCGGAGCGATGTAGCGGACCTTCCGCAGGCAGGAACGAGGCGGCAAAACCGCCTCGTTCGAGTCACGACTTGTCGCGGATCTGGGTCAGTGTGCGGGTCGGCGTGATCGCCTCGGGATCGAGCCTGATCTCGACGATCGCCGGCTTGCCGCTGGCGCGCGCCCGTTCGAAGGCGGCAGCGAAGTCCTCGGTCTTTTCGACCGTTTCGCCATGGCCGCCATAGGAGCGGGCAAGGGCGGCGAAGTCCGGGTTCTTGAGATCGGTGGCGACGACGCGGCTTGGATATTCCCGCTCCTGATGCATGCGGATGGTGCCGTAGATGCCGTTGTTGACCACCACCACCATGATCGGCAGGTCGTATTGGACAGCGGTGGCGAACTCCTGCCCGTTCATCAGGAAGCAGCCGTCGCCGGCAAAGGCAACCACGGTGCGATCCGGAAACAGGGCCTTGGCGGCGACCGCGGCTGGTGTGCCGTAACCCATCGATCCGGAAGTGGGGGCCGCCTGCGTGGCGAAGCGGCGGAAGCGATGGAAGCGGTGCACCCACGTCGCGTAGTTGCCCGCGCCATTGGTGAGGATCGCGTCCTCCGGCAGCGCCTTTTCGAGATAATTCATGATCGGCCCCATCTGGACCGCGCCGGGGCCTGTCTGCGGCGGCGTCGACCATTCGAGATAGGCGGCATGCGCTTTCGCCGCTTCTTCCGCCCATGACGGTGTGGCGGCGGGCTTACGCTTGGCGAAAGCCTCGACGAAGGCCGAGGGCGAGGCGTTGATCGCCAGCGTCGGCCGGTAGACGCGGCCAAGCTCGCCGGCGTCGGCATGGACATGCACCAGCGTCTGGTCGGGGTAGGGGCTTTTCAGCAGCGTGTAGTCGGAGGAAGGCATCTCGCCCATGCGGCCGCCGATCAGCAATACGACATCGGCCGCCTTGATCTGCGCCGCCAGCTTCGGATTGATGCCGATGCCAACGTCGCCGGCGTAATTTGCATGAAGATGATCGAACAGCATCTGGCGGCGGAAGGAGCAGCCGACAGGGAGCGACCAAGTCTCGGCGATTGTCCGCATCTTCGCCACGGTCTGAGCGTCCCAGCGCGTGCCGCCGAGGATGACGAAGGGACGCTTGGCGCCGGCGAGCAGCATTTCCAGCGCGTCGAGCTCGGCCTCGCCGGGATACGTCTCGACCGGCGTGTGCGGGAGCGCTTCCGGCGCCTCGACCTCGCTGGTCAGCATGTCCTCAGGCAGCGAGATGACCACGGGGCCTGGCCGGCCCGACGTCGCCACGGCGAAGGCGCGGGTGACGAATTCCGGGATGCGCGAAGCGTCGTCGATCTCAACCACCCATTTGGCGATGTCGCCGAAGAAGCGCTTGTAGTCGACCTCCTGAAAAGCCTCGCGCTCCTTGGCGTGGCTGGCGACCTGGCCGATGAACAGGATGAGCGGCACCGAATCCTGCATGGCGATGTGGATGCCGGCGGAAGCGTTGGTGGCGCCGGGGCCGCGGGTGACGAAGCAGATGCCGGGCTTGCCGGTCAGGCGCCCCTGGCAGTCGGCCATCATTGCCGCACCGCCTTCCTGGCGGCAGACGATGGTGCGGATCGATGAATCATGCAGCGCGTCGAGCACCGCCAGATAGGATTCGCCGGGCACGCAGAAGATGCGGTCGGTGCCGTTCGCTTCGAGCGCCTCGACGATGAGTTGTCCGCCGGTCTTCATTTTGCTGTTCCCTCCAGTTCGGCGAGGATTTCCTGCGTATGCTCGCCAAGGCGCGGCGAGGGGCGCTCATAGACGAGCGGTGTGCCGGACATCACCATCGGCGAACGCACCGAAGGCAGGCGATTACCGTGGCCGTCGTCGAGGTCGAGCCGCATGCCGCGCGCGACCGTCTGCGGGTCGGCGAACATCTGGCCGATCGTGTTGATCGGGCTCGCCGGCACACTTGCCGCCTCGAGCTTCGCCAGCAGCGGATCGCGATCCCAAGTCTTCAGCGTCTCGATGATCAGTTCACGCAGCTTCACGCGGTTGGCGACGCGGGCTGGATTGGTGGCGAAATCGGGATTGGCGGGCAGGTCGGTGAGACCGACCACGGCGCAAAACTTGCCGAACTGGCCGTCATTGCCGACGGCAAGGATGATGTGACCGTCCTTCACCGGCAGCACCTCGTAAGGCGCGATGTTCATATGGGCATTGCCCATCTGCACCGGCGACTTGCCGGAGACCAGGTAGTTGAGGTTCTGGTTGCCGAGCGCCGAGACCTGGCTGTCGAACAGAGCCATGTCGATGTGCTGGCCTTCGCCGGTCTTTTCGGCATGGCGCAGCGCCGCCTGGATGGCGATCACCGAATAGAGGCCGGTGAAAAGGTCGGAGATGGCGACGCCGGCCTTTTGCGGCTCGCGGCCCGGTTCCCCGGTGATCGACATCATGCCGGCCATCGCCTGGATGATGAAGTCGTAGCCGGCGCGCGGCGCGTAGGGACCATCCTGGCCGAAGCCGGTTATCGAGCAATAGACGAGGCGCGGATTGATCTTCTTCAGGCTCTCATAGTCGAGGCCGTATTTCTTCAGGCCGCCGAGCTTGAAATTCTCGATCAGCACGTCGGCCGTGGCGACGAGGCGGCGGAGTGTGTCGGCGCCTCGGGCTTGGAGAAATCGACGGCGATCGAACGCTTGCCGCGATTGCAGGAATGATAGTAGGCGGCCGAAAGGTTCTCGCCGTCATGGCTCATGACGAAGGGCGGGCCCCATTTGCGGGTATCGTCGCCGCCGTCCGGGCTTTCGACCTTGATGACATCGGCGCCGAGATCGGCGAGCAGCTGCCCGGCCCAAGGCCCCGCCAGGATGCGGGCGAGTTCGATAACGCGGATGCCTTTCAGCGGAGGCTCAGTCATGGATCACCGTGATGGGGTCGAAAGCGCAGCCTCTATCAATAGTGGCCGCTCCTGTCACCGCTCTTGCTGTGGGCCACAACGGTCACGCCTTCAGCACGCTGTCAGCCCAGGCGGCGAAATCGCTCATGACGACGTCCCGGTTGATCTCATTCAGGCTTTCGTGGCGGGTCTCCGGGTAAACCTTTGAAACCAGATTCGAAAAGCCCATCCTGTCCATGCGCCGGGCTAGGTGGTGAACCGCCTTGCCATAGTCGGACGCCGGGTCCTTCTCGCCGCCGACCAGATTGACGCAGAGGTCGCGGCGTACGTCGCAAAGCTGGAATCCTTGCCGGCGTGAAGCGCCATCTTGACCACATCGCGCCACATCGAGATCGAGGCATCCCAGCCGCAGAGCGGATCGGCGACGTATTTGTCGACCTCGGCCGGGTCGCGCGACAGCCAGTCGAACAGGGTCCGGTGGTTGGGCACGGCCTTGCCCCAGGCCTGGAAGGTAAGCCTCGGCAGCAGCCGCGACGGCACATCGGAGCCCAGGCGCATCCGCTCCCAGCCGAGAATGCCCAGCGCCAGCTGGCCGAGCAGGCCTTGCGAGAAATTGCCGTTCCAGATCGCCGCGGCATGAACGCGTTCGGAATGGCGGAGCACGAAGTTCAGCGCGATCGAGGCGCCGAGCGAGTGGCCGAAGACGATCACCGGCAATCCCGGATGCTCGACGGCGATCAGGTCGTGGACGGCGCCGACATCGGCAATCACCTTGGCGATGCCGTCGACATCGGCGAACCGGCCCAGCGGCGCGTCGGGCGCCTTTGTCGCGCCGTGGCCGCGATGGTCATGGGCATAAACATGAAAGCCGCGCGGGGCGAGGAAATCAGCAAAGCGGGCATAGCGCGCAGCGTGTTCGGCTAAGCCGTGATTGATCTGGACAACGGCGCGCGGGGACGTCTCCGCGCGTTTCACATAGAGGTTGAGGTCGGCCCCGGTCGGTGAGGCCAGCCTGGTCTGCTTGTCGAATGGCATGTCTAGCTCCCTTGGCGACTGATGAGCGAGGGTTGCGACGGCGTCAAGAGAGCGACGGCTTTCGACCGTAGAGGGAGCATGCGTCGATCGTCTCCTGGGGATTATTTTCGCCTGGCGAAAAAGATCGCAATTCTGACACGTCGCCTGTTCTAGTGTGACGAATCCAATACGGTTCAATGATCGCCGGGAGAGCGGGAATGCGGGTTTGGTCACTATGGGGTTCGGTTGTTCTGGCTCTGGTTAGCGCCGGCAGCGCGCGGGCCGATGTGAAGATGAACGGCACCTTCGTGGCCGACAGCGCGTGTCCCGCGACGCAAGCCATCAAGAGTGGCAAGAACCCCGGCAACGTGTCCACCGAAGCAGGACAAAGCTATCAGCTCCTGGCCGGCAACAAGGACGAGCCCACTCACTACCTCATCCAGGTTCCGGGCGCCGATCCGGAACGGCGTTGGGTGAAGATCAGTTGCGGCCATATCACCGGCGGCAGTGCGGCGGCCACGCCGGCGCCCGCCGACCAGGCCAAGCCGTCGCAGCCCGCTTCCGGCAAGCCTGAATATGTCTTCGCGCTGAGCTGGCAGCCCGCCTTCTGCGAGACCAAGGGCAGCAAGCCCGAATGCAAGGCGCAGAGCCCCAGCGAGTTCGATGCTTCCCACTTCACTCTGCATGGGTTGTGGCCGCAGCCGAACGGCAATTTCTATTGCCAGGTGTCGACGGGCGACAAGGCCAACGACAATCCCGCGCATTGGGGAGACCTGCCGCCGGTCAATCTCGATGCCGGCACGCGCACCGAGCTCGACCAGGTGATGCCGGGCACGGCTTCCAAGCTCGAACGTCACGAATGGATCAAGCACGGCACCTGCTACGGCAAAAGCCAGCAGGAGTATTTTTCCGACGCGCTCAGTCTGATGCGCGCGGTGAACGCCTCGCCGGTGCGCGACCTCTTCAACAAGAACATCGGCAAGCAGCTGACATCGGACCAGATCCGCGATGCCTTCGACCAAGCCTTCGGCGCGCGCCGGCGAGCGAGTGCGCGTCTCCTGCCTGGTCGATCCGTCGAGCGGCCGACGGCTGATCGGCGAGCTGACGCTGGGCCTGTCCGGTCCGATCGGCGCTGACAGCAAGCTCGCCGACCTGCTGATGGCCTCGGCGCCGACGGGCAAGGCCGGTTGCCCGAAGGGCACGGTCGACGCGATCGGGTTCCAGTAGGGCGCTACGCCACGGTTGGGCCGCAGAACCGGGCGGGACGCCAGCCTGGCGAAAGATCGCGATGTGCCGAAAGCGATTGCCGTTCGGCGCTTCATCGCCTACATAGCGCGCAACCCCATCCAACTCGACAGTTCAGTTTCAGGGAAAGCGCGCGTGGCTCGCCAGTTCATCTATCACATGTCCGGCCTGTCGAAGGCCTATGGCACCAAGAAGGTGCTCGATAACATCCACCTGTCCTTCTATCCGGACGCCAAGATCGGCATTCTCGGCCCCAACGGTTCGGGTAAGTCGACCATCCTGCGCATCATGGCCGGGCTCGACAAGGAGTATCAGGGCGAGGCGTGGCTGGCCGAGGGCGCGACCGTGGGCTACCTCGCGCAGGAGCCGCAGCTCGACCCCAACAAGACCGTGCGCGAAAACGTCATGGATGGCGTCGCCAGGAAGACGGCCATCATCGAGCGCTACAACGAGTTGATGATGAACTATTCCGACGAGACGGCCGACGAGTCCGCCAAGCTGCAGGACGAGATGGATCGCCTCAACCTGTGGGACCTCGAGCAGCAGGTCGAGATGGCGATGGACGCGCTGCAGTGCCCGCCGGCCGATTCCGAGGTGACGAACCTGTCGGGCGGCGAGCGCCGCCGCGTGGCGCTCTGCCGGCTGCTCTTGGAGCAGCCCGATCTCTTGCTGCTCGACGAACCGACCAACCATCTCGACGCCGAGACCACGCAATGGCTGGAAAAGCACCTGCGCGACTATCCGGGCTCGGTGCTGATCATCACCCACGACCGCTACTTCCTCGACAACGTCACCGGCTGGATCCTCGAGCTCGACCGCGGCCGCGGCATCCCCTACGAGGGCAATTACACCAAATATCTCGACGCCAAGGCCAAGCGCCTGATCCAGGAAGGCCGCGAGGACGACGCCCGCCAGAAGGCGATCTGGCGCGAGCGCGAGTGGATCCAGTCCTCGCCGAAGGCGCGCCAGACCAAGTCCAAGGCGCGTATCAAGGCCTATGAGGAACTGGTCGAGCAGTCGCAGAGCCGCAAGCCGACCGACACGCAGATCGTCATCCCATCGAGCGAGCGCCTCGGCAACGTCGTCATCGAGGTCGAAGGCCTCAACAAGGGCTTCGCCGACGAACTGCTGATCGAAGACCTGTCCTTCAAACTGCCGCCGGGCGGCATCGTCGGCGTCATCGGCCCGAACGGCGCCGGCAAGACGACGCTGTTCAAGATGATCACCGGCCAGGAAACCCCGGATGCCGGCTCGATCCGCAAGGGCGAAACGGTGAGGCTCGGCTATGTCGACCAGAGCCGCGACGCGCTCGATCCGAACAAGACCGTGTGGGAAGAGATCTCCGGCGGCGCCGAGGTCATCAAGCTCGGCAAGCACGAGGTCAACAGCCGCGCCTACTGCTCGTCCTTCAACTTCCGCGGCGGCGACCAGCAGCAGAAGGTCGGCAATCTTTCGGGCGGCCAGCGCAATCGCGTGCATCTGGCCAAGATGCTGAAGGGCGGCGGCAACGTGCTCTTGCTCGACGAACCGACCAACGACCTCGACACCGAAACGCTGGGCGCGCTGGAAGACGCGCTCGAAGCCTATGCCGGCTGCGCGGTGATCATCAGCCACGACCGCATGTTCCTCGACCGCATGGCGACCCACATGCTCGCCTTCGAGGGCGACGCGCATGTCGAATGGTTCGAGGGCAATTTCGAGGAATACGAGAAGGACAAGCTGCGCCGCCTCGGCGCCGAAGCGGCCACCCCGCACCGCATGACGCACAAGCGGCTGACGCGGTAGGAGCCTACAAACGCTCGAACCGCGCGACAAATTGCTTCGCTAGCGTCTCGCTGGCGAAGCGTCCAACCTCTTCGTAGTCTGGGCGGTGCTCTGCACTGTCCGGCGATCTCAGAACGACAAAAGCTCCAGCGTCGGCAACTACCTGAAACGTTAGGTCTTCACTCTCTATAGGCGTTGCATGACGTGCGCCGCAGCTCGGGCACTCGTCATCACACATGCAGGACCATTCGTCGATCCAATGTTCGCTGCACCTGTAGCATTCGTAGTGGTTTGCAAACCAGGCCATGTTGGATCTCCGTGCTCCGCGAGACTATAGCGGACTGCTTCTAATGCGATAGCGCCCACGAGATACGAAATCGAGATATCCGCTATCTCGAAGAACTTGCAGCTGCTGACGAATCTTTGGCCGGACATTCCTGTTGTGCGGATATAGAGCGCTCAATCTTGCTTCGAACGAGTAGACCTGCTCGATATCAAATTCCACAGTACCGATCAGATCGACGCATTTCATAACTTCGACCAGCCAGCCACGAGCTTCCGCTTCCTTCTCGCGAAGAAAAAGCGTCTTCTGCCATTGCGCAATGACAGCTTCCTTTGGAATTGGAATGCTGTTTCGAACGATATAGATTCGCCCTAAATTCGGCACTCGATCGAGCAGTATGTTCGAGCCGATCCATCCCGCTCTCCTCGCTGTTGGGGCAAGCGGTTTTCTCTTCTCAATAATGTCTGGGATGAAGAAGTGCTTAGGCACCATACACACGTTTAGTACGGCCATTTTGTTTAGATCGTAGTTCAGCAATATCAAGTTTGGATTGGTTGACGATGCCAGCCTATCGATCTTGGTAAAATATGCACCATCGGCAACCTTCGCGCCGAAGGCTTTCTTTTGGCTTTTCAGCTCGAATTGGTCGCTGCAATGACCGCAGAAAAAATCGGCAACGGGCCGATTTGCAGAAAACTGGGTCAGTCGTGAACCTGCGCAGTTAGGGCAATAAATCCACTGGGAAACCCACTGTTCAGTCCATACCCTCGCGCGCTGAGAACCGCTGACGTATTTGGCTTGCGCTTCCTCGAAACCAAATTTCATTCGCAATCAGACCATCTGGGACGTCAAGACCCGAAATCTACCGTTATGGAACTAAGGCGATCAAGAGCCTGATAGCACTGCAAAAAGTCGATTGCCCTTTTGGCTTTGAGTGATATCAGCATATGCCCGGGTCAATCACAGAGATCGGATACGATGACACGTGAGGGCAAGGACTGGTCCGCCGCCCAATATCTGAAGTTCGAGGACGAGCGCACGCGGCCCGCGCGGGACTTGGCGACACAGGTTCCTGTCGACTTCCCGCGCCGCGTCGTCGACATCGGCTGTGGCCCAGGCAATTCGACCGAGCTCCTGGTCGAGCGCTGGCCGGATGCCGAGGTCAGTGGCTTCGACACCTCGCCCGACATGATCGAGAAGGCAAGGGCGCGGCTGCCCAATGTCACCTTCGCGCTCGTCGATGCTGCCAAATGGCAGCCGGAGAACCCGGTCGACGTTATCTTCGCCAACGCCGTCTTCCAGTGGCTGCCGGAGCATCCGGCGGTGTTCCAGCGGCTGATGGGGCTGCTTGCGCCAGGCGGCGCCTTGGCCATTCAGATGCCCGACAATCTCGGCGAGCCTTCGCATCAGCTTATGCGCGACACGGCGGCCGAGATGCCGTTCTCGGCGAAGCTCAAGAGCGCGACGCGCGCGCCCCTGCCGCCGGTTTCGTTCTACTACGATCTCCTGTCGCCGCTCGCCGACCGCGTGGATATCTGGCACACGATCTACAATCACCCTCTGGCGGATGCCGAAGCGATCGTCGAATGGGTCAAGGCGACAGGGCTGAAGCCGTTCCTCGATCCGCTCGATGCCGATGAGAAGAAGACTTTCCTCGAAAGCTATACCGCCAAGATCGCAAAGGCCTATCCGAAGACGGCGAATGGCAAGGTGCTGCTGCGCTTCCCGCGCATCTTCATCATCGCCAAGCGGGCCTGACCGCTTCCGGTCAACTCATTGCGATAACTGGGACCAGCGCGGCGGTTTAAGCTGGCATAAACCTGCCGAATGCGACAAGGGTTGCGGCGGGCCGTGTCCGCGCCCACATCAGAGCCCGTAACGCCCGTGCCATTTGTTTCAACGCAATTCCGGACGGAAACCGGTTCCCACTTTTCCTGGAATTGCTCTAGACGGATTGGACATGCATCGCGTCATCATCAGCGGCATCGGCGCCGAAATCCCCGAGCCTGTCATCACCAATGAAGAGCTGGTCGAAAGCTTCAACCGCTGGGTCGACACCGAGAATGCGCGTCGCGCCGTCACCGGCGAGACGCCGCTGCAGAAATCGGACAGCGACTTCATCGTCCACGCGTCTGGCGTGCAGACCCGCCATGTGATCGAGCGTGAGGGCATCCTCGACCCGACCCGCATGGCGCCGCGAATTCCGGCACGGCCGGACGATGCGCTGTCGCTCCAGGCGGAGTTCGGCATCGCTTCGGCAAGAAAGGCGATTGCCCATGCCGGCGTGGCACCGTCGGACATCGACCTGGTGATCTGCTCGGCCTCGCACCATCAGCGTCCCTATCCGGCGATCGCCATCGAGATGCAGGAGGCGCTGGGCACCAAGGGCGCCGGCTTCGACATGGGGCTGGGCTGCTCTTCCGCCGCGGCAGCACTGCATATCGCGGTCAATCTGGTCAGGGCCGGGGCGCATAAGCGCATCCTGGTGTCGACGCCCGAAATCATCACCGGCCATCTCAATTTCCGCGACCGGCAGACGCATTTCATCTTCGGCGATGCTTCGGTCGCGATGGTCGTCGAAGGGCTCAACCAGGGCGAGAAGCGGCCGGGGCGCTTCGAGGTGCTCGACACGCGCACCTGGACGCAATTGTCGAACAACATCCGCACCAATCTCGGCTATCACACCCGCACCGCCCAGGACGATCCCTACATGATCAAGCTCGAGGGCAATCTGATCAAGCAGGTCGGCAACAAGGTGTTCAAGGAAGTCACCGTCGCCGGCCACAAGTTCATCGTCGAGTTCCTGGCCGAGCATGGGCTGACGCCGCACGGCATCCGCCGCTTCTGGCTGCATCAGGCCAATGCGCGCATGAATGCGATGATCCTGAAGCTTGCCTTCGGCCACGACGTCGACCATGACCGCGCGCCGATGGTGCTGGAGCGGCTCGGCAACACGGCAGGCGCCGGCGCCATCGTCGCGCTGTCGGAAAACCATGCCGACATGAAGGCCGGCGACTTCGGCTTGCTCTGCGCTTTCGGCGCCGGCTATTCGATTGGCGGCGCGCTGCTCAGGATGCTCTGAGGGGTCGTCAGGTCGGCGCGAAGGGCACCAGCATCGGCACGCGCTTGGCATAGTCGTCGTAGGCAGGGCCAAGCTCGCCGCGCAGGAAGCTCTCTTCCAGCCGTGCCTTGACGACGATGCCGACAAGCAGGAGCGCGGCGCCGGCGATGCCCCAGACCGTGCCTTTCGCCGCGGTGGTGGCCAGGATCGACAGCAGCAGGCCGGTGTAGATCGGATGGCGGACCAGCCGATAGGGACCGGTGTCGACCACCCGGTGATCGGCCTTGGCGGTGATGGTGCCCGACCACAGCTTGCCGAGATGCAGGCGCGCCCACCAGGCGAAGGCGATGCCGATGGCGATAAGGGCGACACAGATCCAGGCTTCCGTCAGCGTCGGCATCCAGAGCCGAAGCCGGCCGACATAACCATGCGCCGGCACGAACAACAGGACGGTGCCGGCAAGCCAGAGTGCCCGATACTGGGCTTCCGCCCGGAAGCCTGCGCGCTTTTGCACGGGATCGGCCCAAAAGGCGGCAAGAGCCCAGGACACCAACCAGATCAGCCACAATGCCGCGATTGCGTGCCCAACCTGCATAATTGAACCCTCCCCATTTCGCGCGACCGTTATGCCGCCGGCACGGCGGCAATAGGGCATAATGTGAAAGCAGGCGGCATCGCCCGGTAAGAAAGTCGTGATCGCCATCAAGCCTCGTGATCGGATCATCAGTGCTTTCAACTGGACCGAGTGAGCGAGGGCCTCTAGACCAGCGCCATGCAGGAAACAAACCCAGAGCTTTTTCCGGCAGCGGAACTGACCGTCGAAATCGTCCCCGGCCGCAAGCTGACTGCAAAGGCAGCCGCGCTCTATGCCGCTCCTTTCGATCATTTCGAGACAAGGCCGGTGGAGGAATTGCGGCTCGGCTTCGACGGCATCGAGGGTGATTTCCATGCTGGCGCGACACGGCGCTCCGGCGGACGCGAGCCTTGGTATCCACGCGGCACCGAGATGCGCAACGAGCGGCAATTGTCGCTGGTCGCGGCGGACGAACTCGCGATCGTCGCCGGGCGCATGGGCATAGCGGAGATCAAGCCGGAGTGGATCGGCGCCAATCTGGTGATCGAAGGCGTGCCATGCCTTTCCATGCTGCCGGCAGGTTCGCTTCTGTTCTTCAAGAGTGGCGTGACGATCAAGGTCGACGGACAGAACAAGCCTTGCCGCCTCTCCGGGCGTTCGGTTGCCGAGAATGCCCGCATGGCCGATCGGGAGGCCGGGGCATTGCTGTTCGCGAAGGTGGCGAAACGGCTGCGCGGCCTCGTCGCCTGGGTCGAGAAGCCGGGCATCATCAGATCCGGCGAAGAGATTTCGGTGCGGGTGCCGGAGCAGTGGATCTACCAAGCCTGAGCAGGAGAGGCCACGCCCGCTCGGAACGATGCCGCGGGCGAATTCCCTTTGTCTCTAGGTGAAACATCGGATCTGCCTTATGATGGCAACACGGATTGTCATGCCGGGAGGGGCGACATGGTAAGGCGTTTCGGCTTTGGCGCAGCCATTGCGATTTCCATTCTTGTGGCAGGTGGCGACGCCTTCGCGCAGTGTACGCGGGAAGGCGAGGAACTTTGTCAGGACGGCCAGACCTATCGCTGCGAGAAGGCAGGCAGCGAACTGGCGCCGATCTTCCAGAATGTCCCCTGCACGGTAAATGTGCCGTCGCTCGCCGGCACTTGGGTGGGCGACGGACATCAGAGTCCCGCCGGAGCATCGGGTGCCGATTGGTCGATTGCCATGACAATCAGCGACAGCGGCGCCTCGATCGACTATCCCTCGCTCGGCTGCGGCGGCACCCTGGGCGAAATATCCCGCGACGGCACATCGGCGCAGTACCGCGAAAGCATCACCTACGGTCGGGATAAATGCATCGACGGCGGCACGATCACCGTGCGCTACGTCAATGGCAATCTTGCCTGGTCATGGTTCGGCGAGGCGCAAGGGGAACAATACAATGCGATTGCCGTGCTGGCGCGGCAATAGCTCACTCGTCCTCGTCTTCTTCCTCCAGCAAGCGCGTCGCCCGCCAGCGGGTGAGCACCTCATTGGTCCGCTCGATGACGAAGAATCGCGCCGAGTCTCGATCATAGCCTTCGGCGAGCAATTTCTCGTAGTCGGTATGGGCGTGGCGGACATGGGCGATGGTTGCCAGCCATACCGCGATCGTCGGCGGCAAGGTCTTCATATGCGCGGCGCCGGCGTCGGCTCGGATCTTTTCCATGTCGGCATAGGGGGCGAGCGGCAGGAGCGCGGTCAGCGCCTTGGCAATGGCGCGGCGGCGGCCGGTGGGCGCGCTCATTTCTCGTCGCGCCCGGCAATGGTCGCTTCGGGGAAGGCGTCGGTCGAAGCATAGTAGGGCTTGATGTCGATGACCGGTGTGCCGTCGAGCACGTCGATGGCGTCGATCTCGATCCGGCCAGCCTCGATATCCAGCATGACAAGCTTCGCGACATGGAGGCCGACCGGGTTCGGCCGGGCAGGGGAGCGCAGCGAGAAAACGCCTTTCGGTTCAGCCGCATGACGCGGTTTCTGCACAATGAGATTCCGCGGCGCATGGTCGAGCCAGGAGAGGACGACGACGTGGCTGGCGCGGTCGAGGTTGTGCAGTCCATCGCGGTAGGGCTCGTCGATCAGAACCGTTGCCGTTCGTCCGGTCTCACGGGCAGCGCGCATGTTCTTGGGACAATCCTCGCGGCCCGTCCAGGGCGAGACGATATGGCCGATGAAGACGACATGGCCATCCGGCGGCAGATCAGCCGGATCGGTCTCCAGAAGCTTCTCACCCGTGCGCTTCTCGAACATCGGCTTCGGCCCTTTCAGCCCGCGGAAGAGCGGCGGAGCGCATGCGGATCACGGCTGCGCCATTTTCTTGTCCGGAAGCGACATAGTGCTTGCCAGGGTTTCAAATTCGACATAAACATATCTTTATATCTTTCACTGAGAACCCGCTCATGCATGTCACGCTCGACACGATGGTAGATACATTGAAGGCGGCGGCCGAATCCAGCCGCCTGCGCATCCTCGTGCTGCTGTCGCGGGGCGACCTCACTGTCTCCGACCTCACCGAAATCCTCGGCCAGTCGCAGCCGCGCGTCTCCCGGCACCTGAAGCTCCTGCTCGATGCCGGGCTGATCGGCCGCTACCAGGAAGGATCCTGGGCCTTCTTCAGGCTGTCGGACACCGACAGTTCGCGCGACTTTGTTCAGCGCTTGGTCTCTGGCGTGCGCGAGGCCGATGCGCAGGTGGTGCGCGATCTGGAGCGGCTGGCCGCGGTCAAGCGCAAGCGGCAGGACCGCGCCGCCGAATATTTCTCGGAAAACGCTGCGAGCTGGGATCGCATCCGTTCGCTGCATGTGCCGGACCGCGCGGTGGAAGCGGCATTGCTCAAGCTCGTCGGCAAACGGCCGTTCCAGTCGATGCTCGATCTCGGCACCGGCACCGGCAGGCTGCTGGAGATTTTTGCGCCGCTCTACCGGCGCGGCGTCGGCATCGACATGTCGCGCGAGATGCTGACGGTGGCGCGCGCCAATCTCGACAAGGCCGGCGTCGCCAATGCGCAGGTGCGCCAGGGCGACATTTTTTCGCCGCCGGTCGAGCGCAACGCCTTCGATCTCGTCACCATCCACCAGGTGCTGCACTATCTCGACGATCCGGCGCGCGCTATCGCCGAGGCGGCGAGGCTGCTGCGTCCGGCGGGCCGGCTCATCGTTGTCGATTTCGCGCCCCACAACCTCGAATTCCTGCGCGACCAGCATGCCCATATGCGGCTCGGCTTCTCAGATCGGCAGATCGCCGACTGGTTCGCGGAGGCCGGGCTCGACCTCGAGGACAGCCAGGAGTTCGAGCCGCGCGGCGGCAATGAGGCAAGGCTCACGGTCAAGCTCTGGCTCGGCCGCGACCGCCGGCTGTTGATCGCCGACCCATCCAACGACACGCTTCCAGCCAAAACATATCCAATGGGGGAAACAGCCTGATGAACCAGTTCCGCTTTTCCCGCCGCCCCGACATTGGCGACAAGGTCCGGGTTTCGTTCGAGTTCTTTCCGCCGAAGACGGACGAAATGGAGGCAAGGCTGTGGGATACCGTCACCCGCCTGGAGCCGCTCAAGCCAAGATTCGTGTCGGTGACTTACGGTGCCGGCGGCTCGACGCGCGAGCGCACCGCCCGCACGGTCAGGCGCATCTTGAACGAGACGAGGCTGACGCCGGCGGCGCACATGACTTGCGTCGACGCGGCCCGTCATCAGGTCGACGCCGTCATCCAGGAATTCGCCGGCATGGGCGTCACCCGCTTCGTCGCCTTGCGCGGCGATCCGGCTGCAGGCGTGGGAACCGCCTACCGTCCGCATCCCGATGGTTATGCCAACGGTGCCGAGCTGGTCGGGGCGCTGAAGAGCGTCGGCGATTTCGACATCTCGGTCTCGGCCTATCCGGAAAAGCATCCGGAAAGTCCGGATTTCGCCACCGACATCGACATGCTGAAGCGCAAGGTCGACAATGGCGCGACACGGGCGATCACCCAGTTCTTCTTCGACAATGATCTCTACGAGCGCTATGTCGAGCGGGCGCGCCGCGCCGGCATCTATATCCCGATCGTGCCTGGCATCCTGCCGGTGCATAATTTCACGCAAGTGGCCAACTTCTCCTTGCGTTGCGGCGCGCTGGTGCCGGCATGGCTGGCCGAGCGCTTCGAAGGGCTGGAGAACGATCCGCAGACGCATGCGCTGGTGGCGTCGGCCGTGGCGGCCGAGCAGGTCCATGATCTCGTCGAGCGCGGCGTCGGCGATTTCCACTTCTACACGATGAACCGCGCCGATCTGGTCTTTGCCGTCTGCCACATGATCGGCATCCGCTCGCATGAGTCGGAAGCGGCCGGGTCGGCCGCGGCCTGAAACGGAAAAGGCCGGGTTCTACCCGGCCTTTTCGAACTGCTTGGACTACTCTCGGTGCTGGCCTTCCCCGTTTGGCGGGTCAGGGAAGAACGCCTATGATAAGGGCACCGATGAATGCGAATGCGGCACAAATCATCAATGCGTTGATTGGCCTCGTCAGTCCCATGCCATAGCCTCCTCTTCAGAGCTATGGCCGGAATCTAGAGTCATTTGGGTCACAGGCAAGCGGAAAACGTGCTGCAATGCGACATGATTGTGGAATTTGCGACTTCCGATTTGCCGTTAGCCATTGAAACTCTTCGGCAAAATGCAGCTTCGGAGTTGTGAATAAATTGTGGCGGCGCTGTGGCACGACACCGCTACCATCGGCCGAACAGGCGCCCGTCGATGGTGATCAAGCCGAGTCCGATCAACGCCATTCCGCCCATTTCGAAGAGCTGCAGCCGTTCGCCGAGGAACAAAAAACCGAGCAGGACGGCGCTGATTGGCACGATCAGAGTGACCAGCGACGCATTGGTGGCGCCAGCCGAGGCGACGAGGTTGAAATAGAGGATGTAGCAAAGGCCGTGGACAGCAGCGCCAGTCCCAGCACCGCGGCCCAAACCGGCGGCGAGGCCGAAAGCAACCCGGCCGGGCCATAGGCGATGAGCACGACGGGGATCATGATGATGGTCGAGGCGGTTAGTTGCCCGGTGGCGATGACCGGCGAGGGCACGCCCTTGAAGCGTCGCGCGATCATCAGGCGACCGCGTAGGAGAGCGAGGCGCCGATCAGCGCGAACTTGGCCCAGACGGGGCCGCCGAGGCCGGCAGCCAGCCCGGGGCCGATCATCACGGCCGTTCCGGCAACGCCGAGCGCAATGCCGGCCAGCTTGTTCCAGGATAGCTTTTCATCGGTGGTGAGCGCGTTGGCGAGGATTAGCGTCCAGAACGGCGTCGTGGCGTTGAGCACCGACGCAACGCCGGCGCCGAGCTCGGTCTGGCCGGCGAAGATCAGCGAGAAAGGCACGACGTTGTTGGTCAGCGCCAGCAGAAAGAACAGGCCGGCACGGGGAAAGGCGAGGCGGAAGGACGGACCGCGGATCGCCAGATAGAGCTGAAGCGCTATCGCCGCGATGGCGACACGAAACAGCACCAGCGCCAGCGGATGGATCTCGGACACGGCAATGCGGGCAAAGAAGAACGAGCCGCCCCAGATCGCGCCGAGCAGCAGCAGTTGCGCCCAGTCCTTGAGCGTCATCGGGCCGCGTGTCGCCGCGGCGCCTGCCGTTATCGTCATGTCGTCAACCCTCCCGGGCCGGTCGCAACCTCAGCCCGCCGAACAGCTCCAACCGATATCCGTTCCGGCGGCAAGAGCCACCCGAAACCTGACTGATGGTTTTAGCGTCGGCGGAAAGGTGCGGCCGGCCGTGCGGCAAGGCGAGACACAGAACTGTTTTCTTTGGCGGCTAGCTAGGATTAATTGTCCGCGCCCAGATCAAGGATTCGTCCATGCAGCGATTCGAAAATGCCCGCGAGGCGGCACTGGCGCTTCGCCCGGACGACCCGGTCTACTGCTTCCGCCCGCAGGTGCTTAAGGCCGACGCCTTGCAGTTCATGGGCATGTTCCCGGGCAAGACTGCCTATGCGGTCAAGACCAATGGCGAGCAGATCGTGCTGAAGACGCTGGTGGACGCCGGCGTCAGCGCCTTCGACGTCGCCTCGCCCGGTGAGTTCGCCGCCGTGCGCGCCGTCTCGCCGGATGCCGAAATGCTTTACATGCACCCGGTCAAGGCGCAGTCGGACATCAAGCTGGCGCTGGAGAAATACGGCATCCGGGTGATCTCGGTCGACCATGAGGACGAGATCACCAAGCTGACGCGCGTGGTGCGGGCGCTCGATATCGACCCGGGCGCGGTGACGGTCTTCGTGCGCATCCAGACCAAGGGACACGCGGCCTATGAGCTGTCGAAAAAATTCGGCGCCGGTCCCGCCAATGCGGTGGAGCTCGCCGAGCGGCTCAACCGCACCGGCTACAAGGTCGGGCTCTGCTTCCATGTCGGCAGCCAGATCGAGGATCCCGACACCTATGAGCGGGCGCTGGCCTCGGCCGACTGGGTGCGCAACCGGCTGACCTTCGACATTGCAGGGCTCGATGTCGGCGGCGGCTTTCCGGCCGAGTACGGCCATGACCCCAATCGCAAGCACATCGAGATGCCGTCACTCGGCCAGCTCATGTCGCGGTTGGCGGGCGATCTGAAGGAGTATCAGTTCGACCAGATGCCGCTGGTGGCGGAACCAGGCCGCGTGATCGTGGCGCGTTGCCTGTCGCTGATCGTGCGCGTGCTCTTGCGCAAGGGCAAGCGGCTCTACATCAATGACGGCATCTGGGCCTCGCTCTCGGATTCATGGACGGGCAAGATCACGCTGCCGGCGCGCTTCATCCCGGATCCCGCGATCCGCACGCGCAATGGCAGCGAGAAGACAATCGTGCCGTTCAAGGTGTGCGGCGCGACCTGCGATTCCGTCGACATCCTGTCCAGGCCGTTCTGGCTGCCGGAAACGGTCGACACCGGAGACTGGATCGAGATCGGCCATATCGGCGCCTATTCGCTGTCGCTGAGGACGCGCTTCAACGGCTTCTTTCCCGATACATTCGTCGAACTGGCGACGCCGTTCGACGAGGGCGACGCCCCGGAAGGGTTTGCGAGTTTGGAGACGATGGCGGATTAGCGAATAGGGAATAGCGAATAGCAGGTAAGTGAAGGAAGAGTCGTGGCGAACCCTATTCGCTACTCGCTATTCGCTCTTACAACTTCGCCAACAGCTCCGGCGTCGGCCAACCATCCACCGGAAGTCCGAGCCGCATCTGCTCCTTGCGGATCGCCTCGCGGGTGTTTGTGCCCAGGATGCCGTCGACCTTTCCCACATCGTAGCCTTTGGCTTCGAGCTTGGTCTGCAGCGCCTTCATCTGATCGCCGTCGAGGCCTTGCTCAGGCGCGCGCGGGTCGAATTGCGGCGCGCCGGCAAACCGCGTGGCGAGCACCGCGGCGGTGAGCGCATAGGTGAAGGACTGGTTCCATTCCAGATAGACGTCGAAATTGTCGTAGGTCAGGAAGGCCGGCCCCTTGCGGCCCATGGGTAAGGCGAGCCCGGCCTTCAGGCCATTGTCGACGAGCGGCGTGCCGTTCGGATTGGTGACGCCCCACTGGGCCCATTGCGAGATCGACAACTTGTTGGTGCGGCCGGTCTGGTCCCAAGGCATATCGTCGGGAACGCGCACTTCCTCGACCCAGAGCTGGTCGCGTTTCCAGCCGCGCGACAGGATCTTGTCGGCCGTGGTCATGATCACGTCCGGCACACTGTTCCTGAGATCGACCGTGCCGTCATCGTCGCCGTCGACGCCGCGGGCGAGGTAGTCGGTCGGCAGAATCTGCGTCTGGCCGATCTCGCCGGCCCAGGCGCCCTTGACGTCGGCCGGCAGCACGCCGCGGTCGATCAAGGTCAGCAGCGGCACAAGCTGCGGCCGGAAGAGCTGAGGGCGGCGGCAGTCATGCGAGAGCGTGACCAGCGCGTCCAGCGTGTGGAAATCGCCCTGCACGGCGCCGAAATCGGTTTCCAGTCCCCAGAACGCGGTGATGACGGCCGGCTGCACGCCGAATTCCTTGTCTGCGCGCGTGAAGACATCGGCATATTTTTTCAGGTTGGCCGCGCCCTGCTTGAGGCGATAGCCCGAGATCATGCGGTTCGAGAATTGGGTGAAGGTCTGTGTAAACACCCCTTGAGCGCGGTCGCGCGCCAGCACCTCCTCGTCGATCGTGGCGGCTTCCAGCGCGTCCAGCCCAACGGCGCCGACGCCGGCCGCCTTGGCTTCGGCCGCGACGCCCTGTTTCCAGGTTTCGAAATCACCGCCGCATTCTTGTGCCACCGCCGGCCAGGCGAAAGCACCGAGGATCAGCGCCGCCAAAATTTCAACGCGCAATCGCATCGCTTCCCTTTCGAGACCGCCGCATGATTCGTGAAACCCGGCCGGGTTTGGACAGGATCATGCGTAGATTTCAAAATTCAGGAGCGCCGTCCGGTACCCCGGTAAAGTGCGCCGCTCCGCATCACCAGCGGTTGCAACTATCGCCGCCCGCCGTGTCGAAAAGCAGGCACGGGGGCCGATGTCAACGGGTGTTCTGCCGCAGCCACTTGTTCCAGGCGGCTTCCGAGCCGTTGAAAACGTTGATGTCGGACTTGCCGGTCATGCCGGGCACGATGCCGGTTCCGGTGTACTGCCAGAAGGTGAAGGGATGGCTGCCATACTTCTGACGCGGATGGCCGGCGACCGAGCGCAGCCAGTAGGGATAGCCGCGGAAGGTCGCCAGCTGATTGTCGTCGAAGAAGTCGAGCGAGGTGTAGATGATCGGCTTCTTGCCGTAGTGGCGCTCAACCATCTCGAGGAAGGTGGTCATCTCTGCGCGCACCGTCGCGGGATCGGGGCGCAGCCTGCAGGTCGGCGACTTCGGGTTCCATTCCATGTCGAGCACCGGCGGCATTGCCGAGGGGTCTCTCGGGACATTGGCGATGAACCAGCGCGCCTGGGCGGCGGCCGGCGTGCAGAAATAGAAGAAATGATAAGCCGCTCGCGGGATTCCGGCGGCTCTGGTGCGGGCCCAATGCTCGCTGAAATAGTCATCGAACCGGTCGCCGCCTTCCGTTGCCTTGATGAAGGCGAAGGATATGCCGCTGGCCTTGGCCGTCGGCCAGTCGACCGAGGTTTGGTATTTGGAGACATCGGTGCCATGGATAGCATAGTTCCACGGCGTGCCGCTGTCCCATTCATGCGGCTTGGAATCTTCGAAACGCGGCGCGCGCACCGCGACGGTTTGAGATGATGGCGCCAGCGGCGAAAGATCATCGACGGTCGAGCAGGCGCCCAACAGCGTAAGCATCGCAATGGCCGCAAGACGGCGCATGATATCCCCCGAGCCGGGATCAGCCGGCCGCTGATGGGTCCTTCACTGCTGGTGGTCGCTTACGCGGGCCCCCTCCGGACGATCGCCCCACAGGACCGTCCATCTTCGTACATGTCGTTGTCCCAAAGCAGCTTGGCACTTTTGGGCGACATCCCTCCGTGATCGCCGAACATGGTTGATAATCCATTGACGGCGCTCGACATCGGACATGATTTTGCGGAAGCAATGGCGGCAAATCGATGACATAAATCGTGCCGGAAAACCCAAAGGGCGGGAAAACGATGCGGGCTGTCGTGAAGTTCATCAAATGGCTGCTGGGCCTCGTCGTGCTGGCGGTGGTCGGGCTCTTCGCCTGGCTCTACCTCGCGCCGCCAGAGCTGATCCGCGTCGGCTCCGGCTATTCGGCCAAGATCGTCTGCTCCAACGTGTTCATCGCCGGCCGCGACCCGAACGAGGTGCTGGCCATCGACGTGCAGGCGCCGGGCCATCCGCTGCTTCGTCTGATGAGGGTATCCGTCGACAAGGAGAGGCGGCTTGTTTCGGCGGGCCTGTTCGGTGTGCTGGGCAAAAGCGTCGCGGTCGCGCGCGACGGGCTCGGCTGCGCCTCGGTTCCCAACGGCGACACCGGGCAGGCGAGGCAGACATCCGTGCATGTCGAGCCTATGGCGGTGAGCTCACAGGGCGCGCTCTGGCCCGAAGGCGAACGGGTGGATGCCTCGCAAAACCCGCAAGTGTCGAAGGTCATCGACGATGCCGCAATGGCCGGGACCGGCATGCGCGCGGTCGTTGTGGTGAAGAACGGCCGCATCGTCGCGGAGCGTTATGGCGATGGCTTTTCGGCCAAGACGCCGCTGCTCGGCTGGTCGATGACGAAGACGGTGAATGCCGCGATCGTCGGCACGCTGGTGAAGGACGGCAAGATGGCGCTCGACAATAAGGGCCTGTTCGCGCCGTGGAAGGCCGACGGGCGCGCCGCGATCAGCCTTGCCGACATGATGGCGATGTCGAGCGGTCTGGAATTCAACGAGGATTACGGCGACGTCGCCGACGTCACGCGCATGCTCTATCTCGAGCCGGACATGGCGGGCTTCGGCGAGGGCAAGCCGCTAACCGGCAAGGTAGGCAAGGTGTTTTCCTATTCGAGCGGCACGGCCGTCATGCTGTCGCGGCTATGGCAGGACGCGGTCGGCGACAAGGCGAAGGCGCTGGCATGGCCGCGGAGCGCGCTGTTCGGGCCGCTCGGCATGCATAGCGCCGTGCTCGAGACCGACGAGCAGGGTACGTTCGTCGGCTCGTCCTATCTCTACGCCACGGCGCATGACTGGGCGCGCTTCGGCCAGTTCCTGCTGCAGGGCGGCATCTGGAACGGCGCGCAGATCCTGCCCGCCGGCTTCGTCGATTGGATGCGCCAGCCGGCGCCGGCCTCGAAGTCTACGGCAAGGGTCAGGTGTGGATCGAGGGGCCGGGCGACGAAGAAAATCCCGGCGCGAGCACCGCCGCCGGCCTGCCCAAGGACATCTATTGGATGGAAGGCCATGACGGCCAGACCGTCGCCGTCATTCCGTCCGAGCAACTGGTCGTGGTGCGGCTCGGGCTGACGCCCGCCAAGCTCGGCTACCGTCCACAAGCGATGGTGGCCGCATTGGTGAAAGCGCTGCATCAATAGGGGCTGCTACTTTCGGGTGCCGATCACCGCCAGCCAGGCGTAGCCGCGATAAAGCGTTCTGAAACGGAAGGTTGCGCCGGTCCGCTCGGATTCCGATTCAAGGACGTCGCGCAGCAAGGCGCGCGGCTCGACATGGAATTTCCGCAGCCAGCCGCGCAGAAGGGCGCGGAACCAGCGCGGCAGGCCTTCCTGCTGGCCGAAATCGACGACATGCAGCGAGCCGCCAGGGGCAAGCGAAGCTAGCGCCGCCGAAACCGTCTTTTCCCAGCCGGGGATCATCGACAGCGAATAGGAGACGAAGACGCGGTCGAAATGTGGGGCGCCGAAAAGCACTTTTGCGTCGAAGTCGGTGGCATCGCCACGAGCAAGGGTGACGCGAGCGGCGAGACCTTCGCGGGCCATGGCGGCGTTGGCCGTTTCCAGCATCTCGGCCGAGATATCGAGGCCGAAGAAGCGGGCGTTCGGATAGCGGCGTGCGGCAAGCACGATGTTGCGGCCGGTGCCGCAGCCGAGCTCGAGCACGGTGCCGCCTTGCGGCACGTCGAGCCCGTCGATCAGCCTGTCGCGCCCGAGCAGGTAGTATTTGCGGGTGAGGTCATAGATGTGGCGCTGCCAGCGATAGACGCCATCCATCAGCTCGGCATGGCTGGCCGGCAGCTCCGTCGTGCTCATGCGGCGCGCTTCACATAAAGATGGAAGCCGCCATAGATGGCCGAGCGGTCCTTGGCCGAGAATTCGCGCGATGCCTCGTTCTCATAGTGCCACTGGTCGAGCAGGGAGTTGGAGACGCGGCCCGGCAGCAGGCTGGGCTCGGCCGCGGTGCGGAAGATCACGCGGGCGCCGGCCGAGGCCGTGCGGGTGATCTCGGTCCACAGCGCGTTGAGCAGGTCGTCGGTCATCCAGTCCTGCGCGTCGAGCAGGACGAAGCGGTCGACGGTGCCCGCATCCTTGCCAGCCAGGAATTTGATCAGGTTGGCATGATGGATGGCGACGCGATCGATGTTGGCGCGGATCGTTTTGTAGTTGCCCGGTTCGAGATAGGCCGGCAGGGCTGCCTCGCCAGGTTCCGGATAGCGGCGGGCAAAGGCCTGCCAGGCGAAATAGTTGTTCTTCAGCGGAAAATCGCAGGCGAGCTTTTCCAGCCGCGCCTTCAGGACGCTTGCCATCGAGCCGTCGCCGGAGGTGATCAGCGAATCATACTGTGCCGGCGGGATGCCGAGGCCGAACAGCGAGGCCTTGCGCGACGTCGCCCAGCGCAGGAGCTTCTTGTCGAAGACCGGCGCCAGCTCCTCGTTGAAGAAGCGGCGCTGCTCTCCGATGTTCTCGGCATTCATGATGCCGGCCGGATCGACGCCGAGCAGTTTGCCGACGCGATGGCCCATAGCGATGAACAGGCCGAGCAGGCCGGTCTGATAGAAGTTGCGGTCGAACACCGAGATGCGGCGGCGACCGCGCCAGTTCCGGCGCTCCCAGTAGTGGCGGCTGATCGGATCGAGATGCGGCGCGATGAAACGGTCGTAGGCTTCCGAATTGTGGCTGGTGTCGGCGGCGCCGAAGAAGCGGAACAGGTCGCCCTGCGACGGCAGATGACGAACCGCTTCCAGCTTCATGCGGTTCAGCGCGATGTGCGCGGCGTTGAGGTCGACGGCGTCGATTCGGGCCGGCGAGCGGGTCAGGTAAGCCAGAATGTTGCAGCCGCCTGACGCGATCGTGACAACGCGATGGCCGGCGCCAAGCTGCATGGCCTCCATGTCGACATCGGGGTCCTCCCAGATCTGCGGATAGACAAGGCCGGAAAACAGGAAGGCGAAGAGACGTTCGGAAATACCGTCCTTCGACAATGCCCGGTTTTGGTAGACCGCTTTTCCGACTTCCTTGCCTCGGCGATAAACGAGTTCTCCGGAAACATCCGACATGGCAAGGCGATTCCCCGTTTGCGTTGGCGCAAGCGGGTAGCGCAGCGTCATGACAGGCAGGTGACAGCCTGTTGACGTTAAATGTTTACGCCTTGCCGAACCCGCCAGGTGTCGGCGTGGTAACGATGACCGCCTCGCCGGCATCGAGCGTGGTCTGGTCGCAGGCCTTCAGCATATCGATCGAGCCATCGTTGCGCCTGACCTTGGTCGAGCCGGCCTCACCGTCGCCGCCACCGTTCAGACCTTGAGGCGGCCGGTTGCGGTGCGAGGAGAGGATGGCGCATTCCATCTTTTCCAAGAAGCGGATGGTGCGCTTGGTGCCGTCGCCGGCGTTCCACTTGCCCCTGCCGCCCGAGCCCTCGCGGATGTGGAAGTCCTCCAGCACGACCGGGAAGCGCAGTTCCAGCACCTCCGGATCGGTAAGCCGTGAATTGGTCATGTGCGTGTGGACGCCGGAGGTGCCGGCAAAGCCGCGGCCCGAATTCATCCGGCCGGCCGGCGAGCCGGAGCAGATCGTCTCGTAATACTGATACTGCCGGTTGCCGAAGGTCAGGTTGTTCATCGTGCCTTGCGCATTGGCAAGCGCGCCCATGGCGCCGAACAGCGCGTTGGTGACGTGTTGGGAGGTCTCGACATTGCCGGCGACGACCGCCGCCGGATAAGCAGGTTTCAGCATGCAGCCGTCCGGGATGACGATGTTGATCGGCCTGAGGCAGCCGGCATTCATCGGGATCATGTCCTCGACCATGACGCGGAAGGCATAGAGCACGGCGGCTCGCGCCACCGGCTCCGGCGCGTTGAAATTGTTCTTCATCACCGGCGAAGTGCCGGTGAAATCGACCGTCGCCTCACGCTTTTCCCGGTCGACGGTGATCCTGACCTTGATCACCTGACCGGTGTCGGTGGGATATTCGTAGTCGGAACTGTCGGGCAGCCGTTCCAGCACGCGGCGCACGCTCTCGGCGGCATTGTCCTGGACATGGCCCATATAGGCCTCGACGACATCGAGGCCGAAATGCGCGACCATCTTGCGGAGCTCCGCCACGCCCTTTTCGTTGGCGGCGATCTGCGCCTTGAGGTCGGCGATGTTCTGGATGGGATTGCGTGCAGGATAGGGATGGTCGGTAAGGAGGGTCTCGAGCTCCTTCTCGCGAAAGCGGCCGCGATCGACGATGCGGAAATTGTCGAACAGCACGCCTTCCTCATCGACCGTGGTGGCTAAAGGCGTCATCGAGCCGGGTGCGGTGCCGCCGACATCGGCATGGTGGCCGCGCGAGGCTGCCCAGAACAGGATTTCCTTGCGCGCGTCGTCGAACACCGGCGTCACGACGGTGATGTCGGGCAAATGCGTGCCGCCGTTGTAAGGCGCGTTGAGCGCGAAGACGTCGCCTGGATGGATGTCACCGGAATTCAGGCGGATGACGGTTTCGACCGAGCGGTCCATGGAGCCCAGGTGCACCGGCATGTGCGGTGCGTTGGCGACCAGCGCGCCGTGGCGGTCGAACACCGCGCAGGAAAAATCCAGCCGTTCCTTGATGTTGACCGAATAGGCAGTGTTCTGCAGCGTCACGCCCATCTGCTCGGCGATCGACATGAAAAGGTTGTTGAACACCTCCAGCATCACCGGGTCGGCTTCGGTGCCGAGCGCCGCCTGCCGCGCCTTCTTCTGAATACGCCGCAAAAGCACATGGTTTCGGGCGGTGATCTCGGCCTGCCAGCCCGGCTCGACGACGATGGTTTGGTTCGGCTCTATCACGAGGGCGGGGCCGGCCACCTTATGGCCAGGCTTCAGATCCTCGCGCCGGAAGATGCCGGCATCGCGCCAGGCGCCGTCGGCAAAGAATTGCCTGGTCTGCCAGGGATTTGCCGCCTTGTCTTCGAGGCTTGATTCATTTTCGTCGCGCCCGGCGGTTCCGGCATCGCTGCCTTCGACGCCGACTGCCTCGACGATCATCGGCTTGTTTTCATAGACAAAGCCGAACTGCGCCTTGTGGGCTGCTTCGAAATCGCCTCTGGCGCGGAAGATCGAGCCATGCTCGAAATTCACCGGCAGCGCCGTGTCGGTGCCGTCATAGCGGATCTGCAGGACCGGCTTCGAGGCGATAGCGGCTTCCGCAATACCTTGCGCTGCAAGCTCGGCGCTGACGCCTTGACGCAAGGCCGCAATCAGATCCTCGATCGACACGCGGGACTCTTCGGCGAGCGGCTTGAGCAACGCCTGCTGGCGCGACGCGAAGACCGATGACAGGCCGATGCCGTAGGCCGAAAGCAGGCCGGAGAAGGGGTGGATGAGCACCGCTTCCATGCCGAGCGCATCGGCGACCAGGCAAGCATGCTGGCCGCCGGCGCCGCCGAAGCAGTTCAGGAGATACTCGGTGACATCGTAGCCTCGCTGCACCGATATCTTCTTGATGGCGTTGGCCATGTTCTCGACGGCGATGGTGACGAAGCCCTCGGCCACCGCTTCCGGCGAGCGTCCGTCGCCGATCTCGGCGGCCAAGGCCGCGAATTTTCCGCGCACGGTGCCGACATCGAGCGGCTGGTCCTGGCTGGGGCCAAAGATCGCCGGGAACACATCGGGCTGCAGCTTGCCGAGCATGACATTGGCGTCGGTGACGGCCAGCGGTCCGCCGCGTCTATAAGCGGCCGGGCCAGGATTGCGCCGGCG
Organism: Mesorhizobium loti; assembly: GCF_001510895.1. Classification (GTDB taxonomy): domain Bacteria; phylum Pseudomonadota; class Alphaproteobacteria; order Rhizobiales; family Rhizobiaceae; genus Mesorhizobium; species Mesorhizobium loti_A. Next base: position 2,151 of record NZ_LPWA01000109.1, on the reverse strand, counting down.
GAGTCCGGGCCGACGCGGAAACGGCCGGCTTCGTAATGCAGGATCGAGCCGCCGCCGGCGGCGACCGTGTGGATGCGCATCATCGGCGCTCGAATGCGCACGCCGGCAACTTCGGTGTCGAAGGCCCGCTCGTAGTCGCCGTCATAGTGGGCGACGTCGGTCGAGGTGCCGCCCATGTCGAAGCCGATGACCTTGTCGAAGCCCGCGAGCTTCGCCGTCTCGACCATGCCGACGACGCCGCCGGCTGGGCCCGACAGCAGCGCGTCCTTGCCCTGGAACATGTCGGCGGCGGTCAGCCCGCCTGACGACATCATGAACATCAGGCGGGGGCCGGTGCCCAACTCTCCCGCCACCCTTTGCACGTAGCGCGACAGGATCGGCGACAGATAGGCGTCGACCACAGTGGTGTCGCCGCGGCCAACCAGCTTGATCAGTGGCGAGACCTCGTGGCTGACCGAGATCTGGCTGAAGCCGATCTTGCGGCAGACCTTGGCCACCGCCTTCTCATGATCCGGATATTTCCACGCATGCATGAAGATTATGGCGACCGCGTCGATGCCGTCTGCCTTGGCCTGCTCGATAGCCGGGCGGCAGGCGGCGATGTCGAGCAAGCGTTCGACGCGACCGTCGGCGCGCACGCGCTCGTCGATCTCGATCACCCGCTCGTAGAGCTGCTCCGGCAGGATGATTTCCTTGGCGAAGATATCCGGCCGCGCCTGATAGGCGATGCGCAGCGCATCGCGAAAACCCTTGGTGACGAGCAGGAGCACCCGGTCGCCCTTGCGCTCGAGCAGCGCATTGGTGGCGACCGTGGTGCCCATCTTTATATCGCCGATCCGCTCGGCGGGAACGGCGGCGCCCGTTTTTAGGCCAAGCAGGTCGCGTATGCCCTGGATGGCGGCATCGGCATAGGCTTCAGGGTTCTCGGACAGGAGCTTGCGCGGATGCAGTTGGCCTTGCGGATCGCGGCCGATGATGTCGGTGAAGGTGCCGCCCCGGTCGATCCAGAAATCCCATCTCGAGGTCAAGGTTGTCTCCCCTTGCGGTCGTGCCGATGTAGGTTTTTCATTGCCTTATCGATAGCAATACGTCAATATATTATCGATAAATCATCGGAAAGGCATCGCATGCAGCGCGAAGAATGGGGGCCGATCGTTTCGGCATCACATCTATCGGTCGGGGCCATGCCGTCCATGTCGGAATTGGAGTTCGCGCTGACTGTCACCGGCAATGCCTTTCAACGCTGGACGGTGAGGTGCATGGCGGCCGCTGGCTATCCCGGCCTTACCCATCTCGACGTCCTTTTGCTGCATGCCACCAACCATCGAGGGCGCGAGAAAACTCAGGCCGATCTCTGCACCATGTTCAACATCGAGGACACTCATCTTGCGACCTATTCGATCAAGAAACTCGCCGGAATGGGCCTTGTCCGAACCGGCAGGCGCGGCAAGGAAAAGACCGTGTGGGTCACCGAGGCTGGCGCGTGCGCGTGCGAACGCTACCGCGAGTTGCGCGAAGGGCTGCTGATTTCGAGTATCAAGACGCTCGGACTCGACGAAGAGGCGCTCAGCAGGCTCGCGGCGCTGATGCGCGTGGTATCCGGCCAGTACGACCAGGCTGCCCGCGGCGCCGTCAGCCTGTAACGGGTTCGCCATCTCCGCCAAATTGCCTGCAATACCGGGGCGTTAGCAGTTATCGCGATGTTACACACAGAAACGCAACGTTATGAAACTCGCGAGCCGCTTGGCGCATTTCTCCTGCGACCGTTCACCGAAACGTGAACGCTTGCTGAAGGAGAGATACCATGAAGAAGCTCATTCTGGCGTCCGTTTCGGCGCTTGCGCTGCTGGGGGTCGCGGCTTGCAGCGAGAGCGGCACGGACAAAACGACCACCCAAAGCACCAACCCGCCGGCCAACGAGCAGCCGATGAAGCCAGCTACGCCTGACGCTTCGAAGCCTGCTGAACCGGCTCCGGCAACACCTCCTGCTGCGCCTGCGCAGTAGACGTCAATCCAATGAAATCGGGAAGGCCGGCCTTGTGCCGGCCTTCTCAGACCGCTGACAAACCCCGTCGATTTTCGGCGGGGTTTTGTTTTGTTGATTGATTGCACTTGGCCAATTGGTGTCGGGAGGAAATGTCAGGAGGCTGC
>NZ_LPWA01000108.1 GCF_001510895.1 Mesorhizobium loti | reverse complement strand
GCCGAGGCCGGCCGGCAGCATAAAACCCTTCTGCGAGCCGCTGACGGCGCAGTCGACGCGCCATTCCTCCTGGCGGAAGTCGATCGAGCCGATCGACGAGACGCCGTCGACGAAGAGCAGCGCAGGATGGTTCGCCGCGTCGAGCGCGGCGCGGCAGCCGGCGACGTCGCTGGTCACACCGGTCGCGGTCTCGTTCTGGGTGCAGAACACCGCCTTGATGCGGTGGGCTTTGTCCGCATGCAGCTTCTCGGCATAGATATCCAAGGGAACGCCGGTTCCCCACTGGCAGTCGATGACCTCGACCTCGAAGCCGAGGCGCTCGGCCATGTCGACCCACAGATGCGAGAACTGGCCGAAGCGCGACATCAGCACCCGGTCGCCGGGGCTGAGCACGTTGGTCATCGCCGCTTCCCAGGCGCCGGTGCCCGACGAGGGATAGATGAAGACGCGGCCGGTCTCGTTCTTGAAAACCTTCTTCATGTCCTCGAACAGCGGCAGCGTGAGATCGGGGAAGGAAGCGGCGCGCATGTCCTCCATCGGCAGGTTCATGGCCTGCCGGACCTCTTCCGGAATGTTGGTGGGTCCTGGAATGAAAAGATGGGTGAACCCAGCCATGCGCGAACTCCTCCGATCGTTGTGGATTGTCAGGGGAGTGTCGTGCGGGTCGCTCGTCGCAACAACACCTTGCCGGGTAAGTTGTCGCCGCGCATGGGTAGGGGAGACCTACCCGGCCTGCCTACTCGAAAGGCGATTTGGAAGTGCGGCGCTTCTCGTTCGCATAGAGCGCGACAGCCATGGCGCGGTTGCGCACGTCGAGCTTGTCGTAGAGATTCTTGAGGTGGTACTTGACCGTGTTCTCCGAAATCCCGGTCCGGGTCGCGATCTGGAGATTGGTCCAGCCATCGGACAGCACCGCAAGCAGCTCGCGCTCACGCACGGTGAGCTGCGACAGCGGCGTGTCATTGACCTTGTTGATGTCGATATAGGGAATGCAGATCCGGCCATGCGCGACCGCCAGGATCGTTTCGAAGATGATCGGTGGATCGTCGAACTGGAAGCAGTAGCCCTGGACGCCCAGGCGCACGCACTGCTTCAGAATGCCGATGTCATGGTCGTTGGAAAAGACCGTGATGCGCAGGTCGAGCTTGCGGTTCTGGACTTCCGTCAGGATGTCGGCGCCGTCCATGTCGGCGAGCTTCCAGCCGATGACGGCGACGTCGAACTTGGTGCTCGCCGCCAGTTCCAGGAACTGCTTGCCGCTCTGCACGGCACTCAAGAGTTCGAAGCGCCCATCGCATTCCAACATCTCGCGCAGCGCCGACACAACGAGCGGGTTGCGTTCGGCAACGACAACGCGCACGCGCCTCGAGCCAACTGCTTCGTTCGTTTTCCGGGACGTGAGGTTCAAGGCCTGCCGATTATCCTGTTGATCTTGCGCCGTTGCCGGCCGCTGTGGACCTGCATCATGACAATTCTGCGCCAATCGCCAAGGGGCGCTCTTTCCGCAGCGACATGCGCTGTCGCGCCGGCTGAAGCCGGAATCATCCCGCGCCGCGGCGGCATTTGAGCCGCGACAGGTGCATTTCGCCGGCGATTCCGCATGTTAGGGCGATATCTTACCGGGACGAATCACGTCGCTGCGTTATCTCCTGTCTGAGCCTCGGATTTCGTGGAAATGCGGTTTCCACTTTCCGGGATCATGTTCTAGACCAGATTCGCACCCTTTTCCGGATTCCTGTTGGCGGGAGGCGCTGGTGGAAGGCCAGGACAGAGAGACGACCGGCGCCAGGGCCGCCGACGAGCATCACGCCGACATCTATGGCGAGGACGGCGCGGTCCGTTCCTCCTTCCTTGCCCAGATCGGCGCGGCGATCGCCGACCGCGATACGTTGACGCTCAAGCGTGAGGTCGATGACCTGCACCAGTCCGAACTGGGCGATCTGCTGGAGGCGCTGCATCCCGAACAGCGCAGGGCCCTGGTCGAGCTGCTCGGTTCCGATTTCGACTTCTCGGCGCTGACCGAGGTCGACGAGGCGATCCGCCTCGACATCGTCGACAACCTGCCCAACGCGCAGATCGCGCAGGCGGTGCAGGAGCTCGATTCCGACGACGCCGTCTACATCCTCGAGGATCTCGACCGGGAAGACCAGGAAGAGATCCTCTCGCGACTGCCCTTCACCGAGCGCATCAGGCTGAGGCGCGCGCTCGACTACCCGGAAGAGACGGCAGGCCGGCGCATGCAGACGGAGTTCGTCGCCGTGCCGCCGTTCTGGACGATCGGCCAGACCATCGACTACATGCGCGAGGACAAGAACCTTCCCGACCGCTTCAGCCAGATCTTCGTCATCGACCCGAGCTTCAAGCTGCTCGGCGCCATCGACCTCGACCAGATTCTGCGCACCAAGCGGGCGGTGAAGGTCGAGGACGTCATGCATGAAACCCGGCATGCCATCCCGGCCACCATGGACCAGGAAGAGGCGGCGCGGGAGTTCGAGCAGTACGACCTGCTCTCGGCCGCTGTGGTCGACGAGAACGACCGGCTGGTCGGCGTGCTCACCATCGACGACGTGGTCGACGTCATCCAGCAGGAAGCGGAGGAAGACCTTCTGCGCATGGGCGGCGTCGGCGATGAAGAGCTGTCCGATACCGTGCTTGCGACCTCGCGCTCGCGCGTTCCCTGGCTGCTCGTCAACCTCGTCACGGCGTTCCTGGCGGCGTCGGTGATCGGTCTGTTCGACCAAACGATCGAGCACATCGTGGCGCTGGCGGTGCTGATGCCGATCGTCGCCGGCATGGGCGGCAATGCCGGTTCGCAGACCATGACCGTCACCGTGCGGGCGCTGGCGACAAGAGATCTCGACATCTACAACGCCGCCCGCATCATCCGCCGCGAGGTCGGGGTTGGCTTCATCAACGGCATCGTTTTTGCCGTGCTGATAGGCATGGTCGCTGGGCTCTGGTTCCACGACGCCAATCTGGGCGGCATCATCGCGGCGGCGATGATCATCAACATGTTCGCCGCGGCGCTGGCCGGAATTCTCATCCCGCTGGTGCTCGACCGCTTCAAGATCGACCCGGCCGTGGCGTCCGCCGTCTTCGTCACCACGGTCACCGATTGCGTCGGTTTCTTTGCCTTCCTTGGGCTTGCCACCTGGTGGTTCAGCGTTCCCTAAAGGAGCGATGGCTTCAATTGACTTTTACGTAAATGCCGTGCGAGGTTTGCTCGGGGTCATATGCCGATTCCGGCATATGACGGGGTTTGATCGGAGGGAAGGGCGACGCTCCTGCGTGGCGATGCCTGGACGTTTTTGGGCGTGGGAGCGAGAATGCGGGAATATTATACGATCACCGAACTGACGCGCGAGTTCGACGTATCGACGCGGACGTTGCGGTTCTATGAGGACGAAGGGCTGGTGCAGCCGATAAGGCGCGGCCGCACGCGGTTGTTTCGCCCGTCCGACCGGCATCTCATCCGTCAGATCATGCGCGGAAAGCGCCTTGGCTTCTCGATCGCCGAAATCCGCGAAATCATCCAAATGTACAAGGAACCGCCCGGCGAGGTGGGCCAACTCAAGCTGATGATCAAGCGTATCGAGGAAAAACGCGAGGATCTGCGCCAGAAGCGGCGCGATCTCGAGGAGACGCTTGCCGAGCTCGACCAGGCGGAAGAGTCCTGCGTGGAGCGACTGGCGGAGCTGGGTGTGAATACCTGAACAGAACTGCCGTCGCAGACGTTGGCGATTAGCCGAAGCGTTCCCGACGTCCTGTCATCGCGGAACCAGGGGAGTGCGGTTCAAATCCAGCGCCTGACCCTCTTGGCGTAGTCGCGGTATTTCTTGCCGAACTTTGCCGCCAGCATCTTCTCTTCCTTCTCGATCGCCAGTTTCTGCGTCGCGAAGGCGGCGAGGAAGGCGAATAGCAGGAACCAGGCGACGCCGGTGATGAAGGAGACGCCGATCAAGAGCAGCGTGTTGGCGAGATACATCGGGTTGCGGGTGATGCCGAAGGGACCTGACGTGACCAGATGGTCGGGCTCGGCATTGGGATTGAGCGTGGTCTTCGCGCGCACCATGGTGCGGATCGCCGTGACCCAGAGGGCGGCGACGCCGAAGAGTGCCACCCAGCCGGCGCCGACCAGGATGTCGCCGAAGATGTCGCCGATCCAGGGCAACGGATAGAACATGCCGAGCACGACGCTGAGCGCGATCGCAACGACATAGATCACGGGCGGCCAAGGGATGATCCCTTGCTTCGGCTGGGTGCCGGTCATTGTTGTCCTCCCTCCATCTTGCTCTCCGTCGCCGTCGTGCAGGTACTGGCGAGATCGGCAAGATGCGATTTCCATATCTCGGTCTGGTCGTTGTTGTAGAGCTTGTCGAGAGACCCTTCGCCCTTCAGCGTGTCCAGCATGCAGCCACAATAGCTGGAACAGAACGTCGTGTCCCGCTGCTGTTCACACTGCGCTTGGCAAGCCGGCAGGAAGCCGGCTTCCTTGTCCTGCGCCGGTGCCGGCATGACCTGCGAAAGCAGCCAGACCGAGCCGAACAGCACCGGTTGGTGGATGAGGTAGAACGCGAGGCTGTGCCGGCCGATGAAGACGAGCGGATTGGACCAGCGGCCGGGCATCCAGGTCCCCAGCCGGGCAAGAAGGCCAGAGGCGGAAGCGAGCTTGACGACCGCGATGCCGGCAAGAACCGCACCGAACCACGGGAAGAGCGGCACATAGTCGTTGGAGCGCGGATTGGTCGCCGACAGCCCGATCCACCACAGCGCCGGATGGTCGAAGAATTCCGAGCGCAGATAGTAGGGCGCCGCAATCACGGCCGCTGCGACAATCGCCGTCAGCAATGCCGGCAGCCTCAGGAAAGCGAGGCCGAGCAGGCTCGCCAGCGCGATCTCATGCAGGATGCCGAAGAAGATGAAGCCGTCCGGCGTGGCGATATAGGTGATGGCCGAGATGGCGATCGCCGCAACCGCGACCATGGCAAAACGCTTCCAGAAGCTCGGCCAGCGGATTTGGCGGCCATGCGCGAGGAACAGGCTGACGCCGACGAGGAACAGGAAGGTCGAGGCGATGCAGCGCGCATAGAACTTCCACCAGCCGAAGGCGGTCAGGCCCGGTGTGGTATAGCCGAAGTTTTCGAGATCCCATGTGAAATGGTAGCTCGCCATCGCGATCAGCGCGATGCCGCGCAGGATATCGATGGCGACGATGCGGCTGTGCTTCGGCGCGTCCTGAACGGCTTCGCTCGTCGTTTGAAGGCTCATGATCTCGCAATCCGATTCAGTCGTGCCAAACGACTATCACGGTTCGGGCGAACAACAGAGGGCGGATCGGCGACTGCCAGCTATGCGCCGCTCTCGCTGCCTTGCGAGCCGCTTTAGGCCAGTAGCGGAAAGCCTTTGGCCGGCTTCGCTTTTCGGCTTCTCGGAGTCGGTTTCCTGCTACCGGTCCGCCGCCGGGAGCGGCCAGATTTGGCGAGCGATTCACTTTCGGAGGGGCTATGTCCACCCATGTGCGCCATCCGATCTGGCTTCCGGCCCTCAGGCCGGCAGACGCGCGCACCTTCGCCTCGCTCTATGCGGTCGAATCCTTTGCGCGGGCCACAATTTCCAGCGTCATCCCGATCCAGGCCTACGAGATCCTGCACAACGAGCAGATCGTCTCGATCCTCTACACCATCGTCTCCCTGCTCGGGCTTTCGGTGACGCTGTTCATGCCGATGCTGATCCGCCGTTTCGCGCGACGCTGGGTCTATACGGCCGGCTGTCTGATGCTGGCGATCGGCTCGGTTTTCTTCGTCACCCACACGCTGCCGGGGCAGTTGGCCGGCATGCTTTGCCGCGTCATGGGGGCGAGTGCGCTATCAATCACACTCAACCTCTACATCATGGACCATATCCGCAAGACCGACTTTATGCAGGCGGAGTCGCTGCGCATGGCGTGGTCGATGTTTGCCTGGACCGGTGGGCCGACGCTCGGCATTTTTCTCTACACGCGTTTTGGCATCTATGCCGCGCATGGCGCGGTCGTGGTCTTCGCGCTGGCGTTGCTCGCGCTGTTTTGGACCTACCGGCTGGGCGACAACCCGTCGATCCGCCCCGGCAAGAGCCGGCCGGCCAATCCGCTCGCCAATATCGGCCGCTTCATCGCGCAGCCGCGGCTCAGGCTTGCCTGGCTGATCGCCTTCGGCCGCTCCTGCTTCTGGACGACCTTCTTTGTCTACGGCCCGCTGTTCATGGTGATCACCGGCGAGGGCAAGCTTGCCGGCGGGCTGCTGGTCTCGGCCGGCAATGCGCTGTTGTTCACGGCGATCTTCTGGGGCAGGGCGGGAAAGCGCTTCGGCGGCCGCCGGACGATGACCTTCGCCTATTTCGCCATGTCGGCGATGCTGCTTCTAGCGGGCGGCGTCGGCGCAGCCGCGCCGCTGCTTACCGCCGCCTTCCTGCTCTGCGGCGCGCTCTTTACCATCGCGCTCGACGCGCTGGGCTCCACCGCCTTCATGCGTTCGGTCCGCCCCTATGAAAAGGCGCAGATGGCAGCGGTCTACCGCACCTATCTCGATTTTTCCGAGCTGACGCCGCCGCTGGTCTATTCGCTGGTGCTGACCTTCTTCGGCCTCGGCTCGGTGTTCGTCACGCTCGGCATACTGGCCGCCTTTTGCGGCTTCTTCACCTGGCGCTATCTGCCGAAATCTTTTTGATCAGCGACCGGGCTGGAAAGCCGCATGGCGCCCGCGCACCCATTGGTGGAAGCGGCGCAAGTCGTATTCCTCGGGCATCAGCACGCCGGCCTCGTGGCGGATCGAGCGCAGGCCCTTCTGGTTGATCTCGCAGATCGCGGCGTCCTCTTCGAGCACCTGGGTTCCGAAGGGGACGATGTTGTCGATGTCGGTTTGTGCCAACGCATCAGGCGCGAACAGCCATTCGGCGGTTAGCTCCGTCTGCTCGGGCCCGAGCGGGGCGAGCCGCACGGTGCGGACATAGTCGACATGGCCGACGATGAACATCGAGGGCAGCGAGATGGCATAGGTCTGGCCGGCGGTGCGCTCGGCCGGCGTCAGGCCGGCAAAGACCGGGCCGTGGACGCGCCCGTCGCGCGACCAGGTCTCGGCGCCGGCGCGCAGGCCGCCGGAAAACTCCGGCGCATCGTTGTCGGCGTGGCGCGCCCAGTCCGGATCGTCATGCCTTGTCATCAGGCCGCGGCCATAGATCGGCACCAGCCGCGACAAATCCTTGTGCACGCCCGGGCAGTGCAGGCATTCGTTGAAGTTCTCCCAGAAAATCTTCCAGTTGCAGTTCATCACCTTGCTGAGCTGGTGCCCGGTGACGAGCGTCTCCAGGGCCAGTTGGAGAGGTTGCCGGAGGCGGGATCGAAGGAGACTTCCGCCGAGCTGTTGGGGTCCTCGACAAGGTTGATGAAGACGAAGCCGCGCCACACCGACAGCGCCACGCGATAGAGCGGATAATCGGCCTTGTCGAAGCCTTCGGGCAGCGAATTCGACGGCACGCGTACGAGGTCGCCGCGCAGCGAATAGGACCAGGCGTGGTAGGGGCAAGTGAGCAGCCTTGCCTTCAGCCGCCCCTGACTCTCCTGGCAAAGCTGCGAGCCGCGATGCCGGCAGGTGTTGTGGAAGGCGCGCAAGCTCCCGGTTTCGTCGCGCAGCACGACGATCTCCTGCGAGCCGACGCGTACGGTTCGAAAGGCGAGGGGTCCCGCGAGATCGGCCTCGCGGCAGATCATCAACCAGCTGCGGTACCAGATCGCTTCAAGATCACGCTGGTACGCCCCAGCATCCCGATAGGCCGCCGCAGGCAATGTCGGCTCGAGACTGGTCAAGCCGTTGTAGAGATCGCGTTCGCTCGGATGTGGCTGCATCGGCTGTCTCCCTGCCTGGAGACAGCCGACACCCGGCCAAGGCCGTTGTCAATTGCGGGCCATTGTGGTGTCCCGGCACCGCCCTTAAGCTCGCTTCCCGATGCCGGCAGTCGCCGGCTGGTCAGGGTCGCAAGGCATGTCTGCAAGAATGATGTCGCTTACCGAGGAACTGGTCGCCCGCTGTTATCGCGTCGTGGACGATAGCGGGCCTGATCCCAATGCAGCGCATCTGGATGACGCCGACTATGAGGCCATGCTGAACACCCTGGCAGCCGAGCTCCCCGCCACTGAGCCGCTCTGGCTGTTCGGCTATGGCTCGCTGATCTGGAAACCTGAAATCGATCACGTCGAGGAGCGGGTCGCGGTCGCGCGCGGGTGGCATCGCTCGTTCTGCATGAACATGACGCGCTGGCGCGGCACCAAGGAGATCCCGGGTCTGATGATGGCTCTGGATCGTGGCGGGCAATGCAAGGGTGTTGCCTTCCGGCTGAGCGACGGCGACCGCCGCCAGAAGCTGGACAAGCTTCTGCGGCGCGAGGTGACGCTGAAGCCGACAAGCTACCATGCGCGGCTGCTTAAGCTGATGAGCGATGCCGGCCCCTTCCGGGCGCTGGCCTTCGTCATCAACCGTAAGGGCACCACCTATGCCGGACCGCTTGAGGAAAAGGTGGTGGTCGAGAGGCTGGCGACGTCCTGCGGGCACTGGGGTTCAGGCGCAGACTATCTCTACAACACGGTGAAGAATCTCGAAGCGCGCGGCATCCATGACGCCCATCTGTGGCGGCTGCAGCAGCTTGTTGCCGAAAGGATCGCTGGCTCCTAGCACGCCAATGCGTGGCGCAATCGCGCTCCGGCGTGACGGAATTTGGTTTGCCGGTCGCGACGATTCTGCCTATAGTCGCTGCCGTCGTCGGTTCCGTTTTTGGAGCCAAGAGGGAATGCGGTGAGGGCGAACTTCCTGCCCAAAGCCGTGGCTGCCCCCGCAACTGTGTGCGGTAGTCCTCCCCAAGACCACTGAGGATTTTCCTCGGGAAGGTGGGGAAGGGCGTGGATCCGCGAGCCAGGAGACCTGCCGGCGACAGGATAGTTGACTTCTATGCCCTCGGGTGGAGGGCGAAAGGACAAGACATGAATACCGCTTCCGTCTCCCTCGGCACCTCCGTCTCCTCGCAGTCGCGCATCATGCAATTGGCAATGGCGGCGCTGCTCGGCATCTTCGTCGTCGGCTTTGTCGGCTTCTCGCATGTCGATGCGGTCCACAACGCTGCCCACGACTATCGCCACTCGATGGCATTTCCCTGCCACTAAGCCAGGCTCGATATCATGAATCTGTTTCGCAACGTCGTGTTCATCGCGGCGATCGCGGGGCTCGTGGCGGGCGTCGTGCTCGCCTGCATGCAAGCCTATGCGACCGTGCCGCTGATCCTGAAGGCGGAAGTCTATGAGAAGGCCGGCGGCGGTCATCAGCATGATCATGCCGCCAGCACAAACAGCAATGCGATGAGTTCGGCCGCTCCAGCGGACAACGCGATGACCAGCGCTGCTCCGGCGCCCGCCGAGACGGCCGCTCCGGCCGAAGACGAGGGCTGGGCGCCGGCCGACGGCTTCGAGCGCTTCGCCTTCAATGTCGTCGCCAACATCGTCACCGGTATCGGCTTCGCGCTGATCCTGGTCGCTGTCTCCGAATTCGCCGGCGGCATCGGCAACTGGCGCCAGGGCGTGTTCTGGGGCCTTGCCGGCTTTGCCGTCTTCACGCTGGCGCCCGGCCTCGGCCTGCCTCCGGAACTGCCGGCAATGCCGGCCGCCGAGCTCCTGCCGCGCCAGATCTGGTGGATTTCGACAGTGGCGGCGACGGCGATCGGCCTCGGATTGATCGCCTTCCGCAAGTCGCTGCCGCTGGCCATCCTGGCGGTCGTGCTGATCGTCGCGCCGCATATCGTCGGCGCGCCGCAGCCCGAAAGCTTCGAGACGACGATTCCGGAAGGGCTGCATCACCAGTTCGTGGTCGCGGTGACGCTCACCGACCTGGTGTTCTGGCTGGTGCTTGGTGCGGTCGTCGGCGTGGTGCGCGGCCGCTTCACCGGCACGGCGACCAGCCTGCGCGGCAGCTTTGCCTGATCGCGCCGAAGGTCACCTGACCTTCATCATCGGCGGCGCGCGCTCCGGCAAGAGCGCGCATGCCGAAACCTTGGCGACGGCAAGCCCATCGCCCTGGACTTATATCGCCACCGCCCAGGCCTATGACGACGAGATGCGCGAGCGCATCGCGCTGCATCGCTCTCGGCGCGGCGAAGGCTGGGTGACGATTGATGCACCGCTCGATCTCGCCGGCGCGATCGAGGCGTTGCCCAACCACCAGGCGGTGCTGATCGATTGCCTGACATTGTGGCTGACCAATCATATGCTGGCGGAGCACGATATCGAGGCCGAATGCCGGCGACTCTCCGATGTGCTGTCGCGCCCGCGTGGGCCCTGGTTCGTGGTGTCGAACGAAGTCGGGCTCGGCATCGTGCCGGACAATGCGCTGGCCCGCCGGTTCCGCGACGCCGCCGGGCGGCTCAACCAGCAGGTCGCGGCCGTCGCCGACAGCGTGCTGACGATGGTGGCGGGGCTGCCGCTCAAGGTGAAATGACATGGCGGACGACAAGACCATTGACGACAAGGATGCCGAGCGCCATCGCGCCAAGATGGCCAAGCGCAAGGCGGTGCAGGATGCCGAGGTGGCGGGCAAGACGATCGAGAAGGGCCTGCTGATCGTCAACACCGGACCGGGCAAGGGCAAGACCACCGCAGCCTTCGGCCTGGCACTCAGGATGCTGGGCTACGGCAAGCGCGTCGGCGTCGTCCAGTTCATCAAGGGCAAATGGCACACGGGCGAGAAGGACGCTTTCGCCGCTTTCGGCGATCGTGTCGTCTGGCATGCGATGGGCGAGGGATTCACCTGGGAGACCCAGGATCTGAAGCGCGACATCGCCGCCGCCGAGGCCGCCTGGGCCAAGGCACTTGAGCTTATGGCGGATCCGTCGATCAGCCTGGTCGTGCTCGACGAGCTCAACATCGCGCTGCGCTACGACTATCTCGACCTGGAAAAAGTGGTCGCGGCGCTCAAGGCGCGCCGTGAGGATTTGCATGTCGTCGTCACCGGTCGCAACGCCAAGCCGCTGCTCGTCGAGGCGGCGGACCTGGTTACGGAGATGGGGCTGACCAAACACCATTTCTCGGCAGGCGTGAAGGCGCAGCAGGGAATCGAATTTTAGCTGCGTACGTTGGGAGACGTCCGTTGGAACAAGCGGTAATTGTCTATCTTCTTCTGAGCGGGGGTCAGTTTGGAGCACTGCAAGAGCGCCAATCGGTTCAAGTTCTTGAAGATCGATTGAACCAAGTCGTTTCAGATGCTGGTGCCGGCGAATTTGATGGCGATGAGTTCGGCGAGGGCAAATGCACCCTCTATTTGTACGGACCAGACGCCGAGAAGCTTTTCCATGTGATTGAGCCGGTGCTGAAATCTTCGCCCGTCGCCGCTGGTGGCTACGCGATTAAAAGGTTTGGCGCCGCTGTGGATCCAGCCGCGAAGGAAATCCGCGTCTCGTGGTAAATCACGTCAGCGCCTAGCTGCTGATCGAAATGGTCAGGTAGATCACCGCCGCCGAAAGGACCCCGAACAGGCAGATCAACAGCAAGTCGGCGACTCGGTAGAGCTTCAACGCCCGCCTTATGTCGGTGCTTTCGGCTTCACGCCGGCCGCCTTCGCCCATGAAGGCGTCCTCGACGATCTCGCCGCCATAGCTGCGCGGCCCGGCCAAGGACAGCCCCAGCGCGCCGGCCATGGCGGCTTCCGGCCAGCCGGCATTGGGCGAACGATGTTTCTTCGCGTCGCGGCGCATCACCTGCCAGGCATTGCGAGGATCGGCGCCCTTGACCAGGAAGGCCGCGAGCACGATCAGCAGGCCGGTGAGTCGCGATGCGGGCAGGTTGATCCTGTCATCGAATAACGCCGCGGCGCGGCCGAAGGCCTCGTGTTTCGGCGTGCGATGGCCGATCATCGAATCGGCGGTGTTTGCGGCCTTGTAGGCGGCACCTCCCGCCAGCCCACCGATACCGGTCCAGAAGGCGGGCGCGACGATGCCGTCGGAAAAATTCTCGGCCAGGCTTTCGATCGCGGCGCGGGCGACGCCCGCCTTGTCGAGCTTGTCCGGATCGCGGCCGACGATGCGCGAAACAGCGATGCGGCCGAGCGTCAGGCCGCCGGTCTCCAGCGCATCGGCGACGTCCTCGACATGCTCGGCGAGGCTCTTCTGCGACAGCAGCGAGGAGCCGAGGATGGCGGCAATGACGAGGCCTAACGGGAAGATCTGCCAGAGCAGGACATGCAGCGTCAGTCCGATGAGGGCCGGCACCAGCACGATGACCACCAGTGCTTGGACGCCGCGGCGGCGACGCAATTCGTCGGAATCGGTGGCGCGGTTGAGCCGGCGATCGAGAAAGGATATCAGCCTGCCGATCCAGGTTACCGGATGACCGATGGCGTTAAACAGCCAGTCCGGATAGCCAAGGGTACGTTCAACGGCGAGTGATAGGAAAGCGATCAGGATCGACATGAAGCTTCTTGGTGGAGCGATTGCTGCAGTGGATCACGGCGGATCCCTTGGCCGGGCGAGCGCGCTCTTCCCCCACGCGCCACGGCCTTTCGTCGATCTTTCGACAGGTATCAATCCGCACTCCTACCCGCTTTTCGACGTGCCCGCCACCGCCCTGTCGCGATTGCCAGAAGCCGAACGACTGCGCGAATTGGCCGAAATTGCGGCCGGGACCTATGGCGCCCCGTCGGCGGCGCATATCGCAGCCGCGCCCGGCACGCAGATCCTCCTGCCGCGCGTCGCCTCGCTGGCGAGGCCCGGCAAGGCGCTGGTGCTCGGTCCGACCTATGCCGAGCACGCCAGAGCCGCGGCGATCGCAGGGCATGCGGTGGCGGAGGTGGACGATTTCGACGCCCTCGCGGACGCCGACCTCGCGGTGCTGGTCAACCCGAACAATCCGGACGGGCGAGTGATCGAAAGGGATCGATTGCTTAATCTCGCCGCCCGGCTTCGCGCGAGGGGTGGCCTGCTGGTCGTCGACGAGGCTTTCATGGATGTCGGCCCGATTGAACACAGCCTGGCCGGCGATGTCGGGGAGGGCGGGATCGTGGTGTTGCGCTCCTTCGGCAAGTTCTTCGGGCTCGCTGGTGTGAGGCTCGGCTTTGCGCTCGCCGACCAACTGATGGTCGAGCGGCTGGACGCCCAGTTCGGGCCTTGGGCTGTCGCCGGACCGGCGCTCGAATATGGCATCCGCGGGCTCTCCGATACCGAATGGCAAGCAGCCATGCGCAGGCGCCTCGCAGAAGATGCTGGGCGGCTCGACGCGCTGTTCAGCAAGTTCGGCGTGCCGGTCGCCGGCGGCACGACCCTGTTCCGCTATTTGTCTTTCCCTGAAGCCCCAACTCTGTTTTCGGCGCTTGGCGCACACGGCATCCTACTGCGCCATTTTGCCGACCGGCCGCAAGTCTTGCGAGCCGGCCTGCCGGCCAGCGAGGCCGAATGGCAGCGCGTCGAAAGCGCGCTTGCGGCCTGGGCCTCGCGGCGCGACGATGCGGCGAAGGAGATCGTGCGATGATCCATGTCTGTTCGCTGTCCAAGGTCGAGGAAACGGTGGCGAGAACCGGCGCCGAGCGGCTGTTGTCGCTGCTTGCGGCGGGTACCGAGGTTATCCGCCCGGCCTCGATCCTGGCGGAGAACCATCTGCATCTGGTCATGCATGATATCGCTGTCGCGCAGGACGGCATGACCATGCCGGGCGAGGAGCATGTGCGCGCGCTTCTCGACTTCGCCTATCGCTGGGACAGGGCAAAGCCGATGGTCGTGCACTGCTACGCCGGCATCAGCCGCTCTACGGCGTCCGCCTATATCATTGCGGCAGCACTGGCGCCCAAACGCGACGAGGCGGAACTGGCCAAGACGCTGCGTTTCCTCTCGCCGTCAGCGACGCCAAATCCACGGCTGATCGCCGTCGCCGACACCTTGCTCGGACGCGACGGCCGGATGATCGCGGCAATCGCGGCGATCGGCCGTGGCGCCGACGCTTTTGAAGGGACCCCGTTCGAGCTCACTATTGAAAGTTGAGCTCGCGCTGTTCAGCTATGACAGCCAGTCGGCAAGCTTCGCCTTACGCACATCCCGGACCAGGTTGATAAAACCGTCGGCCTGATGCTCGGCGGTCAGCCGGCCCTTTTCGGCCGTGGCGATGCTGGCGTCGCCGACCACGCCGTTGGCGTTGAGATCGCTGGCGATCCAGGCGAAAGCATGCGTGCCGGTGTGGCGCAGCAGGGCGAATTCCTTTTCGGCGCGGCCGACATTGGAGACGAAATTTTCGGCCTTGCTCATGTCGACGAGATCCGGCCGGAAATGCAGCATCAGCGAGGTCTCGACGTCCCCGCCATGGATGCCGTGCCGGTCCTCCAACTCGGTGTACATGCCGGCCGGCCGGCCGAAGCGCTGCCAACTCGTCTTCACCGCCAGCATTTTTGCACGCACGCGCAATTCGCGCGTGATGATGCCCATGATCTCTTCATTGCCGCCATGCGAGTTGACGACGATCAGCTTCCTGACCCCAGCGCGTGCGATTGACAGGCCAAGCTCGGTCCAGGCATCGACCAGGGTGGTGGCCGGCAAAGTGAGCGTTCCAGGCGCATGGAGATGCTCGTTCGACTTGCCAACCGCCTGTACAGGCAGGATGCGGATATCGAGGTCGTCGGGCAGGCGGGCGATCACCGTCTCCAGCATGCCCGTCATGACCGAGGTGTCAGTCGACACCGGAAGGTGCGGGCCGTGCTGCTCGATCGCCGCCACCGGCAGGACGGCGATGGTCGCTTCCGCGTCGATCGAGGCGTATTCGGTCGTCCGGTAGTCGCCCCACCACACACGTCTTGTCGTCACTTTCGTCTCCCGATTGGCCTCATTGGGATGATCTAAAACGCCTGGCGGTCGCGGGCAACCATCAGCCGGCCGCTAGAACCTCCACCTCGACCTTGAATTCGGGGCGAGCGAAGCCGGTGACAATCATCAGCGTCGAAGCCGGCGCCGGATCGGAAAACAGGCGATTGCGAACGTCCATATAGGCCTGCAGATGCGCGCGATCGGTGACGAAGGCGTTGATGCGCACGACATCGTTTAGCGTCAGCCCGGCTTCGCTAAGAATCGCGGCGATGTTCTTGAAGCACAGCTCCGTCTGCGCGCCGGCATCCTCCGGGACAGCGTCGTCAGGACCGATGCCCAGTTGGCCCGAGCACAAGACAATGCGCTTTCCTGCCGGGATTTCTACGCCGTGGCTGTAGCGGGCAAAGGGCGGCTTGATCGATTGGGGGGCAAGGTATTTGAGCATGGCATTCTCCTGTCCGATGGCAGACTAAGGCTCGATTCATGAAACGTTCAAGATGCGGTGCGTGCCGCCCGGGGCGATTATGGACAGGCGTCCAAAAAATAGGCACGATGCCTCCCGTACAGCATGACCCGTCCGGTCTCGGCAATGACTGCCGCGCAAGCAGGCGGCCCAGGCGGTGGCATGTGTCTTGCTTCTTGAACAAATGGTGTCGAGCCCAGCGCGCAGCGCGCCGGAGCCAACAGAGGGTGATGTTTATGCACGGAAAAGAAAAGATCCTGGCGGGTGCGATAGCGCTGCTTGCTGCCGGCACGCTGGGTGCCGCCGCCAACGAGAAAGTCACCTTCGGCACCAACTGGCTGGCCGAGCCGGAACATGGCGGCTACTACCAGGCGATCGCCGACGGCACCTATGCCGCCTGCGGCCTCGACGTGACCATCATGCAGGGCGGCCCGCAGGTCAGCGGCCGGCCGATGCTGCTTGCCGGCAAGATCGATTTCTATATGGGCGGCAACCTGCTCTCGGCCTTCGATGCGGTGCAGCAGGGCATTCCGATGCGCGTCGTCGCCGCCGACTTCCAGAAGGATCCGCAGGTCATCATGTCCCAGCCGGGGCAGGGGCTCGACAAATGGGAAGACCTGAAGAACGCCGACCAGTATATCCTCGGCGACGAGGGCGCGCAGACCTTCTTCCAGTGGATGGTGACGGACCTTGGTTTCGATGCCGCCAAGCGCGTGCCATACACCTTCAATCCGGCGCCCTTCATCGCCAACAAGAAGTCGATCCAGCAGGGCTATGTGACGTCCGAACCCTTTGCCGTGCAAAAGCAGGGTGGATTCATGCCGAACCAGTTCCTGCTCGCCGACAATGGCTGGGATACTTACGCGACGACGATCGAGGTGATGCAGGAAACGGTCGACAAGCGACCCGAGGTGGTGCAGTGCTTCGTCGATGGCTCGGCCAAGGGCTGGTACAATTATCTCTACGGCGACAACAAGGCTGCCAACGAGATGATCAAGAAGGACAATCCGGACATGACGGATGAGCAGATCGCCTTCTCGATCGAGCAGCTGAAGAAGTTCGGCATTGTCGATTCCGGCGATTCGGAAAAGCTCGGCATTGGCGCCATGACCGAAGCTCGCATCCAGAGCTTCTACGACAAGATGGTCAAGGCCAAGGTCGCGCAGCCGGGCATCGACATCAAGAAGGCCTACACGCTCGCCTTCATCAACAAGGGCGTCGGGCTGGAGCTGAAGAAGTAAGGCGGCCTGCCTGACATGATCCAGGAGAAAGTGGCGCGGAAGCAGGCATCGGGCGACAGACCGATGCTGCTTTCGCTGCGAAATGTCGGCAAGGTCTTTTCCAACGGCGTGACGGCGCTGAGCAAGGTCGACCTGGCGATCCGGGAAGGCGATTTCCTCAGCTTGCTCGGCCCGTCGGGCTGTGGCAAGTCGACTGCGCTCAGGCTGATCGCCGGCCTGTCGACGCCGACCTCCGGCCAGCTCGACTGGCGCGGCTCGATCGACCGGGCGAATATCGGCTTCGTCTTCCAGGAGCCGACGCTGCTGCCCTGGGCCAGCGTCTTCGACAACGTCTGGCTGCCGCTCAGGCTGAAAGGTGTGTCGCGCGCCGGGGCCGAGCCCGCGGTGATGGAGATGCTGTCGCGCGTCCACCTCACCGGCTTCGAGAACGCCGTGCCGCGCGAGCTTTCCGGCGGCATGAAGATGCGCGTCTCGATCGCCCGCGCCATGGTGACCAAGCCACGCATCCTTTGATGGACGAACCCTTCGCCGCGCTCGACGAGATCACCCGCTTCAAGCTCAACAATGACCTTCTGGAGCTTTGGCGGGACGAGCGCTTCACCGTCGTCTTCGTCACCCACAGCGTTTTCGAAAGCGTGTTCTTGTCCAGCCGCGTCGTCGTCATGGCGGCGCGGCCGGGCCGCGTCTTTGGCGAGCTTGCCGTGGA
Organism: Mesorhizobium loti; assembly: GCF_001510895.1. Taxonomy (GTDB): domain Bacteria; phylum Pseudomonadota; class Alphaproteobacteria; order Rhizobiales; family Rhizobiaceae; genus Mesorhizobium; species Mesorhizobium loti_A. The sequence goes on along the minus strand of NZ_LPWA01000108.1, from coordinate 86,137 downwards.
TGCGCCTTATCCGCGCGACGAGGCGTTCCGGACTTCGCCCGACTATGCGGCGCTTTGCCGGCAGGCCTCGGACGTGCTGGTCAATGCCATCAAGTCAACCGCCGGACCTCATCATGACGGCCACTGAAGACACCGCCCTCAAGCTCGATCCCGAAGAGGCGCGCCGCGTCCGCCAGGAGCGGCTGGAACGGATCGGCAAATGGGTGCTGCCGCTGGCAATCATGATCCTGGCGATCTGGCTGTGGGACCGCATCTGCGTCTGGAACGAGATTCCGCAATACATCCTGCCGCGTCCCGGCGTGGTGCTGCAGACGTTGCATGACGATGCCGGCCTGTTGTCCTCGTCTCTGCTGGTGACGCTTCGGATCACCTTCCTCAGCCTGCTGCTTGCCGTCATCGGCGGCGTCGGGCTGGCGGTGCTGTTCGCGCAGTCGAAATGGGTGGAGATGTCGTTCTTCCCCTTTGCGATCGTGCTGCAGGTGACGCCGATCGTCGCGATCTTCCCGCTGATCAACATCTACATCAACAACCAGACGACCAAGCTTCTGCTCTGCGCCTGGATCGTCGCCTTCTTCCCGATCCTCTCCAACACCACGCTTGGGTTGAACTCGGTCGACCGCAACCTGCGCGACCTGTTCAAGCTCAACGGCGCGACACGCTGGCAGCAATTGCGCTATCTGCGCCTGCCGGCGGCGATGCCCTATTTCCTCGGCGGCCTGAAGATCGCCGGCGGCCTGTCGCTGATCGGCGCGGTGGTGGCGGAATTCGTCGCCGGCGCGCAGGGGCAATCGTCCGGACTCGCCTCCCGCATCATCGAGGCCGGCTATAGGTTAAACGCGCCGAGACTGTTCGCGGCGCTGATCCTGATCTCGCTCACCGGCATCCTGATTTTCCTGGTGCTGTCGCTGGTGTCGCATCTCATCCTGCGCCGCTGGCACGAGAGCGCGCTGAAGCAGGAGCGCTAGGGTGGTTCGTCTCGTCACCCAGGAGAGCGGCATTTGATTCCGGACTCAGCATCATACGAACTCGCTAACGTCCGTGTTCATCAGTCGCTGACGCCGGGCCTTGCCGCAGCCTTCGACGCCGATGGTTTCACGCTTGCCGATATCACCGTCGCCGACGGCAAGATTTCCGGCATTGCCGCACATGGACGTGCGAAGGCCGCGGCCGATGCCATCGATCTCGGCGGCCGCATCGTGCTGCCATGCTTCGTCGACTGCCACACCCATATCGACAAGGGCCATATCTGGCCGCGAAAACCCAATCCCGACGGCACCTTCATGGGCGCGCTCAACGCCACCGGCGCCGACCGCACCGCTCGCTGGAGCGCGGAAGACGTCGCGCGCCGCATGGATTTCTCGCTGCGCTGCGCTTACGCGTACGGCACGAAGGCCTTGCGCACGCATCTCGACAGCGTGCCGCCGCAGGAGGAGATCTCCTGGCCAGTGTTCGAGGCGATGCGCGAAAACTGGCGCGGGCGCATCGAGCTGCAGGCCGCCTGCCTGCTCGGCATCGAAGGCGTGCGCGACAAGGCCTGGTTCGAGCGGCTGGCCAAGCGCGTCGCCGCGGCGAAGGGCGTGCTGGGCGTCGTCACCTATATGGTGCCCGATCTCGAGGAATTGCTCGACCAGGTTTTTGCCCAGGCGATCAAGCATGGGCTCGATCTCGATTTCCACGCCGACGAGACCGACGACGTCTCGGCCGTCTCGTTGAAGAAGATCGCCGAAGCCTCGCTGTGGAACGGTTTTGACGGCAACATCCTCGTCGGCCATTGCTGTTCGCTCTCGCGCCAGCCGGACCTCGAGGTTCTCGACACGCTGGACAAGGTGGCCAAGGCGCGCCTCGCCGCGGTGTCGCTGCCGATGTGCAACCTCTATCTGCAGGACAGGCGCAACGACAAGACGACGCCGCGCTGGCGTGGCGTGACGCTGCTGCATGAGATGAAGGCGCGCGGCATCAAGGTCGCGATCGCCTCCGACAACACGCGCGACCCGTTCTACGCTTACGGCGATCTCGATATGCTGGAGGTCTACCGCATGGCGACGCGAATCCTGCATTTCGATCATCCGGTCGGCGACTGGCCGAAGGCGGTGGCGGCGACGCCGGCCGAGGTGATGCGGCTGGACGGCGCCGGCACGCTCGCCGCCGGCGGCAGCGCCGACTTCATCGTCTTCAAGGGGCGGAGCTGGACCGAATTGCTGTCGAGGCCCGAATCGGATCGCATCGTCGTACGCGACGGCCGGGCGATCGAACGTAGGCTGCCCGACTATGCCGAACTGGACGAACTGATGGTGGAATGATGGATATCGCAGCGCTGAAGCGCGACCTCGAAGGGCTGAAGGTCGACGACCATCCGGCCATCGTCCAGCAGAAGAGCCGCGACTTCTACTGGTACAGCCCGGTGCTCAAGCAGCAGCTCGACCACATCAAAGGCGACCTGATCGTCACGCCGAAGAACGAGGCCGAGGTGATCCGCGTGCTCGCCGCCTGCCACCGGCACGGCGTTCCGGTGACGCCCCGCGGCAGCGGCACCGGCAACTACGGCCAGGCGATGCCGCTATCGGGCGGCGTGGTGCTAAACCTTGCCGAGATGAATGAGGTCAAGACGATCGCGCCGGGCCGCGTGGTGAGTGGGCCGGGCGCGGTTCTGGCCGACATCGACAGAGCGACGCGGGCACATTCCGCGCAGGAACTGCGCATGTCGCCCTCCACCTACAACACGGCCTCGATCGGCGGCTTCGTCGCCGGCGGCTCGGGCGGCGTCGGCTCGATCCGCTGGGGTGGGTTGCGCGACCTCGGCAATGTCATTCGTCTCAGGACCGTGACCATGGAAGCCGAGCCGCGCGTCATGGAGCTTACCGGCGAGGACGTGCTCAAGGTCATGCACGCCTATGGCACCAACGGCATCATCACCGAGGTCGAGATGCCGCTCACCGCTTCCTATGACTGGATCGACGTCATCGTCGGCTTCGACGATTTCATGGATGCCGCCGGCTTCGGCAACGACCTCGCCATCCAGGACGGCATATTGGCGAAGCTGATCACGCCGATCGCCGCACCTATTCCCTACGACTATTTCAAGCGGCACCAGAAATTCTTCCGGCGCGAGCAGAGCATCGTGGTGTGCATGATCGCGCCTCATGCGATGGACGCCTTCGTCGCCTTCGTCCGCAGCGGCAAGGGCGAGATCGTCTTCCGGGCCGATCAGGAGGTCGACCTGAAGGGTTTGCCGCCGGCCTATGAGCTGACCTGGAACCACACGACGCTGCGCGCCATCCGGGTCGACCCGACGATCACCTATCTGCAGGCGCGCTATCCGTCGCCGGATCATCTCGCTCACGTCAAGGCGATGGTCGACCGCTTCGGCGACGAGGTGCCGGCGCATCTGGAATTCATCCGCTTCGACGGCGCGATCGGCGCCGCCGGCCTGCCGCTGGTCCGGTTCACGACGGAGGAACGGCTGGACGAGATCATCCGCATCCATGAGGACAATGGCTGCTGGATCTTCAATCCGCACCGCTACACGCTGGAGGAAGGGGGCATGAAGCGGACCGACGATGTCCAACTCGCCTTCAAGCGCGAGACCGACCCGCAAGGGCTGCTCAATCCCGGCAAGATGATCGCCTGGGAAAATCCGGACTATGACTACCGCTCCGGCAAGTCGTTCCTGTTCAAGGGGCTGCAGAGGGCAAGTTGATGAACGTCCTCGTGCTCTTCGCTCATCCGGTGGAGACCAGCTTCAATGCCGGCCTGCACCGGACGATCGTCGAGCGGCTCTCCGCGGCAGGCCATGCGGTCGACGACTGCGATCTCTATTCCGAGGACTTCGACCCGCGGCTGACGCGCGCCGAGCGGCTCGGCTACCACGACCAGCGCGGGCCGGCCGATGCGGTGGCCGGCTACGTGAATAGGCTACGCAAAGCCGAAGCGCTGGTGCTGTCGTTTCCGGTCTGGAACTACGGCTATCCGGCAATCCTGAAAGGCTTCTTCGACCGTGTCTTCCTGCCCGGCGTGTCGTTCAAGCTCATCGACGGCAAGGTGCAGCCGACGCTGCACAACATCCGCAAGCTCGCCGCCGTCACCACCTATGGCGGCAGCCGCTTCCGCGCCATGCTGATGGGCGATCCACCGCGCAAGGTGGTGAAGCGCATGCTGCGAGCCACCATCAAGCCCGGCGCTTCCGTCTCCTATCTCGCGCATTATTCGATGAATCTGTCGACCGACGAGACGCGCAAAGCCTTCATGGCGAAGGTGGCAGTCAGCATGGATCAATTCTGATGCGCGCGCTGGTGGTCTATTGCCATCCGGTGCCCGAAAGCTATTGCGCGGCGATCCGCGACACCGCCGTCGAGGTGTTGAAGGGGAGAGGCTGGGACGTGAGGCTGCTCGACCTCTACGCCGAGAATTTCAATCCCGTGATGAGCTGCGAGGAGCGGCGTTCCTACAACCACCGCGCGCCGGACGACCCGGCGCTCGAGCCGCATTTCGAATATCTGCAATGGGCCGAGGCGATCCTCTTCATCTATCCGACCTGGTGGTACGGCCTGCCGGCGATGCTGAAGGGCTGGTTCGACCGCGTCTGGGCTACCGATATCGCCTTCAAGCTGCCGGTCGGAAGGGGCAGGATCAAATCGCTGATGACCCACGTGACCAAGGTCGGCGTCATCACCACCTGCGGCGCGCCGACATGGTGGAGCGTGGTGGTCGGCCAGCCTGGCCGCAAGACGATCCTGCGCGGCATGCGGGCAATCTGCGCCACCCGCTGCAAGACATTCTTCCTAGCGCACTATCTGATGGATTCCTCGACACCGAAGAGCCGGGCAGCGTTTCTTGGCAAGGTAAGGGCGAGGTTGGAGAGGTTTTGAGGTTAGCTTTCTTCTCCCCGTTCTACGGGGAGAAGGAAAGGCCGCTACATCCTCACCCGTTCCGCCTTCGGGTCGTACATCGGCTTCAGCGACGTTTCCGCCGCAAAGCGCTCGCCGGCGATCTCCACCTCGTAGGATGAAGCCAGTACCTCCGCCTCGCTCTCGCCTTGGCAGGGCACATAGCCGAGACCGATCGCGCCGCCGAGATGGTGGCCGTAATTGCCCGAGGTGATCGGGCCGACGATCTTGCCGTCGCGCAGGATCGCTTCGTTGTGGAAGAGCAGCGGCTGCGGGTCCTTGAGGCGGAACTGCACCAGCCGGCGGCTGAGGCCTGCTTCCTTTTTCCTGAGCACCGCGTCGCGGCCGATGAAGTTGCTTTTGGCCGTCTTCACCGCAAAGCCAAGGCCTGCCTCCAGCACATTGTCCTCGTCGGTGATGTCGTGGCCGAAATGGCGGAAGGCCTTTTCGATGCGGCAGGAATCGAGCGTATGCAAGCCGCAAAGCTTCAGGCCGACATCGGTCCCGGCTTCGGCGATCGCCTCGAAGACGTGAGCCGCCTGCTCGGTCGAGACATAGAGTTCCCAGCCGAGCTCGCCGACATAGGTGACGCGGTGCGCACGGGCCAGCCCCATGCCGATCTCGATCTCCTGGAAGGTGCCGAACGGATTGGCCTCGTTGGAGAAGTCGTTCGGGCTGACCTTCTGGATCAGTTTTCGCGTATCCGGACCCATCAGGCAGATGACGGCTTCGGCCGCTGTCAGGTCGGTGATGACGACGAACTCGTCGGCGACATGCTTTCTCAGCCAGGCGAGATCGCGCTGCAAGGTGGCGCCGGGAACGACGAGGAAAAAGGCCGTCTCCGAAAGCCGCGTCACGGTGAGATCGCTCTCGATGCCGCCTTTGGCGTTGAGCATCTGAGTGTAGACGATCTTGCCCGGCGCGACGTCCATGTCGTTCGCGCAGAGCCGCTGCAGGAAGGCACAGGCATCGCGGCCCTCGACGCGGATTTTGCCGAAGGAGGTCATGTCGAACAGGCCGACGCCGTTGCGGACGGCGAGGTGCTCCTCGCGCTGGTTGTCGAACCAGTTCTGCCGCTTCCAGGAATAGCGGTATTCACGCTCCTGGCCTTCGCGGGCAAACCAGTTGGCGCGCTCCCAACCTGCCACTTCGCCGAAGACGGCGCCGCGCGCCTTCAGGTGCTCGTGAAGCGGCGAGCGGCGCACGCCGCGCGATGTCGCCATCTGGCGGTAGGGGAAATGGTCGGCATAGAGCAGGCCGAGCGTTTCGGAGACGCGCTCCTTGAGATAGTGGCGGTTCTTCTGGAAGGGCTGGGCGCGGCGGATGTCGACCTCCCAGAGGTCGAAGGGCGCCTCGCCGTCGTTGATCCACTGGGCCAGCGCCATGCCGGCGCCGCCGGAGGAGACGATGCCGATCGAATTGTAACCGGTCGCCATCCAGTAGCCGGAAAGCTCCGGCGCCTCGCCGAGATAATAGCGATCGTCGGGCGTAAAACTCTCGGGGCCGTTGAAGAAGGTATGGATGCCGGCCGTGCCCAGCATCGGCATGCGGTTGACGCCCATTTCGAGGATCGGCTCGAAATGATCCATGTCCTCGGGCAGCTGGTCGAAGCAGAAATCCTCGCGGATGCCATCCATGCCCCAGGGTTTTGCCACCGGCTCGAAGGCGCCGAGCATCATCTTGCCGGCGTCTTCCTTGTAGTAGGCGCATTCGTCTGGCACGCGCAGCACCGGCAGGCGAGAGAGGCCGGGGATCGGCTCGGTGACGAGATAGAAATGCTCGCAGGCATGCAGCGGGATGGTGACGCCGTTCTGGCGGCCAAGCTCGCGCGCCCACATGCCGGCGCAGTTGACGACGATATCGGTTTCGATCGTGCCCTGATCCTCGCCTTGCGCCCAGGAGACGCCAGAGACGCGGCCATTTTTTGTGTGGACCTTGGTGACTTTCACATTCTCGATGATCGTGGCACCCCGCTGGCGCGCGCCTTTGGCCAGCGCCATGGCGATGTTGGCCGGGTCGCACTGTCCGTCGAGCGGCAGGTGGACTGCGCCGACCACGTCGGAGACATTGAGATGCGGATACATTTCCTTGACTTCGCTCGGTGAAATCTCGCGCACGTCGACATCGAAGGCGCGGGCCAGCGAAGCCTGCCGGTAGATCTCGTGCTTGCGCTCCTCGGTCAGCGCTACGGTGATCGAGCCGACCTGGCGCATGCCGGTGCCGACATCGGTCTCGGCTTCGAGCTTGACGTAGAGATCGGCCGAGTATTTCGCCAGCCGCGTCATGTTCTGCGAGCCACGCAACTGGCCGATCAGCCCGGCCGCATGCCAGGTCGTGCCGCAGGTGAGCTGCTTGCGTTCGAGCAGCACGATGTCGGTCCAGCCGAGCTTGGCCAGGTGATAGGCGACCGAACAGCCGGAGACACCGCCGCCGATGATGACGGCGCGAGCCTTGGTGGGAACGGATTTCTGGATCATGCGGCCTCGCGGCGATAGTTGGAAGCGAAGCGGCGCACGCGAAGTGCTGCTTCCCGAAGGATGGGTTCGGGCTGGCAGAGGCTGATGCGGATGTGACCGGCGGCCGCTTCGCCGAAGCTCGAGCCCGGCATGACGCCGACCTTTTCCTTGTCGAGTAGCGCCCAGGCGAATTTCTCGTCGTCGGGCTCGACGGCGGAGACATCGAGCATGACATACATGCCGCCTTCGGAGCCGCGCACGGTGACTTCATTTGCGCCGCGTATGGCGTCGAGGAAGACGGCGCGGCGGGCGGCGTAGCGCTCGGCGATCTCCTTCACGCCGTAATGGTTTTCGAGCGCCTCGGCGCAGGCGATCGAGATGAACGCCGGCAGGCCGTAAGTCGTCACCAAATTGAGGTCGGTCATCAGCGCGATCATCGCCTTCGGCCCGGTCAGCCAGCCCATGCGCCAGCCGGTCATGCCGTGGCTTTTCGACATGGAATTGATGACCAGCGTGCGCTCGGCCATGCCTGGCAGCGAGCGCGGCGAGATGTGCTCGCCGCCGCCGAGGGTCCAGTAGACCTCGTCGGACAGCAGCCAGAGGTCGTGCTCCTTACAAATCCCCGCCAGCTGTTCGAGCCGTTCGCGTGAGTAGACCGCGCCGGTCGGATTGTTCGGCGTGTTGATCAGGATGGCGCGGGTGTTGGGCCGAAGCGCCGCGCGGATCATATCGGCGCGTGGCTGAAAGCCATCCTCGGCCGGCGTCTCGACAACGGTGAAGCTGGCGCCGGCGGCGCTGAAGGTGTTGGGATAGGTGGCGTAATAGGGCGCGACGACGATGGCGTGATCGCCCGGGTCGAGCACGCCCTGTACGGCGGCGTAGAGCGCGCCTTGACCACCAGCTGTAGCAATGATCTCGTCAGGTTCCGTCAGGATGCCGGTGCAAGCGGTGGAGGCCGCCGCCATCGTCTTGCGCAGGCGGGGCAGGCCGGGGAGAGGGGTGTAGTGGTGGTTGCTGCCACGCACGGCATTGACGCAGGCCTCGATCGTTTCCGAGGGCGTGTCGAAATCGTGATCGCCGACCGAAAGCACGATGATGTCCTCGCCCGCGGCCCTGCGGCTCCAGGCGGCGAAATGGACTTCCCAACCATCCTTGCCCGAAGGCACGATACCGGCAATGCGCTTTGATGGTTTTGGCATCAGGCTCTCAACCTCTCATTCTTCGGATCCCACAGCGGCTCATCCTTCTGCACCACCGCCCTGAAGCGGTCGCCGAAGATCTCGACTTCGACCGCCGTGCCGGGCTCGGCAAGGTCGGTGCGCAACATGCCGAGCGCGATCGACTTGTCCACGCGATGGCCCCAGCCGCCGGATGTCGTCTCGCCGACGATCCTGCCGTCATGCCAGAGCGTCGACATATAGGGCGCGTCGCAGTCGCCGGGGTTTTCGACGACCAGCGTGACGAAGCGCTTCTTCACGCCTTGCTGCTTCTCGTCGAGCAGCGCCGCCTTGCCGCGGAAGTCGGGCTTGTCCCATTTGACGAAGCGCTCGAGCCCGCCTTGCAGGATCGAATAGTCGGTCGACAGGTCGCCCTTCCACGCGCGGTAGCCTTTTTCCAGCCGAAGCGAATCCAGCGCATACATGCCGAAGGGTTTCAGCCCATGCTTCTGGCCGACGGCCCAGACGACGTCGAAGACCGTCAAAGTATCGGCGACCTTGGTGTGGATTTCCCAGCCAAGCTCGCCGGCGAAGGAGACGCGCACCAGCTTCGCCCAGCGTCCGGCGATGCTTGTTTCCTGATGCGTCAGCCAGGAGAGCGAGAGATCAGCGTTGCAGACTTCCGCAAGGATTTTACGCGAGTTCGGGCCGGCGAGGATTTGCGTGGAATATTCCTCCGTCCGGTCGGTCAGTGTGAAGGCGGCATCGGCTGGCATGCGCGACTTCAGCCATTCGAAATCGTGCCACTGCGCCACCGCAGCGGTGATCAGCGTCATCTGGTCCTCGCTGTGGCGCACGACCGACATTTCGGTAACGATGCGGCCCTTGTCGTCGGCGAAGTAGACGAGGCCGATGCGGCCGGGCTTCGGCACAAGGCCGGTGACCTGCAGCGAAAGCCACTCGGCGGCGCCCGGACCTTCGAGGTTGAAGCGCGAGAAGCCGGGCAGGTCGAGGATGCCCGCGGCGTCGCGCACGGCCAGGCATTCCTCGCGCACGCGCTGCTGCCACGGTCCGTCGCGCCGGAATGTCAGCGTCGCTTCCTCCGAAATGTCGTCGCCGGGCCCGGCATACCAGGTGGCGCGCTCCCAGCCATTATAGGTGTCGAACTGGCCGCCCAGCGCCTTGATGCGATCGTGCAGCGGCGACAGCTTGCGATTGCGTCCCTCCGGCCAGGCATGGCGCGGGAACTGGATGGCGTATTCGTTGCCATAGATCTCCATGCCCTTGGCGACGCAATAGTCCGGTGCCGAGGCGAACGACGTGAAGCGGCGGGGGTCGCAGGACCACATGTCCCATTCGGTCTGGCCCTCGGTCACCCATTCGGCGAGCACCTTGCCGGCGCCGCCGCCTTGCGCGATGCCGAAGGTGAAGACGCAGGCCTCGAAGGCGTTCGGCACGCCCGGCATCGGCCCGATCAGCGGGTTGCCGTCCGGCGCATAAGGGATCGGCCCGTTGATCACCTTGGAAAGGCCGGCGGTGCCCAGGATCGGCACGCGGGCGACCGCATCGGCGAGATAGTGCTCCAACCGGTCGAGATCGTCGGGGAAGAGCTGGAAGGAAAAATCCTCCGGCATCGGATCGTTGTGGGTCGCCCAATGCGCGCGGCAATTGCGCTCGTACGGCCCCAGATTCATGCCGGTTTTTTCCTGGCGCAGATAGTAGGAGGTGTCGACGTCGCGCAGCAGCGGCAGTTTCTTGCCCTGTTCCTTCGTCCACGCCGCGAGCTCGGGGATTTCCTCGAACAGGATATATTGATGGCTCATCACCATCATAGGCACCTCGCGGCCGAACATCTTTCCGACCTCGGCGGCGCGGTAGCCGGCGGCATTGATCACGATCTCGCAGCGGATTTCGCCTTGCGGCGTCGCGACCAGCCATTCGCCGTTCTCGCGGCGAACGCCGGTGACCGGGCAGAAGCGGATGATCTTCGCGCCCATGTCGCGCGCGCCCTTGGCCAACGCCTGGGTCAACTGCGCGGGATCGATGTCGCCGTCGCTCGGATCGTAGAGCGCGCCCTTCAACTCATGGGTCGCGATGAAGGGATATCGCCGCTTGATCTCGTCGAGACCGACGACATCGATATCCATGCCCTGATAGCGGCCCATGCCCTTGGCGCGCTGGAACTCCTGCATGCGCTCCTTGGTGTGAGCCAATCTCAGCGAGCCGGTGACGTGATAGTTCATCGGATAGTCGACCGCCTCCGCCAGACCCCGGTAGAGCTCGGTCGAATAGCGCTGCATGTTCATCAGCGACCAGGACGAGGAGAAGGTCGGCACGTTGCCGGCGGCGTGCCAGGTCGAGCCGGAGGTCAGCTCGTTCTTTTCCAACAGCACGCAGTCGGTCCAGCCGGCCTTGCAGAGGTGGTAGAGCGATGAGGCGCCGACGACACCGCCTCCGATGATCACCACGCGCGCCGTGGTCGGCAAACCGGCCATGTTCTCCTCCAAAGCCTCAGCGCTTCGCGCTTCGATTTTTGTTTTGATGCATGTCGTTATCCCAAAACCGCTTCGCATTTTTGGGCGACATGCATTGTTCAATATACCGGTGGCGAAACCACCCAGATGACGACCGCCGGTTCGGCGCCAGGATTGCGCCAGCGGAACGGCTTGCCCTCGAAGCGGAACGAATCGCCTTCGCCAAGCTTGTGCCAGACGCCGTCGATCTCGATCTCGAACGTGCCCGACGCGACATAGCCCGCTTCCTCGGTCGGGCGGCGCGCTTCGATCTTCAGCTCGGCGCCCGGCGCGAAGACCGAGCGCAGCATCTCGAAGCTACCGCCGAGGTCGGGCGACAGAAGCTCCTCCACCAGGCCGGATTCGCTTGTGCCAAGCGAGCGGCGGCTGCCGGCTCGGACTATAATGCCGCGCTCGGTTTCCACGGGCACGTCGTGGCTGAAGAACAGGCTGAGCGGCACGCCGAAGAGTTCCGCGAACGCCCTGAGATCGCCAAGCGAAGGGACCGACAGCCCGCGCTCGACCTGGCTGACCCAGCCGACCGAACGGCCGAGTTTCAGCGCGATTTCGGTGAGCGTCAGCCCGCGGGCCTTGCGCAAGGCGCGGATGTCGCCGGCCAGCAACCGCGTGCCATTGTCTTGCTCCGATCTGACAGCGGTCGAGGCCAATCGTCTCTCATGAAAAAATTTGAACAATTTTCATGAGACGGCAAGCTCATGAAAAAATCAAGTGGATTTTCACGCTGTACAAGATTTGCTTGCGCGATTTTGGCGGTTGATGCAAAGGCTCGCCGACGAACGGCGAGTGGGGCGTCCGGTCGAGGACCAGTTTAGTTTTTTAGTGTCTGCGGATGGTCGTTGCAGGAATCGAGTTGCCGGTTCCAGCCATGCGTGAAGGGACGGCCCATGCTGGAGAAGAATAGCCGGATCGCCGAGGATGCGGGGATCGTCGACGAGGCGATCATTTCGCGCCGGTCCGTGCGTGCCTTTTTGCCCGACATGGTCGACGACGACACGATCCGCGCTATCCTGGCGGTGGCGGCAAGAGCGCCGTCGGGCACCAACATGCAGCCCTGGCGGGTCTATGTGACCAAGGGCGAGGTGAAGCAGCGCATCAGCGACGCCATCCTCAATTCCGGCATCCGCGCCGAGAAGGCGGAATGGGACGAGTACCGTTACTATCCCGACCAGTTCTTCGAGCCCTATCTCAGCCGGCGCCGCGCCAACGGTTTCGGCCTCTACGGCGCGATCGGCATCGGCCGGCGCGAAGTGGACAAGATGCGGGCGCAGCACGACCGCAACTTCATCTTCTTCGACGCGCCGGTCGGCATGATCTTCACCGTCGACCGGCGGCTGAACAAAGGTTCCTGGATCGACTACGGCATGTTCCTGCAGAATATCATGGTTGCGGCAAGGGGCAGGGGGTTGCATACCTGTCCGCAGGCAGCCTTCGCGCCCTACCACCGGCAGATCCGCCCGGTGCTCGACATTCCCGACGAGGAAGTCGTCGTCTGTGGCATGGCGCTCGGCTATGAGGACAACTCGAAGCCGGAGAATGAATTCCGCACCGACCGCGCGCCGCTCGAGGATTGGGTGACGTTCGCGGAATAGTGCCGGCGAGGACCCGCAGCCCGATTTCCTAGTCCGTGCCCATGCGCGCGCCGTGGCCGCTGACATGGGCGCCGTCCCGCGGTGTGAGCCTGAGATAGGCGAGCAGCGCGCAAAGCGTGATCAAGCCCTCGACAATGAACAGGATGCGATAGTCGTTGACGCTGGCCTGGCCGCCGCCGGCAAGCAGCGACAGCAGCGCCGCCGCCAGGCCGACGCTGATCGCCACCGCCAACTGCCAGAGGATGTAGTAGAGCGCGCTGAAGCGCGCGAGCTGCTCGGCCGCGATGTCCGAGTAGGCGAGATTGCCGGTCGATGCCCACTGCACGGAGCGGAAGAGGCCGAAGACGAAAATGTAGGTGAGCACGATCCAGGCGGGCGTGCCTTCCTGCATCAAGGCGAAGCCGGCGACCAGCAAGGCGGCGATCGGCGTGTTGGTGACCAGAACGCGCTTGAAGCCAAAGCGGTTGAGGAGGCGCGGCATGAAGAAGCGCATCAGCAGCGACCCGATCGCGGCCACGAAGGTCAGCGATCCGGCCCGCACCGCGCTCATGCCGAAGCCGAGCTGGAACATCAACGGCAAAAGGAAGACCACCGAGCTCAGCCCGATCGTGTCGAGCCCGCCGCCGGTCAGGAAGCTGATGCGGAAGGTGCGGATGCGCAGCAGGTTAAGATCGAGCAACGGATTGCGGGCGCGCAGGCAGTAGAAGGCAGCGACGGTGAGGATGGCTATCGCCAAACCGAGTTCCATGGCGATGCTGGTGCTTGCGGTATCCTTAGCGGCAAGCGAGTCCATGCCGAAGACGAGCAGCGCCATGCCACTGCCGACAAGGAGGAAGCCCGGAACGTCGAAAGGCGTGCGGACCGGCTTGGTGGTCGTGGGGAACAGCGAGGCCGCGAGCAGCGCGGCGGTCAGCGCGATCGGTATGTTGATGTAGAAGATCCAGCGCCAGGAAACGTAAGTGGTGAGCGCGCCGCCGACGAGCGGGCCAACCAGCGGCCCGGACTGGCCGGCGAGCGAAATGTACATGTTGATCTTGAGCGTGCGGTCGCGCGGGAAGCTCGACAGGATCACGACCTGGCCGAGCGTGCCCATCAGCGCGCCGCCGAAGCCTTGCAGCGCGCGCGAGGCGACCAGCATCCACATATTTTCCGACAGGCCGCAGAGCGCCGAGGCGCTGGCGAAAATCAGCAAGGCAAAGCAGTAGACGTTGCGCAGGCCGAAGCGATCGGCCAGCCAGCCGCCGAGCGGCATCGTGACAATGAGGCTCGCGACATAGACGGTGATCAAAAGGCCGAGTTGGCTCGGCGGCCGATCGAGCTTTCGCCGATGCCGGGCAGTGCGGTCACCACGACATTCTGGTCGAGGCTGGTCATGAACACGCCGCAGGCGACGGTCGCCGGCAACAGCATCGACGGCTCGCCCGCCGGTGCGAAGCGGGTCGTGGCCGTCGCCGTAGTCTCTGCAGTCATGGAAGGAAATTGTCGAACTGGTTGCCTGAACGGGTGCCTGCCGCGACAAGTACCCGTGATTCCTTACCTATCGCCCTGCTGGCCCAAGGCTCAAGCAGCAGTTGTGGCCGTCGATAGTGCCAGACGCCGGCTGGACCAATCGCTGGTGCTGCTTCAGTGCACTTCGTAGCCGACTTCCTCGCTGGCGTGGCATAAGGCCTTCCAGAACGACCGGGCAAAAGAGCGGAACACATAGATGTCGAACTGGTCGACGCCGCTGCGCTGGATCTGCGCAAAGACATCGTGATGGTTGGTCGAGCGGCCGGCGCCCAGCGGGAAGGCCGGTAAGGCAAAGTCGATGGCGAAGAATTTCGCCAGCACCCATTCGGCTTTCGGCCCGGCGATACGGATCGCGGTGCGGCCATGCGAGAGATCGGTGAGCGTGCCGATGGCCGGGGTGATGGCGCCGGCGAAGGCCGAGGCCAGGCCTTCGGCCTCATCCACCACGGTGAATTTCCCCGGCGCGAAGCCGAAGGCGGCACGGCCGCCATTGCTCACACCGCCGCCGGCTCCGTCGGGCAGGGCAAGACCGGTGACCTTGCCGATAGCGTCGATCAGGCGCCTCTCTTCGCCCGGCCATGCCGCGAGCTGCAGGATCGAGCCCGGCCGCGCCTCGGACAGGATGACGTCGACGCCATGTTCGAAATTGCCGTGCGAGCCCGGATGGTAGACCGGCTCGAGCGGTGATTGGCGCTCAACCATGCATGCGGCTCCCGTCCGGATCGTAGAAGTGGTTGGAGACGATCTCGATCGGCCCGAACCGGTTGCGCAGCGGATCGGAGACGAAAGCGCGCGTGCCGTGGCGGGCCTTGCCGTCCTTGACCAGCGCCAGCGCGATGTATTTGCCGAGCGCCGGCGAATAGCAGCAGGCGGTGATGTGGCCGATCGAATCGTGCGGATTGGCTTCGTCCAGCTCCTCGACGATATGTCCGCCACCGTTCAGCGCCCGGTTGTCGAGCGCAATCACCCCGACCAGTTCCAGCCGGTCGGGAGCGATCAGGCCCTCGCGGTCCATCATGGCCGAGCCGATGAAGGGCTTCTTCTTCGACAGCATCCAGTCGAGATGCAGGTCGCGCGCCGTGGTGCGGCCGTCGATCTCGGCGCCGGTGACGTGGCCCTTCTCGATGCGCATGGTGCCCAGCGCCTCGAGCCCGTAGGTGACCAGGCCGAACGGCTTGCCGGCCTCGATGAGAGCTTCCCACACCCGCGTGCCGTAGCCGGCTCCGGAATAGACCTCGAGGCCATTTCGCCGGAGAAGGACAACCGGCAGATCATCACCGGCACGCCGGCGATCTCGCCATGGACGATGCCCATGAAAGGAAGGATCGCATTGTCGACGGCAGTGCCGGTGACGCAAGAGGCGAGGATTGCCCTGGCTTTCGGACCGCCGATCGCCGCACCTGCCCATTCGTCGGTGACAGAGGTAACGGTGACCTTCAGCTCGGGCCAAATGACGTCGAGGAAATATTCCAGATGCTGCATCACCTTGCCGGCGTTTGCCGTGGTGGTGGTCATCAGGAAGTCCTGCTCGCCGAGCCGCCAGGTGGTGCCGTCGTCGAAGGCAAGCCCATCCTCGCGCAGCATCAGACCGTAGCGGGCCTTGCCGACGGCGAGTGTCGAAAACATGTTGGTGTAGACGCGGTCGAGAAACTCCGCCGCGTCCGGCCCCTGAACGGCGATCTTGCCGAGCGTCGAGACATCGACGATGCCGGCGCTCTCGCGCGTCGCTTTCGCTTCACGCACGTAAGCCTGCTCGACCGTCTCGCCGGCAAGGCCGTAGATCATCGGACGATACCACAGGCCGGCCGAATACATGGTCGCGCCATTGTCGAGATGCCAGTCATGCATCGGCGTCAGTCGCTCGGGCTTCAAGTCGCCGAAGCGCTCGGCCGCCAGCGAGCCGATCGAGACCGCGGTGTAGGGCGGACGGAAACGCGTCGTGCCGACTTCGGGGATCGGCTTGCCGAGCGCCTCGGCCATGATGGCGAGGCCCGGCACGTTGGAGTTCTTGCCCTGGTCCGTCGCCATGCCGAGCGTGGTGTAGCGCTTCAGATGCTCGACCGAGACGAAGCCTTCGCGGTGGGCAAGCCGCACGTCCTCGGCGGTCACGTCGTGCTGGAAGTCGACAAAGCTCTTGCCTTTGGCCTTGATCTCGAAGACCGGCGCCGGGCGGGGGTCACAAGGCAAGGATTCGATGTTCGGGTAGGGGGCAGACGTAACTGGTGCACCCGCCGCCAAGAGACCTGCGTCGCGGCCCTCTAGTACTGCTTCAAGGGTCATGAAATGACCCTTGAAGGCGCCGGCGCCGATCCATTTCTGTGTCGGCCTTGGGGGTAGGAAAGCTTGTAATTCCTCGTTCCATTCCGCCTTCGCACCAGCCTGGCTGGCGAGATGGATGGTGGGCGACCAGCCACCCGACATAGCCAGGCAGTCGGCATGGATGCTGCGCTCGTCGCCGCTGAGCACCCCGCTGGTCATCTCGAAGCGCTGCACCTTGAGGCCGGTGAGCGCCTTGCCGCCTTCGGTGGCGGTCACTGCATGGCCGGCAAGCAACTCGGCCTCGGCTTCGCTGGCCAGCCTGCGCATCTCGTTGGAGATGTCGCCGCGGACATCGACGATGGCGACGACGGCAGCACCGGCCTTCTTCAGGGCAATGGCCGACCGGTAGGCGCTGTCATTGTTGGTGAAGAGCGCGATGCGCTGGCCGGGCAACACGCCATATTCATTGGCGTAGCGTTCGGCCGCATGGGCCAGCATCACGCCGGGACGGTCGTTGCCGGGAAACACCAGCGGACGCTCGAAGGAGCCGGTGGCAAGAACCACGGTCCTGGCGCGGATCGCCCAATAGCGCTGGCGCGGCTCGCCCTTGGCCGTCGCCTCCTTGTGGTCGGTCACCCGTTCGAGGGCGGCAAGCATGTTGCCGTCGTAATAGCCCCAGACCGTCGTGCGCGGCAGCAGGCGGACATTGTCATTGCCTTCGAGCTGGCCGACGATGCGCCCCGCCCAATCGGCGGCCGGCGCGCCGTCGATGGTTTCGCCAGACCAGTTGGCGGAGCCGCCGAAATTCGCTTCCAGCTCGGCCAGGATCACGCGGGCGCCCTGGTCGGCGGCTGCCTTCGCCGCCATCAGCCCGGCCGGACCGGAACCGACAACCAGCACGTCGCAGAAGGCGTTCATGCGCTCGTAGCGCGAGGTGTCGGGGGCGGTGCCCGCTCTGCCGAGCCCGGCGGCACGGCGGATGAAATGCTCGCAGAACATCCAGAAGCGCGTGCCCTTCAGCGGGCCGATCACCGGTCCCATGAAGGTCTTGTAATAGAAACCGGCCGACAGGATCTTGCCGCCGAGCTGATTGAGCGCGCCGATGTCCCAGGCAAGCGAAGGCGAGCGGTTCTGGCTGACGGCGACGAGCCCGTCATAGATCTCGACCATGGTGGCGGGGATGTTGGGCTCGCGCACGTCGCCGCGCAGCACCGTCACCAGAGCGTTCGGCTCCTCGACGCCGGCGGCGAGAAGGCCGCGCGGACGGTGGTATTTGAACGAGCGCCCGAACAGCGTCACGCCACTGGCGAGCAGGGCCGAGGCCAGCGTGTCGCCGGCATGGCCGGTATAGGGCGCGCCGTCGAAGGTGAAGCGGATGGTGCGCAGCCGGTCGATCCGGCCGCCGGTCTCTGTCCTGCGCGGGCTCAAGACCTGCCCTCCGTCTTGTGGCCGGCGGATTTGTGTCCGCCGCGGGCGAAGGCGGTGCTTGAGATTTCATGCGTTAGCGTGTTGCGCACGACCCTCAGATGCGCGCGGCAACCGCCGGAATGCTGCCATATCTCATTGTGGTCGCCGGCCGGGTTCAGTCGGTCGTAGACATAGGCGTTCCAGGCGTCGAGATCCTGCGAGGCCGGCTCGGCCGCTCGCGGTTGCCGTCGCCCTGATAGGTGAATTCGATGACGTCGCGCGGGCCGCAATAGGGGCAAGTGATCAGCATTTCATTCAAAACCTAATGTAGTCGCGGATTCGCGCCCTGGCCTTTGTCGTCGATGATGAGGCCGCGGTAGAAACGGTCGAGTGTGAAGTGCGCGTTGAGCTCGTGCGGCTCATCCTTGGCGATGGTGTATGCAAAGCACCAGCCGGACGCCGGCGTCGCTTTGAAGCCGCCGTAGCACCAGCCGCAATTGAGATACATGCCCGGCAGCGGACCGGTGGTGATGATTGGCGAACCGTCCATCGTCATGTCGCAAGCCCGCCCCAGGAGCGCAGCATGCGCACGCGCGCCAGGCCCGGGAACAGCGCCAGCATCTCGCTCATCACCTCGTCGACGATCGGCAGGCTGCCGCGCTGAGCATAGCTGTTGTAGCCGTCGAGGTCGCCGCCATAGACTAGGCCGCCCTTGTCGGACTGCGAAATATAGAAGTGTCCCATGCCGAAGGTGAGAACGGTGTCGACGATCGGCTTCAGCGATTCCGTGACGAATGCCTGCAGCACATGGCTTTCGATCGGCATATGCGAAATGCCGGCAAGCTGCATGACGCTGCCGGTGCTGCCGGCAACAGCAAGCGCCACTTTCCTGGCGCGGATCTCGCCGCGCGTCGTCGTCACGCCAATGACCTTGTCGCCGTCGCGCAGGAAGCCGGTGACCTCGCAATTCTCGATGATGTCGACGCCGCGCCGGTCGGCGCCGCGCGCATAGCCCCAGGCGACAGCGTCGTGCCGGGCCGTGCCGGCGCGCGGCTGCATCAGCCCGCCGAGGACAGGAAAGCGCGCCGAGCCCGAGACGTCCAGCGCCGGGACAAGCCGCTTGATCTGGTCGACACTCATCAGCTCGGCATCGACGCCGAGATGGCGCATGGCATTGCCGCGCCGTGCATAGTCGTCGAGCTGAGCCGGAGTGTGGGCGAGATTGAGGCAGCCGCGCTGCGAGAACATGACGTTGTAATTGAGGTCGTGCGAGAGGTTCTCCCACATCTTCATCGAATGTTCGTAGAAGCGGGTGTTCTGCGGCAGGAGATAGTTGGAGCGCACCGCCGTGGTGTTTCGGCCGACATTGCCAGAGCCGAGCCAGCCTTTTTCCAGCACCGCGACATTGGTTATGCCGTGTTCCTTGGCGAGATAATAGGCGGTCGAGAGGCCATGGCCGCCGCCACCGATGACGATCACGTCATAGGACGCCTTGGGGTCCGGCTTGCGCCAGGCCGGCTTCCAGTCCTGGTTGCCGGTCAGCGCGTTCTTGAGCAGCGAAAAGGCTGAGTATTCCGCCATTCTTCCTGTCGTCCTTTTGATGCGAGGCGGCAGACTATAGAGCAGGCGGGAAGCGCAAAGCCAAGATTGCGCCATTGCTTTTCGACAGGCCGACTCCGATCCGTGCCGTCAGCCCGCGCGTGGAGACGGCTTGCCGCCTGATATGGCGGTCTTTATCAAGAGCGGAATTTTCGAGGATTTTTCGGCCGCGAGTCGCCCGTCACGTCATGATCTTCCGACTGCTACGCGTTATCCTGTTCGCCATTGTCGCCGTCGCGGCGCAGCCGTCGCCCGGCGCGATGCGCAGGCGATCGGCCAGGGCTCCGCGCAGCTCATCGCCGACCAGACGAAGGCCATCCAGGATCTGACGGCGAAGACCGACGGCCTGGAGAAGAAAATAGGCGCTCCCGACCAGGACGATGCCGGCCTTGTCGATATCCGCCTGCAGCTGGAGGATATTTCGCGGGCGGCGCTGAACAGCGCGCTGGCGTTCCGTTCGCGCCTCAACGACATCAACAGCCGCATCGAGGTTTTGGGGCCGCCACCGGCGCAGGGGCAGCCGCCGGAGCCTGCGATCGTCGCCAACGAGCGCGCGGCGCTCACGGCCGAGAAGGCCGAGATCAATGCAGTGGTCGCCAGCGCGCAGAACCTGTCGATCCGCATCAGTGGATTGGTCGACAAGATCGCCACCATGCGCAGCGCGCTGTTCCGCAGCGTTCTGACGAAGCGCTACCAATTGACCGATGCGCTGAGCCCGCAGGCCTTTTCCGACGCTCATGACCAGTTCAGCGGCCTCTACAAGGCGGTGGCGTCCTGGCTCACCTTCGCGTTGAAGTTCAAGTTCCAAGCCATGCTTGCGGCGACGCTGATGGCGCTGGCGCTGGCAGCCGTGCTGCTGATCGGCGGCAGGCGCCTGTTCGGACGCATCTTCGAGGCCGATCCTTCGGTCGAAGAGCCGTCCTACCTCAGCCGGCTTTCGGTGGCGTTCTGGTCGACGCTGTTGCCGACTTTGGCGCTCGGCGCGTTCCTCGCCTCGACCGTGTTCTTCTTCAACTATTACAACGTGCTGCGCGGCGACATCGGCGAATTCCTCAACGCGCTGCTCGCGGTCATCGCGGTGGTGTTCTGCGTCAACCGGCTGACCAATGCGGCACTCGAGCCGCGGCTGCCGAACTGGCGGCTCATTCCAGTCTCAACCGGTCCGGCGCGTTGGCTGGTGCGGCTGGCCACTGCCATGGCGGTGGTTCTCGGCTTCAACTACTTCCTGTCGGTCGTCAACGAGAAGATGGGTTCGCCGCTCTCGCTGACGATTGCAAGAAGCTTCATTGCCACCGTCATCGTCGGCGTCATCCTGATCCTGATGGGGCTGCTAAAGCCGTTCAGGGCTAAAGACGGCTCGTGGCGGCCGTGGCCGGCATGGCTTCGCTTCCTTGCCATCGGGCTCGGCCTGTCCACCATCGCCGCGGCACTGCTCGGCTATATCGGTCTTGCGCTTTTCGTCTCGATCCAGGTCGTGGTCACCGGCACCACCCTGGTCACCGCCTATATCGGCTTCTTGTCGGCGCGGGCGATCGGCGAGGAGGGCGGCTTCGCCGACACTTCGGTCGGGCGCTGGCTGTCGGCCAGTTCCAGCTATGAGGACACCGCGCTCGACCAGCTCGGCCTGGTGGTCAGCATCGCCATCAACCTGATGATCGTGCTGGTGTTCCTGCCGCTGATCCTTTTGATGTGGGGCTTCCAGCCCGGCGATATCGAGGCCTGGGCCTACAAGCTGGCGACAGGCGTCGCGATCGGCTCCGTCACCATCTCGTTCCTCGGCATCCTCACGGGCATCGTTGTCTTCGTCATTGGCTATTTCCTGACGCGCTGGTTCCAGGGCTGGCTCGACGGCTCGGTCATGGCGCGCGGCAAGGTCGACGCCGGCGTGCGCAACTCGATCCGGCTGGCGGTTGGCTATGCAGGCGTTGCGCTCGCCGCGCTGGTCGGCATATCGGCTGCGGGCATCGATCTTTCCAATCTGGCGCTGGTCGCCGGCGCGCTTTCGCTGGGTATCGGCTTCGGCCTGCAGAACGTGGTCTCGAACTTCGTCTCAGGCCTGATCCTGCTTGCCGAGCGCCCGTTCAAGGTCGGCGACTGGATCGTCGCCGGCGACATCAGCGGCACGGTCAGAAAGATCAGTGTCCGCGCGACGGAGATCGAGACGTTCCAGCGGCAGTCGGTGATCCTGCCCAACTCCAATCTCATCAACAATGCGGTGGGCAACTGGACGCACCGCAACAAGCTCGGCCGCGTCGACATCAAGGTGGGTGTCGCCTATGGCAGCGATGTCAAGCGCGTTCATGCCCTTCTGCTCGACATTGCTCGGGCCCATCCGATGGTGCTGAAAAACCCAGAGCCCTTCGTGCTCTTCGCCAATTTCGGACTTGCAGCGCTGGAATTCGAGATCCGCGTCTTCGTGGCCGACGTGATGAACGGCAGCATCGTCCAGAACGACATCCGCTTCGCCATCTTCGATATCTTCGAGGACGAGCACATCGAGATCCCGTCGACGCCGCGCGCCGTGGTCGAGCCAACGAAGCACGAGCCGTGGCCGATCGACGACGACAAGATCGAAGCCGAGTTCGCCGAGCGCGAACGGCTGGAGGCGGAGGCCGCGGCCGAGCAGGCACGGCTCGCCAAGATGAAGCGGAGGGGCCGCAAGCCCGATCCGGGCTGAGGTGCATCGACATTCGCGTGAGGCCGGCCTGCAAATGGCGGTTTCCTGCGCTTCCGGCCTTCGCCGGCCGAAGCATCCATGAGTCGCCGTGCAGTTAAGACTTCGGCCGGCGCAGGCCGGTGCTCACGTACTTTCAAGTACGCTCCGCTCCGGTTCTCGGAATCCACCATTTTCGACAAAGCCTGACCCGAATCTCGATACACCTCGGCGCGTTGCGTCCGGCTGCCGAAACCAATTGTGGCATGAATGCGCCATTCAGTTGCGGTTCAGGTTACATCTCATATAAGCTCTCACGCAAAGGGCGAGAATGCCTTGCGAAAATGAACAGAGGCGGTGTGGAAACACCGGAAATTGCAATGTGGAAGTCTGTCGTTGCCGCCATCGCTTTCCTGGCCCTGGGCGGTTCGGCTTTTGCCGCGAGCGCGGTCAACAAGGACGCTCAGACGCGGACGTTGATCGTGACCGAAGGCGGCGGCAAGACCGAGCTGGCGCTGGCCGCTGGCGAGACGGTGGAGTTCTGCCCGAATGGCTGCTTCGTCACCCTGCCCAATGGTGACCTCGAAGCGCTGACCGGCTCCGAAACGGTCGAGATCTCGGGCGGCGTTGCCCGGATCAAGTAAAAAACCCTCAAACATGATCGGCAAAGGCCGGGCGAATGCCCGGCCTTTTATCGTTTCCGATAGCCGCTGCTTAACGATGACACCGGAAATACCCCTGCACAGCGTGCTGCAACCGGGCGTTTTAACGTTCGCTCCGTCATCCCCCGTTATATCCATTGCGAAGGCGCCGAAATACGGCGTGGGGTGAGCAGGGCAGGGCAATGGACGCGCGGTCGGACAGGAACGCAATTCCGCTTGCGGTCGATCTCGATGGCACGCTGATTGCAACGGACCTTCTGTGGGAAGGCCTGTTCATTCTGCTCAAGAAGAACCCGCTCTATCTCTTTCTGCTGCCGTTTTGGCTGACCGGCGGTCCGGCGCTGCTCAAGCAGGAAATCGCCCGGCGCATCGACATCGATCCGGCCTCGTTGCCCTACCGGGTTGAATTGCTCGAGCGGCTCCGCGCCGAACACGAGGAAGGCCGCAAGATCGTGCTGGCGACCGGCACGCCGCGCAAATTCGCCGAGGCGATCGCCGCCTATCTCGGCATCTTCGACCGTGTGCTGGCGACGGACGGGCCGCACAATCTGACCTCGGGTAGAAAGCGGGCGTCACTGATTGCGGCCTATGGCGATGCCGGCTTCGACTATGCCGGCAACAGCCGTCACGATCTCAAGGTGTTCGATGCAGCGCGCAACGCCATCGTGGTGGCGCCGGACCGCAGCGCCCAGCGCTGGCAGGCAGCGCACGGCGCCGAGACCATGCCGGCGCCGCAGCGGACGCTCAAGACCTACGTCAAGATGCTGAGGGTCCATCAGTGGCTGAAGAATTCGCTGATCGCGGTGCCGATGGTGCTGTCGCATGAGTATTTCAACGTCAATATGATCTGGCAGTGCGTTCTGGCCTTCGTTTCCTTCAGCGCCGTGGCCTCCGCCATCTACATCGTCAATGACTTCTTTGATCTTGCGCTCGACCGCAGGCATCCAACCAAGCGCGACAGGCCCTTTGCCAGCGGTGCGCTGTCGATCCCGTTCGGCCTTAGCGCCATCGCCATGCTGCTTGCCACCGGCATTGCCATCGGCTGCCTGCTGCCGATCGAATTCCTCGGCGTGCTCGGCGGCTACATGGTCGTCACCACGGCCTATTCGCTGTCTTTCAAGCGCATGCTGCTGATCGACGTGCTGACGCTCGCCGGCCTCTACACCATCCGCGTGCTGGCGGGAGCGGCGGCCACCGGCGTCGACGTTTCCTTCTGGCTGCTCGCCTTCTCGATCTTCTTCTTCCTGTCGCTGGCGCTGGTGAAGCGATTCGTCGAATTGCGCACGACCGCCATCCCGGCCGGCGAGCGCATCGCCGGCCGCGGTTATCGCACCGAAGACCAGGAGATCGTCGCTCAGGCGGGCATGGCCTCGGCCTTTTCCTCGGCGTTGGTGCTGGCGCTCTATATGGACAGCGTCTCGGTGCGCGAGCTCTATCCGCACCCCTGGCTGGTCTGGCCACTGGCGCCGATCGTGCTTTACCTGACCATGCGCGTCTGGATCCTCGCCCGCCGCGGCGAGATGCATGATGATCCGGTCGTCTTCATCATCCGCGACTGGCGCAGCCAGATCGTCGTTGCCATCGGCTCGGCGCTTCTGGTTGCCGGGGGGTGGTGAGCATGGGCGGCGACCGCTTCGGCAGCTTTGGGCTGGCGACGCAGCTGGCACGCCAGGCTATGCCGGCCGATGAAGCCATTGCGCTGTTGAGGAGCGGCACGGCAAAGCCGGGCTCGTTGCTAGCCTACGGCAATGGCCGCTCCTACGGCGACAGCTGCCAGAACGACGCCGGCACAGTGGTCGACATGCGGCCGCTCAACCGTGTCCGTTCGTTCGACGCCGAGACCGGTGTGATCGAAGCCGATGCCGGGGTGCTGCTTTGCGACCTCATCGCCCATGGCGCGCCCCACGGCTTCTTTCCAGCTGTGGTTCCCGGCACGCAGTTCGTGACGCTCGGCGGCGCCATCGCCAACGATGTCCACGGCAAGAACCATCATCGGCGCGGCACATTTGGCTGTCATGTCGAATCCCTGACCTTGCAGCGCTCCGACGGCCGGACCTATCACTGCTCCGACAGCGACAATGCCCGTCTGTTCAGGGCGACGATCGGCGGCATGGGGCTGACCGGGCTCATCCTGTCGGTGTCGATCCGGCTGATGCGCGTGCCCTCGCTCGACATCGTCGAAAAAGTGACGCGGTTCCGCGATCTCGGCGAGTTCTTCGATCTTGCCGACGCCGCGGACGAGGCCAACGAATATGCCGTCGCCTGGATCAATCAGCTTGCCGGCGGCCACGGGCGAGGCCTCCTCTTTACCGGCAACCACGCCGAGCACGGCTCGCATGCAGCCTCGCAGGCGGGCGGCCGGCTTTCGGTGGCCGTGCAGCCACCCTTCAATGTGCTCAGCCGCCCGTTCCTGACTGTCGTCAATGCCGCCTACCGCTGGAAAAAGGGGCGATCTTCCGAGCCGCGTCAGGCGGGTTACCAAGGTTTCTTCTTTCCACTCGACGGCGTTCGCGACTGGAACCGGCTCTACGGGCCGCGCGGGCTTTTCCAGCACCAGAGCGTGGTTCCCGAGGCTGAAGCGCGTCTCACTGTTCCGGCATTGCTCGACGCGGCGCGGCGGGCCGGACAGGGCTCCTTCCTGACGGTGCTGAAGCGATTTGGCGACGTCCGTTCGCCGGCGCTGCTGTCGTTCCCGCGGCCGGGTTACACGCTGACGCTCGATTTCCCCAACAGGGGGGAAAGGACATTGAAGCTGCTCGCCGAACTCGACTGCATCACGGTCGAGGCCGGCGGGGCCGTCAACCCCTACAAGGACGCGCGCATGGGTGCCGAAACGTTCGCGGCGTCGTTCCCGGAATGGCAGCGGCTGGAGGCGCTTCGCGATCCCGCCTTCATGTCGGGTTTCTGGGCGCGGACAGCGAAAAAACTGGGTGCGAGGCCCGATATCGCGGAGGCGGCGGAATAGATAAAATTCGAGTAAATCTTGGTAAACGAAACGTTAAGATCGAGGTTTACTGAAAATAGATATGTGATTTCACGAAATATTTCCAGGTTTGTAGTAGGACCGCTCAAGGGCGGGGTGGCAACAATGAAATACATCGTCTTCATACTCTTCACGGTCATGACCAATGCCGCTGCGCAGCTCATGCTGAAGCAGGGCATGATGTCGCTGGGACCGATCTCGTTCGACGGCGTCAATCCGCTGGTCAAGCTGTTGCAGATCGTCTTCAGCCCGTGGGTTTTCCTCGGGCTGTGCACCTTCGTCATCTCGATGGCCTCGCATCTCTACGTGCTGTCGAAGGTCGAGCTCAGCTTCGCCTATCCGTTCCTCAGCCTCGCCTATGTCGCAGTCGCCGTCTTTGCCTATTTCGTCTTCCGCGAGGATCTCAACGGCTGGCGCATCGCCGGCATCGCCTGCATCTGCGTCGGCACAATCCTGATCGCGCAAAGTGGGCGAGGGCATGAGGACCAGACCGCTTCCATCACCTCCGACAAGGTCGGCACAAGCGAGATCCTTCGATGAGACATGTGATTTTCGGCGGCGACGGCTTCGTCGGCCGTCATCTTGCGCCCAAGCTGGCCGCCGACGGTGAGAACGTCGTCGTCGCCGACATCGTCAAGAGCGACCTGCCGCATTATCGTTCGGTGCGCTTCATCACTTGCGACGTCACCGATCCGGCTTCGGTCGCGGCGGTCGCGCTCAGGGCCGACGACATGGTCTACAATTTGTCGGCCAAGATGCTATCGCCGATCCAGGTCCGCGCCAACCGGCACGACTTCTTCTTCCCGGTGAATTTCCACGGTACCGAGCACATCATCCGGGCGATGGACAAGGCCGGCGCCTCGAAGCTGGTCCACTACACGACCGACATGATCTACGGCCACACCGTGGTGTTGCCGATGACCGAGGATCATCCCGTCGCGCCGCTCGGCGAATATGGCTTGTCGAAGCTCAGGACCGAGGAGCTCGCCGCCGAATGGCGCAAGCGCGGCATGTCGATCTCGTTGTTCCGGCCGCGCCTGATCATCGGCCCCGGGCGCCTCGGCATCCTGGAAAAACTCTTCAAGCTGATCGACTGGAATTTGCCGGTGCCGATGATCGGCTCGGGCAGGAATCCATACCAGTTCATCTCGGTGTTCGATTGCGCGGAAGCCGCCCGCGCGGCCTGGAAGGCCGGCGTGCCGAACGAGGCCTATAATCTCGGCTCGCTCAATCCGCCACCGGTCAAAAAACTGCTCGGCGACTTGATCCGCCATGCCGGCTCGAAATCGATCCTGCTGCCGACGCCGGGCTGGGTGGTCAAGCGAACGCTCGACCTGCTCGACCTCATGAACATGCCGATCATGGATCCGGAGCAGTATCTGATCGCCGACGAAGAGTGCGTGCTCGACGTGTCCAAGGCCGAGCGTCAGCTCGGCTGGATGCCGCAATACCGCGACGAGGACATGCTGATCGCCGCCTACAGCGAATACCGCGCCAAGAAGGACGGCCACGCCGTCGCGACCGAACATGTGCCCGCCGAATAAGGGCGGCGAAGGGGGAGATTTTTCGAGATGACCGTCATTGCCAAACCGGAACCGGGTGTGCGCGCGCTGGTCGATGCGCCGGCGCTGTTGCCCGCAACCATCGCCAAGCCCGACCTGATCAGCGTCGAGCAGGCCAAGGCGATGGATGTCGCCCGCATCACCGACCTCTTCAAGACGCATCTCAACCCGGGCCAGCTGCATTTCATGAAGCTGCTCGGCTTCCACAAGGTCAAGATCGAGCGTGCCGAGGGCATGTTCTACATCGACCAGAACGGCCGCGAGATCCTCGACTTTTTTGGCGGCTTCGGCTCGCTCGCCTTCGGCCACAACCACCCGCGCATCCTGGAGGCGCGGAAAAGGTTCCAGGAGGAGAAGCGGCAGGAGATCGCCATCGCCTTCATGTCGCAATATGCGGCGGCACTGGCGCACAACATCGCCAAATGCTCGCCCGGCGACCTCGACATGGTGTTCCTGGGCTCCTCCGGTTCGGAAGCCATGGAAGCGGCGGTGAAGCTCGCCGAACGCGCCGCGGGCCCCAAGCGGCCGAAGGTCGTCTATGCCGAGAACTCCTTCCACGGCAAGACCAAGGGCGTGCTGGCGATTACCGACGGCCAGCTCTACCGCGCCGAGTTCAAGGTAGCGGACAATGTCGTGCGCATCCCCTTCGCCGACATCGACGCCGTCGAACGCCTGTTCAAGAGCGACCCCGCTGCCGGCGTCATCGTGCTCGAAACCATCCAGGGCGGCGGCGGCATCATCCAGGCGCCGGCCGAATACTGGCAGAAGCTGCGCGCGCTTTGCGATCAGTATGGCGTGCTGTGGGTCGCGGACGAGGTTCAGTGCGGCTACGGACGCTCCGGCCGTTTCTATGCCTTCGAGCATTATGGCGTCGTGCCGGACGTGACGGCGCTGGCCAAATCGCTTGGCGGCGGCAAGGCCGCGGTCGGCGCCATGATCGCCAGGCGCGATGTCTATATGAAAGCCTATGGCACGCCGAAGACGGCGATGATCCATGCCATGGCGACCTTCGGGGGCATGGGCGAGGCCTGCGTCACCGCGATCGAGGCGCTGAACGTCATCTATGACGAGGGCTTGATCGACAATGCCGCCTCGACCGGCGCGTACCTTTTGCAGCGGCTACAGGCGCTGAAGGAAAAATATCCGAAGATCATCAAGGACGTGCGCGGCAAGGGCTTTATGATCGGGCTAGAGTTCCACGATTTTTCGCAGACCCTGCCGATGGTGCTGCGTCCGGTGGTGAGCGTGCTCGACGACAAGCTGAAGGGCTCGCTGTCGGGCTTCGTCGGCTCACTGCTCCTGCGCGACTATGACGTGCTCGTCGCGTTCACCGAATATAACCGCAACGTCATCCGGCTCGAGCCGCCGCTGATCTGCCAGCGCGAGCATGTCGATCGCTTCGTCGATGCCTTCGACAGCCTCTTGTCGCGTGGCATCGTGGCGATCGTGAAGGACTTCGTCAAAAGCCAGGTCCGCTGAGACAGACGATGCTGACCAGGCCGCCAGTCGCTCCCGCCAATCCGCTCGACCGGCTGACCGGCGCCGGTCTTGCCTGGGGCGAGGGGGTTTATGCGAAATGGGCAGCGTCGATCGGCGTGGTCACCTTCTCGCTCTATGTCCTGCTCACCGCTTTTACGGCCTGGTTCATGCCCGACGCCAACTGGGACATGCTGCCTTATCTGGCGATCGCTGAAGAAGGCACTTATCCCGACCCGCAAGCGCTGCATGACTATGCTTACAGCACGGTCAAGGAAGGCGTGTCGGCCGGCGACTACAAGACGCTGACCGACGATGGCGGCGGCTTCCGCAGCCACATGACGGAGAATGCCGCCGACTTCCATTCGCTGCTCGGCATGTACCGGATCAAGTTCCTCTATGCCGAAATCCTGTCCAACCTCAGCCGGGTCGTCTCGCCGGTCGACGCGATGCGCTTGGTGCAGGTCTTCTCGGTGTTGTTGTTCGGCGCCATCACTTTGCTTTGGCTGCGCTCGGAAGGCGCGGTGGCGCTGGCGCCGGTCGCCGGCGCCGTCCTGATCATGGCCGAGTTCGGCGATGCCGCGCGGGCCTCGACGCCGGATCTGTTGTGCTCCGCGTTGTTCCTCGGCGGGCTGTTTGCCTATGTCCGCAAACGCGAGATAGCGACGGCGATCCTGCTTTTCCTCGCCTTCATGGCGCGGCCGGACAACATCGTCTTCCTCGCCATCTTCGTCGTGCTGCTTGTCGCATTCCGCCAGAAGGCATGGGGCGCGCTCGCCGGCTTCGCCGCGTCGTTCGTCGCCTATTTCGCCATTTCGCATTGGGCCCAGCATCCAGGCTGGTGGCCGCATCTGTGGTTCTCCAGCATCGAGCAGCACTACAACATGGACGGCTTCGAGCCGCCGTTCTCAGTGGCGGCCTATCTCAAGGCCTTTGCCGCCTCGGTGGTGCGCGCCATCAACGTCAACAGCTGGGTCGGCGTGTCGGTGCTGGCTTTAGCCGGCTGGTATGGGCTCGACCGCGCCGGCTTCCGGCTCGACCGCCGCGCCGGCATCCTGCTTGCAGCGCTCGTGCTCGGCGTGCTGGCGAAGTTCACCGTCTTCCCGATCCACGATACCCGCATCTATTTCCCCAATCTTCTGCCGCCCTTCCTGGTGCTGGCCGCGCCGCTGATGGCGCTGTGGGCATCGGCGGGCAGGGGCCGAGCCGCGCTACAGGTCATTTCCGGAGACAAGTGATGAACTCGGTTTCCAGCCTCGCGCGCGTTCTCCTGTCGCTCGGCCTGCCTGTCGGCCTGCTCGATCGCGGGCCCGCGCTGCGTGGCACGAAGTTTCTCGCCAAGGCGGCGTTGAAGGCGCGGTTCGGCAGCGAGCGGCCGTTCCAGATGGTCAATGTCGGCGCCTGCGACGGCGCTTTGTTCGACGACGTGACGCCCTGGCTGCACCGCATTCCGCGCGCCCGCGCGATGCTGGTCGAGCCGATCCCCTACAATCAGAAGCGGCTGCGCGCCAATTATCCGGACAAAGAGCGCTTCGTCATCGAGCCGGTGGCGGTGACCAGGACGAAAGGTACCATTACAGTCCATACATTCGACGCCGCAGCACTGGAGGCCGGCACGCTGCCGATAGAGTTCATCGGCTGCTCGTCGGTCACCGACACCAATCTGATGTCGGGCAAGAATGCCTGGGGCGAAGCGGACGCCAATTTCAACAAGTTCGCGCCGCACCTGAGGGACATCGAGGTGCCGTCGGAGACTTTGCAGACGCTGCTCGACCGCAACGGTATCCGCTATATCGACGCTTTCCTAGTCGACTGCGAAGGCGCCGACTGGATGGTGTTCGACCAGCTCGACCTCGAGCGCTACCGTCCCGGCATGATCAAGATCGAGGTCGGCGCGTTGCCGGCCGCCGAGATCGGCCAGGTCGTCGTCAAGCTGAAAAGCGCCGGCTACCAGGTCGGCTTCCAGGCCGAGGACATCTGGGCCTTCGCCTGACTTTCGCCGTGTGCTTAAGCTCCACGGCCGGTATCGGCTCGGTGCCCCGCCCGGCGTTGGTGCGCTTGACAAAACGGTCAAGGGCCGTTCAACTTGAGCCATTCACCAGGGGAGTCCCGGCAAGGGGCTGAGATACTGCTGGCTTTCGCGGCGCAGTGACCCGTTGAACCTGATCCAGTTCATACTGGCGTAGGGACGGTGCAAGCGCTTTGCGGGACTCCATGCCCGAAGACCTGTGTCGAGCAGGCACACCAAAGCGTCCTACATCCTTCCGGCACGGAACTGGGTCTCCAATGCAGATGAGCAAAGGAGCCTCAAATGAATGCCCTGACCCCCACCGTTTCGACGGGGCCACTGCCCGCCTCACGGAAAACTTACAAGACCGGCACTATTCATCCGCAGATCAGGGTGCCGATGCGCGAGATCGCCGTGCACCCGACCGCGGGGGAGCCGCCGGTGACGGTCTACGATCCGTCAGGCCCGTATACCGATCCCGCCATCGAGACGAACATCGAAAAGGGACTTGTCCGGCTGCGCCAGGAGTGGATCGCCACGCGCGGCGATGTCGAAGCCTATGACGGCCGCCACGTCAGGCCGGAGGACAACGGATTCGCGACCGGCGAACGGCTGACGCCGGAATTCCCCATCCGCAACCGCCCGCTGCGGGCGAAAGCTGGCAAGGCGGTGACGCAGCTTGCCTATGCGCGCGCCGGCATCATCACGCCGGAGATGGAATTCGTCGCCGTCCGCGAGAACCTTGGCCGCGAGATGCTGCGTGGCAAGCTGCAACCGGATGGAGAAGCCTTCGGCGCATCGATCCCGGATTTCGTCACCCCGGAATTCGTGCGCGACGAGGTGGCGCGCGGCCGCGCGATCATCCCCGCCAACATCAACCATCCCGAAAGCGAGCCGATGATCATCGGCCGCAATTTCCTGGTGAAGATCAACGCCAATATCGGCAATTCCGCCGTCACCTCCTCGATGGCCGAAGAGGTCGAAAAGATGGTGTGGGCGATCCGCTGGGGCGCCGACACCGTCATGGACCTGTCGACCGGCCGCAACATCCACAACATCCGCGAATGGATCGTGCGCAATTCCCCGGTGCCGATCGGCACGGTGCCGCTTTACCAAGCGCTGGAGAAAGTGGGCGGCATCGCCGAGGATCTGAGCTGGGAGGTCTATCGCGACACGCTGATCGAGCAGGCGGAGCAGGGCGTCGACTATTTCACCATCCACGCCGGCGTGCGGCTGCACTACATCCCGCTGACCGTCGACCGGGTCACGGGCATCGTCTCGCGCGGCGGGTCGATCATGGCCAAATGGTGCCTGCACCATCACCGCGAGAGCTTCCTTTACGAGCACTTCGAGGAAATCTGCGACATCGCCAGAGCCTATGACGTCTCCTTCTCGCTTGGCGACGGCCTTCGCCCCGGCTCGATCGCGGATGCCAACGACAAAGCGCAATTCGCCGAGCTCGAAACGCTTGGCGAACTGACCAACATCGCCTGGGCGAAGGATTGCCAGGTGATGATCGAGGGCCCCGGACACGTGCCGATGCACAAGATCAAGCAGAATATGGACAAGCAGCTCGCCGTCTGCGGCGAGGCGCCATTCTACACCCTCGGCCCGCTGACGACCGACATAGCGCCGGGCTACGACCACATCACATCCGGCATCGGCGCCGCGATGATCGGTTGGTTCGGCACGGCCATGCTCTGCTATGTGACGCCGAAGGAACATCTCGGCCTGCCGGACCGCAACGACGTCAAGACCGGCGTCATCACCTACAGAATAGCCGCTCATGCCGCGGACCTCGCCAAGGGGCATCCGGCGGCGAAGATCCGCGACGACGCGCTGTCGCGGGCAAGGTTCGAGTTCCGCTGGGAAGATCAGTTCAACCTGTCACTCGATCCCGAAACGGCGCGCCAGTTCCACGACGAAACCTTGCCCAAGGAAGCGCACAAGGTGGCGCATTTCTGCTCCATGTGCGGACCAAAATTCTGCTCCATGCGCATCTCCCACGACATCCGCGCCGAAGCGCAGAAAGAGGGGATGGCGGCCATGGCGGAGAAATATCGCGCAGGCGGCGATCTCTATATGCCGGTCGATGCGCCCGGGGCGGAGAAACAGGCCCTGTCGCAGGAAGACCGGGCGAAAGAAGATCGGGGGACGCGCTGAGCCATGCGCCGCATTCTTGTCAAAGGTGCCGGTGTGGCAGGTCTCACCGTCGCCCATGAATTGGCCGCGCGGGGTGCGTCCGTCACGGTTGCCGAAATCCGGAGCCAGATCGGCGGCAATGCCTCCTGGCTGGCTGGCGGCATGCTCGCCCCTTGGTGCGAACGCGAAAGCGCGGAGGAGGCGGTTGTCACCCTCGGCAAAACCTCGGCCGACTGGTGGGAAAGGACACTGCCAGGGCTGGTGACAAGGGCAGGCACTCTCGTCGTCGCCCATGCGCGCGACGCCTTCGAGCTTGCCCGCTTTGCGGCTCGTACGCGTGCCTATGAGTCCGTCAACGAGGAGGCGATTGCCGCCCTCGAACCCGACCTTGCCGGCCGCTTTCGCCAGGGCCTGTTCTTTGTCGGCGAAGCCCACCTCGATCCCCGCCGGGCGCTCGAGGCCCTCGCCGGCGAACTGCGGGCGATGGGCGTCGTCTTTCTTTTCGAGGCGGGCGAGGCTGCGCTTTCCGACTTTGATCAGGTGATCGACTGTACGGGCATCGCGCGAACCGACGACGATTTACGCGGGGTGCGCGGTGAAATGCTGCTCCTCCACACGTGCGAGGTCTCGCTGGCCCGGCCAGTGCGTCTCCTCCATCCGCGCCACCCGATCTATATCGTGCCGCGGGCCGATCATCACTTCATGGTCGGCGCGACCATGATCGAAAGCGACCACGACGGACCGATCACCGCCCGTTCGCTGATGGAACTCCTCAATGCGGCCTACGCGGTCCATCCGGCGTTCGGCGAGGCCGAAATCGTCGAGACAGGGGTGGGCGTGCGTCCTGCCTATCCCGACAATCTGCCGCGCGTGAAGCGTCGGAAGGATGGCACGATCACGATCAACGGTCTCTACCGGCACGGTTTCCTGCTTTCACCGGCCGTGGCCGATCAGGCCGCCAGCCTTCTCTTCAATTCATCTGCCGATCTGGAGTCTGACAATGAAGCTGATCGTCAACGGCGAAGCGCTTGAGGCCAAGGCTACGACGCTCGACGCCCTTTTGAAGG
The DNA here is from genome assembly GCF_001510895.1 of Mesorhizobium loti. GTDB lineage: Bacteria > Pseudomonadota > Alphaproteobacteria > Rhizobiales > Rhizobiaceae > Mesorhizobium > Mesorhizobium loti_A. The sequence continues at coordinate 52,191 of NZ_LPWA01000108.1, read as the reverse complement.
AGCTCGACTATGAGGGCGGCTGGCTCGCCACCGCGCTGAACGGCGACGTGGTGCCCGCGGCCGAACGGTCGGAATTCCGGCTGAATGACGGCGACCGGATCGAAATCCTTTCGCCCATGCAGGGAGGTTAGTTATGTTCGATCTTTTCGGAACGGCGCTTCCTTCACGCCTGCTTCTAGGCACAGCCCAATATCCTTCGCCGGCCATCCTCGCCGATGCTGCGAAGGCGTCGGGCGCCTCGGTGGTGACGGTCTCGCTGCGCCGTGAAATGGCTGGCGGCAGGAGCGGCGAAAAATTCTGGTCGCTGGTCAACTCGCTCGGCGTGAGGATCTTGCCTAACACCGCCGGCTGTCATTCCGTGAAGGAAGCCGTCACGACCGCGAAGATGGCGCGCGAGGTTTTTGGCACGTCGTGGATCAAGCTCGAAGTGATCGGCAACCATGACACGCTCCAGCCGGACGTGTTCGGCCTGGTCGATGCCGCGCGCATCCTCTGCGAAGATGGCTTTTCGGTATTCCCCTATACCACGGACGACCTCGTCGTCGCCGAACGGCTGCTTGAGGCGGGCTGCAAGGTTCTGATGCCATGGTGCGCGCCGATCGGATCGGCTCTCGGGCCGGTCAACATCATGGCGCTGCGCTCGATGCGCGGACATTTCCCCGGCGTTCCGCTGATTGTGGATGCGGGGCTCGGACGGCCATCGCACGCGGCAACCGTCATGGAGCTCGGCTTTGACGCCGTGCTCCTGAACACCGCTGTCGCCAAGGCGGCCGATCCGGTCGGCATGGCGCGCGCTTTCAGCAAGGCGGTCGATGCCGGTCGCGAGCCTTCGGCGCGGGATTGCTCGAGCCGCGCGATGTTGCCGTGCCGTCGACGCCGACATTCGGCAGGGCGGTTTTTTCATGAAGCTCGATCCGTTCTATCCGATCGTCGACAGCGCTGCCTGGATCGAGCGGCTGGTGCCGCTCGGCGTCAGGCTGGTGCAGCTCCGCATCAAGGACATGGACGAGGATGGACTGCGCGCGGAAATCCGCAAGGCGAAAGCAATGTGCGCCAGAAATCGTTGCCAGCTCATCGTCAACGATCATTGGCGTCTGGCGATCGAGGAGGGCTGCGACTTCATCCACCTCGGCCAGGAAGACCTGCAAATTGCCGACCTTCCGGCGATACGGGCGGCCGGCATCAGGCTTGGACTGAGCACGCATGACGATGCCGAGCTGGAAACGGCCGTCGCGGCAGAGCCCCACTACTTTGCGCTCGGCCCTGTCTATCCCACCATCCTGAAGAAGATGAAATGGGCGCCACAGGGGCTGGAACGGATCCGTGCGTGGAAGGACCGGGTCGCGCCTCTCCCGCTGGTCGCTATCGGCGGCCTCAACCCCGAGCGGCTCGACGGCGTTTTCGGAGCCGGCGCCGACAGCGCGGCGGTGGTCACGGACATAACGCTGCATGCCGATCCTGAAGGGCGCACCAGAGAATGGATCGAAAAGACGCATCGATGGCGCTGAACCCGGACCCGCATGTGCTTGTCGTCGGCGGATCGGATTCCAGCGGAGGCGCCGGGATTGCGCGCGATATCGAGACGATCTCCTCAATCGGCCTGCGGACCTGTCTTGCCGTCACCGCCGTGACGGTGCAGACGCATGGCGCCGTGAAGGGCATCCTTCATCTGCAACCAGGCCTGGTTGCCGATCAGATGCGAGCGGCGTTGCAGGCCAACGAGGTAGCGGCCATCAAGATCGGCATGCTCGCAAACGCCTCAATCATTGCCGCCGTTGCCGGCGTGCTTGGCGAAAATCCGCGGGTACCGGCAGTCCTCGATCCGGTGCTGGCTTCCTCGTCAGGCAGGCCGCTGGTGGAACCGGATGCCGTCGAGGTCATGAAGCGTGATCTCATGCCGCTTTGCCGTCTGGTTACGCCGAATCTTATCGAACTGGCGGTGCTGACCGGCTCAGGATTGGCCGTGGATGACGACGAGGTGCTGCGACAGGGATGCCGACTGCTTGCAGCCGGGCCGCGGGCGCTGCTCATCAAGGGCGGTCACGCGGTGGGGGCAAGATCGATAGACATTCTGTTGAGTCTCGACCGGGAACCTGTCCGCTTCGACATGCCCCGGCTTGCCGGATCGATGCGCGGAACCGGCTGCATTTTGGCCAGCGCGATCGCCGCGCATCTGGCCAAGGCGAAGTCGCTTGAGGAGAGTGTGCGCGGGGCCAAGCAGCGTGTCTTCGAGAAGTTCATGGAGCTTCCGCCTAACTCCGGCCCACAAAGAATCCTGACTGGGAGCGTCTGGGGAAGCGCGTTCGTTCGTCAGGGTCGCTCGGCTCTTTCGCAATGTCGCAAACAGGCTTCAATCCCCCCACCGCTCGGCCCTATAGTCCGCCCGCTTTTTCACTTTGGAGTCGCGGGCCATGGCAGAGTTTCCGAAAAAGGCGAAGGTCGTCATCGTCGGCCTGGGCGGTATCGTAGGCGCGTCAGTCGCCCATCACCTGATCGAGCGCGGCTGGAACGATATCGTCGGCATCGACAAGTCGGGCATCCCGACCGATATCGGCTCGACGGCGCATGCTTCGGATTTCTGCTACACGACCAGCCACGATTTTCTGTCCTGCTGGACGACGCTCTACTCCATCGATTTCTACGAGAAGATGGGCCACTACGCCCGCGTCGGCGGCCTCGAGGTCGCGCGCGTCGGCGACGATGGCCGCATGGACGAGATCAAGCGCAAGGTCGCTTCGGCCAAGGCGTTCGGAACCCGCGCGCGCCTGATCGAGCCGGCCGAGATCAAGCAAAAATTCCCGCTGATCGAGGAGCATCTGGTGCAGGGCGGCCTGTGGGACCCCGACGCGGGCCTCGTCATCCCGCGCTCACAGACGGTGGCCGGCAAGCTGGTCGACCAGGGCGTCGCCTCCGGCAAGCTCCAGGCCTTCGCCAACACGTCGGCCAAGGAGCTGATCGTCGAGAACCGCCGCATCAAGGGCGTGGTGACGGAACGCGGCACGATCGAGGCCGACTATGTCGTGGTCTGCACCGGCATCTGGGGCCGGCTCACCGCGGCATTGGTCGGCGAGGACCTGCCGGTCATGCCGATCGATCATCCGCTGACCTTCTTCGGCCCCTACAACGAGTTCGCAGGCACCGGCAAGGAGATCGGCTGGCCGCTGCTGCGCGACCAGGGCAATTCGGCCTATATGCGCGACACGGGCGATCCGAAGACCGCCGAAGGCGGCCAGATCGAGTGGGGCTATTACGAAGAAACCAATCCGCGCCTCTGCCACCCGCGCGACCTGCTTGAGAAGGACCAGGCGCGGCTGTCGCCCTCGCAGCGCGATCTCGACATGGAGCAGATCATGGCGCCGCTCGAGCGCGCCATGGAGCTGACGCCGATCCTGGGCGAGCTTGGCTACAATGAGGGCCACTCCTTCAACGGCCTGCTGCAGGTGACGACCGACGGTGGCCCGTCGATGGGCGAGAGCCAGAAGGTGAGAGGCCTATGGTACGCCGTCGCGATCTGGGTCAAGGACGGTCCGGGCATGGGCAAGCTCATTGCCGACTGGATGACCGACGGCCGCACTGCGATCGACCATCATGCGATCGACTATTCGCGCTTCTACCCGCACCAGACGAAGGAAGAGTTCATCTGGGATCGCTGCACCGAGACGGCGATGAAGGTCTACAATCCGGCGGTCCATCCGCGCGAGCCCTTCTCCAAGGGCCGCAATATCCGCCGTTCGCCTTTCTGGGAGCGTGAAAAGGAGTTGGGCGGCTACTTCATGGAGCTGGGCGGCTGGGAGCGCGCCCATGGCTACGCCGCCAACGAGCATCTCTTAGAAAAATACGGCAACCGCGTGCCGGTGCGCGAGAACGAATGGGACAATCGCCATTTCTGGCGCGTCTCCAATGCCGAGCATCTGGCGATGAGCGAGGATTGCGGCATCGTCAACCTGTCGCACTTCTCGATGTATGACGTCGAAGGGCCCGACCATGTCGTGCTGCTGGAGTGGCTGTGCGCGGCCAAGATCGGCGGCGACAACAATATCGGCAAAGGCATCTACACCCACTTCCTCGACGAGGAAGGCATGGTGCGTGCCGACTTCACGGTGATCCGCATGGCCGACCGCTGCCGGGTGATCGATGGCGCCGACGCCGGTCCGCGCGATTTCCGCTACATGCAGCGCACCGCGCAGGACAAAGGATTTGACGCCACCGTCACCGATGTGACCGAAAAATACGTCACCGTCGGCATCTGGGGGCCGAACGCGCGCACGACCCTGCAGAAGGTGGTCGAGGATCCGAACGGGTTGACGCCGGAAAACTTCCCCTTTGCCGCGATCAAGCCGATCAAGATCGCCGGCAAGGACGTCACCGCCTTCCGCATCTCCTATGTCGGCGAGCAGGGCTGGGAACTGCATATGCGCTACGAGGACGGGCTCGCGGTCTGGGACGCGCTGCGCTCCACCGGCGTCATGCCGTTCGGCGTCGAGACCTACGCCAACACGCGCCGCATGGAAAAGAGCCTGAGGCTGCAGAATGCCGACCTCTTGACCGAGTATAATCTGCTCGAGGCCGATCTCGCCCGCCCGAAGGTCAAGGAGAACGATTTCTGCGGTAAGGCCAAGCACCTGGAGTACCGGGCCCGCGAGCACCAGCCGGCGATGCTCTGCACGCTGGTGATGACCGAGAACACCGATTCCAAGGGCGTCGCCCGCTATCCGGTCGGCACCATGCCCGTGCTTGATCCGGCAACCGGCGAGACGCTGGTCGATGAACTCGGCCGCCGCTCCTTCACCACCTCGGTCGCCTACGGTCCGACGATCGGCAAGAACATCGCGCTCGCCTATCTGCCTTGGGCCTATGCGCAGGAGGGTCGCAAGCTCAACGTGGAATATTTCGGCGAGACCTATCCGGTCGAGGTGGCAGGCGTCGGCTACAAGCCGCTCTACGACCCGGAGAACCTCAAGCCGCGCAGCTAATCGCGCATAGCCAACAGCGCAGGAAAGGCCCGGTCGACGCCGGGCCTTTTTACTTTGTTCATGCGCAATTATCGCCTACCTTCGCGTCATGTCCGCTTCCCGCCGAACAGGGCATTGGCTTTCCGGCGTCGCCGCGCTGGCGCTGCTCCTCGGCCTGACCTCGCGATCGACGGCGATAGAGCCGGTCGATGTCGAGTTGGTGCTGGCGGTCGATGTCTCGCTCTCCATGTCGCCGGCCGAACTCGAGATCCAACGCCACGGCTACGCGGCGGCACTGACGCATGACAATGTGCTCAAGGCCATCGCCGACGGCGTCTATGGCAAGATCGCGGTCGCCTATGTCGAATGGGCCGGCACCAGGTGGCAGCGGGTCGTCGTGCCGTGGACGGTAATCGCCAATCGCGCCGATGCTGAACGGGTCGTCGCGCAGCTCAATGCGCGTCCGCCGGACAGCGCGCGACGAACCTCGATTTCCGGCGCGCTTGAATTCGGCAGCGATCTTTTCGCCGAAAGCGGTCTTCAGGGCACCAAGCGTGTCATCGACGTTTCGGGCGACGGACCCAACAATCAAGGCGCGCCGGTCGATATCACACGCGACGAGGTGGTGAAGCAGGGCATCACCATCAACGGACTGCCGCTGATGACGAGCGGCGGGTTCACCGGCGCCTTCGACGTCGCCAATCTCGACCGTTACTATAGCGACTGCGTCATCGGCGGCCCGGGCGCCTTCATGATCCCGGTCAACGACTGGACGCAATTCCCGGAAGCGATCCGCCGCAAGCTGGTGCTCGAGCTTGCCGGTCCGGCCTCGCAACAATGGGCGGCGGAAGAGGCGGCTCACCCGCCGGTCGTGCTCGCCGACGACAGGCCCGCCGCCGATTGCCTGGCCGGCGAGAAGATGTGGCGCAACCGCGGCTGGATGCTGGACAGCCGCTGACAGCAATTTCGGGAAAGTGCGCTGCGGTTTTCCGTCTGGACATCACCGCCTGGGTTGCCGGGGCTCGGACTTGCCTCCGGCGATGGCACAATGGCAAAGTGCCGTGGGGTCGGCGACAAACGAGGAAGCATCGCGATGAAATGCCTGGTTATCCTGACCGCACTAGCGTCGACAATTTTTGTCGGCAGCGCCAGCGCCCAATTCTACGGCGAGGCAGCCTGCGTGCTGTTCGAGAATGCAAACTTCCGCGGACGTTCGCTTGAAATGGGCCCCGACGATTCGGTGAATTTCCGGGGCGGTTTCTGGAACGACCGCGTTTCCTCGGTGCTCGTGCGCCGGGGCTGTACGCTCGTCGCTTATGAGCACGCAGGAAGGCGCGGCCGCTCGATCGAACTCGACCGCACGGTCCGCAATTTCGGAGGTTCCGGCTGGAACGACCGCATCTCGTCGGCCGAGTGCTATTGCGACCGGTATTGAAGCGGGCGTCGTTCCGGGCGAGCGCAATCGGTAAGGCTTACAAGGCCATCAGTCTCGAAGCGATGCGGACGGCACAAACGCAATCCGCTTAAAGCGCGTCGCGTCGAAACGGAATCAGGCGCGCGCTTTAAGTCTTTGTTTTGATGCATGTCGTTGCCCCAGAACCGCTGCATACTTCTGGGCGACATGCATTAGGTCCAGAGCGCGATTGCTCAGGCCGCCAGCAACTGCTTGCGGTCGACCCGCTCCTGCTGCGGCGAGCGGGCGTAGAGCTCGCGGTAGCATTTGGAGAAGTGCGAGGCCGAGACGAAGCCGCAGGCCACGGCCACCTCGACCACCGGCAACGACGACTGGATGAGCAAATGCCTGGCCCGGTCGAGCCGGATTTCGAGATAGTAGCGGGCAGGGGAACGGCCCATCTCGGTGCGGAACAGACGCTCGATCTGCCGGCGCGACAGATCGACGTGGTCGGCGATCTCGATCAGCGACAGCGGCTCGGAGAGGTTCGCCTCCATCAGTTCGATGATGGTCAGCACCTTGGAATTCTGCACGCCAAGCCGCGCCCGCAACGGCAGACGCTGGCGATCGGTCGGGCTGCGCACGCGGTCGGTCAGCACCTGCTCGCAGACGCGATTGACGAGGCTTTCGTCGAAGTCGTCGCCGATCAGCTTCAGCATCATGTCGAGCGCTGCGGTGCCGCCGGCGCAGGTGTAGATGTTCTGGTCGACCTCGAAGAGGTCGGCAAAGACATTGGCCTTGGGGAAGGCCTCCGAAAAGCCGGGCAGGTTCTCCCAGTGGATGGCGCAGCGCTTGTTGGAAAGCAGGCCCGCGGCTGCCAGGATATGGGCGCCGGTGCACAGGCCGCCGACCGCGACGCCGCGGTTGTATTCCTCGCGCAGCCAGGCGAAAGCCGACTTGTTGTGGTAGCGCTCGACATTGATGCCGCTGCAGACGATCGCCATGTTCGGCCTGTCCGGCCCGGCCATCTTCTTGCGCTCTTCCTCGAGCGAGGTGTTGACGGCGCATTCGACGCCGTTCGAGGCGCGCACCGGCTTGCCGTCGATGCTGGCCAAGCGCCAGCAATAGGCCTCGTAGCCGAGCATCCGATTGGCCGAGCGCAGCGGGTCGAGCGCCGTCGCGAAGGCGATCATGGTGAAGTCGGGAACGAGGAAGAATACAAACGATCTCTTGATCGGGTGCTTTACGGCATTCACGGGAAACCTCACGCGGCCATGACGCGAACAGAATGTCGCGAACAGCATAGCGTCATCAGGAAAAACCATTCTTGTCAATCGGGTAGGCGGCTAAGCGAAGATTAAATTTGCGACACGGGTCGCAAATGGGCAATTGGTCTGAGGTTAGAGCCGCAGCCATGCAACGAAAGCCCGATGAAAACGAAAACGCCGCCACGGCAAGGCCGGGCGGCGTTGAAATCCTTCAGCGCGACGGCAACCAGGTGCCGTCCGAAAAACGGCTGTCCTCAGGCAATGAAGCCGAGGCGAGCAGCAGCCATGGCGCCGGTCTGGCCGGGCATGGTCTTGGCGAGGCGCTGACGCTCGAGAGCGGTCGTCAGGTTCATTTCGCGGCGGGGGAACAGGCGGGCAAACAGCTTCATCGTCATCTCCATTTGGTTGCTCAGACGGGTCGCCTTCGCTTAATGGAGTGGGGCAGCTCGTTTTGGCTGACGGTGATATAAGCTTGCTTCAGCCAAAATTAAATCGCAAAAACGAAGCGCTTGATATGAAAAGCGACATCAATTGCGACATCTTTGGGCAGCTTGCCCGAAATTTACCATTTTTTACAATGCGTTACATGGAAAACCGCTGCGCTATGCGAGTGGTTCATATGCGTCATGCGTTGGTAGCATGGCTGGAAAACTTGTTTGAATACAAATAAAAAGGCCTGCCGGTCTGACGCCTCGGCAGGCCTTCAGTACTCGACACACACTTTATCTACTTTGCTCCGGCCCAGGTTCCGACGCCGAGGCGCACACCGGTCTTGGCATCGGCGGCTTCCGGCCAGCCGATATCCTTCTGCAGTTCGATCGGCAGCGCATGGATTGCGCGTTCGGTCTGGTAGCGGGCGCGGGCCGCGCTGAATTCGGTCGCGAGCCGACCGATGGATGACAGGATAGACATGATCTTTCTCCTATGAGTCGGGCAGGGAGGCGCCCAACAATGCGTTACGTCAGGTCTGTTTCAGCTTCATTTCATGTCGATTGCAGGTCCGTGTCGGGGTCGTTCTATGGCCGTTTGTGGCACATCCTGCATCGATCGAGTTGACTATGCGCTCGAAGTGATGTTCAATCAAACGAAATGGGATGATCGTTTGCATCAGAAAAATTGAAGGCAAGCACCAATGAACGCCCCACTCAACCATCCTCTGCCGCTGCTCGATCTTGATGTGCTGCGCACCTTCGTGGCGATCGCCGAGACCGGCAGCTTCACCACCGCGGCCAATGCGGTGTTCCGCACGCCCTCGGCCGTCTCCATGCAGATCAAGAAGCTGGAAGACATTCTCGGCCGCTCCGTTTTCGCACGCGACGCGCGTTCGGTGACGCTGACCACCGATGGCGAAATGCTGCTCGGCTATGCGCGGCGGCTTTTGTCGATCAACCGCGAGGTGGTGTCGAAATTCATCATTCCCGACATTGTCGGCGTGGTGCGGCTAGGTTCCCCGGACGACTATGGCGAGCGTATCCTGCCACACGTTTTGAAACGCTTCGCGCAGTCGCATCCGTCGATTGCCGTCGACGTCACCATCGACCAGAGCATCAATCTGCGCCGCCGCATGGATGACCGCGCTCTCGACATCACGCTGCTCACCAATTCCTACAAGACCAGCGCGCTCGGCGCGGAGGTGCTTTTGACCGAACCGATCGTCTGGGCGGGCGCGAAGGGCGGTTGCGCGCATCTGCGCGAGCCGCTGCCGGTATCGCTGTGGGAAGAAGGTTGCGCCTGGCGGGCAGGGGCCCTGGAGGCGCTCGGCCGCGAAGGCCGCAACTACCGCATCGCCTATATGAGCGCGCATACGGCCGGCCAGCGCGCCGCGATCATGGCCGATCTCGCTGTCGCGCCGCTGCCGAAGTCGTTCCTCGGCGACGACATGGTAGAGCTAGGCCAGAAGGACGGCATGCCGGATATCGGCACCTACAACCTCGCGATGGTGGTGGCGCCGGACGCCAGCGCGCCGGTGAAGGCGGTCGCCGATCACATCCGCGCGACATTCGAACTGTTCCGCGAAACCGGCAAGTTCTGAGCTATTCGGCCGCCGGCGCCGGCCGCGCCGCGTAGGCCGTTCTGGTCCGGCGCGCCGCGTAGGCGCGTTGCGGTACCGGTTCGCCTGTGAGGAAATCGACGATGCTGTCGCGCGCGCGTCGCGCCTCCGGCATGTCGATCAGCGGCCAGACATGGAACATGCCTTCCTCATAGACGACGTCGACCTCGACGCCGGCGCACGCGCTCTCTCGGCGAAGATCAGATTGTCGGGGCTGAGCAGGTCGCGCGAGCCGGTGAGCAGCAGCGTCTTCGGCAGCACCGAGAGATCGCCATAGAGCGGGCTGATGTGCCAGTCGGCGCGGTCGATGCCGGCGCTGTAGAGCCGGATCGCCTCGAGCCCGCCGGGAATGCCGAGCCAGGGATCGTTGCGCTCCGCCTCGAACACCTCCGGGTTGGACAGCGACATGTCGAGGCCGGGCGAGATCAGCACATGGCGCGACGGTGAAGGCAGGCCTTTCTCCGCGGCCATCATGGTGAGCACCACGGCCATGTTGCCGCCGGCGGAATCGCCCATGAAGACGATGTCTTCGGCATCGGTCTCTTCGAGCATGCGCCGGTAGACGTCGCCGACCATGCCGAACATGTCATGGAAATTGTGCTCCGGCGCGATCGGATAGATCGGCACGGTGATGCCAAAGCCCAGCCGCTCCGCCATCTCGGCGATCAGCACCCAGTGATAGGAGGTGATCTGAAAGACGAAGGCGCCGCCATGCATATAGAGGATGCTCCGGCGCTTGCCGGCTCTCGGCGCGATCTCATAGACCGGAAAGCCGTCGATCGTGCTTTCGGTCATGTCCAGCCGGGCCTTGAGCAGCGCCGGTGGATGATAGTCCTCGGTCTTGCGGGCGTAGGCGATCCAGCGCTGCAGATTCTCGGGACTGGAAAAGGCCTTCTTGCGGCTGTGCCTGAGAATGAACGAGACGACGTGGCTTTTCAAACTGGGCATGCGGATACACGGACTTCGGCGGAGCCGACTAAGAGAATTCCCCCTGCTATGCGAAGATTGTACCTCAGTTAAAAATGTCAAGGTTCGCCGCGGGCACATCGACGTGATGCAACCGACGGCCGCCTCGCGGTCGACCCGGCAGCAGCGCGGCGCGCAGCTTGTTGTCGCCGGTCGCCGAGGCCGCTTGCCGGCCCCGGCGCTTGCCGAGCAGCTTGCATTTGTCGGCGAAGGTCATCAGCGCGGCGTGCCCAGGAGCAGCGCATGAAGGGCTGCCTGCGGGTCGCTCGGCGGCGAGGCCGGCCAGCCGATATCTTTCTGGACATGCGCCGGCAGGTCGTTGAGCGCGCGGATCGCCTTGTTGCGGGCGTGGGCCTGCCTGATGGTGACGCCAAAGCGACCGAGGTTATCGAACATAGACATTTTCATCTCCCTTCAAGAGCGGCGGCCGAGGACTATTCCTGGCCGCCGTTCGATGTCGGTTAAATGTCTCACGTATGTATCGGATGGATTTCGCGAAAACAGCGCTTCGGTTTCCGGATCTGGCGGATCCGGAAACATTTGTATGCAAATGAAATAGGAAGGCGAGTGGCTTGGAAGCCGGCCTATTCGCGGCCGCGCCTTGCCGCACGCTCCTCGCGCGAGCGCCTACGCGGGGTGGCGTCGCCGGCGCCCCCGTCCTCGCTCATTGCCTTGCGCGGCGGCAGCTTGACCGCGGCCGCCAGCTTCGGGAACGGGTCGACCTTATTCGGCAACGCCATGGCGTAGACGAAGTGCTCCTGGAATTTTGGCTCCAGCGCCGTCTCGATCTTCTCGATCTTGCTCACCGTCTCCTCGATCTCGCGGCGATAGCCGCGATTGAGGAGTGCCATACGCGCGCGGCGCCGGCTGCGTTGCCGACGGCCGAGACCTTGTCGAGGTCGCAGTCGGGGATCAGTCCCAGCACCATGGCGTATTTCGGATCGATGAAAGAGCCGAAGGCGCCGGCGAAATGGATGCGGTCGACATGCTCGGTATGCTGCTTTTCCATCAGGAGCTTGGTGCCGGCATAGAGGGCTGCCTTGGCGAGCTGTATGGCGCGCACGTCGTTCTGGGTGATGGTGATCTTCGGCTCGCCCTCCTTCAGCACGTAGGAGAAGGTGCGGCCGTTGGGGATGATGCGCGGCGAGCGCATGCTGAGCGATCCATCGACGACGCCGTCCTCGGAAATGATGCCCGACAGATACATCTCGGCGATCACTTCGATGATGCCGGAGCCGCAAATGCCGGTGACGCCCGTCGCCTGCACGCTTTCGGCAAAGCCCGGCTGATCGGACCAGAGCTCCGAGCCGATGACGCGGTAGCGCGGCTCGAGCGTCTCGGGATCGATGCGCACGCGCTCGATGGCGCCGGGCGCGGCGCGCTGGCCGCCGGAAATCTCGGCGCCCTCGAAGGCCGGGCCGGTGGGCGAGGAGGCCGCAACGACGCGCGTGCTGTTGCCGAGCACGATCTCGGCATTGGTGCCGACGTCGACGATCAGCATCATCTCGTCCTGGCGGTGCGGACCTTCCGACAGGGTGACCGCGGCGGCGTCGGCGCCGACATGGCCGGCAATGCAAGGCAGCATATAGAGGCGCGCGCCCTGGTTCAGCTTCAGGCCGAGGTCGGAGGCCTTAATGCGCACGGCGCCGGAGACGGCCAGCGCGAAGGGCGCTCCGCCGAGCTCGGTCGGATCGATGCCGAGGAACAGATGGTGCATGATCGGATTGCCGACGAACACTGCGTCGAGGATGTCGTTGCGCTGGACGTTGCCTTCGGCGCAGACCTTGTCGACGAGGCTGGAAACGGCCTCGCGCACGGCGACCGTCATGCCTTCGCGGCCGTCCGGGTTCATCATCACATAGGAGACGCGGCTCATCAGATCCTCGCCGAAGCGGATCTGCGGATTGGACGTGCCGGAGGAAGCAGCGACGCGGCCCGAGAGCAGCGACACCAGATGCATGGCAATGGTGGTCGAGCCGATGTCGCAGGCAAGCCCGTAGGCTTCGTTCTTCAGGCCCGGCCACAGCGCGATGACGCGGGCGATATCGCTGTCGGCATCCTTATGGATGGCGGCGGTGGCGGTCCAGTTGCCCTTGCGCAGGATACCTTGCACCTGCGGCAGGAGATAAAAATCGAATTCGAGGTTCTTGAAACCCCAATCCTTCATCAAGGCGATCTTCAGCCGGTCGAGGTCGCCGAGCGGCTTGTGCATGTCGGGCTCTTCGATCTCGACATAGCACATGCGGATCGCCGTATCGCGGGCGATCACCCTGGTGTCGGCATCCTTGCGGATGGTCTGGGCGTTGATGACCGTGTCCTGCGGCACGTCGATGACGAGGTCGCCGAGGATCTGCGTCGAACAGGAGAGGCGGCGGCGTTCGGGCAGGCCGCGCACGCGCTCGTAGCGCTCTTCCTTGGCGCCCTTGGGCGAGATGTGGTCGTTGGACGAGACGATCTTGTGCTTGGCGAAATTGCCTTCCTGCACTTCGATCTGGCAGCGCCCGCAGGTGGCGCGGCCGCCGCACACGCTCTCGACATAGACGCCGAGTTGGCGCGCGGCGTCGAGCACCGGCGTGCCAACGGGGAACCGCCCGCGCTTGCCTGACGGCATGAACAGCACGAGCGGATCAGTTATGTTCGGGGGAGGGTTCATATGCAAATACCTCCCTCTGTCGAAAAAGTCACAATCTCTACCTTATGCCCTCGCCATGCGGGCCTCTCTGCCGCCACGGCGGCGACCACCGGCAGCGGCGGCGCCGTCGCCGGGGGCGGTGACCGCCACCGGAGCCGCGACCGCATGGCCGCCTTCGGCCGGCTTGTAGTCCTTGTAGGTGCGGATCCAGTTGGTGCAGTTCTCGTCGGTGCCGTTGAGCACGTTTGCGCCGCGTACGGCTTCCATTTCCTGCGGGCGGACCGGGTTCATGATGGCGCTCGTCATGCCGGCGCGATCACCATCGGGATGAAGGCGGCGTTGATGCCGTGGCGGTGCGGCAGGCCGAAGGAGATGTTGGAGAGGCCGCAGGTGGTGTTGACCTTGAGCTCCTCGCGCAGGCGGCGCAGTAGCGCGAAGACCTGGCGGCCGGCGTCGCCCAGCGCGCCGATCGGCATCACCAGCGGATCGACGACGACGTCATGCGCGGGAATGCCGTGATCGGCGCAGCGCTCGACGATCTTCTTGGCGACGGCAAAGCGGACGTCCGGATCCATCGAGATGCCGGTCTCGTCGTTGGAGATGGCGACGACCGGGACGTTGTATTTCTTGACCAGAGGCAGGATGGCTTCGAGCTTTTCTTCCTCGCCGGTGACGGAGTTGACCAGCGGGCGGCCCTTGGCGACCTTCAGCGCCGCCTCGATTGCGGCGGTGACCGAAGAGTCGATCGACAACGGCAGGTCAACCAGGCCTTGCACGATCTCCAGCGTCTGAACCAGCAGCGCCGGCTCCGTCGCGTTGGGATCAACGGCAGTGACGCCGGCATTGACGTCGAGCATGGTGGCCCCGCAGGCGGCCTGTTCCAGTGCGTCCTTGATGACGGTCTCGAAATTGCCGGCCACCATCTCGGCGGCCAGCTTCTTGCGGCCGGTCGGGTTGATGCGTTCGCCGATCACGCAGAAGGGCTGGTCGAAGCCGATGACGATTTCTCGGGTCGCCGAGGCGACGATGGTGCGGGTCATGAAATCTCTCCGTCGGGATATAAAGAGTTCTTTATATCGTTATCTGATCTTGTTCAAGCGAATGGTGCCGGCCGCGCCCTCAATGCGCGGTTTTCACCATGTCCACCTGGGTTTCGGTAAGCTCGTCATGCAGTAAGTGGTCGAGGCGGTCGGCAACGATCTGGTCGTCGCGGCGGATTTCGCGCTTCCAAGGCTGGCGGCCCTTCAGCACGCCCGATTCATCGACGATCTCGGCGACATACTCCTCCTGGCGGTAGGCCATCACATGGACGCCGGCGACGCCCGGGATTTCCTTCACCTCGTTGATGATGTCGATGCAGAGCTGCTTGCCCTCCTTCTTCTGGTCCTGCGCGCCTTCAAGCCGCTTGATGACAGCATCCGGGATGTGAATGCCCGGCACGTTGGAACGGATCCATTTCGCCGTCTTGGCGGAAGCGAGCGGCCCGACGCCGCACAGGATGAAGACCTTTTCCGTATGCCCCAAGTCCCGCGCGCTCTGCATGAAGGTTTTGAACATCGGCACGTCGAAGCAATATTGCGTCTGCACGAACTGCGCGCCGGCGGCGATCTTCTTGCCGAGATGGATCGGGCGGAAATCGTAAGGCGGCGCGAAGGGATTGACCGCGGCGCCGAGGAAGACCTGCGGCGGCGTGGTCAGCTTGCGACCGGACAGGAACTTGCCGTTGTCGCGCATGATGCGGATGGTTTCGAGCAGCGACATGGAATCGAGGTCGAAGACCGGCTTGGCGCCCGGCTGATCGCCGGCCTGAACGCCGTCACCGGTGAGGCAGAGCATGTTGGCGACGCCCATTGCCGCGCCGCCCAGCACGTCGCCCTGGATAGCGATGCGGTTCTTGTCGCGGCAGGCGATCTGCATGATCGGGGCATAACCCATGCGGGTCAGAAGCGCGCAGATGCCGACCGACGACATGTGGCAGTTGGCGCCCGATGCGTCGACCGCGTTGATGGCGTCGACCCAGCCGTCGAAGATCTTGGCGCGATTGTAGACGTCTTCGGGATCGGCGCTGTCGGGTGGATTGAGCTCGGTGGTCACCGCGAACTCGCCGCGGCGCAGCACGCGCTCCAGCCGGCCGCGCGAGGTGTGGCCGGGCAGAGGATCGAGAGGCAGGTGGATGCCGGCCGGGTTCTCGTCGCGCTGGCGGACAGTCATGCGGCGGCTCCCGAGTTCGGCTTCGCGGCGGACTCACGCGCGGCGGCAGCCTGCGCGGTGACCCGCAGCCAGGCGGAGGTTTCACGCAGCGACTGGTCGACCGGCTTCTGCACGGTGAGGATCTTGTCGCCATGCACCATGTTGCGCGAGCCCTCCCAGGCCTTGACCCATACGCAGGGCATGTCCGGCTCGACTTCGCAATTGCCGTTGGCGCGCACGCCGCCGCAAGGGCCGTTGCGAAGCTGCTTCGGGCAGTTCATCGGGCACGACATGCCGGTCGACGACAGGATGCACTGGCCGCACATGCGGCAGTCGAACATGAAGCCCTTGACGCGCTTCTCGACGAATTTCACCGGCGCCTCCACACGGCTGTAGCCGATGCCCCTCCACAAAGGATGCAAGAGCAAGAAGACGTCGGCGAACCGGCTGTAGAACCATTCGAGCAATCGCGAATGGCGGATCGACCACAGGCGCACCGCGAATGTGCGCTGGACGCGCCGCTGCGGCGACACGTCGGCAGGCTTGTAGTCGGATTTCGGCGCTGCCTTCTTGACCAAAGTGGCCTGGGTAACCGCCGTCCCTTCTTTGACAGGAGTGGTCTCAGACATTTTCTTTCCCGCCAGCCTTGACCAGAGCGACCAGCCGCTCGCGGTCATATTTCGCGTCGAGTTCCTGGTAGGCCTTCTCGACCTCGGCTTCGATGTCGTCGCCGACCGGAACCGGATCGGCCTTGCGCCATTCGGCCAGGTAGTCGTTGGTGCCGCCGGCACCGGTACGCATGGCGCACATATCGATCGCCTCGGTGAAGCGCAGCGGCAGCTCTCGCTTGGCGTTCTGCCGGCCCTTCTTGACGATGACCTGTGCGGGGATGTCGCGCCAATAGACGACGATCAGATCGGCCATGAATTCTTACTCCTCGATGTTTCGAGCATTGCCGCATGCGCCATTGGGCCGCTTGTTATGGGACGACGCGCGCGCCTTCAAAAGCGACGCTGCTTGTGCGGCAAAGGAAGGGGGATGTTTTTGATCGAGCATCCTGACAGATGCTCTGCGCCCTATGCTCTCGAAACTTCCCTTATTCGTACCCGAAGCCGCTTTCCCTCAAGTCGGCGATACGCACGATCATGCTCCGTTTCGGATCGAATGGAAGGTCTTCAAAATCGAAGCTGCGGTAGAAGTCTCTCACCGCCTCGTCGAGTGGGTGGGTGAGGACACCGAAGCAGCCGATGTCCGCGGAGAATCGAACCGCGGTCCGGAGTGCGAAGAGGAGCAGCGAGCGCCCGCAGCCGCGACCTTGAAAACGAAGGTCCACAGCCAGTTGGCCGAGTAAGACGATAGGGATGGGGTCAGGGCGATCGCGTTGTGCTGACTTTGGCAGGTAGGCCCGCTCGATTTGGCCGGCGCTCAGCGCAACATAAGCGGCAATTAGACCATTCGTAGGATCGCAGATGATGCTGATGCGCGAGATTCCATCCTGCTGATTGCGCCAGGCATGACGGCGAAACCAGTTGTTGAGCGACTCGCGACCGCAATCAAAAGCGTCTCTGTCATCATCCGCGCTAAGCGGTCGAGGTGGGGTCAGTCCTGCCATACAGGACGTGACGCAGCGAGCCTCCGCAGCCCGGGTAGGGGCTTCGGCGACGACTTCGCCCACGCCTCGAACTTTTCCCAATCGGCCGCCGGGATTGTCACGATACGCCCGTTCAGCACCTCCATTTCGGCGGCTTCAACAGCCTTGCGGCGGATGAAATCGCTGAGATTGGTGTTGGCTTGGCTGGCGGCGGCTTCGAGTATCTGGCGCTCGTCGGAGGTGACGCGGACACTAAGGGGGGCCATGTTGGACATCGGTAGCTCTCATTTTCCGTAGGACAATAGCATACAGACGCGCGGTTGACAGTACCTACCACACGCCACGGCGCAGGCCGGTCCAAAGATAGAACCAGATCGTCGGGTGATACCACTGGTTTGACGGCAGGCGGGGATCGATCGTCGCGAGCTTTCCAGCCATAGCATCCTTCACCGCTTCGACGCAGATATTGCGCGAGAACGCCGCTTGCCGCAGCGCGTAGCTGGCGATGGTGTCGCCAGGTTTCGGCTTGCCGCGCGCCTGCTTCAGCACGCCGCCCGTGTCGACGCCGGCATCGACCAGATGCACGGTTGTGCCGAAATTCTCTTGATCGCCGGAAGCCAGCGCCCAGTAGCCGCCATTCATGCCGCGATATTTCGGGGCGATGCCGGCATGGTAATTGACAACCGGGCAAGGCATTCTTACCAGCGTGTCCTTTGATAGCAGCCGGCAGCCGGCGAGCAGCACGACGCCGGGCTTGATGTTTGCAATTTCCTTGAGGCATTCCGGCCCATTGGCGGACGGGACATGGATGATCGCCTGGCCTGGGCGGGGCTCTGTCTCGAGCTTTTCCTCGGCCGCCAGGCGCCCGGCATGGCCTGCAAGGAACCGTTTGCCGAGCCTGGTCAGCACCATCGTGCCGAGTTGACCGATGGCCGAGATCCAACCCTGGCGACGGGCGCGGCCGAGCAGCAGACGCTTTTTGGATTCAGGGGTCTCGAGGATGACGCTGACGCGGCCGACGCGGTCGGCGAGCGCGTTGACGATGGCCCAGATGTGCGGGCCGCCTTCGGTGACGACCACGATCGGTCGCGGACTGGATTCCGACGCTGCCATGGCGAGCACCCGTTCTGAAAACCGGCTGGATGCTATGCGGAGCGGGTTAATCCTTGGTGTGCCGCGAGCTTAAAGCGCATCGCGCTGAAATGGATTCGGGCGACGCGCTTCAAGTTTTGTTTTTGCATGTCGTTCTCCCAAACCGCTGCGCACTTTTGGGCGGCATGCATTAGTCGAACATGTAGCCCGGCTCAGCGCTTGAACTCCATGATGTCGAGCTTCGATTCGTAGTAGGCGCGGGGAATTCGATGCGCCATTCGGTGGCGCTGTTGCGGAAGGCGTAGCCGACCTGATCGCTTTCCGGACCGCTGCCATAGCGCTTGGCCTTGTCGTCGTTGACCGAGAACGAGCCGAGATAAATGGCGCGTTTTTCGCCGTCGTCGAAGAAGCGACCGGCGGTGCGCTGTGAGCCGCTGATCTTCTCAAGCCGCCAGCCGGAGCCGTCGTCCGTCACCTTGCATTTGAACCAACCATAGATGACGAGCGGGCTCAGGCGCCTGCCTTGATGGTGCGGCATTTCCAGTTACCGGTGAGATCCTTGTCGGAGAAAGCGACCAGCGGCTTGGCGAGCAGCGCATCGAGCTGTTTCACCTCGGCTGGATCGCCGGCCTTCGCTTCCTCAAGGGCGGCCTTGCGAGTCTCGCCATATTTGTCGAGCCGCGCCTTGTCGGCAGGGGTGATCAGCTTCTGCACCTCGCCATCGGCATGGGCCGGCAAGGCAAAGCCGATAAGGCCAAGAACAACGAGCAGTAGGCGAGAGGTCATGTATGCGTTTCCCGAATCCGAGGCTGGAACAGTTGTTTTGTCTTCTGGCGCACAACTTACCCGTTCGCGGGCCGCTGTCATCCGTGCTTAACAGCGTGAGAGCGGAAATGGCGGTTTGATCGATGCGTATCTTGCTCACAGGATCATCAGGCTGGCTGGGCAGCGCGCTGGCGCCGCGCCTGCGCGGCCTTGGCCATGACGTGACTGGCCTCGACCCGGTTCCGTCGGCGCAGACTGAGGTGGTCGGTTCGGTTGCCGATCGCGAGCTCGTGCTGCGGATCGTCAGCGAAAACCGCATTGAGGCCATCGTCCATAGCGGCGCGCTGCACAAGCCGAACATCGAGCACTACGAGAATGCCGATTTCGTCGCGACGAACATGCAAGGGACGCTCAACCTGCTTGACGCGGCCGTGGCGTGCGGCGTGCAGCGCTTCGTCTTTACCTCGACGACATCGCTGATGATTTCACAAGCGATCCGCGCCGGCTTCCAGGGCGGCGCGCGAAAGGCGGCCTGGCTGACGGAAGAGATGTCGCCGGAGCCGCGCAACATCTACGGCGTCTCCAAATTGTCCGCCGAACATCTCTGCCGCCTCTATCACATCGAGCATGGGCTGCCGGTGGTGGTGCTGCGCACGGCCCGGTTCTTCCCGGAGGCCGACGACATGGCGCATGCGATCGAGCAGTCGGATGCCAATACCAAGGCGAACGAGCTGCTGTTCCGGCGGCTGACGGTGGAGGATGCGGCGGAGGCGCATGTCGCGGCGTTGGAGAAGGCGCCGAGCCTCGGTTTCGACCTTTTCATCGTCTCGGCGCCGACACCGTTCCGGCCGGAGGATTGCGCCGAGCTGATCGCCGACGCGCCGGCCGTGGTCGCGCGCTATTTTCCGGACTATCCCAGGCTCTATGTGAGGAAGGGCTGGACGATGTTTTCCTCGATCGACCGCGTCTACGACCCGTCGCGGGCGAGACAGAAGCTGGGCTTCGTCTGCAAGACGAGTTTTGCGGATGTGCTTGCGGCGCTCGAAGCGGAGGCGTGAGAACCCTCAGGTGCTGGCAGCCGCCAGCGCCAGTTCGGCCGTGAGATCGCCATAGCCAGTCGAGCGGCGCTCATAGGCGAGGCCGAGCATGGCCGCGGCTTTCTCGGCGACCTTGTCGAGCTCCGGATCGTCGGTCTGGGCGAGATAGATCAGCTTCTCGTAGTTGCCGAAATAGTCCTTGATCAGCTCGGGATGCCGGTCGAGACCGAGCGGCTTGATGAAGAAGGCTTCGAACTGACGGCAAAGGAAGTCGGTCATGTAGAAAGACATCATGTCGTCGTCGGCGACCTTCGCATAGGCGTCCATGCCCTGGTAGAAGGCAAAGCAGTGCGGGCCGGCCATCCGCTCGACGCCGTGCTTCTCGATGACGCGGTCGAGCAGGCCGCCGGTGCCGCAGTCGGCATAGCCGACGAAGATGTGCTCGTAGCCTTCCGCCTTGGCTTTTTCGATCGCCTTGTCCATCGCCGGCGCGATCCGGTCCGGATAGAAATGGAACTCGGCCGGCAGGCAGGTCAGTTCGAGATGGTCGAGCGTTAGCTGTTGCTTGACGGCCAAAACTTCGCGCGCAATCATCCCGCAGGCGATGACGAGCAGCCTGTCTGTTTGATTCGGTTTCGTTTTTTGCGTTTTGACCAAGTCGGGCCGGCTTTCGCTGCGGGGCTTAATATCTGTCGAGGGAGACACCGTCCATGAAACTGCTACGCATCGCGCCGATGGCGATTCTGGCCTGCGCGCTTGCACTCACCGCCTGCGCCAACACCATCCGGGGCGTCGGCAAGGACGTCAAATCGACGGCAAGGGCGGTCAAAGACACGGTCAACTGATCGGCAGCCTCGTCTATCATCTGGGAACAAAAAAGCCGCGCTGCAAGGCGCGGCTTTTCTTGTCCGTCCATCCTGATGCCTTTTGTCAGGCGGAAGCGCGCACGTTGTGCTTGCGCTTCATGAAGTCCTTGGCGGTCTCGACCGCCACCGCGGCGTCGCGGCAATAGGCGTCGGCGCCGACGGCCTTGCCGAATTCCTCGTTGAGCGGCGCGCCGCCGACCAGCACGACATAGTCGTCGCGGATGCCCTTTTCCTTCATCGTGTCGATGACGACCTTCATGTAGGGCATGGTGGTGGTGAGCAGCGCCGACATGCCGATGATGTCGGGCTGATGCTGCTCGATGGCGTCGAGATACTTCTCGACGGCGTTGTTGATGCCGAGATCGATGACGTCGAAGCCGGCGCCTTCCATCATCATGCCGACGAGGTTCTTGCCGATGTCGTGGATGTCGCCCTTGACGGTGCCGATCACCATCTTGCCCTGCTTGGGCGCGCCGGTGGCGGCCAGCAGCGGGCGCAGGATCGCCATGCCGGCCTTCATGGCGTTGGCCGAAAGCAGCACTTCCGGCACGAACAGGATGCCGTCGCGAAAGTCTTCGCCGACGATGCGCATGCCTTCGACCAGCGCCTCGGTCAGCACCGCGTAGGGCTGCCAGCCGCGCTCGAGAAGGATGTTGGTGCCTTCCTCGATCTCTTCCTTCAGTCCGTCATAAAGGTCGTCGTGCATCTGCTGCACAAGTTCCTCGTCGGAAAGCTCGGAAAGGATGATCTCGTCGTCGGACATTTTTTCTCGGGCTCCTTGCTGCTCGGAATGCTTGCTGCAGCTTAAAAACGATGCGCCAATACCTAACCCGTGAGGGCAAGGTAGCCATAGCTGATTTGCGACTTCCCGCAAAAGGAAAGCGACTGAAAAGTTGGCGCTTTTCTTGTCGATTTTGCGACAGGTGTTGGCGCTGGCGGGCCGTTTCCAATAGGGTGCATGGCTACGATCCGGAAAGAAGCGGCGGCAAACCGGCCGCAAGCCAATTCAGGCCAAATCTATAGGAAGAACGATCATGAGCGATAACGCGGCAGTCGAACAGGAAGCGTCGGGCGGACGACGCGGACGCGGCGCCAGCGGCGGCGCGGCGGCCAGGCGCGCGGCGCGCGCCGGTGGCGGTCCGGGCACCCAGCTCACCTATATCAAGCGCAAGATCAACGTCTATGAGGTCCTCAACGAGGAAGGCCTGGCGCTGATCGAGAAGAACACCGACACGGTGCTGGAAGAAATCGGCATCATCTTCCGCGACGACGCCGAGGCGCTCGCGCTGTGGAAGGAGGCTGGCGCCGACGTGAAGGGTGAGCGCGTGCATTTTCCCAAGGGGCTCTGCCGCTCGCTCTTGAAGACCGCGCCCTCGATCTACACCCAGCATGCGCGTAACCCGGAGCGTTCGGTGCAGATTGGCGGCAATGCGACGGTTTTCGCGCCGGTCTACGGCCCGCCCTTCGTGCGCGACCTCGACGGCAACCGCCGTTACGCGACGATCGAGGATTTCCAGAATTTCGTAAAGCTCGCCTATATGGCGCCGTCGATCCACCATTCGGGCGGCACAGTGTGCGAGCCTGTCGACGTGCCGGTCAACAAGCGCCATCTGGACATGGTCTACAGCCATATCCGCTATTCGGATAAGCCGTTCATGGGTTCGGTCACGGCGCCGGAGCGCGCCGAGGACACGGTGGCGATGGCCAAGATCGTGTTCGGCGACGACTTCGTCGAGAACAACACGGTGCTGACCAGCCTGATCAACGCCAATTCACCGATGGTGTTCGACGAGACCATGCTCGGCGCGCTGAAGGTCTATTCGCGCCACAACCAGGCCTGCATCGTCACGCCCTTTATCCTCGCCGGCGCGATGAGCCCGGTGACGGTTGCGGGCACGCTGACGCAGATCCTGGCCGAGGTGCTGGCGGGCGCTTCTTTCACGCAGCTGATCAGGCCCGGCGCGCCGGTGCTGTTCGGCACTTTCGCGTCGTCGATCTCGATGCAGTCGGGCGCGCCGACATTCGGCACGCCGGAGCCGTCACTGGTTTCTTATGGCGCCGCACAGCTCGCGCGCCGGCTCGGCCTGCCGTTCCGCACCGGCGGTTCGCTCTGCGCCTCCAAGGTCCCGGACGCGCAAGCCGCCTATGAGAGCGCCAACACGCTGAACTCGACGATCCTTGCCGGCACCAATTTCGTGCTGCATTCGGCCGGCTGGCTCGAGGGCGGTCTCGCCTCCTGCTACGAAAAATTCATGATGGACATCGACCAGCTAGGCATGACGCAGAAGTTTTCCGAGGGCGTCGACCTGTCGGAAAACGGGCAGGCGATGGATGCCATCCGCCAGGTCGGGCCGGGCAGCCACTATCTCGCTGCGACCACACGCAGGCGAATTTCCAAACCGCCTTCTATCGGTCCAACATCGCCGACAACAATTCCTACGAGCAGTGGCTGGCCGAAGGCGAAAAGACCGCGCCGCAACGCGCCAACGAGCTCGCCCGCCGCTGGCTGGAAAGCTATGAGGCGCCGCATCTCGATCCGGCCATCGACGAGGCGCTGAAGGACTTCATCGCCAACAAGAAAGCCTCGATGCCCGACGCCTTCACTTGAAAGGAGCCCGAGTCAGGCCGGGCTAAAGTCGCCAACATCATTCACAAGGAAGTCTGGCGGAGCGCGTTCTCCGACCCGGACCGGAAGGGATGATTTTTTTGCGCGGCACGATTGAAGGAATCGCGGCCGCGCTGGCAACCAATGGCCTGATCCTTCGCGGCGGCTTCCGCTTTGCCAGCGATGAAGCCGCGCCTGCCAGTCTTTCAGGTGCGCCGGCGAAGTCCGTTCTGCTGGTTGGGCAGGCGGGCGCGATACCTTGGCCGCATTTCAGGCGCTGGCTGGAGCGGCAGGCGAGGGGCATCGCCAACCCGCTTGATACCTGGTCGCGCGAGGTGATCGGCGCGGTCGCGCAGGAATTCGGCGGCCGCATGGTGTCGCCTTCCGACAGGCCCTATCTGCCGTTCCAGCAATGGGCGATGCGGACGGAGGGGTTGAAGCCGTCGCCGCTCGGCATCCTCATGCATCCGGAGTATGGGCTCTGGCACGCCTACCGCGGCGCGCTCCTGTTCGAGGAAGAGATTCTCCTCCCCGAACCTCACAAAACGATTCATCTTTGTGACACATGCGCCGACAGACCCTGCCTAAAATCCTGTCCGGTCGATGCCTATTCCGAGCAGGGTTTTGCCCATCAGGCCTGCCTCGGCCATGTGCGTGGAGCTCGGGGTGAGCCTTGCCGGGTGGGCGGCTGCCTCGACCGCAACGCCTGCCCGTATGGCACGGAGCACCGCTATCCGCCGGAGGTGCAGGCTTTCCATATGGCGGCTTTCGCGCGCTTGTAAGATGAACGCCATCCGCACGAAATCCTGAACGGCGGCTCCGGGATTGTCTTGCCGGATTGCTGCGGCCGGATATCTATCCCGCGACAGCCGACGGAGAGCAGCATGGCGCGAAAAGGGATTGAAATCGAAACCAAGGACGGCAAGGCAAGGGCGGGACTTTTCCAGCCGGCCACCACGGCCAGGGCCGGCGTCATCCTCTATATGGACGCCTTCGGGCCTCGCCCGGTGCTCGACGGGATGGCGGAACGACTTGCCGGGCAGGGTTATGCCGTGCTGGTCCCCGATCTCTTTTATCGCAATGCGCCCTATGGACCGTTCGATGCCAAGACCGCCTTCGCGGTGGAGGAAACCAAGACCACGTTGATGGCGCTGGTGACCGGCACGACGCAGGAGATGACCGTCCGCGATAGCGGAGCCTTCCTCGATGCGCTCTCGGCAGAAGGCATCAACAAGCCAATCGGTGTCGTCGGCTATTGCATGGGCGGGGCGCGGGCGCTGAATGCGGCAGCGAACTATCCCGATCGCATCGCTGCCGCGGCGAGCTTCCACGGCGGGAATCTGGCAAGCGATGCCGCGGACAGCCCATACCGCAAGGCGGCGTCGATCAAGGCGCGTGTCTATGTCGGCACCGCCGGCGTCGACCGCAGCTTTCCGCCGGAGCAGTCGGCGCGGCTGGCCGAGGCGCTCAGGGTCGCCGAGGTCGATCATGTGATCGAGAACTATGTCGGTGTCGGCCATGGCTGGTGCATCAAGGACCACAGCGTCTATGACGAAACCGGCGCCGAGCGCCACTGGAAGCGGCTGACGACTTTTTTCAAAGAGACACTCGGTTAGCCTTCCCGCCGGGCTCGGAGAGGGTACCGTGCAGCGCGAGCTTCGAATGCTCGCGCCTCATCCGCCCTTCGGGCACCTTCTCCTCGTTCACGAGGAGAAGGGAGGTCGCGCCACAAAAAAATCTTTCCATCGCCCCAAGGATTAGCCATTAGCCTTCGTCCAACAGGCAATGACGGCGATGATGCTGGACGACAGCGAAGCCTCCGATGCCGAATTGATCGGGCGGGCGAGGGGCGGAGACAGGGGGGCTTTCGGCAAACTGCTCGAAAGGCACTATGGCTTCGTTTATCGCGCCGCCTATCGCTGGTGCGGCCGGAAGGCCGACGCCGAAGACATCGCCCAGGATGTCTGCGTGCGGCTCGGCCGGGCGATCCGCGACTATCAGGGCAACGGCGCGTTCACGACATGGCTCTACGCCATGACGCTGAACGCGGCGCGCGACATGATGCGCAAGCGCGCCCGCGACACCGCCAAGACCGATGCCTACGGCGCCTATGCGCTGATCGCCGGCGAAGCGTCGGCCGAGGCCGACGATCCGGCCGAGGCGCTGTGGGCAGCGGTGCGGACGCTGCCGGACAAGCAGCGCGACGCGGTGCTGCTCGTCTATGGCGAGGGCCTCAGCCATGCGGCTGCTGCCGAGGTGATGGCGATTTCGGAGACGACGGTTTCCTGGCACATCCATGAAGCGAAGAAACGGCTGAAGGTGCTCATGCGTTCAGCCGGGGAAGTGTGACCATGGTCGACGACAACGAACTCGAAAGGCTGCGCGACCTCGCAGTGCCTGCGCCGGACGGCGAGGCGAAAGCACGCGCGCTCGCCGCCGCGATGCATGCCTTCGACTGGCAAGAAAATATTTCGATCGCCACCCAAGGAACCGCAGCAGGTCTTCGTCTCACGGAGCGAGCACAAAAGCTCTGGAGAAAGATCATGCAACGGAAACTCATTGCCACGCCGGCGATCACCGCGCTGGTTGCGCTGCCTATCGCCGGATATGCCGCTTTTGAGATTTTGAAGGAACAGCCGCCGGTCATTCACGGTAACGGCAAGATAACGGAGACGGTTGCCGACAAGCCGGCGGCGCAGAGGCCCGCAATAAACCAGCCGGCGATCAACGAGCCGCTGGCTGCGGCGCCCGCCAAGGAGAAGAAGGCCGACGCCGACAGTGAAAGGCGCGTCGAAGATGAGGCGCAGGTCGCACCGGCGTCACCGCCGAAGCCGGCAACCGAGGTCGACAGCCTGGCCAAGCAGGAGATGGCGCCCGAGGCGATGCCTGCCCCGCCTGCGCCGGCAGAGAGTGGCCAACTCGCAGCCGGCGGACGCGCTAACGGTCAGGCGCCGGCCGCTGCCATGCGGTCTGCCCAGATGCCGGCAGTTGCCGATTCAAAGCTGATGGTGCAGCCTTTGCCCGTGCCGGCCGACCAGATGCAGCCGCAGGAAGAAAATCGCGACCGCATCGAGACCTTCAAGACCAATCCGGTGCACGAAACCGCCCAGGATCCGGTCTCGACCTTTTCGATCGATGTCGACACGGCGTCCTATTCCTTCGTGCGGCGCTCGCTGAAGGAAGGCACTTTGCCGGACCCCGACACGGTTCGTGTCGAAGAGATGATCAACTACTTCCCCTACGATTGGAAGGGTCCGGACTCGGCCGCGACGCCGTTCAATTCGACCGTCACCGTCATGCCGACGCCGTGGAACGAGCGCACCAAGCTGATGCATGTCGCGATCAAGGGCTTTGACGTGAAGCCGGCCGAGCAGCCCAAGGCCAACTTGGTATTCTTGATCGACGTGTCGGGCTCGATGGACGAGCCGGACAAGCTGCCGCTGCTCAAGTCCGCCTTCCGGCTGCTGGTCAGCAAGCTCAAGGCCGACGACACGGTCTCGATCGTCACCTATGCCGGCAATGCCGGCACGGTGCTGATGCCGACCAAAGGGGCGGAAAAGCAGAAGATTCTTTCGGCCATTGACAATCTGGAGCCCGGCGGTTCGACGGCCGGCGAGGCGGGCATCAAGGAAGCCTACAAGCTGGCCCAGCAATCCTTCGTCAAGGACGGCGTCAACCGGGTGATGCTTGCCACCGACGGCGATTTCAACGTCGGCCAGACCGACGACGAGGATCTGAAGCGCCTGATCGAGAGCGAGCGCAAGACCGGCGTGTTCCTGTCGGTATTCGGCTTCGGCCGCGGCAATCTGAACGACCAGATGATGCAGACCATCGCGCAGAACGGCAACGGCACGGCGGCCTATATCGACACGCTTGCCGAGGCCGAGAAGGTGCTGGTCGAGGACGCCTCCTCGACGCTGTTCACCATCGCCAAGGACGTCAAGATCCAGGTCGAGTTCAACCCGGCCACGGTCTCGGAATACCGCCTGGTCGGCTACGAAACCCGTGCGCTCAAGCGCGAGGACTTCAACAATGACCGCATCGACGCCGGCGATATCGGCTCCGGCCATTCGGTGACGGCGGTCTACGAGATCACGCCGAAGGGCAGCGGCGCCGAACAGGTCGATCCGCTGCGCTACGGCCAGGCCAAGGTCGACAATGGCGGCGTTGCCAATGCGGGCGAATATGCCTTCGTCAAGATCCGCTACAAGCTGCCGAACGAGAATATCTCCAAGCTGATCACCACGCCGGTGACCGCGGCCAACGAGGTGTCGTCTTTCGACGAGGCAGGAAGCGACCAGCGCTTCTCGGTCGCGGTCGCCGCCTTCGGCCAGAAGCTGCGCGACGAGGATCAGACGGCGAATTTCGGCTACGACCGGATCCTCGAGATCGCCAACGCCGCCCGCGGCGCCGATCCGTTCGGCTACAGGGCCGAATTCCTGTCGCTGGTGCGGCTTGCCTCGTCGCTGGGAACCAACAAGTAGGGCGTTCCGCGCTTATTGAACAAAAGGCCGGCAGGGGCAGACCTGCCGGCCTTTTTCCGATCGTTAAATTGCGTGGTTTTTGCGGAACCTCATCGCAACGCCCTCCTGTTAGTCAAAACTGACAGAGGGTTTGAGGGAATGGAATTGCTTATCACCGGGAACTCGACACCGACGGCGGGCAACCTCCCGGCGCGAGCATCATCCGCTCCATCGGCTGAATCTGCCAGTATCAGAAGTGATGTCGACGCGGCCCGTAACACGGCGCTCTCCGCTCTCAACAACGATCGCTTCCGGGTGATGCTGGAGCAGATCAGCGATCCGCGCGCGTCGGGCGCGTTGATGACGATGGGCGCCGACAGCAACGATGGCGCCGCTACCGACCTCAAAACCGCGCTGTCGCGCTACGCTGAAAACAGCGAATAAAAAGCAGAGCCATTTTCAGGCGCGGCTGCGCCGGCGCTCGCGGCGGCCTTCGCCAGCGTCGCCTGCGCTTGCCGTCTTGTTGCGCATCGGGCCGATGCGCTCGACGATCGTCTCGACGGTCGGACGTGCCGACTTTTTATGCGCGTCGAGCGCCTTGCGCATGGCGGCGAGGTGGGCGAACGAAGTGCCGCAGCAGCCGCCGACGATTTTCGCGCCGGCATCGACCGCCAGCCTGACATAGTCGGCCATCAACTCAGGCGTGCCGGAATAGTGGATCTCGCTGCCGCGGAATTCCGGGATGCCGCAATTGCCCTTGACGATCACGGTAGCCTCCGGCTTCGCGTCGGTCATGTCGAGCAGCGAGGCCAGGATGTCGGCCGCGCCGACGCCGCAATTGGCGCCAACGCCGAGCGGCGCTTGCGACAGCCCGTCGGCGACACCATGGATGTCCTTCGGCAAAAGCCCCATCATGGTGCGGCCGGCGGTGTCGAAGGATCCGGTATAGGTATAGGGCAGGCCGACGCGGATTGCCGCCTCGGCCGCGGCGCGGATTTCGTCGGGCGCCGACATGGTCTCGATCCAGGCGACTTCGGCGCCGCCGGCCTTGAGACCTTCGATCTGTTCGGCGAAAGCATCGACCGCATCCTCGTAGGTCATGGCGCCGAGCGGCACCAGCAGCTCGCCGGTCGGGCCGACGGAGCCGGCAACGATCACCTTGCGGCCGGCCTTGTCGGCGACCGAACGGGCGATTTCGGCGGCGCGCTTGTTCAGTTCGCCAACCCGTTCCTGGGCGTGATGCAGCTTCAGTCGGTGGCGGGTGCCGCCGAAGGAATTGGTCAGGATGATGTCGGCGCCGGCATCGACGAAGTTCTGGTGCAGGCTGGCAATGGTTTCGGGCGAGGTCTCGTTGAGCAGCTCGGGCGCTTCGCCGGCCTCGAGGCCCATCGCGAACAGATTGGTGCCGGTGGCGCCGTCGGCCAAAAGCACGCCCTTTTCAGCAATCAGCGCGTCGATCGGATTGGTCGCGGTCATGGCTTTGGCTTTCGTATCCTGAATTCGGATAACGATATAAAGAAGTCTTTATATCCAGTCAATGAAATTGCGACTGCCGAGGCATGCCGGATGGCTGTCTTTTATGGTCCTGGAACGATCTCGACCTCGATCTCGGTGCAGACGCCGCCATTGGTGGGATGATGGTCGACCGAGCAGGCGGTGACGACGAGCAGCAGATCCTGTTCTGCGCGCAACGTCACATAGCCACCGGGTGGGTTGATCGAGGCCTGGACGACGAGCGTACCGTCCGGCTGCGGCATCGAGTTCTGGAAGAGGTCGACCGGATCGGGCGCGAAAGGCAGGTCGATGCCTTCTGTGCCGAGCGCCCTCATCAGATTGTCGCGGCAGTTCGGATGGTTCGGCAACCCGGCGCGCTCATAAAGCGCGCTGTCGCAAGCCGGGTAGAGCATGTCGTGCGGACCGGGCGAAGCGTCTTCGATCAGCGTCAGCATCGGCTCGCCCGCCGCGCTGTAGAAATGGTCGCCGGGATTCGGAAACAGACGCTCGGTGATGTCGCGGGTCTGCGAGGTGCTCAGCCAGTCGAGCCTGCCTTCGGTCGAGAAGGCCCAGAGGTCCGAGACCTGCTGGCCCCTGGGGTCGATGATGCGGATCAGATCACCGCGCTTGACGCGAAAGGAGCGGCCGGATTGCGGAGGAACGACAATACGATCTGGTTCTTGCATGGGTTTCCCTGAAATGCTGACGCCGGCCAGCATGACGATGACGGCTGCATTCAGACAGAGCCTGAAGGGAAGGACATACCGGCCAGCTTCTGCGTGAAGCTCGCGGCCTCATGCGCGTTGACGTCGGCGGCGCGGATCAGGTTGTCGAAATGGCTGGTCAAGGTGCGTATCGGCTGGGTGGCGCTCAGCACCAGATACATGTCGCCGACGTAGATTGCGGCGCGGTAGGGCCCGAAGATCGTGTAGGGGATCGAATAGCGCATGCGGCCGTCATAGAGGAACAGGCGGAAGGTCGGGTAAAGGTCGTCGAGGAGCGTTGCCATGTGCAGCAATTGCTTGCGGCGTTCGGCCTCGGGGAAGCGGTCCCAGACGCCGAGGCCGCGCGCGAAAATCTCCAGCGTATGGCGCGGCATGCAGACCTCCATGTCGGTCTCGGGCCGCCTGTTGTAGTCGATGCGGTATTGCGTTTCGCCGGCCTGCGCCTCGCGGCTCTTGTTGGCGATGCCGGCCTCGTAATCGACCAGCGCCTCGGTACGCAAAAGGTCCGGAATGCCGGCGGGAACATAGCGGATTTTCGTGCCGGCCGCCTCGGCATGCCATTTGGCGAGCAGCGTGCGGTCGAAGCCGTCGGGCGCTTCCTCGATCTCCAGGCTCTCGCGGATCTCGCCGGTGACGCCTTCGTCATGGCTCAAGCCCAGCAGCCAGTCGAGCGACACCTTGAACTCGGCGGCGATGTTGAGAAGCGTCTCGGCGCGGGGCAGACGGGTCGAAGCGCCCGAAAGCAACTGCGAAAGCGCCGAACGGTCGATGCCGACGGCGGTCGCGAAGGCCGACTGGTTCAAGTCGGAGCGTGTCAAGAGCAATTTCAGACGCTCCCGGAAGATCGTCGACAGATCACGCTTGTCCATGACGTTGCTCCTGGCCGAGGAAGGAAAAATTTGCGCCGGTGGGCATCCCAATCGCTGCGCCAGCGGAAATGAATCCCCAAGTTTGTTTACAATACATAACATATGCCGTCAAAAATGCGCATTCGCAACAGTTTGTGCGCTTTGTCGCGTTGCGACAACGCAAGGCTCCTGACACAATGTTGTCAGGAATCAAAACGGTTCCGGCGACTGGAGGGCAGTGGTCGATAGCATGACTGGCATAAGCAAGAGACGTAGCAGCACCCCGGCCGTGGAATGGCCGACCGTATTCCTCGCATTCTTCTGCTACGGCACATGGCTCGCCACCGGCTTGCTGCTCTGGCCCTCCTATCCACTGCTGGCGCTCGCAGCGCTCGCCTTGATACTCGCCCTGCAATCCTCGCTGATGCACGAAGTGCTGCATGGCCACCCGACCCGCAACGCCAGGATCAACGAAGCCTTCGTCTTCCTGCCGATCGGTCTGGTCTGGCCGTTCCGCCGCTTCAAGACAATCCATCTTCGCCACCATGCCGACGAGCGGCTGACCGATCCTCTCGACGATCCGGAAAGCTATTACCAGGCGCTCTGGATGCATGAGGAACTGCCGCCGACGATGAAGTTCCTGCTGAAGATCAACAACACCATGGTCGGGCGCTTGATCCTCGGCCCGTGGCTGTCGTCGATCGGTTTCTTCATCGACGACGCCAGGCAGATGGCCGCCGGCGACAAGGCGATCCGCAGCGCCTGGCTGCTGCATGCCATTGGCCTTGCTGCCGTTGTGTCGATCGTGACGTTCGGCTTCGGTATCCCGCTCTGGCTCTACATACTGGTGCCGGTGTGGATCGGCCAGTCGCTGATCTCCGTCCGCACCTATGCCGAGCATCAGTGGTCGGAGCATCCGGAAGGGCGCACGGTAATCGTCGAACGCTCCCCGCTTTCGTTCCTGTTCCTCAACAACAACCTGCATTTCGTTCATCACAAGAGCCCGACGGTTGCCTGGTACAAGCTGCCGCAGTTGTTCCGCGACCGGCGCGAGGAGTGGCTGCGGATGAACAATGGCTACGCCTATCCGAACTATTTCGCGATGCTGAAAGCTTACGCCTTCAAAGCTAAGGAGCCGATCGTCCATCCGGTGCTGCGCCGCGCGCCGGAACCCGGCCGCGCCTTCAAGCCGCGCGTCAGGGCGCGTAATGTGAATGGACTTGGAATGGCTCCAGTGCCGGCTGAGCCGCCTAAGGAATAATTCGACTTCCGCGACTGCTTTTTTCGCCGCGGGACGCAGGCGCCAATGGCCGCCTGTTTTTGAAAGCTATTCGTCATGAGTAAGTTCGTTGCGGCTCTGCCGATGTATGACTGGCCCGAGACGCGTGGCGAGGTCGATGCGCAATGGGCGCGGCTTCGCGACGCCTTCCGGCAGAAGGGCATCGATGCGCCGCAAGCGGTGGCGCGCAGCAACGGAGACCTGCCGCCGGTGCCAGGCGGCGTCCGCGGCGGCGACGGAAAACTGATCGCGCCCGATCCAGCGACGTTGCCCGCGGACGAGTTCGATTTTCACCAGCTTTGGCTGAGCCCGGCGCTGCTTTTCGGGCAAACCTGCTGGGGTCCGATGGAGCTTGGCTTGGCCCAGCATGTGCAGGTAATTGCCCAACCAAGCTACGATGCATTCGAGGGCGGGCGGGGCGAACTCTATTCCAGCGCGTTGGTGATGCCGGCCGACGGTGAACCGTCGGTTGCGTCGCCTGAGGATGGCAAGCCCGTCATCCCGCTCGATCTCATCCGCGGCAGGCGTTTCGTCTTCAACGATCCGGATTCGATGTCAGGGCTGCTCGGGCTGACGCGCGACCTGGAGGCGATGGGCGAAAGCCTCGACATCTTTGCCTCCCGCGGCGAAAGCGGCGGCCACCGGTCGTCGATCGTCGCCATCGCCGAGGGCAGGGCCGACATCGCCGCCATCGACTGCCAGAGTTGGGCGCTGGCGCAGCGTTTCGAGCCGGCGGCGCAAGGCGTGAAGGTGGTCGGCTGGACGGCCAGGCGAAAGGGCCTGCCGTTCATTACCGCGAGGACAACACCGGCGGATGTCATCGCCTCCATGCGCGAGGCGGTCAGAGAGTTTGGCGTGGGCGGCTAAGCGGGATGACTTTTCTTCGAATCGTCGTCCCGCTTCTTTTTTGTTTGGGCAGGATCTTTTCCAAAACCGCTGCCCACTTCTCGGGATCATGCCCTAAAATCGGTTGCCAAGCAGTCTTTCGTCGAGCGGGTAGGCCGAGAGCTTCTCGTTGCCCGTCCCGGTGATCAGGATCTGCTCCTCGATCTTGACGCCCTCGCGTCCGCCCAGCCTGCCGATATAGCTTTCCACGCACAGCACCATGCCGGGTTCAAGCACGCCGTCCGGCGTGTCGTCTGTCCAGTCGCTGGCATGCGGCAAGGTCGGGTATTCGTCCGCCAGCCCAACACCGTGATAGAGCACGCCATAACGCGTCGGGAAGCAGTCGCCGGGCGGTACCGCCGAACGTTCGGCGAGATCGCGGAAGGAGATGCCCGGCCGCATCAGGTCGGTGTTGTGGGCGATCTGGTCGGCGGCGATACGGAACAGGTCGCGCTGCTCGTTCGATGGCCTGCCGTCGCCGCAGAGCCAGGTGCGCGAGAGATCGGCACAGAAGCCGTAGGGGCCGATGAGGTCCGTATCGAAGGCGACGAGATCGCCGTTCTCGATGACGCGCGACGAGCATTCCTGGAACCAGGGGTTGGTGCGCGGCCCTGACGACAGAAGCCGGGTTTCGATCCATTCGCCACCACGCGCGATGTTGCCGCGATGCAGTTCCGCCCACAGTTCGTTCTCGGAGATGCCCGGCTTCAGCGCCACTTCCATCTCGCCCATCGCCGCCTCGCAAGCGACGATGGCGCGGCGCATCGCAAGGATCTCGTCGGGCGATTTGATCAGACGCGCGTTCTCCATCACCGCCTCGCCATTGCCGACCGCGATGCCGCGGCGGGCGAGCTCCTCGACGCCTTCCGGATCGATATGGTCGACGGCGATGCGGCGATTGCCGCCGCCATGCTCGGCAACGAGGTCGGCAATGCCGGCCGCCCAGCGGCGGACCTTCCGGTCGGTGAGCTCGCCGCTGTAGAGATAGATCCACGATACTGCGGGGCGCACTTCGTCCACGACACCGGCGTGGTCTGACAGGTGCTCGCAGGAGAAATAGTCGAACAGCACCACCGGGCCTTCCGTCGCCACGAAACAGTGGCGGGTCGGATTATGCGCGACCCAGAGCTGCATGTTGGTCGAGTCCGTCGCATAGCGGATGTTGACCGGATCGTAGAGCAGGGCGCCGGCATAATCGCGGCGCTTGAGCTCGGCGCGGATGCGCTCGAGCCGGTAGCTTCGCATGGCCGGCAGGTCGGGAGCGGCAATGCCAGCGGCTGCCCATTCGGCTTCGGCTATCGCGCCGTAGCCCAGCACATGCTGGTTGAGCGCGGCAGCCTTTTCGCGGGAAGCTTCGCGCAGCGCTCCGACCGAGCCCGGTTCGAATGGCATGATCTTGCGGTGGCGGCCGAAGCGTAGTTTGTCCATGCGATTCCCCAGATGCCCTACTGTGCCTCGATCTTGTGCAATCTCGTTACGGTCACCTGGCGCGGCATGCCTCCGAACAATTGAGGCACCGCGACGCGCCGATGGACGGTGTCCATCCCGTAGCCGGCCTCGGCGATCCTGTCGAAAATGACTGAAGCCGGCTCTTCGTCATCCGCCAGCACAAGCACCGCAGGCTCGCGGATCGACTTGGCGAAATCGGGGATCTCGTCGTCGAGCACGACGAGATCGGAATCAACCAGGCGAAGATTGCCGATCCAGAACCAGCTCGAAACCACCGTGCCGACCGGTCCGTCGGCCGTCAGCTGACTGTGGAGCGAAGCGTAGTCCATCCGCACGATGCCGCCGCGGTTGTCACCGCCATGGACGTGCATGTACCAGCTCACCGGCAGCACCAGGATAGAGATCACAGCGCCGACGAAGACGATTGTCGCCTGCGTTTTCCTGCCCTTTTCTCCCATCGTGTCCAGACGCATGGCAAGGGCAGCCGGCAGCAGCACAAACACAGGAAGCATCCAGCGATCGCGAAACTGCGTGATGCCGCCAGCGAGCACCACCGCCAACGTGACCACCACCGCAAAGCCAATCGCGCGCCAAAGCAGCTTTTCGGGCCATGGTGCTAGTCCGGACGATGGTGCGGGTTCTTTGCGTGCCAGGAAAAACGCGACGGCAAAGATCGTGACCGGCAGCCCGGCGAAATTGAGTATAGCATTGCCGAGGCCAAGAATGCCTAGCGACGCCGTTCTCGCCACGCTACCGCCCTCGGCAACGCCCAAGCCGCCGCCATGCGCCAGCAGGTCTCCCAGATGCGTGAGGCTCCAGTAGAATGTCGGCAGGCAGGCAAGGATCGCCACAACCGCGCTGATCAGAAAACGCCCGTCGAAGATCGCCTCGCGCGTTTCGCGAAGCGACAGAGCCGCAATGAACAGCGCGGCAATGAAGATGACGATGTTGTATTTCGACAGCATCGCCGCAGCCGCGGCCAGGCCCAGCAGCACGTAGGCGGCTGCGGATCGCCGTTTCTGCACCTCGGCCAGCGCTAGCAGCAGCAGCGCCGAAAAACAAAAGACGGCGACCGAGTGGGTCAGCGCATGCTGCATCTCCCATACGATCTGTGGAAAAAGCAGCAGGCCGAACATCGCGGCGGTCGCTGCGCGGTTCGAGTAGCCCAGGCGGCGCACAGCGGCGAAGCATGCGATCAACCCGCCGGCCAGCAGGGCGTATTTGACGATCTTGAGCGCGAGGATGCTGGTTCCAACCAGCGAAGCCGTGAGAATCCCGAGCCAGGCGTATAGAGGCGGCTGCGAGCTGCCATAGCCGGCCGCGAGGAACCGCATCGCCATCAGCTGTTCGGCGTCGTCGACACCAACACCCGTGCCGACGACGTGGGACGAGAGCGTCATCACCACGGTCTGGACAAGGCAGTACGCAAGGGCGAATGCGACCGCGGCGCTGAATGGGCCGACCCGTCCGTCACAGAGCCAGTCGGTCCATTTTTCCAGCTGCCGCAAGGGGGTCGTCTTCTCATCTGATGCGTTGGTGGCCGGTTCTATATAGTTGGCCACCCACGCGATCCAAACAGCCTGCCGGTCTGGTGTTTGTCTTTACGCAATTTTGGACGGAAACCGTTACACACTTTTCCTGGAATTGCTCTAAGTACGCATCTTCTCGCCACTCGGGTCGAAGGGCGGCTCGACATTGATGCGAGCCTGGCGACGGTGGCCGAGGATCTCGATCTCGAACAGGCCGGCGCTTTCGTCCCCGGCAAGGGCCGCGGGCACATAGCCCTGCGCCATCGACTTCTGCACATAATGCGCATAGCCGCCCGAGGTCACCCAACCGACGACGCGCCACTCGCCGTCGACGATGCCGCGCACAGCCGAAGCGCCTTCCGCGGCCTTGGAGCCGCGCACTTCCTTGCCGGTCTCATCGAAACGCGGCGCGCCGTAGCCATGCGGCTTTTCGACGGTGCCATAATCCTTGCTGACCTTGGCCCAGATCGGCTCGTCACCCATCACATCGGCATCCGCAGCGTCGACGATGAAGGAGACGCGGCGCAGCTTCGGCCCCTCGGCCTGTTCCTTGGCCGACGCCTCACGGCCAATAAAATCGTTCTTCTCGAGCTTGATGAAGCGGTCCATCGAACCTTCGAAGGGGCCGTAGATCGGGCGCAGCTCGCGGAACCAGGTCGGGAAGTTTTTCTCTAGGCGCATCGACAGCAGTGCGCGCATGCCGAAGTCGACGAGGCCGAATTCCTCGCCGGCGTCCTTGATCGCCTTGTAGACCAGGCGCTGATAAGCCGGCGCCATCCAGATCTCGTAGCCGAGGTCGCCGGTATAGGTGATGCGGTTGACCTTGCAGGGCGCGCCGCCCACCGCCATCTCGCGGAAGTCCATGAAGCGGAAGGCCTTGGTCGAGACGTCGACATCGACCAGCTTCTGCAGCAGGTCACGCGATTTGGGTCCGGCGATGGACAGGCCGACCAGAGTCTGGTCGAAGCGGTGGATGCGCACCGAACCGTCTTTCGGCAGGTGCTTCTCGAACCAGCGCATGTGATATTTCTGAGCGGCCGACGAGCCCCAGATCATGAAGCGGTCCTCGCCGGTCTTGGCGATGGTGAAGTCGCCGATCAGCTTGCCGAATTCGTTGACCATCGGGGTCAGCACGATGCGGCCAACTTTAGGCATGCGGTTGGTCATCAGCCGGTTGAGGAAATCCTCCGCTCCCGGGCCAGAGACTTCATACTTGGCGAAGTTGGCGATTTCGGTGACGCCGACCCTCGCGCGCGTGGCGCGCACTTCCTCGCCGATCGGACCGAAATCGTTCGAGCGATGGAAGGAGACGATGTCCTTCGGCTCGGTGCCCTTCGGCGCGAACCAGAGCGGCGTTTCCAGGCCCCACGAGTCGCCCATCACGGCATTGTTGGCAAGCATGGTGTCGTACAGTGGCGTCGTCTGCGCCGGACGGGCGGCCGGTAGCTCCTCGTTGGGGAAGCGGATCGAGAAGCGCCGCGAATAGTTCTCGCGCACCTTGGCGTTGGTGTAGCGCAGGCTCGCCCATTCGCCGAAGCGCGCCACGTCCATGCCCCAGACGTCGAAGCCCGGATCGCCATGCACCATCCAGTTGGACAGCGCGAGGCCGACGCCGCCGCCCTGGCTGAAGCCCGCCATGACGGCGCAGGCGCACCAGAAATTGGTCAGGCCCTGCACCGGGCCGACCAGCGGGTTGCCGTCGAGCGCGAAGGTGAAGGGGCCGTTGATGATCTGCTTGATGCCAGCTTTCTCAATGCCGGGGAAATGCTTGAAGCCGATTTCCAGCGACGGCGCGATGCGGTCGATGTCGGGCTGCAGCAATTCATGGCCGAAATCCCAGGGCGTGTTGACGGGCGACCACGGCTTGCAGGCCTTCTCATAGGTGCCGAGCAGGATGCCGTTGCGCTCCTGGCGGGTGTAGATCTCGCCCTTGAAGTCGAGCACGCCGATCATCTCGCGGCCGGTCGACTTGTTGAATTCCTCGACCTCCGGCATCGGCTCGGTGAGCAGATACATGTGCTCCATCGCCAGCACTGGCAGCTCGACGCCGACCATGCGGCCGATCTCGCGCGCCCACAGGCCGCCGCAGTTGACGACATGCTCGGCGTGAACCGTGCCTTGTTCGGTGACGACGTTCCAGGTGCCGTCCGGCTGCTGCGTCAGGTCGACGACGCGGTTGCGCAGCACGATCTCGGCGCCCAGCTTGCGGGCCGCCTTGGCGTAGGCGTGGGTGGTGCCGGACGGATCGAGATGGCCCTCGACCGGATCCCACATGGCGCCGACGAAATTCTTCTCGTCCATCAGCGGGAACATCGCCTTCGCCTCCGAAGGCGTGATCAGCTCGGTGTCCATGCCGAGATAGCGGCCCTTGGCGTGGGCAAGGCGCAGGAAGTCCATGCGCTCCGGCGTGTCGGCCATCATCACGCCGCCGGTGAGATGCAGCGAGCAGGACTGGCCGGAAAGCTCCTCGATCTCCTTGTAGAGCTGGACGGTATAGGCCTGCAGCTTTGCGACGTTGGGGTCGCCATTCAG
Organism: Mesorhizobium loti; assembly: GCF_001510895.1. Lineage (GTDB taxonomy): Bacteria > Pseudomonadota > Alphaproteobacteria > Rhizobiales > Rhizobiaceae > Mesorhizobium > Mesorhizobium loti_A. Next base: position 13,580 of record NZ_LPWA01000108.1, on the reverse strand, counting down.
CGTGTGAAAGCCGCCTGCCGCATGCCAGGACGAGCCGGAGGTCAGCTCCGAACGCTCGATCAGCATGATGTCGGTCCAGCCGGCCTTGGCGAGGTGATAGAGCACCGAGCAGCCGACAACACCGCCGCCGATGACAACCGCTTTGACATGAGATTTCATACAGATAGGTCCGTTTTTAAAGAGACTGAATCGAGTGAGCGGGGCTGAAGACTGAAATAACTTCGCGCCTTTCCTCTCCCCCGTCGATCGGGGGAGAGGTGTCGAGCGAAGCTCGACGGAGTGGGGGGTCGACTATTCATCAGACCAATACGGAGATCAGAAGTCGGTCGGCGCGCCGCCTTCGGCGCGGCGCTTCTCGACGAAGTCGTTGAGCTCCTCGCGGATCGCCGGGTCCATGTAGGGTTCCTCATAAGCCGCAAGGCGCTCCTTCCAGACCTTGTTGGTCCGCTCCAGCGCCGTCGGCGAGCCGGCCTCGGTCCAGGTCTCGAAATTGCGCCAGTCGGAGACGATCGGCGCGTAGAAGGCGGTCTTGTAGCGTTCCTGCGTGTGCTGGGTGCCGAAGAAATGGCCGCCCGGGCCGACCGACTGGATAGCGCCGAAGCCGAGCGCATTCTCTGTGAGATCGAGCGGGGTGAGGAACTCGGCCACCATCTGCAAAAGATCGATGTCGAGGATGGTCTTTTCGTAGGAGCAGCGCAGACCGCCTTCCAGCCAGCCGGCCCCGTGCATCATCAAATTGCCGCCGCCCTGAATGGCGCCCCAGAGCGAGAAGACGCTTTCGTAGGCCGCCTGCGCATCGACCGTGTTGGCGGCGCAGGTGTTCGAGGTGCGGTAGGGGATGTTATAGCGGCGGGCAAGCTGGCCGCCGACAAGCTGTGCCTTCATGTATTCCGGCGTGCCGAAGGCCGGCGCGCCGGACTTCATGTCGACATTGGAGGTGAAGCCGCCATAGCCGACCGGCGCGCCTCTCTTCACCATCTGCGCGAAGGCGATGCCGGAGAGCGCCTCGGCGTTCTGCTGCACCAGCGCGCCGGCGATGGTGACGGGCGCCATGGCACCGGAGAGCGTGAACGGCGTGACGATCACCGCCTGGCCCATGCTCGCCATCTGGATGATGCCTTCCATCATCGGCACGTCGAGCTTGAGCGGCGAATTGGTGTTGATGATGGTGAAGACCGACGGTTCTTCCATCAGCTGCTCGCGGCTGACGCCACGGGCGATGCGGGCGATCTCGATGCCGTCGACATTGCGCTCCTTGCCGAGCGAATAGATGTGGAAGACCTTGTCGGTCAGCATGGCGAGGTCGCGGATGCATTCCAGATGCCGGACCGACGGGTGGATATCGATCGGCTCGACCGGATAGCCGCCGGTGCACTGCAGGATGTTGTGCATCTGCGCCAGGCGCAGGAAGTTGCGGTAGTCGGCCTGGTTGCCGGGGCGCCGGCCGCGATCGAGGTCAGAGCAATTGGGCGCCGAGGCCATCATCGACAGGATGACGTTGTTGCCGCCGAAGCGCAGATTGTGCGCCGGATTGCGCGCGTGCAGCGTGAATTCCGGAGGGCAGTGTGCGATGAGCTCAAGGATCATGTCGCTGTCGAAGCGCACGCGCTCGCTGCCTTCGCGCACATCGGCGCCGTGCGCCTTCATGATGCGGCGGGCTTCCTCATGCAGCACGTCGACGCCGATTTCCTTCAGCACGCGCAACGAGGCGAGATGGATCGATTCCAGCTCGTCGTCGGAGACGAACTTCGTCGGCGTCAGCGGGTTCTTCAACTGGCGGAAAGCAGGCTGCTCGAAGGCCGCCGATCCGCCGGCACGCTTTCCCGCACGGCCGCCGCGACGGGCGCGATCGTTTGCCAATGCGGGTTCGGCGGGATGAAGGGCGGCAGTCATGAGAAGCCTCGTTAGGATGCGAAAGTGGCCGGCATAATGGACCGACGGCAATGCCGCCGGTAAGGAGGCGGCGACCACTAGGGCGAGGGAAGCGACATGACGGAACGGCAGCCGGCTGGCTCGCCGAATTACCGCTCCTGAAGCATTCGCGCGGCTCTTGCCGCCGCGCTCCACCGATCTCATCGGGCCGGCGCTCCTGACAGGGATTGGCTGGAGCATGCGCTTTCGCCCGCGGTGGCGCTTACGGCAATCAGCCGTAACCGCTAAGCCTGCGAGCGATTGGAGGGATCATGGCTCTGGCCGATTCAGATACCGACGAGAGGATGCAATGGGCGGCGATCACCGGCGTGATCGCAACCGTGTCGGTGTTCGCCATCGCGCAAGGGCTCTCCTATCCGCTGCTCAGCTTCATCCTGCAGCGTCAGGGCGTGTCGCCGGCGGTGATCGGCCTGTCGGCGGCGATGACACCGGTCGGCTTCATCCTCTCATCGCCGCTGATCCCGGGGCTTGCGCGGCGGTTCGGGGCAGGGCGCACCGCGCTCTCCTGCGCCGTGCTGTCGGCGCTGGTGCTGGCGCTGATCGGCTGGACGCAGGACGTCTACCTCTGGTTTCCGTTGCGCTTCCTGATCGGCATGGTGACCAATCCGCTTTATGTGCTCAGCGAAATCTGGGTGATCGCGCTGGCGCCGCCGTCGCGGCGCGGGCGCGTCATGGGCATCTATTCGACCATCATCTCGGCGGGCTTCGCGGCAGGTCCGCTCTGCCTGCTGGCGGTCGGCACCGAAGGCTGGCCGCCGTTCCTGGTCGGCATCTTTGCCTTCTTCTTCTGCGGCGCCTGCCTGGCGGTCGTGGTCAAGCGCCTGCCCACGGTCGTTGAGGCCGGCGAGAACGTTTCGGTGCTGGGTTTCATGCCGCTCGCCTGGCTGCTTTTGTCAGCGGTCGTCGTCGCCGCCGGTTTCGAGCAGGGAATCCTGGCGCTGCTTCCCGTCTACGGCACGCATTACGGCATTCCCGAGGCGCGCATGTCGGCGCTACTCTCGATGATGATTGCCGGCAACATCGCCATGCAGGTACCGCTCGGCCTGCTCGCCGAAAGGCTGACAGCGCGCCTCGTGCGATTCGGCTGCGTGGCAGTGACAATTCTTGGCTGCGTGCTCCTGCCGGTGCTGATCGAGACGCCGCTGATCTGGCCCAGCGTCTTCATCTGGGGTGCCGTGTCCTACGGCATCTACACCATGTCCATCATCGAGCTGGGCGAACGTTTTGCGGGCTCGGCGCTGGTCGCCGGCAATGCCGCGTTCTCGCTGATGTGGGGCGTTGGCGGTATCCTCGTGCCGCCGCTCACCGGCAGTGTCATGGATGTCATCGGCGCTGCGGGCCTTCCGGTCACGCTCGGTGCGATCTGCGCGGCATTGGCGGCTACGACCATCATTCGCAGGCGGGTGGTGTAGGCCAGATTGCCGCCGCACCGGCTCAGGTGTTCTGCTCTTGAATGTTCGCGCTGCGAACGCGATGTAGGCAGAGCCTGCCAGACGAATTCCCGGAGACCTGCATGACCAGCCCGATGACCAAAACCCAGCCCGAATCGGCGGCCGAGGACACCTTCCTCTGGCTGGAAGACCGCAGCAGCAAGGAAGCGCTCGACTGGGTTCATCGCCAGAATGCGGTGACGGTCGCCGAATTGCAGGGCGATCCTTCCTACCAGGCGGCGTTCGAGACCGCGCTCGACCTGATGACGGCGGAGGACAATATCCCGGTCGGGGCAGCGCTTGCCGGCCATGTCTATAATTTCTGGCAGGACAAGACCAACGCGCTGGGTCTCTGGCGCCGCACGCCGGTGGCTTGCTACAAGACCGACAAGCCGGACTGGGAAACGATCATCGACTTTGACGAACTCTCCGCCAAGGAAGGCGTGAAATGGGTTTTTGGCGGAGCGAGCCGGCTCTATCCCGATTTCGACCGCTGCCTCCTCTACATGTCGCCGGATGGCGGCGATGCGAGTGAGATGCGCGAGTTCGACATCGCGACGAAATCCTTTGTCGCGGACGGTTTTCGCGCCCCGGCCTCCAAGTCGGGCTTTTCCTGGCTGGACAAGGACACGGTGATCGTCTCGGCGGCATTCGAGGAAGAAGACAAGACGCAGTCCGGCTATCCGCGCGTGATCAAGCTCTGGCGGCGCGGCGCGAAGCTGGAAGACGCAACGCCGATCTTCGAGGGCGAAAAGCATCACCTCGCCGTCGGCGGCGGCGTGGAGTTCGACGGCGACAAGCGGCATGTGCTGCTCGGCAAGACCATCGACTTCTTCACCTCGCACAGCTTCCTGCGGCTGGCGTCGGGCGAGAACAGGCGCGTCCCGCTGCCGGACGACGCCACCGACACGGCGATCTTCAAGGGCCAGCTCGTCTTCGGCGTTCGCAGCCCCTGGACGGCGCCCGACGGCACGCGCTGCCTGCCCGACGGGCTCTACTCGGTGGATTTCGATCGCTGGATCGACACCGGCACATTCGGACCTTTCGAAACCCTGTTGGAGCCGGCGCACCGCGTTTCGATCGCCGGGCTTGCCAGGACTGAGGACCGGCTGTTCATCAACCTGATGGACAATGTGCGCGGCAAAGTCGTTGCATGCGACCGCACCGACAAGGGCTGGTCGCTGGAGCCTGTGGCGTTGCCGGACAACGGCAATGTCGGCATCAGCCATGCCGAGCATTTCGGTACCAGCGTCTCCTTCTCCTTCACCGACTTCCTGACGCCGAGCTCGATCATCTGGTCGGACGACAATGGCGAGACGCTGGCGACCGTGAAATCGCAGCCGGCGCGGTTCGATGCCTCGCCCTATGTTTCGGAGCAGTTCGAGGCACGCTCGAAGGACGGCACAATGATCCCGTACTTCGTCGTGAGGCGGCGCGACCAGAAAGGGCCGGTGCCGACGCTGCTCTATGGCTATGGCGGCTTCGAAGTGCCGCTGCTGCCCGGCTATGCCGGCATCCGCGGCAGGCTCTGGCTGGACAAGGGCAACGCCTATGTGCAGGCCAACATCCGCGGCGGCGGCGAGTTCGGCCCGGCCTGGCATCAGGCGGCGCTCAAGGGCAAGCGCCAGAAGGCCTTCGACGATTTCGCGGCAGTGGCGGAGGATGTGGTCAGGCGCGGTATCACCTCCGCCGCGCAGCTCGGCATCCAGGGCGGCTCGAATGGCGGCCTGCTCACCGGCGTGTCGCTGACGCAGCGGCCGGAGCTGTTCGGCGCCGTCATCATCGACGTGCCGCTGCTCGACATGCTGCGTTACACCGAACTGCCGCCGGGCGCCTCGTGGATTGCCGAATATGGCGACCCGTCGAAGCCGGAGGATGCCGCGTGGCTCGCGGCCTATTCGCCCTATCAGCATATCTCGAACGGCACCGCCTATCCGCCGGTGCTGTTGATGACCTCGACCGCCGACGACCGCGTCCATCCGGGCCACGCGCGCAAGATGGCGGCGCGGCTGCAGGCCGCCGGCCACGACAGGACGCTGTTCTTCGAGGAGACGGAAGGCGGACATGGCGGGCGCGGCGACCGCCGTCCGCAGGCGGCCCAGACCGCGATGCGCTATGTATTTCTGCAGCGGGCGCTCGGCGGTACCGCTTGAATTCGTGGCTGTTGGCGGCTTAATGTGCCGCCATGGTTCGCATCAGCACATCTGGCGCCTTCGGGGTCGCGGTGACACCGTCACCGCGGACCCTTCGTGCCGAGCTTTTGCGGCTATGCGCCCGCATCGGCTATTCGCCGCCCCGTTTCCTCTGACGAATCCGCCCCGGCTGCTGCCGGATTGATTCAAGAGGAAAGATCAAACCCATGACCTATCAGAACTATTCGCTGAAGCAGCTTCAGCAGATCGATGCCGCGCATCACCTTCACCCCTTCACCGACCACAAGGAACTGCGCGAGGCAGGCTCGCGCATCATCACCCGCGCCGACGGCCCGTTCATCTACGATTCGGAAGGATCGGAAATCCTCGACGGCATGGCGGGCCTGTGGTGCGTCAATGTCGGCTATGGCCGCGACGAGCTGGCGGACGCCGCTTATGCGCAGATGAAGGAACTGCCTTACTACAATTCCTTCTTCAAATGCTCGACGCCGACGCCGGTGCTGCTGTCGAAGAAGCTGGCGGAGCTGGCGCCCAAGCATGTCAGCCAGGTGTTCTACGGCTCGTCGGGCTCGGAGGCGAACGACACGGCGCTGCGGCTCGTGCGCCACTACTGGGCGCTTGAAGGCAAGCCGGAGAAGAACCGTATCATCTCGCGCAAGATGGGCTATCACGGCTCGACGATCGCCGGCACCTCGCTTGGCGGCATGGAGCCGATGCACAAGCAGCTCGGCGGCGCGGTGCCCAACATCGTCCATGTGATGATGCCCTACGCCTATGAGCTCGCGCTGCCCGGCGAGAGCGACCATGATTTCGGCATCCGCGCGGCAAAGGCCGTCGAGGACGCCATCCTGGAAGCCGGCGCCGACAAGGTCGCCGCCTTCATCGGCGAGCCGGTGATGGGCGCCGGCGGGGTGAAAATCCCGCCGATGAGCTACTGGCCGGAGGTGCAGCGCATCTGCCGCAAATACGATGTGCTCTTGATGCTCGACGAGGTGATCACCGGTTATGGCCGCACCGGCGAATGGTTCGCCGCGCAGACGTTCGATGTAGAGCCCGACACCATCACCACGGCTAAGGCGCTAACCTCAGGCTACCAGCCGCTGTCGGCGCTGCTGGTCGGCGACCGCATCAGCAAGACGCTGGTCGAGAAGGGCGGCGAGTTCTATCACGGCTACACCTATTCCGGTCATCCGGTGGCCTGCGCGGTGGCGCTGAAGAACCTCGAGATCATCGAACGGGAAGGCCTGGTCGATCGCGTCAGGAACGACACCGGTCCCTATTTCGCGCAGGCGCTGCAGGAGCGCATCGCCGGCCACAGGCTGGTCGGCGAGGTGCGCTCGATCGGCCTGATGGGGGCGATCGAGATCGTCAAGGACAAGGCGACCAAGGAACGCTACTTGCCGTCGGGAAGTGCCGCCGTCGTCGTGCGCGACTATGCAATCTCGCAAGGCATGATGCTGCGCGCCACCGGCGACACGATGATCCTGTCGCCGCCGCTGATCTGGACGCGCGATACGATCGACATGGCCTGCGAGCGCATCGCCAAGGCGCTCGATCTTGCCGAGGCGGATCTGCGCAAGCGATAGGAAAAACACGCTCGGGCGCCTTCGCGGGAAGCGCCCGACACTTCGGGGTGCGGCGAAGCATTCCGAAACGCAAAACCGCGCCCCAACGGGAACGCGGCTTTGCCAGATACGCATGGCGCTTCGCTACGAGAGACTTGCGAAACTTACGGGCTCCGGTACGCGAGACCTGATCCGGAGCGCCGGGCGGTTTGCGATGTCCGCCTCGCAGTCCGTTTTAAAGGCACATCGTTACCGGTGAGTTATCGAGAGCTTAAGCAAATCTAAATTTGCCGGCTTTCCGTCGAAAAAATTGGCTAATAGCTCTTTGCAAGCAGCAAGTTAGCTCTGATCGCCGCGCAGGAAATTTATAATGCCGGAAAAATCGGCGCCGGCATTCCCTTGCGCGTTGAATAGCGCGTAGAGCTGCGTCGCCTCGGCGCCCAGGGGCGTCACCGCGCCGGCGCTCTGGGCGGCCTCCTGCGACAGTTTCAGGTCCTTCAGCATGAGGGCCGCGGCAAAGCCTGGCTTGTAGTCGCGATTGGCGGGCGATGCCGGGACAGGTCCGGGCACCGGGCAATAGGTGGTGAGCGACCAGCACTGGCCCGAGGAGGTGGAGGCGACGTCGAACAGCGCCTGGTGCGACAGGCCGAGTTTTTCGGCCAGCACGAAAGCTTCGGCGACGCCGATCATCGAGATGCCGAGGATCATGTTATTGCAGATCTTGGCGGCCTGGCCAGCGCCGTCGCCACCGCAATGAACGATGCGGCCGGCCATCGGCTTCAGGATCGGCTCGGCGGCGGCGAAGGCGGCGTCCGACCCGCCGGCCATGAAGGTCAGCGTGCCGGCGGTAGCGCCGCCCGTGCCGCCGGACACAGGCGCGTCGATCGAGGGCAAGCCATGCCTGGCGGCAATCGCATGGGCCTTGCGCGCCGATTCGACATCGATGGTCGAAGAATCGATGAGCAGCGCCCCTTTCTTCGCCTTGGGCGCGATATCCTCGTAGACCGAGAGCACATGCTTGCCGGCAGGCAGCATGGTGATCACAACATCGGCGTCCTTCACCGCGGCGACGGCATTGGCCATGACAGTGACACCATGTTCCTTCGCAATGGTGAGGTTCTCCGGCACGAGATCGAAACCTTCCACCGCATACCCCGCCTTTACGAGGTTGGCGGCCATGGGGTTGCCCATGTTGCCGAGGCCGATGAAGGCGATGGTTGCCATCGTTTTCTCCCGATTTGTTGCCGTCAGCGGCCGATCAGTGCCCGCGCGATGATAACACGCATGATCTCGTTGGTGCCCTCGAGGATCTGGTGGACGCGCAGGTCGCGCACCAGCTTCTCGATGCCGTAGTCGTGCAGATAGCCGTAGCCGCCATGCAGCTGCAGTGCCTGGTTGGCGACGTCGAAGCCGATATCGGTGACGAAGCGCTTGGCCATCGCTGACCATTTGCCGGCGTCCGACGCCTTGCGGTCGAGCTTCGAGGCGGCGGCATAGAGGAAGATGCGGGCCGCCTGCAATTCGGTTTCCATGTCCGCCAGCTTGAACTGCAACGCCTGGAACTGGTTGATCTTCGAGCCGAAGGCCTTGCGCTCGGCGGTGTAGGCGAGCGCCTTGTCGAGCGCCGCCTGCGCGCCGCCCAGCGAGCAGGCGGCAATGTTCAGCCGGCCGCCGTCGAGCCCGGCCATGGCGATGCCGAAGCCGGCGCCTTCGCTGGCGAGCAGGTTTTCCGCCGGCACCTTGCAATCCTCGAAGATGACCTGGCGGGTCGACTGCATGTGCCAGCCCATCTTGTGCTCGTTGGCGCCGAAGGAGAGGCCGGGCGCATCCGTGGGCACGACGAAGGTCGAAATGCCTTTCGGACCGTCGCCGCCGGTGCGCGCCATGACGACATAGAGGTCGCTGTCGCCGGCGCCGGAGATGAACTGCTTGGCGCCATTCAAGACATAATCGTCGCCGCTCTTCACCGCCCGCGTCTTGAGCGCGGCGGCGTCGGAGCCGGAGCCGGGCTCGGTCAGGCAATAGCTCGCCAGCCACTCCATCGCGGTCAGCTTCGGCAGGAAGCGCTGGCGCTGCTCGTCGCTGCCGAAGCGGTCGATCATCGAGGCCGCCATGTTGTGGATGGAAATGAAGGAGGAAAAGGCCGGATCGGCGCGGGCCAGCGCCTCGAAGATCAGCACGGCATCGAGGCGACCGAGCGCCGAGCCGCCGACATCGTCGCGGACGTAGATGCCGCCGAGGCCGAGCGGCCCGGTCTCGCGGATCACATCGGCGGGAAAGTGCCTTGCCCGGTCCCAGTCGAGCGCGTTCGGCGCGACGCGGTCCGCCGCGAAGGCCTCTGCCATCTCCTGGATGGCGCGCTGTTCCTCGGTGAGCTCGAATTGGCCAGTGCCCGCATCGACTGCCGCGTCCATAGCGTGCTCCCTGTCGTTTCAGGCCTTGTGGCCTGTCGTTTTTGGCTTTGCGCGCCGTTCAATCTAGACCAATGATGCCGCCGCGCAACCCGGCCTTCCGCGGACCGGCTGTGCATGGAATGATCAACGGAGCCCGCGTGCCGACAGTTTTCGATCAGTTGCTGAACCGGTTCCGTAGCTATCTCGCCGGCGTCGACAGTGCGCGGGTCGAGGAAGCGGTCGCGCGCGTCGGCTGGGACATGCCCTCCCGCCCGCTCGAACCGCGTCCACTCGGCTGCCTTCGCCATCTCGATCGCATCGCCGAGCTCGCACCGCCGGACGCCAGGCCGCTGGCGCAGCTCGTGGCCGACCATCGGGACGAGCTGCGCTGGGCCAGACCTATACCGCCGCCGATTTCGGCCAGGCCTTCATCGACAATTATGGCTGGCTGGAGCTGTTCGGCACGCGCGGACACTTCGTCAATGACAAGGTCGCTGCCGGTCTGCTGATCCTCGGGCCCGACATCGTCTACCCCGACCATCATCACATCGCCGAGGAGATCTATATCCCGCTGACCGGCGGCACCGAGTGGCGCATGGGCGAGGGCGGCTTTCGCGCTCGCGAGGCCGGCGAGATCATCCACCACGCGTCCAATGTCAGTCATGCCATGCGCACGGGCAAGGAACCGTTGATGGCGCTCTATATCTGGCGTGACGGACTACTGGCGCAGAAGTCGATCATCGGCTCGGAGGGCAGGAACTGATGGCCAGGGCGATCATGCTGCAAGGCACCGGCTCGGATGTCGGCAAGACCGTGCTGGTGGCGGGGCTCTGCCGGGCTGCGAAAAAACGCGGGCTGAAGGTCAGGCCGTTCAAGCCGCAGAACATGTCGAACAACGCCGCCGTCGCCGACATCCCCGGCGGCAACGGGGCCAGCGGCGAGATCGGCCGTGGCCAGTGGCTGCAGGCGCTGGCTTGTGGGGTCCAGCCGACCGTGCACATGAACCCCGTGCTGCTGAAGCCGCAGAGCGATATCGGCTCGCAGGTGGTGGTGCAGGGCAAGGTGTTTGGCGAGGCGCGGGCGCGCGACTACCAGGCAATGAAAGCCCGCCTGATGGACGCCGTGCTCGATTCCTGGGCGAAGGTCGGCGAGGGCGCGGATCTGATCATAGTCGAGGGCGCCGGCTCACCCGCGGAGATCAACCTCCGCAGCCGCGACATCGCCAATATGGGTTTTGCGACGCGCGCCGACGTGCCGGTGGTGCTGGTCGGCGACATCGACCGCGGCGGCGTCATCGCCTCGGTCGCCGGCACGCATCTGATCCTGCCGGAAGAAGACCGGCGCATGATCGTCGGCTACCTCATCAACAAGTTCCGCGGCGATGTCTCGTTGTTCGACGACGGTATCGGCGCGATCGGCAAATTCACTGGCTGGCGCTGCTTCGGCGTGGTGCCGTGGCTCAAGGCGGCCGGTCGGCTGCCGTCGGAAGATTCGGTCGTGCTCGAGCGCCTCGCCGCCGGCGAGAAGCGGGCATTGAAAGTCGCGGTGCCGATGCTAGCGCGCATCGCCAATTTCGACGATCTCGATCCGCTCAAGGCCGAGCCGCAGGTCGAGGTGGTGTTCGTGCCGTCGGGAAAGAGGCTCCCGGAGGATGCCGGCCTGGTGGTTATTCCAGGCTCGAAGTCGACCATCGGCGATCTGATAAAATTCCGCGAGAATGGCTGGGATCGCGATCTTGCCGCCCATCGCAAGCGCGGCGGCCATGTCGTCGGTATTTGCGGTGGCTATCAGATGCTCGGCCGGAGGGTAACCGATCCAGACGGTATCGAAGGCAGTGTCAGGGAAGTCGAAGGTCTCGGCCTGCTCGACCTCGAGACGGTGATGGAGCCGGAAAAGACGGTACGCAATTCCAGCGCCCATTCGGTGCAGTTCGGCCTGCCGCTCGAGGGCTACGAAATCCATCTCGGCCGCACCACCGGTCCGGATACGGCGCGGCCGTCAGCGATCATCAATGGCGTCGAGGACGGCGCGGTCTCGGCCGACGGCAAAGTGATCGGCACCTATCTGCATGGGCTGTTTTCCGCCGACGCTTTTCGTGCCGCTTATCTTGAGAGCCTGGGGGTCAAAGGAGGTGGCATCGACCACCGCGCCGAGGTCGAGAACGCGCTGGACGAGGTCGCGGCCGATCTGGAGAGGCATCTCGACTGTGACGCTATCTTTTCACTGGCGCGATAGGCCTCTCCCCAACACATCTGAGATTGGCGAAAACGCTCGTCGGGGTCGTCGTTCTATGGCGGAGCAAGGAGCGAAGCGACGCGCGCAGACCATAGAATCCATTCCGTAACGTCAAGGCATTGCAACCGTGCAGACTTCTGCTCTGCTGCATTACTCGGCGAAAGTAACGGAATGGATCCTCGGGTCTCCGCGACGGCGCTTCGCTCCTGCTTCGCCCGTGGGATGACGAAGTTCAGGCGCTGTCGCCAATCCCCGACGTCAGCGAGACTTCCTACGCTTTCTCCCCTGCCTTCGGCCAATAAGTGCCGAACGACCAGACATTGCCTTCCGGGTCGAGGCAGATGAACTCGCGGCTGCCGTAGTCGCGGTCGACCAGCTCCTGGATGATTTTGGCGCCAGCCTTCTTCGCCTTGGCATAGGCGGCATCGGCGTCGTCAACGGCGAGGTAGATCGACTTGCCGCCGCCGCCGCCCGGCTCACCGACCATCTTGCCGTAATCGTCGTCGCGGGCCATGCCTAGCATGATCATCGAGGAGCCGAAGGTCAGCTCGGCGTGGTGGACGATATCGGCTTCGCCATAGCGGGCGCGGACTTCGAAGTCGAAGGCATCGCAGAGCCAGTCGATCATCCTGGCGGCGTTCTTGTAGCGCAGGGCGGGATAAATGCGGGGTGCTTCGGTTGCCGTGGGCATGACGATCTCCTTGTTTCGGTCGATGAACCCAGTGTCGGCGAAAGCCCTTCCCACGTCTTGAAGAAATGTTACCTGTCGGGGCTGGGGTCTAGGCCAGCGCGGCGAGCGCGGTCGGCGTTTCGCCGGCAAGCTGGCGGAATTCGCGCACCAGATGCGCCTGGTCGGCATAGCCGCAATCGACGGCGATGCCCGCCCAGTCGCCCTCCTGCCGCTTCGATAGCGAAAGCGCGCGGTTGAAGCGCACGATGCGCGACAATGTCTTCGGCCCGATGCCGATCGCGTCGGAGAATTTTGACGCGAGATGCTTGCGGCTCCAGCCAAGCTCGCCGGCAAGCGCCGAGATCCGTGTGCGGCCGCCGGAGGCGATGACCGTCCTGTAAACCCAGGCGATTTCGGGCGAAAGCTCGTTGGCTTCCGCAAGACGCTCGGCGACGAAGCCTTCTGCGATCGCAAAGCGTGTGTCCCAGTCCCGCGTTTCGCCAAGCCGTTCCCGCAATGCGATGCCCTCGAGGCCCAGCGCATCGTCCAGCCCGATCATACGGTCCTTGAGCTCGCTCATCGGCAGGCCGAAGAATCGCCTTGCGCCAAGCGGGGTGAAATTGACCTGGACACAGCAGGCGCCGCCGAAGGATTCGATCACGACAGGACCGGCATAGAGGCCGGCGGCGAAACTGGCGAAGCGATCATTGTCGCCAGGATCGCGGCCGAGCCCGATGGCGAAGGCCTCGGCGAAACTGATCACCAGCGGCACGGTGAGCGAGGCATATTCGATAATGCGGAAATGGCCGGGCCACATCTCGCGGTAGCCGCAGATATCGGTGACGATGCCCGCGAGCGAGGCGGCGGGCTTGCGCCGGACCATCTCGAAATGGAGGGCGGGAAAGCGATTGTCTTGTCGATGGCGCTCTGTCTCGTCAGACATGGCACGAGCCTAGCAGACCAAAGCGCGTCGCGCTGAACTGAATTCAGGCGACACGCTTTGAGTCTTTGTTTTGATGCATGTCGTTGTCCCAGAACCGCTGCACACTTCTGGGCGACATGCATTAGGCCCTCAAATCAAAAGCGCCCGGCAGGGCCGGGCGCTCAGACCGCTGACAAACCCCGTCGATTTTCGGCGGGGTTTTGTTTTGTTGATTGATTGCACTTGGCCAATTGGTGTCGGGAGGAAATGTCAGGAGGCT
>NZ_LPWA01000107.1 GCF_001510895.1 Mesorhizobium loti | reverse complement strand
GAGGTCCCTCCCCTGCCCCCGCATGAAATCGTTAGGTCAAAATTGCGTTCCGGATTTTTAGCTTAGCGCTTCAATTGAAATCGGGAAGTAAAAGCGACAGTCGCACGGGCGACGGGTGCGAAAAGGCTCTCCAGGGGCAGTTTAGCGACATCGTAAGCCATTGAATTCACGCTATCTGATTCGCGACAGTCAAGGTATCTGGCAGGTGAGTGGACTTGCCATGGATTTCCTTTTTGGCAATCTTCACTATCGATAATGACCGCTTATCGATAGCGATTGATCTTGCCACGCAAATCGGTCATTTTCGTCCCCCGAGATGGCCGCCGGTGCCGTGCGACGAGCCTACGGATGAAGGCAAAGTCGTTTTTCCCGGCCGAATGAGAGGGCGCCCGGTATGACCGAACAAGAACCCGTCCGCCTGCCCGACGGCGCTTCGGTCGAAGCCGTGCTCAAGACCCTCGATCCGGCGTCGGCCGACGCGGACCTGGCCCCTGCCCTGTCGGCCGCATTCCCGGGCTTTTCGTTCACCATCGCCGGCGTCGACGACTTCTATTGGCGCGGCGACGCCCGCACCGTTTTGTCCCCGGACGGCGCACGCCTAGGTGACCATCGCGCTTGGGTCGAGCGCCAGCTGGCAGAACTCGACGGCGACCTCACCGCCTTCTGGAACCGGCACCGATCGGACGGACACAGATTCGCCGAATGGCGCGGCACCAGTGTCTTTTCCTTCGCGCCCACCGGCCGCGGCGTCGCCGACTTCGTCCAGCTCTCTCTCGGCCGCGACATCGAATTTTTGGCCGGGCCGGTCGTCGATCCCGATTACCGCCCTTACAGCGCTGACGATCTGTTTGATCCGTCCTGGGTGCCGCGCGAGCAGGTCACCGACGCGCCCGTGCTTGCCGGACCCGTCTACCGACTGCGCGGCCGTCCGGGTGGTGGCATCGTTCACATGAAGAGTTTCTTGGGGCGCCGGGCCCGCATCGAGCGCGAACAGCGGGCGGCGCGCCGGACCGAGCTCGAGAACCGCGCCATTCATGAGGTCGGGCCTGTGGGCACGCGCGACATCGCCTTTCTCGATGCCAATCCCGGCTGGTTCGATTTCGTGCCGCGCGAGAACCGCTTCTTTGCCGACTGGGAGCGGTCGACGCCGCCGCCGACCGCATTTTTGCCCATTGGGCCTTCGACATTCACGACCTCGAGGAGCGCGGCCGGCGTGAGATCGGCTTCATTCCGCGGCCGTTCACAAATCCGGCCGAGCGGCTGCTGGCCAACGACGGCGTCTCGGTGCATCGGCTGATGGAGCGGATCGAAGCAGTCGACCGCGAGGTCGGCCTTCCGTTCGCCTGGTTTTTCCTGATGACCCACGGTCATTGGGTGGATCCCGACGTCGGCCACGCTATCGCCGAGGGTTTGCGCGCGAGCCGCGTGCGATTGCCCGATCAGGACGCAGCCGTGCTGCTCGCCTGGGACGAGAAACCGTATCTGTTCTGAGCTGTCACCATGGATGTTCGCCTGCCAAAGCCAGCCGATGATCTGAAACTTCGCCGCGCCGAGGCGCTCGACGCGCTGGATTCGGTGCTGCCTTTCGATCGCCGTGAGTTTTTGGCGGAGTTTCTCACCGACAACGATGTCGAAACGTTGCGCCACCTGGCAAAGGAAGGCATCGGCGAGAATTCGCTCCGGGCGCTCGCGTCAGACCTCGGCTATCTCGAGGCGTGGTCTCTTGCCGCGACCGGACAGCCTCTGCCATGGCCGGCGCCGGAGGCGCTGCTGATCAAGTTCGTCGCGCATCACCTGTGGGACCCGGCCAGACGCGAAACCGATCTGGCGCACGGCATGCCGCAAGACGTGGCAGGTGTCCTAACGGAGCAAGGCCTACTGCGCAGCAACGGTCCGCATGCGCCCGCGACCGTGCGTCGGCGGCTCTCCAGCTGGTCGACGCTGACGAAATGGCGGGGGCTCAGAGGAGGATTCAACGCGCCGGGGCTCCAAAGCGCCATTAAGCTCGCCGTGCGCGCCAGCGCCCGGCCGCGCGGCCGCAAGAGCAAGAAAGCCGTGACCGCCGACATCTTGACCATGCTGCTCAAGGCCTGCGCTGGCGACCGTCTCGTCGACGTCAGGGATCGCGCTCTTTTGCTCACCGCCTTCGCCTCCGGCGGCCGGCGTCGCAGCGAAATTTCTGCTCTGCGTGTCGAACAGCTGGTCGAGGAGGATCCCGTCCCGGCCGATCCCAATAATCCCGACGGCGAGAAACTGCCGTGCTTGTCGATCCGGCTCGGCCGGACCAAGACGACACAAGCCGACAGCGACGCTTTCGTGTTGCTGGTCGGCCGTCCCGTGCTGGTGTTGAAGGACTGGCTCGAGCGCGCCGGAATCAGCCAAGGTGGTATTTTTCGGGGTATCGACCGCTGGGGCAACCTGGAAACACGCGCCCTGACGCCGCAGGCGGTCAACTTGATCCTGAAGCGGCGCATTGCTGAGGCCGGCCTCGACCCGCAAGCCTTCTCCGCCCACGGCCTGCGCTCAGGCTATCTGACCGAGACCGCCCGGCGCGGCATTCCTCTGCCTGAAGCCATGCAGCAGTCTCAGCACCGCTCGGTGCAACAGGCATCTGATTATTACAATGATGCCGAGCGGGCGGTCGGACGGGCGGCGCGGTTGATCATATAGACCCGCCGTGAGGGCGACTTGCCGCACGGCGGGTCGACAGACATCACTTGATGACGTGTCGGTGGCAACGAAATGCCCCCAACATCCCGTTCCGCCCGGATCGACCGGTACAACGATCTCCTCCCCGCCCTTACTGTCGTAAAGACTGAGCGCGGCGTGTCCGGACAGTCAGGCGGATCAAATTCGATCTCAGAGCACCTATCACCGGTCGGCCGCCAGCACGAACTGCGCGATAGCTCCAAAACGACTGGCCCGCAGGAAATCAAACCGCGGATGACCGCGCTCAACTAACGCGATTGAGCCCAACCCCGCGCTCACCCTGTCATCCTCGCTGCCGTGCCGTTGGCCTTAAACGCCGCCATGAGCATGGGCCCGACGGAAAACTCCCCTGCCCTCGCCTTTTCGGTCAGGGCTCTGAGGTAACCGCCAGCCGAATTGATGTGCTGGGCGCGCTGCAGGATGCAGGCAACAACGATCGGCGCGGTTTCCTGACCCATGACATGGCAGGCATCCTCGTAAGCCGACGGAGAGACCCCCAGATAGCCCCTCACCTGCGCGGCCGTCACCATCAGGTCGCGCCAACTGTGAATTCCGTCAACGGCGTAGTCGGCAATGTCGGGGCAGGCTTTCAGCACAAGTCCGAGCGGATACGTTTTTGGCTGCCCATCCCGTCGCTGTTCTGGCTCCACGGCCGCCCTGGCTTTCTCGAAAGCGGGTTCAAATTCAAAAATAGATTCGGGGTTTGAATCAGATTGCTGCCGCTCACTGTGAGACTCATTGGCGCTTTGATTTTCGACATTAATGAAGGAATTCAATGCGCTGTCGACTTCGTCACGGATAGCATCGAGCGCCGCGGCGAACGGCTCGAGCTCGCAGATGCTTGCCTTGCGTGGAAGCTGGTCCACGATGGTCCTGAAACGCTTCCAAAGGCTCTCCCAAGCCCCAGCCGCACCCTCCTCGAGCGCCGCATCTATCAGCTTGCCTATATCGCGACGCTGCAGCGTAATGCGCTCACGCGTCAGTCTCAGCGCACGGCTGTCCGCTCGCACGCGCTCGGCCGCCGCACGGAACTCCTCCGCACGAACCAGCAGTGGCGCCAGCGAGAAGCCGTAGGCATCCTCTAGCTCCCCTCCCCTTCCCTTGCGGGCATATCGCTTGCCGTTGGGGCTGTCCCTGCGAAGGATAATGCCGCATTCGAGTAGCGCCGCCAGGTTCCGGCGCAGCGTCGAGTCAGCC
This sequence comes from Mesorhizobium loti, assembly GCF_001510895.1. Classification (GTDB taxonomy): domain Bacteria; phylum Pseudomonadota; class Alphaproteobacteria; order Rhizobiales; family Rhizobiaceae; genus Mesorhizobium; species Mesorhizobium loti_A. The sequence goes on along the minus strand of NZ_LPWA01000107.1, from coordinate 102,020 downwards.
ATGCCATGCGAACGCAGCGACAATTGCCTGTTCGACGGAAAAACGATCAGGCCGTTGTCTTCCGACAGCTCATCGTCGGGATAGAAAGACAGCAGGCCAGCAAGCACAGCTAGCGCGCGATCGCCGATGGCGATCACCGATTTCCCTTCGCAGAGATCGCGGTAGACCTGCCATTTGTCGACCGCTTTGCCCTCCGGGATATCCCTGGCCTCACGCTGCGCAGCCACCAAGGCAAGCGACATCGACCGGCTCCCGAAGGGAGTCGTTGCAATTTCCCTCTCCATGTTCCTTCACCTTCTATGAGGCAAAAGAAACCTGCTCGCCAAAAACGACGCCGAGACTCTTGACAGCGATTCGCGGAAATGTGATTCTCTGATTGTCTAGATCTGAGAAGGGCTTCCGCAGCGGTGACGTTCGGGGGCCTTTTTCTTTTGCGGTTTTAGTCTCCTGTTTTCGTGTTCCTGTAAGCCCCGTAGAGGCTGTCCAGGTTGTTGGAGATCCATTCGCCGAATGGTCTCGCTTCCCTGTCGGCAAGGTCGAGCGAAAAGCCTTTCGGCTTCAATCGTGTGACGACACGGACCGACTTGTCTCTTGGTGCCCACTCCTTGCTTGGCGACACGACTTTCGCATTCTTGGGCTTCTTGTTAGACTTCAGATGTCCCAGGAGCAGGTTGAAGCTCTCATCTTTGCTCGGTGCTGCTGCAAACGACCCCGACGTGACGTATTCGATCGCTTTGGTCGAATTAGCTGGGATCTGGATTAGCTTTTTGAGCTCTTCCCAACGATCTCTTCCCACACCCTTTGCAGCTCCAACGGCATTCAAAACCGCCTCAGGAACCGTGTCGGCGACTGAAAGCATGCGGGAGAGTAGTGTGTCGTCGACCGTAATTGCGGATTTTACCGTCTCCTTGGTCATTCCGCTTTGAATAAGCTTTCGAGCGAACAGGGATTTTTCGATAAACGATAGATCCGCTCGAGCGGTGTTTTCTTGCCCTTGCGCGATGACATGCTCGATGTCGGCCAAGGGCTTCACGACCGCCCGGACATTGAGACCGAGGTCGCGTGCAATTTTTGCGCGCCTGTGACCGAATACAATCATGTAGCGACCAGCTTCAGTGGGGTGTGGCCTTACTAGGATCGGGGTCGACTGGCCGGACGTGCGAATGGCTTCTCTCAATTGCAGGTACTCTTGGTCATCTTCCCCAATTCGGTCGGCGACGAATGAGCCATCCAAATCCTTGGGATCGATCGCGACCACTGTTTCGCCATCGAGCATGCGAACCGAGTTCTCAGCTAACTCGTCTAGCGATTGCATCATTGAGCGGGATGCGCCACGTTTGGCGTACTCCGACCTCGTATGCGATGCGGGATGGCTCGGTGCCACATGAGCGAGGGATGCAGTTACGCTTGCCAATAGATCTTTCCTAGCCATAGTAGCCCCCAACCACGGCCGTCATCCCCTTGAAAAGGCGCTCAAAAATATCATTCTGCACGGCTGTCAACTCGATCATTTCCGCCCCCAAGCCTTGTGAACTAATGCGGTGATCTCTGAGTTGACCGCGTTCAGGCTTTCGATCGCTCGCTCATAGGTTGATCGAGTGAATTGACTCTTCTCGACTTCGTATAGTGTCTGTTTAGTGATGCCAGCGTCCGATATCGCCGTGGATTTCACCATCTGGTTCTTGAGCATCCGGTTGTTGAAAAGGGCCTGAAGAAAGCCAATCATCTGAGCCTGCGGACCGTCGGTTGGTTCATAACGGGTCACGAGATATCGAAACCACTTCAGCTTGACGGCCGCCCCTGCTCCCTTGATGGACTGCAGAATCCCACCGAGCATCAGCAGAAACTGGGACATCGACATCACGTCAAGCATTTGGGGATGCACTGTGATGAGCACCGATGTCGAAGCCGTCAGCGACGTTAGAGTTAGATACCCGAGCTGAGGCGGGCAATCGAGAACAACCACATCATATTGATCGTCGACCTCCTTCAGCGCGGCCGAAATGCGCGTGAAGAACAGGCGCCTTCTGTCGAATTTTTATTCGAGGCGGCAAGCGGAGTTTCGTATTCGTATTCTTGCAGTTCAAGATTCGCCGGAACGATGTCCAAACCTGGAAAATTGGTAGAGCGGATCACTTCTTTGATCGGCTTCTTGTGTTCATCATATCGTATCGCCTCATACAACGACGGGTTCTTGTCGAGTTCAGGCTGAATGCCATGCAAAGCGGATAGAGACGCCTGCGGGTCAAGGTCGATCGCGAGGACCCGGTGCCCGGTAAGAGCAAGATATTGAGCCAGATGGGCGGCAGTGGTCGTTTTGCCTGAGCCACCTTTGAAATTCACCACGGAGATGACTTGAAGATCCTCGCCAGCTCGGCGATGAGGAACATAGCGTTTGAAGTCCGACCGCCCGTGCTTGTCGAGATACCGCCGCAATTCCAACATCTGCTGAGCAGTGTAAGAACGACGGCCCGAGCTCGACACATCAGGCGCTGGACCCTTGCCCTCGAGATGTAGCTTTTTAATGTGATTTTGTGTTACGCCGAGAAAGTCGGCGACTTCAACCGACGAAAACTGTCGTAGCCCTTTCATAGCATTGGGCGGATACTGCTCGAGGCGGAGCATGTTCAATTTGTCTGAGATCAGCTCTCCTTGTTCGAGAATTTCCGCGTCGAAATCGAACTCCGCATCGTGGTAGGGCATCATATTCATTTCGCTCGTTTCCAGAATAACGCTTTTCTCTCACGATCGCATCGTCAAGTGTGATTAACGCCCGATTCGATAAAGCGCGGCAAGAACTTTTTAGTTAACAGAAGGTTAATGAGACTCCGGCCGCTCGCCGGACTGAAGATCGCGGCTGTGGCTATTCACCTATTCCGACTGCGAGTAGCCGCAGTTCGCTGGCCGGCAATGCCAGAGACTATGTCGTTGATATCACGTGATTATCTGCCTATATGCACGGCTGTCAATTTGACCAGGCTGAGCTGTCCTATTCGGTGGCTCTGCCTAGTTCTGTCAACGCGGCGGTTCTTCTCGCGAACAGCGAGGCTCACGACGATCCCGCTTATTGTCAACGTTGAAGAGACCGCAGCGGTATTCCCGTAAGGACCCAGGATGTTCGACGTCGACCTCAATTAAGTAAGTGCGCTCGAAGATGCGCCATTTCCGGGTCGCGCGTTTAACAGCGATCATGTGTCGCAATGTTGTCCCAGGTCTGAGATGCGCCCAGACTCAACCCGCGGGCTGAGACGCGCTTGATTGCTCCTAGTCGGCAAAGAAGCGGTTTCCTCGCCCTGCGGTGAAGCTCCAGACAAGACGTCTAATTTCGCGAAGTCGAGCCGACTTTCGCGGGGCCCAATTTTCGCGCGGCCCCGACCGCTGCTCGCGTTCCAGCCGCCGAGGACGCTTAGAGAACTGCACATGTGACAAAGCCCGCGCGTTCGCAGATCAATAGCGCATGCGAACCACAGGTCAGTTTCATTCCGGAACCGGGACCTGTCGATTGTCCCTCTAGGGAGGCGGCCGAAACTTGTGTCGTCCAAGCGAAAAGACTACTTTGCCGTCGCTATGAGCAAGCATTTGGCATCCGTCCTAACGACCGTGAATGCGCCCTACAGTGTGCAGCTGGATGACGCGGCGCTTGCGCATTGCCTCGCGGACCTCGACTTGGCCAAACAGCACCCCGGACATGTCAGCACCTTTCTCGGTGAGGTTTCCCCCGCGATGCAGTTAGAGTTCGCTGCTGTGCATCACATCCCGACCCCGGACCTGGAGGCCTTTGCCGCTGCGTTTTCTGGCTGGTCCGGCGAACACTATCCGCTCGCTGCGTAATACCGGACAACGGCCGGCGCCCTTCCGAATGGCGGCGGCTTTTTCGTATCGCCGCCGACCTGATCGAGCAGCTTCGAGAGAACACCTGCGGCTATGAGTTCGCATCGTCATTTCGCGGTGGCACTGCCATGACGATCCAAATCGGTCATCGCGAAAGGAATTGATCGACGGCGATGAGGCGCCGATCTACGCGCTGTTGGCGTACGGAAAGAATGAAAAAGTCGATCTGAAGCCCGATGAAGCCAAGGCGGCCGCTGCATTCGCAAAAGCGATCAAGGCAGCTAACAGGAGCAGAACATGAGCGAGATGACGAAATTCGGCGCCGATCTGATCCAGGCGATGTCGGAAGCTTTGGCTCATGCGCAAGGCAAGGACGTTCCCGGCATCAAGGTGCACAGCATGGAATCTGGCCCTGTGGACGTAAAAGCGATCCGCAAGAGGCTTGATCTGACACAGGACGAGATGGCAACCGTGCTGGGGACCAGCCCATCCGACTACAAGAAATGGGAGCAGGGGAAAAGGCAGCCGAGTGGCGCTGCGCGCACCTTGCTTCGCATCATGGAGAAAGAGCCCGAGGCCGTGTTGCGAGCCCTGTCGTCCGAGAAGGAGACGACCAAAGAACCTGCTGGAGCATCACACTGAGCAAGGGAGGCGAGAGAGGCTACCTGTGCAGAATACGGTATTACCAAGGAGCAGACATGACAACCACCGTCACAGCCAAGGGCCAGGTGACCATCCCGAAACCGGTTCGTGACCTTCTCGGCATCGTTCCTGGGAGCAAGGTCGATTTCCGTCGCGCCCCCGGTGGCAGCGTGGTACTTGCGCGCGCTGACAATCAGCAGCCCGCCAGCCGCTTCGCCAAATTGCGTGGCCACGCCGGCAAGGGGCTCGATACCGACGCGATCATGGCGCTCACGCGTGGTGAATTGTGACGCTTGTCGATACCAACGTCCTGCTCGATCTTGTCACCGACGATCCGAAGTGGGCGGTATGGTCGGTCGCTCAGCTTGAGGCGGCGAGGGGCCCCTGCTGATCAACGATGCTTCTATGCCAAGGTTGCTGTTCGCTATGAACGCATCGAGACGGAGCGGGGCTCGGAATGATTGCGATGCCGCGGGCCGTCCTGTTTCTGGCGGGCAAGGTCTTTACACAGTATCGCAGGGCCGGTGGATCGAGGACCGGTGTGCTACCTGACTTCTTCATTGGTGCGCATGCGGCTGTCGCTCAGCTGCCGCTGCTGACGCGCGATGTGAGGCGCTCCCGGACGTACTTTCCGTCATTGAAACTGATTGCGCCGACTATGTGAGCCGCCGCAGCGGCAGGGGAGGGGTCTCTCCGGGGGCCTAAAGCCCGGAGGCTTTTGTGAGGTTGACACGGAAACGGTCGCGGCGGCGCTGGTATTTGCGGGTCATTTCGGCCGAGGCATGGCCGAGCTGCTTTTGTACGTAGCGTTCATCCACCTCGGCCGAGGAGGCCAGACCGGCCCGCAGTGAATGCCCGGCAAACAGTTTGCGGCGTTCGCCTTCCGCCAGATCGCCGCGCACGCCGGCGGCCAAGGCGGTGCGCTTGACCAGGCGGGCGATCTCCTGGTCGTTCAGGCGATCGGCGCCCACGGCCTTGCCTTGGCCGGTGACGCGCCGGAAGAGTGGGCCATGGACGATGCGCGCGAGCTTGAGCCAGGTCTCCAGCGCCACGACCGGGCAGGTGGCATCGGACGAGCCGAGGCCGACTTCGACCTCGCGCCAGCCGGTCTTTCCCCGCAACGTTACAAGCAGGCCCTTCTCGGGAAAAAACTCGACCCAGCCGCGGCCGTCCTCGGTCTGGTCGCGGCCGCAATCCAGGCTGATGATCTCGGAGCGGCGCAAGCCGCTGGCAAAGCCGATGAGCAGCATGGCGCGGTCGCGCAGGCCTCGAAGCGAGCCGCGATCGAGCGTTTCCAGCATGGCGATCAGATCCTCGGAAAGGATAGCCTCCTTCTGCCGGGGCGGGGCGGCGTGCTTGTTACGGATGCCGGCCATGACCGTGGCGATATGACGGTCTTTTCTGTCCAGCGGCTGGCCGCGTTGGGCATAGTTCCAGGTCAGAGAGGAAAGCCGGCGTTCAATCGTGGAGACGGAGTTCGGCTTCTTATTCCCCGTTACCTTTCCTGACGCGCACGCCGTAATGTAAAGACCGACGACCTGTGGATCAGGTGGGAAGACCTCCAGGCCCTGTCGGCGTGCCCAGCCACTAAAATGCTTCCAGTCGGCGGCATAGGCGCGGCGGGTATTGGCCGAGCTCGCCGCCTCGACATAGTCGCGGGCGCGGCCGGCGAGGTCCCCCAGATGAACGGGCAGGCGCTCTGTGAGACTCGCCGCTGCCGGAAGGGGAGGGGAGGAGGGGGATGCGGGCGGCTCTTCTTCTGTGCGCCCCATTTCCACAACCATATCGATGATGTCGGGAAGGTCGTCCTCACGGCTCATGAGGCTTCATCTCTGTGCGCATTCAATACGTACACTATTGCAATCATTCCCAAGCAGATGTATCTGTTTCGTGCAAGCAATGCTGGAATCGAAGCCATGGCACGCACAGCTCTCGATGATACCGATCGTATGAACATCCGGGTGAAGCCGGAGGTGAAGGCGCGCCTGCTAAGGGCGGCCGCCCTTCGCCATACTGATCTTACCAGCTTCGTTACCCAGTCGGCGCTGCGCGAAGCCGAAAACGTCATTGCTGCATCTGACGCGATCAAGGTGTCGGAGCGCGATTTTAATCGTATCCTCGAGCTTCTGGATAATCCTCCGGAGCCGAACGCGAAGTTGCTCGCTGCGGCGGCCGCACTTCCGAAGACCCTGTGAGCCTTCCGCCCTGGCACGAGGAAGCGATCGCCAAATCGCAAGACCGCAAGGGCTTCGACTGCGGTGACGGCGAGATGAATACGTTCCTGCAGCGGTTCGCGCGCCAGGGGCACAAGCAGAATGCCGTAAAAACGTTCTGCGCGGTTCCCGATGATGCACCAGACAGGATCTTGGGCTTCTACAGCGTGGCGCCGGCTTCGGTCGAATACGACGCAGTTTCTTCCGCGATGACGAAGGGTCTTGCGCGCCACAACGTGCCGGGTTTTCTGCTGGCGCGACTTGCCGTCGACAAAACGGTAACGGGCAGGGGGCTTGGTGGTCAACTTCTGCTGGCGGCCGCTCTGCGCTGCCTCCGCGTCACCGAGGAAGTCGGCGGCGTGCTGATGATTGTCGACGCGAAGAGCGAACGTGCGGCGAACTGGTACGCGAGCTACGGCGCCGAGCCGCTGAAGGATCGCCCACTGACGCTTGCCGTGCCACTCGCGACCTTTGCCAAAACCCTGAAGGCCAGCCGGCACCTCTGAAGGCGCACTAGCAGCCGATAGCTCCGCACCCTCAACATCGTCTGCCGGCACCGTGCTGCAGCGCGGTCCGGAGCATCGCTCGACGCAATTTCTGGACTTCGGATCGACGAAAACGGCCATTTCTTCTATAAAGACGACAACGCACGATAAGGCAACGCGGGGGCGGTACGATGTTCAACGGCTTTCATTTTCGTTGAACATTGGCTATGTTCAACAAAAATCTATTTCGTTGAGCATCATGATCACGCGCCATTCACCGCTCGCTCATTCGGCCTACCACGATCTGCTGTCGTCCCTGCGCGACGAAGTCGCGGCGGAGATCCGCGGAACGCCGACGCGGATCGACCGCAACGGCCGCGTCTACTGGTACGACACCTACCGCGTCGGTTCGGACGTCAAGAAGACCTATATCGGGGAAGACAGCGAAGAACTTCGCCGTCGGATGCAACGCATCGAAGCACTGCGCGACGACCGCGATAATCGTCGACGCAATCGCGCTCGACTGGTCCGCCTGCTGCGCGCGGAACGGTTCCTTGGCGTCGACGCAGCGACCGGCAGCCTTCTGCATGCATTCGCTTCCGCCGGAGTTTTCCGTCTCGGCGGGACGGTCGTGGGAACTCAAGCGTTCCGCCTCTACGAGGGCGAGCTCGGCGTCCGCTTCACCCTAGACCAGACTGCCCAAACGAACGACGTCGACATCGCCAGCTTCGAGCAACTCTCGATCGCCCTGGACGACAGTGTGTCGGCGCCGCTCGAACAGGTTCTCAAGGATTTCTCATTCGAACCGGCGCCAACGCTGGACCCCGGTAAGACCTGGCGCTGGAAACAAACGCGGAGCGAGACGCTGGTCGAGTTCCTGACGCCGTCTTTCGCCGAGGAAGAGGGACTGCGTCCACTGCCGGCGCTCGGCGTCCATGCCCAATCGCTGCATCATCTCAACTATCTCCTGGCAGAGCCAATGCCGGCAGCCGTTACCTATCGCGACGGCGTGCTCGTGCAAATTCCGCGGCCGGAACGCTTCGCAATCCATAAGATCATCGTTGCCGATCGCCGCCGCGATGGGCCGGACAGCCTAAAATCCATCAAGGACCGGCTGCAGGCGGAATTCCTGGTTGATGTGCTTGCAGCGGATAGGCCGGACGACCTGCGCGAGGCACTCGAGGACGCTCTGGCGCGCGGCAAGCGCTGGCGGGACAGGATTGCGGCCACCTTGAAACGATCGCCATCGCTGCAGGCTGCCCTTGGCGACATGATGCGGTAGCCAGCCGCACCAGAAAATGCTTGGCGATGAACAAATGGCGTTCTCAATGAACGCGAATTCTCGTCGATCTGACGCCTAAATGCGGACGTCCGCCGGTGAAACGCGAGCGACAGAGGCCATTTCCTCTATAAAGCGCGATAAGGCAACATTATCATTCGTTTTCGGTCGCCGACAGGCTGTGCGTTTTGACGCGAAATTTATGGCATAAAGCGCACCGTCATCTTACCCTCGAAAGCATGATTCGCCTCGATCCCCTCACTGCCAATCCCTTGCCCGCCAGTCCCGCCGCGCCCCCTACCGTTCCGCACTGGGCGCTCGCCGCCGGCGGCGCGCCGAGTGACGCTGGCGCCGCCTTCCACGCAGGCGCCGCCCTGGCTTCGCTCGACTCGCTTGCCCGCGCGCAGCCGGCCTGGGCCGGCGCCTGGCGGCAGCGGCTGGCGCTCAATTGCGCCGCCGCCAGCATGCGGCTCGCCGGCCGCTCAGAGGACGCGGCCGCCTTGCGCGACGCCTGGCAGCTTTGCCCGGCCGGCGCCGATCCCGGTCCCGCCGGCGCCATTTTTGGCGCCTGGCGCCAGCTGGCGCTGCAGCCGCCGGCGGTCAGCGCCGATCGGCTGGCAAAAGCGGCCGAGATGCTCGGGCTCGCTTGGGACAAAGAGGCTCTCGCCGATCTGTGCGTGGCGATCGACGACGAGCTCCGCGGCGGCCGGCCGGCGCCGTTCGCCGCCGCAGCGATCGCCACCCACGTCGTCGCCATGCGCCCCGATGCCGAGCTTTTTGGCTGGTGGCACGCCGACCTGGTGCTGGCGCAAAGCCTGCGCTGGCCGCGGCCACTGCCGCTCATGATGGCCCAGGTCTTTGGCCCGGCGTTTCGCGCCGAAGGCGGCGGCCGGAGAAGAAAACCGGGCGAAAAAGGTTTTGAGCAGGCGGTCTGCGTGGCGCTGGTTCAAGCGGCGGCCGATGCCTGCCGGCTAGCCGCCGAGTTGTCGCGTCGTGCCGAAAAACTCCTGGCAGTGGCGCCGAAACTGCGCGCCAAGGGCGCCGACGACGTGATTTTTTTGCTGCTGAATGAAGATGCCGTCGCCGGATCGCTTGTGACGAAGAACCTGTCGCGTTTCGCCGCGCGGCGCCTGTTCGAGCGGCTGCAGCAGCTCGAGGCCGTGCGCGAGCTCTCCGGCCGCACCACCTTCCGGCTGTTTGGGCTCTAACGATGAGTGAGGCGGCACGATCAGAGCGCCCGCGAGGCAAGGGTGATGGCCAGCGAATGCTGCTCGACACCGAGCTTGAGCACCTGCCGCCGGAACTGCGCTGGCGTGAGTGGATGGGCCGGGTCGAAGCGGTGGTCTTTGCCGCCAGCGAGCCCGTGTCGCGCGAAGTGCTGTCGCGGGTCGTCGGCAAAAACTGCAATCTCGACCTTGTCATCGACGACATCCGCGCCGAGCTCGCCGGCCGCCCCTACGAGTTGGTGTCGGTCGCCGGCGGTTGGCAGCATCGGACCAAGAAGGTTTTTGGCGACATCATCCACGCCGCCTTCGGCACAGCCGCGGGGCAGGGGACAAAAGAACTGTCGCAGTCGGAAGCTCTTGTCCTCATGTGCATTGCCTATTTCCAGCCGATCACCCGTGGCGAGATTTCTTCCTTCTTCGGCAAGGAGGTGTCGCGCGATCTGATCGGTGTGCTGCGCGCGCAGGACCTGATCGCCTCGGGGCCGCGCAGCCCGCAGCCGGGCGCGCCCTACACCTATGTGACGACCAAAAACTTCTTGTCGCAGTTCGGGCTCGACACGCTGCGTCAGCTGCCGGATTTCGAGGCGCTCGAGGACGCAGGGCTGCTGTCGAAGGAAAAGCTTCTGGCGGGAGATATTCCGACCGGATTGGTGAGCGGGAAGAGCGACGGGGACGACGAAGAGCCGCACACAGAGGTCGTTGAAGATCAAATGCCTTCTGGGGTGCTCTCTGGATCTGGTCCTCAGCGACAGGTTCCAATCCACCATCAGGATGAATGATCCCGCGGCAGGCGAAACACAGCGATGACCTTTGATCTGACAAAATTGGGCTGGAAAGCTTTCCAGGATCTCGCCACGGCCGTCGCGGCCGAAATCCTGAAACGCCCCGTGCAGACCTTCCTGGGGTCGAACGATGGAGGTCGAGACGGAGCGTTTCTTGGGACTTGGACCGGTGACGACGGTCAGTCGATCAAGTCGACGCTCCAGTGCAAGTACATGGGGAAGCCGGGCGCCAACCTGACGTTGGCGAACCTCAAAAGCGAGCTGCCGAAGGCAGTGCTGCTGGCTCAGAACGGGCTCGCTGAGGATTATGTGATCCTGACCAACGGGGGCGTATCGGGTGAAGCGGACAAGGAGATTTGCGCCGCCTTCAAGGTTGCAGGCGTTAAGCGATGTCAGGTATTTGGCGGCTCGTGGATCCAGCAACAGCTCGACCAGAGTGTGCGTCTGCGCATGCTGGTGCCTCGCATCTACGGGATCGGCGACCTCTCGCACATCATCACCGACCATGCCTACAAGCAGGCCAAGGCGATCCTCGACAATATGGGATCCGATCTCAGCTGCTTCGTGCCGACCGACGCCTATCGACAGGCGGTCAAGGCGCTCCAAGAGCATCGCTTCGTAATCCTGTTGGGTGATCCGGCCTCGGGCAAATCGACGATCGCGGCGATCTTGGCGCTGGGCGCACTCGACGACGGCTGTATCGGCGCCGTGAAGATCAACGCGCCAGACCAGCTGCACTTTTGGCATCCTGGCGAGAAGCAGTTGCTATGGGTTGACGATGCCTTCGGGTCCAATCACTTCGACGTGGACCGGATGAGCCGGTGGAATGCCGAACTCGGCACGATGCGTGCCGCGATCGAGGGCGGCGCCCGCATCGTCTTTACGTCCCGCAACTATATCTGGGGAGCGGCCCGGCCCCACCTAAAGCAGAGCGCGTTCCCCTTGTTCAAGGAGAGTCAGGTCGTCGTAAATGTCCAAGAGCTGACCGATAATGAGCGCGCGCAGATGCTTTACAATCACGTCCGCCGGATCCAGCCCCAGGCAATGCGCCAGCGGCTGAAGCCGTTTATGCCCTCTATCGCTGCCAACAAAGCATTTCTGCCAGAAACCGCACGACGGCTCGGTGATCCGCTGTTCACCAGCAAGCTGAAGCTGAGTGCGGGCCGGATGAAGGAGCTTGTCGAGCAGCCGGTCGAGTTTCTGACCGAAGTGCTCGAACAGCTCGATGCGCCATCGCTTGGCGCCGTCGCATTGATTTTCCTCAATTCGGAAAGCGGCGTGCCGTCGCCGATCGGGCAGCACCCGGCGCTCGAAATGGTCACGCGGCTCTTGGGCGTGCAGCCGGCGGCTGTCGCCACGGCAATGGAACATTTGAATGACAGCCTCTCGCGGCGCGTTTCTGCTGAGGACGGTGATCGCTGGGTGTTCCGACATCCGACCGTGACCGATGCATTCGCCGAGATAGTTGCCCGATCTCCCGAACTCATCGAGCTTTATGTGCATGGCGCCAAGGTCGATCGGCTATTGCGCGAGGTGGTATGCGCACCGTTGACTGCTGAACATGCCCGTGTCCGCGTCCCGGCTTCGCTGTTTGCAGTACTCTTGGAGCGATTTCAGGATCATCCGCTCGACGAGACTTTCAAATCATTCCTCGGAGCTCGTGCCGGTGACGGCTTTCTCAGCAAGATCGTCGCTTCGCGGCCAGACACTCTCGAATGGGCAGCAACGGCGAATACCAGCTACCTTTCGTCCGGCAGTCTGCTGCTCCTGACGGCCCTCAACTCTTACGATCTCTTGCCGGAAGCAGCCCGCGAGAGGATCGTGGAGCACGTGGACGATGACACGATCACCTGGATGCGAACCGAAGTGTTTGCGAACAAAATTTACCAGCAGATATTCACTCACGACGAGTTTGACGATCTTGCCGCGCGCTTTCGCAAAATTTGGCTGAATGATCTCGGTAACCTGCTGGATCATCTGCGCGGGAGTTTCTACTCGGACGACGAGCTCAGCCTCTATAGGGACTTCAAGGACAGCATGGAAAAGGCCGAGCCCTTCTTTTTCCCGGATGGGCGGACGGAGCCGCTCGACACCTTCTATGCCGAGATCAGCGCCCATATCAGCACGCTCGAGGACGACAGGCCCTCGCCTGAGCCTTCCACATGGTCAGCGCAGGCGACAACGTCGGCAAATATCTCCATGACGTCAGCTACTGCCGACAGCGGCACGATCTTCGACGACGTCGATGATTAACAGGCAGAAGTCGAGCCAACTCTGCTTGAATGGCCGCTTGGTGCCGGGGAGACGGGCGGCTGTCTCGCGCTGGCTGTGGCCATGCTGGAAAAGGGCGCGGCCTTCAGATAGGCTTTCTCCCAGGTTCGCAGAAGCCGTTCTTCTCCACAGCCGCACCCTGCCGTCGAATCGTCAAGCGGCGATCGCCTTGTCGGGCTGCCAGACGTGGGGCTGGTAATTCATCAGCGTCTGCCCATCGGCGCTTCGGCTGAGTTCGATCGTTATCAGCCTGTCATTCTGGAAGGCCGGACTGAATTCCAGGGCGAGGTAATCGAACAGCGGTTTCTCATGGACTGCGACGACGATCTGGCGCTGCAGTTTCGATTTCGCCAACGTGCGCAGCAATGCCGCAAACTGAGCGATGTGGACTTCGTCCATGCTTTGAACTGGATCGTCGATTATCAGCCACGGAAGGTCTGGAGTGACCGAAAGGTGCAAAGCAAGAAACAGCGTTAGTGCCGCTGTATTGAGGTTCCCCGCGCTTAGCATGGCCCGGGGGTTTCCGCCTTTGCCGCCCGAGCGGTACCAAGTTTCCAGGATGGCCTCGACAGGTCCCCCATTTGTCTCAGGCACTGCGAAAGCGGGCACGAACGGTTCTTCGGGCGCCAAGCGTACGAACAGATCACGCCAGACACGGTTGAGCGAGCCGTTGAAGACTTTCCTCACGACTGTCGTACGCGCCTCACCGACGCGCTTCGCAAGCTCGCGCGCATCATGAATGATCGAGTCTGCCCGCCCTTTGGCGGCATTCAGTTGGTCAAGTCGCGCCTGCGAGGTGGCAATGGCCGACACGACAGGTTCACGCGCCGCAGTCAGACGTTGCACCTCAAGCGTGTTGCCCCGCATTTCACGGCGAATGCTCTGGTTTGAGGTGTAGATCTGCTCCAGCCGGGCCGCTTCCGCCCCGAACCGCGACAGGGCCACATCTACGGATTCCGTCGGGCTGATCGGGTCGAGATTGAGTTCGGTTGCAAAGCGAACCAGGGAGTCCCGCAGCGCCGTCCCACTTTGGTCGAGCGCGGCCAAATCCGAAAGCTCACGGGATGCCGCAGCCGCAGCCGCAAGCAGCTGTTGCCCCTCGGCAACGCTCTCGGAGATGGCCTCGAGCGCAAGATGGATCTCCTGCAACAAAGCCTGTCTGGTTCTGAGCGCGTCACGAGCCTGATTATCAAGCCGTCTGCTCCGGATTTCGCCGAGCTGCCTCTCCGCGTTGGACGCAGCCGCAAGTGTGGCGGCGCGATCCTTGTTCAGCGCCTGCAGCTGTCCGGAGACGGCCGTCAGCTCCGCTATCCTTGCCGAGAGATGAGCGTGAAGCGGGGTCTTCGATTCCTCGCTAAAATCACGGCCACAAACGGGACAGTCCTCCGAATGGATGTGGGGTAAGAGGCCACTGAGCGCTTGCGCCAACGTGCCGGCCTCGGCAGCATAGCCGGATATCTGTTGCTCAAGGGCGTCGGCCCGGGCCCTTGCCCGAGTGTATTCGCCGCTCAGACCGGTCTCGCGCTGTGCGGCCTGCGCGTCGCTGGCCAGAACCTCCGAGCAACGGGCAAGCTCCTGACTCACGGACGCAAGCGCCACAGAATAGGCGTGCTGCGGCCCTTCGCTTGCCGGCGGCAGATCGGGAAACAAGGGAGCGATGCGTTCCAGCAGTCGGTTCAATTCGCGGCCCTGGGCTGCGTTCCATTGTTGCAACGCGTTTTCTGCCGCCTCGCTGCGTGGCTGGGCAGCTACTCGCTGCCGCGAGGCGTCAGTAGTCGAAACCTGTTGCCACTGGCGGTGCGCGACCTCGATCTCGCGCCTGAGATTCGCCAGCCGGATGAGTTCCTGCTCCTCCTGTTCGGCGGTGAGCGGACGTCCGTTGACGTCACGGCGTTCCACCGCGTTCACCGCCCTCGTTCGCTCATCATTCTGCTTACCGAGTTCGAGGATACGGGAATCTGTCGCCGCCAATCCACTCCGCAAACGCTCGATCTCGTTTTCGATCTGTGGGATCGCATCCCTTGTTTCGGCATAGGCTGGCACGCCCGATCGGAGGCGGCGAACGTCGCCCGCGTCGTGAAGTCCGTCTATAATGGCGTCGAAATGATCGAGACCAAGCAGGTCCTTGACGAACTTGGTGAGAGCGGAATCGGTTCGCTTTGGGGAATCCTGGTACAATTCAAGCAGCCGTCCCAACGAGGATTGGGCAAGAAAACAGCGCTCGCTGTAGAATCGAGCCAAGTCAGCGGCGAGCAGCGCGGCGCCCGAAATCCCATCAGTGCCGACATTGATCTCCGCCTCGTTGCGGGGCAAGCCGACGGTGTTGATCCAGATACGGGCCGACTTGGCATCCTTGTGTACCAGATGGCTGGCGTAGTCGGGGTCGACGCGCTCCAACGAGGGGACACCTCCAGTTAAAGCCAGCTCGATGCCCGAAAGCAGGCTTGTCTTTCCCGCCCCGTTCTGTCCGTGAACAAGGACGATCGGCGCGTCCAACGGGACTGAAATGGTGCCTTTGATGCTGCGGAAGTCGGTCAGCGTAATGGACCGCAACTGAGCTGGGCTCATTCGAAAACTCCGCGTGCTGGTCGATCTGTTTCGTTCGATTGTTTCACGGCAGGGACTTTCAACGAGGTGTTGAGCAGTTCATGGAGCCGCGCTTGCACGGTGTTGGCTCCCTGGGCCGCTAGCGCGACGACCCCAAGGACGCTCTCCTCCAGATCATTCGAGCGCTGGGCGATTGATTCAAGCGGCTCCGTAACGTTCTGGCTCGGTTCGGGCAGCGCAAGGGGAAGCAAGACCGCCAGCCAATTCTGTAACAGGCCACTGGTGTCGTCGGGCTGGATGACACCGGTGGGCAGGACACGGCAGACCTTCGTCATAGCATCGAGAACCGTTCCGGCCGGCCGGGGTCCGACCAAAATGGCGGTGAGCGGGCGTTTCGACCGGGCGACATCGAGGGCGCGGGCTACCCCCTCTACCTTGCGAAGGATTCGCGTGTCGGCCTCAAAAGCCGTGTCCGCAACCAGGACGAGATCAGGAGATGGGTTCTCGCCGATCAGTGTGGCAGGGAACTCGAAAGAAAGCCCGGCAATCGAAAGCGGCGACGGGAGTCGCCGATAGCCCGATCCAGTCAGGATCTCGACAACGCCTTCTATGGGCGTGGAAGCGCTCATATCGCAGCCTCCTCACGGAAATACTGTACGAGATCAGCAGCCCCGATCACGCGTTGCAGGAGATCGTATATGCTGACCTCGCGCAAGCCTAAGTGGCCCGTCCGGCCAGGGGAGCTACGCGGCGACCGTGGCATTGTGGGGGGCTTTTCGGCGCTGTAGACAAGCACGGCGTCCTCCTCGTCAACGATGTGACCGTTCTGCTGCAGTCGAACCGCGGCCCGACCGTTCGCGGCAAGAACAACCTTCGTGCTGGCGGTCGCGGTCGACACGCGAACGATACCGGCAGTGGGATCCGAAGGGTCCACTCCTTCCAACGTCCAAGCGCCGCTTTCGAGGCCAATGCCCAATATGCCAGCCACGACGGCCACCTCAGCCAGTCCGGAGGAAGGAATGTTGTGATCGCCCGCCACGTGGTGCAGAGGCACCGACGTCAAGGGATTATAACGACGCGGTACCGTCCCGGCCGAGCCATCCCTGAACATCGTCATCGTGCGCGACGTCTGGTCGGCGAACGCCTTCACAAAGTCCAGGCGGCTCCCATTATCAGCACTGGCAATCTGGTTCCGCAGAGCGATAAGGCCCTGCTTTACGACTTGCTTCCCATGGTCGCTCAGCGTGCCTTCGACCAAGTCAACCATGGCTCTCATTTTGTGACAGATCACGGACAGGAGCAGAGCCATCAGGAGGGGATTCGCGTAAGCCTTGATCAGGGATTGCCCATTGATCTGGGTCCGGGTCGCGCCAGTGTAATCGTTGGGATACACGTTCTTGAGCAGGGCCTCCTGATCGGCTCCGACCTTGTCGCCGGAAAACACGAAGCTCGGCCGCTCACCTGGCCATGGCCATCGCATTGTTGCCTCCGCGCTCGCGAAAAGCGCCTGGATGTTAGAATCCTGTGCCGACAAACCCAACATCAGCGTTGGCTTGGAGACGGCGATATCGGTGAGACGACCGATCACCGCCTTGTTTTCCGGAGCCACGGCCCAACGATTGATCTGCGAGAAGCGCCCGACGAGAAACGGTCGGTAGTGCGGTTGATCCTTCACGGCGAGAACGGCGCAGCCGTGAAACTTGATCAATTGCGCGACGAGCGCCGCCTGACGAAGGTCCTCGGACCTGACACAGACGACGAGCTTCGGTACGTTCCCAGTGAGTTCATTCATCGCTTTTTCGACCAGCCCATCCCAGTTGGCCGTCGCGATGTCCGAGGCAGTGCCCTCCAGCACGAGCATCGCCACGCAAAGATGCTCGACGTCGGGTTCGGTTGTGGGATTGGCGAATGTCGTTGGCACATCCACACCTTCCCACAGGAGATAGTCGTCCGGCTTCCCGGGAACGGTGATGTCCAGCAGCCTTGCGTAGTTATTCGTAAGACGCCCGACGATCGCTTCGCGGTCAGGCCAGGTTGCAAATCCCGACCCAAAATCCACACGGGCCCACTCCTCACGCGAAAGACCTGCGAGCGCAAGCGCCCGATCGAGTGCCTCTTTGAACGGGCAACCACCATCCGCGACATCGATCTGCTGCCGCAGAAACTCGAGGACGCGAGGGATAATTCTCTTTAACCCGTCAACACGACCGAATGAGATGCCGGAACCCAACCAAAATGCGTATCTATCCTCGGCCACCCCGAGCGCGACAGCGCGGAATGGGCCATCGAGGATGTCAAGCGTCTGGCGGATCGTTATCTCGGAAGCACTTGGCGCCACAACCATGCGAGAACTTTCGATATAAGACTCTGAGCTTGAAACATGAAAACTCTATTTTCGAAATAGCGGCAAATCGTTACCTCATTTCTAATGCTATTGGAGTCCCCATTTCTAACGATGTTGCGCGCGGCCTCCTTTTCTAGCAGATATGCACATCCTGCTAAAGCGATGTTGCGAGTTCTAAGTAGCGGCAAAGTGCATTCGCCAGCCGCATCTGGTGAGGCGTTCGGCACTCGGCTTGGAAAAGCATTGGCGACGAAACCAGGACGCATACGCATTTCGCCCGGGACGTCGCCACATTCAAGCGGTTGAGGCTGTACAGGAACTCCATGCCGCGCGGCGCATCAGCAGGACTCGAGGTCGCCGTAGAATATATGGCGATCGGCGCCTCCTGCCCCTGAAACTTGTCTACCGTGCCAACTCGCGCGCCGGGCAGGCGCTTCTGGATCTCGAACACCTGAGCATTGAAGGGTGCAATAATGAGGATGTCGTCGAGCGTAAGCGGACGGACGTTACCAAGGCGATCCGTCCAATCAATGCCGGCGGCAGTAACTTCCCTGACGAGGTCAGCGATAGCCTCTGCCTCTTCCGGCGAATTGCTCTGATTGCCGTAGTGCGCGACGGGCAGCCATCGGAGGCCGGCCCCGGACATGCGTGTCTCGCCGCCGATTGACTGGCCCGCTAGCCCTTGGCGTGGATGGAGTTCCCCTGCGTAGAAAAGCTCGGACGTGAAGCAGCAAATTTCGGGGTGCAGCCGCCATGTTTCGTCGAGGAACAGGCCGCGATCTGGCGCGATGGTTTGGGCGCCGTCAAGGATGTGGTGAAGGGCGGACACATCGCAGCCGTCAGGGTGGCTGCCCTGGATTGGCTGGTCGAGCTGCTGGGGATCGCCCACGAGGACAAGGGTCTTCGCCGCCTGGGAGACTGCGAGCACGTTTGGGAGGGCCATCTGGGCCGCCTCATCGACGAACAGCACATCGACCGCCTCAAAGGCGTCAGGACGTGACCAGAGCCAGGCCGTTCCGCCGCCGACGTCCACGTCTTGGCCCATGGCTGCGATGAGGTCTTCGCTCCGGCGGGCAAACGTCAGCCGATGTTGATCGTCCTCTTCCTCGTCAGCCTTGTGACAGCACTGGAGATCGACGCCTAGGTTGTCCGCTTCCTCGATGACCTTGTCGATGAGGTTCCGGATGACCTTGTGGCTGTTTGCGGTGATCCCCACTGTCCGGCCCTGCCGGATGAGGGCGCAGATCATCTGCGCTGCCGTAAAGGTCTTTCCAGCGCCCGGCGGTCCTTGCACGGGCAGAACGCCTCCGCCGAGATGTTCCGCCAGCCGTAGCGCGGCATCCAGCGTGCTCTCGCCGGCATCCCTCACAGGGTGCTCGCCGATGGGGGGCGGACGCCTTAACAGAAGATCACGGGCAGCCTGGTAGGGGCCGGGGCCTTCGATCCCGTTCGCGGCGACGTGCTCGCCGATGCGCAGGAGCGCTTCCGCAATGACTTCGGCGCCGACCACCTTGTGGGCGAAAACGGCTTCGGGATGAAGGGTGGCGCTGTCCTGGCGTTTCTTGATATCGACGGTTCGCTCTTCAAGGGAAATCGCTTCCACTTTGCCGAACTTGTCGCCGCCGCAATTGCGAAGGTCTTCGCCGCCACGGAGGGAGGTCTCCTGCTTTGGGTAACTGTAGCGATGAATGGGCGCTCGAGCCGTTCCGCCGGCTTCTCCGACGAATACAAGGCCCGACAGTCCCGCCCGTTCATCGAGTAGTTCTTCGGCTGATACCGCAGCAAGGCGAAAGAGCTCCCACCAGGCCGCCTTGAGTTCCCGCCGATGCCAGTCCAGCAGGTTGGCAAGCAGCCAACGGGCCTGCTGCTCTTCCGAGCGACCGGCGGGATCGTCAGGGATGCCTTGCAGAAGCTGCTCGATGACAGGAGCGATGCGCTCAAGCCAGGCGGCAACGTTCTCGTTCGGCGCACCATCATTGCCGCTTGCAGGCCGCGGGACTTCCAATCCGGCGGCGATGGCTTCGGCTCGCCGATCTTCCAGCCATGCACGGAGGGCGGCCGTCGAGAGGCAGTCATCCTCGTTGTAGGCGCGCACGGTCGCGCGGGTTTCCTCGTTGATGGACGCGACATCGCCAAGCTCGATATTGGCCTGAAAGTTCGACAGCGCGCTGTTTGCCTCCGATAGGGGAACCTGCCTCACGAAGTCGTAGAAGGGCTCCAGGCGCTTGATCGAATAGCTCTCGACGCTGGCGCGTAAGCCGTGGCGGACTACCGAGTACAGGTCGACGAAGAGCTCGGCTCGCAACATTCGGTCGATTTCGTCTTCTCGCGCACCGTACCTTCCCATAAGGCGCTTGAGGGCTGCCGGCTCATAGGGCGCGTAATGGTAGACGTGCAGGTCCGGATACGTCTCCCAGCGCGCCATGACGAAATCGACGAACCGCTCGAACGCTTGCCTTTCTTCGGCGCGGCTTAACGCCCATTCGCCGCGGTAAACGCTTTGGCCCTGACCGTCGTTGAACAGGTAGCCAAAGAGGTATTCGAGGCCGTGCTCTCCCACGAATGGATCTCCTTCGAGGTCCAGGAAGATGTCGCCGACGGAAGGTTCAGGCAGACGTGCGAGCCCGAACCCGGGTTCGATCTCAAGCATCTCGAATCTTCGCGCCCCGGTTTCCCGCGCCTCGACCTGTATGCGCGCCTGTTCCCGCACACGACCATACGAGCCGACCGACCCACGTTCAGGACGCCAGGGAAAGGGAAGGGCGAGCGCTGCGATGCCAGCCATCGTCGAGGCGCCGTGCTGCGCGAATTCGTTGATCTGGACTTTCGTCACGCCGGCAATCAGGCAGGGGTGGTCGTCCTCCCGCCTCTCGCGATCGCAAGTGTCATGCCAGCGGCAAACGTCGCAGTGCGGGGTCGGGTCGGGATACGTGGCCGGAGCATTCTCTTGCTCCAGCGACTGCTCGAAGCGACGCTTCACCTGCCGATAGTAGGCTGCGTAGTCGGCGAAGCGGAACGTCTGCGGCATGAAGTCGGACCAAGGGGCGACTACATGCATATGATCCGGCGCAAGGCCTTGCGCGTGATCCAGCAGGTCCGAATAGAGGCAGAGCTGAAGCACCGTTCCGGCCTTCGTCTCCCGTGCGAGCTTCGTATCGAGCGCCTCATACGACCAGGCGCCGAGATTGCTTGGCTTCTCGACACGCCGCAGGATGTCGGCCCGGCCGCCCCAGCGGCCATGACGCAATGCGCCTTGCACGATGACCTCGGTGCCGGATGCCATCGACTGGAGGGTCGCTGCAACGGCCGTGTCAGAGATATCGACGCCGTCGATCCGCGTTGTCTCCAATCCGCTGTCGGTCAAATGCTGCACGAAGTTCCGTTCATGCACGGCTCCGCGCTCCCGGAGGACCTCCAGCTGCGGGTCCCAGTAGGTTGGCTTTACGAGCTGTCCCTGTGCGACAGCTCGGTCAAGAACGCTCAGATGATGGCAACTTAGATGCCCTACCAAGTCGCTCGCACTAAGGCGCAGTTCGCCCGCAACTACCTGCATACCAGTGTCCCCCCATTTCTGCTGCCGCAGCCTATTTCCATTCGCTGCCGTTAATAAACCCTGCGGGAGAACTTTCGCCGTCTAGCGGCACCCGGCGCCGCAAGATAATGGGATGAGTGGTGCTCGCATGGCCGCCACGCAACCCTATTGTCCGGCTCTCTTTAGCGGCGATGACCAAGGAAGGTGCTCTTCGTCATCGAAGTTGTTTGCTGTGGGCGGCAATCTTTGTTCGAAGATTGTCCGATACCCGCAGACCATGCCATGATGTCAACGGAATATCCTGAGGGTCCGGGGGGACGACTATGGAATGGTTCCTGATCGGCGCGGCGTTGGTTGCGTGGCTGATCTATCTGGGACGCAAGCAAAGTCTCGCAGAAGAGGCGCCGCAGCGCTCACACCGATCTGTGCAGGACCGGTCTGCGCCGACGAGCGAACGGATTGCGTCGCCGCAGCAGCCTTGGCAGGACCCGCGATCTCATCCTGGCGGGCGCTTCACCGATGGAAGCAACCAGTGGGAACGGCGCCCGGTCACGACTAGCATGCTCGCAGGCGATAGCGGTCGTCAGCCCAAGGCTCCGGCAAAATGGATAGCTTCTGGAGAAGGCGTTCGGGTGGCGGGAGTCTCAATCAACTCGGGCATGTTCTATCTCGGCGCGTCCTTCGCCGGAAAATCCGGGGCCGAGAACTGCCTGGTTGATCCAACTTGCCAGGTCGGCTCCGTAAGAGGTGATCCCGAAGGCAAAACGTTGCCCTACTGGCCATCATATCAGTCCGATCTCCCCCGGGGCGCGCCGGACGTATCTCGAATGGCTTGCAGGAGGCAGGAACGATCCTTCGATCGGCATAGGCTACGTCTTCATATTCTTCTATGGCCTCGAACGTCGTCTCTTCGTCGACGAGGCCAGGAACGAGGCGCCGGCGATGGCAGCGGAGGTCCGGCGCCTTCTTGCGCTCCATGGCGAGAACTACTCCTTCAATGGCTACGCTTCGAAGTTCCTGGACGTGGCGGATTTGATGGCGAACCCGGATATCTCCCGGCCGGCACTCTCGCCAGATTTGAGGAGCGGCTACGAGATGCCGTTGTCCGTAAGGCTGCATCTCGGACGAAAGCTAGGTTCCAAGCTCCCTTTCGACAGCACTGATGCGCTACTGTGGGTATTGTCCCTTCCGGACACGCAGCTCCGTAAGCCTGCAGCTAGATGCTTCGAGGAACTCGCCGAACTCTGGCACGTGCGGTTCGCGTCGCGGTATCCGGACGGGCTGAAGGTAAATTCGCCGAGGACGAAGATCAAAGTCGAATACCGGGCGGCGAGCGGAGGCTTCGGGGGCAGGGTGGACCTGTCGGATAGCGAGCTCGGACCGCTTCCCGACGTCGCTACCCTTTCCGCGCCAATCGATGGACTGAGAGACCTTCTCAACGCTTGTACAGACGAGCTTGCCGCTACAGCCGTCTTCTTGGGAAGAAACCTGAGGCCAAGGATACCGTTGAGGCCGCTTTCCTCTTGCCCAAGGAGATTCTGATGTCCGGCTCGGGGACCGGAGCCGCAGCGCTCAAGCGCGTTGACGATCTTTTTGGCGATCACAGGATCGCCGGGGTCAAGGTGACGCGGCTGGCGCAAGCCCTGGGAATGGAAATCCCGCCCAAGGGAAAACTCGGCGCAGTCCTATGCAACCAGATCGGCGCCTTGATGGACAAGCTGGATGTTGGCTTCGAGCCGGACCGCAGGTACGGCTCGCGCGGCTTGGAAGCCGACGGCTACATTCTGCTGTTCAAGGCGAAGGAAGGGGCTCCCGTGGACGGCGAGTTCTCCGCCTATGCTGCCGCCAGGGCGATGGTAGAGGTGGCGGCACTGGCGGCCGTTTCCGATGGAAAGGTCGAGCCCAGCGAATTCGAATCGATCAAGGCGGACATCCGTTCGTTTCCAGGCGTGGGAGGCGTCGACCGCGGCAGGCTGATGGCGTACGCCAGCACGCTTCTCAGGGACCCGGCGGCGCAGCAATCCGCCATCAAGAAATTGGGCAGCATCGGTGCGGATGCCCGCGCCAGCGCTGTCCGATCGGCCACGTCGGCCGTCCTGGCGGATGGCCACGCGGCCCCTGACGAGGTGAAGTTCCTCGAGCGGCTGTACAAGGCGCTCAGCTACCCGGTGGAGGATCTGTATTCCGCCCTCCATCGCGGGTCGGTCGCGCTGGACGAGCCCGTCGCCGTCGCTCTGGAGACGCGTGCGACCGGCATTCCGATCCCGGCGCAGCCTCCTGCACCTCCCTCGGGCGGTGTCAGGATAGACCGCGGTCGCCTGGAGCGGATCAAATCGGAGACCACGGCCGTGTCGGAGCTTCTCGCGGGCATCTTCATCGAAGAGGAGCCGCCAGCCTCTCCGCCTCAAATCGGGGAACCTGTAGCTGCGGAAGGGAAGTTCGCCGGTCTCGATGGCGCTCACGCCAAATTGCTGAGCCTTCTGGCCGAGAGCGGCGAACTTGACCGGCAAGAGTTCGAAGACGAGGCACGGAAGCTTCGGCTGTTGCCCGACGGAGCGATCGAAACGATAAACGAATGGGGTTTCGACAGGTTCGACGAACCTATAGTCGATAGCGACGAACGCGTTTCAGTCGCCGAGCATCTCAGGGACAAGCTGCAGCAAGCGAGGGTGGAAGCATGACGACCGTGACGACTATCAAGACGCGCGATCGCGACGCCATTCTGCAGGCGCTCGCCGCCGGAGTCGTCCCCAAGACGGGACTTCGTCATGTGCAGGTCGGCCGTGCCGCCGAGGTGGGAGCGTTGGTCCGGGATATCGACCGCATCTGCGACGGTGGCGCGGCGATCCGTTTCGTGATCGGCGAATACGGTGCCGGCAAGACCTTCTTCCTGAACCTCGTGCGCCTGGTCGCACTCGAGCGCAAATGCGTCACGATCCACGCGGACCTTGCGCCCGACCGCAGGATTCATGCGACGGCAGGCCAGGCGAGGGGACTCTATGCCGAAGCCGTCCGGAACATGGCGACGCGCACGCGGCCCGACGGCGGCGCACTGCCGAGCGTGGTCGAGCGCTTCGTGACGGACTGCATCCTGGAGGCGGGACAAGCGCGCGTGCCTGTCGAGCGCATTATCGACCAGCGTCTCGCGTACCTGCAGGAACACGTCGGCGGCTATGACTACGCGACGGTGCTGAAGGCCTACTGGAAAGGAGGCGAGGAGGGCGACGAGGTCCTCAAGGCCTCAGCCCTCCGGTGGCTGCGAGGAGAGTACTCCACGAAGACGGAGGCGCGTCAGGCCCTTGGCGTACGCAACATCATCGATGACGACAACGTCTACGATTCCCTCAAGCTGCTAGCAGCGTTTGTGAAGCTTGCAGGATACGCCGGGCTGTTCGTCGTCTTCGACGAAATGGTCAATCTGTACAAGCTTCAGAGCGCCCAGGCTCGCAACCAGAACTTCGAGCAGGTCCTGCGCATGCTCAACGACGTTTTGCAGGGCAACTTCGGCGGCTTCGGTTTCGCGTTCGGCGGCACGCCGGAGTTCCTCATGGACACTCGCCGCGGCCTGTACAGCTACTCTGCTCTGCAGTCCCGCCTTTCCGAGAATGCGTTCGCAACGAATGGCCTGGTCGATCTTTCCGGTCCGGTGCTGCGCCTCCAAAGCCTCACACCAGAGGACCTTCTGATCCTTCTTTCCAATATCCGAGGCGTGTTCGCCTCCGGTGACCCGGCCAAGAACCTCGTTCCGGACGAGGCCCTTCCAGCGTTCATGGAGCATTGCAACAAGCACGTTGGCGATGCCTACTTCAGGACGCCGCGGAACACGATAAAGGCGTTCGTGCAGTTCCTGGCAATCCTGGAACAGAATCCTGGAGCAGAATGGGCGGGCCTGGTGGGCCGCGTCGACATCGTGCCGGATGCCGAAAGCTCTTTGGCGGACGAGAGCGAGGGCGAAGCCGAGGGTGGGGACGAGGATCTTGCCACCGTCAAGCTCTGAGGCGCCCTCCGGATTCGACAGGCTTCATGAAACGATCCGGCGCTGGATCTGGGAGCGGAAGTGGGAGGAACTCCGCGATGTCCAGGACAAGGCCATCGCAGCGATCCTGGGTGGCCGGAATGATGTCCTGATCGCGGCCGCCACCGCGGCCGGGAAAACGGAAGCCGCTTTCCTGCCGATCCTGACGAAAGTGGCGGCCCGGACGGAGCCGGGCGTGTCAGTCCTCTACGTGAGCCCGCTCAAGGCCCTGATCAACGACCAGTTTCGGCGCCTCGACGACCTCTGCGAGCGGATGGAGATCGACGTCGTGCGCTGGCATGGGGACGCGCCGCAAGCCGCCAAGCAGCGGACAAGACGCGATCCGCGCGGTGTCGTCCTGATAACTCCGGAATCCATCGAGGCGATGCTCCTGCGCCGTCCGGGCGACGCGAGGAGGATGATGGGAGCGTTGGACTTCATAGTCATCGACGAACTGCATGCCTTTCTGAGCGGGCCACGTGGCCTCCACCTGGCGACCCTGCTGCGGCGGCTGGATGCCTTGTCCGCGGAGCCGGCAAGGCGGATCGGGCTTTCCGCCACAATAGGCGACCTATCCGTTGCCGCCGGCTGGCTGAACTCGGCTTCGCCTTCGTCCGTTTCGATCGTGGAGTCCTCGGCCGACTCGCCTGAGCTAAGGCTCCAAGTGCGGGCGTATGCGGATGGCGAGGACGCCGAAGAGATCGACGGACTGGAGGCGGAGGAGAAGCCAGTCGCGCTCGACCTCATCGCCGACCACATGTTCGCGACGCTTCGCGGAGCGAACAACCTTGTATTCGCCGGGTCGCGCAGGCGCGTGGAGGCCCTGGCGGACAGGCTGCGGACGCGATCCGAAAATGGCGGTGTTCCGAACGAGTTCTTTCCCCATCATGGCAGCCTCTCGAAGGAATTGCGGGAGGAGCTCGAAGACAGGCTGAAGCAGTCCAACCTGCCCACTACAGCGGTTGCGACGACGACGCTGGAACTCGGCATCGATATCGGATCGATCAAGTCGGTGGCCCAGGTCGGGGCGCCGCGATCCCTCGCTTCGCTTCGCCAACGTCTGGGACGCAGCGGCCGGCGGCGCGGCGTTCCTGCAATCCTTCGCATGTACGTGCGGGAACGAAATCTCGGACAGGATTCCGACCCCCTTGATCACCTGAGGCTGGAGACAGTGCGTGCAGTTGCAGCCGTGCGCCTGCTCGTCGCCAAGTTTGTCGAGCCGCCGTCGATCGTCGACGCCGTTGCGACCGTCGCGCTTCACCAGACGCTCTCCTTGATTGCACAGGAGGGCGGGCTACGCGCTGATCGCCTTTTCGAGACGATATGCTCGGCTGGCCCACTTTCCGTGTTGGGAAAGGGCGATTACATCGAGCTGCTGCGCGGCATGGCTTCGGCAGACAACCGGCTGCTGGAGCAGGCGCCGGATGGTACGGTCATGCTCGGCGAAATCGGGGAGCGGCTTACGGCTGGCCGCGACTTCTACGCCGTGTTTTCGACGGACGAGGAGTGGCGGATCGTATCCGGCGGGCGGACGCTCGGCACCATCCCGATCTCGAATCCGGTCGCCGTCGGAGTGGTGATTGCGTTCGCGGGGCAGCGTTGGCGCATTGCGTCGGTGGACGACCGCAGCAAGGTGCTCGAGGTCGAGCGGCATCGTTCTGGAAGGATCCCCCAGTTCGACCACGTGATGAATGAACCCGTCCATGACAGGCTCTCGGCCGAGATCCGAGCGGTCCTGGAAGGCGACGACATTCCAGCCTATCTCGACGCCGCCGCTGCCGACTTCCTGCGCCAGGGGAGGGAGGCCTACCTAGAGCGCGAACTACGGCAGACCAGGTTCCTGCCGGCAGGGAAGGACACGCACGTCCTGACCTGGAGAGGCACCGAAGCCAATGCAGTTCTCGCCTTTACGCTGGTTTCTGCCGGTCTTGAATGCGCCGCGCACGAAGTGGGCGTGACAGTTCTGCAGACGACGCCCGAAGAAGCCGAAGCGGTCCTTCGTCAGGCGGCCGAACGCCCGCCGGATGTTCCCTCCATCTCAGAGTTCGTCGAGAATATCGAGACGGCGAGGTTCGACGGTGTGGTCCCTGAGCTACTTTTGAGAAGGCTGTGGGCCAAGGCGCGCGCGAACATAGGGAAAGAGATCGGCGCGATCGCGGCAGAACTAGTCAATCCGCGCAGCTGAGCGTGGAGAACTAAGAAATTGTCACCCTGCGATGCCATCGGCTCATTGGGCAAATTTGGTTCAGCCGCTGCTTAAATAGGAGGAATGACGCATGGCGAGGCAGCATTCAACGCCTCTGGTTATCTCCGGCGACGGAGCTTCCGTAGTGGCTGCAAGACTCCTCGATCTTGGCGGAGGGGGACATGGTATGACCGAGGCGGCGATCCAAGACCTCATTCATCGGTTTCCATCTTGCCTGCCCATCGCCGAGATCGATCCGTTATTCGCTAACCCGGTGCCGATTTGCCGCGAGCTTTCGACGCCGGCCGGCCCAATCGACAATTTCATGGTCACGCCCTCAGGCCTGCCAGTGCTCGCTGAATGCAAGCTTTGGCGCAATCCAGAAGGCAGGCGGGAGGTAGTTGGGCAGATTCTCGACTATGCGAAGGAACTAGCGCTGTGGACCTCATCCGACCTGCAGCGCGAGGCCAGCCGACGAGTGGGCAGAGAAGGAAATGTCCTCCTCGATCTGGTGCGGGCAGCAGGGAACGATGTGGACGAGATCAGCTTCAATGACGCGCTGACACTGAACCTGAGGCGAGGGCGGTTCCTGCTTCTGATTGTTGGTGATGGTATTCGCGTCGGGGTGGAGACGATCGCGGAGTATCTGCAAGGCCATTCCGGCCTTCATTTTACATTGGGCCTCGTCGAAATGCCGATCTACCAGCTGGCAGACGGGGTGCGGATCGTCGTGCCGCGTGTTCTCGCGAAGACGCAGACAATTGTGAGGAGCGTTATCGCGCTTCCGGATGGCCTCGCTCTGTCTGAGGACGAAGAAGAGGAATCCTCGGGTTCCGTCGAGTCACCGGAAAGAAGAGCCGGGCGGGAGCGGCGCAACGCCATCAGGCAGAGCTTCTGGCAAGATTTTCTGTCGGGGCTCCATCTCGACGACCCCGACCAGATGCGCCCTCCGGCTGCGCTTGGCGGCCATATCGTCTTCAAGTTCGGAGCGCCGGGCGGCTCGAGTTGGTTGACGGTCTACCGTGATATGCGCGCCAACCGCGTCGGTCTGGACCTTTCCTCCAACCGTAACTCTGTGGGCGAGCGCGCGTCGAAGGCCCTGGCCCCTCAGGCAGAGGAGTTGGCCGCGGAATTGGGTCCAGGGGTGACAATCGATTTTGCAGGCGACAGGCCAGTCATTGCTCAGGACTTCATTGTGCAGGACCTCGAGAACCAGGAAGAACGCGCAAGGGCCCTCAACTGGCTCCAGGAGCGGACAAACGCATTTATAAACGCACTTCGGCCGCGCATCCGATCGGCACTTCGCGATTTGGTGGAGGAATGAACGCTGGCGCGCGGTAGGACATTCAGGGTGTGAAATACCCGCACCGAGAGGTATTCTCATCGAAGCAAGTTCCTTACTCAATGGCGACGCACGTCTCCACGAGCTGAACGGTGGCTTTACGCCTCATGGCTGTCACTGAAAGCGCACTTGCCAAATGCCAAAGCAGACAGTGGTCTTTTGCGTAGAGGTACAGCGTCTCCCGATATTTGGGGGCACATGGACGCGGTAGCGCGAAAGATCTGGGACGTCGAGACAGTCGAGGCGGAAGTGGTCAAGCATTGCCGATCCATGAGCGGCGCCGGGGTCTGGGCGGACGATAGCCAAGTTGTCAGGACCGTTGCTGAGAAACACTACGGTGAGGTCGACCGGACAATAGTGCGTGTCAAGGCGGCAAGCTCCTAACGTGTATCCATGATCTTGCCGACCTGCTCTTTGCTCAGCGGCGTATCGGGTTTGCCTTTGCGAAAATGGCTTCGCATGATGCCGTATTTGATGCCGATTTCTGAAACCACCTGGTCGATGTCGGATTTCAGGTCTTCTTTCTTGGCACGGCCAACAATGGTGACGATGGCTGAACGGTAATATTCTGCCAGGTTTAGGATGACGGATTCGAGGTACGACGGAATTTGGCCGGCATGGACCAACTGGTTTCTTGCCCGGTAAACGCGGTGGATTTGCCATCGCACGCGGTCGTAGTGGTCATCCATAGTGCTGTTGACCGCCTTGATGTTTTTGTAGTCCCGCTGGAGCTTGTAGACCCGATGAAGGGCAAGGGGATTTTCCGCCAGAAGCTGGCACAAGGCAGTTTGGTGAGCCTCGTTCTCGGGGAGGAAGAGCAATTCGGCGAAAGCTTCTTGCCCGTGGGACTCAGTCTCCATCGATCTCGTGATCTTATTGAGCCGACTCCGATACCGGGGAAGCAACTCATTGTAGGTCGCGATAACCTGGCGACGAGCATGTCGCATAACGATGCATGGAACGATCAGCTTGGCATAATGCACGATCCTCGCCACCTCGCGCGGCTCGCTCAGCAAAACCTCAATCGCTGACCACAGCGAGATCAGCCGGTTCTCCGGGTTGAAGGAGGTGCGGGCCAAGGCTGCGGTCCGTATCGAGCTTATGAGGCGTTCAGTTGAAGGCTCATCAAAGTTGCCTGCGATGTCCGCAGCATAGTTGCTGATAGTACGGGCTCGCGTAACGCGTCTGGTCCTTGCTCCGATGGAAGCTGGACGGGGCTTGTCGTCAAAAAAGTCGGATTTGGTAATTGCCCGACCGGTTTGGGCCCGGTGGAGGGTGACGTGCATTGTTTGCCCCCACTCGCAGTGCATTCCGTAAGGGTCGAGAAAGACAATGGCCCTTTGTGCACTCAGAACCTGATATGCAGAGTCCATCGCAGCTTCGGGGTCGAGCGTTTCTACAGACCATTCCAGCACTGAAGGCAGAACGTCGGCATTTGGGTTCTGATTTAGAGTGTTCTCGTAAGCGCCGCCGGTGACCCGCATTGACGCGTTGAATCCCAGACCGCGAAGGTAATTGCCTAGGTCGCGTGTCACGCCTACCTGGACGAGGTAACGATGATTTTTCCATCGAAGGTTTTGAGGAACTTTTCGAGCGTCTTGCGCCCCATCCTAACCACTAGTCGCTCGAAGAACGTGTCCTCCACGACATGCCGGATGTAGTTTCGCTCGTACCCGAGATTGATCAGGTGCGAGCAGTAGAAGCCGATCAGCTTTCGGTAGTCCATGCGCTGCTTAGGCTGGTCGAATAGTTCCAGAAGTAAACGCTCAATCGTCGCCTTGTAGTCGACCGCTACGAGCTTTTCGATGAGTTCGAGATGGGATGAGAAGTCGTCGAGCGAGAAGCTGGTGCCAAGCAAAGTCAATAGGGATTCGATTTCGTCTTCCGCCAAACTCTTTGCTGCCGGGTCCTTTTTGAAGGACCACTTCATTTCTTCGATGATCGGGTCGAGGACAGCATGTGGAACGCGCTGGTCTCGCACGTCATCTATCAGCTCAAGAGCCTCGTGAACGCGAGCGATGGTATCAAGGGAATATACCCTGAAGCTTTCAAAGGTCGTCGGGGTCAGCATTTCGCTCATAAGCTGAGCGAACATCAGTATACCCCGGCTCCCGTCTGTATCGGGCCATTTGTCTTTCGGCAGACGCACAATTTGATCCCCAGCCGTTTGCGGCCAGGGTATTGGCGAAGGCTCTCTTCTTCAAGTTGCGCCGGGGGCTTTCCACTAGGCCTTCCGCCACCCGTCTCGCCTTTTGTCAGGCGACACCGGGCAGTGGCAGTTGTGAGGTGGTGGACTGGAGCTAATTCCCGCGATGCTATACGGGGATGTCGAAAAGCATCAGAGTGACGACAACCTCTTTGGCGGTGTCGCTCGGGTTAGCAAGGATGAACCGAAAGCGCGTTTCGCCTTCCTTCACTGGTCCGCGCCGGTATTGCGGGTGCGCCTCAACGGCAGCCTTCGCGCCTTCGATGACCGCGCTGAAATCCTTATTCCGATTGAAGACGATGATCGCAGTCTTCGTGTCGCGCCAAGTGACGTAGGAAAGCAGCTGATCGATCGTCTCAATCATCACCTTTTCGCCGCGCCATATCTTGCACTCAGCGATGAAAATGTTGGCGTTTTCAGAGCGCACCAGAATGTCGGTCTTTCCCGCTGCATTGAAAGTTTCGCCGGTGGCGCCGCCCTCATATTGGCCATTCAGCTGGACTAGGTAGTGGGAACGAATGTCTTCTTCGCCCATCCCCTTGAAGGCGTTGGGGCTTCGCTCCATCACGGTTGTCATATTCTCGATGATGCCCAGAATGTGCCTGTAATCAGCCTCGTCCATCGTTGGCTCGGGTTTGAAGGGAGCGCCCGCCGCTGGCTTGGCTACCACCGGAGCGATCTTTCGCCTCACCTCGGGCGCACGATAGGTCGTCGGTGCATCCGCGCGCTTTTTCATCGGAAAGCCAAGGGCGGCGACTGTTCCTTTCTGCTGGAGGAGTGCGGCCTTGCGCCGCTCTATCCAGTGCCTGACGGCCTGGTCGATTTCAGCGGGCACGTTCTGGAGGTCATGCCTAATCTGCTCGAGGTGCTGACGGATTTCGGCAATGGCTCCATCAATATCAGCTCGAATTCGTTGCTGGTCGCGCCCAGCCGTCCGGAAGTGAAGGACAAGTTCGTTGGCTCCAACATCCGCCCGAAGGCCTGATAGGGTGCGTCGAGAAGGCTCAAAGCGAAAAATGTCCCGGTCGCCCCTGAATGGCAGGTGGAACACGACAAAATGCTCTTTCACCTTTTCCTCGCGTTCCTTGAACGGGGTGAAACCATAATCATCATATCGACTTGGTCTGCGGATCGACTCGACCTCCTTTTCGTCAATCCAGACCTCATCCGTGAGCAGGACGGGTACATCGAGCGCATATTCGGCCAGAATGACGCCGACCAAATGGTCGGTGCTGTTGTTCAGCAGCTCGTTCTCCGTGAAGCGGCCAGCGCGTTCGACAGCATGCTGGGGGTATCCGCGCGCAATATCAAAAACGCTGTTCCCATTGAAAAGAACTTCCTCAGCCATTGCTTGCCCTCACCACTGCGAGTTTTGGGGCAGAATATCACGAGCACCAAGGCAACCAGAGCGAGTGCATTACCTTGGCCGAAGCTATTCACAGCTAAACTGCTGCCGGGACGCCGTGTGGACGCTCGAAATCGCGAGCGAAAAGATGACCCGTAAAGAGGCTGCCGAGGCGAATTGTACGTCCGGGGCGAAACCTGGCCTAACTTTAACGTCCCCCTATCATTTTTCGGCAGCCAGTAGCCGCCAGTCCGTAGACGGCCCTCTTCCACCCGTTCAGAATGTCTGCCGGCCGCGCAAGGGCCAGGTAAATGATCTCGAAGAACACACAATGCGTCTCTCCAAGTTCGCCTTTTGTGCTTCGAAAGTCGCATAAAGGGCAATCAGTGTGGCGTCGAGAATTATTTGTCGTCGGCGTTCAGAATTATCTGTCGTCAGCTGGACTGCTAAGTGGCTCATATTGCACCACTTTCGCCCGATTAGGTTACCAATGCCCTTCGGTCAACAGGGTTACCAATATGCCCCAACGACAATTAATTTCGAACTGGCGCTAAGGTGCTGTATTCGTTGAGCTTATTGCGGCCTCGATTGGTAACCCAAGGCCGCCCATTACGCGCATTGGTAACCCACCAGCGACAGGTTTGGTAACCCTCATCGGGCGGGTGCCGCTCACGCCTCTCGGCGGAGTCTTTTCAGTTCTGCTGCAGTTAGTAGATTCCCGTCCGCGGTGCGCATGGCTAACCCAACAAGACGGCTTGCCACGTATTGGTTATCGATCGTTTCGTCGATGCGCTCTGCCTCATCGAGCTTTACGATTTCCTGGAATATTCGAAGCCGGTTGTCAGCGATCCAACTGGCCCAATCCCCAGCGGAGGCCTCATCGAGCTGACGCCCCAGCGAGATTGCAGCTCTTAACAGTATCTTCTCGCCGGCAGCTGACATTGATGTTGCCTCCGCGAGGTGGTCTCGGATGATCTTGAAATAGTCGACACGCTCACCATCTAGCATGTCTTTGCAAAAATCTTCAGGAATTGCCCCGCGGCGACGCCAACTTGCAAGCGTTGACTTGCCTATGTTTACCTTGCGCGAGAGGTCGTCGTCGCTCGTTACCTTGAAGTGCCGCTTTAGCTCGTGAATGTAGCGATCAACGATCGAGTTTGTCATCTGGGGGAGTTGACGATGTTTCGTTTTGAAGTCACGATTGCAAACTGATTGCAACACGGCTTCAAAACAGCGTGGAAACAGGTTTCTCCGATCTCCTCGTAGAAGTTCGTGCGGGGTTTGTGGCGCAAGGCTTATCCCTAACCAGGTGGTACCACGATCACGGCATTTGCCGAATGGTAGCCGTTTATGCGGTGACCGAAAAGCGCAACGGGCCGAACGCACTGGCCCTCCGCGAGATGCTCTGCCGCGAGAGCAGCGGCCATCGCTATGGCTGAGTGGCTGTCCACAGTTGAGTTTGCTGCGCTGGTCGGCATTCGGCGACAAGTCGCTCACCGAGCTCTTGTTTTGCGTCGCTGGCGCAAAAACGCGCTCGAAGTACGAAAGCTCAACGGGCGGCGCGGCGGCAACGGCGGGGAGCAATATCAGGTCAATTCCGCGTCTCTGCCGCTCGAATATCAGCACCGTCTAAAGGCGTCTCAAACCCCGGTCGGGAACCAGTCGAAATCGATCACCGGCAGGACGGCAGAGAACGCATGGTGGCTCGATTACCTGGGGCCAGCGCTTCAGTATCCAGCCAAATCGACTGGCCGCGCCGACGTATTCGCCGAGTTGGCGGGCAAGCCGACGCGGAACTGGGAGGGTAGGGCGGTCAGCTACTGCCTGCGGACGCTACAGCGTCATGCCGCACGCTTTGACGAAGGCATGAAAGTCGGCCGGCATGGTCGCTCGGACAAGGGCAAGAAGCGTGTCGTCATAAGCCGAGAGTGGGACAAGCTGGTCCCGTTCGACGCCTCCACCAGGACGAAAATCGCCGAGGATCTAAAACAGGAAATCCGCGGCCTGCTCAAAGGCGGTATGTCGTGGGGCCACACCCTGAAAGAAGCCGAGAAGTTCCTGATCGACGCGACTCGAGCGTGGGGTTTCCGTCCGGGTGATCCTAATGTGCTGGAGCGCGCTTGCTCTGTCCCAATCGAACTCGTCTCGGCGGAACTCCACTTTCGAAACGTCCACCGGTTTAAGCGAGACCATAAGGCCTATGACGATCGCCGGCCGCGCATCCGCCGCACCGTCGCCGGCATGCAGCCGATGGAGCTGGTGGTGGGCGATGTGCACCCTGTGGACATTCACCTCACTCGTCCTGACGGCACGGTCGCGACTGCTAGGCTGATCGGATTCTTAGACTGGGCGACGCAGCGCCTCTGGATCGGGTTGATCTTTTTCGAAAAACGCGGCGGCGTGCAAAATCGAGACGTAATCGAAGTCCTCGCTTCCATGATCGAAGCGTGGGGCATGCCGCAGTCGCTCTATGTCGACAACGGCGCGGAATTCGGCTTCACCGCTTTTCTAGACGATGCCATGCAGCTCACCGTGCAGAGCTTCCATGGTCCGTCCCGATCAACCCGCGTCATCAACGCCTTGCCCTACAACGCCTCCGCAAAGCCGATTGAGCGTCTATTCGGTGATTTGGAGACGCGCTATTTCAGCACTGCGCCCGGCCACATTGGCGGCAACCGAATGAGCAAAAAGCGGGAGGCGATCGACAGGACGGTCGCGCCATTCGGCGCGTTCGAGGACGCGGTGCCAGCCATAGAAGGCTTTGTGCGCACGTATAATCATACCGCGCAGGGCCAGAAGAGCGCGCTCAAAGGCCTATCACCTGAGGCCACATACCGGAAACACCTCGAGGCGGGGTGGGCGCCGACAGCGATGAGCCGCGATGAAGTACGCGCGGCATGTGCTCGAACCGAAGAACGATCGGTTATTCAGGGTGCGATATCGGTCGGTGGCCGCCATTGGACATGCCCGGAATTGCAGGCTTACCAGTACGAGAAGATTTGGGTCCGTGTGCCGGCCTATCACACACCAGCCGAGTTGCTATTGCTTGACCGCCATGGTGAACGAGTCGGCATAGCCTCTCCCGATATCGAGTTCCATCCGCTCGACAAACGCGGCGCGAAAACATCAGCCCAACGCGCGAAGGTGCATTGGCAGGCTGTGCGTGACCTCGATCGGTCAGCGCCTGACATCGATGTGGCTGCACGCCTGATCGCGCGCGGCGAAGCCCAGCCTGACACGATTCCCAACGAGCCCGTCGGCGTCGTCTCTTACGATCCGGAAAAGCGGCCGGCACGCATTGTGATGCCGAAGAGGCCTTTGCCCGCCGACGAGTGCCGACGCGAACAGGACGAGCGCATATCCACTCAGCTGGACCTGGCGAAGAGGATCCTCGGATGACGTTTATCGAAACCCGCGCCGCGCTCAGCGTGCGGGCTGCCTTCGATACGGCGGTGAAGATGCGATATCCGGTGCTTGCGATCGGCAAAGCCGGATTCGGCAAGACTGTAGCGCTCAAGTGGATAGCGAACCAAACCGGAGCTGCCTACTGTGAGGTTGCGCAGCATACCAAAGCTATCAGGCCGATGTTCCTGATGCTGCACGACGCCTACGGCGTTCAAAATGACAGCAAGCACACATACGACCTTGCGAAGGATTGCATGAACTTTCTGGGCAGCCGATACGGCCCGACGCGTCCGTTGCTGGTGGACGAATATCAGAACTTCACACCCACTGTTTTGCGGGAGCTGCTTCACCTTCAGGAGCACTGCGGTTTCGCCTTGCTGCTTGCCGGCAACACTCATCGGTTAGCCGGCACGAGGCGTGATGCCAACGCTATGGATCAGATCGAAAGCCGTATCGGCATGCGTTTCGAGATCGGGCAGCCGACGCGCGAGGACTGCGTGAGGATAGCGCCGAACACAACGTTGAGGGAGCCGACGCCTTCGAGGCAATCGCCACCTATGGTCAGAACACCTCCCTTCGCGCGCTTTGCCACCTGCTCCAGAACTGCGCTGCCACTACCAGCGGCGACAGCAGTATTCGTCTTCCCCGGATCGAGACCACCCTTCGCGGCATGTCGTGCGGCAGCGACGCGCTCAAGCTTTTGCACGGGCGACGAAACGACGGCGCACTCGACGTCCGCAGCCCCGCTTAATTCCGGACGGCGACAGATAATTCTCAACGCCACACTGAAGGGTATCGGTCCCCAATTTCTCTCCTCGCCGACATGCCCGAATAGGCTAATTAGGGTCGGAACAAGAACTGTTCCCGTAGACACGCTGCCTTTATCAACCAAAGACAGCTACGGCGGATCTGATGATGATTCCGCCGTCTGGGCTTCGGCGCATTTGACGCCCCGTGGCGGCACGAAAGACGCTCAACAGTTGCAGCGCCGGCGGTACCCGCGACCAGAGGGTCCGCGTGATTTCCCGGCCATGTCGGGTTTTCCGAACGGCGCTTCCCGTGATGACACGCTGCGACCAGCGGAAGCCGATCTCATGGAAATACAGGTCGGCATGCTGCGAACTAATATGGTGAAAGACGCCGGCGATGGTCCGCCGGACGCGGGAATTGAAACCTTCGACCGAATTGACGTGGACAGTGTCGCGGACATATTCGCGGCTGGAATGCTTCACGGTCTCGTGCGAGGCGAAGCTCTCGCCAATGGCCGTGAACGCCTTCGCCTCATCGCTCATCAAACGGGCATGGGGCTCGATCTGCGTTTCGACAGCACGCTCCGCCGCGCGCAACGAAAGGCCGGTCACGACCGCGGCGCGCGCGTCGCCGGCCGGAGTGCCGGGTGTGACGTCATTCGGTCGCTGCACCATCGCCATGACCGGCGTTTTCTCGGTATTCGCCTGACCTTTCCGGCCGCGTCCGGGAGGTGGATCGTCTGAATGCTTTCTGGGCCTTCCACCGAGATGGAAATGGTCAACCTCGACCGTGCCGTCGAGCATGTGCTCGCGCGCCACCATGAGACGCAGCGCATGCCCCATCCGCCAGGCCGTGGGCTGGCTCACCCCAAGAGCCTCGGCCAGGCGCACCGAGGACAACCCTTTATCCGACTG
Organism: Mesorhizobium loti; assembly: GCF_001510895.1. Taxonomy (GTDB): domain Bacteria; phylum Pseudomonadota; class Alphaproteobacteria; order Rhizobiales; family Rhizobiaceae; genus Mesorhizobium; species Mesorhizobium loti_A. The sequence goes on along the minus strand of NZ_LPWA01000107.1, from coordinate 64,706 downwards.
CAGCATCAGCCACATGGCCTTCAGCCAAACACGCAAGGGAAGCTTCGTGGAGTGCAAAGGCGTGTGCGTCGTCACCGTGAACTGGAACCGGCAATCGCCACTGGAGCATTGATAGAGACCCGGCCGCGCACGCCGCTTTCCTGTATCGCGGCCGGCTATCGCGATCGAGCGTTTGTAACCACAGGCGGGGCAAATTCTCCCATCCGGCCACACCATGCTTTCCAGCAGCCGGCGACAATGCTCCTCATCACGGAACGCCACGATCATCTCTTCAGTGGTCCGAATATTGGAAAGCCCTGCCAGCACCGTCTCAGGCATCCTCATCTCCTTCCGATCATGCCCGAAGAATCGCATGGAAGGCCAAAGATAACAAGGATATTGCTGTCTTTGGTTGATAAAGGCGAGACACGCTAAGATCGAACGAAGCGCGAACGCGTGTGCTCGTCGGCGAGCAATAGCGCGGGCGGCAAGGCCGACCTGTTCGATCGTGTCGATCGCTGGTAGAAGAGATCCGCGTTCACGAAACGTGGCGACAATGGTGTTGGCTATCGCGGCACCGTCATCGGACATCGTGACCGTCTGAATTGCAGCCAACAGCGCGACTCGACGATCTTGCCCGGTCGCGCTTCTCGTGCCAGCGCGACCGTCGTCAGGCCGGTTCCGACAAGGGACAGAGCCTGCGCCGCAAAGAGACGGCGATAGGTCCGATCAAGGAGCGGTTCTAATAGTGCTGGCCGCATGTCGACTCCATCAGTCTCGCGCCCCGAGTGGCGAGGCCGATTACAACATTGTCCTCGCGCATTCATCACCGTCCGTCGACTGGCAGCGTTATCATGTCAGTTGCGGAGGGCACCGTCGCATTCTCAACGCCCCCATTGGTGCGCGCCGGCAGCAGCCGCGCCGAGTTGAGGATGAAGACCAATTCCGAGACAACATGGATCGCCGGGGCGAGCAACGGGTTGAGGAAGCCGAAGGCGGCAAGCACGATGCCGAGCGTGTCGACGCCTATGGTGCCGACAAAGTTCTGCCAGATGATGCCGCGCGTCCGTCGTGCGACGGCAAGCGTCTCGACGAAGCGCTCAAGGTCGTTGCCCAGCAGCACCACGTCGGCACTCTCCTGCGCCACGTCCGTGCCGGACCCCATGGCGACGCCGACATTGGCCTGAGCCAGCGCCGGCGCATCGTTGACGCCGTCGCCGACCATGGCGACGACGCGCTTCTGCGCCACAAGCGCCTCGATGCGTTTCAGCTTGTCCTCCGGCAATAGCTCGGCCTCGACCTCCTTGATGCCGAGGGCGGCGCCGACAGCACTTGCAACGCGCTTGGCGTCACCCGTCAGCAGGACCGTCCGGAGCCCCATGCGCTGCAAGGACGCAACGGCATTTTTTGCTTCTGGCCGGATCGCGTCCGCCACGACGATGCTGCCGAGGAGAGCGCTGTCGCGGGCAACGAAGATTTCCGTACCTGCCCCGGTTCCGTGGCCGGTTGTCTCCGGCACGCCGATGCCCCCGATGCCGTTGTCCGCCATCCAGGCCCGGTTGCCCACCAGGATGGTCGCGTCGCCAGCCTTTGCCGTAATGCCGCGACCCGGCGTGTAGCCGAAGCTCGCGGGCTCTACGATCTCGCGCCCCTGGAGGCGGGCATAGGCGAGGATTGCCTTGCCGAGCGGGTGCTCCGAGCGCAGCTCGGCCGTGGCGGCAGCATCGAGCAGCTCATCCGCCGTCGTGCCAGCAACCGGCACCACCTGTTGCACCTCGGGACGGCCGAAGGTCAGCGTGCCGGTCTTGTCGAGCACGACGGTGTCGACGCGGCCTAGGGTTTCCAGATGCACACCGCCCTTGACGATGGCGCCGAGCCGGGCCGAGCGGCCGATGCCGCCGAGGATCGCAAGCGGCGTGCCTGCGGCAATGCCGCAGGCGCCCGCGACGATGATGACCGAAATCGTGGAATAGATGTCGCGGGTTATCAGAAAGGTGAGCACGGCCGCGCCGAGCGCGAAGTAGACGAGATAGCCGGCCAGGCGGTCCGCGAGCCGCTGGACAGGCGCGCGCGACTTCTCGGCACGCTCAACTGCTTCGATGATCTTGCCGTAGCTGGTGTCGCGGCCGATCCGCTCGGCGGCGATTTCGAGCGCGCCGGACTGGTTGATCGAGCCTGCGAAGACATGCGTGCCCGCCGTCTTCTCGACCGGCGAGGACTCACCAGTGATGCGCGATTCATCAACGAAGGAGTGACCCGACAGCACCGCGCCGTCGACCGGAATGCGTCCGCCAGGCGCGACCAGAATAGCGTCGCCGACCGACAAGTCCTCAGCCGAGACAGAGCGGATCGCACCGGACCGGCGCACCGAGACCTCGCGCGGCAGGAATTCCAGCAGGTCGCGGATCGCCTTGCGGCCGCGGCCGACAGTCAGCCCTTCCAGCACCTCCGCGACAAGGACGAAGAGCGTGATAACGAGCGCCGTGAAGAACTCGCCGATCGCCGCCGCCGCGACGATGGCGATCGTCATCGACAGCTCCATCGTCATGCGCCGTTCGACGATGTTCTCGAACGCCTCCTTCAGGATCGGCCAGCCGCCGATCAAAAGGCCAACGACGCCAATGACGCTGACCGCCGGAAACGGCTCCCAGATGCGGAACCACACGGCTGCCGCCGCGACCGCGACGAGAGCGATGCGAACAGCCTCCGTCCACTCGAACGGATGGTCGTGATCGTGGCCGTGCTCATGATCGTGATCGTCGTGGTCGTGGTCATGATCATGGTGGTGATGCGCGTGGGGATGCGGGTGAGCAGCGTGTGCTTTGCCCTCTTCAGCAAGCGTGCGGGGGTGGGCTGTGTCGTGAACGGCCATGGCGCGGACTCCGGTTCTATTTGAGGTAGGCGCGCACGACATCGATCAGCTCGGCGGCGCCTTCGTTGCGTTGTGTCTGGTCGAGGCTGGCATCGGCGACATGAAGCTGGATGTGGTCCTCGACCACCTCCGCCATCAGCCCGTTGACGGCGCCGCGCACGCCGGCGATGAGCTGCAGCACATCGGCGCAGCCCTTCTCCTCTTCCAGCGCGCGTTCGACCGCCTCCATCTGGCCGCGAAGGCGGCGGACACGGTTGAGCAGCTTCTGTTTCTCACGGGTCGTGTGCGACATGCGAACCTCCAATTTTGCCTATATAGTATACCCCCCTATACTTTTTAGGCAAGAGCTCCGACCTCAATTCAGGTCGGAGCAAGTCACGACGCTGCTCTCGCTGAAACTCCAACCGGGTGCCTCACGTTTGCCGCATCGCCTTTTCTGCTAGAAAGCGCGCGATCTCCGTTTGCATGGAATCCATCGAGCTCCCCCAATCGATTGCCTCGGCGGATTATAGCGATTGGGTATCCCATCTCGCCGCCCACCATTGAACTTGCCTTCCCGTTCAACGCAATCTATATTCTGTTCAACGCAGGAGATTCCTATGGGTGTCCAAACACATACTAGTGCGGAAAGCGAAGCAAAGGTCGCGTTGACTCGCAATAAGCTCGTGCTCGAGCAAGCGAAGGCCGTCGGTCTCCTTGGCACTGCAAAGAATACCCGCTTGTCGGGGCGAGTGCCGTCGGAGTTGATCGAGGCGGCCAAGAAGCGCGCCCATGTCACTTCCGACACCGAACTGTTGGAATTGGCGCTGTCCCGCCTGGCTCTCGAAGATGATTTCGGCGCCCGTCTGGTCGGCCGCAAGGGCAGCATCCTGGCGGATATCGATCTTGGGGTTTGATCTTTCTGAAACCCTCCGATCACTGAAGCCTCAGAAGCACGTAGGGACGCTCGAGCGCAGGCCCGACGAAGATCTCCTTTGGGCTGCGGACGAACCCGCAATTGGGGGGGCGCTGTTTCTGGATACCAGCGTCTATCTGGATGTGTTGCAGGGGCGCTCACCGGTGGAGGTCGATACGCTGCTTACGTATCGCCTATGCCACCATTCGGCGGTCTGTCTGTCAGAGTTGACCCATGCCTTCGGCCGCCTGGACCCAAAACATCCCTCTGCAAAAGCGGTCCTCGAAGCGATCGCGGCGACGGTAGAGGACATTCCGAACCACCGACTTCACGCGCCAGATGCAGCCATCTGGGGACAGGCCGGCGTGTTGGCTGGTCTGCTCTTTCGCTTGAGAAACCTGCCAAAGGGGGAGGGGCATGAGCGCCGCTTCGTCAACGACGCCCTCGTCTTCCTGCAGGCGCGGCAACTGGGCGCGAGCGTGCTGACCGGCAACATCCGGGATTTTGATCTCCTCTCCCAGATCATACCGACCGGGCGGATCATCCTCTATCAAGCTCCGCTGGGGCCTCAATCATCATGAACGCCGAGCTCTCCCCTTCTGTCGCCATTCTGCACGAACTGGACCAGCTGGGTCGGGCGCCCAACAGATATCAACCGCCTGCAGCACACGCAGGCGTTCCTGCGTCTTGTGAGCCCGAATCTGTTGGGAAACGTCCTCCCAGGGCTTTTGTACTAAAGAGCGAGCGGACTTGGCTCTTGGTCAGGAACCACCGCTCCAGAAGGCATATCCCGGCATGGGCACTCCAAGAGCAATCTCGGCGTAGGTTGCGCCCGCAGCAACACTTCGGGACGCGCGAGTCGATTGGCACTCATGAGCCCGCGACGCACCTCACATTCCAACCTGTCAATTGGATCGAGAGTGTAGTGCCGGAGCAGACTATCCTCGTCAGCCGGGAGGCCAAAAAGAACCTTTGCCTCCGCCGCATTGACAAGCCTTCTTCGGCCCATTCGTTCGCTCCTCGCTATGAAGGAGCCGAGCCAATGGTCGCTACAAGATCGATCGCAATCGAGTTGGCAATCTTATCCAGAGGACAAAACAGATGTTCGTGCTTCGTTCGACCTTAGCGTGTCTGGGAAAGCAAATCTTGTTCCGGCCCCTCATTGGCGCTTTATGCGCGCCGTGAAGAAACCCCTCGTGATTACGCGGCGCGCCTAATGGCGTATCTGGATATGACAAGCGCGACAGGGCAAGACCGTCGATCTGCGTGCCTGGCTGCAATTCAGGCGACCACGGTGTCCGACGACGGTGCTGCGATAGGGAATTCCATTGTCGTAGCGTACGTGCGGGCTGTCTGGTTGTTCTCCCGCAACGACGCGATCGGCAACCTAGCGGTGGTTATCGCCGCTGGCGTCGTCTGGCTCCCGGCTTCGCGATGGCCGGACCTGATCGTGGCGTTCGCGATCGCCGCCTTGTTCTTACAGTCGGCTTGGTCGATTATCTGCGACGCACGCGGCGATCTCCGACAAGCAAGCAGGCCATGACGGCGAAGCAGGTTTCGTTCTATTCCCCCTATCGCCACGATTTTGTGCGGGTGGCCTCGTGCGTGCCGCGCATCGACGTCGCCAACCCGGCGTTCAACCTCGATCGGACCCTTGAGCTCCTGCGCCAGGGCCATGATCGCCGGGTGGCGGTTATGCTCTTTCCCGAACTCGGTCTCTCGGCCTACGCGATCGACGACTTGCTGCAGCAGGACGCGCTGCTCGACGCGGTCGAGGCTGCGATCGGCGAGTTGGTCCGTGAAAGCCAAGGTCTGTTTCCGGCGTTCGTCGTTGGCGCGCCTTTGCGGGTGGCCGGCCGGCTCTACAATGCGGCTGTAGTCATTCACGATGGCCGCCTGCTCGGCATCGTGCCCAAGGCCTACCTGCCGAACTATCGCGAGTTTACGAGCGGCGCCATTTCAGCCCAGGGCATGACGTGCGTGGCCGCACGCTTGCCGTGGCCGGCCGAGAGGCGCCGTTTGGCGTCGATCTGCTGTTCACGTCGACGGGCAGTTGTGCATTCACCTTCCATGTCGAGATTTGCGAAGACATGTGGGTGCCGGCGCCTCCCAGCACCGCTGCCGCGCTCGCCGGCGCTGAAGTGCTGCTCAACTTGTCAGCCAGCAACATTACGATCGGCAAGGCCGACGATCGCCGGCTGCTGTGCGGCTCGCAGTCGATGCGCTGCGTCGCGGCCTACGCCTATTCGGCAGCCGGTCCCGGCGAATCCACCACCGACCTGGCCTGGGACGGACACGCCGCGATCTTCGAGAACGGCGTAAAGCTCGCCGAGACGGAGCGGTTTGCCGCGACATCGACGCTCGCGGTCGCCGACATCGACCTCGGCATCCTGCGGCAGGAGCGGATGCGCCGCACGAGCTTCGCCGATTGTGGCCGCGAGCTCGGCGTAAAGACATCTGATTTCCGGGTCGTAGGCTTTGCGCTCGACATGCCGGTGGAGCCGCTGTCGCTCGAGCGCCATCTCGAACGCTTCCCCTATGTTCCGGTCGATCCGGCGCGGCTCGCGGAGAACTGTTATGAAGCGTACAACATCCAGGTCCAGGGCCTCGCCAAGCGGCTTGACGCCACCAATATTGACAAGGTGGTGATAGGCGCCTCGGGAGGATTGGATTCGACGCAGGCGCTGTTGGTAGCTGGTCGGGTAATGGACCGGCTTGGCTTGCCGCGATCCAACATCCTGGCGTTCACAATGCCGGGGTTTGCCACCGGGGACGCCTCCAAATCGAACGCCTGGGCTCTGATGCGTGCCGTCGGCGCAACGGCTTCAGAGATCGACATCAGGCCGGCCGCCCGGCAATTGCTTGCCGATCTGAAACATCCTTTCGCACGTGGCGAACTCGTGCACGACGTGACCTTTGAGAACGTGCAGGCCGGCCTCCGCACCGACTACCTGTTCAGGCTCGCAAACCACTACAAAGCCCTTGTGGTAGGGACTGGCGACCTGTCGGAGATCGGCCTTGGCTGGTCGACCTATGGCGTCGGCGATCACATGTCGCACTACAACGTCAATGCGTCAGTGCCCAAAACCTTGATCCAACATTTGATCCGCTTCGTGGCAGCGTCCGATACCACCGACCAGGCGACGGGTGATCTCTTGCGCACAATCCTCGCTGCGGAAATATCGCCCGAACTGGTGCCAGCCAGGGAAGGCGCCGGCCCGCAGTCTACCGAAGCCGCGATCGGCCCCTACGCCCTGCAGGATTTCAATCTTTACTATGTCACGCGCTACGGCCTGCGCCCGTCCAAGATCGCGTATCTGGCATTCCAAGCCTGGGGGGATGTCGAGCGGGGCACCTGGCCACCCAACATGCAGCCACGCGACCGCCGGGCCTTTGAGCTGGTGACCATTAAGCGCTGGCTGCGGCTCTTCCTGTTTCGCTTTTTTACGATTAGCCAGTTCAAGCGCTCGGCAATGCCGAACGGCCCCAAAATTTCCTCAGGCGGAGCCCTTTCCCCCCGCGGAGATTGGCGGGCGCCATCGGACTCGTCCTCTGCGGTATGGCTCCAGGAACTTGACCGGAACGTTCCGGACACCTCTTCCGAATAGCGCCGATCAACCAGCCGGTCGTTATGCATATCGTGGCGACTGGCACCCCCGAACACGACGAACAGGTAGATGTGGGCTAGCCGATCGAGAGCCCGGAAACCGCAGGGCCGGGGCAAAGACCCGCCAGCTCTCCAGTCCGGATCCGATGACGAGCCGCGTGTCGGTCTCCGTTTTGTCCGGCAGGTGGAACTGATCGTCAAGCGGGCCGGCGAAGGACGCGCAGGAACGCCACGCCAGGAATAGCGACGGCCAGGGCGCCGCCCAGCACAAAGGCCAGGCGCGATCCCAGTGGCCACTCGCCAGCTCGAGGAAGCCGAGGACGCTGGGCTGGGTACTGGGTATCAACTTCACCCAGGTGATAGTGGCGGGGCGCTGTCGGCGTCCTGGCAGACTCCACAGGCCTGCTGGGCGCTGCCCTCGACAATCTGGGGGACGCTGCCGTCTACGCAGTCAGTCTCTATGCAGTCGGCCGCACGGTTATAGCCGAGGCGCGCGCCGCCAAGCTATCCGGCGTTGTTCTGATCCTCCTTGCCTTCGGATTGTTTGTGGAAGTCTTGCGCCGTTTTTTGCCGGAGCAGAGCCAATCGGGCTTGCGATGATTGTCACGGCGCTCGCAAACGCTGCGACCAATTTGATCGTCCTTCGGCTCTTGCGAGCGCGTAGGGCGCACGGTGGCATTTCAAGGCCTCATGGATTTTTACCACCAATGACATGGTGGCCAATGCGGGCATCGTCCTATCCGGTGTTTTGGTCATGCTCCTGAATTCTCCGCTTCCGGATCTCGTGGTCGGGGTTATGGTTGTCGGAATTGTCCTCAAGGGCGGATGGGAGATCCTCGCGAAGCGCGCGAAGCCCGCGATTCTGCCGATGGTGCACCGCAAGGAGACAGACAGTGACCAAGCATCTTTTGTTGCGCCTTCGCCAAGCGCTTGGCCCTTGGAGGCCGGGGATCGTCGGCGGATGTGATTTGGAAAGTGGAACGCCGGTGCCTCGGATCCCGCCTGACAAGAGCCTAGACGCAACACTCGCCCTCATGGGCGATCCCTATCGATTTATTTCGAAGCGATGCCGGCGCTGCCAGTCGGACGTCCTGTGGGGCCGCCAATGGATGATGCAAGATATGATGGGCGGGGAGGTGATGTGGGGCATGGGCGTTTTCGGCCTGCTCGTTACCGTCGTTCTCGTGCTCGCGGCGGTCGCTGGCAAGCCGAAGTGAAAAAGAGAGGGCGCGTCTGCTGAAGCGTCGCTCTTGATCCTGTAGTGCCTACAGGATGTATGATCGTTTGGCGCGGGCAGAAAGTCGGCAGCCGAGCACGAACCGCGACCGGAAGGATACAAATGAAAGAAGTTGATGCCGCGACGATGAGCACACCGAGCTCGCTGCGTTTCAAAGTAGGTGGCTTGGATTGCCAGAATGAGGTTCGCGCGCTTCGGGCCGCTGTGGGGCCAATTATCGGAGGCGAGGACAAGCTGGCCTTCGACACTAATGCGGGCCTGATGGAGGTGATGATCGGGAATACTGCTCTGGCCGACACCATCATTCGCGCGGTCGATACTACTGGAATGCGCGCGCATCTTCTGCCGGAGCCGACTCGGCCGTCCGGATCGGCGCTGCTTTTCCAGGTTGAAGGGCTTGACTGCAAGAACGAAGTCGCGGCGCTCCAGCGCGCGATCGGTCCGGTTGTTGGGGGCGAGGATCGGCTGGCCTTCGATACCGCGAAGGGGATGATGACGGTGGCGCCGCAACGCCAAGCGACAGTCGACGATATCATCCGCCGCGTCGCACGACCGGAATGCGTATAGCCCTTGTTGGGGACGGCGAGGCCGAGACATTGCTCTATCGAGTCCATGGTCTCGACTGCAAGAACGAAGTGGCTCAGCTCACGCGGGAACTGGAGCCCCTCGTTGGTGAGAACAAGCTCGCCTTCGACACGGTGCGAGGCATGATGACCGTAGGTCCGCAGAACCGCGCGGATTCGGACGCGGTCGAAAAAGCAGTAGCCCGAACCGGCATGCGCGCCGAGCGGTGGTCGCCGCCAGCAGTCCCGGCTGGGGCGGCAGAGCCGGCAGGAGCCTCGGATGAGGCCGCGTGCGGCTGTTCGGCAAAGGTCCAGGAGGCCCTCAGCCCGCCGATCCCGACGCACATGACCGGTCAAGTCGTGTTTCGCATTCACGGCATGGATTGTGCCGACGAGATCGCGGCACTGAAGCGAGAAGTTGGTCCGCTCGTCGGGGAGGACAAGCTCGCGTTCGATCTCCTCAACGGTCGCATGTCTATCGACATGACACCCGATCCGGCCCTCGAGACTCGCATTGAGAAGGCAGTAGCTCGCGCAGGTCTGCAGGCTGAGCCTTGGACCGAAGGCGACACCAGCGAAGCCGCACAGGCCGAAGAGCGGCGCAGGCGCGTGCAATCGTGGCTGACGACAGCGAGTGGTGTATTCACCGCACTAGGATTCGCAATCCATGCGTGGCTCGGAGGCGGCGTCATTGCGGCTTTTGAGCCAGGCGAACATGCTTTGGGCTCCACTCCCCTGCCAAGCATCATCCTCTACGCGCTCGCAGTGCTGTTCGCGGCACGCTATGTCGCGCCCAAGGCATGGCTCGCCGCCAAGCGACTGCGTCCCGATATGAATCTGCTGATGACCGTCGCGGTCGCGGGAGCCATAGGTATTGGCGCTTGGTTCGAGGCCGCCACGGTTTCATTCTTTTTCGCATTGGCTCTGGCGCTCGAGGCTTGGAGCCTGGGCCGTGCGCGCCGAGCGGTTGCGGCCCTCATGGAACTCGCTCCGCCGACCGCGCGCGTCAGGCTCGAAGACGGCTCGGAGCGCGATGTCCCGGCGGCCGAGGTTCGGGTTGGAGCGCATATAATCGTCCGGCCGGGCGACAAGGTGCCGCTGGATGGACGAATTGCCGCCGGCGAAAGTGAAGTCAATCAAGCGCCGATCACCGGCGAGAGCGTCCCTCTGTTCAAGACGCAGGGCGACGAGGTCTTCGCGGGTACCATCAACGGCGAAGGCGCACTTGATGTCGTAACCACCAAGGCGGCGAACGACACGACGCTGGCCCAGATTATCCGAATGGTCGGCTCGGCTCAGAGCCGACGCGCGCCGAGTGAGCAATGGGTGGAGAAGTTCGCGCGCATCTACACGCCCGTCGTGATGGTGCTCGCCATTGCGGTCTTTCTTGCTCCACCCTTGCTGTTGGGCGGCGCTTGGGACGTCTGGTTCTACCGGTCACTCGTGCTTCTCGTGATCGCCTGCCCCTGCGCCCTTGTGATTTCGACGCCGGTGACCATCGTCGCGGCGCTCGCCGGAGCGGCGAAGCAGGGCATCCTAGTGAAGGGCGGTACCCACCTCGAAACACCTGCTCACATCAAAGCCGTTGCGATGGATAAGACAGGCACGCTCACCGAGGGGCGGCCGCAGGTGGTCGAGATTGTGCCGCTCGATGGCCGCAGCGAAACGGAGCTTCTCCGCTTGGCAGCGGCTCTGGAGGCACGTAGCCAGCATCCGATTGCGCACGCCGTCCTCGCGAAGGCCAGCGAACTCAAGATTGCCGCGGAACCTGCCGAGAGCGTCCAGGCGATAATGGGCCGAGGCGTTACGGGTCGCGTGGCCGGCCGCGAGGTCTGGCTTGGCTCGCGCCGCTACCTTGCGGAGCGGGGTATCAGCTCGGACCTTGTCCTAGAGCGGGCTGATGCCCTTTCGAGTGCCGGTCGCACCATCGTAGCGGTCGGCGATGGAGAGGATGTCTGGGGGTTCATCGCCGTCGCTGATGCGGTCAGGCCGGAAGCAAAGGAGATCGTTGCGGCGCTTCACCGCGCCGGCGTCAAGCACGTCGTGATGCTTACGGGAGACAACCGGGCGACCGCAGAGGCGATTGCCAAGCAGACCGGCATCGATGAGGTCCAAGCAGAACTTCTGCCAGGCGATAAGGTCGCGGCGGTCGAGGATCTTGTGCGGCGCCACGGATCGGTCGCGATGGTTGGTGACGGTGTCAACGATGCTCCCGCTATGGGGCGTGCAAATCTTGGCATCGCCATGGGTGCCATGGGCAGCGATGCCGCCATTGAAACAGCCGATGTGGCGCTCATGTCGGACGATCTTTCAAAACTCTCCTGGCTGGTGCGCCATTCGCGCGCGACGCTCGCGGTCATTCGACAGAACGTCGGCTTCTCCATCGCCGTAAAGCTGGTGTTCACGGCCCTGACAGTGATTGGTCTTGCGTCCCTGTGGGGCGCCATCGCGGCCGATGTCGGCGCGTCATTGCTGGTGGTCCTTAACGGCCTGCGCCTGCTCAACCGTGATCAGACGAGCACTGAACGGGGCGGCCCCTCAGGCGGAGCTGGAGCCGCACCAGCGTCACGCCCCGCGATCGCCAAGACTGCGCCGGCATAGCTCAAGGCTGTTCCGATTCTATTCTGCCCCAGCAATTGCCGGGCTCGGGAAAACAGCCCGCATGGTAAGGACTGATTTGACTATGGCTTATCCGAAGTTGATTCGAGGAGCGGTACTGGCCGGCGGTTCACTAGTTGCCGCGCTTGCGACTGATGCTGTCACGAAATGGGTGATCCTCAATATTGTGATGGTGCCGCCGCGCACGATAGAAATCACACCGTTCTTCAATCTGACGCTCGGTTTCAACACGGGTGTCAGCTTCGGGATGTTCCGTGAGTTTTTCCTTGAGCGCCCGCTGGTGCTCGCCGGAATCATGTTGGTGATTGTCGCCGGGCTTCTGATCTGGGCCATGAGAACGGCAAAGCGCTCCGAGACAATTGGCCTCGGCTTGGTTGCGGGAGGTGCTCTGGGCAATGTGCTGGATCGGATGCGCCAAGGTGCTGTCACCGATTTTTTAGATTTCCACGTCGGTGGCTGGCACTGGCCTGCCTTCAACACGGCGGACGCGATGATCACGATCGGCGTCATCGTACTTATCGCAGGCTCTTTTTGGCCTGCGAAATGGATGATCGTGATCGAGGAGAGACTAAAGCGATCAGGGCTCACCTAGTGAGCCCACGTTAAAGCGAACCCTGCCTGTCGGACACACCAGCGACCAACTTCTTCTTCGGCTCTTTGTCGCCTTCCACCTCTGGCAGGCGTGAAATGCCATGGCGCTGCAGGCACCTGTGCAACGACGAACGCGTCAGATGCGGGATCGTCGGTTGAAGGGCATAGAGGCAATCATCGAGCGGCAGCAATGTATGCCTCCGAAAGGCGACGATGACGGCCTCCTCCTCGGGAGAGAGCACTGTTGAGCGCGGTTCTCTTGGGCCTGTCGGAAGATCGGCGGTCGACGTCCGGTTCCTCCACTTCCTAACCGTCTTCTGATCGACGCCGTATCGCTTCGCCAGCGCTCTTAGGCTCTCTTGACTATGCTGTATCGCTCGACGGACCGCCTCTGTCGTGGTGGCGCTCCCATGAAGAACCTGGCCCATAGCGCATCCTTTGATTCGGACGACAATGATGCGCCATCAAAGCCTGGGATCAAACACCTAGACGAGGTGATCGTTCGAAAGCCTGGCGCTCACCATCAGTAAGGGTGCGCAGCGGTTTCGGTTCGCGAATCACGCCACGGTTGCCTGAATTTGTTCTGCTCGGGCTCAGTGCAATGGCGCTCGGTGGATTACTGCAGCGGTACCAGATCGAAGCGAACCTGATCGGTGGCGCGCTGGTCGTCGTCTTCGGCTTCGCCATGACGGGATTGCTGCGCTTGCCTGTTGCATTGATGGGCGATTGGCGCTGGCGCGGATTGGAGGGCCTTTCGGGGCTTTCCTTCTCGGCAGCGCCTTTGCCTTGGGTCGGTTTGTATGCCGCTTCCTGGTGCGCGGGGCGTACCCTTCCTCCGCACATTCGAATGGTCGCTCGTCAATTTAGAGGAATGTACATGACGGAGGCCTGTAGGCATGGCGTCGACATTGGATTCGTGACCTCGGGCTATGGCAAGGTTGCCTTGTTGGGAGTCTTCCAAGGGATCACAGAACTGCTGCCGATCTCTTCGGACTGCGCATATGCGGATCGTCCCTGCGCTGCAGACTCTACGGGTCTAGGTGGGCCATGCCGTGTCCGAGTAGCCTGGCGAGGCTCTCCGCGGATCGCTTCGAACGCAGCGCGTGCCTGCCGAAAGTCGCGTGCGGGACCGCATCGTCTTCGTGCCAGCGAAGCAGGCCATGTAGCAGAAGCTCAGGATAGCGTGGCTGTGCGTGAAAGTAGCCCTGGACTCAGACTAGAAGCAGCGTACGTCGGCTTCCGCCTGCGCGCGCCTTAGCTCCGCGTCTGCGGCTTTGGCCGGCGCGCTTTCCCTGAATATCCCGCCAGCCTCACCGGTCATCTGTGACATCCGCCTGACAGTTTCGGCGCTTTCATATCTCTCATAGGGAAGAAGCGAGGCGATGACGTCTATGGAGCACGAGCAGCGTTCCAGCATATCTCGCGTCTGTCCATTCGACCTCATGCAACCCAAAACATAGTCAACGACAACTGCCGTAGGATAATCCCTCGTTGCAGCCGCGGCGTGCATCGGAATGGTCAAAGTGACCGTCAGCAAAAATGCGAACAAGACAAACCCTTTTGATCCGATCACAGCGTGTCATCCTATGGGCGGGAAACGAACCAGCTTGACCGCCCTACGGTTGGCAATGTAGCGCCTCGATCAAAGCGGCATGTATGCCAATAAGGATCGAGCATTCTGGAGCGGCTCATCGACCGGCTTTGGCCACGGCGTGGGACGGTCCAAACCCGGTAAGCTACATGCAACAGCGGCACCGTCAATGCGCGGGGCGTTCCGCGCGCTCCGGCTCCGATTTCCTTGGCCAAAGAGAGCTGGCGATAAGCAGCGATGATCGACGCCCAAAGGCCAAGCCCCTTATATCTGCTGGCCAATAGAACCGTCCTCTGCTCACCGCCCCCACGCAGCCGGCCAGCCAGATGAACACGAGAAGATCCACCTTCAGCGCAAATGCGATCCGTTCCCCAAAATCCATGGCCGGATTGAGTTCGAACAAGCCGGGAGGCAACCAGACATAGCCAGCCGCAAGGCCGGCTGTGGCGAGCGCCAGCGCGAGAGCGGAAGCCCGAATGATGCCCATCTGGTCCGAACTAAACGTCACGACCAATTCTCCCACTGCATTGTCCTCTGCCGAGCGGCTCGATCTGGCCAAGCCCGCTGCCGGGAGTCAGCAATGTCCTCGGGTTCACACTCCTCCGGTCAATTGCTATACCTACTTCCTGTAGCCACTACAGGATCAACCCCTGATGATCACTATCGGAGCCTTGTCCAAACGCACGGGCGTCAATATCGAGACGATCCGCTATTATGAGCGGATCAGGCTGTTACCGCCGCCACCCCGAACCGGCAGTGGGCGACGCCTCTACGGAGCAGAGGACGTTCGGCGGCTGACGTTCATCCGCCATGCCCGGGATCTCGGCTTCGATATCTCTGCCATCAAGACGATGCTCGCTCTGCAGGAGGTGCCAGAGGCGTCCTGCGATGAGGTGAGCCGGATCGCTACCGATCAGCTCCAAGCGGTCGAGAGCAGAATCCGGCGGCTACTCGGGCTGAGGACTGAGCTCACTCGGATGATCAAGGAGTGCGATAATGGCAAAGTCGCGACTTGCCGGATTATCGAGGTCCTCGCCGAGGCGCCTGACGCTCAGGACGGCCAATAAGGTTGACTAGCGCCGGGACACTCACACCGCAGACAATCGCGGCGTCCGCAAGGTTGAATGCCGGCCAATGGTAGCCCCACAGATGAAAATCCAGGTAGTCCACGACTGCCCCGACACGAATCCGGTCCAGGACATTGCTCGTCGCGCCGCCGAGTATCGAGCCAAGCGCGAGCAACTGTGGTCGCTGCGGCGTTCGCCAGAGCCAAAAGGCCAGGAGCACGACGATCCCCGTCGTAATTGCCGCCAACGTCAGCGGACGATCCCTGAACAACTCGGCAAGCAGTCCGAACGGTACGCCCTTAATTGAATCCGACCCGCATCATGTAGAAAGGCGTAATGGGCACCCCATCGCCGGGCTCAAGGCTGACCAATGCCACCAGTTCCGTCACTTGGTCGAGTGCGAGTGCAAAGGGCTGCCAAAGTGAAGCCGACTCGCGGCGTTCCTCCAGTCATGGGCGGTATCTCCGATAGAGGGCAATCGAGCCGCTGGGCGTCGGCATGACGAGCGTCTCTTCGACACTTCGGAAGCCAGCCGTGTGCATGAGCTCCGGCAGAATGCCTCGGGCATTCGGTTCGGTGCCCGCCACTCCATCGAGGTTTTGAAGGAGACCGCGGAAGAAGGCGCACATAAGCCTTGTTCGCCGCAGCCCGTCAGACGCGGGCACCAAGCGTTAGATTGCATCCACTAGCATTCAACCCCTACCTACATGCCACGGTCTGCGCTGCACGGATTGAACGTCTATTCAAAGAACAAGGACCGGGACTGTGCAGTACTTAAGCACTCGAACCGTTTTACTCTCATGCCAATGCGACAACATCGTGTGTCTTCGGGGCCAGGTCATGACAATTAAGTCACAGCCTCGCTGATCCGCAGTTTCAATAATCGCCCTGTAAACTGAGTCGTGTTGAAGATGGATGGTGCTGCAATTCACGTTGGCGGCACTGGCCGCAACCTTCGCCCGACCGAGAACCGTTGCCGCGTTGACCTCGGCCTGTCTGTCATGAATCTCCGCAGTGTCTGTTACACGCATCGGTTCGACAATCGAGGCATAAAAGGGTTCGGACACGGTGAGCACGGTGATCTGAGCACTGATTTCCTTGGCGATCTCGATAGCTCGCACAACCGCCGCTTGTGCTTGATCCGACCCGTCAGTCGGGACGAGGATATGTCTAAACATCGGTCACCTCTTGCCAGGGTGAGTCTTCCGGCATTCCAAAGTGTCCAGTTTCATAGGCGACTAGCTCCGTAGCATGCGCAGGCCCGAGGCGATGACGAGGAACTCCTCACTTCATGTGCCACCACGACAGCCGGCAACGAGAAGGCGCCGGCGAACGCACCGATGATCAGCGCACCGATCACGATTGCAGACAGCGCGAGGTTCTGCCTGACAACGCTTTGCGTACGCTGCGCAAGTGTCAACGTATAGCCGAGCTTTTCCAGATCGTCCGCCATCAACGCCACGTCCGCGGTCTCCAGGGCGACATCGGTGCCCCCGGGGCACCCATGGCTATTCCAAACCGTCGCCTCCGCTAAGGCCGGCGCGTCATTGACGCCGTCGCCAACCATCGCGACATGGCCGCGTTCCTTTGCAAGCGTACGAACTCGTGGGACCTTGTCTTCGGGCTTCAACTCGGCGAACACTTCATCGATACCCGCGTCCTTGGCGATCGCGCGCGCTGTGCGCGGATTGTCACCCGTCAGCATGACGACGCTGCGAATGCCGGCTGCATGCAAGGCGGCGATAGCTTCTTTGACGTTCGGGCGCAGGTTGTCGCGCAGGGCTAGGAGTCCCCAGGCCGCGCGGTCATCGCCAACAACGATGACCGTCTTGCCGTCGTCCTGCAACTGGGCGATCGCGTCCTTCATGTCCGCCAACGGACTGAGCCGATCCTCGAACAGCGCCGGGCTGCCGATCCGGAGGCGGCGCCCGTCCACCGACGCTTCGGCGCCGGCCCCGGCCAGCGACCGGAAGCCGCTCACCTCCGGAACTGAAAGGTTTGCCTCGTTGGCGCGGCGCACGATCGCTCGGGCAAGCTGGTGCTCGCTGTGCAGCTCGATAGCGGCGGCTGTCGCGAGCAGCGCATCTTCAGTGGCCACGCTCCCGTCGCCCCGCCCTGTCAACACAATGTCAGTGACTTGAAGTTCACCGCTTGTGAGCGTGCCGGTCTTATCCAGACCCACAACGCTCACCTTCCCAAGCTCCTCCACATACATGCCGCCCTTGACGAGCGCGCCATTGCGGGCACCGTACCAAGTGCGGCGACCATCGTGATCGGGATCGAGATCACGAGCGCACAAGGTGCGGCTGCGACAATGAACACGGTCGCCCGCATCACCGCGTCCTGCCATGCTAGGCCGAGGACGAGCGGAAGCGCCAGGGCGGCGAGGATGCCGAGCCCGAGCACGGCCGGGCTGTACCAGGCGCCGAATCGTTCGATGAAGCGTTGGCTGCGGCCACGCCGCTCCTGCGCCGCCTCGACCATCTGGATGATGCGGGCTAACGTATTATCGGCGTGGGTGCGCGTGGCACGGACCTCCAGGGCCGCTTCGCCATTGATCGTGCCGGCGAACACTCGATCGCCCGAGCCTTTCTCAACCGTAATGCTCTCGCCCGTGACCGGAGCCTCGTTGATGCTCGACGCGCCACTCACGATCTCACCGTCGGTCGGCATCGACTGGCGGGGTCGCGCGATGAACAGGTCGCCGACGCGCAGTTCCTCGACGGGAACCTCGACCTCTCTGCCCTCCCGGCGCACGAGGGCCACCTTGGGCGCGAGCGCCATAAGTGCCTTGATCGCCGAGCGCGTCTTTTCCTCGGTATAGCCCTCCGCCGCCTCGGAGATGGAGTAGAGGAAGGTCAGCATCGCGCCTTCCGCCGGCTGCCCCATAACCGCCGCAACGACTGCGGCTACCGACATCAGCAGCTCGATGCCAATCTCCCGCTCGAAGGCCAGATCCTCGATGGCCTCGCGTCCAAAGAAGTAGCCGCCGACCAGGATCGCCGCGATGTAGAGGGGCAGCGAGGCGACCTCGGTAGCCGGCGCCATGCTCGCGAGCCAGCCTGCAAGGAGGAGCAGGCCGGAGACCGCAGAGGTGAGCACCTTGAGACTGCGCCAGGGCTTGGGCAGGGACGGCAGGTCGCGCCCCTGCTCGGCCGGGAAGCCGGTCTCGCGGAGCTGCCGTTGTACCTCCGCTGCCGAGGTCTTTGTCGGATCAAAGCGCACGCTGACCTTGGCACCCTTGGGGTAGACATCAACCTCAGCGATCCCCGGCTGCCCTGAAAGCCCCCGCCGCAGCGCCGCAGCGTCGTGCTCGCAATCCAGATTAGCCACCCGCCACTCGGCGTTCTTGAGCGTTTGATCCATTCCTCAAACCCTCATCGTGAAGGCGTTTCATCGTATCATTAGTCAATGATACGATGAAGCAGCGTGGGTGTTTTTATGCTGCTGATGAACCTCACCGAGGCCCTACGGCCTGCGGGCAAAGCTGTTTCGGGGCCTGTCCGATGAGTCGCGGCTGGCGATTCTCGAGGCTCTGCGGGGTGGGCCGCTACCTGTCGGACGAATCGTCGAGATAACGGGTCTCTCTCAGTCCAACACGTCGAACCACCTGCGGTGCTTGAGTGACTGCGGTCTCGTGGCAGCTGAACAGCAGGGCCGGTTCGTCTACTACCGTCTGAGTGACGAGCGCATCGGGGCGATGCTCCGGTTAGCGGACGATCTGCTGACCGAGGTCGGGCGGCGGATATTCGCCTGCACGAACTACGCCGGAATAACCAGACGCAATACCACGCCCGCCCGAGGGCCGACGCGCCGCCAAAGACGGCGGTGATGCTTCGCTGATGCCGCCAGTCGCGGCGTCCCAGGATTTGAACCGGATCAATGCCGCGCCGCGTTGGCGGGTCGCTTCGTCCATCGACGGCTTGAAGCGCCGGTCGGCCGCCCAGGATTTCGCAAATTCCTTTGCCTTGGGCCAAACCCCGGCGCGTGTGCCCGCGAGCCATGCCGCGCCGAGCGCCGTCGTCTCGAGGATCGTCGGCCGGTCGACCGGCGCTTCAAGCCGTCGCGCAGCCATTGTACCGCCGCCCTGCGACGAAGATCGAACCCTTGAGCGCATAGGTCGTCCTGCCGTTCAGCCGGTAGGCGATCGTCGTCAGCAGCCGATTTTTCGAGCGCACGATGTCGGCGCCGGTGTTGAGCAGCGCGAAGCAGCCGATGCCGTAGGTCGATTTCATCATGCCCGGCTGGAAGTAGGCCTGGCCGATCGTCGCGGCCTACTGGTCGCCGGCGACGCCTCGGATCGGGATCGCGGCGCCGAAGAGCGACGGATCGGTCGCACCGAAATCGGCGGCACAGTCCCGCACCTCGGGCAGAAGCGCTGCGGGGATGCGCAGGATCTTCAGCAGTTCGGCGTCCCACTCGTTCTGAACGAGAGCCGCCAGATCAGGAAGCTGTCGATGGTGCCGACGAGGAACGCCGCGCTCGCCGCGTTTGCGCGCGCCCTTCACGTTGTCGCGCAGGCACGCGATCTTCGTGCCCGAGAAATAGGGATCGAGCAGCAGCCCGGTCTTTTGCGAGAATTTCTTCTCCAGCCCGCGCTTCTTCAGCTGGTGCGCGGCGGTCCTGCCAGACAATGGCGTTGTAGATCGGCTTGCCGCTCTCCTTGTCCCAAATGACCGCAGTCTCGCGCTGGTTAGTGATGCCGATCGCCGCGATATCGGAGGCGCCGAGCTTTACCGCGGCGAGCGCGTACCGGCAGGTGGACAGCACGCTTTGCCAGAGATCCTCGGGATCGTGCTCGACCCAGCCCGAGGCCGGATAGTGCTGGGCGAACTCCTTCTGGCCGGTGGCGACAACCTTCATCGCCTGGTCGAACACGATCGACCGGGTCGACGTCATGCCCTGATCGATGGCTAGGATGTTGCCGCTCATCTTTCCCCTCAATGTTTTTCAAATGCGCAGGCAATATTGCCGCTTTCAGACGAATAGGGGAGACGGCTCGACACCGCCTCCCCCATTCTCCCGACCGAAGCCGGCGGGCGCAGGCGCCCGCCGCCGGCTAGCGTGACGGTTACTGGTGCTCGGTCCAGCGCTTGATCAGCTCGTCATAGGCGATGGTCTCGCCCTTCGGCTTCTCGTTGTCGAGCTTCGCCCATGGAGCATGATCCCTGCTCAGCCACTCCGACGGGTCCTTCTCCGCGCTCAGTCGCGGGCCGCAGCCGTGGTAGACGTTGTTCGACTTGTCGACCGCCTCCATACGAGCCATTAGATCGTCCATCTGGGACGCAAGGCGATCCATGGCCTGTTGCGGCGTGAACGCGCCCGAGTTGACGTCGCCGATGTTCTCCCAGAAGAGCTGAGCGAGTTTCGGATAGTCGGGCACATTGATACCGGTTGGCGTCCATGCGACCCGATCGGGTGATCGGTAAAACTCGATCAGACCGCCGAGCTTGGGCGCACGCTCGGTGAAGGATTCGTGCCGGATGGTGCTCTCGCGGATGAAAGTCAGGCCGACATGGCTCTTCTTGACGTCCACTGTCTTGGAGATGACAAACTGGGCGTAAAGCCAAGCTGCCTTGCGACGATCGACGGGCGTCGAGTTGAACAACGTCCATGCACCGGCGTCCTGATATCCGCGCTGCGAACCTTCCTTCCAGTATGGGCCGTGCGGCGACGGAGCCATGCGCCATAACGGCTTGCCGTTATCGTCGACTGTGTTGTTGCCCTGGTCCTTCGGGGCCACCATTGTGGCAGTGAATGCCGAATACCAGAAGATCTGCTGAGCGACGTTGCCCTGGGAAAGGGACGGCAGAGATTGATAAAAGTCGAGGTCTGCCGCGCCGGGTGGGGCGTACTTCCGCAGCCACTCGTCCCACTTGGTAATCGCATAGATCGCGGCAGGGCTGTTGGCTCCACCGCCACGGGAGACAGAAGCGCCGACCGGGTTGCAGCCGTCCTTCTCCATCCGGATGCCCCACTCGTCGACCGGACGGCCATTCGGGAGCCCTGGATCGGCCTCACCCGCCATCGACAGCCACGCGTCGGTCATGCGCCAGCCCAAGTCGGGCGCGCGCTTGCCGTAGTCCATGTGGCCGTAGACGCGAACGCCGTCGATCTCCTTCACGTCGTTGGTGAAGAAGTCGGCGATGTCCTCGTAGGCCGACCAGTTGACCGGAACGCCGAGCTCGTAGCCGTACTTGGCCTTGAACTTCTCCTTGATGTCAGGCCGGTCGAACCAGTCCTTGCGGAACCAGTAGAGGTTGGCGAACTGCTGGTCGGGCAAATCCCAGAGCTTACCATCAGGGCCAGTTGCGAAAGACTTGCCTATAAAGTCGTCTACATCCAGCATCGGATTGGTGGCGTCCTTGCCCTCGCCCGCCATCCAGTCGGTTAAGCTGACCGCGCTCTGCAGGCGGGAATGGGTCCCGATGAAATCGGTGTCGTTAATGTAGGCGTCATAGAGGTTGCGGTTGGTCTGCATCTGCGTCTGAACCGCCTGCACGACCTCACCCTCGCCGAGCAGCTGATGGTTGACCTTGATGCCGGTGATCGCTGCGAAAGCCGGCGCCAGCACTTTCGATTCGTATTCGTGCGTCGGAATGTCCTCGGAGAGCACGTCGATCTCCATGCCCTGGAAGGGCTTGGCGGCATCGATGAACCACTGCATCTCCTTTTCCTGGTCGGCGCGTGACAGCGTCGACAGGCCGTTGATTTCGGTATCGAGGAATTGTTTGGCCTCGTCCATCCCGGCCCAGGCTGAGCCTGCGGCCAACAGCACGACAAGTGCCGTGCTGGATGCTAGTAAGTGCCGTCGCATTGAGTTTCCTCCCTTTTCACAGGTTGCTAGTGCGATCCGGGGCGGCTGCCGGCAGCGGCCGCTCCGAGTTTTCCCCTCTATACGAACCGGAATACGCCGACGGCGTAGACCATCGAGAGAGCGAGAGCCCACCAGAGGTTGGGCCCGATCAGGCCCAGCCAGGCGAGATGAATGAAGGCGCTGCCGAGCAGCGAGATGAACAGGCGGTCGCCGCGCGTGGTGTGAAAGCCGAGTATGCCTTGGCGCGGATTGCTTGGAGATACGACCTCCCACACCGTCATGCCGCACAGCATCAGGAAGATGGCGAGGAAGAAGGCTGCCGTCTGCCAGGTCCATGCCATCCAGGTTAGATCGAGCATCACACCCTCCCCAGGGCAAAGCCCTTGGCGATGTAGTTGCGCACGAAATAGATCACGACCGCGCCGGGAATGATCGTCAGCACGCCGGCGGCCGCGAGCAGCCCGACCTGATAGCCGGACGCGCTCGCCGTCTTGGTCATGGCCGCCGCGATCGGCTTGGCGGCGACCGAGGTCAGCGTCTTGGCCAGCAGCAGCTCGACCCACGAGAACATGAAGCAGAAGAAGGCGGTGACGCCGATGCCGCTCGCGATCAGCGGTATGAAAATCTTGGTGAAGAAGCGCGGCCAGGAGTAGCCGTCGATATAGGCCGTCTCATCGATCTCCTTCGGCACGCCCGACATGAAGCCTTCGAGGATCCACACGGCGAGCGGCACGTTGAACAGGCAGTGCGACAGCGCCACCGCGATGTGCGTGTCGAACAGCCCGATCGCCGAATAGAGCTGGAAGAACGGCAGCGCGAAGACGGCCGGCGGCGCCATACGGTTGGTGAGCAGCCAGAAGAACAGGTGCTTGTCGCCGAGGAAGCGGTAGCGCGAAAACGCGTAGGCCGCAGGCAGGGCGGCAATCACCGAGATCACGGTGTTGACGGTCACGTATATGATCGAATTGACGTAACCCATGTACCAGCTCGGATCGGTGAAGATCATCTGGTAATTGGCGAGCGTGAACTTATGCGGCCAGAGCGTCAGCCCGCCGAGGATCTCGTTGGTCGTCTTGAACGACATGGCGAGCAGCCAGTAGATCGGCACCATGAGGAAGACGATGTAGAGGGTCGGCACCAGCCAGCCGAGCCGGGAGCGCGAGCCGGCTTTCGCCCCAGTCGCCGCGGCGCTGGCCATCGTCGTGGAAGTGGACGCTGCCACTGCGGTGTTCTCGGTCATCGACACGCGCTCCCCGTCCGCATCATTGTTCCTCGTTGCGCATCATCAGCGTGTAGAAGACCCAGCAAAGCAAAAGGATGATCAGGAAGTAGATGATCGACATCGCCGCCGCCGGGCCGAGGTCGAACTGGCCGAGCGCGATCTTGACGAGGTCGATCGAGAGCACGGTCGTCGAGTTGCCTGGCCCGCCGCCGGTCAGCACGGAGGGCTCGGTGTAGATCATGAAGGAGTCCATGAAGCGCAGCAGCACGGCAATCGTCAGCACACGCTTCATCTTGGGCAGCTGGATGAAGCGGAACACCGCCCAGCGCGACGCCCCGTCGATCTTGGCCGCCTGGTAGTATGCGTCGGGAATGGAGCTCAGCCCCGCATAGGCGAGCAACACCACCAGGCTCGTCCAATGCCAGACGTCCATCAGCACGAGCGTGAACCAGGCATCGACCGGATGGCGCGTGTAGTTGTAGTCGAAGCCGATGCCGTTCAGCGTGCGGCCGAGTAGGCCGATC
The DNA here is from genome assembly GCF_001510895.1 of Mesorhizobium loti. Classification (GTDB taxonomy): domain Bacteria; phylum Pseudomonadota; class Alphaproteobacteria; order Rhizobiales; family Rhizobiaceae; genus Mesorhizobium; species Mesorhizobium loti_A. The sequence goes on along the minus strand of NZ_LPWA01000107.1, from coordinate 41,122 downwards.
TCCGGCAGTGCGAACAGGTTCCAGATCGCGCCCACAACGTTCCACGGAATGAGCAGCGGCAACGCCATCAGCACGAGGCAGACCGAGACCCAGAAACCCTTGCGCGGCATGGTGAGCGCGACCGCGACGCCGAGGGGGATCTCGATGGCGAGGATGATCGCGGTGAAGGCGAGCGAGCGCAGCAGCGCCGAGTGGAAGCGCTCGGAAGTCAGCACGTCCCGGAAGAAGCCGAGGCCGTGGAACAGGAAGACGTTGTCGCCGAACGTTTCCTGGACGGAGTAGTTGACCACGGTCATCAGCGGGATGATGGCGTTGAAGGCGACCAGCACCAGCACCGGCAGCACCATGAACCAGGCCTTGTTGTTCCAGGTCTTGTCCATGGCTCAGGTCCCCATCTCGACGCGCCAGGAGGAGGCGTAGAGGTTGATGCCTTCCGGTGCGAACACGACCTTGGGGTCGGCCGGCACCTCTTCATCTTCGCCGAGGATCGCCGCGATCTCGCGCCCCTCCAGGTTGGCGCGGACGATCTTCTGGCGGCCGACGTCCTCGACGCGGCGCACGACGACCGGCATGCCTTTCTTGCCGACCCTCACGAACTCCGGCCTGATGCCGAGCTGCATCGCCCCGCTCGGCGCGGCCGGCACGCCGGGCAGCTCGATCGCCTGCGCACCGATGCGGGCCATGCGACCCTCGACCGCGACCGGCAGCACGTTCATGCCGGGCGAGCCGATGAAATAGCCGACGAAAATGTGCTTCGGCCTCGAAAACAGGTCGGCCGGCTTGCCGATCTGGACGATCCCGCCCTCGTACATGACGACGACCTGGTCGGCGAATGTCAGCGCCTCGGTCTGGTCGTGGGTGACGTACACCATGGTATAGCCGAAGCGGCGATGCAGCTGCTTCAGCTGCGAGCGCAGCACCCACTTCATGTGCGGGTCGATGACGGTGAGCGGCTCATCGAAGAGGATGGCGTTGACGTCGGAGCGCACCAGCCCGCGGCCGAGCGATATCTTCTGCTTCTGGTCGGCGGTCAGTCCCCGCGCCCGCTTGCCCGCCCGATCGGCGAGCCCGGTCATGTCGAGGATCTCTTTCACCTTGCGGTCGACGTCGGCCTCCGGCACGCCGCGGTTCCTGAGCGGAAAGGCGAGGTTATCGTAGACGGTCATGGTGTCGTAGATGACCGGGAACTGGAAAACCTGGGCAATATTGCGCTCTTGCGTCGACAGCTCCGTCACGTCGCGGTCGTTGAACAGCAGCCTGCCCTGCGAGGGGTGGATGAGGCCCGAGATGATGTTGAGCAGCGTCGTCTTGCCGCATCCCGAGGGGCCGAGCAGCGCGTAGGCGCCGCCGTCGTCAAAGGTGTGGTGCACCTCTTTCAGCGCATAATCCTGCTCCGATCTTGGGCTTGCCAGGTAGGAGTGCCTGATGTGGTCGAGGTCGACGCGCGCCATCTCTCGTCCCTCAGGCCGCCAGCCGCTGCGAGACGGCGCTGCCAGTCTTGTCGAAAGCCATCATGTGTCGGGGATCGATGAAGACGTCGATTACCTCGTCCGGTTCGAACACGCGCACGCCGGGCGTCAGCATCACCCAGCGCACGCCGGCGAAATCGAGATGGACGAAGCTCTCTGATCCCGTGATCTCGGTGACCGAGACCTTCGCCTTGACCGAAACGGCCGAAGCATTCGGCCGCATGGGAGAAAGATGGTGGGGCTGAAAGCCGATCGTGTAGCTGGAATCGGCAATACCGGCGAGCTCGGCCGGCACCGGGAGGTTCACCCCACCACCAAGCAGAAAGCTGGCGCCCTTCTTGCGCAGCACGATCGTATTGAGCGGCGGGTCGGAGAAGGTGCGCGCGGTGATCAGGTCATTCGGCCGGCGGAAGACCTCAGTCGTTGGACCGAACTGGGTGATCCGCCCCTCCGATAGCGTCGCCGTGTTGCCGCCGAGCAGCAGCGCCTCGTGCGGCTCGGTCGTCGCGTAGACGAAGATCGCGCCGCTCGCGGCAAAGATCTTCGGCAGCTCCTCGCGAAGCTCCTCACGCAGCTTGTAGTCGAGATTGGCGAGCGGCTCGTCGAGCAGGACCACGCCCGCATTCTTGCAGATGGCCCGCGCGATCGCCGTGCGCTGCTGCTGGCCGCCGGAGAGGCTGAGCGGCGTGCGTTCGAGATAGGGGGTGAGCCTCAAAAGTTCGGCCGCGTGCTTCACCTCGCGATCGATCCTGGCGGCATCGGCGCGGGCGACCCTGAGCGGCGAAGCGATGTTCTCGTAGACCGTCATCGAAGGGTAGTTGATGAACTGCTGGTAGACCATGGCGACGTTGCGCCGCTGCACCGGCACGCCGGTGACATCCGTGCCGTCGAACCAGACGCTCCCCGAGCTTGGCTGGTCGAGACCCGCCATCAGCCGCATCAGACTGGTCTTGCCGGAAAGCGTCGGTCCGAGCAGCACGTTGAGCGAGGCGTGCTCGAGCTTCAGCGTCACGTCGCGGATGTGATCGACGCCGCCGACCGTCTTCGACACGCTGCGCAATTCGAGCATCGTTCCTTACCGCCTCCCTATTCCGCTGCGGCGCTGTGTCGGCTGGCGCGTGCCGCGGTCATGTATTGATCGAGCTCGCCGGCCTCCTCGCGCGTCAGCCTGAGGCCTCGCTTGGTGCGCCGCCACAGCACGTCGTCTGCGGTCGCGGCCCATTCGTGCGCCATGACGTAGCGGATCTCGGCCTCGTAGAGATCGGCGCCGAAGCAGCGCCCCAGGTCGGCCTCCGACCTGGCGAGCCCCAGCAGCACGCGCGCCTTGGTCCCGTAGAGCCGGACCAGCCGGCCTGCGAGCTTCAGGTCGAGAAAAGGGTACGAACCTTTCAGCCGCGAGACCTCGGACTCGAAGCCGTTCGGTGCAAAGTCGCCGCCCGGCAGCGCAGTCCCTGCCGTCCACGGCTTTCCCTTGGCGCCGATCAGCCCCTCGATCTTCTCCAGCATGGATTCCGCGAGCCGCCGGTAGGTCGTGATCTTGCCGCCGAAGATGTTGATCAGCGGCGCGCCGGCTCGCTCGTCGGCCTTGAGCACATAGCCGCGCGTCGCCTCCTGCGCCTTGGTGGCGCCGTCATCGTAGAGCGGTCGCACCGCGGCATAGGTCCACACGATATCCTCGCGCCGCACCGGCTCGACGAAGTATTCGCTTGCCGCGTCGCACAGGTATGCGATCTCGGCATCGCTGATGCCGGTTGCGCCGGGATCGCCGTCAAATCCTGGTCGGTCGTGCCGATCAGCGTGAAATCGGTCTCGTACGGGATTGCAAAGATGATGCGGCCGTCGCGGTTCTGGAAGAAATAGGCGCGCGGGTCGTCGAACTTCTTCGGCACGACGATGTGGCTGCCCTTGACCAGACGGACGTTATGGACGTCGTTCTGACCAACCGCGCCGGCGAGCACCCGGTCGACCCAAGGGCCGGCGGCGTTGACGATCAGCCGCGCATGCACGTCCTCGACCTCACCGCTCCACACGTCCTCGACGCCGAGGCGCCAGCGATCGTCCTCGCGCCGCGCGCTCACCACCCTGGCGCGGGTGCGGATCGTCGCGCCGCGGTCGGCGGCGTCGCGGGCATTGAGTACGACAAGCCGTGCATCGTTGACCCAGCAGTCGGAGTATTCGAAGGCTTTGGCGACGAAGAGCGGCTTCAATGGCTTCGCCGCTGCATCGCGCTTCATGTCGAGCGTCCTGGCGGGCGGCAACAGCTTGCGCCCGCCGATATGGTCGTAGAGGAAGAGCCCGAGCCTGAGCAGCCAGGCCGGGCGCAGGCCCTCGGCATGCGGCAGCACGAAGCGCATCGGCCGGATGATGTGCGGCGCCATGCGCCACAGCACCTCGCGTTCCATCAGCGATTCACGCACGAGACGGAACTCGTAATATTCGAGATAGCGCAGGCCGCCATGGATGAGCTTGGTCGACCCGGACGACGTGCCGCTTGCCAGATCGTTCATCTCCGCGAGGCAGACGGAGTAGCCGCGTCCGGCCGCATCGCGTGCGACGCCGCAGCCGTTGATGCCGCCGCCGATGATGAAAATATCATGGATCGGCGATTGATCCACGCGTCCTCCCGAGCTTTCGCAGTGCAGCATTCGTATGCTTTTCGAAAGCATGAATGGATTATTTCGAACTGGGAGCGAATGTCAAACGAAAATTGGCTCGATCTGCTCGGCGTCTTTCACTCAACGCCGGTCTCGACCAGTTCGACCTCGTTGTCCTGGCAGATGCGCTTGATGGAGGCGATGCCGCAGCGATCGGTGATAAAAATATCGACCTGGCTGAGATGGCCGATGCGCACCGGAGCTGTGCGCTCGAACTTGGTGGAGTCGGATACCAGGATCACATGGCGGGCATTGGCGATGATCGCCTGCGCCACCTTCACCTCGCGGAAATCGAAGTCGAGCAGCGCTCCGTCGTGATCGATAGCGGAGGCGCCGATCACGGCGTAGTCAACCTTGAATTGCCTGATGAAATCGACGGCCGCCTCGCCGACGATGCCGCCGTCCGAGCCGCGCACGACGCCGCCGGCGATCACCACCTCGATCGAGGGGAAGACGCGCATCCTGTTGGCGACGTTGATGTTGTTGGTGATGACCATCAGCCCGTTGTGGTCGAGAAGCGCCTTGCTCACGGCCTCCGTGGTGGTGCCGATGTTTATGAAGAGCGAGGCATTGTCGGGAATCAGCCGCGCTGCCGCTGTGCCGATCGCCTCCTTCTCGTCGGCGGCGATCTTGCGCCGCGCCTCGTACTCCATGTTCTCGATACCGGACGGGAACAGTGCGCCGCCATGAATACGGGTGAGAAGCCGCTGCTCGCACAGATCGTTGAGGTCCTTGCGGATCGTCTGGGGCGTCACATCGAAATGGGCGGCCAGGTCCTCGACAAGAACGCGGCCGTTGTTCTTTGCCATCTGGATGATAAGCGAACGGCGGGGCGACAGGAACATGCGCGTTGAAGTCCTCGCACTTTCGTTTGCACGCCTTATACCTCGAAATGAAAACGAGACCAAGTACGGAAATCGAAACGATTTCCGACAGGCTTAAACGAGCCCTGAATGGCAAACGCGTTCGTTGCGCGAACCACGCGAAAGCGCCGCAACGATATAGGATCGTGTCGCAAGCCATGTCGCCGTCGCGCTTCGCCAAGCTTGGACTTGGCCGGATCCAGCCACGCGCCCGTCGACGTTGATGGCGTTCGGCAAGCCTGCCAGGTCACGTGATTGTGGATTGTGTGACGCAATTCCTCCAGTTCGTAGCGCGCAGTGCAGATGGCCAGGTTCTCATGAGGTTCTTCGGATCGCGGACGAACTGGACAGAGCAGTCGAACTGTTTGTGCGGGTTGAAGACGATCGAGTCTGTTCGGCCCCGGCGGGGTTTAGAGTCCCCGATAGGGGATCAGGAAACCCCACGGCTTTAGCCGGCATGGGATGAAACGCATTTATGCATCTGAATATAGCTTGAGCCATCGGCTTGCGCTGCTGTGTAAACTGGGTTGGATCACACGAGTAGATGCATAGGGATTTCAGCTATCGGAACAGTCCGCCGGACGGCGGACCGATCCGGCTTTGAGCCGTAACCAGAAGCCACCGGCTTTAGCCGGTGGAGTATTCACGGCCTCTCTTCGCCTATCAGGTTCGCCCTCCTGGCTCTCGTCGTAGCGATGGAGGCCATCCTTGGAAGGGGAGGTTGAACCGGTCTCGCGAGGGAGTCCGGTTCCGTAGCCAGTCACTTTCCCGATCCAGCGGACCAAGTCCCCCAACATCCTCATTGCTTCCTCAGTCCGATGCGAATGGCCAACCTCAGAAAGATGACGTTTTAGTTTGGCCCGATCGGCTCAGCGCTCATGAAGAACCCGTCGAAGGACCTCAGCGGCCCACGAGCAGCGCCGGATCCAAAACAATCAAAACGATACGGACAGGCGCTCGGAGGCACGAGACACGCGGTTTGGCCGCAACCGTCCGCCCAACAACCGACGACGTGTCCCCAACACACGTGAAAGTTCAGCTACAGGCGGGACGCAAAGAAGTAGCGTCAGGTAGATCAACGTCTGATCCGATAATCCTTGTGGGTCATCCCCAATTCGACATGGCCGCGAACGTGAGGTGACCACCAGTAGATGCCGGATTTTCGTATTTTGAAATGCCCACGGACTAGATGCGCCCGCATCTCATGCCCTGGTACATCCCATCGCGCAAGCGCTCGAGCTCGCCCTGCGCTCAGACGAAGCGTCACCGTCCAGTGTTCCAGCAACGGCTCCACGCCTCGTTTGCGACGCGCGGCGTTGAGCTTGACAAGATCGGCAAACTGTCGCGTGGTTCCGTTGCGGGTGTTTAGAAGCATAAGAATGCCCAGCAGTGGGCCGGCTTCAGCTTCCGAGTTCGACTGCCCCATCCGCATCAAGCTCTCAAACGCACTCTTGCCAGCGTTTGCAACCACCGCGTTTTCGAGAGGCGCAAAGTAGCGCGACTTTTCGAAGAGCACTCGATTGCTCAACTCAAGTGCGGCCTCGAATTCACGCTGGTTGGTCGCTATCTTCTGATGAGGGAGCTGAGCGCTCCATTTGAGTTCTTTCTGGAGACCACCGATCGAGGCGCCCCGTTTTTGTTTCTGCGATTCGACATGAGGTCTCATGCGTCCGCTGGCTGACATGTCGAAGCTTAAGGCGACAGGTGACAGCTCTACCGCGTCTCTCGCGCTCCGGTGCGCCAAAAAAACGCTCACTGTGAATGTGTCAAGCGCGGACGAGTCCATCTCGCAGAGCAAGCCAACCCGACCTGGTACAATCGTGCCTGGTGCCGTCCGTGCCGGACGATCGAGGCCCGCATATTCAAACCAGGTTGTCGGGTAGGGCAGACGACAGAGTGGCAGGCCCGCAACAATCGAAGATGGCATCGCATCGGCGACCAGATGCGCTGCGACAACGACGTCTCGATCCAATATAAACCGGACGGCATTTGCGACCGAGAGCTTAGCGCATTCGAAAATCTCGCGATGTAAGGTCGATTGATACGGTGCGGCTAATATGTCATCGGCTAGCATGGGGTAGGGTTTGCTCTTTGGCGCGACAATAGCTGAAGCAATCATATTATCGCCTTCTTCAGGACAGTGGAATGGTAAACTCAGGTCATGCCCGCACGGTAAGCCGCGGAAAGACAGAGAGATCAACCACATCGTGTAGATCAGATATGGTCTGCGGCCATCGCTCGCCGTCCACCAATGCGATGCTGCGCAGCCGCAGCCGCGGTGTCGCCGAGAAAAGCCAGCACATGCTCGGCAAGGCGATGGACTTCTACATCCCCGGCGTGCCGCTGAAAAAGCTGCGCAACATCGGCCTCAAGATGCAGGGCGGCGGCGTTGGCTACTATCCGACTTCCGGTTCTCCGTTCGTCCACATGGATGTCGGCAATGTGCGTCACTGGCCGGGTATCGGCCGACAGGAACTGGTCAGTCTTTTCCCGAATGGCAAGACGCTCCATGTCCCGAGCGACGGCCGGCCGTTGCCGGGCTATGAACAGGCGCTGGCCGCGTACAAGGCGCGCAAGGGCGCAGGCACCCCAATATCGAACTGGCCAGCGCAGGCGGCTCGACCAAGCGGTCTGGCGGACTGTTTGCCGGCTGGTTTGGCGGCGGCGACGACGAGGCAGACGACAGCGCCGATCTCGCGAGTGCCCAGCCCGCGCCCCAACCGAAGGCTGTGAAGCAGGCTGCAACGACCAAGAGCAGCAACCTGCCGGGCATCGCGACGGTCTAGCCGACCACCGGTCCAAAATGCATTGCAAGGCCGGCGATGTCGCGAGGTCTCTGCGCGGCTAGCGTCTTCATTCCCACCCAGCCGCCGCCAACCTCAAGGTACTGCAGCGAGCCCTTTGCTCGCAGCCGAGATTCGGCCTCCTGACCTAGGTCAAAGCCTAGCTGCTCCGCAAGACGGAATGACCCGCCGCTGGACGTCCACGCCCCGTCATGGAGAAAGGAATTCAAGGTGCCTTGGACCGAGCGCGTTTCTTCACCTGTGCCTGCAGTTTCTGACCTATCCAGGTTATGGAGACAGGACTCCCTTGGACACGCTTCGCCGTCATTTCACGCTGCAGGTCGGTTACACGGGCTTTTCCTTCTTGGGCAGGTCGGGTTTGAGTGGCACTATTCCGGGTCGACCGGTGTCACTCCAAGCAGCTTCAAAGCGTTCGCGAGCATCCGGATGCCCTGTGCCTGTTTCTTGTTGGCACAGAACCGGTTTGCCTTTCTTTGCAGTGCTTTCACTGCGGTGACCTGCGTTGCCGCCGCATGGGTTTGGAGGGCTTCGTCGACTTGGCGGCTCAGAAGGGTGCAGCGCTCGGCCCGGGTGATCGCAACCTTTGCCTCGGATGCCCCGACCATGGCCGTGACGAGCGAAATGCCGAGCAACGCACCCATCAAACCGGTTGAGAGACTTTGCATTGGTCTTGTCTGTGAACCCGGGAACTACCGTCGCAGCCGATGACCTGACCGCCACGGCACGATTATGACCTTGAAATTTTTCAAAAGTTTTTCCCAATTGCAGAATTTTGTTTCCCGATTGTTTCTGAACATTCTTCCGATTTGCGCAGCCGGTGTGTGGCATGGACCTCGCTCGTTTGAGCTGTGTAACCGCGCGGTCGAGATAGACCGTGTTCCAATGGACAATCGCGCTGACGACAAGATTGAGGCCCGATGCGCGGAATGCCTGACTTTCAAACGACCGGTCGCGGATTTCGCCACGCTCATGGAAGAAGACGGCGCGTTTGAATTTGTGCGCTGCCTCGCCCTTGTTAAGGCCGCCCTTGACAGCGCCGGCGCAATGTCGGGCTCGAGTACCATTCGATCATGAAGAGCGACCGCTCGATGCGGCCGAGTTCCCGAAGAGCCTTGGCCAGTTGGCTTTCCTTCGGCGTTGCCGAGAGCTTCTTCAAGATCGTCGAGGGCACAACGGCACGGGTGGTGATCGACGCCGCCAGATGAAGCAGATCATCCCAGTGATCGAGGATCAGGGTGGTGTTGATCGGCGCCCCGATATGGTTCGACAGCGCCGGGTATGCATCGCCTCTCTCGAATGTGTGGAACTTCCGATCTTTGAGATTGCGCAGTCGCGGTGCGAACCGCTTGCCAATCAGAGCGAATAGCCCAAAGACATGATCGCTCGCGCCGCCGGTGTCGGTGAAGTGCTCCTGTATTTCGAGGACTGTGCCCTGATCGAATAGTCCGTCGAGCACATAGGTAGCTTCGCTTTCGGTCGGGCTAATGGGCAGGATGCTGAAGTAGCCGTACTGATCCGACAGATGGCTGTAGAACTTCGATCCGGGCTCACTTTGAAGCGTTGGGTCGGCCTCGACCAGGACCTCGTCAGTTTGGGGCCACCGTCAACCGGGATCTCGCCGGGACGGCAGTGGAGGCCATCGACGGATCCGTGCGCGGCATCCCGCGCCGTACGTACAAGCTTGGCACGTTCGATCTCGTCTATGCGTCAGGCCTGCCACATGCAGTAGGCGTGCGCCTCCCAGGACTCCGCAGTCTAGCTGTTTGATGCCGTTCGCCGAACGTGCCCCTTGTCATCGGCGGTATACGTCCGACGACACGGACCGAAAGCCTGAGCGGGCGAAATTCATGCGCGGATTGGACGGCCTTATTGAAGCAGATCCTGTCGTTGCGGCGGGCGCCGATGCATTTTCGCCCCATCGGCTGGCTGGCCTGTTTTTCCGCCCCAAGACAGCTATGGCCGCGCCGACGATCAGGGCCGCGCCCAGCCATTGCAACGGGGTCAGACGTTCGCCAAGAAAAACGAGCGAACCCACCACCCCGAACACGGGGATGAGATTGAAGAAGCTGCCCGCAACGCTGGCAGGCATCGACCGGAGCGCGCGCAGATAGAGCCAATAGGCAAGCCCGTAGTAGAGCAGTCCCGAAAGGATGATCGTAGCGATATCCCGGACTGGAACAGCGGCAATGCTTGGAGGGTCGGCAGAGCGTAGTTCAAATGGCCAGATCGCAAGCATCCAGCCAAGCGCCACGCTGCTGCACCGCGACAGTGAACAGCGGATCGGCGATGATATTGCGCGCCAGGATGGTGTAGATCGCGCAGCACAGCACGCCGGCCAGGATCAGGCCTGAACCCGCATTCAGCATGGCAGCCGAAGCGCCGCTCGTGAGGCCGCTGACAAGCAAGACGCCGCAGGTCGCGAGGATCACGAGCCCGACGAGTTGGCGATCGATCCGTTCCCTGAGAAAGGCCCATGCAAGGCCGAGAATGAGAATCGGTTCGAATGCCCAGAGCAAGGTGGTGACGCTCGCGCTGGTCTCGGCAAGGCCGAACATGCTGAACGTGTAGGCCCATCCGGGATTCAAAAAGCCGAGCAGCCCGATGGACAGCAGCATGCGGGCAGGTGGAAATTCCGGTCTGCTGAAAACGACAGCGAGCCAGAGAGCAACGACGCTCGGCGCAAGCTGAAAGACGAGGACGGTGACGGGTGGAAACGACGACAGAAGGGTCTTGCTAAGGATCGTACCGAGCGCCCAACACAGGCACGCCCCTACGATCGCCGCACGCGACGAGAGCATGGGAATCTCCAAAGAGGGTTTCGAACGACGGCTGTAAGGGACTCCGACGGCTAGGCGTCGTCGTCACACCGATCGTAAGAGGGCCGTCTCGGGGGACGTTTGCTCATTTCAGCTTGAACGTCCGTTGCCGCTTGTGGACGCCTTAACGACTCGCGGGTTTCTTTCACGAAAAAAGCGTCCAGAGCGCCTGGAAGACGTAGCCGATGACCAATGATCCCGAAACCGCCAGCGCCACGAACAGGGCGCTGGTTGCCGGCCTGAGGACCAAAGCGACGGCCATGACGCCCCAAATGCTCACCGCGCCGCCTGAAACGAGGAGCGCCATTGCCGCACCCGGCGACATGCCGAGGTAAAGCAACCCTCGGACCAAGGGCAGTGCCGCAAGGCCGTCGAGATACATCGGCGCGCCAACCAGCACCGCGAGCGTGATGGCATAAGGGGAGTCTGCGCCGATGTAGGTGGCGAGGACATGAGACGGCAGAAGGTCCCGCAACAGGAACTCAGCCGAAAAGGCAAACGCCAGACAAATCACGACGGTTCTTGTCGTGGAAACAAGATTCGCTCCAAACGCACGCATGCGCGCCGGGTCTCGCCAGATGCGGAAAGACAGACCCATCGGCATGCACGTGCCGCACAGCCCGTTCGTCATGATTCCTCGTGCCCGCAACGGGTTTTGGACCATCTGCGTACGGGCGAGGAGAGCGGTTACCGCGCCGGAAAAGACTCCCAGCGCGAAAGCCGCAAGCAACTTTCCAAAGGCGAATCCAGGACCGAGCAGTGCCCAGGTCGCAACGAGCATCGTGGGGCCCGTAATAGGCGAGGAAAGCCAGAACGCCATGATGGGCGCAAGCGGAACGCCGGATGCAAGAAGCCCGGTCGTGAGCGGCAGCACCGTTACGCCGCACACGGGTATCACGGTGCCAATTCCCGACCCCATCAAGATGGTCGCGACAGGCCGCCCCTTGAACCATCGTGCCGTAAGGGTCGCTGCTCCACTGGCCGCAACCCATGCCGAGATGATCAGCCCGATTGCAATCATCAGCGCGACGTCCATGAAACTCTGCAGGACGAAATGGAGCGTCTCGTATGCCCGTTGCGGCCACGTGAGCGCGACAGCAACTGCCAGAGCAGCAGCGGCCGCCCAGATGATCTGCCTTCTTTGAATCCTCGGGAGCGCGACAATCATGGCATCACCGTCCTTGCGCCATCCATTACATTGTCGGCTTCCATATGTGAAACGAATAGCTTAAATATCAGCTATGAGCGGTGTCGATGGAAAAAGCACTCCACTAGACAGCGAATTGCTGCGTACCTTCCTCGCTGTGGCCAGGGCAGGGAGTTTCAGCGGCGGCGCGGCTCGCCTGTTCCGAACGCAGTCCGCCGTTAGCCTCCAGGTGCAGAAGCTGGAGAGTGCCATCGGGCAGCGCGTGTTCGAAAGGCATGATCACGCCGAACCCGCGCCTCAAGGTCCACATAGGAAAACAGCGAACCCATCCGTTCGTCCAACCCGCGCATCCACCGTCCCCAAAATCGTTCGGGGAGCACTGAATCACGCTCCAAACAACCGCGCCACCACTTCTTCAACAGCCTGCTAGCTCGCCGCGGAAGTCAACGAGCTATACGACTTCCTGAGAGCAGTCAGGCATTGCCTCCCGTTCGCTGTCTGCGATGTCGGCAGCCTTCCACGAGACCGGACAAGGGGATCAAGGACGCACGCGCAACTGCTCGACAGCACTGCGCAACTGGATGACCAAATAGCACAACGTGGCCTCTGCTATTGATGATAATGCAGATTTGCATTATCTAATCGTGTGGATGAATCGGAGTTGCCAAATGACGACATTGACGGTGACGGCACGAGGACAGGTGACGTTTCGCAAGGACGTGCTGCAGCATCTCGGCATCAGGCCGGGCGAGAAAATCGAACTTGATCTGCTTCCCGACGGCCGGGCGGAATTGAAGGCGGCGCGGGCAAAGGGATCATTCCGGGAGCTCTACGGTTTTCTCAAGGGCAAGACGAACGGCCGGGTGTTGAGCATTGAGGAGATCAACGAGGCAATCGCGGAAGCGGGTACTGCAGCTGGATCGAGCAAGGAATGAAAGTCACGGCCGACACGAACGTTCTGTTACGCGCCTATGTCGCCGACGATGAACAACAGGCAGAAGCGGCCGTCGACCTCCTGGCGAAGGCAGACATCGTGGCCGTTAGCCTCCAGGCTTTGTGCGAGTTCGCATGGGTTTTGGGCCGACAGTATCAAACCGCACGCGTAGATATAGTGGCGGCAATCCAAGCCTTGGCGAACACCGCAAATGTCGTGGTCAACCGGCCGGCTGTTGAGGCAGGGCTTGCAGTACTCGAGGCCGGCGGCGATTTTGCGGACGGCGTGATTGCCTTCGACGGCGACTGGTTGGGCGGGGAGACATTCGTCTCTTTCGACCGCAAGGCGGTTAAACTACTGTCAGCGCAAGGACACCCTGTTCAGCTTCTTTCGTAGCTGTCTTCAGCCGCATCGAACTCCTTGTATTGGCCTGGCGCGCCTGGGAGGCGGAATGTCCAGCCGCATTTTGCCGCAGGGCGGCGCGGGGCGCGGCGTGTCGTTGACCGGCGGGTGATCTCGGGGATCATGCGTGTGCCACGCTCGGGCGGCGCTGCTGCCCGTTATACCAACGTAAGCCGCAAAGCCGGCATCAAGCTTGTAAGCCCGACCATGTTTGAGGAGTCGTCACCAGAGTTCAGACCCTACTTGCGGAACCGAAGGCTGTTCGAGGCATTCCGGTGTGAAGCACCAGAATTCGAGGAAATAGGGTGGCGCGAACCAAGGAGAAAGGCGGGCTCACCAAGTCGCTCGGTGTGGTTAGGCTTTCTCTCTATGGCGTCGGGACGATCATTGGCGCTGGAATTTATTCGGTTATCGGGCCGGCAGCTGGAGCGGCGGGCGAGCAAATCTGGGTCAGTTTTATTGTTGCCGCCATCATCTCCGCTTTTTCTGGCTTATCGTATGCCGAGATAGCTTCTGCTTTGCCGGGGGCGGGCGCGGAGCATCATTTCCTGCGAAAGACTTTTCCCAAGTTTCCTGCCCTTGCCTTCACCATCGGTTTGTTCATCGCGGTTCATGGTGCCGCCACGCTTGCAACGGTTGCCCTGACCTTCGGCAGCTATGCCCAGCGTTTAGACTAGCGCCCCTGAGCCCCGTCGCAATCGCACTTGTTTTGATGGCTCTCGCCACAGCCATCAATGTTGCGGGCGTGGGCAAGGCGTCGTTCGTGAGTGCAGCGCTGACCGTTCTGCAGGTCACTTGTCTGCTCGGCTTCGCCGCTTTTGCCATGCCTTCCGGGGAACGAGGACTGCCGGATTTCTTGACTTGGCTGGAGAACCCTGGCGGCGTCCTAAAAGGAGCGGCAGTTCTCTTCTTCATCTATTCCGGCTATGAGCACATGTCTTCATTGTCGGAAGAAGCGAAGCGCCCGCATCGAGATCTCTGGCGCGCCTTCATGATTGCTCTATCGGTGACCATGGCCGTCTATCTCGCCGTCATCTTCGGTGTGTTGAGCCTGGTGAGCGCGGACAGCCTTTCGAGCTCTCAATCTCCCCTCTCTGACGCTGCATCGAAGCTTGGAGGCCCGTTCGCCGCCATCATTGTCACTGCGGCATTGATCTCGACCGCGAACGCAGTGCTGAGCGCGTCGCTTTCAGGTAGCCGACTGCTTTTTGGGATGGCTCGCGACGGCGACCTGCCTAAGGTGCTTACAAAGACGCTGCATTCGACCAAAAGCCCGTGGATTGGCGCGTTGGCATTTGTCCTTGTCGCCTGCGCCTTCGCCGCGGTTGGCAAGATCGAATTTGTCGCAAGCCTTTCATCGCTCGGCGTTACGCTTGTTTTTGCCGCGATCAATACTGCGGTGATCGTATTGCGCTTCACCCAGCCCGATCTGCAACGCCCATTCCAACTGCCGTCGGTGGCAAACGTCCCCCCCCCCCACGGCCGTGCTTGGCGCGCTGACGTCTCTCATTCTGGCCGCGCAGTACCAGTGGACCGTCTATGCAACATTCGTCGGCGTCTTCCTGTGCCCTACGCCTTCCTCCGCAAGCGTCGCCGGCGAGAAAGCGCTAGATGCAAAAACGAGCGGTAGGGCGGCGGGGCCTCCGGCCAGCCCGCGGGACCAGGTGTGTCCGCTGACAAAAGCCCCTCCCGACCTAAGCGGCAACCGGCTTGGCACCCAGCAGCCGCAATGCATTGATCGTCACGAGCACGGTCGCCCCTGTGTCAGCAAGGATCGCCGGCCACAATCCCGTCAGTCCAATGATAGTCGTGACGAGAAACACGGCCTTGAGCCCGAGCGCGATGGTGATGTTCTGACGGATGTTGGACATCGTCCGCTTCGACAGCGCGATCATCCCCGCGACGTCTCCAACCCGTCCATTCAGGACAGCAGCATCCGCCGTCTCCAGCGCTACGTCCGTACCGCCTCCCATGGCGATCCCTATGTCCGCAGCCGCGAGGGCGGGGGCGTCGTTGATACCATCTCCGACCTTTGCCACCACATGGCCGCTGCGCTTCAGCTTGTTGACGATCTTCTGTTTGTCCTCGGGCATCAGCTCCGCATGCACCTCGATACCGAGCTGCTTGCCAATCGCTTCTGCGGTTCGCTTGTTGTCCCCTGTCAACATGACGACCTTTACGCCGGTTTGCGTCAGGGCCTGCAGTCCTTCCGTCGCGTCAGGACGCGGCTCATCACGCATCGCAATCGCGCCGGCCACGGTAGAGTCGATGACGACAACCGATACGGTTTTGCCCAGGTCGTTGAGCGAAGCGATTTGCTTTTGCTGATCATCGGTCAGCTTGGCCCGTTCCATCGCGCCTTCGGCGAGCCGAGGAAAGCTTCCTTTCCATCTATCGTCGCGACAACGCCTTTTCCTCCGATCGCCTTGGCCTTGGAGGCCGTGGGCGCCGATATCTTCTCGGCTTTGGCCTTTGCCAAGATGGCAATGGCGAGGGGGTGGCTCGAGCCCTCCTCAAGTGCTGCGGCCAACCGCAGCACTTCATCACTGGTCCTATCGAAGGCGATGACGTCGGTGACCTGGGGCTTGCCCGTAGTCAGGGTTCCGGTCTTGTCGAGCGCGACCGCGTCGATCTTACCGAGACTTTCGAGCACCGCACCACCCTTGAGAAGGAGCCCACGGCGAGCTCCGGCCGAGAGTGAAGCCGCAATAGCGGCGGGCACGGAGATCACCAAGGCGCATGGGCAGCCAATCAGCAAGAGGGCCAGACCCTTGTAGATCCACTCGTTCCAAGCGCCACCCATCAGCAGCGGCGGTGTGACAGCAACGAGCAGCGCGACAATGACGACACCAGGTGTGTACCAGCGCGAAAAGCGGTCAATGAAACGCTCTGTCGGAGCCTTGCTCTCCTGGGCCTCCTCGACCAATTTGATGACACGCGCGATCGTGTTGTCGGCGGCCACCGCGCTTACCCTTACCCTCAGCACGCCCTCTCCGTTGATCGTGCCCGCCAGAGCCTTGGCGCCGACATCCTTCTGCACAGGCACGCTTTCGCCCGTGACCGGGGATTCGTCGATGGCGCTGGAACCTTCGATGATCTCACCGTCGGCGGGCATACGATCACCTGGACGCACCAGTATTACATTGCCGACTGCGAGTTGCTCGGCATCGACCTCCACCATGCGGCCGTTCTGTTCGACATTGGCTGTTTTTGGCACCAATTTTGTCAGAGATTGAATGCTGGCCCGCGCCTTCCCCGCCGCAACGCCTTCGAGCAGTTCCCCAACCAGGAAGAGGAAAACAACGGCGGCGCCTTCTTCGCCCGCTCCTATGATCACGGCGCCGACAGCAGCGATCGTCATCAGCATCTCGATCGAAAATGGCGTTCCATAGCGCGCCGCGACGAAAGCGCGATTTGCGATGGGCACGAGGCCGACAAGCATTGCGATGATGAAAGCCCAGCTCTGGATAGCCGGGTCTGTCTTGGCGATAATCCAAGCGACAGCCAGGGCGATGCCGCTGGCGATCGTCAGGAGGCCCTTGGTAGACTTGTACCACGGGCCGCTGGTCGGCCCATGGTCATGGCCGTGGAGGCCTGCAAGCTGCTTGTCGTGGTCGTGGCCCTCGCCGTCGTGCGAGTGCCCATGATCACCACCCTCCCCGCCATGTCGGTGGTCGTGGCCATGGCCGGAATGATCATGGCCATGGTCGTGGTCGTGGTCGTCATGATCCCCATGATCGGAATGATTGTGATCGTCCTGGTCCGCAACGGTTTTGCCAGCGCTGTTCGCGGCATTTGCCACATTCGTCCGGGCAGGATGGATCTTATAGCCCAAACTCACCACGCGCTTTTCAACCGCAGCGAGGTCAACAGTTGGCGCGTGCCTTATCGTCATCGCGCCAGCCGTCGCTGAAACTTGCACGTCGGATACGCCAGCCACCTTGCTCACGGCCGTGTTGATTTTGGCGGCACAACTCGCACAATCCATGCCATCGATGCGGTAGCGTGTGCTTTTTTCATTTCCCATTGGGCAACCCTTTGTCTGAAACTGGCAGGATGGTACACCCTCTAGTCACTAGAGGAGCAAGCCCTTGAGTTCATCCGTTGCGATTGGAGAAGCCGCCCGTGCCTCGGGCATCAAGATTCCCACTATTCGATTCTATGAGCAGATCGGCCTGCTGGCCGCTCCACCGCGAACGACCAGTCAGCGCAGGCTGTACAGAAAGCAGGATATTGATCGCCTGGCATTCATTCGCCACGCACGCGAGCTCGGCTTCGACATCGAAGCCATTCGAACGCTGCTCGACCTGCAGGACAACCCGCATCAATCTTGCGAGGTTGCTGACAGCACCGCAAGGGCGCGGCTTGCCGAGGTCGAGGCCAGAATCGTTAGCCTCCAGGCGTTGCGCGAAGAACTGTGCCGTATGGTCGAAGGATGTGCGCAAGGTCATGTTGCCGAGTGCCGCGTTATCGAGACCTTGGCGGACCAATCTCATACGCATGGCCGGTTGGCGGAATGAGCCTCTTGGGTGTCAGTCGATATCGAAAGACGGAGCGTTCTCATCGTATTTTTCCTGCTCGACCTCCGCATCGTTCAGGATAGTTTTGGCGCTATCTCGAATCCGCTGTTTTATGTCGCTGCATTTTGAGGCCGGTTGCTGATCGTGGATTAGCCGGTCGACAGCTTCGGCCGCCTTGACCGCAATGTCGCGGTGCTGGTTCTCGTGCTCTCGCAGAGAAACAATATAGGCGCTCCAGGCCTTTTGAACGTCGGCTGGCGCTTGCGCTTCGTCAACCCAGCGGGGCAGTTTCATGGTAATTGACACGTTCACCGCGTCGAACGAAATCTGGCAATTGCCGTTCGCGGCTTCGAAATTCAGGGACCAATTGGTTTCGTTGACTGTCTCTCCATCAACAACCCCATCGGCGTCACGCGGTGCGTTGCGCAAAATGTCCTCATGGATTGCCGCAATGGTCAGCCCGCGGAGATCGTAAGTCGAAGACTTTTCGTCGATTTTCACCCCCGCAAAGGCTGTGGTGGGGATGAGCAACGCTGGAATTGTCAAAGCCAACCGGAACTTCATGCCGCGTTCTCCCAATTTTGATTGAACCAAGACGTGCTGAGAAGGTCGTCCGCGTCAAACGGCCTTGCAAGAGCGATTGTTCCAGCCGAAATCCTCGATGCAGATCTGGGACCGCAGCGGTGCCGAATAAGCTCATCCCAACATTTCCTCGACAATCAACAGGACGAGAAAGCCCACGAAGAACATCGCGGTGACCCAAGGCACATCCGGAGTTTCATGTGCCTCGACAAGCAGCTCCTCTGTCACGAGATAGAGCAGCGCGATCAATCCGAAGGCAAAGAATCCTTCGAGCACCGGCGCCGAAAGCGTCTCCATTGGCAAAGCCAGCAACGAGCCGATCGGCAGCAAGAGAGCCAATGCCGTGGTCAACAGAATGATCTGTCCCGGAGACTTCTCGGCACGCCTGATGTCGGCGGCGACCGTCAAGCCGAGAAACAGGACCTCGAGCGTGAGTGCCACCGTCATGAGCAGGCCAACCTTTGCACCCGCTATGAACGACATCCCTAGGACCAGGCCATCGATAAATATGTCGATGGCCACCAGTGCAAGAAGGCCTGCCGCACCCCCGATCTTCTCTTCGAGCCGCTCAAGCCCAAGCATGACGATGACGCCAACCGCCCCGCCAATTGCGATAGCCGTGAGCGATCCGCCGTGCTTCAGATTGGGAAGGATTTCACCCGCCGCCGCCGCGAAGACGACACCGGCAGCAAAATGCTGGATGGCACTGACGACGGCGGGCCCGGGTCGCCGGTAGCTGGCTGCTGTGGCGCCGCCTGCGGCTGCCACGACCGGAATCAAGGTCATCCAAAGCCAATTGAGCGACAGGCTGGTCAAAGGCACGGGCATCGCTTTCTCGACGAGCTTCCAGCAATTCAACACCGTCAACGGATGAGGATGCGAGAATGTTCAAGAGTTATACAGTAACGGTTCGCTTTGTCGTCCCTGAATGTAGTGGCGTTACCAGGCAATGTAACACGGCTACATGTTGACAGAAGCTCCAGGAACAGGCAGCAGGATTATCGCAGGAGTGGGAGTTAACCATTGCGGCTACGGCCGACCGCCGCGATTTCGGTCGCGATTAAGCGGATTGAGGGATTGGTTAACCATCTTTGTTCATCATTCATGTGAATGGCCTTTCGCATTGACGAGGGCCAGCAAAGGTTGGGTAGCCAGTAATGACGTCTTCCGTTGTGATGCCGGATTCGTATCCGGCACCAGTGCATTGGCCTGCGCAGTTGGGCCGTTTCGCTCTCCTCACCATCGCGATCGCCGTCGGTATCTGGTCCGGCGACAGATTCATCGGCTCGGACCTTCCGCACGGACCGACAGCAGCGGCAAACGCCACCGTGACTGCGGCTGCAAATCCTAAAATAATCGATTTGGTATCAACGTCTAAACCGCGCGGCACAGCTGATCGTGTTGCCCGCCACGTTCCTGCTGTCGAAGACCGAGTGCAGCGAGAAACGAAGATCAGGCAGAAGTCAAAGCGTTACGGGTCCCCAGCCTCCGAACGTTTTGGCCCGCCAATTGATGAAAGCGACCGCGCCAGCAGTCTGGCGCTTACACTAGCTTCCGCTCTGAGCGACGAAATGATCTCGGAGACTGCTGAGCCGGCAGTCTCCGTCGCCTCCCTTGCCTCTGAAGGAGGTGACCCTTCGCCCGCCCTCCCGGACAAGGTATCACCACCTGTCAGCCGCTCGAGTGCCGAAACGGCAACCTATGCTGCCGCACCGGCGGCCGGTTCTCGAGAAGCCAGCGCTGCGAACGCGGTGGCAAAACCAGGGACAGCTGTCCCTGCCCGGCCAACGCAGTTGCGAACCACCCGCTCAGGCGGTGACGTGTTGGCTTATGCGAAACCCGATGGGGGCGCTGATACGGGTGTGCGGTCGATCTTCGGAAATCTGTTTTCCACCGGTACCGGCCCTAGCGCCGGTCCCGGTACCGCCGTGTATGATATCTCCGCCGCGATGGTTTACATGCCGGATGGCCAGCGTCTCGAAGCGCATTCTGGCCTTGGTCAGTGGCTGGACGATCCCGCCTATGTCAACAAAAAGGATGTAGGACCCACACCACCAAATACCTATAAGCTGACGATGCGGGAATCTCGCTTCCATGGCGTCGAAGCGATCCGCATGACCCCGACCACAAACCAAAAAATGTATGGCAGGGACGGTTTCTTGGCGCACAGCTACATGCTGCGCGGCCGCTACGCGCAGTCGAACGGCTGCGTATCGTTCAAGCAATATGATCGCTTCCTGAAGGCCTTCAAGCAGGGCAAGGTCACGCACCTGATTGTAGTTGCTGGGCGTTCCAAACCTGGCAGCCAACTGGCTTCAAATGGAAGTGGTGGCTGAAAACGCTGGCCTCGGCGGTCGGAATGGCAGGGACAAGCCAACCTACTGTTCATAATGCCGTTGTCGCCGCGGCTACCTGCCCCAGCATACTACGAGCGGGCAGGATGAGCCAAAATGGGTTTTGATCAATATCACGAACCGCCGGACGAGCTTTCGCATAAGATGCGAACCTTCGCGCGCATGATCACTTCGTTGATCGAAGAGGCCGAAGCGATCAGTTGGTACGAGCAGCGAATGTCAGTGGAGAAGGGCGCACAAGCTCGGGCGATTATGAAGAACGCCCAGACCGAAGAGTTCAAGCATTTTGGGATGAATCTGGAATTCCTGCTTCGCCAGAAGGAAGATTGGCGAACCGAGCTCAAGGAAATCCTGTTCTGGGATATCGTCAAGCGCGGCGAGGCTGGCGAGAAGAAGGCCGACTGATCAAACCTGCCTGGCCGGCAATATCGCCAGCAACCACAGGGGTAAGCGCCGACCAGGATAGGCCAGCGGCTAGAAGACCAAAAATCGCGTCGCAAATTAGATTTTGACCAGCATGGCCGTCAGATACATGAAGGCGACGCCCGAGGCCAACCCAGCCATGGCGCTTGGATGGAAAAGCGCTCGCGGGCTGCCGTCCCGGTCGCGGAGCAGCATCGACGCGACCTCGACGATGACTTGCAGGATCGCTCCCGCCCCGACGGCCAGCGCCAGCGCCGACCACTGCGGGGCATAGGCGAGACTGCCAATCCACAGCCCGATCACAGCTGGACCGCCCGCGAGCAGCGTCAGAGCGACGAAGACCCATAGCGGCGGCCGCTGCTTCAGGATCGGCGCTGCAATGCCTATTCCCTCGGTGATGTTGTGCAAGGTAAAGCCGAGCACCAGGAAAGTGCCAAGCCCGGCGGCGCCTGAGGCGAAAGCCGCCCCGATCGCGAGGCCCTCGCCCAGATTGTGCAAGCCAATGCCGAGGGCGATGAACACAGCCAGCGCAAGTCCCGTCGGTGTTCCTCTGCGGCGTCCGGCCGCCATCAGCAGGAGGAAGCTGGCGATAGCGGCAAGCACGACCATGGTGGGCCCCTGGAACAGGGCAGCCGCCTCGCCTGCCAATTCCAACGCGTCGCCCAGGGCATCGACCAGAAGGAATGCAAGCAGACCGACGGTCAGCGACAGCAGGAAGTCCATGCCGCCGCGTCCCACTCCCCTGAGGGCTGGGTAGAACATCAGGCCGATCGCTACCGGCAGGATGCCGACAAAGGCGCCGAGCACCGCCTGCGCTGCGAAGCTCATGGAATCCCGCGTCGGCGTCGGCACGGCAACTTTGATCTCATGCCCGAACGTCATCCCGGTTTTGGTCACCACGTTGATCGCGTGCGCTTCTCCCAGCACCCACGGGAAAGGTATCGCTATCCAAGCCGTGGCGCCGCGCGCGATCGGACCCGGCGGATCTTGGCTGAACTGCCAGTATGCGTCGTCGACCTGGACCTGTGCGATCGTCATCGGCTCCGACCCGCCCGCCCGGACAAGAACTCGAATGCCGCCGTTTCCGAGGATCGTCCGCTCGAAGGTGAGATTCTCGACCGGCGGCGCGCCATTGCGGAAGCTCGACAGCGGATCCGAGGAGACCAGCCAGGCAACTGCCAGGCCAAGAACGGCGAGCGGCAGTACGATCCAAAGCAGATGGGTCCAGCGCGCGCGAATGGCGCGGTTGTCCAGAAGTGACTGGCTGAAATCGATCACGACACAGCCTCCACAACGTCGAACATGCCGACCCAACCCAACTCGGTAAACTCCGACTGGTGGGGATGGAACATGTAGAGCCCCGGCTCGTGGTCCCTGAAATGGAACTCAAGGATGCCGCGCTCGGCCTGGCATTGGGTGATCAGGTCGACGGTCTTCAGCGTCGGCGTCAGAGTCGTGCCTTGGTTGTAGTAGTCGAAGAAATTGGCGTGCAGATGGAAGGAATTGATCGGATCGAACTCGACGACATTGACCAGATAGATGCGGACCGGCTTGTCCTTGAGGATACGAATTGGCTTCTTCGCGTAGGCGTGGGCCACCGTGTTGACGGCATAGACCTCGTTCTCATTGTCGAAATTGGTATCGAAGGCGTTCATCACCATGACGAATTCCTGCCAGCCGGCGTTCTCAGCGCTACCAAGAAGACGCGAGCGGGCAACTGCCTCGTATTCCGGGTGACGGGCCGGATCGGGATCGATGATGAAGGCGCCGTACATCCCTTTGTGGATATGCCGCTTCAGCGGCAATGCGTGGCAGTGATAAAGATGACAGCCGAACGGCTTGGCGTCGAACTCGTAGACAAACTCCTCGCCCGGTCCGATCAAGCCGGCACCCGGAACGCCGTCCATGCGGGCGGCGTGGATGCCGTGGAAATGCATAGAATGCGGATGTGATCCGTTGTTGGTGAAGACGATCCGCAGCCGCTCGCCTTCGGTTGCCCGTAGCGAAGGTCCCGGCACACGGCCATTGTACGTCCACGCTGGGAACATGATGCCCGGCGCGATCTCAATCTCTTTGTCCTCGGCCAAGATCTCGAAGGTGCGAAGGGTTCGACCATCCGGCAACGTGGACACCGTTCCGGTATCCCAATCGCTGAGCAGCTTGACGGATCGAATCCGTTGCGGGCGTCGTCGACCTCGCCGACCGTGACCATCGCGCCATGGGCCATCAGATGCGCGGGAGGATTTTCCGTTGCAGCCATAGCCGTCATGTCGTGGGTAGCCTGGCCGACCTGTCCACGGGCTCCCGTCGCGGCAACGACACTGCCTCCCGCCGCCGCCAATCCGCCCGCAAGCAGCAGTCGCCTGTCGAGGCTATGCTTCAGCCAGGACTTTGTCTCGCTCATCGTCGCCTTCCCACAATCGAGGGTCTCAATAGCATAGGCATTGATAATTAGCTATAGCTATATTGCGGCGAGATGGCCGACGCAGGGTTGACCTGCCAGGCCGTTCAGGAGAAACATTGCGCCCGAATGGCCCTCGAGATTTCGAACATTGGCATCATGACTGCCGTTGCGGCCGGAGCAGTTTCGTTCCTGTCGCCTTGCGTATTGCCGCTTGTGCCCGGATACGTGTCGTTCATTGCCGGCAACTCGGGAGGCGCTTCGAATTTGAGGGTCGGTCGATCCGAAAGGCTCTCGACCGGCCTGCTAAGCCTCTGAGTAGAAGCCCGGAACAGGTGAGATGCCTTCCGTGTCCAAGGATTTTGCCCGCTTGTCGACGGTTACCGGCACGCGAAGCCAGCCGAAGTCTTCATCGTAGCCGGCCGCCCGTACGACCGCATCGACCTCTATGCTGCTCCCGTCGCTGAAGGATGCGACGTGTCCATTCGCGCTGGTGAGACCGGGCACGACCCGCACGCCTTTATCCCTCAGCGTCGCCAACGCCCGACCTCGATTTGGAAAGGGATTGGCCCGCCGCATATGGCGGCCGATAAAGCTTTCTGTCCTGACCCGCATCGGACTCGGGAAACTCAACCACCACCAAACAGTCCGCCCGAAGATGCGCTCCGGAAAGAGCCGTCTTGGCTTTCCGACAGCAAGATAGGTCTCATGGGAGGCAACGAGTTCACACGCAATATCGCGCCCAGATGCTCCATCGCCGACAACAAGTGCACGGCCTTTGGGGACATTATCCTTGTTCCGGTAGGCCCTCCGGAAATCCTCCTTGCACCTAAAGTGGCTAGAGGATGTACAATCATGTGTCGCGTGTGTTTCCTCCAATCGAAAGATGCTGCGACATGGGAGCGGCCGTCAGCACACGGCCGCTCCCGCTTCAACAGGTCGGGCAGAAGAAGCGGGCTGCTACGAAAGGTTCGGGCTCCCGATATGCGTTCTGCGCCCTCATAACCCGTCACCTCCTTGTTTAAAATTGTACGAACTAAATTGCGGGAGAATTATCCACCTTTATTTTCAATAACTTGATGCAAGGCTGATAGCGTCCACAGCTAAACGGTGGGCGCAAATGAAAAAGCAAAAAACTACTCCAAATGCGAAGAGTATACCGGGGCTAATCCTCGCAATTGCTTTGTTCACATCCACGGCAGCAACCTTCGCTGCCCCCAGCACCAAGCTCGAAGGGTCCGATTATCTGGGCCTTGCGGACATCCAGCAGCCATCCAGCCTCGGTGGAGTATCGTTGCGCAGGCTCAGGCCCTGGCAGCCTCCTTCGACCTACGGATTTGTCCCGAATAAACCGGCCATTGAAAATGTCACGTCGCTCGCAGGAGCTACTCAGATCAATACAGCCGTGGATGCGACAAAAACGGCGGCGATCAGTCCAGGAGTATTCAGATCAGTAGCCCTATCGATGCGTAGTTTCCCAGTCGCTACCCGGTGGGCATCTATCTATCGGGCCATCGTGGAATGTTCAGACCACGACGATTGCAGCCGCCGAGGCAGCTCCTATTCCAACATGGTGGAGATCGCCAGGAGAAAGGGTCTCGAAGAGAAGCTTTCCTTCGTCAACAGCACCATAAACCGCATGATTGCCTACAAGACGGACAACGCGGTCTATCACAATGTCGATTATTGGGCAAAGCCATCAGAGGTTCTCGAACGACGAGCCGGCGATTGCGAGGATTTTGCAATACTCAAAATGACGGCCTTGCTCAGTGCCGACGTTCCAGCGAGCGACATGTCGCTCGTCGTCCTCCAAGATCGGAAAAGAGGCTTCTTTCACGCGGTGCTTGCAATCCGCACTTCCGAAGGGGCTTTCATTCTCGACAATCTGAGCAACATCGTCCTGAAAGATAGCGAACTCCCGGACTATCAACCGTTGTATTCCTTTAGCACCGACCAGGCGTGGATCCACGGCGCCAAGGCAGGAATGCCCAGGGTAGCCGACATCAGGGGTGGAATGGCGGCCGTTTCTCCCGGTGAGGGCATGTAGACGGGATTTCGTCAGAATCGTCGTCGCGGCTTATGGACAAATCCGCGGCGGCGATCGCTCCGACTTGCGGGGCACCTGATCGCCTTTGAGCAGATCAGCATCGTACTGAGCCGCTGTTGCTGGCGCCGCCCGGATAGAGGCTCAGGGCTCCTTCCGATCGGAACGCCAGTTGATCTGGCTGAGCGCGCACCCGGAGCGCCGTTGCGATCAGGCGGATAAAATCGCCGAGCAGCAGCTCAAGAGCTGCGGGCAAAAATCGCTAAGCTGCTTCGATCGGAAAATGAACTTCAACGAATCTCAACTGGCTGCGACGGGGCCTAAATAGAGGATTGCTACGCAATCCGCGCTCTGGCGCACCATGACCTCTGCGAAAGCGAACCTGAGTTAAACCCAGTTCCGAGGTAAGGCATGGCAGCTCCGCCAAGACCCACATTGGGACGTAATCGCAAGCTTCAGGCAAGGCGGTCCGCATAGGGTACCCAAGCTCTGCATAAGAGAGGCAGCGATGGGTATTCTGATCGGACTTGTGGTGACGCTTGGCTGCGTTCTCGGCGGCTTCATGGCCATGGGCGGACACCTACGCGTGCTGCTGCAGCCATGGGAAGCGGTGGTCATCTGCGGCGCGGCGCTCGGCACCTTCCTCGTCGCCAATCCGATGAAGACGGTCAAGGACACCGGCAAGGGCATTCTCGAAGCCTTCAAGCAGGCGGTGCCGAAGGAACGCGATTATCTCGAGACGCTGGGAGTGCTGCACAGCCTGATGCGCGAATTGCGCTCGAAGTCGCGCAGCGAGGTCGAGGCGCATATCGACAATCCCGAAGAGTCCGCCATCTTCCAGGCGTTCCCGACCGTCCTGAAGAACCACGATCTGACGCATTTCATCTGCGACTATTGCCGCATCATCATTATCGGCAACGCACGCTCGCATGAGATCGAGGCGCTGATGGACGAGGAGATTCAGACGATCCGCACCGACAAGCTGAAGGCCTATCACGCGATGGTCGCGGTCGGCGACGGCCTGCCGGCGCTCGGCATCGTCGCCGCCGTGCTCGGCGTGGTGAAGGCGATGGGCGCGCTCGACCAGTCGCCGGAAATCCTCGGCGGTCTGATCGGCGCCGCACTCGTCGGAACCTTCCTCGGCATTTTCCTCTCCTACGCCGTGGTCGGTCCGGTCGCCACCAAGATCAAGACCGTGCGCGAGAAGAAGAACCGCCTCTACATCATCGTCAAGCAGACGCTGCTCGCCTACATGAACGGCGCCTTGCCGCAGGTCGCGATCGAGTTCGGCCGCAAGACCATCTCCTCCTATGAGCGCCCGACGATCGACGCCGTCGAGCAGAGCACGATGAACACAGGCGGCGCCGAGAAGAAGGCGGCGGCTTAAGAGGCTGCGCTGCCATCGGTCCTGTTCTTCGCCGGCCGCTACAAGACAGCGGCAATCTGTTCTTAACTATGATAGGTGGACACTGGGCGTGGCTTCGGACGGGCAGCCACACTGCCAAAATATGGATTCCGAGAATGCTCAATGCCTTCAGAATTGGATGGATCGTGGCGCTGGCGTTTGTCCTAGAGGGCTGCGTGTCCAGCGTTCTGGAAGTCGAGGGCAAAGGGACCCGGCCTGTACCCGCGGCATTGCTCGCCGACATGTCGCGCAAGTCCATGTCGCCATCCGCTCCGATCCTCGTCAGGATATTCAAGCAAGAAAGCGAGTTGGAAATCTGGAAGCGTGACCGAAGCGGTAAGTTCGCCCTGCTGAAGACCTACCCGATGTGCCGCTGGTCTGGACAGCTTGGCCCCAAGAAACGGATTGGCGACCGGCAAGCTCCCGAGGGTTTCTACACCGTGAGCGCCGGGATGCTGAATCCGAATTCGCAATACTATCTCTCCTTCAATTTGGGCTACCCAAACAAGCTTGAAGCAGCGCTCGGCTATTCGGGCGAGGCTCTGATGGTGCATGGAGCATGCTCCTCGTCTGGGTGCTATGCGCTCACAGATGAAGGGGTTGCGGAGATCTACGCCGTTGCCCGCGAAGCCATCAAGGCCGGGCAGGAGTCATTCCAGGTGCAGGCGTTTCCGTTCCGAATGACGCCTCGCAACATGGTTGAAAACCGAAACGATCCGAACTTTTCCTTCTGGACCGACCTTAAGCGCGGATACGACATATTCGAGGTGACCCGGCACCAGCCCAAGGTGTCTTATTGCGACGGCCGCTACGTGTTCGATACCGAGTTCGAAGGTGGTGAGCCCAGCAATGTTCTGGCTGCGTGCCCGCCTGCCGTGAACCAGCCAGATCCTAAAGTCGCCGCGCGCATGCAGTCGGATCAGGTCGCCGAAACAGGTCTTGCATCGAGTGGCCGTGTTTCGATGGCTCATGCCTACGCGGATGGAGGCATGCATCCAAGTTTCCGCAAGCTGCTTAAACGCAGCGGCGAGAAGGCACTGGCAAAACAAACCTCACTGACTTCGGTGCCTATCAGCCGCCCAGATGCGGCATTGGCCGATCCGCACCTCCCGGGCGATTAGAACGTGCCGCGCTGACCCTCATGCTTGCAGTAGGCCTTCATGCAGCACTGCCGTCGGCAGCATTCGCTGAAAACGTCCGCAAGGCAGCTGTCCTTGTCGACAGCCAAGCGCCGGGCTGACGCCACGAAACAGCGTTCTCCAACGGTTTCTGCCCACGTCGCGGCGGAGTGCCAAGACGGATACAAATGGCTCACGCAATGGCGACCCGCAATTGCACCTGGAGGACTTGCTCGTCCTGTGGGCGGCGACGCATGCCCCAGCCGGGCTGCTAGTCGAAATCAAAGAGATCGCCAAGCAGAGACCTTCTCTTCCTGCCGTGCTTGACGTCGTGTTTCCCGTAGCGGTCGTTATGATGATCGCGCTATCCTGCACCACCCTGTATCGTGTGTCGGGGTCGTCTGCCCGGGCCGGCTCGGAACCGGTAGAGCGCTCGATAATCTTGTCGAGTTCCCCGCGGTCTAGCCAGACGCCGCGGCATTCCGGGCAATAGTCGATCTCGATACCCTGACGCTCTGACATCACGAGATCACGATTATCATTTGGACACTTCATGCTTGCGATCCTCATGCTCGATAACGCCGGTCACATGGGCACCCCCCGGGACATCGTCAAGAAAGTCGGCTCGCTTGCCGGAGAATCAACAGGTGAAGACGCCGAGCCTCCCAAAGTTGAACGGCTTGCTTTTCCCGCAGAGAGGCCCATTCGATGGCCAACGTCGCGGCAAAAGGCCTCAGCGGTGTTGCGCTGTTCAGCAAGTCGACTTGTGCTTCGATTTCTTGCCTCAACAATGACCCAGGCGAGGACGTAGGTCATCTTTCGTGAACTTCGCTCGATAGCGCGTTGCGCGCGTTATAGAGTTCAGCGGTGAACTCGGAGATGAGGGTCGAATTGATGCCGTCGGGCGGACGCAGGATCAGTGCGCGAAAATAGACGGCCGGCTCGAACGGCCTGGCGACGATACCTTCGATCATGCGGTCGGCAATGACGGAGGAATTGACCAAGCCGACCCCCATGCCCTTCGCTGCGAGGATAGCGATCGTCAGGCCATAGGGGGTCTCGACCAATATTCGCGGTCGCACGCCGTTTGCGGCCAGAATTTTGTCCATCGCAAGTCGCGCCGTGTCTTCGGGCGACAATGCGAGGAACGGTTCGTCGGCGAGATCGCTCGGCGTAATGATGGGCTTTCGCGCCAGTCGATGGTTCTTCGGCATCACGCACACGGCGCGCGGAGTGGTAAAGACGCTGTGAAGCACACCGCTCGTGTCGACCTCGTCCGCCGCGAGCCCGATGTCGAAACTGCCGGAAGCCACCAAGTCGCGCACGACATTGGAGGTGCGAACCTGATAGCTGATACGGACCTGCGGATGACGGCGGGAGAAGGCCACGATAGCCCGCGGCACCAGGCCGTGTCCGAGCGCCGACAGGCTGGCGATGCGGATGGTTCCGGTGCCGACCTCCTTGATCTGGGCCGCGCGGAGCTTAAGCCGGTCGAGCCCGACCAGGTTGGCTTTCACCTCTGCATAGAACAACTCACCTTCACGTGTGGGCACCAACCTGCCGCGAATACGATCGAACAGCCTGAAACCGAGTTCGGCCTCCAGCTTTGCCAGCGACCGGCTGATAGCGGGCTGCGAGGGTGTCGAGCAACGCTGCCGCCGCGCCGGCGCCGCGTGCGATCATGATCGCGTTGAAGACGTCAATATCGCGCAGGTTCATTGGTAGCCCATATCAAAAACGCATGGACTTTATCGCCTCGGCCATAGATGGCAATGGGTCGGCTGGCTAACGTCACTTCATGACCCTGAGCGACGACACCTCACATGTGCATCCTCCCAAGCGCTCTGCGGAGCCATTCCAAGCGATGGCGATGGCGGTCGAGCGCGCCTCGACGGTTGTGTTCGACGATCTGGAGTCATTCGAGCGTCGCATCGATCGTCTTTACGACGGCTTCAGCTACGGGCTCTATGGCACGCCGACCAGTCGCCAGTTGGAAGACCACATCGCGAAACTGGAAGGTGGGTCACGCGCTCTCGTCGTGCCGTCAGGCATGGCAGCCATAACGCTGGCAACCATGACTGCCTGCCGCGGTGGCGAGCGCGTTTTGATACCTGAGACGCTCTACGGCCCGGCGCGCGATATGGTCGGTCGTTTCCTCGCCCAGCTCGGCATCGAGGCCACTCTCTACAACCCAAGGCTCGACGGGGGCATCGCGGAACTGATCGATCGCCGCACGCGGCTGGTTTGGGTGGAATCGCCCGGCTCGGCCACTTTCGAAGTGCAGGACGTGCCGCAGGTCGTGACTGCGGCTCACGAGGCTGGCGCACTCGTCGCAGCCGACAATACCTGGGCTTCGCACCTGTATTTCAAGCCGCTCGCCCGTGGCGTCGACATGTCGATGCAGGCGCTCTCAAAGCATGCAGGCGGCCATGGCGACCTTCTGATGGGCTCGGTAGCTGTGCACGACGAAGCCCTGTTTCGGCGCCTGAAGGACACGGCGCGATTCCTGGGCTACGGCGTCTCGCCGGAAGATTGCGCGCTATGCGAGCGCGGCCTGATGACGATGCCAGTGCGCATGCGCCATGCCGAAGCCACGGCGCGGGAGGTCATGTCCTGGCTGTCGAGACGGTCGGAAGTCGCGCAGATACTGCATCCAAGCGTGGCAACTCATCCTGGCCATGCGGTCTGGAAACGCGACTTTACAGGCTCGGCGGGTGTGTTCTCGTTGGTGTTGCGGCCAGACCTGGCGGAGACGCAATCCGAGGTCCTGCGCCACTTCCGCCTGTTCAGGCTTGGCGCGAGCTGGGGTGGCGTACATTCGCTGATCGCCGTCAGCGATCCCCGGAAGGGTCGCACCGGCCTCGGCTGGCTGAGGCCTGGACCAGTCTGGCGTCTATCGATCGGCCTCGAGGCGCTCGACGATCTTCTAGCCGATCTTTCTCAGGCCTTCGAACTGTTTGCAGAAAGCCGGCAGGACGGGACCGCCATGGCCGACACCAGCACGTAGAATGACAACAACTTCAACGACAAGGGGAATGAACATGACGGGTAACGGTTTGAAATGGCTCACTGGCGTTGCGATAGGGCTGGCCGGCGTCACCGCCGGACTCGGCGACGCTGACGCGCAGGCAGTCGTCAACAAGATCAAGGAGCGCGGCTACGTCAGCTGCAGCGCCAGTCAGGGTGTGCCGGGCCTCTCCCGACCTGACGAGAAGGGCTACTATCGCGGCTTCGACTCCGATATTTGCCGTACCTTCGCGGTCGCCATTCTCGGCGACAAGGACAAGATCCGTTACGTGCCGCTCAACGCCGGTCAGCGTCTTCCGGCGCTGCAAACCGGCGAGATCGACATCCTGTCCCGCACATCAACGATCACCTACAGCCGCGATACGACTGTGCGGTTCGTCTGGATCAATCTTTATGATACTGACGGCCTCCTTGTCCGAAAGGCCGACAGCATTACCGAGCCTAAAATGCTCGATGGAAAGACCGTCTGCCTGCAGGGCGGAGGCAGCTTGACGGAGAAAGCAATCGAGGAGACCGAGGACCAGTTCGGAATCGCGATGAAGAAGGTCTACTATGACTCGACCATTCAAGCGCGCGACGCGTTCTTCGGCGGCCGCTGCGACTCCTATGTCACCGATGGCACAGCGGCCGCCGGGCAGCGGGCGTCCGTAGCCAAGAATCCCGACGACTACGACATCATCAAGGTCGGCAATGCCGCCGAACCCAACGGCGTCGCGGTCGCCCGCGGTGACGACCAGTTGTTCGACATCGTGCGCTGGACGCTCAATGCCCTGTTCTGGGCCGAAGCCAATGGCATCACGTCGGAGAATATCGATGAGAAGCTCGCTTCGGGCAGTCCGGAGATAAAGCGGGTATTGGGCGAGGAACCGGGCTTCGGCAAGCCGCTCGGGCTGGACGACAAATGGGTCTACAACGTCATCAAGCAGATGGGCAACTACGCCCAGATCTGGGACCGCAATCTCGGCAAGGACAGCCCGCTCAAGGTCGAACGCGGCCTGAACGCTCTGTGGAAGGACGGTGGCCTCAACTATCCCTTCCCGTGGGATTGAGCCCCGCAGAAGGGGGCGGCCAGCGCCCCCTTCCTTGCTGACACCTGAACCTCTCCGAGGCCGGCATGCTAAGTGACGCCAAGACCAGATCGATTTTCATTCAGGGCGCCTTGGTCGCCTTCTTCGTCGGCTTCCTAGCGCTGCTCCTTACCACGACGTTCGCCAATCTCAGGGCGCGTGGCATTCCAATCGGCTTCGATTTCCTGAAGCTTCCGTCCAGGATCGTCATCTCAGAAGCCATCCTCACCTACAAAACGCGAGATCCCTACTATTGGGCGATCGTGACAGGGGTAGCTAACACCGTCTTCATCTCCGCCCTTGTCATCATCTTCTCCTCCGTGCTCGGCCTGCTTGTCGGCATCACCCGTCTGAGCAGCAATCCCCTTGCGGCCGGCAGCTGCCGTGTATGGGTGGAGTTGGCGCGCAACACGCCGCCGATCGTCCTGCTTATTTTCCTCTATTCGCTGTGGTGGAAAATCCTGCCGCCGGTCGGCGAGGCGCTGAACCCCTTGCCGGGTGTCTATGCCTCTATGCGTGGTCTAGAGGTTCCGGGCCTAAGCGTTGACGTTGGATCGACAGGACTGTTCGTGGTCGCGTTGGCACTGGCGACAGCGGTCGCCAGTTGGGTAGCGGTGCGAAAAGGGCGGTTGTCGCCGATGGCGGCGCTTGCCGTCCTGGCGACAGTGGTGGCGTGTCTTTGGCTTGGCGATATTCGCTTCTCGGTCGACCTACCGGTCTTCCAAGGATCGAACTTCCAGGGCGGTGTGGAACTTACTCCCGAGCTCAGCACTATCCTGATCGGGCTGACCATCTACACCACCGGTTTCGTCGCAGAGATCGTTCGCGGCGGGGTTTTGTCAGTCGGTCGCGGCCAATGGGACGCTGGTCATTCGCTTGGGCTGCCGCGCGGCAAGATCCTGCGCCTGATTGTCATCCCGCAAATGCTGAGAGTGATCGTCCCGCCGCTCAACAGCCAATACATCAACGTCGTCAAGAATTCGACGCTCGCGATCGCCGTCGGCTATCCGGATTTCCTCGCGGTGATGAACACGATCATCAGCAAGTCCAGCCACTCGATCGAAGGCGTCTTCATCATCCTTGGGGTCTACCTCGCCCTCAATCTCACTCTCACTCTGTCGAGCGCGGCCAACTGGTACAATCGCCGCACCGCCATCGTGGAGCGATGAACCATGGCCATGCCTTTCTCCATTTCCGCTGACGCACCGCCTGTCCGGCTCCGGTTCAGCGGGATGTCGCGTCTTGCCAAGTTGCTGTTTGGGACACCACTCAATGCCGCGCTCACACTGGTGTTCGGCGGACTGCTCGTCATCACGGTGCCCGCCATATTGCGCTGGGCGGTGATGGATGCCGTTCTGTTCGATCCAGATCCAAAGGCTTGCCGGGTGGCAACCGGCGCCTGCTGGAGCTTCATCTACGCCAAATCCGGCCAGCTCCTTTTCGGCATCTATCCGCTCGACGAACGCTGGCGCCCCGCCACGGTTTGCCTAGTCATCCTGACGTTGCTCGCCTGGTCGGTGCGGCCCGCAAGCTGGACGCCTCGCCTACTGGCGCTCTGGGCGGCCGCGCTCGCGCTGATCTTCTGGCTGATGGGTGGAGGTATCGGCCTGAGCGAAGTGCCAACCTCGTCCTGGGGCGGCCTCCCGGTGACGCTGATCCTCACCGTCGTGGCGATCGGGGTCGCGTTCCCCGTCAGCATCCTGCTCGCGCTGGCAAGGCGCTCGACCATGCCGGTGTTGCGGACCGGTGCTGTGATCCTGATCGAATCGGTGCGCGGCTTGCCGCTCCTTTCCATCCTCTTCGTGGTGTCAATCATGATGCCGCTGTTTTTGCCCGAAGTGTTGCTGCCTGACAAATTTACCCGTGCGCTTGTTGCGCTCACCGTCTTCGCCGCTGCCTATCTTGCCGAGGTGATCCGAGGAGGTCTGCAGGCGATTCCCAAAGGACAATACGAAGCAGCTGCAGCGCTCGGTCTGCCCTTCTGGCGCACGCAATATCTCGTCATCCTGCCCCAGGCGATCCGCGTAGCGATTCCCGCGCTCGCCAACACCATCATCGTCATGATCAAGAACACCAGCCTGGTGCTTGTCGTCGGGCTGTTCGACCTCATTAGCTCCGGCAAGGCGGCACTGGCTGATCCGGAATGGCCCTCGCCCGCTGCCGAGACCTTCCTCTTCATCGGTGCGATCTTCTTCGCGCTATCCTTCTCGTTCGCCCGCTTCGCCGACTTCCTCGAGCGGCGCGGCCCAGCCGCTCACTAGGAAACCCAATGATGCTGCCTTCGATCCCCGTCGCCGGGCGCACGCCGTCCAACCCCGTTCTCGAAACTGCAGCCGCTATCGAGATGATCGGCGTGAGCAAATGGTATGGAGGCTTCCGCGCGCTTAATGACATCAATCTCACTGTGCGTGGCGGCGAAAGACTGGTGATCTGCGGCCCATCGGGTTCGGGCAAATCGACGATGATCCGCTGCATCAACCGGCTTGAGGCCCATCAGCAGGGCCGGATTGTCGTGGGCGGCGTCGAACTGACCGACGACCTGAAGAAGGTCGACGAAATTCGCCGCGACGTCGGGATGGTCTTCCAGCACTTCAACCTCTTCCCGCATCTGACTGTCTTGGAAAACCTGACGTTGGCGCCGATCTGGGTGCGAAGGATGCCGCGTAAGCAGGCAGAGCAGGTAGCCATGCATTATCTCGAACGCGTCAAAATCCCGGAACAGGCGCAAAAGTATCCCGGTCAACTCTCGGGCGGTCAGCAACAGCGAGTGGCGATCGCGCGCTCGCTTTGCATGCGCCCGAAGACCATGCTGTTCGATGAGCCGACCTCCGCGCTCGACCCGGAAATGGTGAAGGAGGTGCTCGACACCATGGTCTCCCTGGCGGAGGAAGGCATAACCATGCTGTGCGTTACCCATGAGATGGGATTTGCCCGCCAGGTCGCCGACCAGGTCATCTTCATGGACCGGGGAGAGATCGTAGAGATCAGCCCCCCGGCCGATTTCTTCTCCAACCCTCGCCACGAGCGCAGCAAGCTATTTCTGAGCCAGATCCTGAATTAGCCTCATCCGGAATCTTCCAGGGGCGTTCGGCCTTTCTTGGATCTGCAATCGGAGTTGTCGACATTCTCGCGCAATCGCAACTGACAGCCCGCTCTGAAATTCTACCACGCCTTCAATTGCCGTCGTGATTTTGGAGATTGCCTACATAGATCGCCGTCGGGCTGGAG
Organism: Mesorhizobium loti; assembly: GCF_001510895.1. Taxonomy (GTDB): domain Bacteria; phylum Pseudomonadota; class Alphaproteobacteria; order Rhizobiales; family Rhizobiaceae; genus Mesorhizobium; species Mesorhizobium loti_A. The sequence goes on along the minus strand of NZ_LPWA01000107.1, from coordinate 5,864 downwards.
CGACCCCTCGCGACCGAGACCTAGCAGGCTGTTGAAGAAGTACTGGCGCGGTTGTTTGGAGCGTGATTCACTGGTTCCCTGAGGATTTGGGGATTTGTGGATGCGCGGATTGGACGACCGGACGGGCTCGCTATTTTCCTATGTCGACCTTGAGGCGCGGGTTCGGCGCGATCATCCGCTTCGGGTGATACGTGAGATCGTGAACGCGGCTCTTGTGGAGATGGACGGCGATTTTGCGGTGCTTTATCGGCCCGGGCTCGGCCGGCCCTCGATTGCACCGGAGCGCTTGCTGCGTGCGATGCTTTTGCAGGCTTTCTACGGCATTCGCTCGGAGCGTCAGTTGATGGAGCGGATGGAGTTCGATCTTCTGTTCCGCTGGTTCGTGGGGCTCGGCGTTGACGAGCCGGCGTGGGATCATTCGAGCTTCACCAAGAACCGGGATCGGCTGTTGGAAGGCGAGATCGCGGCAAAGTTTCTGCGCGCGGTGCTGGCGCAGCCAAGAGTGAAGCGGCTGTTGTCGTCGGATCACTTCTCGGTGGATGGGACGCTGATCGAAGCCTGGGCTTCGATCAAGAGTTTCCGCCGCAAGGATGGCGGCGACAACGATCCGGATGGCGCTGGCCGCAACGCCGAGCGCGGCTTCCACAAGGAGAAGCGCTCCAACGATACGCACCGGAGCACGAGCGACCCGCAGGCGCGGCTCTACAAGAAGGGCGACGGTCAGCCGGCGAAGCTATGCTACATGGGCCATGCGCTGATGGAGAACCGTCACGGGCTGGTTGTGGATGGCGGCGTCACCCAGGCCACGGGCAAAGCCGAACGCGAGGCTGCGCTTGCCATGTTGGAACGCCGGCCATTGCGGCGGCGCATCACGCTCGGGGCCGACAAGGCCTATGACGTACGCCAGTTCGTCGAGGATCTGCGCGAGCGCAACGTCACGCCGCACATCGCCATCGACGGCCATCTGAGCAAAACCGGCAAGCCTCGCGTGACGGCGATCGATGGCCGCACGAAGCGCCATCCGGGCTATGATGCCAGCCAGCACTGCCGCAAGCGGATCGAAGAGGTGTTCGGCTGGATCAAGGCCTCGGCCGGCATGGCCAAGGTCAAGCTGCGAGGATGCGCCCGTGTGGGCGCGGCCTTCACCCTGAACCTGGCGGCCTACAATCTGGTCCGCTTGCCCAAGCTGCTGGCGGTACAGGCATGAGCCTCGCCGGCCGCTGGCGGATCGTCGCGATGCCCGACTATGTCGAGGACTATCCCGACATGATGGAGCCCGCTTATATCGAGTTCGCGGCCAATGGCTCCGGCGAATTCGCCTTCGGCTGCGTCACCGGGCAGATCTTCGGAGGGGCCGACGGCAATCATGTCGCCTTCTCCTGGCAAGGCGACGACGAAATGGACGAAGCTCAGGGCGACGGCTGGGCTGAAATCCAACCTGACGGCTCGATCAATGGCCAAATCTGCTTCCACAACGGCGACGAAGCTGACTTCATCGCCCGCAAGTGGACTTCTTCAACAGCCTGCTAGACGCGAGGTTCCGCTTCTACGCCTTCAGCCAATCGATCAGCTCCTTCCCCAAGAGCTCGGCGCTGATCTCGGCATCCGATTTTTGAACGAACGCCTCGAGGTCGCGGATGATCACCACGCCGGTGTTTTTGAATCGGGAGGCGATCGTCTTCAGGAACTTGAATTCGACGTTGTGTTCGCAAGCCCCGATGAAAAGAAAATAGACGTTGTCCCCACGCTGCTGAGATTCCGCCAGTACGCGCATGGTGCGGGCTTCGTCACCATCTTCGTTCTCACCATCTGTCACAAAAATGACGATCGATCTCTTTTTATCTCGGAACTGCGGACCCTGTCCGCCCCCGAAGAAGCGGCTGATAGTATTGAGCATGCCACCGCGCTCCTCGAATGGCAGCCAGCCGAAGTATCGCAAATTGCTTTCGAGGACATAGCTATAGGTGGTACCACCTTTCCAGCCGGGTACCTGGTCGACGACATTGCGCAATATGTAGCCTTCGGCATCCGCCGGTGTAACAGTTCCGACCCGATGGGCAGTGCTGGCGCCATGGCTGAAGGTAAAGACATCCATGGCGCCATCAGGATCAAGCACTATGCCGTAGGGCACGAGGCGCTCGATGAGCTTGCTGGTGGTGCCCTCCTCGTGCTCGTGCTCGAAGGATCCAGACACATCGATGTCGAAAATTAGCTCGGCCTTGATGTCAGAAGCGACGCCTGCCTTGTCCAACGAAAGTCTGAGGCTTTGCGCTGACTTGTTGAGATCAAGTTTCAGTGGCTGCCTGCCGACGGCCGCGTGCTTGCTCATTTCTTCCTCCTAGGATTTCAGCTGTCGTATTATGTCGTGAAGCTTATAGTTCAGCTCGCTGGCCTCTGTCGGCGTGACCAAGGCGTCGCGAAGGGCCAGAGAATTAATTGCGGCGAGGCTGGACAGAAAGTGCGGCATCGATACAAGCGTCACGTTCTGGATAGACCCGATCATGCGGATCGGCTGTTCGATCTGCACGTCCCGAATGGCACTGTTGCCGCGTATCTGAAGGAGGGTTTGTGTCAGGCTCATGCTGCGCTCCAGGAAACGGTCGGCGAGCGCCGCGCCTGCTGGCCTGAAATATTCCGACAAGTATAAGGCGGCCAGTGCGGCAGCCTCCGCGTCGACTGCGATCGTCTCCACCGTCCGCGCATTCTTCTCCAGCTTGTCCCTCAGGTCGAGAAGCTCGCCGAGCGCCTCTCCCATGATACGGACGATCTGATCGAGTTCCGTGCGCGCCGCCGCCAGTTCGCTGACCGTGTCGGTCTTGCCGTTGATCCCCTTGAAGTACCGGCCAATGCCTCCGCCGCCTTTTCCCAAAGCGCTCATCACATCGAACGAGCCGAGGATCTCCAACATCCGCGTGATATAGCCCTGCACTTTGCGCACCACTGGTGCCTGGGATAGCGCTAGCGTTTCGGCAATCGCGTCGCTGTAGGCCTTCTGCAAATCATGGCCCCACAGTATGGCCTTCCGCTCGCTCGCCTTCTCAACCACGAAGGCGCCTAGCAAATTCAGCGTTCGGTCGATCACGTCTTTTGCCGCCCCGGGCGAGAGCTTGCGCAGATCGCCGGCCGTGACCGGTATGCGCTCACGCGGCTTCCCGGCGATGGCGGTCGGCTGTTTGACCGTCGGAGTTGACCCTGCTGTGTCCGGTTGCAACGGGCGCGCAGGCCCGACCTGGGGGATGCTCGCCTTACGCGCCGGGGGCGAGACGATGGTAGGCCGCAACTTGCTCCGCGTTTCGTCGGGCATCTCAGATCAGGAAAAATGTGCCAGGACGTCGTTGATCGTGCCGGTGAAGCCGCGTCCGACCGGCGCATACTCCCAGCCGTTGGAGCCAAGCATAACGCTTCCCAACTGCACCACGTTGAAATCGCCGTCTTCGCTGCCCTCATGTTCGCCGCCATGCTCCGCCCGATGCACGGTGGCAAAGAGCGGGATCTCGTTCACGCCCTCGGGGATGCGCGACCCGTCGACGATGATGGTCTCGAAATTACCCTGCACGCGGATGTCGCCGGAATGGGTAAGGCCACCTGATGGTGTGGAGAACGAGCCGTCAGGATTGTTCTGGAGAACACCGCCACGCGGGTTCATCTTTCTGGTGTTATACGTCGACAGGATGCTTTCCAGTGCCGTTACCTTGGCACCGCCGCCTGAATTGCTCGCCTCCAGAGCATGAATATCGACATCATCTTGATGGTCGGCCTCGCATTGCCACGCGATCTTTACGGTGAAGCGCGCGCCCTTGCTCAGCGAAAGCTGGAGCTTCTTCGGGGACTCCGCCCCTCGCTTCTCCAGGGAAAGTGTCAGCATTTCGAAATCCTCATGTCGATGCGCGGTGGAAACCGTTGCCGGCAGAAAAGCCTAGCTCAGCGCCGCCAGTTCCTGGCGTGCCTGCGCGAACTTCTGACGGGCCGTCGCGAACTTCTCTTCCGTCTGGCGTTTTGCCGCCTCGATCATCGCGTGCACTTCCTTCGTGGTGGCCACGATACCCTCGATCTGTTGCGCCTGCGCCAGTCGATTGTCGCCAGGAGCTTTGGCCGCGGCGACCGCAACATCCTTCAATGTAGCGCCACGGATTTTGGCAAGTTGCTCGTCCATTCGCGCCTGGCGCTCGCTGAGCTGTTGGACGCTTTTAACCGCAAATGCACCGTGGATCGAAAGAAGCGTCATCTTGATCGAGGCGAAGCGCGTAGCGACAGTAGTTGCCGTCTCCTGAAGGGTCGCAACGCCCGCCTGCTCGATCTGTTGAATGACGATCTGATCAGCCGGCAGACGCGTATAGGTGCCCTCGAGCGCCAGTGCCCGGCTTTCGAGAAGCCTTAGCTTGTCCTGGAGCTCACGCAGCCTCGTCTGCGCTACGACGTCGGCCTCCTTCGCCATCGCCTGCTCGCCGGCCACATAGACCTTCACCTTATCGAGGAACGCGCGGGCCACGGCCGCGGCCACGGTGAAATCGCTGAAGTGATCGGCGTAGGAGAGCTTAAGCGTATCAAGCGTCTTCAACTCGCCGAACAGCTTCTGCATCTCTCCGGCCAACTCTCCCTCAAGCCGTTGCATCTGGTCTGCAAGCGTTTGCGTCCGGCCGGAAATCAGCGCGCCGACGTCGTCCATGAACTCGCGAAGCAGTTGATCGGGCGACTTGCCGCTGAAACGGGCAAATAGGCTTTCGAAGAATCCGGGTTTGTCCCCCTCATGCAGACGCTCGAGGATTTCTGGGAGCTTCGCGTCGTCAACGCCCTTCTCAAGGCGCCCGAAGAGTTCGAAAAGTTTGGCCGAAGTGTTCTTATCGAGCCGTGCCAGAAAACCATCGAGCGTCGATTGCAGGGATCGCTCCGCGCCAAGCCCCAGCTTGATGATTTCTGAGGGCGCGATGGTCGCAAAGTCGAGCGCCGCAACGTCTTGCTCAGCCTTCGGCGCCTGCTCGGCGCTCAGCACAATAGCACCGGTGCTGAGTGGGACAGCGGGCACCCTGATCTTCGATGCGCCTTCCTCGCCGCTAAGCAATTCGATTTTTGTCGGCTCCATTGCCTAGCCTCCCATTTCGTCTGCACCAAATTACACGCTTCTTTCGCGATCTACGCGATCGAGCGATGCGCTTCATCACTCGGGATTTCTCGTACGCTGTAGCAGATGCCGTCAAACACCCCCGATCCCGCGCTCGGATCGCTTCGCACACTATGCACAAGTCCGGCCTTCGATTGCGGATCAATTCCTATCGTACAAGCGAGTGTGGATTGTTCCTAATAAGGAAAGAGATAAACGCCCTTCTTCTAAGAAGCGAAACGTCTTCCTCAACATGATTACCGCGGGCTGAACCCTCGCTCTCGTGCGAAGTCGAGTTCATTTCGGTAGAAATCTGCTTATTTGATACAAGTCGTCGAATTTCAGTCAGGAATTTACTCGACATTGATCGCTTGTACACCAAATTTATCCACCACGTACCAACGATATGCGCTTGAACACACCATACTCGTCCCTGGCACGGAATCAAGTTAGCGGCCGCGCGAGACGGCACAAGGGCAGGCGCTGTCTTCGAGTTGTGTCGCGCGTCATGGAAATTTGCCCCCTCGGCGCCACGAGGAATTGCCCCCTCAGTGGATAGCTGAGGAGAGAGCAAATGAACGAACAACGAATCACGGAAAGCCCGTCGTGGAGTGATCCACGGGGGCAGGTGATGAAGACGCCGGACGATGTGGCGGAGATGTTGCGCCTGAAGGCGTGCGGGTGGGGATTGAAGCGGATCGCGCGGCAATTGGGCTGCAGCCATCACACGGTGAAGGTCTACGTGGCGGCGGACGGCGTGAAGCCG
>NZ_LPWA01000106.1 GCF_001510895.1 Mesorhizobium loti | reverse complement strand
TGATGCATGTCGCGACGACTGTGGTTTCGGGCGACATGCATAAAAACCTAAGGCGCGTCACCTGCGTCCGTTTCGGTGACGCTTTAGCGTTTGATTTCAAGATCCTGGTCCGGCTTTCGGAATCAGCGCGACAAGATAAGGGCCCCGCCCGAATCCGGACGGGCCCTTTCTTTCAATATGCAAGAAGAATTGTCCCGCTTTGTCCCGCCATGCTCATTGAATCGCCGCATTGAGGCACCCAGATTCCAGTCAGGGCGTTCCCTGCCCTGTCCCGACTCCAGCGGGACACATGAGCCCCGCCGGTCCCCCTCTCCGGCGGGGCTTTTTTGCCTTGAAAAGAGAGTTTATCCGCCCGAAATACGCCCGACATCCAAAAGCGAAATCAGCCCGGAACACCTCATGAAGCGTCTCGAACTTGCGATCGAATCCGTTATCCTTGCCTCGCGCTGGCTGCTGGTCGCCTTCTATCTGGGGCTCGGCCTTGCGCTCGCGACTTACGCCCTGTCCTTCGGCAAGAAGCTCTACGAGTTCGTCATGAGCGTTTTCACGCTCGGCGATACCGACACGATCTTGAAGATGCTCGGCCTGATCGACGCCGCTCTTGTCGCCTCACTGGTGGTGATGGTGATCATTTCGGGCTATGAGAATTTCGTCAGCCGCTTCGACGAGCAGGACGGCGAAGTCCATTGGCTGGGCACGATCGACGTCGGCTCGCTGAAGGTCAAGGTCGCCTCGACCATCGTCGCGATCTCGTCGATCCACCTGCTGCAGGTCTTCCTCAACCACGCTTCCTACACGAGCGATCAACTCATGTGGCTGACCGTCATGCATCTGGCCTTCGTCTTCTCGGCGCTTATGCTCGCCTATATCGACCGGGTGATGGCGCTGGCGAAGGGCAAGAAGGCGGAGGCGGAGTGAGACGATTCCGGCTCATCAGTAGATTCTTTTGACCTTCGTCTGCGAGTTCGCGAACACCTCGTCAGGAACGAAAAAATCGCCTGCGAGCTGATCAGCCCCACCGGGCGCATAGATCGAGAAATCCGTGACGCCTTCAGCACGCAGTACTTCCTCGTCGATGTAGAAATTGCCGGTCGCCTCCCGCGACGGGCGGAGGAAGATCGCGTGCGCCGCGTCGGCCATGATGTCGGACGACCGGCTCATCGCCGCGACCGTGGCGCCACCCAGCAGGTTGCGCACGGCTGCCGTGTCGATGGTCGAGATCGGCCACAGCGAATTGACGGCGATGCCGTCCTTGGCAAACTCGGCGCTCATGCCAAGCGTGCACATCGACATGCCGAACTTGGCCATGGTGTAGGCGACGTGGTTCTTGAACCACTTGGCGTTCATGTCGAGCGGCGGCGCCAGATTCAGGATGTGAGGATTTTTGGCCAACTTCAGGTGCGGAACGCACATTTTGGACACCAGGAACGTGCCGCGCGTGTTGATCTGGTGCATCAGATCGTAACGCTTCATGTCGGTTTCCAGCGTGCCGGTGAGCTGGATGGCGCTGGCATTGTTGACGCAGATGTCGATGCCGCCGAACCGTTCCACCGTCTTTGCCACCGCATCGGCAACCTGAGCCTCGTCGCGGATGTCGCAAAGCACCGGCAGCGCCGTGCCGCCGGCCTGCTCGATCTCCTCGGCCGCGGTATAGATCGTGCCCGGCAGCTTCGGGTGCGGCTCGGCGGTCTTGGCCGCGATCGTCACATTGGCCCCGTCGCGCGCCGCCCTGAGCGCGATCGCCAGTCCGATGCCGCGCGATCCGCCCGAGATGAACAGCGTCTTTCCCTTGAGCGACATTTTTTGCTCCGCCTCCCTTCCAATACTACATGCGCGAACCTTTGCGCGGCAGAGAAGCACCGCGCAAGAGTCCAGAGTGTCCCGAAGTGGTTACGTTGCGTAGGGTAGGAAACCAAGGCGAACCGGGCCGGGGTCTCTAGACCAGCACCAGTCCCTGCCGCATCGCGATGGCGATGGCATCGGTGCGATTGGCGGCGCCGAGCTTGATCAGGATCGCGGCGACATGGAATTTCGCCGTATGGACGGAAATGTTGAGCCGCCGCGCGATCACCTTGTTGGGCGCGCCTTCCGCCAGCAGCGCCAGCACTTCGGCTTCGCGCGGCGATAACGCCGCGCGAGGCTGGTTGTCGTCAGGCGTCTCGTCCTCGGAAAGCTCTCCATGGAAATCGCCATGGGCCTCCGAGGGTCCTGACTTGCTGATGCGATAGCCGGATGCCGCCAACCGCAAGGCGGCGGCGATCAGCAAGCTGTCGGCGGAGGCTGGCAGCGTCGCAAACAGATTGCCGGCCGACCGCTCGTGGCCGGCGCGCCGGGAGAGCAACACACACGGCGTTGCCGGGCTCACCGCCCGGCTTTCCAAAGCCGCCTCATCAACCAAGGCGACATCCGCCGCCTGACCCATACCGCTGCCGGCGAGTGTCGGCAGCAGATCGTCGCTCGCCGCAAGCGTGTCGGCCAGCTGCTCGGCGCGCGCCGCGTCGCCGAGCGCGATCAGCACCGTCAGCCGGTGGGTTGTCGGCTCCGGTCTGGCAATCGTTTGTGCCGCGCTGCTTGCCATCGATCCTCTCAGCTCAGCGGCTTCTCGCCAATGGTGATCGAAACGTCGCGCTGCGTGCCGCCGCTCAAAATACCAAGCGTCACGACCGCGCCGGCGCTATCCGGCCCGAGCTTGCGGATCAGCTCGCGCGGTCCATGCACGGCCTCGCCATTCCAGGCGACGATGATGTCGCCGACATGAAGGCCGGCGGCTTTTGCCGGGCCGCTGTCGTCAAGGCTCATCACCATGCGCCGTGCGTGTCGCCATTGCGGATGGGGTGCAGCCCGGCGCCGAGATAGCCGCGCGCGACATGGCCCTTTTCACGCAGTGTCGCCACTGCCCGCTCGATCGTCTCGTAAGGCATGACAAGCACCCGCCGGCGCGGCCCGAACAGCAGCATGCCGATCAGGCCACCCTTGGCATCGAGCACCGGACCACCCTCGAAACGACCGCCGGTGTTGATGGCGAGGTTGATGCGCCGATCGATCGTTCCGCCGCGCATCGAGCGCCAGGCGGGCCCGACCTCGCCGACGCTGCCGAACACCGCAAGTGCCGTCCCGTCGCTGCTGCCGAGGGCGATCGCCACGTGGCCGGGGCGCACGGCCGCGGCCTGAGGCAGCTGCGGCAAACCGGCAGCGGCGGAGGCTGGTTTCAACAGGGCAACGCCCGTCGAAGGATCGCGGCCGACAAGCTCGGCCTTCACGGTTTCGCCCGAGGCCAGCGTCAGCTCGATCTCCTCGCCGGCTTCGACCGCTTCCTCGGCGGTGACGAAGAAGCCATCATGCCAGTGGAAGGCGCTGGCGGTGCGGTGGTGATGCGTGGCGAAGCTCGCCAGCGCCGGCGCGGCAGCTGCCGCGACATTGGCAACGGCGTCGGAAAAAGCACTGAGATTGAAGTTGCTCATATCGATGATCTCCTGGGTTCTGTGACCCAGATATCGCTCCATGGCTCGCCCGCGGATACTCGCCTGACGGCTAGTCGGCAGCCGGACTGGCCATGTGGTCAGGTCGCGGCAATTGCGGCCGCTCCGCACATATAGTGCGTGTCGTCCAAAAGTGCCGCGCGGTTTTGGGGCAACGGCACGCATGAAAGAAAATGCATCGCCTTGCCGAATGACACGGAGCTCCACCCATGGCCTTCGCCGCCGAAAAACTCCAATCCGATGACGCCTTGCTCGATGCCTATTCGGCGACCGTCGCCGACGCCGTCGACCGTATCGGGCCGGCCGTGTGCCGCATCGAGCGCATTGGCGCCGGCGGCCATGGTTCTGGCTTCGTCATCGCCCAGGACGGGCTCGTCGTCACCAACTTCCATGTCGTCGGCGACGCGCGCGCCGTGCGTGTCACCATGCCGGACGGCGCTGCGCGCGAAGGCCGCGTCCTTGGCCGCGATCCCGACACCGACATCGCGCTGGTGCGCGCCGACGGCAGTTTCGCCGATGTCGCGCCGCTCGGCGATTCCAAGCGTCTCAGGCGCGGCCAGATCGCGATCGCGATCGGCAATCCGCTGGGCTTTGAATGGACGGTCACCGCCGGTGTCGTCTCCGCGCTCGGCCGCTCGATGCGCGCCTCGACCGGCCGGCTGATCGACGACGTCATCCAGACGGACGCCGCGCTCAACCCGGGCAATTCCGGCGGGCCGCTGGTGTCGTCGGCCGGCGAGGTGATTGGCGTCAACACTGCCATGATCCACGGCGCGCAAGGCATCGCCTTCGCCGTCGCCTCCAACACCGCCAATTTCGTCATCTCCGAGATCATCCGCTTCGGCCGCGTGCGCCGCGCCTTCATCGGTGTCTCGGCCGATACGACCAACCTGCCACGCCGCGCAGCCCTCCTGTCGCAGGTAACCACGAACACGGCCGTGCGCCTGCGCAGCGTCGAGAAGAACGGTCCCGCCGCGAAGGCCGGCCTGAAGGAAGGCGACATCATTGCCGCCATCGACGGCCGCCCGGTCACGGGCGTCGATGATCTCGTGCGCTTGCTCGATGCCGAGCGCATCGGCCGCGAGACGCTCTGCACCGTCGTGCGCCGCAGCGGGGTGAGCCAGGTGGTGGTGACGCCTGTGGCGAGGAGCTGAGCTTATCCTGGCCTGACGATCCGCCCGAGCAGCGACACCAGCAATCGCGCCAGTTCGCCGCTCGGGTCGAGGTCCGGGTCATAGATCGTCATGTCCATGCCGATGCAGCGCTGGTCCATCGCCAATGGTGACAGGGTGGCGACGAGGTCGTCGGGATCGATGCCGGGACTGCCGGGCGAATCCACGGCCGGCATCACCGTCTGGTCGAGCACGTCGACATCGAGATGCAGCCAGTAGGGACAGCCGACGCGCGCCAACGCCGCCCTTGTCTTCTCCACCACTCCCACCGCGCCCAGTTCCCGCGCCGCGAAGACATCGATGCGCGTGATCGCGGTCGCATTGATGTCGGCCCAGGCAAAGTCGGGATCGCGGCTATTGCGCTCGCCGATCTGCACCACCGCCTCGTCTGGGACCAGCGGACCGGCAATGCCCGGCCATTCGGTAAGCAGCGGCTCGCCCCGGCCGGTGACAAGCGCCAGGTCCATACCGGCGGCAGAGCCGAGCATGGCATTGACGTCATAATTGCCGGGATGACGGAAGTCGCTGTGGCCGTCGACATGCATCAGCGCGATCGGACCCGACCGCCGTGCGGCGGCGAGTGCGCCAAGCAGCACGGAGCAGTCGCCGCCGATGACCAGCGGCCACTCGCTTTGCCCGAGCGCCTTGGCCACGACATCCGCCAGTTCGAGATTGAAACGGCGGATGGCATGGCCGTTCCGCAACCTGGTGCCAGGCTCCGGTTCGGCGCTATAGGCCGGCCGCTCGAGGTCGACGATTGCTGCGGGCGTCAAGGCTTCGACCAGCCCGGCCTCGGTCAGAGCCGCAGGCCCACGCCAGGTGCCGGGCACATGGCCCGGCCGCAAAGGCCGCAGCCCGAGATTGGAGGGCGCACGGATAAGGCGGATGTCACGCATGCAGCAGGGTCCGATTCAAGTCGCTCCAGCATAGATCGCCGCGAAGGGCTCCAGCCATATGGCCGGAGCCAATGCCGACATCTGCTGCCAACGTGAAGCTCATGGACGGCTTGTCTCCGGCCCCTCCTCCGTCCAGACGCCCGGCTCCATCTCGTTGAAGCAGCCGAGCTGCCGCTTGAATTCGTCGATCAGCCAGGATGCCGCCGGTTTGGGGCTGCGGTCGCTGCGGTGCATGGCATAGAGCGGCGCGCGGACTTCGCGATAGGGCTCGAGATCGAGCTCGACCAGCCTGCCGCTGGCGAGATCGTCGGCAATCAGCCAGCGCGGCAGGCCGCCCCAGCCGAGACCCTCGCGCATCAGCGCGTGCTTGGTGCGTACATCCGTCAGCCGCCAGGTTCGATAGGCGAACACGCCATAGTCGCGTCCGCGCGTCCGCTCCGACTGGTCGGAGACGACGAGCTGGATATGCTCACGCAGATCCTCGACGGCCACAGGTTTCGGCAGTTTCGCCAGCGGGTGGTCGGGTGCAGCCGCCGGCACCATCGAGGTGAAGCCGATGCGCAGCAGATTGACGTCGGCTTCACCAATCAGCCCGCCAAAGCCAAGGTCCGACTGGCCGTTGACGACCTGATCGACGATCAGGCCGAGCGAGCCGATATAAAGCCGCAGCATCACCGCGGGGAACTGGGCCTCGAAGGCCTTGAGCACCCGCACGAGCGCCGGCGAAGGCAACGCCACGTCGACCGACACGCTCACTTCCGCCTCCAGCCCTTGCCGGTAGCCGTCGGCGCGCGAGCGGATGCGCTGCAGGACGCCGATCATGCGCCGTGCGTCCTCCAGCATCGCCTTGCCGACATCGGTCAGCTGCGGCTCGCGCACGCCTTCACGCTCGAACAGTTTCAGGCCGAGCTGCGCTTCGAGATTGGAAATGCCGTAGCTCACCACCGACTGCGCCCGGTTGAGCTTGCGCCCCGCGGCCGAGAAGCTGCCGGTGTCAGCCACCGCCACCAGGATCTGAAGCTGATCGAGTGTTGGATTTGGTTGCATGATCAATCCATATTCTAGATGGATACCATGCAAATTATACCAGTTTTCCAGATAGAGCCGCAATCCCATATAGGCGGGGAAGTTTTCAATCCAACCCCAAGGGGACACCGCCATGTCTATTCTGCTTGTTATGTCCAGCCCGCGCGGCGCTGCTTCGCACTCGACCCACGTCGCCACCGACCTCGCCCAGAAACTGCTTGCTGCAGACCCTGCTGCCAAGCTTGTCGTGCACGATCTCGTCGCCAAGCCGCTGCCGCATATCGACCCCGATTATGCGACCGGCATCTACACGCCCGCCGAGGCGCGCAGCCAGCGCCAGGCCGAGGTGGTCGGCGTGTCCGATGCGGTGCTCGACGAGTTGTTCGCGGCCGACACGATCATCCTCGCCACCGGCTTTATCAACTTCAACATCTCCTCGACGTTGAAGTCGTGGATCGACCACGTCGCCCGCTCGGGCAGGACTTTTGCTTATGGCGAGAACGGCCCGAAAGGCCTCGTCACCGGCAAGAAGGTCTATATCGTGCTTGCTTCCGGCGGCATCTATTCCGAGGGCGCCGCCGTGCAGATGGACCACGCCATCCCCTATCTGCGCAGCGTGCTTGCCTTCCTCGGCATGACCGACGTCGAAGTCATCCGCGTCGAAGGCGTGGGCATGGGTGCCGACGCTGTCGCCGCGGCGCTCGCCAAGGCGACCGCCAAGGTCGACGCCATCGCTGCCGCTGCCACCAATGCCGGCCAGATCGCCGTGGCTGCGTAATCATCGCCCTAACAATGAAAAAGGCAGGCGCCGGTCGGCGCCTGCCTTTTTGCATGATCATCGAGCACTGCCGATCTGGAACGACTTTTTCTTCCCGCTGGTGCTGACCGCCTCCGGCAATTTGACGACACTGCCGCAGGGGCTGACCATGTTCGCCGGCGAATTCACCACCGACCGGGGATGCTGTTCACCGGGCTGACACTGGCGGCACTGCCGATTACGCTGCTCTACATCGTGCTGTCGAAGCAGTTTCATCTCCGGCATCACCCAGGGGGCGGTCGAATAAGGCGCGGTCAAATAGCGAAAGATCGAGGCATCACAAAGTGGCAAACCAGAACAAGATCATCATCACCTGCGCGGTCACAGGCTCGATCCACACCCCGTCGATGTCGCCGCATCTGCCGGTGACGGCGGAAGAAATCGCCACGGCGGCCATCGAGGCGGCCGAGGCCGGTGCTGCGATCGTCCACCTTCATGCCCGCAATCCGGCCGACGGACGCCCCGACCAGTCGCCGGAGGCATTCGCGCCGTTCCTGCAGGTTATCAAGCAGCGCTCCAACTGCGTCGTCAACATCACCACCGGCGGCGCCGCGACCATGAGCGTGGAAGAGCGGGTCAGGCCGGCGAAGGTTTTCGCGCCCGAGGTCGCGTCGCTCAACATGGGGTCGATGAATTTCGCGCTGTTTCCGATGCTGGAGCGGTTCAAGACTTTCGAGCACGATTGGGAGCGGCCCTATCTCGAATCCTCGCGCGACCGCATCTTCCGCAACACTTTCGGCGACATCGAGCACATATTGCGCACCTGCGCCGACAACGGCACGCGCTTCGAGATCGAGTGCTATGACATCGGCCATCTCTACACGCTGGCGCATTTCGTCGAGCGCGGCCTGGTGAAGGCGCCGTTCTTCGTCCAGAGCGTGTTCGGCATCCTCGGCGGCATCGGCACGCACCCGGAAGACGTCGCCCACATGAAGCGCACGGCCGACCGGCTGTTCGGCAAAGACTACCACTGGTCGGTGCTGGGCGCCGGCCGCCACCAGTTGCCCATCGCCACACAGGCGATCGCACTGGGCGGCAATGTGCGGGTCGGCCTGGAGGACTCGCTGTGGATCGGCAAGGGCAAGCTTGCCCGCTCCAGCGCCGAGCAGGTGACCAAGGTCCGCCAGATCATCGAGGGGCTCGGCGCCTCGATCGCCACGCCCGACGAGGCGCGGCAGATCCTGCAGCTCAAGGGCGGCGACAAGGTCGCGTTCTGATCGGGGCAAAAAAGCGCGCGGCGGCTACCCGAACATCCTCTCGCCCTGCTCGTCGACGAGCTGGATGCCCTTCTTGATCGAGATGTCGACGGCATCATCCAGCCCGGCGAAACGGTCGGCGCGGATGAAGCGATGCTCCTTCATCACGCCGTCCACTTCCTTGGAGACGACGCCGCAGGTCTGGTACTGACCGTCGGCCTTGTAGGGCGTGGCGCTGATCAGGAATCCCTTGTGCTCGACCTGCTTTGCCGGCTTCGCGGCCCCGGCCTCTGCCGCCTCGCCGCCACCGCCGCCGAAAAGACGTTTCAGAAAAGACATTTCAATATCCTCCAACGGCAATCGTCCTGCATCACATAGCGCGTTGCAGGACGATTTTCACTACAGCGTGGCCTCGAAAAAATTGGCTCGGGCAATAGCTCCTTCGGAGCCAGCCATTGTCCTCAGCGGCGCGACAGCGCCTCGAGGGCTGCGGCGGCATCTTCCAGGATGCTGATCGCCTCGGCCTGCTTGTCTTCCGGCGCATCGACGATATCGCTGAGCGCGGCGCGCAGCCGATGCCGCAGCGCGCGGAACCGGTCCCGCTTTTCATGCCGACCGCGCCGTCCGCCGTCCTCGCCCTCGTCGCTCCAGCCGAACCAGTCGCGCGCCTTGGCCATCTTGCGGCCGAAACGCTCGAGGTGGTCGAGCACGTGGTCGATCATCTCGCGGTTTTCCTCGAGATGCGCCCGGCCCGCCTCGGTGATCGAAAACACCTTCTTGTTGCCTTCGCTGGACGAGACGGCATAGCCCGCTTCCTCGAGGAAGGTCAGCGTCGGATAGACCACGCCGGGGCTCGGGCTGTAGATGCCGCTGGTGCGCTCCTCCAGCGCCTTGATGATGTCGTAGCCGTGGCGCGGCGCCTCGGCCAGAAGCGATAGCGTGATCAGCTTGAGGTCGCCGTCGGCCAGCATGCGACCGGCACGGAACATGTCGCCCGGGCCGCCACGACCGCCGCCGCGCATGCCGTGCCCGAACGGCCCGAAGCCGCCGCCACGGCCGCCGAAACGGCCGGCCATATGCATGAACATGCGCTCGCCGAAATGATTGTGTTTGTGCATGGATTGCTCCTTGAGTTATGTCTTAAGATATATCTTAGTTAGGTCGCAACCTTTGTCGAGTCAAGATATATCTTACGATGTATCGAGGTGGGCGCCAAGAGAACGTGCCCAAGCGATCGAAACGCGAGGCAACCTGTCGGAGAAACAGGCTACCAGCGGCCCTTGCGGCGGTTCCAGGCGTAGAGAAGATCGGCGAAACGGTCATAGGCGAAGCGCGTCAGCGGCAGCGCGATCGGATTGCCGAACAATGTCGCCAGCCAGCTTTCGCCCGGCGTCATCCGCCAGACCGCGACCGCCACATCCGCGCCGACCAGCAGCCTGCCTTCGGCATCGGTCGCATGCAGCCGGCGGCGGATGTCCTCCAGCGAGGCGCCATATCCGGCCAGCGCCGCAGGCTCGAAATTGATGTCGCGGAATTCGACGCGGCCTGCCTTGACCGCCTCGATCAGCCGCCGCTTCTGGTGGTTGATGCCTGCGTCGCAGACAGGGCAGCGTGTATTGTACCAGACCGTCAGCAGGGGTTTGGGCATGACGCGACTATCGGATGCGCTGTGACGCTCCGCAACCGTGCACGTGCCTGCAACGGCGCCCTATCCTAGCGAACTGATGATCTCGCGATAGGCGAACTCCGGAAACGCCTTCATCGTCCGCGTCCTGACATTACCGCCCGATGACAGCATCAGCGCAAAGCGCGCGAGCACCGCATCGTCCGGCGCTTCGACAATGGCGACCATGTCGCATTCGCCCATGGTCAGATAGAACGCCTTGAACGATCCGCCCATCTCCCCCAGCAGCTTCTTGCCGGCATCGAGCCGCTTCGGCGACTCACGCACGTTCTTGGCGCCCTGCTCCGTCCAGTTGATCAGCATGATGTAGGTCGTCATGGCATACCTCCCTCCGGTGCCACGGAGCACGGCGCTTTGGCCGTTACGACCGGCGCGCCGGGGCGGGCATCCGGCTTGTCGCCCACAAATGCATCCGACCGCAAAATTATCCTCCTGTCGAACAGCCCGGGCAAGGCGGCAGTGCGATGGTTGGAACGCAAAAAAGGGCGCCAATGGCGCCCTTTCGATGGTTGTCTGATTTCCGTATCAGCTGTCGAGGAAGCTTCTGAGCTTGCGCGACCGGCTCGGATGCTTGAGCTTGCGCAACGCCTTGGCCTCGATCTGGCGGATACGCTCACGGGTGACCGAGAACTGCTGGCCGACCTCTTCTAGCGTGTGGTCGGTGTTCATGCCGATGCCGAAGCGCATTCTGAGCACGCGCTCCTCGCGCGGCGTCAACGAGGCGAGCACACGGGTCGTCGTCTCGCGCAGATTGGCCTGGATCGCCGCGTCAATCGGCAGGATCGCCATCTTGTCCTCGATGAAGTCGCCGAGATGCGAGTCCTCCTCGTCGCCGACCGGCGTTTCGAGCGAGATCGGCTCCTTGGCGATCTTCAGCACCTTGCGCACTTTTTCGAGCGGCATTGCGAGCTTCTCGGCCAGTTCCTCCGGCGTCGGCTCGCGACCGATCTCGTGCAGCATCTGGCGCGAGGTGCGCACGATCTTGTTGATCGTCTCGATCATGTGAACCGGGATACGGATGGTGCGCGCCTGGTCGGCGATCGAGCGGGTGATCGCCTGCCGGATCCACCACGTCGCGTAGGTCGAGAACTTGTAGCCGCGACGGTATTCGAATTTGTCGACCGCCTTCATCAGGCCGATATTGCCTTCCTGGATCAGGTCGAGGAACTGCAGGCCGCGGTTGGTGTATTTCTTGGCGATCGAGATGACGAGGCGAAGGTTCGCCTCGACCATTTCCTTCTTGGCGATCGCCGCCTCGCGCTCGCCCTTCTGCACCTGGTTGACGATCTTGCGGAATTCCAGGATCGAGATCGCCGTCTCGGTGGCGAGGCTCTGGATCTCGGCGCGCAGCTCCTTGATCGCGTCCTTCTCGTTCTTGGTGAACTCCTTCCAGCCGCGCGACGTCAGGTTGGCGATCGAACGCGTCCAGTTCGGATCGAGCTCCGAGCCCTGATATTCCCTGAGGAACTCCTCGCGGCGCACGCCGTAGCTTTCGGCGAGCCGGAGCAGCTTGCCCTCGTTCTGCACCAGGCGCTTGTTGATGTCGTAGAGCTGTTCGACCAGCGCCTCGATGCGCGCGGTGTTGAGCGACAGCGACTTCACCGCCTTGATGAGCTGGTCCTTCAGCTCCTTCAGCCGGCGATCCTGGCTGGGCGAAAGCGTGCCGGCGGCGGCGAGACGGTTCTCGACCTGCTGGTCCTGCAGCTTGCGCAGCTTCTTGTAGGTGTCGGCGATGACGTCGAGCGTCTCCATCACCTGCGGGCGCAGTTCCGCTTCCATCGCGGCGAGCGACAGGCTTGCCTCGTCCTCGTCGTCTTCCTCTTCCTCCAGCCCGCGCGTGTCGCTGCCGACATTGGTGATGTCGTCTTCTTCATCGCGCGCCGCCGCGCGGCCGCGCGGCTTTTCCTCGGGCTTGGGCGCTTCCTCGACGCGTTCGACGACCGGCGCCTGCTTGGCCTCGGGACCGGCATAGGTCGCCTCGAGGTCGATGATCTCGCGCAGCAGGATCTTCGATTCGTTGAGCTCGTCGCGCCAGATGATGATGGCCTGGAAGGTCAGCGGGCTTTCGCACAGGCCTGCGATCATCGTCTCGCGGCCGGCCTCGATGCGCTTGGCGATCGCGATTTCGCCTTCGCGCGACAGAAGCTCGACCGAGCCCATCTCGCGCAGATACATGCGCACCGGGTCGTCGGTGCGGTCGGTCGGCTCTTTCTTGGTCGTCGTGGTGGCGACGGCGGTGCCGGTCTGCTCGGCAAGCTCGTTGGCGTCCTCGTCGGAATCGGCGCCCGAATCGGCCGCCTCCGCCTCCTCGCCCTGCTCGTCGTCCTCGACGACGTTGATGCCCATGTCGGAGAGCATCGCCATCGTGTCCTCGATCTGCTCGGAGGTCACTTCCTCCGAAGGCAGCACCGAGTTCAGCTCGTCCATGGTCACATAGCCGCGCTTCTTGGCGGCCTTGATCATCTTCTTGACAGCATCATCGGAAAGGTCGAGCAGAGGGCCATCGGTGGCGCCTTCACGTTCGGTCTCGACCTCTTCCTTTTCCTTTGTCGCCATTCTTTGTCGTCTCCAAGCGGCCCAACATCGAAGCCGCGTAGCTTGCCGGACCGGTCATACCGGTTGCGCTCGCACCAGAACGCTTCTTACCGGGCCAGTAACCGCATCATCTCTTTGTTTGGTGCATGTCGTTGCCCCAAAACCGGTCTCCACTTTTGGGCGCCATGCATTAAGTCCAGATTAACCCTGGTATCTGTGGCAGGCCTTTTGCCTGTCCAGTGACCAGCACCTCGCATCGCTCAAAATTTCCCGCCGCCGCCGGGGCACGGTTAACGTTTCGAATCGTCCTGATTCCGCCAATCTGCCAGAAGGTCAAGCGCCTCTGGCATGATTCGCATGAAAAAAGCGAATCAATTACCCGACTTAGAGGCGTCGTTTCGACGCGCCTGCATATTTCCACTTCATTTTCGGGGCAGATTCGGACCTAAACGCGTCCAGCCCTGCCCGATGAAACGCCGAACCCTTCGATCAGCGCTTCTGTTGCCTGCATATCGTTGAATTGCGCTTGAATCTCGACGAGATGCCGGAAGTTTTCATCCGAAGGGTCTGCATCGAGCGCCGCCTGCGCCTGTTTCAGCTCTCTATGTAAGGTGCGCGCGCTGCGCTGCAAGTGCAGCGCCTGGTTGAAGGCGTCGCGGGCATCGTCAAGTCCCGCGGTTTCGAGCGCCGGCCACTGCCTTGCGCGCTTGATCAGCGCGACCGCACGCTCCCAGATGTCGCCGCACCCGGCGCGCACGATCGTGGCGATCACCGCGTCGCGGTCGTCGGCCGCATCATGCGCCATCGCGTCGAGGATAGCGGCGTGCAACCGCCGCAGGTCCGAATTGGCGAGGTCGAGGAATTCGACATGCGCGAAATTCTCGTCGATCAGTGCCGGGTGGTTGATGAGCGCCACGATGATCGTCGCCTCGCGCATCGACATGGCTTCACCCGTCCGCTTGACCAGCGCCGAGCGGCCGAGGCTCTCGGTGATGGCTGTGCGTGCACCGGCAGCGCCCCGGCCAAACGCCCCGCCTGGCGCCGAACCTCTGCCACGCTCGCCCGGCCGACCGTCCTGGCGTTGATGACCTTGCCGCGTGCCGCGCTGCGAGCCGAAGAAGCTCAAGACCCGTTCGCGCATCTCCTGCTGATAGTGGTAGCGCAGGCTTTCGTCGCGGATGCGGCTGGTGATCTCGCGCAGCCTCTTTTCGAGTTCGGCGCGGCGCTCCGGCGTGTCGAAGACGCCGCCGGCTGTCTCGCGCATCCACAAAAGGTCGGCAAGCGGCCTGGCTTCCGCCAGCACCGCGCGGAAGGCGTCCGGCCCATCCGCCTTAACCAGGTCGTCCGGATCCTTGCCCTCCGGCAGCAGCGCAAAGCGCGCCGAGCGGCCGGGCTGGATCGTCGGCAGGGCCAGATCGGCGGCGCGCCATGCCGCCTTCAGCCCGGCCTGGTCGCCGTCGAAGCAGAGTATCGGCTCGCCGGCCATGCGCCACAGAAGCTCGAGCTGGTTTTCGGTAAGCGCGGTGCCGAGCGGCGCCACGGCATTCTCGAAGCCGGCCTGCGCCAGCGCGATCACGTCCATATAGCCTTCGACGGCAATCACCGTGCCGCCCTTTGCCACTGCCTTGCGCGCCCGGGCGAAATTGTAGAGCACATTGCCTTTGTGGAAGAGCTCGGTCTCCGGCGAGTTCATGTATTTGGCCAGAGCATCGGGCGCCAGCGCCCGCCCGCCGAAGGCGATGACCTTGCCGCGAGAATCCGGGATCGGAAACATGATGCGGTCGCGGAACCAGTCATAGGAGACTGGGATGTCGTCGCCGTGCCGCACCAGCCCGCAAGCTTCGATATCGGTTTTCGGCACACCCTTGGCGGCGAGATGTTCCTTCAGCGCGTTGCGGCTGTCCGGCGCATAGCCCAGCCGGAACGACTGTTGTGTTGCCGGCGTCAGCCTCGGTCGCGCAGATAGGCGCGGGCCTTTGCGCCTTCCGGTCCCTGCAGCCGCTCCTGGAAAAAGGCGGTCGCCATTTCCATCACGTCGGTCAGGCTGGCGCGCTCCTTCTCGCGGCGTTCCTCCGCGGCGTCGCGCACCGGCATAGGCACGCCGGCCAGCTCGGCGATCTTTTCGACCGCTTCGGGGAAGCTCATGCCGTCGTGCTCAGTCAGGAACTTGAAATGGTCGCCCGACACCGAGCAGCCGAAACAATGATAGCGGCCCTTCTTGTCCTCGCAGTGGAAGGACGGGCTCTTCTCGCCGTGGAACGGGCAGCACGCCCAAAAATCGCCGCGCGACGCGTTGGTCTTCTTCCTGTCCCACGAAACGCGCTGGCCGATCACCGAGGAAATCGGCACACGGTCGCGTATCTCGTCGAGGAAGGCGGGCGGAAAGCGCATCGGGAAAGGCTCGTTTGCCCTCATATAATCGAGCCGCACGGGCGCGACGACTCCTAAAGCCCATCGTACCCGCTTTTCACAGACAAAAAGAAGGCGGCCGAGCGGCCGCCTCTTTAGAGCTGTTCATCGTTTCACGGAAACGCCGAACCGCTCTATCTCTTTGTTTTGACGCAATTCCGGACGGAAAACCGTTTCACACTTTTCCTGGAATTGCTCTAACGTCTCGGGCCGTTGCCGGATCAGTGCGCGGCGATTGCGCCGAAGATGATGCCGGAGACGATGCTGACCAGCAGGTAGTCGTTGCCGACGCGGATCCACTCCTGGCCGGGGCCGGGACGACGCAGGCCATAACGGTTCCAGTCGCGCACCGCCTGATGGCGTTTCCAGTTGGAATATTTCTGGCCGTTGCGCCAATGGCTGCGCTTCACGACGACCTTCTTCTTCACGACACGCTTCTCGACATGCCTGCCCGGCTTCTGCCAGTCGACCTGGGTGTAATTCGACTGCGGCGCGCTCGGCTGAACGAGCGGCGCGGCCTGACCCGAAAAGGCCGAAGCGGCCAGCATCGAGGCGGTGACGGCGGAAAGTATGAGACGCTTCATGGTCGGTGCTCCTTGGTTGTCGATAGGCAAGGAGATAGCCGCGGCTATATGAACCGAAACTGAACGCTTGGATTACAATTCTGTAATGATTTCCTATGCTTGTGAAGGTCATTTCAACAAAGGGAAAACCCCGAACTGACCCTTGGGCCGGCAGTCGCGCCACGTCAGGCCGACTGGCGCAGCGGGCGGATGCAACCAATATGTCTTCCATCCATTTCCGACACACGCCGTCGCGTGCCGGCCCCCGCCCAAGCGGAGCAGAATTTATTATCCGGCTAAAATTGTTTGGAGTAACTTCGGCCCCCGAAATGCTTGTGATTCGTGCCCTTTCCTCCTTCTTTGCCGCCTCATTGCGGGGCCAGGTATGAGCGGCTCCGTCGTCCTTCTGCACCTTGCCGGCGCGGTGGCGCTGATGCTGTTTGCCACCCGCATGGTCAAGACCGGCGTCGAACGCGCCTATGGCGATGTGCTGCGCCACAGGCTTCGCGCCACCATGCGCAATCCGCTGATGGCGGTTCTGGCCGGCTGCGGCCTCGCGATCGCCCTGCAAAGCTCCACCGCCGTCACGCTGCTGGTCGGCTCCTTCGCCGGCGCCGGCATCGTGTCGGGCGCCGCAGGGCAGCTTGCCGTGCGCGGCGCCGAGATCGGCTCCGCCTTGGTCGTCAAGCTGCTGACTTTCGACCTGTCGCTCCTGGTGCCGGTCTGCCTCGTCGCTGGCACTTTCATGTTCATGGCCACGGAGCGGCGCGACTGGCGCCAGTTCGGCCGCATCCTTGTCGGCATCGGCCTGCTTCTTTTGTCGCTGGAGATGATAGGCCAGGCATCGGAGCCGCTGCGCCAGAGCACGCTGATGCCGATGATCGTCAACTATTTCTCCGGCGATTTCGTCACTGCCTGCCTTCTCGCCGCATTGATCACCTGGCTGTTCCATTCCTCGATCGCGGCGGTGCTGCTCTTGGTGACTTTGGCCGGCCGCGGCTTTATCCCGCCGGAGCTCGGCATCGTACTGGTGCTTGGTGTCAATCTCGGCTCCTCGATCATCGCGCCATTGCTCACCCGCAATGCCGATCCGGGCGTCCGCGTCGTGCCGATCGGCAATCTGCTGATGCGCGGCATGGGCTCGCTGGTCATGCTGATCCTGTTCATGACGCTGAAGCCGCCTGTCGGCTTCCTCGGCGCGACCGGACCCGACCAGATCGTCAATGCCCATATCCTGTTCAACGTGATCATCCTGCTGGCCGGCCTGCCGCTCGCCGGCCTCGTCTATCGCGCTTCCGAGAAGATCGTGGCGCTCGGCGCCGCGCCGGTGCCGGCAACGGCGCTCGATGTCGTCGAATTGTCGGCCCTGAACGAGAGCGCGCTCGACACGCCGAGCCAGGCGCTCGCGAACGCCACGCGCGAGGTGGTGCGGGTCTGCGAGACGGTCGAGATCATGCTGAAGCGCATCATCGAGCTCTACGAGAGCGCCGACAGCGACAAGATCAAGGCGCTTGCGGCGCTCGACGACCGCGTCGACCAGAAGCACGCGGCGATCAAACTCTATCTCGCCAAGGTCACCAAGAACCCCTTGAGCGAGGACGAGGCGCTGCGCTGCCAGGAACTGATCGGCGCCTGCGTCAAGCTGGAGCAGGTCGGCGACATCATCGTGCGCAACATGCTGGTGCATGTCAGGAAAAAGCTGGAGCGCGGACTGGAGTTCACGCCCGAGGGTTGGCGCGAGCTCAGCGCCTTCCATGCCTCGGTGCTCGCCAACGCGCGCCTTGCCTTCAACGTGCTGGTCTCGCGCGACCCCGAGACCGCCCGGCAACTGGTGCTGGAAAAGGACCTGCTGCGCGAGCGCGAGAAAGAGACCAGCGCCAGCCACTTTGTCCGGCTGCGCGACGGCGCCGCCAAGAGCGTCGAGACCAGTTCCATCCACCTCGACACCATCCGCGACCTCAAGCAGATCAACTCGCTGCTGGCCTCGATCGCCTACCCGGTGCTCGAGGAGCGCGGGCTGCTCGGCGGCTCGCGGCTTAGAGCGAGCTAGCATCGGTCGGCGCGGACAAAATTAGTCTTTGCTCATCCTCGCCTCCGTCGGCTAAGGAACATCCGAGGCCCACCGGGAGGATGATTTAGTCGATGGACACCCATTCGCGCAGCTTTCCTGGCGCGCAACCGGCACGGTCGACACGATGATCATCTCGCTCGTGGTGACCGGAAGCGTAAAGCTCGCTGCAGCCATCGGCGGACTGAAGTTGTCACCAAGCCGCTGCTCTTTTACCTTCATGGGCGAGCATGGCTGAAAATTCCTCACGGCAGGGACAAGAAGCCGGCCTCGCCGTCCGCGGCTGAGGCAGAGCTAAACCGGGTCAAGAAAAGCTGAAGCGGCGTCGACAATTTCTGCATTGCCGGCAGCCCGCATCCATGGTTTGACGCGCTGCCTTCATTTTAAATCTTTGCGCCATGCTGCCCCTCATCGCCCTGTTTATTGCCGCCTTCGCTTTCGGCACGACTGAATTCGTCATCGCCGGCGTGCTGCCGGAAGTGGCGGAAGGCCTTGGCGTTTCGGTGCCCACCGCCGGCTATCTCGTCTCCGGCTACGCCTGCGGCATCGCGATCGGCGGTCCGCTTCTGGCGCTTGCAACGGCCAAGGTCTCGCGAAAGGCGCTGCTTATCGGGCTGACCATCGCATTCACCATCGGCCAGGCCGCTTGCGCGCTGGCGCCCGATTTCACTTCGATGCTTCTGCTGCGCGTTGCGACTGCCGTGGCGCATGGCTGTTATTTCGGCGTCGCCATGGTGGTCGCCGTCAGCCTGGTGCGCGAGGACCAGCGCGGCCTCGCGGTGGCCGTGATCCTCTCCGGGCTCACCGTTTCCAACGTCATCGGCGTGCCGGCCGGCACCGCCATCGGCAGCTTCTGGGGTTGGCGAGCGACTTTCTGGGTGATGGGCGCGCTGGGCGTCGTCGCGATCGTCGCCATGCTGGCGCTGCTGCCGCGCACGGCCGGCGCCGCCAACCGGCCCGCCGGCTTGGCGCGCGAAGTGCGCGTGCTGGGCCGCCAGCAAGTCTGGACCTCGCTCATCCTGATGCTGATGCTGATGATCGGCCAGTTTGGCCTGTTCACCTACATCACCCCGACGCTGCTGGAAGTCACCGGCCTTGACGAGAGCCTGATCCCCTTTGTGCTGCTGCTCAACGGCGTCGGCGCCACGATCGGCGTTCTCTTGGGCGGCAAGCTTGCCGACTGGAAGCTGATGCCTTCGCTGATCGCCATGCTTTTCCTGCAGGCGGTCATGCTGGCTGTGATCTACGCCGTCAGTCCCTATCCGGTGCCGATGGTCGTTGCGATCGTCATCTGGGGCGGCCTCAACTTCGCCATCGGCGCGCCGATCCAGACCCGCATCCTGGCGTGGACCGCCGACGCCTCGAACCTTGCCTCCTCGCTGATCCCGTCGGGCTTCAATGTCGGCATAGCGCTCGCAGCCTCGCTGGGCGCTGCGATGCTCAATGCCGGCTATGGCTATCGCAGCCTGCCGGTCGCCGGCGCGCTCGCCATGCTGGTGGCGGTGGCGGTAGCGCTTGCCTCGCAGGCCTGGGAATGGCACAGCCGCGCGACGCCGCCGCTGCCGGCCGCGGCCGAATAGAACGCCGCGCACCGCGTTGCCGGTGTGACGCCTCAGACCGCGGGCGGCGAATGCCAGGAGGCGCCGGCAAGGATGGACACCAGGCCGCGCAGGGCCTCCTCCAGCCTTTCCCGACTGGATGCGGCGCCGAGCGCCACGCGCAAGCCGTCAGCGACGCCAGGGGCAACAGAAAATTCCCCCGCTGGGCTGATTGCCAATCCGCGACGCCGGGCCACGTCGCCAAATTCTGAAGAGCGCGGCCGCCCCTCAAGCGGATACCAGAGATGCAGGCTCGATTCCGCCGGAGCGAAACCTGCCGGCAGGATTTTGCGCGCGATTGTCTGCCTGGCCTGCGCTTCGGCACGCACCGCAGCCGCGATCTCGCCGGCGAGGCCGCTTCGCACCCACTCGCAGGCAAGGCCAGTCATCAGTGGCGGCGCCATCATCGTGGTGCCCCGGATTGCCGCCGCGATCTGCTCGACGGCTTGCGCGTCCGGCGCCGCAAGGAAGGCGGTGCGCAGGAATGGCGAGATGCATTTCGCCAATGTCGCGACATGGAACGTCCGCTCCGGCGCAAGACTAAGGAAGGCCGGCGGGGGAGCGGTCAGTAACGGGCTATAGGGATCGTCCTCGACGACCAAAAGGTCAAGCTTGCCGGCCATCCGCGCCAGGTCCCGGCGCCGGCCCTCCGGCATGGTGACAGCGGTCGGATTATGGAGCGTCGGGTTGAGATAAAGGACGCGGGCCCCGTGCCGTCGCGTCGCTTCCTCCAGATCGTCGGGACGCATACCGTCATCGTCACGACCGACACCGGCGAGCTTCCGCCCCGTAGCCTCTGCCAGCGCGATCAGGCCTGGATAGGTCAGCACATCGGTAAGGATCGTGTCGCCTTCGCGGGTTTGCGACAGAAGGACCGCCGCAAGCAGCGCCTGCGCGCCCGAACCGACGGCAATGCGCTCGACCGGCAGCCTGTCGCCGCCTGCGGCAAGCCATGACGAGCCGGCGGCGCGTTCGGCCGGCGAACCGGGCCCGGGATGATATGAGAGCAGCGCTTCCGCGCTGGAGCGCTTGAGCAGCCCGTCGATGCCCGTCCTGATCAAAGCCGGCAGGCTGAGGCCGAAGGGCGGCGGCGGGATGTTCATGCTCAGATCGAGGATCGGCTCTTCCGGCTCGCCGGGCGTGACGAAGGTGCCGCGACCGGCCGTTGCGTCGATCAGATTCCTGCGACGGGCTTCGGTGAAGGCCCTGGTGACCGTGGTCAGATCCACGCCAAGGAAGCGGGCGAGCTCGCGCTGCGGCGGCAAGCGATCGCCCGGCTGCAAACGGCCGCTCGAACGGGCAGCCGCGAGCGCACCGACAATTCTGAGATAGATCGGGCGAGGCCCCTCCTCCAAAGAAGAAAGCCAGTCGAGGTCGCTCTCGTCATTCATCTCGCCTTTGTCCATACATTTTGTCGCATTGTATGCATACAATCATTATACTAGTATGTATGAGTGACCTCAAGGCCGATCGAATGCCATGCGAGGTCCCCTGGAGTGACAGCTATGCAAGATCACGCGCACTATCCCCACCTCGAGCCCTGGCGGGTCGGAATCCGCGGCCGCTGCCCGCGTTGCGGAGAAGGCCGGCTGTTCGACGGATTTCTGAAGCTGGCGCCGAAATGCGACGTCTGCGGGCTCGACTATTCCTTTGCCGACCCCGCCGACGGCCCCGCCTTCTTCGTCATCTGCTTTGCCTGCGTCCCTTCCGTCCTGTTCGCCGTCTGGGCGCAGGTGAGCTTCGAGCCGTCCATGTGGTTCCACGCCTTCGTTTCGGTGCCCCTAATTCTGGCGACCTGCATTCCGCCGCTCAGGCCGTTGAAGGGTTGGCTGGTGGCAAGCCAATTCTACTACAAGGCCGAGGAAGGAAGACTGGCCAAGCCTGGCGAATAGGCGCTTCAAGCCCTCTTGCCCGTGAACAGATCTAAAGGTCTATCCGGTACTTGAGGCTCTCCGCGCCGCCATAAGCGGCGACCTTGGCAAACCGCCCGACGAGAATGCCGCCATTGGCCAGGATCACTTTCTGCGACGCAAGATTGTCGAGATCCGTGGTGATCTCGACATAGCCGAGACCGACTGCCCTCGCCTCGTCAAGCATCAACCGCAGCGCCTCGGTCGCGTAGCCGCGTCCCTCTTTCCAGGGCACCACGGCATAGCCGATATGGCCGAGCACGTGCGGCGGCAGCGCGACGTGCCTTTCTGCCAGCGAAGCCCGATCGAGCCGGCGGCCTCGCCGTCCCAGATCCAGCGCCGGAACCCCGGCAAGCGCGGCACCTTGGTGCCGTCAGGCAAGGTGATGGGCGGCCCCTTGGCCTCGGGATCGTCAAGGCCGGCGAGAAATGCCATCGGATCTTCTTCGATGGCCGCGAGCTGCTCGCGCGTCGCTTCCAGGAGCCGCACATTGTCGGGCGACCAGCCGCGCTCCAGCGCCGCCTTGTAGGAAGGCAAGTGTTCGAGCGCGGGCTTGACGATTTCGACCATGTTAAATCCCGGCTTACGGCTGCCCCTGCTAAACAAGAAGTGTTTCGCCGATTGGCGCGAGGCCTTTTATGATTGGCGCGCAGGTGATTCACCGCAAGGGGTAGCGGTTCGAGAGGGGAATTAATCCGGTGCGGTTGAGATCTGTTCCGCTGGGCGTCACTGTCCTCTGCCTCATTGCCGTTGCCGTGACGATGTCGGCCCGATCTTTCGCGGCGTTGCGACCCTCAAATATTCCCGCCTGGCTGCAGACCCATGTCGGCGAAGGCGATGGTCAGATCTCGCAAGTGGTCCTTGAACGGGCACGTGCGCTTTACCTGAAAAAGGTGAGCGAAGGTACGGTGAGAAATCCCTGCTACTTCGCCATGGACGCGACGCGTCCCGGCGATTTGGGTAATGGCGTTTTGGGGCGCCGCTATTACATCATCTGCGAGGCCGAGCAGTCGTTCCGCGCGGTTTCTGCGGGTCACGGCGGTGGCCGCAACCTCAAAGGCGTCGCGGATTTTTCCAACGGAAGACGCTGCGCGAAAAACTTCGGCAATGCGATGGATTCGGAGCTGACGGCCGGTGGCGCCTATATGACCGCCGAGGCGAAGACCTCGTTCAAGGGCTACTACCGTGTCGGCGCGAAGCAGAATGCGGTTTTCATGCGCACCTTCGTGCAGTTCGACGGCGAAGGCGAAACCGCCAACGCCAGGCAGCGCGTGATCGGCGGGCATCCGGCAGCGCTGCTGAGGGGAATGTGCCTTCGCAAAAGCCCGAACAGCTCATATGCCGACCATGACGGTTTTGTCCCCTTCGGCAAGCTGGTGAACTACGCCGGCGGCCGCAGCAATGGCTGCACCAGTTGGTCACCCGCGGATGCCGAGCAGATCATCCCGATGATCAAGGACAATCCGACGACGCTTTACATCTATCCGGAGTCGCGAGACATCGCTGCGATCGCGCAGAAAGCGGCGCCCAGGCAATCGCTGTCGAGCGCGGGCCTCTATTGGAATGCATCCTGCCTGAAGGAGATCGGCTCCCCGAAATTCTGGCCGAAAAAGACGCTCGAACCGGTCATCGCGCAATACAAGAAGGATCACCCGTTGCCACCTCCGCAGCCGGTGCCGATCTGCAAGGAACAGTGAGGTTTTCTGACGGCGCCGCCAACCGGTGGCGATGCTACTGAAGCAACCCCTTTGACGATTGCGCTTGCCTTGGCGAAGTCCACCTGGCCGTCACGGCCTGCGCGCGTTCGCTCGCAAACATTGTCAGGTACCATTCCGATCGGAGTTCGTCGTACCGCAGGATGTAGAGCGCGCCATCACTGCCTTTGACCTTGCAGTAGCGATAGTCAGCACCAAACCACTGGTCGATCGTCTCGAGAACATCCACCTGGTCGCCGTTGAGGCGGAAGCTTCGGGGTACTTCGATATCGCCGTCTTGCCGGGTTTCGACCTTGATCCGCATGCCCACCTCCGCGCTTTGATATAGGCTGACCGGATCGGGCGAGCCCCGCCGGCCATCGCTGTCGCAACGCAGTCTACAGGACTTGTTCGAGAAATGCCTTCGTCCGCGCCTCTCGCGGGTGATCCAATATTTCCTGCGGCGAGCCGTGCTCCACGATGACGCCTTGATCGGTGAAATAGATGTGGTTGGCGAGCTCGCGCGCGAAACCCATCTCGTGGGTGACCAGGATACAGGTCATCCCTTCTCCTGCCAGCTCGCGGATCGTGACGAGCACTTCCTTGACGGTTTCGGGGTCGAGCGCGGCAGTCACCTCGTCGAACAGCATCAAATCCGGGCGCATCGCCAGCGAGCGGGCGATGGCGACGCGCTGCTGCTGACCGCCCGACAACTCTCCTGGATAGGCGTCTTCCTTTCCTTCGAGGCGAACCTTCTTGATCAGCGCCCGTGCGCGTGCCTCGACCTCGCTGCGATCCTGCTTGAGGACATGGATCGGCGCCATCATGATGTTCTGCAGCGCGGTCTTGTGCGGAAACAGATTGTACTGCTGGAAGACCATGCCCACCTTGCGGCGCAGCGCCAGCTTGTCCAGCGCCGCATCGTTGACCTCCTGCCCCTCGACCGTGATCGAGCCGGAATTGATCGGCACCAGCGCGTTGATGCAGCGGATCAATGTCGATTTGCCCGAGCCCGACGGTCCTATGATGCAGATGACCTCGCCCTTCATCACCTCAAAGCTGATGCCCTTGAGCACTTCGATCTGGCCGAACGACTTGTGCACGTCGTGGAGACGCACCATCGGTTCATCGGGAGTCCAGGTTGCCATGGCTCAGCCCTTGACGTTGAAGCGCCGCTCGAGGCGGACAGTCCAAAGGTTGATCGGGTAACAGTAGATGAAGAAGCACAGCAGGGCGAAAGCGTAGAGCGGCGCCAGAAGGTCCGTTCGGCCGCCTTCGGCATTGTGAACCTGCGCGGTCAGGGTCAGCATCTCGTTGATGCCCACGACCGAGGCCAGCACCGTCGCCATCGTGACCAGCGAATAGAGGTTCATCCAGGGCGGCAGCATCCGCTTCACGCACTGGGGCAAGATGATCATCCACATTGTCTGCCGGCGGCTGAAAGCCAGCGAGTCGGCCGCTTCCCATTGGCCGCCAGGAATGGATTGCACCGCCCCGCGCACGATCTCGGCGACATTGGCCATCACCGGCAGCGCGAAGCCGATGACGGCCTTGACCCAGTCCGGAAACGGAATGGTGACGTCGCCGATGCGGAACTCGTAGGGGATCAGGTACATGGCGAAGAACAGCAGCACCAGCCACGGCGCGTTGCGGAAGAACTGGGTCAGCACCCACGCGCACCGGCTGAGCCAGCGGAACTCGCTCAGCTGCAGTAGGCCAAGGCCGAGGCCCCCGATCGTGCCCAGCGCCATCGACAGCACCGAAATAAGAAGATTGAAGCCGAAGCCGGTCAAAAGCAGCGGCATCCATTTGATGATGACGCCGATTATCGACAGTTCTTCCGAACCTGTCTGGGCGCCAGCGGTGGGCGCGAACAAAAGGAAGGCCACGGCCAAAGCCAGGCCGTGCCAAGCGCGCAACCGCAAAACCGGCACGGAAGGCGGCCGAACCGGCAGCAGCACCGGCAGATCGGTCGTTGGCGTGGTGCGCCCTTCCGTCATTGGCCGAATCCTGGAATGCGCAGCGACCGCTCCCAGCGGTGCATGACCCATACGAGCACGCCGACCAACAGAACGAATGTGGCCAACAGCACGCACATCATTTCCGTCACGTTCTGCGATTCCGCCCAGATTTGCGTGACGGCATAAAGCGCCTCGGGAACCGCGATGGCGTAGGCAAGCGTCGTGGTCTTCAGCAAATTGACCAGATTGTTGTTCAACGCCGGCAGGCAGACACGCAACGCCAGCGGCAGGACGACATAGCGGTAAGCGCCGAGGCGCGTATAGCCGAGAGCCTCGGCCGCCTCCACCGTGGTTTGCGGCACGGCCTCGATCCCGGATCGGAAGATTTCGATGTTGAAGGCGCCGGCAAACAAGGAAAGGGAAATGATCGCCCACTGCACGTTGCTAAGAAGCGGTTCGCGCAGGCCGATATCGTTGTAGGTGGCGGGCAGCAGCTCGCCCAAGCCGAAATAGAAGAAGAATATCTGAACCAAGGGAGGCGTGTTGCGGAAAATGACGACGAAGATCTCGATGAAGCCGCGCACGATCCCGATCCGCGAGCTTTGCAGCCAGGCGCCGATCACCCCCACGACGAGGCTGATGAGGATCGACACGACGCTCAGATAGATCGTCATGCCGACGCCCCTGGCGAACTGGGTCGCATCGTAGGGATCGTAGAAGATCGTAAAATTCAGCCCTGTAGTTTCGTAGAGGCTACGAAACCAAGCGGCGATTTCCTGCATGCATTTCACCCACTGGCAGACGCAACCAGGGCGCGGTCTTCACGCGACCGAGCCGGTCGCTTGAGGCTTGTCAGCTCTGGTTCTTGTACTTGTCGTGCATGCGCTTTGAATAATCAGTGGGCGTGATGCCCCACTTCTGTTCGAGCTCGACGATCGTGCCCTTTTTCATCCACTCGATCGTGGCCTTGGAAACGAAATCCCTCAGGTCATCGTTGCCCGGCGCCACGGCCATGATCCAAGGCGTCTCCATGATGCCCTTCAGCGGCATGGAATAATCGGCGGACCATTGCTTATCGAGCAGTTTGCCCTGGATGAATGTCTGGTCGTAAAGATAACCGACGCAATTGCCCTGCTTCAGCGCGACCAGCGGCTTGTCGGAGCCATCGAGCCCGACGATCTTGGCGCCGTATTTCTCGGCGACCGACTTGTTGTAAAATGACCCGATCGTCGCGCAGACCGGCTTGTCCTTCAGGTCCTCCCAAGACGTGATCTTCGCGCGGTTCGACGCCAGCACGTTGACGGAATCCGAATAATAAGGCGGATCGACTGCTTCCACGACCTTCCGGCGCTCCGGCTTGTCGGACATGGTGGCGATGAGAAGGTCGATCTTTCCCTGCTTGAGGAACTCCATCCGGTTGGCGGCGACGACCGGCACGAATTCCAGCTTGACGCCGAGTTGCTTGGCGAGATCGGCGGCCAGATCCGGCTCGATGCCGACGATCGCTCCGGACGGATCGCGGAACCCGAACGGCTTATAGTCGGCCTTGGTTCCGACGATCAGCGTGCCGCGGGCCTTGATGTCGTCTATCTTGCCCGCCGACGCTTGCGCCGTCAGCATGACAAGCGTGATACCCGCGACAGTAAAGGTAAGTTTCTTCATTCTCGCTCCACTCCTCCCGGACAATGCGCGCCGTGCCCATCTCAGGCCGGTAGCGTCGAAGCTAGAGCGCGCTTGCGGAAGGTCAATGAAATGAGCGGGACACGGCGAGGCCTCAGGCGCTCACCGGGCGGGCGGGAGGCCGCGCGCGTTCGACGATCGTTGAAACCAGCACGTCGAGGGCGTCGATTTTCGCCATGTCGGCATCGAGACCGTCGACGAGGAGCGAAAGCTCGGTGCATGCGATCGCCAGAAAATCGACATCGCCGGCAAGCAGTTGGCGCGCGACGACATTGAACCGGCTGCGCAATTCAGCCGTCGCGCCTTCTTTCTTGACCGCTTTGATGATGGCCATGATTTCCGTCTGATCGTCCGGATATCGGGTTTCGATTCCGAATGCTTCGAACGCTCTTTCGTAGAGCCGCAGTTGCAGCACCGCGGTAGAGGCGAGCATGCCGATGTGTCGCTGGCTGAGCGGCCGGCGCGCGATCGCCTCGGCGGTCAGCGTGACCATGTCGAGAAGCGGAATGCGGACGGCCGCCGCGATATCACTGGCATAGCCATGGGCAGTGTTGCAGGCGATGGCGAGCATCGTGGCGCCGGCGCTCTCCAGCCCCTTCGCCATACGCACCAGTTCGTCGAGCGGGCTCGGCCCGGTGCCGTTGATGAGCGCATCGATGCGGGATGGAACTTTCGGGTTCTGGTCGACCAGAAGGTGGATGTGGTCGGCGTCGTCCGCGGCGGGCGTCGCCTCCATCACCCGGCGCATCAGATCGATCGTAGCCGCAGGCCCCATGCCGCCGAGCACGCCGACGATGGGGTGAGCGGGCGGATGGTAGCGGCTCATCTTGATAGGACCTTCTGAATACCCTTCGGATCGGGCTGCCGGTCAGAAATTGCTCTGGAGATCGGTCGGATAACCGAACAATCCGGCCGAGCCGCCGGTGTGGAGAAAGACGACGGTCTCGCCTTTCTTGAAGTAACCCTTCTTCGCCAGATCGATCAGCCCGGCCATGCCTTTTCCGGAATAGACAGGGTCCAGCAGGATGGCATCGGTGCGCGCCAGCATGCGGATCGCTTCGATGGTATCGGCAGCCGGCAAGCCGTAGCCCTCGCCGACGTAATCGCAATTGGCAACGACATCCCCGCGCCTGACGGCGCCGGCAATGCCAAGCTTCTCGGCCGTCCGGCATGCGAGTGAAAAGACGTTTTCCTCCTGCTTTTCCTTCGGCGCGCGCACGCCGATGCCGAGCACGGGCACGCCGCTGTTGATGCCGACAAGTCCGGTGACCAAGCCAGCCTGGGTTCCGGCACTGCCGGTCGCATGCACGACATGATCGATCTTCAGGCCGATGGCGTTCGCCTGGTAGACCAGCTCGATGGCGGCATTCACATAGCCAAGCGCGCCTGTCGGGTTCGATCCGCCGCCCGGTATCCTGTAAACTTTGCGGCCGTCGGCGCGCAGCCGTTGGGCGACCTTTTCCATCTCGCCGTTCATGTCGGGATTGGCCGGGCAGCGCTCGATCGTTGCGCCATGCAGACGGTCAAGCAGCACATTGCCGTTTTCCTTGTAGTCGAAATCGGTCTTGCCGGTTCGGTCCTCCAAAAGCAGATGGCAGGCCATGCCGAGCTTGGCGGCGGCGGCTGCCGTCTGCCGCGCATGATTGGATTGGGTAGCGCCCTGCGTCATGACGGTGTCGGCGCCTTCGGCCAATGCTTCGGCCATCAGGAATTCAAGCTTGCGTGTCTTGTTGCCGCCGGTCGACAGACCGGTACAGTCATCGCGCTTGATCCAGACCTCCGGGCCGTTCAATTCCCGGGTCAGGTTCTCGAGCCGTTCGAGAGGAGTGGGCAGATGGCCGAGCGCAACACGAGGATAGCGGGCGAGATTCATCATCGTGTCCTCCTTCATGGCAGGAAATACCGCACCGTTTAGGGAACGCGTCGGCGCGGCTTGAAGCGGGCTTATGTGCCCAGCCTTTAGATGGGCCTCGCTGCGGAGGCGGCAAGAACGCCTACTGAAGCAAACCCTTGACGATGGCGCTGGCCTTGGCGAAGTCCATCTGGCCGGCATATTTCTGCTTAAGCGCGCCGATCACCTTGCCCATGTCCTTCTGGCTGGCCGCGCCCGTCGCGGCGATCGCCTCGCGCGCCGCAGTGGTGATCGCCGCGTCGTCGAGCTGCGTCGGCAGAAACTCGCGTATGATCTCCATCTCGCCGCGCTCCTGCGCGGCCAGTTCCGGCCGCTTGCCGTCCTCGAAAGCCTTGGCCGATTCCTCGCGCTGCTTCACCATCTTGGAGAGAATCTGCAGGATCTCCTCCTCGCTCGCCGCCGGCTTGCCGGCGCCGCGATTGGCGATGTCGCGGTCGTGGATGGCGGCCTGGATCAGCCTGAGCGTCGGCAGGCGGTGCTTGTCCTGCGCCTTCATCGCGCTCTTCATGGATTCGGCGATTTTTGCGCGCATGGTGCTTTCTCCTTCGACCGCGGCGGACCATAACGCTGCCGATTGCGCAAGGCAAATTTCGCACCGCACCGCAAGCCACTGATATTGTTGGACGAAATAAATCGACGCCGGCTTGCGGCCGTAATCATTGACCGTTTTGGCGCCTTCCCCTATGTACTCGGCCCTGCATGTGACAATCAGTAGGCGCGCTGAGGGCTCGAGAAATCGCTGCCGCGCGCCGTTTGCTGCGCAAATCGTCCCGCTAACGGGTCGATCCGCAAACAGCCTTAGGAGTGCCGCCATGGCAGCGATGACCGCCCCTTGGGCCACCGAGAAGCCGACCGCCCTTCTGGTGCTTGCCGATGGCACGGTGATCGAGGGCCGCGGCCTAGGCGCCACCGGATCGGCCGTCGCCGAAGTGTGCTTCAACACCGCGCTCACCGGCTATGAGGAGATCCTCACCGATCCCTCCTATGCCGGCCAGATCGTCACCTTCACCTTCCCGCATATCGGCAATGTCGGCACCAACGCCGAGGATATTGAGGATTTGCATCCAGCAGCCCGCGCGCGCCGTCGGCGCCATCTTCAAGGCCAATGTCACCGACCCGTCCAACTACCGGGCAGCCGGGCATCTCGATCAGTGCTGAAGAAGCGCGGCATCGTCGCGCTCTCGGGTATCGACACCCGCGCGCTCACCGTGCTGATCCGGGAAAAGGGCATGCCCAATGCGGTCATTGCGCATGCGCACGATGGCGTCTTCGACCTCGACGACCTGAAGCGGCGCGCCGCCGCCTGGTCGGGCCTGATCGGGCTGGACCTCGCCAAGGAAGTCACCTCGGGCCAGTCCTCGGTCTGGCGTGAGACGCCTTGGGCCTGGAACAAAGGCTTCGGCGAGCAGGACGAGCCGTCGCTGCATGTCGTGGCGATCGACTACGGCGTCAAGCGCAACATCCTGCGCCTGCTTGCCGGCCTTGGTGCCAAAGTCACCGTCGTGCCGGCCAAGACCGACGCGGAAGAAATCCTGGCCATGCAGCCGGACGGCATCTTCCTGTCCAACGGTCCCGGCGATCCGGAAGCGACCGGCGAATATGCCGTGCCGGTCATCCAGGATCTCTTGAAGACCGACATCCCGGTGTTCGGCATCTGCCTCGGCCACCAGATGCTGGCGCTGGCGCTCGGCGGCAGGACCGAGAAGATGCATCAGGGGCACCATGGCGCCAACCATCCGGTCAAGGACCATACGACCGGCAAGGTCGAGATCGTTTCGATGAACCATGGTTTCGCCGTCGACGCCGACTCGCTTCCGGAAGGCGTCGAGGAAACGCATGTCTCGCTCTTCGACGGCTCGAATTGCGGCATCGCGCTGACCGGCCGGCCGGTGTTCTCGGTCCAGCACCATCCGGAGGCCTCGCCCGGCCCGCAGGATTCGCACTACCTGTTCCGCCGCTTCGTCAACCTCATCCGCGAGCGCCGCGGCGAAGAAGCGCTGGCCGAGCGTTGACTTGCATTTCGCCCGTTAGCTATAATATCGCACGTGAAAATCGCGAGTGGCATTAGGCGATATTGCCGGTATGAAGACGATCATTCTATCGGCGGCTGCAGCTCGCGACCTCGATAACCTGCCTGCTGATGTTCGAGAGCAGGTATCCGAGGGCTTGATTGCCTATGCCGTAAGCGGCCGAGGAGATGTCAAACACCTCGCCGGTAGAGATGGTTACAGGCTGCGGATTGGTCGCTACCGGGTCATATTCGATGAGGATCGAACCACCATCCTCGCGGTCTACATAGGAAAACGCGAAACGACGACTTACAGCAGGCCATAACAGGACAAGATGTCATGAATGCCCCGCAAATCATCAAAACCTCAACCGGCGAGGAACTGGTCGTCATCCCCAAAGCGGATTACGAGGCGTTGCTGCACGCTGCCGAAGAGGCTCTCGAAGATGCTGCGGATGTCGCGATCTATGACGAACGCAAAGCAGACCTCAAAACCGAAAAGGCCCTCCCGGCAGACGTCACCATGGACGTCTTGCGTGGCTCCAGTCGGCTAAAGGCGCTACGCAACTGGCGAAAACTCACTCAGGCTGAACTGGCGGCGACCATCGGCGTCAGCAGGGTTTCCTGTCGGACCTCGAAGCCAATCGCCGTAAACCGTCGGAGCAGACCAGCGCAATGCTGGCGAAGGCGCTTGATGTCCCCGGCGAATGGATCGAGCCTTAGAGCATGTCTCCCGAAAGTGGGAACCGGTTTCGGGACAAAGACATGCGTAAATCAAAACCTAAAGAGCAGGAGCGAATCTGAAAGATCGCGACGCGCTTTAGGACCTTTCGGGGAAAGACGCAGCAAATATTCCATCCGACTCTGCGGCACATATGTGGGTCGGATCAGCCAGCTGAGCCCGTCCAAGCAGCCTTAAGCCGCGTCGGTCACCGCTTCCTGAGCGTGCATGCGCTCGACCTCCTTTGGCGTCGGCTTGGCCACCTTCGTCACGAAGACGATCACCGCCAGCGTCAGGAAAACCGCGCCGAGCACATAGGGCGCGCCGCCGAACTCAACCGGCGCGCTCGGGCCGGTGAACCAGGAAAAGATCGCTGTATAAAGCAGCGGTGTGACGATGGAGGTGATCGAGAAGATCGAGGTCATCGCGCCCTGGAGTTCGCCCTGCGCCGAAGGCGGCACTTTAGCGGCTGCGAGGCTTCTCAGCGGCGGGTCGGCGAGCGCCTCCAGGCAGCCGGCGACGATCACCGCGTAGACCATCCAGCCTTGCGTCGCGAACGCGTAGCCGAAGGCGCTGAGCGCGGTGAAGGTGAGACCGATCGCCGCCGTCTTCCACTCGCCGAGCTTGGGGATGACCCGCGGCAGCACCGTCGCCATGACGATCGCGCCGCACAGGCCGAAGGCGCCCAGCGAGAAGCCGATCTGCTGCTGGTTCCAGCCGTAACGATAGCTTGAGACGAAGGACCAGACCGCCGGATACATCATGTGGCCGAGCGTCATCAGGAAGAAGACGAGGCCGATCCAGCCGATGCCGGGATAGTTGCGCATCTGGATGAGCGTGCCGACCGGGTTCGCCCGTTTCCACTCGAAGCGGCGGCGGTGCTTTTCGTCCAGAGTCTCCGGCAGGAAGACCATCGCGATGAGGAAATTCACGAAGGCAAGCCCGGCGGCAAAATAGAACGGCACGCGCGGCCCGAACGTGCCGAGCAGCCCGCCTAGCACCGGGCCGATGACGAAGCCGACGCCGAAAGCGATGCCGAGCAGGCCGAAATTCTTGGCCCGGTTCTCGTCATTCGAGATGTCGGCGATGAAGGCGGACGTCGTCGAATAGCTGGCGCCGGAAATGCCGGCGAGCACGCGGCCGATGAACAGCATCGGATAGGACCAGGCGATGGCGCAGATCAGATTGTCGATCGAGAAGGTCAACACCGAGGCAAGCAGGATCGGCCGCCGGCCGAAGCGATCGCTCAAGCCGCCGATGACCGGCGCGAAGAAGAATTGCATCGCCGCATAGACGAAGAACAGCCAGCCGCCCTCGATCGCCGCCTCGCTGACGCCGACGCCTGTCAGCTCCTGCAGATAGGCCGGCAGCACCGGCATGATGATGCCGAAGCCGATGACGTCGAGCAGCAGCGTCGTGAAAACGAGCGCGAGGCCCCGCTTGGCGGTTTTCGGGTCGATCATGGTGATAAGCTCCTCGGCCGCCTCGGCGGGAGGCAACTTATAGGCGAGCTCGCCGCCTGGAACAATAAGCGAACGACGGCAACTGCCTCATCCTGACATCGGTTGCCGGCGGCGCTATATCGCCGGGGCTCAGACGGGATTGTTGAAAGTATCGCAGTCCGAAAGCTTGCCGCTCTTGTAGCCGCGCGCCAGCCAGGTCTGCCGCTGGGCCGATGTGCCATGGTTGAAGCTTTCAGGCACGATGTAGCCTTGCATCTTCTTCTGCAGCGTGTCGTCACCGATCTGCTTGGCCGCATTCAGCGCGCTCTCCATGTCGCCCTGCTCCAATATGCCCTTCTGCGCGGTGTAGTGCGCCCAGACACCGGCGAAGCAGTCGGCCTGGAGCTCGACTTTCACCGACATCTGGTTGGCCTCGGCCTCGCCCATGCTCTGTCGCATCTGGTCGAATTTGGACATGATGCCGGTGAGGTTCTGCACGTGATGGCCGACCTCATGCGCGATGACATAGGCGCGCGCGAACTCGCCCGAAGCACCGAATTGCTGGTCAAGCTGCTGGAAGAAGGTCATGTCGAGATAGACCTTGTGGTCGCCGGGGCAATAGAACGGCCCGGCCGCCGAGGAGGCGAAGCCGCAGGCCGAGCGGATCTGGCCGCTGAACAGCACCAGCTTGGGATCCTCATAGGTAAGACCGCTGGCCTTGAAGATGCCGGTCCAGGTGTCCTCGGTCTCGGCAAGCACGGTCGCCACGAACTGCTTCATCTCGTCGGAAGCAGGCGCCCCGGTGCTGTCCTGCGAGCCGCTGTTGTCGGTGATCTGGCCACCGCCGCCCGGCACGAGGCCACCGCTGCCATCGCCCAGAATCTGCGACGGATCAAAGCCGAAATACCATCCGGCGAGAACGACCAGAATGACGAAGATGATGCTGCCGCCGCCGCCGGCCCGCCCGCCAACCGGAATGCGGAACTGGCCGGGGCTGCCGCCCAGACCACCGCCGAACCCGCCACCGCTATCGCTGCGCTGGTCCTCGACATTGTCGCTCTGACGACGGCCTCTCCAAAGCATGGCAATTCCTCGCACCACGAATGTCCTGGAAGGTCCGGCCCGCGACCGCCCCTCGGCCAACAATTATCGCAACGCATACGCCAAGTCACAGCATTTTTCGCCGCCGGCAGCGCAGCGTCGCGCTGCGCAACCCGTTCCTCATCTTTGAACGTTCGGGCTCAGCGGGCTGCCGTCATCGCCCTGCGAAAAGCGTCCAGCGTCTCGGCGCTGACATGGTGCTCGATGCCCTCGGCATCGATGCGCGCCGTCTCGGCGCTGACGCCCAGCGAGCGCAGGAAGGCTTCCACCGTCTGGTGGCGGATGCGGCTCTCCTCCGCGACCTTCCGGCCGGTCTCGGTCAGGAATACCCCGCGATAGGGCTTCCTGGAGACCAGCCCGTCGGCGCAGAGCCTGGTCAGCATTTTCGCCACGGTGGGTTGCGCGACGCCAAGCCTGGCCGCGATATCGACCTGACGGGCTTCGTTGCCGTCCTCGATCAGATCGGCGATCAGCTCGACATAGTCCTCGACGAGCGCGCCGCGGCGCGCTTCGCGCGTATGCCGGAATCCTTCCGAATGGATTTCGGCATCAGGGAGCGGCTTTTCGCGTCGAACCGGTCTATTCCTTAGCGCCAATACGCGCTCCTCCTTTACTGCCGAAGCTTGAATCGGCCCGTATTCATAACACGGAGCCGGGTGGTCTGGCCGTTTATTTGCATTCCCGCTCACGCGCAACCGGCCCTCTGCGCCATCCGACAAAAAGCACAAACAATGAAATATAGCCCATTGCATAATGTTGAGCCATGGCATAGATAGGAGGCATAGTCGATCCATCCCAACGGAATCTCCATGTCCGACGCCGAAGCAGCAGCCATCTCCAGTTCCGCATGGCGTTTCGACAGGCCCAGCGACGAGCAGCCCAGCCTGCGCGAGGTCAACGCCTCGATCACGGTGCCGAAGACCGGCGTCTGGTTCCGCCGCCTGTTTGCTTTCATAGGCCCGGGCTACATGGTGTCGGTCGGTTACATGGACCCGGGCAACTGGGCGACCGACCTCGCCGGCGGCGCCCAGTTCGGTTGCACGCTGCTTTTCGTCATCATGCTGTCGAACCTGATGGCGATCCTTTTGCAGGCGCTGGCCGCCCGCCTCGGCATCGCCACCGGCCGCGACCTCGCGCAGGCCTGCCGGGCCTACTATCCCCGCCCTGTCAATTTCCTGCTCTGGATCGCCTGCGAGCTTGCGATCATCGCCTGCGACCTTGCCGAGGTGATCGGTACGGCGATCGCACTGCAGCTGCTGTTCGGCATTCCGCTGATCGGCGGCGCTATTCTCACCGCACTCGACGCCTTCCTGGTGCTGCTGCTGATGAACAGGGGCTTCCGCTATCTCGAGGCCTTCGTCATCGCGCTGCTGATCATCATCTTCGGTTGCTTTGCCATCCAGATCTTCGTTGCCGCGCCGCCGGCCGGCACGATCCTGCATTCGATGTTCGTGCCGTCTTCCGAGATCGTCACCAACCCGACGATGCTCTACATCGCCATCGGCATCATCGGCGCCACGGTGATGCCGCACAATCTCTACCTGCACTCCTCGATCGTGCAGACCCGCGCCTACGAGCGCACCGATGCGGGCAAGCGCGACGCCATCAAGTGGGCGACGACGGATTCGACCATCGCGCTGATCCTGGCGTTGTTCGTCAACGCATCGATCTTGATCGTCGCGGCCGTGGCCTTCCACGGCACCGGGCACCAGGATGTCGCCGAGATCGGCCAGGCTTTTGAATTGCTGTCGCCGCTCTTGGGCTTGAGCATCGCCTCGATCCTGTTCGCGGTCGCGTTGCTCGCCTCCGGTCTCAATTCGACGGTCACCGCGACGCTCGCCGGCCAGATCGTGATGGAAGGTTTCCTGCGCCTGCGTATTCCGCAATGGGCGCGCCGCCTCCTGACGCGCGGCATCGCCATCGTCCCCGTCGTGATCGTCACCGCGTTCTACGGCGAAAAGGGCACGGCCCAGCTTCTGGTCTTCAGCCAGGTCATCCTGTCGATGCAGTTGCCCTTCGCCGTGGTGCCGCTGGTGCAGTTCGTGTCGGACAAGAAGAAGATGGGCAATTTCGCCATCCCGCGCGGCGTTGCCGCGCTCGCCTGGATGGTCGCGGCGATCATCCTGACGCTCAACTTCAAGCTGCTCTTCGACACCTTCGCCGGCTGAGATCGAGCAGGAACATTCCGGCCGGCCATGCTATCTTCCGGAAGCATGAGCGGATCGGAAGATGCCCGAAAATTCTACGCCAAACTGATGGCCGCGCATGCGCGCTCCGCCGATCCCCGGATCGAGGACGTGTTCGCCTCGGTGCCGCGCGAGGCCTTTCTCGGGCCCGGACCGTGGACCGTTTTTGCAGGCGACGGCGCGTTCAAGACGCCGACCGCCGATCCAAGCTACATCTACCAGAACGTGCTTGTGGTGCTCGATGCCGATAAGGGCATCAACAACGGCGAGCCGGTTCTGCACGCCATGTGGATAGGCAAGGTCGAGCCGAAGCCCGGCGAAGCCGTCACCCATATCGGCGCCGGCACCGGCTACTACACCGCGCTGCTGGCAAGGCTGGTCGAACCGGGCGGCAGCGTCACCGCCTTCGAGATCGAAGCAGGCCTTGCCGCGCAAGCCAAGGCGAACCTCACGGCCTATGGCAATGTCGAGGTCGTTCCCGGCGACGCCGTCGCTGGCCCGCTGCCGCCCTCCAACGTCATCTACGTCAATGCCGGAGTCACCGCCCCGCCCGCGGCATGGTTGCTGGCGCTCAAACCCGGTGGCCGCTTGATCTTTCCCTGGCGCCCGGCGGAGCGCGTCGGCCTCGCCGTGCTGGTCACCCGCATGGAAGCCGGCTACGCCTGCCGGCCCTTCATGGGCTCCTGGTTCATTCCTTGCGTCGGCGCCTCTCTCGCCGGCCCTGAGGCAAAAGTGCCAACCCGCGAGCGCGCGCTTCGCACGCGCTCGATCTGGCTGAGCGAAGACAAGGCGCCCGACCGCACCGCAACCGCCGTCTTCGGCGATGTCTGGTTCTCGTCGCGCGCCATTCGCGGCGAACGCAAACGCTAGAAATTTATGGGCCTGTGTCGGAACATGGGCTCGCCCTTCGTCCTTAGAGCAATTCCAGGAAAAGTGCGTAGCGGTTTTCTGTCCGGAATTGCGTAGAAACAAATATTTGGAGCGGGGCGGCGCCTCTCTTGAAAGCTGGCCCGCTCTAAACTGAAAATCCGGCCGTGACGGCGCGGATCGCGAAAAGGAGAAGACAGATGCGCAAGATCATCGCTGCCACATTCGTCAGCCTCGACGGGGTCATGCAGGCGCCAGGCGGTCCGGAAGAGGATCCGGTCGGCGGCTTCAGGTTCGGCGGCTGGACCTTCCATTACTTTGACGAGGTAGCGGGCGCGGCGATCGATGAATTGTTCTCCAAACCCTTCGCGCTGCTGCTCGGGCGTAGAACCTACGACATCTTCGCCGCGTACTGGCCGTATCAGAAAGATCAGATCGCGGATGCCTTCAACCCTGCGACCAAATATGTGGCGACGCACCGCCCGGATTCCCTGACCTGGCAGAACACCCACTCGCTTGGGCCAGATGTCGTTGCAAGGCTCAGGCAGCTCAAACAGGAGGACGGACCTGACCTGCTCATCCAGGGATCGGGCAATCTGATCCAGACCCTGCTCGCCAACGGGCTGATCGACGAGATCCGGCTGATGATCTTCCCGCTGTTGCTCGGCAAGGGCAAGCGGCTGTTCGGTGACAACGCGATGGCGGCCGCCTTCAAGCTTATCAAGTCGCAGACTTCCAGCACCGGCGTCATCATGGCGACCTATGAACGTGGCGGCGAGATCAAGACCGGATCTTTCGCAACAGAGCAGCCTTCGGAGGCCGAGCTCGAACGGCGCAAGAACTGGAAGTAACGCGCAGGCGCTTCTTTCCTCGCCCCGCCGAGGCGGGGGGCGAGGTGGCCGCGAAGCGGCCGGAGCGGGGGCCTCGTAGGGCGAATGCCTTATTGGAACTTGGCTACCATTGCGCCAGTCCCCCTCTCCGTCTCGGCTGCGCCGAGCCACCTCTCCCCCACATTCGTGGGGGCGAGGAACTCGCCCTCACGCCGCCTGCCGATAGCGCGCCAGACCCTCGCGGATATGGGTCGCGAACGCCTCCGCCGCCGGCGCAGCGGCATGCTTCGGCAGGTGCAGGTTGACCGAAAAATTCGGCAACGCCGGAAGGTCGGCATCGGATAGGATGTCGAGATCGGTTGGAACCGTCGAGGCAAGCCAGGTGGTCACCGCAAGGTCCGAGCGCACGGTCGCGGTCGTTGCGTCGATATTGCCGTTCTCGAACACGGTGCGCCAGTCCAGCCCATGCTCGCCGAGTGCCGTAAGAACAGCCGGACGGAAGGCGCAGGTGTCCGCGACCATCGACACCGGCAAGGGCCGCTTCGAGCGCGCCGAGCCGCCTCTGGCGCCGACCCAGACCAAGCGGTCGACAGCCAAGCATTCGCCGGCCGTCGGCCCGGCCCGCTCCTCGATGATCGCAAGATCGATCGTTCCTGCCGCCAATGCTGCTGCAAGTTCCGGCGAAGAGGCGCAGACCAATGAAATCTCAACCTGCGGGCAGGCTTCGGCATAGGTCTTGAGCACCGGTTGAAGCAATGTGCCGACAAGGTCATAAGGCACGCCGATCCTCACCTGGCCGGCGACCGCCTTGCCGCTCATCTCCGCCATGATCTCGTCGTTGAGCTGCAAGAGGCGCCTGCCCTTGTCGAGCAGCCGCTCGCCGGAACGCGTCAGCCTCAGGCCGCGCCGGTCGCGCTCGAACAGTATCTGGCCAAGGACCTCCTCCAGCCGCTTGATCTGCTGGCTGACCGCGCCCTGCGTCAGGTGAAGCGCATTG
The DNA here is from genome assembly GCF_001510895.1 of Mesorhizobium loti. GTDB lineage: Bacteria > Pseudomonadota > Alphaproteobacteria > Rhizobiales > Rhizobiaceae > Mesorhizobium > Mesorhizobium loti_A. Next base: position 69,134 of record NZ_LPWA01000106.1, on the reverse strand, counting down.
GCTGCCGCTGTCATGCTGGCCTTGTCGGCCGTGGTGACAAAGGTGCGGACAAGCGTGGTGTCGAGATCGCGGATCATCTTTCCATTATAAATGCTAATGCAAATCATATCAAACATTGCATTTACTGATGCAGCAAAGCGCCTAGCATGCCGGCTTCCTTCGACCGGAAAGCCAGCATGTCCGAAACCATCCCCCTTGTTCTGTTCGCTTTGATCGCCACCTCGACGCCAGGCATCGCCACGACGCTGTCAACGGCCTCCGGCGCACAGTTCGGCTTTCGCCGGTCGGTGCCGCTGATGGCCGGCAGCGCCGCCGGTCTCGCCTCGGTGGCGGCGGCGGGTGCGGCCGGTCTCGCCGGATTGCTCGCTGCCGTCCCTTCGCTGCAGCTCGCCATGAAGATAGTCGGCTCGCTCTACCTGATCTGGCTGGCGATCAAGATCGGCCGCAGCGGCTCGCCCAACCTCGATGTCAGCATGGCCAGGCCGAACAGCTTCTTCGGCGGCGCCGGCATCCAGTGGATGAACCCGAAGGGCTGGGCGATGGGGTTGGGCGCCGCCGCCTCCTTTGCCGCACTCGCCGACGGCCCCTTGCAGCTCGCGCTGCTGCTCGGCGCCGTGTTCGGCCTCGCCGCCGCCTTCTCGCTGTCGCTCTGGTGCGTGGCCGGCACGCTGCTCGCCCGGCTGCTCAGGACCGAGCGGCAGTGGCGGGCGCTCAACATCGTGCTAGGCCTGCTGCTGGCCGCCTCGATCCTGCAGATGTGGCGGCCAGCTTAAGAGGAGATTAGACGGCGTAGCGCGCCGCCGGCTTGCCGGAGAACAGGCTGCCGAAGAAATGATCCCTGGCGCCGAGATAGGTGTTCAGCTCGGCAGCGTCGGCAAGACCGGGCGCAGTGACGGTCTCGCCCTGGGCGAACCCGGCAAGTGCCGCGTCGACCAGATCTTCGGCACTCATGATCCAGTCCGGATTGATCCTGTCGAGGCTGATGCCAGAGACGTCCCACAACTCGGTGCGGATCGGTCCGGGCACCACTGACTGGACTTTCACATTGGTGCCGGCGACTTCCTTCTGTAGCGCTTCCGTGAAGTTGGCGACATATGCCTTGGTGCCGCTGTAGATGCCGCCGACGGCAATGCCATAGGCGACAACCGAGGCGATGTTGATGATGGCGCCGCGGTTGCGCGCAAGCAGGCCCGGCAATACCGCGCGGGTCAATCTGGTCAGCGCCACGACATTGACCTTGATCATGCGCTCCGCCGTGTCGGCGTCGGCGTCGGCAATTGTCTCCAGGCCGGCCACGCCGGCATTGTTGATCAGCAGCGTCACGCTGTCGTCTGTCGCGACCGTCTGCTCGACGCGGCGCAGATCGGCATCGACGGAGAGATCGGCGACGATCGTCTTGACCTTGCGGCCATAGGCATAGGCCAGCCGGTCCGCCACCTCCTGCAGCCGCTCGGCGCGCCGCGCCACCAGCACCAGATCGTAGCCCTGGCCGGCCAGCCGGTCGGCATAGACCGCGCCGATGCCCGAGGAAGCGCCGGTGATGACGGCCGTGCCCTTGTTACCATTCTTGCTCATTGTCCTGTTCCTTTTCGTCCTGAGGGGTTCTCATTCGGCTTCGACGGAGAAGTCGGGGCCGAACCCGCTATCCAATTAGTGGTATATGCCACTTTTGCCGAAATAGGTATATGCCACTATCTTGTCAACGGCGGTGCCGAAAACTATTTCTGCGGCAGGCTGGCGCACATTTTCGCCGGCGAGGAGTGAACATGACCGAAGTTCGGCAGCCGGGATTCAGCCGTTGCAACAACGCCACCTTGCGGCGCGCCGCGCGCAGGCTCGGCCGCTTCTACGACGACGCGCTGGCGCCTTCGGGCCTGAAGAGCACGCAACATGGCCTGCTCTACCAGATCCATATCGGCAGCGAGCCGGCGATGGGCGCCATTGCCGAGGCGCTGATCATGGATCTTTCCGCGCTCGGCCACACGCTGAAGCCGTTGATCCGCGACGGCTACGTCGAAACCTTTGCAGACAAGAGCGACCGCCGCATCAAGCGCGTGCGGCTGACGCCGCAGGGAGAGATCAAGCTCGATGAGGCGATCAAGCTATGGAGCGCTGCCCAGCGGCAATTCGAGGATTTGGTCGGCGCGGAGGAGGCCGCGAAATTGCGCGCGACGCTGGACGCGGTGGCTGACTTGAATCTGGAAATGCCGGCGGCCGCTCCTTCCCTTTGAAGAAAGCGGCCGCCACTCGCGCTTTGTAGCGCCTTATTCGGCCGGCATCGCAACCGGGCGAGCGAGCACGCGACCGGCAAGCACGACACCCAGCCCCACGATCGGGAACATGGCGGCGATCACGCCGAGGTCGGCCGGTGCGCCGAAGCGCAGCACCGCGCCGCCGACCACCGCGCCCAGCGCGACGCCGAAATAGAGCGCCGAGGCGTTGAGCGAGAGCACGATCGGGGCGGCGTCGGGCGCGATCTTGATGATGCGGCTTGCCTGTGCCGGCGGGAAGGCCCAGCCGACGATGCCCCACGGCACCATCATGCCCATCAGCGCCGGCCCGGCGATCGAATGCGGCAAAAACGTCGGGATCAGCGAGAAGGTGACGAGCATCACCGCGCTGAGCGCCAGGGACCAGCAGACGGTGCGCGCCGCGCCGAAACGGTCGGCCGCCTGCCCGCCGGCGATATTGCCGATGACGGCGCCGACGCCGAAGGCAAGCAGCATGCCCGGCAGTGCGAGCGGGCTGAGGCCGCCGCCCTCGATGGCCAAAGGCGCGATGAAGGCAAAGACCGTGAAGGCGCCGACCAATGCCAGCACCGTCGTCAAAAGGATCGGCATCACGCCGGGGCGAACCGCTGCCGCTAGCCTGCGCTTCAGCGGCAGCCTGGTGCCGACGATGCCGCGTGGCAAGCGCCACCACAGGATCGCGCCGGCCAGAGCGCCAAGCCCGGCAATGGCGAAGAAGGTGCCGCGCCAGCCGGCAATCGCCGCGACCAGCGCACCGAGCGGCGCGCCGACCGCCACCGCCACCGTTGTGCCGCCGACGACGACCGCGATGGCGCGCGCCCGGTGATGGTCGTCGACCAACGCCACCGCCGTGCCTTGCGCGGTCGCCGCGAACAGGCCGGACGACAGCGCCATGACGATGCGCGCGATCAGCAAAAGCTCGAAGGACGAGCTCACCGCCGCCACTAGGTTGCCGATGACGAAGAACACCAGCGTCCACAGGATGACGCGCCGCCGATCCCAGTCGCCGGTCAGCGTCGCCAGGATCGGCGCGCCGATCGCATAGGCGAGCGCGAAGGCGGTGATCAGCGAGCCGGCAAGCGGCACGGAGATGCCGGCATCCGAGGCGATGTCGGGAAGAAGGCTGGAGATGACGAAGCCCTCGGTCGAGATCGCAAACGATCCGAGCGCAAGCCAGAAGATCCGCTTGTCCATGGGGAATGTCCTTAGTTCAAAAGTTATTGAACAATTGGACATAGCAGGGCATGATGTCAACGCAGTCAGGGAAAAATAGCTGAACCCTGCTGACAGCCCTGTGTCAGGACGGGGTAAAAACAAGAGCCAAACGAAGAAGCTGCGTAAACCGGCAGAGAAGGAGACGCGTTGAAGTTGGTTCAGTTTGTGCTTAATTCTCGGCCATGACCTTGCCCCATCCGACCGCCGATCAGATCAGCCTGCCGATCGTGCTCGCCGTACTCGGCGATCCGACCAGGCTTGCCATTGTGCGCTATCTCGCCAGCAAAGAAGGCGTGCCGCTGAACTGCAGCAAGTTCCTCGACCTCGCCTCCAAGACCAACCTCTCCTACCACCTCGCCAAGCTGCGCGAGGCCGGCGTCACCCGCAGCGAAGCGGCCGGCACCAGCCGGCTGATCACGCTGCGCCGCGACGATCTCGACAAGCGCTTCCCCGGCCTGCTCGACAGCGTGATCGCGGCAGCCAGCGGCGATCCCGCGCTTCCGGCGGTCGGCACCTCCGAGGTCGAGATCCCGGTCTAGGAGCAAATTCAAGGGTGGCATCGCGCCGCCTCGCCTCTTATAAACGCGCCGGCTTATGGTGGCGCCCCTTGAGTCTGGTCGCGCTTTGGAAAATTGCAGTGCATTGCCTATGGCCGAAGGATGAAGCGCAAAGTCACGCTCCGATCGACACTGCAGGCACTGATCGCCACTCCCTTGCTGATGGCCCCCTTACCGGCGCTGGCGCAGGACGCGCCGGAGCCGATCATTTCGATCATCGGCGGCCTCGCGCCGGACGATCTCCTCAACATCCGCGCCACCGCTTCCGCGAGCGGGAAGATCGCGGCGCGCCTGCCCAACGGCGCGGCCGTGAAGAATCTCGGCTGTAACGTCGTCAACGGCTATCCGTGGTGCAAGGTCGAGGATACCCAGGACGCGCACATCACCGGATGGGCGCCCGCCCGCTATCTCAGCCCCGACAACCCGGCGCCGGCGCCTGAAGATACCGCAGCACCCGCGGCCGTCGCGCCTGGCAACGCCCCGCAGGCAGCGCCGTCGCCTGACATCGCGGCGCGCCTGGGCAGCGGCGAGCCGGCCACGCCGCCCTCCGCCGCCGATATCAGCGTGACCGCCATGCATGATGCATACGGCCTCGCCTTCGCGGCCTCGGCAACCTCTGAAACCGACACCCCTGCCCCCGATGCCGCCGGCGGCATTCCCTGCGCGCGCCACATCGGCCAGCCGATGACCCGTTGCGAGGTGAGCGTCGCGCGTGAGGACGGCGACAGCGCCGTGACCGTGACCTGGCCGGACGGCGGCACGCGCATCATCAACTTTCATGGCGGCATGCCCGTCGGCTCGGACTCTTCCGAGGAGTTCCGCTTCACGCGCGAAGGTACGCTCAACATGATCCGGGTCGGCGTGTCCGAACGGTTCGAGATCACGGACGCGCTGGCGCTCGGGGAGTAGGCAGTAGGGATTAGGCAGTAGGCAATAGGGAAGACAGCGCCGTTGCCTACTGCCCACTGCCTAATCCCCACTGCCTATTCCCCTCATTTCGGGGTTACATCCGCCAAAACTCTTCCCTATAAGGCCCTCCTAGCCTGATACCAGAATCGCAAGCACAACCGGCCGGTCCTCCCCCCGCCCGGTTTTTCGTGCAAGCCGCTCGCCGAACGGAACCCGTAGACCATGCCAAGACGCACCGACATCAAGTCGATCCTGATCATCGGGGCCGGCCCCATCGTCATCGGCCAGGCGTGCGAATTCGACTATTCCGGCACCCAGGCCTGCAAGGCGCTGAAGGAAGAAGGTTTCCGCGTCATCCTGGTCAATTCCAATCCGGCCACGATCATGACCGATCCGGAGCTGGCCGACGCCACCTATATCGAGCCGATCACGCCGGAAGTGGTGGCCAAGATCATCGCCAAGGAGCGCCCGGATGCGCTGCTACCCACGATGGGCGGGCAGACGGCGCTGAACACAGCGCTGTCGCTGCGCCGCATGGGCGTGCTCGACCGTTACAATGTCGAGATGATCGGCGCCGATGCGCATGCCATCGACAAGGCCGAGGACCGCGCGCTGTTCCGCCAGGCGATGAGCAAGATCGGCCTGGAGACGCCGCGCTCGATGCTGGCCAACGCCACCGAGGTCAAGGACGCCGACCGCAAGATCCACGAGGCCGAGCGCGCCGCGCTGAAGGCGGAGAACCCGGAAAACCTCGACGCCGCGCTCGACGCGCTGGAGACGCGCTGGAACCTCGGCGAAGGCGACCGCAAGCAGCGCTATATCAGCCACGGCATGGCGATCGCCGCCCAGGCGCTCGATCATGTCGGCCTGCCGGCGATCATCCGCCCCTCCTTCACCATGGGCGGCACCGGCGGCGGCATCGCCTACAACCGCGCCGAATTCTACGACATCGTCCAGTCCGGCCTCGATGCCTCGCCGACCACCGAGGTGCTGATCGAGGAAAGCGTGCTCGGCTGGAAGGAGTATGAGATGGAGGTCGTCCGCGACAAGGCGGACAATTGCATCATCATCTGCTCGATCGAGAACCTCGATCCGATGGGCGTGCACACCGGCGATTCGATCACCGTCGCGCCAGCGCTGACGCTTACCGACAAAGAGTATCAGATGATGCGCAACGCCTCGATCGCGGTGCTGCGCGAGATCGGCGTCGAGACCGGCGGCTCGAACGTGCAGTTCGCCGTCAACCCGGCCGATGGCCGGCTGGTGGTGATCGAGATGAACCCGCGCGTCTCGCGCTCGTCCGCCCTCGCTTCTAAAGCCACCGGTTTCCCGATTGCCAAGGTCGCCGCGAAACTTGCCGTCGGCTACACGCTGGACGAGCTGGAGAACGACATCACCGGCGGCGCGACGCCGGCTTCGTTCGAGCCGTCGATCGACTATGTGGTCACCAAGATCCCGCGTTTTGCCTTCGAAAAGTTCCCCGGCGCCGAGCCGGTGCTGACCACCGCCATGAAGTCGGTCGGCGAAGTGATGGCCATCGGCCGCACCTTCCAGGAATCGCTGCAGAAGGCGCTGCGCGGACTGGAGACCGGCCTCACCGGTCTCGACGAGATCGAGATCCCCGGGCTTGGCCACGGCGCCACCCCCGCCAGCCACGCCGACGACCGCAACGCGATCCGTGCCGCGCTCGGCACGCCGACGCCCGAGCGGCTGCGCATGGTGGCGCAGGCGATCCGCATGGGCACCTCGCTCGAAGACGTGCACGCCATGTGCAAGATCGACCCGTGGTTCCTCGAGCAGATCGCCGGCATCATCGCCATGGAAGAGCGCATCCGCGAGCATGGCTTGCCGCAGGATGCCGCCAATCTGCGCATGCTGAAGGCCATGGGCTTCTCCGACGCCCGTCTCGCCTCGCTGACCAAGACCGACGCCGAACACGTTCAGAACGCGCGTGAAAAACTCGACGTTCATCCGGTCTACAAGCGCATCGACACCTGCGCCGCCGAGTTCGCCTCGCCCACCGCCTACATGTACTCGACCTATGAAGTGCCCTTCGTCGGCGAGCCCGCCAACGAGGCGCGGGTGTCGTCGCGCAAGAAGGTCGTCATCCTCGGCGGCGGCCCGAACCGCATCGGCCAGGGCATCGAGTTCGACTATTGCTGCTGCCACGCGGCCTTCGCGCTGCGCGATGCCGGCTATGAAGCGATCATGATCAACTGCAACCCGGAGACCGTCTCGACCGACTACGACACCTCCGACCGTCTCTATTTCGATCCGCTGACGGCGGAAGACGTGCTGGAGATCCTGCGCGCCGAGCAGGCCTCCGGCGAGCTTGTCGGCGTCATCGTCCAGTTCGGCGGCCAGACGCCGCTTAAGCTGGCAGATGCGCTGGAGCAGGCCGGCATCCCGATCCTCGGCACCTCGCCCGACATGATCGATCTCGCGGAAGACCGCGACCGCTTTCAAAAGCTCTTGCACAAGCTCGGCCTCACCCAGCCGAAGAACGGCATCGCCTATTCGGTCGAGCAGGCCCGCCTCGTTGCCGGCGAGCTCGGCTTCCCGCTGGTGGTGCGCCCGTCCTACGTGCTCGGCGGCCGCGCCATGCAGATCATCCATGACGAGGGCATGCTGCAGACCTACCTGCTCGACACCGTGCCCGGCCTGGTGCCGGAGGACATCAAGCAGAAATACCCCAACGACAAGACCGGCCAGATCAACACGCTGCTCGGCAAGAACCCGTTGCTGTTCGACACCTATCTGACCGGTGCCATCGAGGTCGATGTCGACTGCCTCTGCGACGGCAAGGAGACCTTCGTCTCCGGCATCCTGGAGCATATCGAGGAGGCCGGTATCCATTCGGGCGATAGCGCCTGCTCGCTGCCGGTGCACGCGCTGCACCCGGACCTCGTCGACGAGCTGGAGCGGCAGACCGCTGCCTTGGCGCGTGCGCTCAATGTCGGCGGCCTGATGAATGTGCAGTATGCGATCCAGGACGGCACGGTCTATGTGCTAGAGGTCAACCCCCGCGCCTCGCGCACCGTGCCTTTCGTCGCCAAGACCATTGGCCGTCCGATCGCCAAGATCGCCGCCCGCATCATGGCCGGCGAGACGCTGGAAAACGCCTTCGCCCATTACGGCGCCATGCCGGACCCGCGCAATCCCGGCCACATCGCGGTCAAGGAAGCCGTCTTCCCCTTCGCCCGCTTCCCCGGCGTCGACATCCTGCTCGGGCCGGAAATGCGCTCGACCGGCGAGGTCATGGGCCTCGACCGCGACTTCGCTCTGGCCTTCGCCAAGAGCCAGTTAGGGGCCAATGTCGACCTGCCGCGCTCCGGCACGTTGTTCGTCTCGGTGCGCGACGAGGACAAGAAGGGCATCCTGCCGGCGGTCAAGCGGCTGGCCGGCCAGGGTTTCAAGGTCCTCGCCACCTCCGGCACCGCGCGCTTCCTCGCCGAGAACGGCGTGACGGCCGAAAAGATCAACAAGGTGCTGGAGGGACGTCCGCACATCGAGGACGCCATCCGCAACCGCCAGGTCCAGATCGTCTTCAACACCACCGACGGCCAGAAGGCGGTATCGGACTCGAAGTCGCTGCGCCGGGCGACGCTGATGCAGAAGGTGCCGTATTACACGACGTTGTCGGGGGCAGCGGCGGTGGCCGAGGCGATTGCGGCGCTGCGGGCAGGGAATTTGGAGGTTCGGCCGCTGCAGGAGTATTTTGGGTGACGGTTAGCTAATCGGCCCCCCTTGCGGGGGAATGGTCGGCAGGCCGAGCGGGCGCTGTCCGCCCACGCTCTCGGTTCTTCGCAACCGGATAGTTTCGAACCTCATCATCCCATGGCAGACTTGCGTATCACATGCGCAAGGGGATCGCTGTTCATACGAACGCGGCCTCGATCTCCTTGCCCAATTATTGGCAGCAAAAGGTTGCGCTGCCTCAAAATCTCCGCAGACGGAGCTGTTTGACGCTTCTGAGACTGCTTCTCTGCTCTTCGCCCCGCTTCAGCCATGGTTACCGTCGTATACAACAGTGGGCAGTCGATCCCCTTTCCCGAAAGAAGAGCATCAATAGTGCGGATTTGAATGCGCGGGTGCCGGCCCTGCGAGCTTTCAAAGAACCCTGCGGTACTAGCTTCTCTTTCCATTTGAAAAGTGGGCTCTCCAAGGCATATGAATACCCCCATCTCGGCGTTTTCTCGTTCCACCGTACCCCTCAACTCTCGGATCATAGCGGGGTTGAGGTTTTTGCCGGCTTTGACTGAGATAACACCCATGCCGTCGGTTTTGCTGTCGACTTTAAAGAAGAACTGTCCATCGACCCCTTGATCTCCTCCTTTTCCATAGCGCGAATGTCCTCCAACGAGCGACACTGCCCAGAATTGGAATTGAAACTTATCAATGTCTGCAAGTGCAGAGGCATCGTCAGTCGTCTGAGGAATACCGCCGATCGTATATGTCGATCCAGGCAAATAGTGGCGTAGGCGGTCGTTTATTACCTGAATTGCCGGGAAAGTTACATCTATCCCAATCCAGTGACGTCCGTTCGCCTCAGAGGCGTGCACCGCAGTCCCACAGCCCGCAAAATGGGTCGAGGACAACGTCCCCTGGATTGCTAGATGCGGCAACAATGCGATTGAGTAGCGCCAACGGCTTTTGAGTTGGGTATCCTAATCGCTCAGCAGCGGAAGGCGGTTTAATGTCATCCCAATTGTTTTGGAGAGGAACGCCGGGCATTTCATCGAGATAGCGCTTGTAGTTTGGCATACCGGACGACGAATATTCCAGACGTCCTTCTAGTTCGAACTTTATCATGTTCTCATATGAGTAGGCCCAAATTCGTTTTCCGTACGGGAGCTTGCCTGCGTACTCCCAACCAGGTGTCGGACGCTCATAGCTGCCATTAAGGTCAGCTTCCCATCGCCCTCCGCGCGGGCGCATAATCCGCCACTCGTATCGGGTATCACCGCCGGGCTTGGCGGCTGTTAGGTCGCTCAACCTATAAGCGCGCTTTGTTGCCGGCTCTTCATACTTATAAAACTCAGATACATAATTCGAGTCATACCCGGTATATAACCAATTCCAAGTCCAATCTGAAGAGCTTTTAGAATAGAACAGTATAACGTCTCTTATATTCCCGTACTGCTTTCGACCTTGCTTCGCGTCGTTGTGGGCAGATGATCTCTTCCAGCTGATCTCCGTTCTGTACGAATACGGAGAAAATATGCCATCCAGCAAGACTTTTAGATAGTGGCTGGCAGTTGGATCACAATGCAGGTAAAGGCTTCCGCTGGGCTTTAATACCCTGTGCAGCTCAATCAGTCGCACGCACATCATGGCCAGATATGCCATCATGTCGTTTTCACCCAGAGCGGCTCTCAGTGATCGTAAAACGATCGCCACACGAGAGCCGGATCTCATAACGTCATCGTAGGCTTGTTCCGCAGCAATTCCCCAGTGCCAAGTGTCATCAAAGGCCTCGATTTGCGCCTGAGACCTACCGCCCGATGGGCCTTTAAATAAGATATTATAGCTAGCGTTTGAGTTGAACGGAGGGTCGAGATAAACCAGATCGACGCTTTCAGAATTTATGTAAGTCTGCAAAATATGGAGGTTGTCTCCAAAGAAAAGTTGTCCCGTCATCTTCAATCGCCCCAATGCCCTGGGGCGACTTTGCCGATTCAAATATAATACTTTCTAAACGTCTGAATTTTCGATGATACGGCTGCCGATCTGGCGACAGACGAGTCCAACAATTTCGGACAGATTTTTATCAGAAAAGATCTCCTGACGCTCAGCCTCGGGATTAAGTCGAAATGCTTTCTGCAATCAATCAATAGACATGCGTCAACAGGCCAGCTACAGGCAAAGAGCGTACAGCGACGCCCTCACCCCTGTCCCGGGTACGGCCTCCCATCCTTGTGCAGGAACCGTCCGTCCGAACTCGGGCTCATCATGTCGATGTCGGAGCAAGAGATGACATCGTCCGGTTGCGCGAGCCGACTTCCAGGGTAGCGCGCCGCCACTGACGAGCGGTTGATCATGTGCAGTTGCCGCTGTTCTTGGCGAAGGTCGCGTAGTCGCCGGCTCCGAGCAGCGTTTCGCCGCCGTCCTCGACCAGAGTCAGTTCGCCCTCCAGCACATAGACGAGCTCGTCCTCATGGCTGTGCCAGTGGCGCTGGCTCGACCAGCCGCCGGGCGGAGGGTCATCAGGTTGACGCCGAAATCCCTCAGGCCGCCCGCGTCGCCGAGGCGGTGGCGTGTGCGCTCGGCGCAGGGTTGGTCGAAGGGCGGCGGGTAGCTGGAGCCGTTGCGGACTGGCACCGATGATAGGTCGATTTTGGGCATGGTGCCTCTCCATTGGTTCGAACCCATATTCCACCCTACCGATTGGACCTGTGCAACTTTTCGGGCTTCCAAGCCAGCGTGGGCGCTGCCCCTCATCTGCCTGCCGGCATCTTCTCCCCGTTGAACGGGAGAAGGGGCTGGTCGCAACGTCGGCGTCCGTCTGCAACGCTGGTGATTGGCGAAGGCATCGGCGCGAGCTTCTTTCTCCCCGTCACTATACGGGGAGAAATGCCCGGCAGGGCAATGAGGGGCGGCGCCGGCGTTTGGCAAATGTGAATTCGAGGCAGGGGCGGTGCTGGATCGTTGCAAGCGATAGCCGCCGACCATGGCACTCTACGGCGCCCCCCTCTGCCCTGCCGGACATCTCCCCCACGAGGGGGAGATCAGCCATCATCGCTGCTTTCGCCAATCGCCAACGTTGCAAGGATGAGCGGGTCGCCGAAACCGCCAATCTCCCCCCTTGTGGGGGAGATGTCCGGCAGGACAGAGGGGGGCGCCGTAGAGCGCGATCTTGGATAGTTCAGGCTCGCTTTGCTTAGCTCCCCTGATGCGCCACCGCCAGCTCCTTCGCGTGCTTCTCGTGCATCTTCAGCGTCGGCAGGACCTTCTTGGCGAATTCCTTCATTGCCGGATCGTCGCCCGATTTCGCATAGGTGCTGAACAGGGCGACCGCGTCCTTATGCGCGTCGGTCTGCATCTTGATGTATTTCTGATCAAAATCCTTGCCGCTCGCGCTCTTCAATTCGTCGAGCAACTGCTGCTCCTTGGGCTGCAGCGCGGGGTCGGAGGGCTTGATCGAGGCGGTGGTCTGGCCCTGGCTCATCGCCGCCTTGAAGTCCTCGCCGGCCTTGGCGTGATCCTTGATCATCTGGCCCGCAAAGGCCTTGACGTCGTCCGACGACGATTTCTGCTGAGCCAGCTTGCTCGACTGGATCTCGAACGCGTTGGTGTTGGGCACGGTGGCGACGAAGGTCTGGGTGTCGACCTTGTCCTCGGTCACCATGGGGCCGACCGCATCCGGGCTGGCGTCATCCGACTGGGCAAGGGCGGCCGGCGCGCCGGCAAGGAGCGCGATCGCGGCCAGGGGCAGAAGCGTTCTCATCTGAAATCTCCGATACGAACAGCCCCTCGCACACCCAACGCGGCACCGGCGCCGGGGTTGCGTCGGCTTCGCCGGAACCGCCCGCTGCCCGTCAGTGGCAGGATGCGTCGGCGGCGTGCCCGGAATATTGCAGCTGCTCGTGCCAGTTCGGGCGGCCTTCCGGGGTGAAGTCCATCAGGTTCCACAGGATCTCGCAGGTGCCGATGGCGCGCGGATCCTGGCCGGGCTCCGTCGGCGCGAAGCCAAGTTCCGACGACCAGAAATGGCGGATGCCGTCATCGTCGCGGCGGAACACCGACAGCAGCGGTATCTGCGCGCCGTCGGCGGTCTCGGAATTGTAGTCGCGCTTGAAACTGTTGCCGGCCGACGAGACCAGCCGCATGTTCTTCCAGCCGCGGTCGCGGCCGAGCGCCGTCAGATTGTCGAGCCCGGTCTTGGCCACCACGGCGAAGTTGAAGCCCGCGGCCTCGAGGTGGCCGACGGCGCCGTCGAACTGGTCGAGCAGCGCCGTGCAGGAAGGGCATGGCTGGTCCTGCCGGGCGAGCTTCGCGGTCTCGCCGCTCGCCGCCACATCGCGCGTTTCCTGCGGATGGCGCGGGAACATCATGTGGTAGAGGATCAGCGAGTCCTTGCCCGGCTGAAACAAGGCCGAAAGGCTGATCCGCGTCGCCCGGCCCTCGCCGTCCGACCCGTCGAAGACATAGTCCCGCGGCACCAGCCCGCCCGGCGGCAGGCTGCGCCTCGCCGCGGCCACGGCTTCCATGGCGCGGCGCAGCTCGATTTCCTTCTGCAACAGTTTTTCGCGGGCGGCGCGATATTTGGCGGATTCGTTGGGAAAAGTGATCATGATCGTCTCCTTGGCCGTCGCGCCGGCGTCCCGGCGCGGGTTGCACTACGACCGAAGGACGTGCCGTCCCGGCTGCTTCCGACATTTTTCTGCGTCCCGCCGCTGCTTTCTTTCTGTCGAGCCTAGCCTTTGACGCCCCCGGCGGTCAGGCCGGAGACGATCTTGCGCTGGAAGATCAGGACCAACACCACCAGCGGCACGGTGACGACCACCGACGCAGCCATGATGTTGCCCCAGGGGATCTCGAACTGCGAGGTGCCGGATAAGAGCGCGATCGCCACCGGCACGGTGCGCTGCGCGTTGTTGGAGGTGAAGGTCAGCGCAAACAGGAACTCGTTCCACGCGCCAATAAAGGCAAGCATCCCCGTCGTTGCCAGCGCCGGCCACATCAGCGGCAGGAAGACGCGGGTAATGATGATCCAGGGCGTCGCGCCGTCGAGGATCGCCGCTTCCTCGATCTCGACCGGCAGGTCGCGGACGAAAGTGGTGAGCACCCAGACGGTGAACGGCAGAGTGAAGATCATATAGGAGAAGATCAGCGCGATCAGCGAATTGTAGAGACCGGCCCAGCGGATCATCTCGAACAGGCCGGCCAGCACCGCCACCTGCGGGAACATCGACACCGACAGGATGGCGAGCATCAGCGCCGAGCGGCCGCGGAAGCGGATGCGCGCCAGCGAATAGGCGGCGGTGACGCCGAGCAGCAGCGAGATCAGGACGACGGCGCCCGAGACGATCAGCGAGTTGACGAGGTTGCGCAGGAAGGTGCCTTCGGTGAGCACGGTCCGGTAGTTGGCGAGGCTGATCGTCTGCGGCCAGAGGCTCGCCTCGAAAAGCTCCGTTCCCGATTTCAGGCTGGTGGCGATGGCGTAGTAAAACGGAAAGACGGCGATGAAGACGATTATCGCCACCAGCAGATAGAAGGCCGCGCGCTTCAGGATCGCCATCAGCGGCCTCCATCCAGGCTTATCCGGGCGATGCGGATATAGGAAATGGTGAGCAGCGCGAGGATCAGGAACAGCAGCGTCGAGGCCGCCGAGCCATAGGCGAACTTGTCGAACTCGAACAGGTTCTCGCGCGCGAACACCGACATCGACTTGGTCTGCACGTTGTTGGGTGTCAGCACATAGATCAGGTCGAAGATGCGCAGCGCATCGAGCGCGCGGAAGATCACCGCCACCATCACCGCCGGGCGGATCAGCGGCAAGGTCACCCGCCAGAAGATCTGCCACGGATTGGCGCCGTCGAGTTTTGCCACCTCGATGATCTCGCGCGGCAGCATCTGCAGCGCCGCGAGGATCAACAGCGCCATGAACGGCGTCGTCTTCCAGATGTCGACGATGAGCACCGCGACCATCGCCGTGTCGGCGCTGGCGGTCCAGGCGATCTTGGCATGGATCAGGCCAAGGTTGAGCAGCACGACGTTGATGATGCCGAACTGGTCGTTGAGCATCCACTGCCACATCTTGGCCGAGACGATCGTCGGGATCGCCCAGGGGATGAGGATCGCCGCCCTGATGATGCCGCGGCCCCGGAACTCGGCATTGAGCACGAGCGCGACGATCATGCCGAAGACCGTCTCGCAGACCACGGACACCGCCGTGAAGCGCACCGTGTTCCAGACCGCGCGCCACCACACCGGATCGACCAGCAGCCCGTCATAGAGCGTGCGGCCGCTCGGCATGCTGAGCACCGAGAAATAATTGGCGAAGCCAATCCATTGGCGGGCGCGAGGTCCGACAGCGAGGCGTCGGTGAAGCTGAAATAGACGGTGCGGATAAGCGGCCAGCCGGCGACGGCGGCGAGCACCAGAAGCATCGGCGTGAGGAACAGCCAGGCCGAGCGCACGCGCTGCGCCATCAGCCGCGAGCGCGGCTGAACCGTCGTGGCTGCTTCAGGCGCTCGTTCTGCCTTGCCGCCGCGGATGCCCGAGCCAGCTTCTGCCGGCGTCGCGGTCACCAGCCGCTGCCCTTCAGCTTGGTCAGCGTCACTTCGAGATCGGCGAGGTTGTCGGCGGCAGCGCCTTCGCCGGACAAGGTCTTGTGCACGGCGGTCCAGAACTGGCTCGACGCCTCGTTGTACTTGATCTTCACCGCCGCCGAAGGTCGCGGCGCCGCGTTGAGGAAGACTTCTTTCCAGCGCGGGATGATCGGCTGCTCCTTGGCGATGTCGGCATCGTCATAGAGCGCCTGGATGGTCGGCAGGTTGGAGGTTCTCAGCGTCCGGTATTTCTGCATTTCAGGCGAAGCGATGAACTTGACCATGTCGATCGCCGCGTCCGGGTTCTTGGAATATTTGGAGACCGCCAGATTCCAGCCGCCCAATGTCGCGACCGGCCGCGCGCCCTCGCCCGTGCCCGCAGGCAGCGGCGCCACGTCGAACTTGCCTTTGATCGGCGCGTCGGCGCCGTTGCCCAGCGCATAGGCATAGGGCCAGTTGCGCATGAAGACCGCATTGCCGGTCTGCCAGACGCCGCGCGATTCCTCTTCCTGGTAGGCGAGCACGCCCGGCGGCGAGATGGTGCCGATCCAGCCCTTGACCATGTCGAGCGCGGCCGCGGCTTTCGGGTTGTTGATGGAGACGGTGCCGTCCGGCTCGATGATCTGGCCGCCGCCGCTCGACATCACCCATTCGAGCGCGTCGCAGGTCAGGCCCTCATAGGCGTTGCCCTGGAAGACGAAGCCCCACATGTCCTTGTTGCCGGCGGCCCGCTCCTTGTCCATGACGAGCTTCGCGGTGTCGGCCAGCTCCT
The DNA here is from genome assembly GCF_001510895.1 of Mesorhizobium loti. GTDB lineage: Bacteria > Pseudomonadota > Alphaproteobacteria > Rhizobiales > Rhizobiaceae > Mesorhizobium > Mesorhizobium loti_A. Next base: position 53,158 of record NZ_LPWA01000106.1, on the reverse strand, counting down.
TCCAGGTGGTCGGCACCTTGGCGCCGTATTTGTCGAGGAGGTCCTTGCGGTAATAGAGCGCCGGCGCATCGGTGAAGATCGGCAGCGCCACCAGCTTGCCGTCGACCGTCTGCGACTGGATGATCGACGGGAAATGCTTGGCCACGACATCCTTGGTCGCCGCGGTCAGGTCGACGAGTTGGCTGGCGAGCTGCGGCGCCCAGATCACGTCGGTCTGGTAGACGTCGATGTCGGTGTTTCCGGCGGCGAGCCACAGTTTGTATTGGCCGAACTGGTCGGTCGTCGACGGCGGCATGACCACGATGTTGACCTTGTTGCGGCTCTGCTTCTCGTACTGGTCGAGTATCTCGCGCAGCACCTTGATGCCGCTGCCGGTGTCCCCCGACACGATCGACAGGTCGACCGCGCGGGCCGGGGCCACGGCGAACATCGCTCCGACTGCCAGCGCAAGAATGGCGTGAAAAAGCTTCATGGCGGTGGACCTCCCTTTGGAGCCGGCGACGGAGATTGCGCGTCGACAGCCGTCAGATGCCCACCCAGCACTTGAATGCTGAGCGCCGCCTTGGGTTCCAATATGAGCCATTCAGCATGAACAAGCGGCGTACCGGTCCCTACCGAAACGCGGAAAAGTGCAATCTGGCTGGATGGAAGGGCGGTTTTCAAACAAAGCGGGCGGGCTCCGAAACCCGCCGCCCCGGAGCCCGCCTTGGAGTGGCTGACGCATGCCGGCACAGCCTCCTCCGACGCCTTGCCAGCGTCGATCCGCCGATCGGCCGCCCGGCACCACGACGCATTAGCATGTCCTAACGTCAGCCTGTGTGAAGCGGTTCACAATGCCGCCACGTATCAGGCTGCAAGGCCGTCGGTGAACCCGAAATGTACTTAGCCTTCCCAGGCAACCGGGATCATGCCCAGCCGCTCGTAGAGCCTGAAGGCAGCGGTGTTCCTGACCGTGTTGGTCTTGAGGTCGACATGAGCGGCGCCCCTGTCACGGAAGGTCAGGAACACATGCCGCATCAGCGCCTCGCCGATGCCGCGCCTTCTGGAGTCCGGATGAACGGCGAGATCTTTGACGAAGCCGGACGTCCAGCAGAGCGCAACACCGGCCAGCAGCCCCTTGCCGTCGATGACCAGGAAACAGAGGTCTGGGTCGAACTCGGCATCGCCCGAGACACGCTCCCACCATTCGTCGAACGGGCCGTCGGCGCTGTCGTCGAACACCTCTTGCAGCAGCGCATGCATCGCCTGTGCATCCCTGTGCTCGAACGGGCGCATGACGAACCCTTCCGGCCAGTGCGGCGCGGTCAGCGCATCGTCGAGACGCTTACGAAGGCGGATATCGCTGGGTGCAGGCGGGCTCGGACCTTTGTTGTCATGCATGTCCCTGCCCCAAGACAGCTACGCCCCCAAAAAGCTGCACCTTCTTGGGCGACCCGCACCCGGCCGGATGCTTAGGCGCCTGGCTGCAGGCGGCGGCGGTCGACAGCGAGGCCCGTCGCCTCGAGCAGGCCCTTGCGCTTGGCGTCGTAATAATAGCCGGTCTGGTAAAGGCTGTCGGCGCGCTTGGCATTGCCGCCGGAGACCAGCCAGGCGCCGCGCAGATATTTGACCGCGTATTTGAGATTGGTCTCTGCATCGAAGAGGCCGCTCGCCGGCCCGTCATAGCCCATGCCGCGCGCCGTCGCGTGCTTGATCTGCATCAGTCCCCAATGGCCGTGATTGTAGGCTTTCGGGTTGAACGTGCTCTCGCGGTTGACGACATGGCGCACCAGGTCGACCGGCACCTCATAGATCGCCGAATATTTCTCGATCAGCCGCTCGATCTCGCGCGTGGGCCGGAGGCGTGCTGCTCGGGCTGGCCGGGCTGTGCAAGCAGCGCCGGGTTCTGCGGCACCACATAGGCGACCTGCTGGCGCCCGGCATCGGAGCCACTTTCGCCGACTGGCCGGTGACCGGCATGGCAACGCCGGCAGTCTGGTAGACGGCTGCCTGCTTGAGCGAGCCGGGACCGGTCGGCGACGCGCCGGCCATCAGCACCGGCGGCGGCGGAAACTGACCGGCGACCGGTGTCGAGCCGGCGAACGCGGCGGGCTGCGCGGGCGGTGGCAGCGCTGCGCCGGGCTGCGCCGGCGGCGGCAACGTGCCGGCGGCTGCCGCGACGGCGTCGCCTGTCAGGGCTGCAGTCTGCACCTGCGCAAGGCCGGAAGGCTCCGGCAGCACGGCCACCGTCTCGGGCAGTGCGACGGTCGGCGTGTCGTCCTCGACTGTCGGCGTCGAAGCCGCTGCAAGCTGGGGCGCGGCCTTCATCTGCGAGGTCGAGGTACAGCCGCTGAGGCCGGCAGCGGCAACGAGCACGCCGATCGCGGTGAGGATGATTTTCGCTGCCAAGCCCTGCAGGTCCGGTTGTCGGTTGTTAAAAAGTCCTTACACCAGCGATTCCAACCGGGCAATCGGGGCCACTTGGTGGTTTTCGGGTGGCGAGACTCGGTGCGAACTGCAATATTGTTCCCTATCTGTACTGTAGATGTACCCGTTTTTCGCGGTTTGCGGAAAGGAGCGCACCATGCAAAACGCATCACCGATCACGGCCGGCCACGCAGTGTTAGAAACAGTGATCGGCTTCATGGGCATTGCCTGGAGCGAAAAAGGCCTGATCCGGCTCTGCCTGCCCGAACGCAGCCGCGAAGCGGTCGAGCGCCGGCTGTTTCGTCATGGAGGTGTTTCAACCGCCACCGAGCAGCCGAAATGGGTGGTCGATTTGATCGCGTCGATCAAGGCCTATGCGGCCGGGGAGGATGTCGATTTCTCCGGCGTGCCAGTCGACCTCGACGGCGTCGACGATTTCCGCCTCGCCATCTATGACGCCGCGCGCAAGCTCGGCTTCGGCGAGACCACCACCTACGGCGAATTGGCCAAGCGCGCCGGCCATGCCGGCCTCGCCCGCGAAACCGGCGCCGCCCTCGGCGCCAATCCGGTGCCGCTGGTCATCCCGTGCCACCGCATCCTTGCCGCGGGCGGCAAGATCGGCGGCTTCTCGGCACCCGGCGGCTCGGCCACCAAGGAGAAGATGCTGGCCATGGAAGGCGTGCGCGTCGGTCCGCCGCCGGCAGCGCAGGCCTCGTTCGGCTTCTGATAAGCTCGCCGAACGCCGGCTGTTCTAGTTGCGTACTTGAAGTACGTGAGCACCGGAAGCGCAGGAAGCCGCCGTTCGCAGGCCGGCCTCACCTGAATATTGACAGACCCTAGTTGTGCGGGAAGAGGCGCCGCCGGAAATGCCTATCGAAGTCCGGCCGCTTGCAGACATAGACGGGGCAGGACTTGGTGTCGGCGCTCGGCACATAGGCCCTCGACCTCACCTCGCCCATATTGCAGAAGCGCTCGTCCCGAACATAGCGGTCATAGAGCGGCAGTCCCGGCACGCGCGTCGACTGGTAGCGCAGGATGACCGCGCCCTGCCTGGCGATCGTCGCCTGCACGCGATCGCAGCTCATGCGCGTCGGGTCGTAGCGCGAGACAGCCTGCGCTTGGGCGGCCACCAGCGTCAGGCAGGCGGCAAGCAGAATTCTCTTCATGATCCTCTCCCTCAACAGCGAGCGCTTCCTTCCACAACGCACGCCTAGCCGCAAAACTTCCATGCGATTGGGTCGCGCATTAGAGCAATTCCAGGAAAAGTGTGTAACGGTTTTCCGTCTGGAATTGCGTCAAAACAAAGAGAAGAGCGGTTCGCCGTTTCCATGAAACGGTGAAACGCTCTAAGCGCCGTCGCAGCGCGTGTCGGCAACTCCATCTTGTTTTCGTCCGCGAACCATACTATATCCGGCGCATTGAATTTGGCCGATCGATCGGGCCTCGCGATCTTCGCGTTTGCTGACGTCTCCAAAATTTCGATACCACCGGCTGGACTAGGTCCGGTCAAACGAAGGCAAATGTGAAGGACATTCAAATGGCAACTGGTACGGTCAAGTGGTTCAACGCCACCAAGGGCTTCGGCTTCATCCAGCCCGATTCGGGCGGCGCGGACGTTTTCGTCCACATCTCCGCTGTCGAGCGCGCTGGCATGACCACCCTCGTTGAAGGCCAGAAGATCAACTTCGAGATCGAGCAGGACCGCCGCACCGGCAAGTCCGCTGCTGGGTCTCTGAGCAAGGCAGCCTGATTTGGCTTAAGCATTTTGCAGCCAAGCGGAATCGCTTGACGCTGCAGAAATGCGGCTAGCAACGGCGTGCACTGGGCGACAGCCTGGGGCGCGCGGCAAGTCACGGATGTACTGACGGTCGCGCGATAAGCGCGCCGGAGCGAAAGGACCCGACACGCTGGAACAGCAGATAGCTGCCAGCCCGGACCGGACGCTCCCGATCAGGCTACCGGCACAGGAAGGCGGGCATTGTCCCGCCTTTTTTGTTGCCTATATCGCTGCCATTGGCCTCGTTGGGTCAACTATGTTATTTGCTGGCCATGACTAAACTCGAACAGATCGAAAAGTCCGTCGCCGAACTGAGCCCCGAGGACCTGAAGGCGTTTGCCGCGTGGTTCAAGGCGCTTCAGGCAGATCTGTGGGATAGGCAGATCGAAGCTGACGCGAAGGCGGGCCGGCTGGATAAGATCGCAGGGCAGGCTCTGGCCGACCATCGTGCAGGCCGGACTCGGCCTCTGTGAATCACTTTGCCGCCCCTTCTTTCTGGGACGCTTACGACAAACTACCTAAAGCAATCAGGGTGAAGGCGGATAGCAGCTTCGCCAAACTACGCGCTGATCCGTTTCATCCTTCGCTGCATTTCAAGCGGGTTGGACGTTACTGGTCGGCGCGAGTTGACTTGGACTACCGTGCTGTCGCGGTCCGAGATCAGGACGATGTGGTCTGGTTTTGGATCGGCACTCATTCGGACTATGATCGCCTTTTGAGGTAACCGGCAGCGGTCACTTTAGTTAGGCTGCCGGCATAAGGCATTGTCCCGCCTTTGTTGTTCTGGCGATTGGCGAAATCGGCGAAGCTGCGTCCTTCTCCCCGTCTCTATACGGGGAGAAGTGCCCGGTAGGGCGATGAGGGGCAGCGCAACGAATCGCGATAAGCTTCGTTTGCTCCGCCGGAAATCCAGATAGCAAATCAACGTCATGGGCTGGCGCTGCCCCTCATCTGGCTGCCGCCATCTTCTCCCCGTATAGAGACGGGGAGAAGGACGCTCTCATCGAAGCTTTCGCCAATTGCCGACGTGGCTTGTCTCAGGGCTGCCACTCCAGCGGCACGTGTCCCTTGTCCGCCTCGACGCGGCTAAGCCACTCCACCACGGCCGGGTAGGCGTCGAGCTGGAAGCCGCCCTTCTCGGCGGTGTGGGTATAGGCATAGAGCGCGATGTCGGCGACGCTGAAGGCATTGCCGGCGAAAAAGGCGTTCTGCTCCAGATGCCTGTTCATCACGCCGAGTGCCTTGTTGCCACGCTCCAGCGTCTGCGCCAGCCGCTCCGGCGTGGCGTCCTTCGCTCTTTCCGGGAAAGTGAGCAACGCCTTGCGCACCGCTACATAGGGCTCGTGGCTGTACTGTTCGAAGAACAGCCACTGATAGGCCAGCGCCCGCTCATATTTGTCCGCCGGCAGGAAGCGCGTGCCTTCGGCGAGGTAGAGCAGGATGGCATTGGATTCGGCGATGCGCCGGCCGTCGTCGAGCTCGAGCAGCGGCACCATCGCGTTCGGGTTCTTGGCGACATACTCGGCCTTGCGCGTGTCGCCGGTATGCGAGCTCACCTCGATACGGCTGAAGGGGATGCCGAGCTTCGCCATCAACAGGCGCGGCTTGTAGCAATTGCCGCTGTCGATCATGTCATAAAGTATCATGGCCCCTCTCTTCATGCGTTGAGCGATCGAGAAGCCTCTAACGCGCCTGCGCGTGTCCCATCCAGTGATTTGTTTTTGGGTGAAAACATCAGCGGCGCTGATGCAAAGGCACGACCTTGTTGTCCATGCCAAGCAGCGCGTCGATCGAGAGCGGCTCTTCGTTGAAGATCGTGCCGGCGAGCGCCGGGCGGGCGAGATGGTATCCCTGCAGGAGGTCGACGCCGCCGTCCAGCGCGACCCGCAGATGCGTGGCCTGCTCGATGCCTTCGACCAGCACCTTGGCGCCGCGGTCGTGCAGCATCGAGACCAGCGGTCGGAAGAACCGCTCGGCGGCGGCATGACGGCAGAACTCGGCGAACCAGCCACCATCGATCTTGACGATGTCGGGCGACAGCAGGCCGATCCGCGCTTCGGTCGAATGTCCGGTGCCGAAATCGTCGATGGCGATGCGGATGCCGTCACGCCTCATCTCGCGCGCGAGGCCGGCGAGAACATGGTCGTCGGCCGCCTGCTCGGTGATCTCGCAGACCAGCATGGCCGGCTCGAGGCCGAAATCGCCGAGATGCCTGGTCATGAGGCGGATCTCGGCCAGTGCCCGCCCGAGATGATCGTTGATCTTCGGGTCGTAGTTGAAGAACAGCGTGAGCCCGTCGACGCCGATGTTGCGGTAATTGCCGAGATGCAGCATCCGGCACATCGTCTCGACGAACAGCCGATCCGACGCCGCGACGCTGTCGAAGAAAACCGCCGGCGAAACGGGCGTTGCGATGCGGCGCGGCTCGATCAGCGCTTCGACGGCGACGGGTTTGAGCGTCCTGCCCTGCGGCGCAAAGATCGGCTGATAGGCGCTCCACAGCCGGAACTCGCCATAGACGCCGAACTGGATGCCGATCTCGTCGGCGAAGATCGCCTCGGCGACATCGCGCCGCCTTTCGGGTCGCGCGGTCATGGCACCCCCTTGCGCCCAAACACCCTCGCCGGCCGCGACGGCGGCACCGGAGCCGGATTGGCGGCGGTGGTGGTCTTGCTCTCCTCGGCCACGGGCACCTGCATGCTCGTGCCGAAAACGCGAAAACTGGTCGGGGCGAGTTCCGGCCGGGCAAGCACATAGCCTTGCACCATCGAAGCCCCGGACTTCTCGGCGAGCTCCAACTGCCAGCCTTCCTCGATGCCTTCGAAGACCGTGCGGATGCCCTGGCTTTCGAAGCTCCTCACCATCGCGGTCAGCAACGCGAATCCGGCCCCGGACTCCATCAGCTGCGTGATCCAGTGGGCGTCGAACTTGACGATGTCGGGCCGCAATTCCTTGATGCGGTTGATGTCGGACTCATCGGCGCCGTAATCGTCGACGGCGATGCGGAAGCCGTTGGCGCGCAGCGCCTCGACAAAGCCGTAGAGCGTCTCCTGCGACGCCGACTTCTGCTCGGTGACCTCGCAGACGATACGGCGCGGATCGATGCCGGCCTCATGCAGCACCAGCCGCATGTCGCGCAGCGCCTTGTCGGCAATGGCGCGGTCGGTGAATACCGAGGGATCGAAATTGACGAAGACGGATGCCTCTTCGGGCAGGCATGCGCCGGCGTTGAGGAGATGCAGCGTCCTGGTCAGCGCCTCGATATGCAGCCGGTCGCCAGCTGGGCAGGTGCCGAAGAAGCTCATCGGTGACTGCGGCTCACCCTCGCGGAACGGCCGGATCAGCCCCTCGAAGGCCACGACCGAGAGCTTGCCTTCGTTGAAGGCGAAGATCGGCTGGAAGGCGCTCTGCAGCGTGTAGATACCCCAGACACCGCTGGAGGTGCCGTCATCATGACGGATGATATGGGCAAGCCCGATGCTGCGCGACAAAGGTCCCTCGCTCCGCCAAACCAGCGGAATTCAATCAGCCATCCTGCCAGCCAAGGGTTTACCGGCCGTTGATGAATTCATGGTTGCAGCTCACGCCACCTTGACCTCTGGATCATCCGACAATGCTTGCGCTTGGGCCGGCGATGCGACATGAGAGGCGCCGCGGCCGCTCCTGGCCGCGCCATTCTCTTGGAGATGCTCTGTCATGGCCTTTCTTGCCGACGCCCTTTCCCGCGTGAAGCCTTCCGCGACCATCGCGGTGACGCAGAAAGCGCGCGAGCTGAAAAACGCCGGTCGTGACGTCATCGGCCTCGGCGCCGGCGAGCCGGACTTCGACACGCCCGACAACATCAAGAACGCGGCGATCGAAGCGATCCGCCGCGGCGAGACCAAGTATCCGCCGGTCTCCGGCATCGCACCGCTGCGCGAGGCGATCGCCAAAAAGTTCAAGCGCGAGAACAATCTCGACTACCGGCCGGAGCAGACGATTGTCGGCACCGGCGGCAAGCAGATCCTGTTCAACGCCTTCATGGCGACGCTGAACCCCGGCGACGAGGTCATCATTCCGCGCCCCTATTGGGTAAGCTACCCGGAGATGGTGGCGATTTGCGGCGGCACATCGGTCTTTGCCGACACCTCGATCGACAACGGCTTCAAGCTGACGGCTGAGGTGCTGGAAAAGGCGATAACGCCGAAGACCAAATGGCTGCTGATGAACTCGCCGTCGAACCCGTCGGGCGCCGCTTATACGGAGGCCGAACTGCGCGCGCTGGCCGACGTGCTGCTCAAGCACCCGCATGTCTGGACGCTGACCGACGACATGTACGAACACCTGACCTATGGCGATTTCGTCTTCAAGACCATCGCGGAGGTCGAGCCGAGCCTCTACGAGCGCACGCTGACCATGAACGGCGTGTCGAAAGCCTATGCCATGACCGGCTGGCGCATCGGCTATGCCGCCGGGCCGGTGGCGCTCATCAAGGCGATGGACATGATCCAGGGCCAGCAGACTTCCGGCGCCTGCACCATCGCGCAATGGGCTTCCGTCGAGGCGCTCAACGGCCCGCAGGACTTCATTGCGAAGAACAAGGCGATCTTCCAGGGGCGGCGCGACCTCGTCGTGTCGATGCTCAACCAGGCGCGTGGCATCTCTTGTCCGTCGCCGGAAGGCGCCTTCTATGTCTATCCGTCCTGCGCTGAGCTGATCGGCAAGAAGACCAGGGCCGGCAAAGCCATCGACAGCGACGAGGTCTTCTGTTCGGAACTGCTCGACGCCGAGGGTGTGGCGGTGGTGTTCGGTTCGGCCTTCGGCCTCGGTCCGAACTTCCGCATTTCCTACGCGACATCGGATGCGCTGCTGGAGGAAGCCTGCACCCGCATCCAGCGCTTCACCGCATCTCTGACCTGAACGGCGACACGTCCAGCCAATGAGAAACCCGGCCTCGCGCCGGGTTTTGTTGACGGCGATCAGCCGCCGTATTGCTCGTCGGAGACCGCTTCGAGCCAATCGGCGTGTCTGCCGTCCAGCGCCTCTTGCATGGCGACATGCGTCATCGTGGTTTTTGGCCCGGCGCCGTGCCAGTGCTTCTCGCCGGGCGCGAAGGAGATGACGTCGCCCGCCCTGATCACCTCGATCGGCCCGCCCCATGTCTGCGCGAGCCCCGCGCCGGCCGTGACATAGAGCGTCTGGCCGAGCGGGTGCGTATGCCAATGGGTGCGGGCGCCCGGTTCGAAGCTGACCAGCGTCGCCCTCAGTCGCGCCGGTGCCTCCTTCTCGATGATCGGCGTCTGAAGCACCTTGCCGGTGAAATACTTCTCAGGCGCGATGATCGTCGGCACGCTGCCGCACGCAATGATCTTCATCGTTCGAATCCTCAATCGTTGGCGAACCGCAGACCGCAGCATCTCGCGACCAGTTTCATCCGGGCACGGCGCCAGTGCAACCGGCCTTTCCGACTGCCGACTACGGCAGCATCGAAGCATGCTTTGGCGCTACCTCAACTATTTTGTTAGCCATTTAAGATACTGTCATAAATGATTGCTTTTTAACCATAAAATGAGGTGCGCAGCCCGGCGCCAGGGAATGGAGCAAGGCAGAAGCTACGCTCAATGTCTTTTTAACGGCTGAGCTCTAGCCATGGCCCGTGCTGTGGGGGCGCGGACATGAGCATCTTGGCGACAATCAAGGATCATAGCGGCAGGATTTACCGCGGCATCCAGGTTCTGCTTGTGGCGAGCATCGCCGCCACCGGGCTTGCCGCCTTTGGCCTGACCGAAGACGCCTCACGCGCCGCTGCCCTCGCCATGTCGGTGACAGCGACAAGCCTGGCGCTCCTGGTGCTGATGTATATGCGCTCGAGCGTCGTCCAAAGCCTGCAGTCGGCGGCGGACGCTGAAGCTGAGAAACACCGCTTTCTCAACATCGACGCGATGACCGGCGCCATGACCCGGCGCTATTTCCTCGAGGCGTTGAGCGACAGGCTGGGCACCTTGCGCAACCGGCGGCAGGCGAGCCTTCTGTTGATCGACCTCGACCATTTCAAGCAGCTCAACGACACCTTCGGCCACCAGTTCGGCGACCTTGCCCTCGCCTATCTGGTCAAGGAGGCGGAGCGCATCTTTGCCGACGGCATTATCGGACGGCTGGGCGGCGATGAGTTCGGCGTCATTGTCCCGCATGGCGACGCGGCCGTCATCGGCAAGGATGCGCGCCGGCTGCTCGACGCGATGCGGGCCGGAAAGCGGCACGAAGGCAAGATCATTCCGCTGTCGATCTCGTTGGGGGTTGCGCTGGCGCCGCTGCACGCCTCCAACCCCACCGAGCTGATGCTGCTTGCCGACCTCGCGCTCTATGAAAGCAAGGCGGCAGGCCGGGGCCGCGTCACGGTCTTCGACGAGGAGATGCTGTCGGACAAGCGTTATCGCCGCCTCGTGGAGCGTGAATTGCGCGCCGCCATCTATCTCGGCGAGCTGGAGCTCCACTATCAGCCGATCGTGGGTACAGAGGGCTCCATCGACGCGCTCGAAGGTTTGATCCGCTGGCGCCATCCCGTTCGAGGCCTGATATCGCCTGCAGAATTCATCCCGATCGCCGAGCGCTCGACCCTCATCGACATGATCGGCGAGTGGGTCTTCAAGCGCGCTTGCGCCGATATCGGCCACTTTCCGGGGCAGCGCATTTCGATCAACGTCTCCGGCGAGCAGTTGAAGCGCGACGAGATCGTGACGATGTGCGACCGCATTCTGCGCGAGACCGGCAGGTCGGCATCCGGGTTCATCATCGAGATCACCGAGACGGTCGCGACCGCCGCGACGCCGGAAATCCTCAGGCGCCTGGAAGCGCTGCGCGGGCTTGGCTTCCACATCGCGCTCGATGACTTCGGCACCGGTCATTGCGGCTTCAACTATCTGAAAACCTTGCCCATCGACAGCGTCAAGATCGACCGCTCCTACATCCGTAGCCTCGCTCACGACCAGGTGGCGCAGATCTTTGTTTCCGCCCTCGCCCAGATCGCGCGCATCCAGGATATCACCATCGTCGCCGAAGGCGTGGAAACGGCGGAGGAGTTCGCCCTTGCCCGCACGGCCGGTTGCAGCCGCTTCCAGGGCTATTTCTTCGGCAAACCGGCGCCGCGCGACAAGACGAGCGTGCTCTGCGCTGCCGATGGCCAACCGCTCGCGCTCAGCGCCTGACGAACTGGGCGGCTGACAGACTGAGCGCCTGACGAAACCAAAGCCGGCGCATTTCCTATTTTCCTTGCCCTCTCCGCGAACCCGTGTGACGATGGCCTTGGGCAGGTGGTGAGCAACAACCCCGCCCGCGACGGCCGAACAGGCCGGCCGCCGCTCTTCACAGAGTGCGATCGGACGCAAAACCGGTTTCCACTTTTGCTGATCGCTCTCTTGGGAAACGCCTGAGTGGAGGTCAGCCATGGGTACTCGCGCCGGAGGACGACGCACGGGACCGAAATGCATTGCCATAGTCGGTCCCTTCGCAAGCGGTAAGACGACACTTCTCGAAGCAATCCTCGCCCGCACGGGCGCCATTCCCCGCCAGAATCCCGTCTCATCGGGCAACACTGTTTCCGATCATTCGCCGGAGGCCCGCGCCCACGCCATGAGCGTCGAGGCGACCTTTGCCACCACGGAGTTCATGGGTGAGCAGTTGACCTTCGTCGACTGCCCCGGCTCCATCGAATTCGCCTTCGAGGCAGAGCCGGTGCTTGCGGCCTGCGATGTCGCAGTCGTCGTTGCCGAAGCGGACGAAAAGAAGATACCCGCGCTCCAGCTCATCATGCGCAAGCTCGACGATCTCGGTGTGCCGCGCATCCTGTTCCTCAACAAGGTGGACAAGGCGATCGCCGGGGTACGCGAGACGCTGAAGATGCTGCAGCCGGCAAGCTCGGTGCCGCTGCTGCTGCGCCAGATCCCGCTGCGCAAGGACGGCGTCGTCATCGGCTCGATCGATCTCGCGCTGGAGCGTGCCTATGTCTACCGCGAATACGCCGAAAGCCAGGTCGCCGAGATTCCCGACGACGACAAGGCGCGCGAGCTTGAGGCGCGCTTCTCCATGCTGGAGACACTGGCCGACCATGACGACCAGCTGATGGAACAGCTCCTGGAAGAGATCGAGCCGCCGAAGGATGCGATCTTCGACGACCTTGCCGCCGACCTGCGAGCCGGCACGGTGACGCCTGTGCTGATCGGCACGGCGGAGAAAGGCAATGGCGTATTGCGTTTGCTGAAGACGATCCGCCACGATGCGCCGGACGTCGGGGCGACCCGCAAGCGCCTGGGTGTACCGGACGGCAACCAGACGGTCGTGCAGGTGATGAAGACCATCCACACCGCGCATGGCGGCAAGCTGTCGGTGTCGCGCATGCTTTCCGGCCAATTGGCCGATGCGGCCGAGCTTTTCCTCTCCAACGGCGACACGACGAAGGTCTCTGGCATCTACAAGATGCTGGGCAAGGATCAGTCTAAGCTTTCATCGGCCAAGGCCGGCGATACCGTCGCGCTCGGCAAGCTCGACAACGTCAGGACCGGCCAGACGCTGAGCTCGGCCAAGGGCGGCACCAAGCCGCTGTTCACGCTGGAGCCACCGCAGCCGGTGTTTGCCTTCGCGCTGCGCCCCAAGGAGCGCAAGGACGAGGTCAAGATGTCTGCGGCGATCCAGAGGCTTGCCGAGGAGGACCCCTCGCTCAACCTGCACCACAACCAGGACTCCGCGGAAACCGTGTTGTCGGGCCACGGCGAAATGCATCTGCGCGTCGTGCGCGAGCGCCTGGAGGGCAAGAACCAGATCCCGATCGAAGGCCATTCGCCGGCAGTGCCTTATCGCGAGACGATCCGCAAATCCGCGCAGCAGCGCGGCCGCCACAAGAAGCAGTCCGGCGGCCACGGCCAGTTCGGCGACGTGGTGATCGAGATCAAGCCGCTGCCGCGCGGCTTGGGCTTCCAGTTCACCGACACCATCACCGGCGGCGTCGTGCCCAAGACCTACATCCAGTCGGTGGAAACGGGCATTCGCGACTACCTGAAGTCCGGTCCGCTCGGCTTCCCGGTGGTCGATGTCGCCGTCAACCTGTCGGACGGCTCCTACCATGCGGTCGACTCCTCCGACATGGCCTTCCAGATGGCGGCGAAGCTGGCGATGAAGGAAGGCATGGCGGCCTGTTCGCCGGTTCTGCTGGAGCCGATCATGAAGGTCGAGATCGTCACCCCGTCCGACGCCACCTCGAGGATCATAGCGTTGATCCCGCAGCGGCGCGGCCAGATCCTTGGCTATGACGCGCGGCCCGACTGGCCCGGCTGGGACGTGGTCGAGGCGACCATGCCCCAGGCCGAGATCGGCGACCTGATCATCGAGTTGCGCTCGGCGACGGCGGGCGTCGCCAGCTACAAGGCCGGTTTCGACCACATGGCCGAGTTGACCGGCCGCCTGGCCGACGAGGCGATGAACGCCAACGGCAAGGCTGCCTGACAGATTTTGGCTGAAGACACGAAACGGCGCCCGGATCATCCGGACGCCGTTTCGTGTTGCGGACCGTCTTCCTGGGAGGCAACGGCAGGTCCGCCGCATCAGGAAATGGTTCGGACGCGGTAGCTGCCTGAGCCCGGCCCGTCCGGGTGATGCCCCCATCTCCCAAACGGACCAACCGCGTCCTATGGTCTACTTAATCGATAGAGTGCGTCCGCGACATGTTACCCGATGTTACATGTCACTGTTACGTGGCTTTCGCGCACGCATTTCCGGCCCGCCGTGATCTCGGGGCAACAAAAAAGCCGGATCAATAAAGATCCGGCTGAGTTTGATTGGAAGTGCCGATTAGGGCTAACCTCCAGAGGGGAACACTCGAGGGCGCTAATGGGAGGAGAACGCGCCCTGGAGATGAACTATATATGTGCTCATCATGCCCAAGAAACAAGCATCTATTTTGCAACACACGCATGCAAAAAGACGCAGGCTGTGGTCCAACCCACTCCAGGAACCGATAGGACCAGAAAAATCGCCGAATCGCCGGCCTTTCCAGCTCGAAAGCGATTGCTGATATGCAAACCGGACCCGATTCTGTTCCGAAATACGTGAAATTCCAAATGATGCGGATTCGGGCAGGCCGCGTTTATTTTTGCGGCAGGAGGACCTGATGCGGACGTTCTCGGCGATCGCCGGCAGCGCGCTATTCCTTGTTGCGGCACCTGGGGTGGTCGCCGGGGTGATACCCTGCTGCTGACCGACCATTATCGCATGCCGCTGTCCACGGTGCCCGGTTTTGTGCTCGCCGGCTGGATCCTGGTGATCGGCGCGGCGGGGATCCTGCTTCACGCCTTCGCCCGCTTCGCCCTGGAAGGACTTGGCACGCCCGCCCCCGTAGCCCCGACCGAGAAACTGGTCGTCGGTGGCATCTATCGCCACGTGCGCAACCCCATGTATGTCGCGGTGTTGTCGATCATCCTCGGCCAGGTGCTCATCTTTTCGAGCTGGATGGTGTTCGTCTACGGCCTGATCGCCTCGGCGGCGATGATCTCCTTCGTCAAAGTCTACGAAGAGCCGACGCTCGCCCGGCGCTATGGCGCCGAATACGAAACCTACCGCCGCGCCGTTCCCGGCTGGCTGCCGCGCATCACACCCTGGCGCGGATAGCAGTTGCGCCCGGACCGCGTTTCAGAACGACCAGCTGCGCGCCTTGGCGATGATGAAATCGCGGAACACATGCAGCTTGGCCTGGTTCTTCATCGCGTCCGGATAGGCGAAATAGGTGTCGAAGGACGGCACCTCCGTCTCCGGCAGCAATTGCACAAGGTTGGAGTCCTTGTTGATGACGTAGTCGGGCAGCATGGCGATACCGGCGCCGCCCTGGACCGCGCGCTTGATCGACAAAATGTCGTTGATCTGCAGCGTCGGCACCCTTTGTCCGCCCTCGAAATCGCCGACCGTCTCCAGCCAGTTCAGTTCCGACAGATGCGAAGGCACCGGCACGCCGAAGGTGACGATGCGATGGTTCCTGAGCTCGGCGATCGAGGCCGGCTTGCCGAACTTCGCCACGTAGGAGGGTGACGCGTAGAGATGGAAATGCACGGTGAACAGCCGGCGCTGGATGAGATCCGGCTGCTGCGGCTGCCTGAGGCGGATGGCGCAGTCGGCCTGGCGCATGGTGAGGTCGAGCTCCTCGTTCGCAAGGATCAGCTGCAGGCTGATCTCGGGATAGAGCTCGATGAATTCCTGCACCCGCTCGGTCAGCCAGCCGGCGCCGAGCCCGACGGTTGTCGTCACCCGTAGCACGCCGGAGGGACGATCCTTGGTCTCGGTCAGCCGCGACTTGATCGTCTCCAGCTTCATCAGCACGTCATGCGCCGTGCGGAACAGCATCTCGCCCTGCTCGGTCAGGACAAGGCCGCGCGCGTGGCGATGAAACAGCGCCACGCCGACATCATGCTCCAGCGCGCTGACCTGCCGCGAGATCGCCGATTGCGACAGATGCAGCGTCTCGGCAGCATGGGTGAACGACCCAGCCTCCGCCGCAGCGTGAAACACGCGTAGCTTATCCCAGTCCAGCGCCATGATTCCCCTCGTGTTGCCTTTGGCGTCTGAATGAAAAATCAGGCTTTTAAACGGCGTTCTTCAGCCGATCGATTATTCCGCCGCTTCGCGGTGGACCTCGATCCCCGCCAGATATTTCTCCGCCTCGAGCGCGGCCATACAGCCCAATCCGGCCGCCGTCACAGCCTGCCGGTAGACGTCGTCGGTGACGTCGCCGGCTGCGAATACGCCGGGCACGTCGGTGCGGGTCGAATCGGGCGCCGTCCACAGATAGCCGTTCGGCTTCTGCTTGAGCTTGCCGGCGAAGAGCTCGACCGCCGGCGCGTGGCCAATCGCGACGAAGACGCCGTCAACCTTCAGCCGCGATACTTCTCCGGTCGCCACGTTGCGCAGTTTCAAGCCCTCGACCGAAGGCGGCAGCGGCGCCTTGCCCGGCTGCCCGGTGATCTCGTCGACCACCGTATCCCAGATGACACGGACATTGTCCTTCTTGAACAGCCGCTCGCGCAGGATGCGTTCGGCGCGGAAATCGCCGCGCCGATGGATGACGGTGACGCTCCTGGCGAGGTTGGCGAGATAAAGCGCCTCCTCGACCGCCGAATTGCCGCCGCCGACCACCGCGACATCCTTGCCGCGATAGAAGAAGCCGTCGCAGGTGGCGCAGGCCGAGACGCCGAAGCCCATGAAGGTCTGCTCCGAGGGGATGCCCAACCACTTGGCCTGCGCGCCGGTGGCGATGATCAAGGCGTCCGCGGTGTAGACGGTGCCGGAATCGCCGGTGGCGCGGAACGGCCGCACATTGAGATCGACCTCAGTGATGATGTCGTTGACGATGTCGGTGCCGACATGCTCGGCCTGCTTGAGCATTTGCTCCATCAGCCAGGGACCCTGGATGGGATCGGCAAAGCCCGGATAGTTCTCGACGTCCGTGGTGATCATCAGCTGGCCGCCCTGCTGCAGGCCGGCGACAAGCATCGGCTTCAGCATGGCGCGCGCGGCATAGATCGCCGCGGTATAGCCGGCCGGGCCGGAGCCGATGATGAGAACGGGCGCGTGTTTGGTGTTCATTAAAAAAGTCCCCTGCGGCTCGAGGCCGTGGTTTTGTCGCGGGTAATGTAAGTGTTGCCCGGCAAGCCAGCAAGGCGACTTGGCTTTAGTCCCCGGAAAGCTTCGAGACACGGCATAAAGGACCATATCGTCGCCTTGAAGCAGAAAAATCATCGCAAAGGGATGGCCTCCCGCGCGAAACCTAATTACAAAATCGCGAAAGATTCTTGCGCGAAAGCCGATCATGCCGCTCAAAGCCGATCTCGACGCCATCGACTGGAAGATCCTGCGCGAGCTGCAGAACGACGGCCGCATGACCAATGTCGAGCTGTCCAACCGGGTCGGCATCTCGGCGCCGCCTTGCCTGCGCCGCGTCAGGCGGCTGGAGGAGGCCGGCATCATCCGCGGCTATCGGGCGCTCCTCAACGCGCCGGCGCTCGGCATGGATGTCGTCGCTTTCTGCCTGATCGGCCTGCACCATCAGGCCGATGCCGAGCTGAAAACCTTCGCCGAGCGCACGCGCGGCTGGCCGATCGTGCGCGACGCCTGGATGGTGTCGGGCGAGTCCGATTTCCTGCTTCACTGCGTGGCGAGCGACCTCGGCACCTTCCAGACCTTCGTCATCGAGGAGCTTGCCTCGGCCCCCAATGTCGACACTGTGCGCACCGCGCTGACCATCCGCCGGGTCAAGGACGAAGGGTTGGTGGCTTTTCCGACCTGACGACATCAATTCCGGGAAAAGTTGCACCGGCTTTCCCATAAAGCGCTGAAGGACCAGCGGCCTGGCGCTCGATGTGAAGTCAGCCTGCGATCAGAGCGACCGTATCGCAGCCAGCAGGCCATCGAGATTCCGCGCATCGCGCAACGGCGAAACCACGAGCCCACCCATCGTTGAGGCCTCGCCATCAACCAACCAGCCGCGCGTGAGGCCGGCGCGCTTGCCCGCTTCCATGTCGGCCGGCTTGTCGCCGACGATCAGCGATCGCTTGAGATCTAGGCCGAACCGTTTGGCTGCCTCGATCAGCATGCCGGGATTGGGCTTGCGCATAGGATGGTCAGCGATTCCGAGCGGGCCGTTGCCTGCCTCGTGGTAGCCGCAGGCAAGCACCATATCGACAATGGCATTCTGCTTGGCGAGCAGGTCGAGCACTCTCTGGTTGACCGCAGCGAATGCACCCCAGCCAAAATAACCGCGCGCGATGCCGGACTGGTTGGTGACCACGACGACCGGGATACCGGCCCGGTTGGCGGCTTCGATCGCCGGCAGCATCTGCGGCCTGAGCACGATGTCGGCCGGATCGCTGGGATAGTCGGTGTCGACATTGATGGTGCCGTCGCGGTCGAGGAAGAGCGCCGGCAAACCGGTCGGAAAGGTCCTTGCTCCGATCCGCTCGACCCACAGGCCGGGCTCGACAAGCGGGTAAGATCCTTTGCCCTCAGCCATTGCTGAGGCGCGCTTCCACCGCTTCACACAGATGGTGGTAGAGGCAGAGATGTCCCTGCTGGATGATCGGCGTCGAGGTCGAGGGCACGTTGAGCAGGATGTCCGTCAGCGGCTTCAGCTTGCCGCCGCTGTCGCCGGTCAGGCTGATCACCGTCATGCCCATTGACCGCGCCTGCTCGGCGGCAGCGAGGATGCTCGGCGAGTTGCCGCTGGTCGAGATGGCGAGCAGCACCGCGCCTTCCGATCCATGCGCCTCGACCTGGCGCGAGAAGACGGTGTCGAAGCCGTAGTCGTTGCCCCAGGCGGTCAGCACCGCTGCGTTGGCCGGCAGTGCGATGACATTGTAGGCCTTGCGCTCCTTGAGGAACCGGCCGACCAGTTCGCCCGCGATATGGATGGCATCGCTCGCCGAGCCGCCATTGCCGCAGATCAGCAGCGCCTTGCCCTGCGACAGCGCCGCCACGACCGTGCTCACCGCGCGCTCCATCTCGCCGGTGAGGTCGCGCTCGACCATCGCCGTGATCGCCGCCACGGAGCGGACCAGATAATCGTTCAGTTCGGACATGAAATCCTCAATTCGTGCCGCCGGCGCGCAGCTTGCCGATCGTGTTGGTCGTGCTCTTGCCGGCGACGAGATCGACCAGCACCACGCGTCCGCCCGCCTTCTGGACCACATCGGCGCCGACCACGGTCTCGATCGTGTAGTCCGCGCCCTTGACCAGGATGTCGGGCTTGAGCGCCTCGATCAGCGCCAGCGGCGTGTCCTCCTCGAAGACGACGACAGCGTCGACCGAGGCAAGGGCGGCGAGCACGCAGGCGCGGTCATGTTGGTCGTTGACCGGACGTCCGGGACCTTTAAGCCGGCGCACCGAGGCATCGCTGTTGAGGCCAAGCACCAGCCGGTCGCACTGGCTGCGCGCGGCATGCAGCAGGCTGACATGGCCGGCATGCAGGATGTCGAAGCAGCCATTGGTGAAACCGACCGACAGCCCCTCTTCCTTCCAGGCCGCCACCATCCTGGCCGCCGCATTGGCGTCCAGAATGGCATCCTGGTGGACGACAGGCCCATGCGAGCGGAACAGCGCGCCGGAGAGCTCCTCGACGGTCAGCCGCGCCGTGCCGCGCTTGCCGACCACGACGCCGCCGGCGGCGTTGGCGATTGTAGCGGCCTGCACGCGATCGGCGCCGGCGGCCAGCGAGAGCGCGAAGGTTGCGATGACCGTGTCGCCGGCGCCGGAGACGTCGAACACCTCGCGCGCTTGCGTCGAGATGTGACGAGCATCCTCCGCGGTGACGACGCTCATGCCCTTTTCACTGCGGGTGGCGACGATGAACTCGAAGTCATGCGCGGCTATCAGATCGCGCGCCGCAGCCACGATCTCGTCGTCGCCGAACACCTTGCGCCCAGCCGCCTCGCCGAGTTCCTTGCGGTTGGGTGTGACGGCGGTCGCCCCGGCATAGCGCGCATAGTCGCGGCCCTTCGGATCGACCAGCACCGGCTTTCCGGCATCGCGGCAGATGGCGATCAGCTCGGCCGCCACGCCGTCGAGCAGGATGCCCTTGCCGTAGTCGGACAGGATGACGATGTCGGCGCGCAGGAGCGCGGCCTGGAAATGCTCGACGAGCGCGGCCCGTTCACCGCGGGTGAGCGGCTTGATCTCCTCCTCGTCGAAACGCAGCACTTGCTGGTTCAGTGCGCTGAAGCGGCTCTTCGACGAAGTCATGCGGCCCTGCCGCTGCGCCAGGCCGTCGGTGTCGGCGCCGAGCTCGCCAAGCATGCGCATGACATTGTCGCCGGCCTGGTCGGCACCGATCACCGAGACGGGAATTGCGGCCGCACCCAGGGAAACGATGTTGGAAACGACGTTGCCGGCGCCGCCCATGGCCAGCATCTCGCCCCGCCCATGCAGCACCGGGATCGGCGCTTCCGGCGAGATCCGCTCAATGACGCCGTTGACGAAGCGATCAAGGATGAAATCGCCGACCACCAAAACGGTAACATCGCCAAAGTGGGCGATGGCGCGATGCAGGGGCTCCGGGGAAGGCAGATGGTGCTTGATCATCTCACTGGCGCGCGCCTGAGGGGCGGTTCTTGATCAGGGTTGCAGCACCGGAAAATCCGGCGCCCTTCGTTCTTCGCGATGCCGATATACCGCAATTCGGGCCAGCGCAACGGCAGGCCGGAGACGGGATGACGGCGAAGCGCGCGCGAGGAAGCGTGAGCTTTGCGGCGCGACTGTGGCCAAACGGATGCCCTGCAGGTGTTTGACGTGCTTTATCGACACTCCCGCCAGCCTCCCCTATAAGGGCCGGAATCGATAAGCGAAACCAGAGGCCTTCATGATCATCGTCACGGGCGGCGCCGGCATGATCGGCTCCAACATCGTCGCCGCGCTCAATGCCGAGGGCCGCGACGACATCGTCGTCGTCGACGATCTCACCGACGGTCACAAGATCGCCAACCTCGCCGACCTCCATATCGCCGATTATCTCGACAAGGACGAATTTCTAGCTCGGCTCGAGGATGGCGGGCTCGGCCGCATCGAGGCCGTCTTCCACCAGGGTGCCTGCTCGACCACCACCGAATGGAACGGCAAGTTCATGATGGAGGTCAACTACGCCTATTCGAAGCGCCTGCTGCATGCCTGCCTCGGACTGCGCGTGCCCTTCCTCTATGCGTCCTCGGCTTCGGTCTATGGCGGCGGCAGCGAGTTCCGCGAGGAACCCGAGTTCGAGCGCCCGCTCAACGTCTACGCCTATTCCAAAAAGCTGTTCGACGACTACGTCCGCCGCAACGTCTTCGACACCGACCATTCACAGGTTGCCGGCCTGCGCTATTTCAACGTCTATGGACCGCGCGAAGCGCACAAAGGCGCCATGGCCTCGGTCGCCTTCCATCTGTTCAACCAGGTGGAGCGAGGCGAAAATCCAAAACTGTTCGGTGCTTATGGCGACTTCGGTCCAGGCGAACAAAGCCGCGACTTCATCCATGTCGGCGATGTCGCCGAGGTCAATCTGTGGCTGTGGAAGCGGGGCTTGAGCGGCATATTCAACTGCGGCACCGGCCGGGCCCAGCCGTTCCGTGCGGTTGCCGAAACGGTTATCGACACGCTAGGCCGGGGGCAGATCGAGTTCATCCCCTTTCCCGACCATCTCAAGGGCAGCTACCAGAGTTTTACGCAGGCTGATATGTCCCGCTTGCGCGCGGCCGGCTACAATGGCCAATTCCGGACCGTCGAAACCGGCGTCAGAGACTATGTCCAATGGCTGAAAGCCCAACGATCCTCGTGATCGGCCCACGCTGGGTGGGCGACATGGTGATGGCGCAGTGCCTGTTCGCGGCACTGAAGGAAAAGCATCCGAACGCCGCGATCGACGTGCTGGCGCCTGCCTGGGCCGCCCCCCTAGTCAAGCGCATGCCGGAAATACGCTGCCAGATCGATTTCCCGCTGATGCCCGGCGCGCTCGAGTTCCGCAGCCGCAGGCGCTTCGGCCGCCTGCTGCGCGGCCGCTACGACATGGCCTATGTGCTGCCGGGGAGCTGGAAATCGGCGCTGATCCCGTTCTTTGCCCGCATTCCGCGCCGCGTCGGCAATCTGAGGGAAATGCGTTACGGCCTTTTGACCGACATCGTTCCTTTGCCCGACGCGCTCAAGCGGCGCACCGCGCAGGCCTATTTCGGCCTGGCGCGCGGCGGCACGTTTCGTGCGCCGAAGCTTACCGTCGATGCGGCCAATCAGGCGGATCTGCTGGCGCTGTCCGGGCTCGACACGAAGAAATTCGTCGCCTTGATGCCGGGCGCCGAATTCGGCCCGGCAAAGCGCTGGCCGAGCGAACATTATGCAGAACTGGCCCGAGGCATCATGGCAAAGGGCTTCGCTGTCGCCCTGCTCGGCTCGAAGAACGATGCCGAAGTCACCGGCGAGATCGCGAGGCTCGCGCCGGGCGCCATCGATCTTGCCGGCAGGACGAAGCTTGAGGACGCCATCGACCTAATCGCCGCAGCGAAGCTCGCAGTGTCGAACGACAGCGGGCTGATGCATGTCGCGGCCGCCGTCGGCACACCGATCGTCGCCGTCTACGGCTCGACCTCGCCCGAAAACACGCCGCCGCTGACCGATCGCTCGGAACTGATCTGGCTGCATCTCTCCTGCTCGCCCTGCCACCGCAAGGTCTGCCCGCTCGGCCATCTCAACTGCCTGAAGACGCTGGACGTTGCGCGCGTCGAGGCCGCGGCCGACCGGTTGCTTAAGGTCCCGGCAGCCGCATGAAGGTGCTGATCGTCAAGACATCGTCGATGGGTGATGTCATCCATACGTTCCCGGCTATTGAGGATGCGCTCCGCAATCGCCCGGACATGAGCTTCGACTGGTGCGTGGAAGAGGCCTTCGCCGGCATCGTCGCCCTGCATCCGGCGATCAAGTCCATCCACAAGGTGGCGATCCGGCGCTGGCGCAAGAAGCCGCTTGACGGCGGCACATGGCGCGAGATGGTCGGCCTGCGCCGCGCGCTCCGCAGCGCCCATTATGACCTGGTCATCGATGCCCAGGCTTGCTGAAGTCGGCCGTGGTCGCCAAACAGACCGGCGCGCCGATCGCCGGCTTCGACCGCTCCAGCGCCCGCGAGCCCTCGGCGACGCTGTTTTACCAACGCAAATACGCGGTGCCGCGCGCCCTGCACGCCATCGAGCGCACCAGGCGCCTGTTCGGCCTGGCCTTGGGCTATCAGCCTGATCTTTCGATGCTCGATTCCGGCATAGTGCCGCCGGCGGGTGGACTTTCCGGGGCGGCAGGCAAAACAGCCTTCCTGCTGCACGGCACCAGCCGCGAGGACAAGAAGTGGCCGGTCGAGGATTGGATCGAGACCGCGCGCCAATTGGTGTCCAGGCAATTCACCCCCGTGGTCACCTGGTCGAACGAAGCGGAAAAGGATGCGGCAGAAGCAATCGCCGGCGCCGTGCCGAAAACGGTGCTGATCCAGAAATCGCCGCTCTCCGCGATCGCCGCGATCCTTGGCCGGTCGACGCTGGTGATCGGCGCCGACACCGGCCTAACCCACCTCGCCAGCGCCTTCGGCCTGCCGACCGTCGCCATATTCCTGGCGACCGAGCCAGGCCTGACCGGCCCGCGCGGGCGGTATGCGTCAACGCTTCTGGCCGTGACGGGGAACCGTGTAACGCCAGCGGACGTGATGGCGGAGGCGGAACGGCTACTGGAGCGTGAGGCGCTAACTCAGGCCGGCAAGAATTGATTTCATTCAATCAATTCAATCGGAAAGGTCGATGCCGCCCCTCATCCGCCTGCCGGCACCTTCTCCTCGTATAGTGACGGGGAGAAGGCAACTGGCCGCAACGCCGTCCTGCCCCTTACAACGCTGGTGATTGGCGAAGCCGCTGATGACGGCGTCTTTCTCCCCGTCACTATACGGGGAGAAATGCCCGGCAGGGCAACGAGGGGCAGCACCGACCTTTCAAGGTAAGCAGTAGGCAAGCATCAGCTGCGCTAGTCCGACTGAAATAGCCGTAAGGGACGAAGTTCCGTCCTCAGGTTCCTCTAAATAAACTGCACTCGGACGATCTCGTAGCCGCGGGCGCCGCCGGGGGCGTTGACCTCGATGGCGTCGCCGACTTCCTTGCCGATGAGCGCGCGCGCGATCGGCGAGGAGATCGAGATACGGCCGGACTTCACGTCAGCCTCCTGGTCGCCGACGATCTGATAGGTCTTCTTTTCCTCGGTGTCTTCGTCGACCAGCACGACGGTGGCGCCGAACTTCACCTTGTCGCCGCTCAGCTTCGAGACGTCGATCACCTCGGCGCGCGCGATCAGGTCCTCGAGCTCGTTGACGCGGCCCTCATTGTGGCTCTGCGACTCCTTGGCGGCGTGGTATTCGGCATTTTCAGACAGGTCGCCATGCGAGCGGGCTTCGGAGATCGCCTCGATGATGCGTGGACGCTCTTCCTGCTGGCGCCAGCGCAGCTCTTCCTTCAATGACGCGAACCCCTCGCCTGTCATCGGAACCTTGATCATGATGCCTGACCTTTCCTGCCGCCACCCCCGCTTTTCGGGAGCAGCCTTGTCAACGGGTACAAAAAGAAAACGGTCCGGCAGCCTCGGGCTAACGGAACCGTCTCACCACAATTTCCCCGAATATAGCGATCTTCGCGCGATTTTCACGCCCAAAAATAGAAGTTCGGCAAAATGATCACTGCTTTTGCTTGGTCGCCCGGCAGGCGAATGCGACGCCAGCAACAAACCGGCTGCGATTGCTCGCAGCCGGTTTGCCAAGCTCGCGGTCGAAATCAGCTTCTCAGGAAATGATCGATCTGCTCGGAAAGCATGCCGTATTCGCGGGAGCCTTTGCCGGTCCGCTTCTCGATCTCCATTAACTGCTGTTGCGCGCCGGCAAGATCGCCGATCTGCAGATGCGCCTCACCGAGATACTCGCGCACCAGCGTGTAATTCGGGTCGATGCGCAGCGCTTCCTCGTAATAGCCGAGGCCGACGGTGACGCGGCCGGAATGGCGATGCGAATAGCCGAGATAGTTGAGGATGCGCGGATCCTGCTTGTTGGCGGCTAAAGTCAGCACCGAGATTGCCTCGTCATAGCGCCCGGCCATCGCCAGATCGTGGCCAGCCTCGTAGATGCTGTCGTCATCCAGCATGCCATATTGCGGCACAACGCATTTCTTCTTCTTCTTGTCCCAGACCTCACCCTTCTTGCAGGTGGTCGTCTGGCCGCCGCTACCGCCACCGCCTTCGCCGGCAGTGAATGCGGGCGCCGCGAACAGCGGCAGGGCGGCAAGAGCCATGACCTGGATAAGCAAACGTCTGCGCATCGAAGCCTCCGTGAGCGTGACAATGGCAGATTAACGCCGCCTTGATGCGGTTTCATCCCGAAAAGCTTGGCAGCCGAACTATTTTGGATGTCCAAGGCGAATTCTCCACTTTGCGAACGCGCGTGACGCGGGCCGCAAATCCGCTATCATCAGTCGAGCGCACGACAAGGAGAAAGGCCAGTGCAGCAGCGCCTCGAGAAGGAATGGGAGCTTTCCATCGACCCGGACACCGTGCGCCTGTTCATCCTCAAGGCCAAGGCGCTGAGCGCCGCCGTTAACGAGGATTACGACGACGGTGCCGAGCACGAGGTCGAGTTCGATGGCGACAGGCGTGACAACCATCATCACGACGGCCTTGTCGAAGAGGCCTCGGAAGACCTCACCGAAGAGGAATTCCGCGAGCTGATCAACGACCTCAACGTCGATGAAGCGGCCGAGCTCGTGGCGCTGGCCTGGATCGGTCGTGGCGACTACGAGGCTTCCGAATGGGTCGACGCGGTGGCCGCGGCGCGTGAGCGCGCCAACAAGCGCACGGCAAAATACCTGCTCGGCCTGCCGCAACTCGCCGACTGGCTGGAGGACGGCCTGGAAGCGATCGGCGCGTAACGGGCCGGTAACCGATTTTGATCGCAACGCCATCTCCGTCAAGGCAACCTTGCCTTGGCGGCGCCGTTTCCGGCCGATGGCAATGCTGAGCTTTTCCGGATTTTGCAGACTCGCGCTGCCCTTGGCGGCAGCGACCTTGCTGATCACGCCGGCCGATGCCAGGCATCGTCACAGGCAGCCGCTGACACCGCGTATGGAGCAACCGTTGACGCAGCGGGCCGATCAGCCCCTGAGGCCGAAGAGTAAGCACCGCGTGAGATCGCGGGGCAAGCGGCAGATCACACCAAAGCACACACAGCAGCAAACACAGGACCAGCCGACCTCGCCGGCCAATGTTCCGGTGCCAGAGCCCCGGCCCGCGGAAGCGCAAAAGGACGCCGCCGCAACGATGGAAGAGCGAAACGCCGGTCCAAAGGACGCTGACGCATCCGCCCGCTTCAAGCAAGAACGGCCTCGTCAGGGAAAGCGAGGGCGCCCAAAGCCTTCAGCTCCGGAGCCATCAATCGATACGGAAAGCGAACCTGAGGCGCCGGCCGCGGTACCGATTCCGACACAAAGACCCGACACTGCGGCACCGGAGGGTAAGCCGCCGGCTGTCGCCCCGACGCCACCGGAAAAGCCGGCCGAAGTAGCGCCGGAACCGCCTGCCACCGCGCCACAGCCACCTGAGAAGCCCGCACAGGCGAAAGTGCCTCCAGATCCGCGTTCTGCTGAACTGCCCGCCGACAAGATGCCGGAGGATGAGGTGGCCTGTCGCGAGCGGCTGAAGGCGCTCGGCGTCGAATTCGAGGAGCACAAGGCTGAGCACGATGCTGAAATCGGTTGCTCGATCCCCTACCCCATCGTCCTGAAAACGCTTGGAAAATCGATCAGCATCGGTTCCGGTACCGAGCTCAACTGCCGGATGGCCGAGGCTGCAGCGCGCTTTGCCGCAGATGTCGTCCGGCCGGCCGTGAGGGCCGAATTCGGCACCGATCTGAAATCGATCACCCAGGCATCCGCCTATGTCTGCCGCCCGCGCCACGGTGGCGGCAAGCTGTCGGAACACGCCTTCGGCAATGCGCTCGACATCGCCTCCTTCACGCTGTCGGACGGCAGGACAATCGACATCGGCCCGGCGCCGCCGGAGAAGGACGAAAAGTTCCTGAATACGGTGCGCAAAGCCGCCTGCGGGCCGTTCAAGACAGTGCTCGGTCCGGGCGCCGATCCCGACCATGCGCTGCACTTCCACTTCGACCTCGAGCCGCGCCGCAACGGCGGGACTTTCTGCCAGTGAGCCTGCCCCCCGGATAAGATGGCGCTCAGGCGGGAACAAAGAACAATGCCGCAATTCGGCCCCAGGCGTGAACACCGGCGCTGATCTTTCCTTTACTCTTCCTCACTAGACTTGTGCCATCCGGGGACAGGATGCCTTTCGATGGCCAGAAGATTTGGCGCCACGCTTTCAATGGCGCGGCAGAACAATCGTGCGCGTATCGTCGCCCTCAGGCTGGCCACAGGGCTTGCCATCGCAGCCGTATCGGCCTGCACCACGGGCGATGTCTTCTCGCTGCAGCCTGCCGTCGATGTCGGCGGCCAGACCGCCGCCGTGCCGGTGGCGCCGCAATATTCCGGCATGCAGCGGCTTGTTCCGTCTAATCCCTATATGACATCGGCCGCTTATCCGCGCATGGATGAGCCGATGTCGCCGGTCGAGCAGATGCCGGCAAGCGAGATCGACTGCCGCAACGAGTTGAAACGCATGGGCGTCGTCTACGCCGATGTTCAGCCGATCCATGAAGGCCAATGCGGCATCGACTTCCCGGTCAAGGTCTCGGCCATCGGCAGCGTCGAGATGAAGCCGGCCGCGACGCTGACCTGCAACATGGCCGCGACCTTCGCCGCATGGACCAGGAACGAACTGGTGCCAGCCGCCCGCTGGCGCTATTTCTCCGGCGTCAAGACCATCCATCAAGGCTCGAGCTACTCCTGCCGCAACATCGCCGGCGAAGGTGTCCTGTCGGAACACGGCAAAGGCAACGCGCTCGATGTCATGAGCATCGAGCTCAACAATGGCGACGACATCGATGTCCGCAAGCCCGGCCTGTTCGCTTTCCGCACCCGCGGCTTCTTGAACAATGTACGCGCCGACGGCTGCCAGTATTTCAACACGGTGCTCGGACCGGGCTACAATTACGACCACCGCAACCACTTTCATTTCGACGTCAAGAACCGCAGGAACGGATATCGCGCCTGCCGCTAAGGCAATTCCAGGAAAAGTGTGACGCGGCTTTCCGTCCGGAATTGCGTTAAAACAAATAGTTAGGGCCTACTGCCCAATCCGCCGAACGCCGCATAGAGTGGCCGCGAATAGGTTCGGGAGTGGCCTCTCTTGGGTAAGCGAAGCCTTCGACGTCGCGCGGCCATCTGGCTGACGGCGTTTTGCGCTTTCTATCTGGCATTCGCCTATCTCGCTGCGCCGGAATTCTGGACCTGGCGGGAGCGTGGCTTCCGCACGCAGCGCTTCGAGATGGTGACGCACACGCCGCAGGGCATTCCGGGCGACCCGATCAATGTCGGCCTTGTCGGCACCGAGAAGGAAGTGGTCCACGCCTTTGCCGTCGCCGGCTGGGATACGGCCGACGCCGTCACGCTGAGAACCGCGATCGACATTGGCGAAAGCGTTTTGTTCTCCCGCCCCTATCCCGATGCGCCGATAAGCCGCTTGCTGTTTGAAGGCCGCGCCCAGGACCTTGCCTTCGAAAAGCCGGTCGGCGACAGCGCCGACCGGCGCCATCATGTCCGTTTCTGGCAGACCAACACGGTCGGCGACGACGGCCGTCCGCTCTGGCTGGGCTCTGCCAGCTTCGATCGCGGCGTCGGCCTCAGCCACGACACCGGCGCCATCACCCATCATATCGGCCCCGACATCGACGTCGAGCGCGATTTCCTGATCGGCGATCTTAGCGCGGCAGGCATGCTGACATCGACCAGCGAGATGCCGGGGATCGGCGCCACGAAAAGCGGCAGGAATGGCGGCGGCGATCCTTATTTCACCGACGGCATGGCGATCATCGGCGTATTGAAGACGCTGCCGTGAACAGGGTGACGCGGATCAGGTCGCGGTGATGACGATCTTGCCGAACGGCCCCTTCTCCAGATGCCCAAACGCCTGCGGCACGTCGTTGAAGCCATAGACCTTGTCGATGACCGGCTTGATGCCGAGCGCTTCGATCGCCCGGTTCATGCGCTCGAAGCTGCGGCGGTGGCCGATGGAGATGCCTTGCACGACGATGCGGTTGCGCATGAACGGCAGGACCGGAAAGCTGATCTCCGTCGCGCCGAGCAGGCCGATGACCGACAGCCGGCCATCGGCGGCAAGCGCGTTCAGCGACCGCCGCGCATTGTCGCCGCCGACCATCTCCAGAACATGGTTCACGCCTATCCCGTCCGTCAGGTCGCGGGCTGCCTCGTCCCAGGCCGGCTGCGTGCGATAGTTTATCACCTGCCAAGCGCCGAGATCCTTGGCGCGCTCGAGCTTGTCATCGCTGCTCGAGGTGACGATGGCGCGCAGGCCGAACGCCGCGGCGAATTGCAGCGCAAACAGCGAGACGCCGCCCGTGCCCTGGATCAGGATCGTCTGGCCAGGCACCGGCCTTGTCGCTTCGGCCATCGCGAACCAGGCCGTCAGCGCCGCGATCGGCAGCGTCGCCGCCTCGATATCGCTGAGCGACGGCGGCGCCAGCACGGCGGCGTCTTCGCCAAAGACGACATGCTCGGAAAGCATGCCTGAAAGCGAGGAGCCCAGCGTGTGCTTATGGAGCACCGGCGGCGCATCGCCGTCCGGCCAGTCGGCTATGACCTGGCCGAGCACGCGCTGCCCGACCCGGAAGCGGCTGACCGCGCTGCCGACGGCGACGATCTCGCCCACCGCGTCGGAAGTCGGCACGAAGGGGAAGGAAAGATCGGGGATAAGCATGCCGTCCACGATCAGCTTGTCCTTGTAGTTCAGCGAAACCGCCTTGGTACGCACCAGAAGCTCATGCGGGCCTGGCTCGGGGATCCTGCCTCTCACCGGGTTCAGGTTCGGCAGGCCGAACTGCGTCATCTGCCAGGATCTGTTGCCGTCGGTGCCCATGTGTCGCGCTCCTTGATTGATGGCTGCGCGAAACATCTAGGCGATCCGTCTATGGAAAATAATGCCGCAATGTCGGATATTCGGCGACATATTGAAGAGAAAAACTCTACAAATGCGCATCATGGATTCGATTGACCTGCAAGGCATCGTCGCATTCGTTCATGCGGTTGAGGCCGGCAGCTTCACCGGCGCCGGCGAACGGCTGCATGTGACGAAGTCTGCGATCGGCAAATCGGTCGCGCAGCTTGAGCAGCGGCTCGGCGTCCGGCTGCTCAACCGCACCACCCGCAGCCTCAGCCCCACCAGCGAAGGCACGAGCTATTACGAAGCCTGTGTGCGGGCCCTGGCGGAAATCGAGGCCGGGCAGGCGCTGCTCGCCTCACGCCGGCAGATCCCGTCAGGCCGGCTCCGCGTCGACGTGCCGCTTGCCTTTGGCCGCAGATGTGTCGCCCCCGTGCTGTTCGGCATCTCCAGCCGGTTCCCAGACCTGGCGATCGAGATATCCTTCAACGACCGGCGCGTCGACCTGATCGAGGAAGGCATCGACCTTGCCGTCCGCATGGGCGATCTCGACGACAGCCTGTCGCTCGCGGCGCGCCGCATCTACGCCCAGCGCTCGGCAATCTGCGCCGCTCCCGACTATCTCGAAAGGTATGGCAGGCCGCGGTCCCTCGACGACCTCGTCCATCATAGCGTCATCGGCTATGGACGCGAGGGCGTCGTTCGTCCCTGGACCATAAGGAACGCCGACGGCCACCTGACGTCATTCGTCCCGAAGGCCAGGCTTGTCCTCGGCCACGGCGAACCGATGCTCGATGCAGCCCTTGCCGGCTGCGGCATTGCCTTTTTGCCGACCTGGCTGGCGGCTGAGAGCCTGAGGCGCGGCGAGCTTGAGATGGTCCTGTCCGATTGTCTGGTCGAAAACATCGTCGTGCACGCCGTCTGGCCGGTGACGCGCGCGCTGACGCCAAAGGTGCGGGTCGTCATCGACGCGCTCGTCGAATATTTTTCGACACCACCCTGGGATGCCGCCTGAACAACCCATCTGTCATGGTCCGAAATTGTCATGCTCCAAAAATAACGGCGGACTATTTTCGAACGCACTGCAGCAATGCTATTGACCGCCCATGCTTTATGTTGAAATCGCCGTCGTGGCCGTCCTCATCCTGGTGAACGGCCTTCTGGCCATGTCGGAGCTCGCCATCGTCTCGTCGCGGCCGGCCCGCCTCAAGGCGATGATCGACCGCAATGTCAGGGGTGCCGGCCGTGCGCTGGCGCTGGGCTCCAACCCCGGCAAATTCCTGTCGTCGGTGCAGATCGGCATCACCCTGGTCGGCGTGCTGTCCGGCGCCTTTTCCGGCGCCACGCTCGGCGAGCGATTGGCGCAATATCTGGCCTCGGCCGGCATCCAGGAGACCATCGCCGACCCCGTCGCGTCGGCATCGTCGTCGCTTTGATCACCTATGCCTCGCTGATCGTCGGCGAGCTCGTGCCGAAGCAGATCGCGCTGAGGGATCCGGAGCGCGTCGCCGTCAGGGCGGCACCGGCGATGACCATCCTCGCCACGGTGTCGGCGCCGGTCGTTTTCCTGCTCGACATTTCCGGCCGCGCCGTTCTGTGGCTGCTCGGCCAGGCCGGAGAAACCGAAGAAAAGGTGACCGACGAGGAGATCAAGATGCTGGTCGCCGAGGCCGAGCATCACGGCACGATCGAATCGGACGAGCGGCGCATGATCGCCGGCGTCATGCGCCTCGGCGACCGCGCGGTGCGCGCCGTGATGACGCCGCGCACCGAGGTCGACTGGATCAACTTGCAATCCGACGAGGCGGCCGTCCGGCGCCTCTTGATGGAGACCCAGCATTCGCGCCTGCCCGCCGGCGACGGCAATGTCGACGCCATGGTCGGCGTCGTCCAGACGCGTGACGTTCTGGCGGCGATCCTCGGCGGCAAGGTGCTGGAGCCGCGCCAGCATGTGCGCGCGGCACCCATCGTGCACGACCAGGCCGACGCGCTGGACGTGCTGGCGAAGCTGAAGGAATCGGACGTGCCGATGGCGCTCGTCCATGACGAATACGGCCATTTCGAAGGCATCGTCACGCCGGCCGACATCCTGGAAGCGATCACCGGCGTCTTCCGCTCGGACCTCGAGGCCGGCGAGGAAGAGAACGCCGTCAAGCGCGAAGACGGCTCATGGCTGCTTGCCGGCTATATGCAGGCCGACGAGATGGCCGAAGTGCTGGGCATCGACCTGCCCGAGAACCGCGACTATGAGACTGTAGCCGGCTATGTGCTGTCGCATCTGCACCACCTTCCCGCGACCGGCGAATGCGTCGACGCGCAAGGCTGGCGCTTCGAAGTGGTCGACCTCGACGGCCGCCGCATCGACAAGCTGATCGCCACCCGCCTGCCCGACGGCCACCGCCCGATCGCGCGGCGATAGTCGGCGCTACGGCAGCAGCACGACCTTGCCGGTCGAACGGCGTTCCTCGAGCAGGCGATGCGCCTCGCCGGCTTGGTCGAGCGGAAAACACCCGCCGATCGCCACCCGCAGGCGGTCGCTGACGGCCAGATCGAAAAGCTCCGAAAGGCTTGACCGAAGCACCGCAGGCGACAAGAGCGGCAGCAGCGCGAACCCCCTGAGCGACTGGTTTCGGCCGATCGTCGCCTCCAGCTCCGAGACGGAAAGGGCAAACCGTCCGAGTGCCGCGAAGACGAGCTCGCCGCCAGGCGCCAGGGCCGGCAGCGCCGCCGCCGTCATCGCGCCGCCGACCGTGTCGTAGATGATGTCGACGCCGATGCCGCCGGTCGCCTCGCGGACCTGCGCTGGCCATTCTGCCTCACTGGAATCGATTGCCACATCGGCGCCTAGCGACGAAACGAAATCGCGCTTCGCTTTGCCGCCGGCCAGCGCGATGATGCGGTGGGCGCCCTGCCCCTTTGCCAGTTGGATGAGCAGCGAACCGACGCCCCCCGCGGCAGCGGGAATGAGCACCGCTTTGTTCTCGGGCGGGCTTTGCCGAAGCAGATACAGTGCCGTCAGCCCTTGCACCATCAAGGCCGTAGCGTCCTCGAAGGAAAGCGCATCCGGCAACGGCACGGCGAGGCTGGCGTCAATCGCCACATAATCGGCATAGCCGCCGAAAGGCCGGTCTGAGACAAACAGCGGCGCCGCCACGCGCCTTCCCAGCAACGCCCTGTCCACCCCCTCTCCGACCGCCTCGACGATGCCGGCGGCCTCGACGCCGGGAAACATCGGCAGGGTCGGCGTGACCGCGTAGCGATCCGCCCGCATCAGCACCTCGAAGAAATTGATCCCGGCGGCTTTAACCCGGATCAGAACCTCGCCTGCTTCGGTAACGGGCGTAGGAACATCGACGACTTCCAACACTTCCGGGCCGCCGAAGCGGCTGAACTGCACGGCTTTCATGGCAAGCTCTCCGATCGCTATGGCATCGGTCGCGCTTTGCCACTATCTGCGCTGTCGCTTCTACACACTCATTTGTCCGCTGCTCACCAGGAGGTGACCATGGCCCCACCCACCAAGAAGAGGGCGATCAAGCGACTGCCGATGCTGCCGACGGAGCGTGCCCTGAAGGTGATCTCCGGCCGCTGGAAAGCGGTGATCCTCTATTATCTCTTCGACGGCCCTCGCCGGCTCTCGGCGCTGAAGGCGCTGATGCCCGGCATCACCCAGAAAGTGCTGATCGAGCAGCTGCGTGAGATGGAGGAACACGGCCTGGTCAGCCGCGAGATCTTCGCCGAGGTCCCGGCGCGCGTCGAATATTCCGCGACGCCGCTCGGCCTCAGCCTCGAGCCGATCCTTTTGGCGCTTTGCCAATGGGGCCAGCACCACGCCGACGAGCTGAACGAGCGGGAGCGCTTTGCCGACTGCATCATCAGGCCAAGGCAGGCGGTTCACGCATGAAAAGGGGCGGCGCAAGCGCCACCCCTAGGAGCATGATCTCGGAAGGATGATCCTGCGGCGACGGCTCAAGCCGCCTTGGCTTCAGCGTCAATCGCATCGGCGGCGCGCGCTGCCTTCAGCACCTTCGCCCACCAGGCAACGTCGTTGACCAGAGCGGCCGCCGCCTGGTTCAGATGCTCGATGTCCTCGAGCTTCTTTTCGCCCTGACGAACGGCCAGGAAATCGCCCCAGGCGATGTGGACGGCCGACTTGACCGGCGCCATCTGCAACTCGACGGCATGCAACCGGAGCTGTTCGACGGCGCGCGAGCCGCCGACGCTGCCGTAGCCGACGAAACCGGCCGGCTTCTTGTTCCATTCGTTGGCGGCGTAGTCGATGGCGTTCTTCAGGACAGCCGTCGGGCCGTGATTATACTCGGCGGCGGTGAAGATGAAGCCGTCGAACTCGGCGACCTTCTTCTGCCAGCGCTGCGCCACTTCGTTCTGCGACGGCGCCCAGGCGGACGATGCGACCTCGTCGAAGAAGGGCAACGGGAAATCGCGCAGATCGACGACTTCGACGTCGATGTCGGCATGCGTCTTGGCGATCTTGGCGATCCACTGCGTCGGCACGTCGGCGAAGCGGGCGGCGCGCGTCGAACCGACGACAATGGCGATTTTGGGCTTGGACATAAGGGGCTCTCCTTGCGGGGGAATTTCTGGTATCGTTTGGATACCGGCGCTATATGTGATACTGACAAAGCCGCACGCAAGGAGGCACATTTTTGTTACTGAGGCACCCGCACAACACCGAGGACTGCCGCGCCGTGTCGGAAATCCTCCAGCGTGTCGGCGACAAATGGACCGTTCTGGTGGTCGGTAAGCTGGGCGGCGGGGCGATGCGCTTCAATGAATTGCGCACGGCCGTCGGCGGTATTTCGCAGAAGATGCTGACCACCACTTTGCGCGGCCTGGAGCGTGACGGCTTTGTTACGCGAAAGGTGTTTCCGACCATCCCGCCGCGTGTCGACTACGAGCTCACCGAACTCGGCCACGAGCTGCTTGTGCCGGTCGGCGCGCTTGGCGAATGGGCGCGAAAGAACACCGAACGGGTCAAGGCCGCGCGCGCCAAATTCGACGACGCCCACGCCTGAACCCCTTGCGTTGCAAGGGATTCAGAGTTTCGCGGCAGGAAGTTCCGCCTCCCTGTGGTGGAACCTGACTACGTTCAAAAGACCTCTCGATTTCTCCTACTGGAGCTCGATGCCGATCCGACGCGCGAGCAGCTCCGAGGACGATGACCGTGTTCGAACTACACTCATTCAGGCTTTTCGCGCGATGCTGTCGCAAGGCCCCGGGTTGCAGGTTTCGCAGGCCGCGGCCAGCACCTTTGCACCCGCGTTGCCGTGCAGGCAGGCGGTGCGCGGGAGATCTTTTTTGACCTCGGCATAGGCCGTTATGCCGAGCAGAAAAACCAGGGCGACAAGGGCCACCACCAGCCAGCCGTTCAGCATGTGTTGACGCATTGTCTTTCCTCCAGCTCCCGGCAAACTGGGCGGTGAAGGCAACCATCGGATGTCGCCGGACGCAACTCCCGCGCGGGAGTTGTTACATATGTGCCGGTCCGGAAGATTCGTCTTCCGTCAGCTTTCCGCCGGAACCGGCTTCGGCTTGCCGTCGCCGTCGAGCGCCACCATGACGAAATCGGCATGGGTGACCTTTTCCATCAGGTCGGAGAGGTAGCGCTGCGCCCAGGCCTCGACCTTGAGCGTCATCGAGGTGCGGCCGACGCGCTCGACATGCGTGTAGATGCAGAGCGTGTCGCCGATCTTCATCGGCTTGGCGAAGGACATCTCCTTCACCGCCGCCGTCACCACGCGGCCCTTGGCGCGCTCGGCGGCGCGGATGCCGCAGGCGAGGTCCATCTGCGCCATCACCCAGCCGCCGAAAATGTCGCCGGCCGCATTGGCGTCGGACGGCATGGCGAGCGTCCGCAGCGTCAGGTCGCCAAGCGGCTTTCCGTCCGCGTAATGCACCATGGGAAGGTCCTTCAACCGCTGCTCTACCCGCACCCGTACCAACGCGGTTGCCATGTCGCAAGCTCTGCTGAAAGCGAAAAGCGCGCCGCTCAAGCGGTCGC
This sequence comes from Mesorhizobium loti, assembly GCF_001510895.1. Lineage (GTDB taxonomy): Bacteria > Pseudomonadota > Alphaproteobacteria > Rhizobiales > Rhizobiaceae > Mesorhizobium > Mesorhizobium loti_A. The sequence continues at coordinate 17,351 of NZ_LPWA01000106.1, read as the reverse complement.
TTTTTTCACAAGCCATGCCGGAAGCCCCGGCGACGACATGAGCCGGCAATGTCTAGGGTAAGCGCCGGATTTCGGAGCCAGCCCGCGCACCATGCAGACTTATGACTTCATCATCGTCGGCTCCGGCTCGGCCGGCTCGGTTGTCGCGGAGAGGCTCTCAGCTTCGGGCCGCTATTCGGTGCTGGTGCTGGAGGCCGGCGGAACCGATCGACGGTTCTATGTCCAGATGCCGCTCGGCTACGGCAAGACCTTCTTCGATCCGGCCGTCAACTGGAACTATAAGGCCGAGCCCGATCCCGGCCTCAGCAACAATGCCGACCACTGGCCGCGCGGCAAGCTGCTCGGCGGCTCGAGCTCGGTCAACGCCATGGTGTTCATCCGAGGTGCGCGTGAGGACTTTGATGCCTGGGCCGCCGCCGGCAATCCGGGCTGGAGCTATGACGACCTGCTGCCCGCCTTCAAGGCGCTGGAGGACAATGAGGCCGGCGCCGATCAATGGCGCGGCGTCGGCGGACCGTTGCACATCACCGATTGCTCAAACGCGGTGCATCCCCTGACCAAGCGCTACCTGGCCGCCGCGCAACAGGCCGGCCTGCCGTTCAATCCCGACTTCAACGGCGCTTCCCAGGAGGGCGTCGGCGTCTACCAGATCACCACCCGGAACGGCCGCCGCATGTCCACGGCGCGGGCCTTCCTGCGCCCGGCGATGAAGCGCGGCAACGTCCGTGTCGAGACCAACGCGCTGGCGACGAAGATCCTGTTCGAGGGCAAGCGCGCCGTCGGCGTCGAGTACCAGCTAAACGGCGAAAGGAAGATTGTCCGCGCCGGCCGCGAGGTCATCCTGTCCGGCGGCTCGATCAACTCGCCGCAATTGCTGCAGCTCTCCGGCGTCGGTCCGTCGGCACTGCTTGGCGGTCTCGACATCCCGGTCGTCCACGCCAACGACAATGTCGGCGCGAACCTGCAGGACCATGTCGGCGTCAACTACACTTTCAAGGGCAAGCTGCCGACGCTGAACCAGATCCTTCGGCCATGGTGGGGCAAGCTTCTGGTCGGCATGCAATACATCCTGCTGCGCTCGGGCCCGCTGTCGCTGTCGATGAACAATGCCGGCGGCTTCTTCCGCACCGACCCGTCGATGGCACGGCCGAACATGCAGCTCTATTTCCAGGCCTTCTCGACGGTCATCCCCAAAAGCGGCGAGCGTCCGATCCTGACGCCCGATCCGTGGCCGGGTTTCTCGATCGGCCTGTCCAACTGCCGCCCGTCGAGCCGCGGCGAGATCATGATCCGCTCGAGCAATCCGCGCGATTATCCAAGGATCACGGCCAACGCCTATTCGACCAATGCCGATGTCGACGAGATGCTGGCGGCGGTGAAGTTCGTGCGCAAGATCGCCGCGATGCCGGCCATGGCCGAGATCATCGAGGAAGAGGTTTTGCCTGGTCCCTCAATCACTTCCGATGCCGATCTGATTCAGGATTTCAGGAAGCGCTCGGGCACCGTCTATCACCCGGTCTCGACCTGCCGCATGGGCCCGGACGCCGCGCGCGCCGTCGTCGATCCGCGGCTTCGGGTGCATGGCCTCGAGGGCCTGCGCGTTATCGATGCGTCGATCTTTCCCGACAACATCACGGGCAACACCAACGCCGCCTCCATCCTTACCGGATGGAAGGGCGCCGAGCTGGTTCTGGAGGATCAGAAATGAAAGTCACCGACGTCAAGACCTGGGTTGTCGGCAACCCGCCGCCCGGCATCGGCGGCAAGTATTTCATCTTCGTCAAGCTGACCACCGATGGCGGCGTGGTGGGTTACGGCGAAGCCTACAACGCGACCTTCTCGGCGCATGTCACCGCCAGGATGATCGAGGACATGGCTGAGCGTTACCTGATCGGCCGCGATCCGCACGACATCGAGAACCTGTTCCGGCGCATCTATTCCTCCGGCTTCACCCAACGTCCCGATGTCTCCGGCATGGGCTGCTTCTCGGCGCTCGAAATGGCCTGCTGGGACATCATCGGCAAGGAAGCGGACAAGCCGGTCTACAAGCTGCTCGGCGGCCAGGTGCACGAGACGCTGCGCTCCTACACCTACCTCTATCCGCATACCGGCAGCGTCCATTCGGAAGATGCGCGCGGCCAGAACGTCTATAACGACCCCGACATGGCCGCCGCTTGCGCGCTGGAATATGTCGAGCAAGGCTTCAACGCCGTGAAGCTCGATCCCGCCGGCCCCTACACCGCCTATGACGGCCACCAGCCGCGCCTCATCGACATCGACCTTTCGGCTCGCATGATCAAGGCGATCCGCGAGGCGGTCGGCACCAGGGCCGACATCCTGTTCGGCACGCACGGCCAGTTCACCGCCTCGGGCGCGCTGCGGCTCGCGCGCGCCATCGAGCCCTACGATCCGCTGTGGTTCGAGGAGCCGGTGCCGCCGGATATGCCCGAGGTCATGGCGCAGGTCGCCCGCGCCACCTCCATTCCCGTCGCCACCGGCGAGCGGCTGACGACCAAATCCGAATTCGCGCGCGTCATCGAGAACCGCGCCGCGACCATCCTGCAGCCGGATCTCGGCCGCTCCGGCGGCATTCTTGAGACCAAGAAGATCGCCGCAATGGCCGAGGCCTATCACATCCAGGTCGCGCCGCATTGCTATTGCGGGCCGATCGTCGGCGCCGCCAACATCCAGCTCGCGGTGACGCTGCCCAACTTCCTCATCCTGGAATCGCTGAAGCAGTGGGACGGTTTCCACGCCACGCTGCTCAAGAAGAAGATCGAGTGGCAGGACGGCAACGTCATTCCCTCGAAGGAGCCAGGCCTTGGCGTCGAGCTCAACGAGGACGTCTGCGACGCGCATCCCTATAGCGGCAAGGAGCTTCACCTGCAGATGATGCAGACGCCGCTGATGCCGTGAGCGCACGCCTCGCCTACGCCTTCATCGGCCTTGGCCATCTCGGCGGCAACCTTGCCGCCAGCCTGCTGCGCAACGGCTTTGCCGTCACCGTCTTCGACCGGGACCCGGCGGCGATCGAGCGCTTGGTGGGGCTTGGCGCGGCCGCAGCCAAGAGCCCGGCCGATGCCGCCGCCGCGCCGGCAATGCGATCACCTGCCTGCCCTCGCCAAAGTCAGCGAGGCGGTGCTGACAGGCCCTGGCGGATTGCTGGATGGCCTGCCCGCCGGCGGACCTGGATCGAGATGTCGACCAACGGCCGCGACGAGATCCTGCGGCTGGCGGCGCTTGCTTCGGCGAAGGGCATCGACACGCTGGAATGCCCGGTCACCGGCGGCGTGCATCTGGCGGCGGTTGGCAAGATAACCGCTCTCGTCGGCGGCAACGCCCCGCTCTAACGAGCGGCATCGGCCGGCGATCGAGGCGATGTGCGCAAAATCGTTCCTGATGGGTCCGGTCGGCTCGGCGGCGGTGATCAAGGTCATCACCAACATGCTGGCCTTCATCCATCTGGTCGCCGCCGGCGAGGCACTGATGCTGGCCAAGCAAGGCGGGCTCGATCTCGCCCAGGCCTACCATGCGATCGTCGCCTCCTCCGGCAACAGCTTCGTCCACGAGACCGAAAGCCAGCTGGTGCTGAACGGCTCCTACGACATCGGCTTCACCATGGATCTGGCGCTGAAGGACCTCGGCTTCGCACTTGCCATGTGCAAGGATTTCGGCGTGCCTCTCGATCTGGCGTCACGGGTCAACGCCATTTTCGAAGAGGGCAAACGGACCTATGGCGGCGGCGCCTGGTCGACGCAGATCGTCAAGCTGCTCGAAGATACAGTCGGAGCGGACCTCCGCGCGCCAGGCTTTCCGGCCAAACTTGAAACATAACCGGCAAATTTAGCCAGCCATTTCAATCGTCTAACAGCGCGTGCTGAATCAACTCCTAAGGCAGTTGATTCAACATCGCAGCGTCAGCGCGCCCGGCAGGATCTCGAAAGTCGCAGGGATCCGGCCCGGCGACTCGCCGTCTATGTCGACCAGCGCGCCGTTCTTCTCCACGTCGCCCAACGGCTCGACCAGCACCTTGCGGCCGCGCAGGATGGTGATCGCCGGGTGGTTTCGGTGACGTCCGCCATAGAGCAGCCGGATGTCCCGGATCAGCCCGAGCTTGTTCGCCGCCCGCACGATGACGATGTCGAACTGCCCGTCGGAGAGCTCCGCGTCGGGCGCCACCATCATACCGCCGCCGAAGAACTTTCCGTTGGCGACCGCCACCAGCGCCATGCGCGCTTCGATGGGCTCGCCGTCGTCTATGGTGATCCTGACCTCCTGGAAGCGGTAGCGGATGAATTCCAGCACCGTGCGCCAGAAGAACAGCGCCTTGACCGAGACCTGGCCCTTGCGCTTGTCCGCATTGACCGCGCGATCGGTGGCGCCGGACAGGCCGAGGCTGGCGATGTTGATGAAGTGACGGCTGGCCAGCGCGCCGTGGTCGTCGATATAGCAGATGCGCCCGGCGTCGATCTTGCGCGCGCCGGCGCCGGCGATGCGCGCCAGCGCTTCCTCGATGTCATCCGGCAGGCCCAGCCCTCGCGCGAAATCGATGCCGGTGCCGCAGGGCAGCAGCCCAAGCTCGCTCGTGCGGCCGGTCTCGAATTCTGCCTGCAGCAGCCCGTCCGCCACCTCGCTGGCGGTGCCGTCGCCGCCGGCGGCGATCACCAGGTCGCAGCCATCGGCGGCGAGGTCGATCGCCAGCCGTTCGGCATCGCCGCTGGTTTGCGTCTCGCGCAGATCGAAATCGCCGAAATGCTTCTTGAGCGAAGCGGCGATTTCGGGCCAATGACGCTTCAGCTTGCCGCCTCCGGCAATCGGATTGAGAACCACCCCGACCTTCAATCCGACCTCCCCCGAGGCATGCCGCCCTAAAGCGTATGACGGTTTTGGATAGCGACATGCATCCGCCAAGAGCCTGGAACAGACACCCGCATCCTTTGCCGGCATTGAAACGCGGGCCGGTCGGCGGGGCAAGGGCTCCATCGTCCAAGGAGCCGCGAAAATACGGGGCAGGCTGTCTAAGCGGTTTGGGCCGCAAATTCCGGGACTGGTCGCATCGGTCCCCGATAATCCCGCTATCCACAGGTCCGCGTGTATTCCGCAAAGCCCTTACCCGGCATAGATTGAACCCATCTCAGGCGGCTACCGAACGCCCCAGCCGAAAGGCAAAAGCGCAAGGCGGATTTCCTGAGGCCCGTACGGCCCGGAACGAGAGCAGGCTCGCCTGTTGGAGGGACGGATGTCGGCGGGGCCGCGGAAAGCGTGCGAACGCCGACGGCGGACCGATGCTGCCATGAAGGCCGGTGAAAACCTTCGATGGCACGCTGGGCGAAGCCCGCAAGGGTGGAGATCGGCGTGGTCTGGAACGGGCGCTGCCCTTCGGGTGGCGACTGGCAGGACCGTCAAAATCAAGGCCGGCCTGGCGCGACGACTTTACGGAAGTTGCTGCCGCGACTGGTTCCTGATCTGACAGGGAGGCGCTGGGAGAGATCCCAGCGCCGACTGTCTTTTTTGGGCCGTCAATCCACCGGCTTTGCCGCGCAGCCTGCCCCCAGCGCCTGCCGCTGATGCTTTCTCGCCACAGTCGAAACCCAAGCAATCTTCCGTAACGCGCCGACACGCACAATTCACAATCGTGGCCAAATCCCGCCTTGTTCCCCGGCGATTGATCATGCTGGGGAACGAATTCGAAGGGACAAGACCGTGATCAAGACCGCCCTTGTCGCCATGACCATCGTCGGCTGCGACTGCGACGCCAAGCTCTGCGAATATATCGGCGAGACGCCCGCCAAATGGGCGACGATCGCCGATTGCGAGGCGGCGATGAAGAGCCAGATGCTGCATCAGCGCAACTTCAACTATCCGCTGGTGTCCGGCATCTGCCGCACGAAGGGCTCGGCATCGACCGCGGAGCTCGCCGCGAAAGCCTCAGGGCCGGAGCTGAAGCCGGCGAACCGCGTCGTCGAAACCATCGCACCGTTGCCGCCCGAGCTCAGCCATCGCCCGCGCGTCCCGATCGGCGCGACGGTGACGGCCGGCGAGACGGAAGCCGCGCGGCCGGTCGCGTTCGAGTCTGCGGTCGACGGCGGCAGCGCCGTGCTTTACCGCACCAAGGCAGGCTATGCCGTGGTCAAGACCGATCTCGGCCGCGCGGCTGACGCGACCGTGGACATGGCGAAGCGGTCGGCAAACTGGCTGGCGGGACTGGTGCCGAGCGGGCTGTAATTCAATTTAGAGTTTGACCTTCAGGGTCTCCCAGAACTTGTCGATCATCGGCTGCTCGGTTGCCGTGTCCTGATCGCCGATGCGCGTGATGAACAGCAGCCCCTGATCGGCGAGGCCGAAGCCGACGATCTCGAAATCGGCCTTGTCGGTGCGTGTCTTCACGGTGGCCTTGATGCCGGTCAGCTGCTTGCCGTCGGCGAGCTTGCGGGTCGTCGGCTCCTGCGTCAGCGTTCCGCCCGCCTGCACCGTTTCCTTCGTCATCTCCTGCAGCATCAGCTGGTTGAGCGAAACCGGATTCATCTTGCCGTATTCCTGCACCACGACGATGGTGCCCAGCGCCGAGGCCGCCAGGTACTGGGCGATGCTGTCGCCGAGATCGGTCTTGGTCACGGAGATATTGCTCGGATGGACAAAGGAGAAAGTGCCGCCGGAGAAGGTGGCAAAATCGTTGCGGTCGAGCCGCACCTTGGCCGTCTTGCCACCCGGCAAGGTCAGGTTCGCGTCTTCTCCCGGGTCGATGTCGACCGTCACGCCGTCGATCGTCAGCTTGAATGCCTTCAGGTCTTCGGCACTGGCCGGCCCTGCCCCAAGCGTGATCATCGCGAGCGCCGTGGCAGCAAGTCTCATTCGCATGTCTTATCCTCTCCCAGACGGTTTCGCCGAAGGCGTTTGATGGCACGGCAGAAAGTCAAGGAAAGCAGCTCCGGCCGATTCACAACAAACAAGCCATCGCGTGCTCGCGCTTAGGTTGATAAAGCCGGCCTGATGCGGGATGATGACCATCATCATCGAGGTTGTTGGGGGGCACCTTTCCATGACATTTTCCGCTCGCGCCGTGCTGTGCTTGCTTTTGGTATCGGCCTCGGCCACGGCAGGGGCGCAGGCTACCGATCCGAATGACGACCGCGTCACCATATTTGCTCCGGGCGATCCGGAAATGGCCGCGGCGACGAAACAGGCTCTTGCCAGCCTTGACGAGTTCCTGACGCTCGCCGATGCGCCCCCGCCCGGCACGTCCCGTTTCAAACTGAAGGTCAAGGTGAAGGAAGGCAACGTCACCGAACATTTCTGGATCGTGCCCTTCCGCCGCACCGAAACCGGATTCGTCGAGATTCTGTCGAACCAGCCAGCTGAGGTGCACAATGTCGTGCTCGGCCAGAACATCGAATTCAGTCGGGACGACATCTCCGACTGGGGATACACCAGGGACGGCCATCAGGTCGGCAGCTTCACCGTCTGCGTGATGTTCAAGAGGATGTCGAAGGAAGAGGCTGATTACATGCGCGGCAAATACGGCTTCGACTGTTGAGCTGAACGCGTTATTCGGCCGCTTCGTCTTTCGCCCCGATCTTGCGCACCAGCGCCGCCGTCGCCAGCATCGCGCCGAGATCGGCGATCATCGGCGCGACATGCATGTTGTAGTCGATCGGCACAGAAATATCCGGCAGCTCGAAGAAGTTCTTCGAGCGCGGCATCAGCAGGAATCCGTCGCTGCCGCTCAGCGCCACCCGGGCCTGGTCGTAAGGCCACGTCTCGCCGAGCCAGGTCAGCGCCTGCGCCAGCCGCCCGGTGACCAGCGGCCGCGCCGCCTCGACATTGTCGGTGCGGAATTCATAAGCGGCGTCGAGGTCGTCGACGCCGGATGAGAGCTCCTGCATCTTGTTGGCGAACATGCCGCGGAAGAAATGCACCACCTTGTTGGCCCTGCGCGCCGCCACCAGCGTGCCCGGGAAAGGCTCGATGGTTTCGAAGGCGACGATGACGCCCTTGAAAGCGGTCGTCTCGCTCTTTCCGGAGCCTTCCCAGAGCTTCGCCTCGTAAAGCTCGAACGGAAAATCCTCGTAGCGCCCGGAAATGATGTCGTCGAAGCTCTGCCGGCTGAAAGCGCCGACGGTTTCGCGCGGCATCCTGTCGAAGGAATTCGGCCGCGCCCCATGCTGGTAGCGCACGTCGCGCACGAAGCCGAAGATGATCGGCAGCAGCGTGTCGCGGAACGATTGCTGCAGCCTGGTCGCCGGCCTCAGCGCCTGGAAATAGAGCAGCACCGCAACTATGGAGCCGCCGAGATAGAGGAAGACATGCGGCGTCGAGAGCCACTGCTCGTTGGGATCGGCTGCGCTGTTGAACAGCCAGGCGACGAGCCCGACAAAGACGATGACCAGGCCGACAAACAGCGGCACCCGCCAGCGGACCTGTTGCTGGGCCGACGCCCGCTTCGCCTCATAGGCCTCGATGTCGCGCTTGATGCCGGCGACGTCGGCCTCGCTCGGCATGAAATCCGCTGCTTCCATGACCACCCCCGGCCGCAGTTATGACGCAGCCCATGATAGCGGCTTTTGCGCCAAAGTCGCCAGCGGTCACCACGGTCGATGGTCAGCCCTGTTGGCCCGGGAAAATCGCGCCCAGGCGGGCCGCAGCCCGTCGTTTCATCACCCCGTCCAGCACCTCCGCCGGCACCAGACGCTCATGGCCGCCTTTGGCGAAGCGCATGAAGAAATGCACCCGGTAGGCGGCAATCGCACCGCGCGAGCCGGCATCGGTGCTCACATCGGCGACGAGGATCGAGCCGATCCGGCCAGGCCATGGCTGCCTGGCAAAAGCCGTACCGAGGAAGTCGCCAAGGCCATAGGCGGCGAGCGTGTCGCCGATGCGCTCGACCGGCTGCACGACATGGGCGTGGTGGCCTGCGATCAGCCGGACGCCATGATCCGCCAGCCGGCGCGCCAGCGCCCGCGTCGCCGGCCGCGGGAAATGCCGGAATTCCCAATCCCAATGCGGCACCGCGCAGACCAGGTCGACATCGGCAACGGCCCCGCGCGGCCATTGCCCCGGATCGCCCCCCATGGAAACCCGCGCGCGAAATTCGGCCTCGTCGGCGTTGCGCCAAAGCGTGAAGGCCGCGAAGCCGATCGCCAGCGGCCCGACGACATGGCGCTGGACCGGTCCGTCAACAGCGGTGCCTATGGTGCGAATGCCGAGCCGCTTCAGCGCCGCGACGGTCTCCTCGAAGCCGGCAACACCTTGGTCGAGGACATGGTTGTTTGCGAGCGACAGCACGAGCTTGTCGCGGGCAATCCCGACAGCCGCGAGCGCGTCCGCCAAAAAACGCTCGGTCATGGCGTGATGTGTGCCGAGCCGCGTGCCCACCACGGCGCTCGGCCGGGCGACGATCGGGCTTTCGCAATTGCCGACCACGAGATCGGCGGAGCCAAGCAACGCCGCAAGCGCAGGGTCGCATTCGGGCGCCGCGCGATTGGCGACTGCCGAGATGTCGCCGATAAAGGCAAGCCGCACCGTCTGCGTCTGCGGCGGATCGATCAGCGTCGCCGCCGGCGCCGCGAAACCACTTCCATCGCCGCCGAGCGACGGTTTCAGGAAGCGCGGCAGCCATGACAGTTTGTAGGAGAGCGGATAGTTCGACACGCAAAGCCTATTCGTTTGCCCCGTCTGTAGACCGTTCGTCGAACCGGTTGAAGCCGGTCCGAGGGCCGGCGGTCAGGTAACCGCCTGGCACACGTCCACCCCGCCAGGCAGGCGCCCTCGATCAAAAAGGTGTAAGGTCGCCGCGGTTCAGTGGGGAGGATGACGATGACGCGCATAGCGGGCCTAGTGGCGGCCGCCTTGTTTCTTGCTCTGCCGATCTCCTTGACCGCCGCGGAAATGCCGGGCGCCGCCAAATCCCTGTTCGAGGCGAAAACCGTTTCGGAGCGGAACACCGCCTTGGCAGCACTGGAGGCGGCACCGGGCGATCCGGCATCGGCCTATGCAGCCGGCGCCGGCGAATTCTTCACCGCCCTCGAAATCCTGGCCAACGGCCTGCATCGCCACGGTTTCGAGAGCCCGCAATCCTTCATGCTGCCGCTGATGCGGCTGCCCGTGCCGGACAATCCCAATCCCGAGCCACTCACCTATGAAGAATTCCGCGCCATCCTGGTCGCCTTCCGCGACCGGCTGGAGAAATCGGCCGCCACGCTCGGCTCCGTGCCGGCCGATGCCGATATCGGCATGGTGGTCGACCTCACCCGTGCCGGCATCGACCTCAACGAGGATGGCAATATCGCGCCGGAGGAGAGCTTCGCCACGATCATGGCGGCCCTGTCACGCGGCAGCGTCGACACGGGCGATGCCGCGCCTTCGCTCACCTTCCGCTTCGACCGCGCCGACGGCTACTGGCTGCAGGCTACGCCGAGTTCCTGATGGCACAGGCCGATTTCTGGCTGGCGCATGATTTCAAAACCATGTTCGACGGTTCCTTCCACATGCTGTTCCCGCGCGCTAAACTGCCGCTGCAGGATACGCTGGTGCCGCCGGACGGCGGCATGAGCGGCAGCATCTTCGCCTCCGAATGGCGCTTCGCCGACTTCATCTCGCTGGTGCATCTCGTCAACTGGCCGGTGGTCGAGCCGGAGCGCCGGCAGGCCGCGCGGCGTCACCTCCTGGAGATGATCCGGCTTTCGCGCGAGGACTGGAAGGCGATCCGCGCCGAAACCGACAATGACCGCGAATGGCTGCCGGGACCGCAGCAGAAGGGCATCAATCCGCTCACCGGCCTTGAGGTCGGCGAGGATCAGGTGCAGGCATGGCTCGCCGCGCTTGATATGGCCGAGGACCTTCTCGAAGGCCGCGCGCTGCTGCCGCATTTCCGCATCGCCGGCAAGGGCATCAACCTGAAGCGCTTCTTCGACGAGCCGAAACCTTTCGATCTCGTGCTGTCGATCACCGGACCGGCAATCGCGCCTTATCTCGAAAGCGGAAAAATTCTCACCAGCGACGATTTCGACCAGATCCAGCGCGAGTTCGGCGGCGCCGGCTTCCTGACCTTCGCGCTGTGGTTCAATTGAGGCGGGCGCGACATGCCTCCTGACAGCCTTCTGTCAGCAGCGTCCGCAGGGCGCGCCCGCCCTTTCACTCGGCTCTTTCCATTTCGGCCGAGTCCTCCCATATTCGGGCCATGGCCAAACGCACCGACAAGAAAACGCCCTCGCCGGCGCAAGAGGGCGCGCCGAAACGGCGCAGCCCGCTGACCGAATTCCTCGACGCTGCCGAGCCGCTGAAGCCCGGTGGATTTTCCGAGGCGCCTCAGAGCGAATTCTCCGGCGCGCCGCTGACCGGCTCGATTTCCGATTGGGCCGGGCAGATCGAGCGCGAGGCGGAAAAGCAGCCGAAGCCAAAAGCGCCGAAGAAGATCCCCGAACGCTCGTCCGCGCCCGGGCGCACGCGCGCGGCACCTCGATGGGCGGCGCGGCCTCGGCGAAGGAACGCGCGGCCGCCGGGCTCAACCCGGTGGCCGGCCTCGACATCAGCCTGGAGGATGCCGAGTCGGTGTCATCGAGCGGCGTGACCGCTACCGTCGCGGCATTGTCCAAGCTGATTGAGTCCGGCAACCCGCTACACAAGGACGGCCAACTTTGGACGCCACACCGCCCAGCCCGGCCGGAAAAATCCGAAGGCGGCATTGCCATCAAGATGGTGTCGGATTTCGAGCCGGCCGGCGACCAGCCGACGGCGATCAAGGACCTGGTCGAAGGCGTCGACCAGAGCGACCGCACCCAGGTGCTGCTCGGCGTCACCGGCTCCGGCAAGACCTTCACCATGGCCAAGGTGATCGAGGAGACGCAGCGCCCGGCCCTGATCCTGGCGCCCAACAAGACGCTGGCGGCGCAGCTCTATGCTGAGTTCAAGAAATTCTTCCCGGACAACGCGGTTGAGTATTTCGTCTCCTACTACGACTATTACCAGCCCGAAGCCTACGTCCCGCGCACCGACACCTATATCGAGAAGGAATCCTCGATCAACGAGCAGATCGACCGCATGCGCCATTCGGCGACGCGCTCGCTGCTGGAGCGCGACGACGTCATTATCGTCGCTTCGGTGTCGTGCATCTACGGTATCGGCTCGGTCGAGACCTATACGGCGATGACCTTCCAGATGCAGGTCGGCGACCGGCTCGACCAGCGTGCCCTGCTCGCCGACCTCGTCGCCCAGCAATACAAGCGCCAAGACGTCAACTTCGTCCGCGGTTCCTTCCGCGTACGCGGCGACACGATCGAGATCTTCCCCGCCCACCTCGAAGACCGCGCCTGGCGCATCTCGATGTTCGGCGACGAAATCGAGGCGATCACCGAATTCGACCCGCTGACCGGCCAGAAGACCGGCGAGCTGAAAAGCGTCAAGATCTACGCCAATTCGCACTATGTGACGCCGCGGCCGACCTTGAATCAGGCTATCAAGTCGATCAAGGAAGAGTTGCAACACCGCTTGCAAGAGCTTGAAAAGGCTGGCCGTCTGCTGGAAGCGCAGCGGCTGGAGCAGCGCACCCGCTTCGACCTCGAGATGCTGGAGGCTACCGGTTCCTGCGCCGGCATCGAGAACTATTCGCGCTATCTCACTGGACGCCAGCCGGGCGAGCCACCGCCGACCTTGTTCGAATATGTGCCCGACAACGCGCTGATCTTCATCGACGAGAGCCATGTCACCGTGCCGCAGATCGGCGGCATGTATCGCGGCGACTTCCGCCGCAAGGCGACGCTGGCCGAATACGGCTTCCGCCTGCCCTCCTGCATGGACAACCGGCCGCTGCGCTTCGAGGAATGGGACGCCATGCGGCCGCTGTCGGTCGCGGTTTCGGCGACGCCCGGCGGCTGGGAACTGGAGCAGTCCGGCGGCGTCTTCGCCGAGCAGGTCATCCGCCCGACCGGCTTGATCGATCCGCCGGTCGAGGTGCGCCCGGCCAAGAGCCAGGTCGACGATGTCGTCGGCGAGATCCGCGAGACCACCAGGCTGGGTTATCGCACGCTGGTCACGGTGCTCACCAAGCGCATGGCCGAGGACCTGACCGAATATCTGCATGAGAACGGCATCCGCGTCCGCTATATGCACTCCGATATCGATACGCTGGAGCGCATCGAGATCCTGCGCGACCTGCGCCTCGGCGCCTTCGACGTGCTGGTCGGCATCAACCTGCTGCGCGAAGGCCTCGATATTCCCGAATGCGGCTTCGTCGCCATCCTCGACGCCGACAAGGAAGGTTTTCTGCGCTCGGAAACCTCGCTGATCCAGACCATCGGACGCGCCGCCCGCAACGTCGACGGCAAGGTCATCCTCTACGCCGACCAGGTCACCGGTTCGATGGAGCGGGCGATGGCGGAGACCAACCGCCGCCGCGAGAAGCAGATGGAGTGGAACGCGGCCAACGGCATCACGCCGGAATCGGTCAAGTCGCGCATCGCCGACATCCTCGACTCGGTCTACGAGAAGGACCACGTGCGCGCCGACATCTCGCAGTTCACCGACGATGCCGGGGCGATGATCGGCAACAATCTGAAGACCCATCTCGAGGCGCTGGACAAGCAGATGCGCGACGCCGCCGCCAATCTCGACTTCGAGAAGGCGGCCCGCATCCGCGACGAGATCAAGCGGCTGCGCGAGATGGAGCTTGCCATCTCCGACGACCCGCTGGCGCGCGAGGTGGAAAGCCAAAGTCCCGCCTCGGGCCGCGAAAAGGGCAAGCACAACAAGGGCGTGGCCAGACATCGTACGGCCGAGGAACAAGAGCGTTTCCGCAGGCTCGATGAAGCACGTGCCGCCGAAGAGGCGGCCAAGGCCGCCCGGCCCAACCTCTTCCGCAAGCCGCATCTCGACGAGATGGGCGCCGACGGCGTGCCGGCGAAGAAGCCGCTCTTCGCCAAGCCGTCGATCGACGACATGGGTCCCGGCACCGACATGACGACGCCGGCGGGCGCTGTGTCGCGCTCGCTGTTCAAGAAGCAGTCGGCACAGGAAGCGCACGGTTCCGACTTCGGCATTCCGGGCGATCGCGCCAAGCCCCTCTTCAGGAAGAACTCGCTCGATGAAATGACGGTGCGGCGGACGGAAAAACCGGTCGAAGGAAAGGTGCCGGCGAAGCCAAAGCCAATCTCCCCCCCTGTGGGGGGGATGGTCCGGCAGGACAGAGGGGGGCGGCGAAGGAACGCGACGATTCCGGCAAGCCTGTTGTTCGTCAGCGCGCCGGCATCGGCTCCTACGAAGACCCTGCCGACGAGCGGCGTCAAAAGCGCCGGCCGAGCAAGACCGGGCGTCCGGGACACTGATTTCTGAAAAGCCGCACCAAGACACCGTTGAAATGTCCGGCGGGACAGCGCCCCCCTCTGTCCTGCGGACATCCCCCCACGAGGCGGGAGATTGGCAGTTTCGGCGCCGGCTCCCATCTTGCGGCGCTGGCAATTAGCGAAAGCGGCGGTGACAGCCGATCTCCCCCCTTTGTGGGGGAGATGTCCAGCAGGACAGAGGGGTCGCGAAGGAACGCGACGCCTCCGTTGCGGCCATCGGCTTTAGCCACCCCCTTGCCATCCATCCCACCTCTAGTGTAGCCATTCCCCAACTCGAAACGTCCAGAAAGGAGGGCTGCGTGTCTATCGATCACCACCGTCAGCGCGGCCCTGTCTGTGCCCTGCGAGCTTGCTTGCAGGGCTGACCAGGACGGTCCGGGAATTTCCCGCTTCTCGATTTTTGGTCTGCCCTTCGTGGTGTTGCTGAGCCTGGCCTGATGGCCTGTCGGCGCACCGTCAAAGTGCATTGAGCCGGACTCCGGCAAGACCAGAGAAATCGACATGGCCCTGATCAGCCTCAAATCGCTTGGCGTCACCATGAGTGCGCCGCTCTTCTCCAACCTCGACCTCACTATCGGCGCCGGCGACCGGCTCGGCATTGTCGCCGCCAATGGCCGCGGCAAATCCACCTTGCTCAAATGCCTGGCCGGCGAGTTGGACGCCACGGCCGGCGACATCACGCGGTCGCGCGGCCTGCGCGTCGGCCATGTCGAGCAATCCCTTCCCGACGCGCTGCTCGACCGCAGCTTCCATCAGGTGGTCGCCGATGCCTTGCCGCCCGAGCAGGCCGACAGCGTGCTTTGGCGCGTCGACGTGGTTCTCGACTCGCTTGACGTGCCCGAGGACATGCGCAACCGGCCGATGCGGGCCTTGAGCGGCGGCTGGCAGCGGCTGGCGCTGATCGCCCGCGTCTGGGTCACCGAGCCGGACGTGCTTCTGCTCGACGAGCCGACCGACCATCTCGACCTTGCGAAGATCGGCCAGCTCGAGACATGGCTCAACGCGCTGCCGCGCGAGGTACCGGTGGTGATCGCCAGCCACGACCGCGCCTTTCTCGACGCCACCACCAACCGCACGCTGTTCCTGCGTCCGGAGGAATCGCCGGTGTTCTCGCTGCCCTATTCACGCGCCAGGCAGGCGCTCGACGAGGTCGACGCCTCGACGGCGCGCAAGTTCGAGCGCGACGTGAAGATCGCTCAACAGCTGCGCAAACAAGCCGCCAAGCTCAACAACATCGGCATCAATTCCGGCAGCGACCTGCTCACGGTGAAGACCAGGCAGCTCAAGGAGCGTGCCGAGAAGCTGAAGGATGCAGCCGTGGCCGCCCATCGCGAGCGCTCGGCCGGGGCGATCAGGCTGGCGAACCGCGGCACCCACGCCAGGGTGCTGATCACGCTGGACGACGCGGCGGTGGCAACGCCCAACGGCACGCTGCTGTTCAGGACCGGCAAGCGCCATATCTGTCAGGACGACCGCATCGTGCTGCTCGGTCGCAATGGCGTCGGCAAGTCGCGCTTCATTTCGATGATCCGCGCCGCCATCGTCGAACCCGGCATGGTTGAGAACGTCAAGGTGACGCCGTCGACTGTGCTTGGCTACAGCGACCAGGCGCTGTCGGGCATCGGCGGCGACGACACGCCGCTGGCCACGGTTTCGCGCCGCTTCGACGTTGGCGAGCAGCGCGCCCGTTCTCTGTTGGCTGGCGCCGGCGTCGCCATCGAGATGCAGGAGAGAAAGATCGGCGCATTGTCGGGCGGACAGCGGTCGCGGCTGATGATGCTGGTGCTGCGGCTCATCAACCCCAATTTCTACCTGCTCGACGAGCCGACCAACCATCTCGACATCGACGGCCAGGAAGCGCTGGAGGACGAGTTGCTGAAGCATCAGGCGAGCTGCCTGCTTGCCTCGCATGACCGTTCCTTCATCCGCGCGATCGGCAACCGCTTCTGGCTGATCGAGAAGCGGCGGCTGATCGAAGTCGACAGTCCGGAAGCGTTCTTTCGCCCGGTCACCGAGACGGAGAGTTGAGAGCACCGCAAAGGCCGGCGCCTTACTGGCCGGCTTTCCGACCGCGCAAAAAAGATTCAGCAGATCTGTCGGATCGCCGCAGCACGCTTCGTCCTTGGGATGCCGACACGATGATGCCGGCATCAACCAGGGAGAGTTCATCATGTCGATATTGTCATCCATCGGCCGCATCGCCATCCAATACGCAGCGACGCGCGCCCGCTACCGCAGCGAGCGCATCCTGCTTTCGCTGCCGGCCGATCTGCGTAAGGACATCGGTTTTCCGGAAATTCTCGACACACGAGACGGCCGCCGCACGGCCACGTTCTCATCCAAAGTCATCTGAAAGTGGCCGTCGACCAATGCGACCCGTCACCCGGTTCGCCGGTAGCCCGGCCTGTCCGGGTTTGGCCCTCAAAAAAATTCTGCGACCCGTGTAGGATTGCAGTCGCCTCGTCCGTCCTTTGATCGCAAGGCCAAAATCAACCCGTGAAGAGGAACACGCAAATGAACGACCAGACCCCACCCCGCGCCAAAGTGCTTGGCGGACTGACCCCCTATCTGCAGGTCGACGGCGCCATCAAGGCAGCCGAGTTCTACAAGAAAGCTTTCGGGGCCGAGGAAGTCTTTGCCTATCCGCCGGACGAAAAAGGCCGCACCATGCATATCCATCTCTACGTCAACGGCTCGACGCTGATGCTGGGCGACGCCTATCCTGAACACGGCCATCCGCATCAGGCGGCACAGGGCTATACGCTGCAGCTCCATCTCGGCAGCGATGACATCGATGCCTGGTGGAAGCGCGCAGTGGATGCCGGCTGCGAGGTCGTCACGCCGCTCCAGGTGATGTTCTGGGGCGACCGCTGGGGCCAGGTGACGGATCCCTTCGGCGTCGCCTGGGCGATGAACGCTCCGGTGAAGTAAGCCCGTCTACCTCTCCCCCAGGGGAGAGGTCGATTGCCCCGAATTGCCCATCGCAATTCGGCTGGCAATCCGGGTGAGGGTAAGCGG
>NZ_LPWA01000105.1 GCF_001510895.1 Mesorhizobium loti | reverse complement strand
CGTCGGGCGACTTCGCCAAGCCTCGAATCGGATGGCCGTCCGGTTCGAGGCTCAGTCGCTCTTCTCGCACAAAGTCTCCTCCGTGCAGATACAAGGGGCAGCGCAAACGTCGACAATTGTTCGTCTCCAATGCAAATTGGAACACGCGCAAAGCACGATCCCGCGCCGGAAGAAAGCTGATCTCACCGACGTTCTTCGGTCATGCAATCGTCGATCACCAACACCGCGACCCGCTACGGCTGGGCGATGATCATCCTCCACTGGCTGATCGGCATCATCTTCATCGGCCAGTTCGTGCTCGGCTTCGTCATGGTGAGGACCCAGAGCCAGCGAACGTCCTTCGAGCTGATCCAGCTGCACAAATCCTTCGGCTTCCTGCTGCTGGGGCTGATCATCCTGCGCATCGCCTGGCGCCTCGGCAACGCGCCGCCGCTGCTGCCGCCTTCGGTCGGAACGCTGGAGCGCAGAGGGGCGCCGCTTGCGCATTTCGCGCTATACGCCTTCCAGATCGCCCTGCCGCTCTCCGGCTGGGCGCTGGTCTCGGTCTCGACGCTGGAAATCCCGACCATGCCGTTCAACCTGTTCGTGATGCCAAACTTGCCGCTCACCGAATCCGATGCCGCCGAAAGCTTCTGGTCCGCAACGCTTGGTATCTCGCCTATGCCGGCATCGCACTGGTTGCTCTGCATATCGCGGCCGCATTGCGCCATCATTTCCTGCTGCGCGACAGCGTGCTCAGGCGCATCATCACGCCTTCGTCAGGCAGGGAATAGAAGCGGCCGACCATTCGTTGGTGGGGCGAGAAGACAGCAATGCGCTGGCTCACGAAAGGACCAGTCCCATGAACGCGCGCATCCTCGGATTGGCGGCATTGGCCGCTTGCCTTGCCATGCCTGTTTACGCCGCGGTGGCGCTGAGCGACGCCGCCGGCAGCTACACGATCAGCCCGTCTGGCTCCAGCATCCGCTTCACCATAGGCAAGGCCGGCGGCGGCGGTTTCGACGGGGCTTTCGGCCGCTTCAAGGGCTCGATCCGCATCGACAACAGCGATGTCGGGCGCTCGAAAGTCAATCTTACCATCTATCCGGAAAGTGTCGGCACCGGCCAAGGCCGCATCGACGACTTCCTGCGCTCCGACGCGGTGTTCGACAGCGCCAACAACCCGGAGATCCAGTTCCGTTCGACGAATGTGACACGCACCGGCGACACCACGGCTCTGGTCACCGGCCGGCTAACAGCCCGCGGCAAGACGTTTTCGGAAAAGTTCACGGCCGAACTCGACGGACTGAAGTCCGGCACGATCAAGTTCCACGTCACCGGCAAGGTGCTGCGGTCGCGCTATGGCATGGATGTCGGCACCCCGCTCTATTCCAACGTCGTCGACTTCGACATGACGCTGATGGGGAGGAAGGGGTAGTTCCTCGCATTGGCTTTTCCGCCGATTTCGGGCAAACCTCGACGCCTGTAAAAAATCGACATGGAGAAGCACAATGTTCCGATGGGGTGTTCTGTCGACGGCCAAGATCGGCCGCGAACAGCTTTTGCCGGCGATCGTGGATTCGGAAAACGGCGTGCTGTCGGCGACCGCCAGCCGCGATCTATCGAAGGCAAAGGCGCTGGCCGAACGCTTCGGCGCTCGCCATGCCTTCGGCTCCTATGAGGATCTGCTCGCTTCCAAGGAGGTCGACGGCGTCTACATCCCGCTGCGACCTCGCAGCATGTCGAGTGGACGGCGAAGGCCATTGAAGCGGGGAAGCATGTGCTGGTCGAAAAGCCTCTGGCGCTCGACGCCAGGGACATTGCGCCGCTGATCAAGCTGCGCGACCAGAAGAAGGTGCTGGTCTGCGAAGCCTTCATGGTCGTCTACCACCCGCAATGGATCAAGGTGCGCGACCTCATCGCCAGCGGTGCCATCGGCCGGCTGCGCCATGTGCAGGGCGCGTTCTCCTACTACAACGTCGACCCCAACAACATGCGCAACAAGCTCGACCTCGGCGGCGGCGCGTTGCCCGATATCGGCGTTTATCCGACAGTGTCGACGCGCTTTTCGACCGGTAAGGAGCCGGTCCGCGTGCAGGCGACGATCGAGCGCGACAAGACCTTCGGCACCGACATCTATTCCTCGATCCGCGCCGATTTCGGCGACTTCGAGCTGTCCTTCTACCTCTCGACGCAGATGGCGGCGCGGCAGGTGATGGTGTTCCACGGCGAGAAGGGTTTCATCGAGGTCTTTTCTCCATTCAATGCCGGGCTCTACGACCACCACCGCATCGAGCTGCACAACCAGAACCACACCGAGGCGCAGGTGTTCCGCTTCCCAGGCACGCAGCAATACCGGCTTGAGTGCGAAGCCTTCGTGCGCGCCGCCCAAGGTGGCAAGGATCGCGTTTTCACGCTTGAGGAATCGGTGCTCAACCAGAAGGTCATCGACGCCATCTTCCGCGCCGGCAACAAGGACGGCTGGGAACCCGTTTGACACGTCGCCAAACGGCTGGTGGGGGGAAATATGGCTGACGACGCGGACGTGATCATCGTGGGCGCGGGGCTTGCCGGCCTCGTCGCCGCGGCCGAGCTCGCAGAGGCCGGTAAGAAGATCATCATCGTCGACCAGGAGCCGGAGCAATCGCTGGGCGGCCAGGCCTTCTGGTCGTTCGGCGGGCTTTTCCTGATCGATTCGCCGGAGCAGCGGCGCATGCGCATCCGTGATTCCCACGAACTCGCGCTCGCGGACTGGATGGGCACCGCCGCCTTCGACCGCCCGGAGGATTTCTGGCCCCGCAAATGGGCGGAAGCCTATGTCGGCTTCGCCGCCGGCGAAAAACGCTCCTGGCTGATCGAACGGGGCTTGAAGTTCTTCCCCGTGGTCGGCTGGGCCGAGCGCGGCGGCGGCAATGCCTCCGGCCACGGCAATTCGGTGCCGCGCTTCCACATCACCTGGGGCACCGGACCCGGCGTGATCGAACCTTTTGTCCTGCGCGTGCGCGAGGCGGAAAAGCGTGGGCTGGTTCAGTTCAAGTTCCGCCACCGGGTCAACGAGATCATGCGCACAGGCAAGACTGTCACTGGCGTGCGCGGCGACGTGCTCGTCCCAAGCAGCGTCGAGCGCGGCCACAAGAGCTCGCGCGAAATCGTCGGCGATTTCGAACTCCACGCCCAAGCGGTGATCGTCGCGTCCGGCGGCATCGGCGGCAATCATGAGCTGGTGCGCAAGAACTGGCCTGGGCGCCTGGGCGCGGCGCCGAAGCGGATGATCACCGGCGTGCCGGACCATGTCGACGGCCGCATGCTTGCGATCACCGAAGCGGCGGGCGGGAGGGTCATCAACCGCGACCGCATGTGGCACTATGTCGAAGGCATCAAGAATTGGGCGCCGATCTGGACCGAGCACGCGATCCGCATCCTGCCCGGCCCGTCGTCGCTGTGGCTCGACGCTCGTGGAAAACGGCTGCCGGTGCCGCTCTATCCGGGCTTCGATACTTTAGCCACGCTCAGCCACATCATGCGCACCGGCTTTGACCATTCCTGGTTCATCCTGACGAAAAAAATCATCCAGAAGGAGTTCGCGCTGTCGGGCTCCGAGCAGAACCCCGACCTCACGGGAAAAAGCTGGCGGCAGGTGCTCGGCCGCGCCACGTCCGGCATTCCCGGTCCGGTGAAAGCCTTCATGGAAAAGGGCGAGGATTTCATCGTCGAGGCCGACCTTTCGAAGCTGGTGGCGCGCATGAACGCGCTGGCCGGCGGCGAGCCGCTGCTCGACGTCGCCCAGGTCGACCGCGAGATCCGCGCCCGCGATATGCAGCTCGACAATCCGTTCTCCAAGGATGCGCAAATCACCGCGTTGCGCGGCGCTCGCGCCTATCTCGGCGACAGGCTGATCCGCACCGCCAGGCCGCACAAGATGCTCGATCCGGAAAACGGTCCGCTGATTGCGGTGCGCCTCAACATCCTCACCCGCAAGACGCTGGGCGGCCTGGAGACCGACCTCGACAGCCGCGTTCTCGACGCAGATGGCCAGCCGGTTCCGGGGCTCTACGCGGTGGGCGAGGTGGCCGGCTTCGGCGGCGGCGGCGTGCATGGCTATGCGGCGCTGGAAGGCACCTTCCTCGGCGGCTGCATCTTTTCCGGACGCAGCGCCGGGAGGGCGGCGGCGAAGACGGTGGCCTGATCGGCACCTATATCGTCGGAGATGCTGGCGGGACAGCGCCCCCCTCCGTCCTGCCGGACATCTCCCCCACAAGGGGGAGATTGGCCGTCACGCCGCCTTCGCCAATCTCCAACACCGCAAGAATGGGCGGAGCGCCAAAACTGCCAATCTCCCCCCAAAGTGGGGGAGATGTCCGGCAGGACAGAGGGGGGCGCGAAGGATCGCGACGGAGGGAACTTTTGCTCCCGGTGAGCGGTCAGAAGATTTTTCGCGCCACGAGAATCCTTTCGCCCATCCGAAACGTCTTCCTCGGACCAACCAAAGGAGACGACCATGACCTACAATCTCATCCGCTATGGCGTGAAGGATGCCAGCGTCGCCGAGAACCGGGCACTGGTAGCAAAGGTATTCGAGGCGCTAGATGACACGCAGCCGCAATCCGTGCGCTATCTGGTGCTCGAGCTGGAGAACGGCGAATTCATCCATCTTGTCGGCTACGACAAGGACAGTTCGGAACTGACCGGGTTCGATGTATTCAAAACCTTCAGCGCCGATCACGCCGAGCGGCGCTCGACCCCACTGGCCCGGTCGCCGGCGAAGATCATCGGCAACTATCATATGCTGGCGAGCGCCGACGAAGCCGTGCCGGCCTGAGCGGGCGCGGCTCAGCGGGCGGGCGATGCGAGAAGGGAGACGATGAGCACAGCGAAATTCGACCGCGCGGCGCTTGAAGCCATGCTTGTCGGCCTGCGGCCGAAATTGCACCGCTATGCCGCGCGCATGGCCGGCTCGGCGATCGAGGGCGAGGACATCGCGCAGGAGGCGGTGGTGAAGGCGCTTGCCGCGCATGACTGCGGCGCCGCGGTCGAGCGTCCTGAGCAGTGGCTGTTCCGCATCGCCCATAATGCGGCGCAGGATCATCTACGCCGCCGCCAGCGGAGCGCTCCCGCATGACCGAGGCCGACATGACAGGGATAGAAGACCTCTCCGCCAGCGCGGAGGCGAGGCTTGCGGCGGCGGCGAGCCTGCGCAGCTTCATGCAGCTGACGCTGGCGCAGCGTAGTGCGGTGATCCTGGTCGATGTGCTCGGCCTCAGCCTCTTCGAAACCTGCGAGGTGACGGGCGCCACGCTTGCCGCCACCAAGGCGGCGCTGCATCGCGGCCGGGCTGAGTTGAAAGCGCTGGCCGCGGCGCCGGATGAGGTGGCGATGCCGAAGCTCGATCCGGACGAAGAGCGCCGGCTGCGCCGCTACATCGACCTGTTCAACGCTCGCGACTTCGATGGGGTCAGGGCGCTGATTGCCGAGGACATTGAGCTCGAGGTCGTCAACCGCACCCGCTTGCGCGGTAAGAAGAAGGCCTCGACCTATTTCGGCAATTACGACCGCATCAGCGACTGGGCGCTGTCGCTCGGCTTCGTCGACGGCCGGCCGGCGATCCTGATCCGCAACCCACAGGCGGACAATGCGATGCGCGGCTTCGTGCTGGTCGACTGGCGCGGCGATGAGGTCGTCCGCATCCGCGATTTCCGCCATGCGCCTTATTGTGTGGCTGATGCCGATATCCGTGTGCTCGATGGCTGATTACCCTACACGAGCCGGCGCGGGCGACATAAAGCAAGGAAGCGGCCCTGGCCTCATAAACGCCCGTCGGTGACCCACCATCAACTTCGATGTTTAAAACATCAATCCTTGACGATAGAACATTTTAATGTAGGCTACAGCACCGAGACCTCATATCTCAGAACTGATCGAGAGAGTCGCCGGTGATAACCGCACCGCAATTGCGCGCCGCCAGGTCGCTGCTCGGCATCGACCAGCGCCGGCTTGCCGAATTGTCGGGACTGTCGGTGCCGACGATCCAGCGCATGGAAGCCAGCGGCTCGATCATCCGGGGTAACGTCGATTCGCTGATGAAGCTGATCGCGGCGCTTGAGGTCGCCGGCATCGAATTGATCGGCGAAGGCGCGGTCAGCCAGGGCGGCGGACGCGGCGTGCGGCTGAAGGCCGGCTTCGCTCTGGCAAGAGTGTCCGACGCCGACGATGCCGGGCCAGGCGGGAGCCTGCCGTGATTTCGACCGTTGCCCTTCTGCTGTGCGGTCCTGCGGCGCTTCTGGGAACAGCCATCCTGGCCGGAGCCGTCAGTCGGCGCGCCTCGGCGACGCGCTTTGTCTATGGCGCGGCGCTCGCGATTTCCGTCGCCTTGCTCGTGATCGTCGCAAGTCACCTCGCAGGCAGTCCCGGCGCGGTATCCGCCATCACCTTGCCGCTCGGTCTGCCGTGGACCGGCGCCCAGTTCCGTCTCGACGGTCTGTCGGCGTTCTTTCTTGTCGTCGTCAACCTGGGCGGCGGCATCACCAGCCTCTACGGTCTTGGCTGCGGCAAGCACGAATCGGCGCCGCATCGCGTGCTGCCATTCTACCCGGCCTTCCTCGCCGGCATGAATCTGGTCGTGCTCGCCAACGACGCCTTCAGCTTCCTGCTGTCCTGGGAATTCATGTCGCTCGCCTCCTGGGCGCTGGTCATGGCGCACCACCGCGATGCGGAAAACAGGCGGGCCGGCTACATCTATCTGGTGATGGCAAGCTTCGGCACGCTGGCGCTGCTGCTTGCCTTCGGCCTGCTGGCGGGGCCGGCAGGAACCTATGCGTTCGACGCCATGCGGGCGGCAGAGCCCGGCCCGCTCGCCGCCGGCGCGGTGCTCGCCCTCATGCTGCTCGGCGCTGGCTCCAAGGCCGGTCTGGTGCCGTTGCACGCCTGGTTGCCGCTTGCCCACCCGGCAGCGCCAAGCCACGTCTCGGCGCTGATGAGCGGCATCATGACCAAGGTCGCCGTCTACGGCTTCATCCGCGTGGTGTTCGACCTGCTGGGCGCGCCGGCATGGTGGTCGGGCGTCGCGGTCCTTCTCATCGGCGGCGCGACGGCGGTTCTGGGCATCCTCCACGCGCTGATGGAAAAGGACCTCAAGCGGCTGCTGGCCTACTCGACCATCGAGAATATCGGCGTCGTCTTTGCCAGCCTCGGCCTGGCGCTGGCCTTCAAGGCGAATGCCATGCCGTCGGCGGCGGCGCTGGCCTTCACGGCGGCGCTCTTCCACGTGCTCAACCATTCCTTCTTCAAGAGCCTGCTGTTTTTCGGCGCCGGCGCCGTGCTGTCGGCAACCGGCGAACGCGACATGGAAAGACTGGGCGGCCTCATCCACCGCCTGCCGGTGACCAGCTTCGTCTTCCTCGTCGGCTGCGTCTCGATCTCGGCGCTGCCGCCCTTCAACGGCTTCGCCTCCGAGTGGCTGATCTTCCAGGCCATATTGCAAAGTCCCGAACTGCCGCAATGGGGACTGAAGGTGATCGTGCCGGCCGTCGGCGGCATGCTGGCGCTGGCGGCGGCGCTGGCCGCGGCCTGCTTCGTCAAGGCATTCGGCATCACCTTCCTTGGCCGGGCGCGATCGGCGGTGGTGGAACAGGCGCATGAGGTCGACCGCTGGTCGCTGGCGGCGATGATCGTGCTCGCCGTCTTCTGCCTACTCGCCGGCATCCTGCCTGGCTTCGTCATCGACGGCCTGTCGCAGGTTGCGCTTTCGCTGATCGGCGACCGCATGCCGGTGCAGACGGCGCAGCCCTGGCTGTCGATCGTGCCGATCGCCGAGAGCCGCAGCTCCTACAACGGCCTCTTGGTGTTCGTCTTCATCACCATCTCGGCCTCGCTCGCGGCTTTCTTCATTCACCGCTTCGCCTCGCACGCGCTGCGCCGGGGCCCGGCATGGGGATGTGGCTTCGCCGACGCGGTACCCGCCGCGCAATACAGCGCCGTCAGCTTCGCGCAGCCCATCCGCCGGGTCTTCGGCGGCTTCGCCTTCCGCGCCCGCGAGACCGTGGAAATGCCGGCGCCGGGCGCGCTCGACCCGGCGCGTTTCAAGGTGGAAATCCACGATGTGGCCTGGGAGACGTTCTACCAGCCGATCTCCGGCGCGATCGATTTCGCCACCGAGAAACTGAACTACCTGCAGTTCCTGACGATCCGTCGCTATCTGACGCTGGTCTTCCTCTATCTCGTCATCCTGCTTCTGGTGCTTGCGCTATGGCCGTGATCTTCGAGCTGGCCGTGCAGGGCGCGCAGATGTTTTTGGTGCTTTTGCTGGCGCCGCTGCTGATCGGCTTCGTGCGCAAGGTGAAGGCGAGGCTGGTGAGAAGGCAGGGACCTTCGCTGATCCAGCCCTATCGCGATCTGATCAGGCTGATGCGCAAGGAGGTCGTGCTGGCGGACAATGCCTCCTGGCTGTTCCGCGTGACGCCCTACCTGATCTTCGCCGCCACCTGGGTTGCGGCGGCGCTTGTCCCTACATTCGCCGCGGGCCTCCAGTTCAGTTGGACCGCCGATCTCATCGTCATCGTGGCGCTGCTTGGCAGCGCGCGCTTCTTCCAGGCGCTGGCCGGAATGGATGTCGGCACCAGCTTCGGCGGCATCGGCGCCAGCCGCGAGGTGATGATCGCCTCGCTGGCCGAACCCGCCATGCTGCTCATCGTGTTCAGCCTGGCGCTGGTCGCCGGCGCCACGCAGCTTTCGACCGTCGCAGCCTTCATGAGCTCGCCCCAGGTCGGGCTGCGGGTGTCGCTCGGCATGTCGCTGATTGCGCTCGTGATGGTGGCGATCGCCGAGAATGCGCGCATACCGGTCGACAATCCGGCCACGCATCTGGAACTCACCATGGTGC
This sequence comes from Mesorhizobium loti, assembly GCF_001510895.1. Taxonomy (GTDB): domain Bacteria; phylum Pseudomonadota; class Alphaproteobacteria; order Rhizobiales; family Rhizobiaceae; genus Mesorhizobium; species Mesorhizobium loti_A. The sequence goes on along the minus strand of NZ_LPWA01000105.1, from coordinate 101,508 downwards.
ATGAGGCGATGATCCTGGAATATTCAGGCCGTCATCTGGCGATGATCGAGCTCGCCACCTTCCTCAAGCTCGTGCTCTACGTGTCGCTGATCTCCAGCGTCTTCCTGCCCTGGGGGCTGGCACATGCCGGAGCGGGGCCGAAAGCGCTGGCCATCGGCGCCGTCGCCTATCTGATCAAGCTTGCGGCGCTTGCCATCCTGCTTGCCGTGTTCGAGACGGCGGTCGCCAAGATGCGTGTCTTCCGCGTGCCGGACTTCCTCGGCGCGGCGCTGATGCTGGCGCTGCTCGGCACGCTCTTGCTGTTCGTCTCGCGGAGCCTGTGATGAACGGCCTCACCTTCGACATCGCTCATCTGCTCGCCGGCAGTCTGGTGCTGGTCTCCTTCATGATGCTCTACCAGGACCGCCTGTTCGCGCTGATCAACGTCTTTGCCCTGCATGCGGTGGTGCTTGCGCTCTCGGTGGCCTGGCAGGCCTATATCCAGGACGCGCACCATCTCTACATCACTGCCGCCATCGCCCTGGTTTTCAAGGCGATCGTCATTCCCGTCGGGCTGCATCGCATCATCCAGCGGCTCGGCATCCACCGCGACATCGAGACCGCCGTCGGCATCGGCCCGACGATGCTCGCGGGCATCGGGCTGGTGACGCTCTCCATGGTGCTGATGCTGAGGGTGACGCCCGAAGCCGACCCGCTTGCCCGCGAGGATCTGGCCTTCGCGCTGTCGATCATATTGCTCGGGCTCCTGGTGATGGTCACCCGGCGCAACGCCGTCAGCCAGGTCGTCGGCTTCATGTCGCTGGAGAACGGCCTGGTGCTGGCCGCGACAGGCGCCAAGGGCATGCCGCTGGTCGTCGAGATCAGCGTCGCCTTCTCGATCCTGATCGCCTTCATCGTCATCGGCGTCTTCCTGTTCCGCATCCGGGAGCGGTTCGATTCGGTCGATGTCGGCGCGCTCGACGACTATCGGGGAGAGCGCCGGTGATTTCCTTCGATGCCGTCGCCGCGATCCTGCTGGTGCCCGCCGGTGCCGCCGCCCTTCTGGCGGCGATGCCGAACTACAAGATGACGGCAGGCCTCAACGTCGTCGCCAGTTTCCTCACCTTGCTCGCCGCCCTGTCGCTCTTCGTCACCGAAAGGCCGGAGCCCGGACAATATCTCATCGTCGACGATCTCAACATCGTCTTCATCGTGCTCAACACATTCGTCGGCTTCACCACCAGCGTGTTCAGCGCGTCCTATATCGCGCACGAGCTGGAGACCGGCCGGCTGACCGCGCCGAACCTCCGTTTCTACCACGCCATGTACCAGATCATGATGTTCGGCATGAACCTGGCCTTCGTGTCGAACAATATCGGCCTGATGTGGGTCGCGGTGGAACTCGCCACGCTGACCACCGTGCTGATGGTCGGCATCTACCGCACCCATGAGGCGCTGGAGGCGGCCTGGAAATATTTCATCTTAGGCAGCGTCGGCATCGCGCTCGCCTTGTTCGGCACCATCCTCGTCTACATGGCGGCACAACCGGTCGTCGGCGAGGGCACCAATGCGATGGTCTGGTCAGTGCTGATCGAAAAGGCGGCGCATTTCGACCCTGCCCTGCTCAGCGTCGCCTTCATCTTCCTGCTGCTCGGCTACGGCACCAAGGTGGGCCTCGCGCCGCTGCATGCCTGGCTGCCCGACGCGCATGCCGAGGGCCCGACGCCGATCTCGGCGGTGCTGTCGGGCCTGCTGCTCAACGTCGCGCTCTACGCCGTGCTGCGCTTCAAGCTTTTGCTTGCCGCGAGCCCGGCGGCGATCGGCCCGGGACCGCTGATGGTCACGATGGGACTGACCTCGCTGATCTTCGCGGCCTTCATGCTCTACCGCCGCCGCGACATCAAACGCCTGTTCGCCTATTCCTCGATCGAGCATATGGGCATCATCGTCTTCGCCTTCGGCATGGGCGGCCCGCTCGCCAACTTCGCCGGCCTGCTGCACATGGTCATGCACAGCCTGACCAAGTCGGCGATCTTCTTCGCCGTCGGCCATATCGCGCAGGTCAAGGGCACCCAGAAGATCTCCGAGATCAGGGGGCTGACCGAAAGCCATCCCGGGCTTGGCTGGGCGCTCGTCATCGGTGTCGTCGCAATAGCCGGCCTGCCGCCGCTCGGCATCTTCATGAGCGAATTCCTGGTCGTTAGTTCGACTTTCGCCAGGCATCCGTGGCTGGCGATCCCGCTGGTGTTCGGGCTGCTGATTGCCTTCGGCGCGCTGTTGCTGCGGCTAACCGGCCTCGCCTTCGGTGAGCCGCGCGGCGGCACGGCGCCGGTCGAGGCATCTTATGTGCCGATGTACTCGCACCTCGCTTTGGTGTTTGCCGCCGGCATCTATCTGCCGGCGCCGCTGGTCGCGTGGTTCCAGCATGTCGCCGGTATCCTGGGGTGAGGCGCATGAGCACGAAGAACATGCCCGCACTGACAGATATCATCGAAGCCGGCCGCCGGATCGAGCATCATGCTCCCTGGCGGCGCGCGGTGGTGACCTCGAAGACCTGGAGCCTTGCCGTCGAGCAGCTTGCCGCCGGCCGCTGGAGCCTGCTCGGCCTGTGGGGAGAGCCGGACAGGGTGCACATGGCGCTTCTCGACGGAGCGCTGAACGTCGGCGTGATCAGCCTGGACTGCCGCGGCGGCCGCTACCCGTCGGTCGGCCAGCACCATCCGCCGGCACTGCGGCTGGAACGCGCCGCGGCGGACCTTTTCGGGCTGGCGCCGCAGGGCCTGCCCGACACCCGCCGCTGGCTCGACCATGGCCAATGGGGCGTCTTGCATCCGCTGGCGGCGCGGCCCGGCGGCCCGGCGGCCTCCTCCTCCTACCGGTTCCTGGCGGCGGAAGGCGAGAGCCTCCACCAGATCGCGGTCGGGCCCGTGCATGCCGGCATCATCGAGCCCGGGCATTTCCGCTTCACGGCAAGCGGCGAAACGGTGGTGCGGCTGGAGGAGCGCCTGGGCTATGTGCACAAGGGCATCGAAGGCTTGATGGCCGGCGCGCCAGTCGATCGCGCGGCAAGACTCGCGGGCAGGACTTCCGGCGACAGCACCGTCGCCTATTCGCTTGCCTTTGCCCGTGCGGTGGAGGCGGCGCTCGGCGTCACGCCACCGCGCGCGCGGTTTGGCTGCGGGCGCTGATCGCCGAACTGGAGCGCCTTGCCAACCACCTCGGCGATATCGGCGCCATCTGCAACGACGCCGCCTTCTCGCTGATGCACGCGCATTGCGGCGTGCTGCGCGAGCGTGTGCTGCGCGCCGCCGATGCCGCCTTCGGCCACCGCCTGACGCGTGACCGTGTTGTGCCCGGCGGCGCGGCAGGCGATCTGAACGAGGCGGGGACCAGCGCTATCCGATCGCTGGTCGCGGAGATCAGGCAGCGCTTTCCGCATCTGGTCGAGCTCTACGACAACACAGCCTCGCTGCAGGACCGCACTGTGGCGACCGGCCGACTCAAGGTCGAGCTTGCTCGGCAATATGCCGCCGGCGGCTATGTCGGCCGCGCCTCCGGCCGCGATTTCGATGCTCGTCGTGTCCCAGGCTACGCGCCCTACGACCAGCTCGCCTTCGATGTGCCCGTGCTGCAGGAGGGCGACGTCACGCGCGCGTCTGGATCCGCGTGCGCGAGGTCGAGCAGAGCCTGTCGCTCGTCGAGCAGATATTGGGGCGGCTGCCCGCCGGCCCGATCCGCGTCGACATCACCGCGCCAGATGGACCGCGCGAGGGCATGGCGCTGGTCGAGGGTTTCCGCGGCGACATCCTGGCCTGGCTGCGCATCGGCGAGGATGGCTTGATTACGCGCTGCCACCTGCGCGATCCGTCATGGTTCCAATGGCCGCTCCTGGAAGCGGCGATCGAGGGCAACATCGTCGCCGACTTCCCGCTCTGCAACAAGTCGTTCAACTGCTCCTATTCCGGCCATGATCTTTAACGTGGTCCAAGGCACGCCGTCATGCGCAAGCTGCTCTTCGAAAGCCTGATCCGCCCGCCCTTGACCGAGCGTTCGCCGCAGGTGAGCGACGCGGCCGTCGATGAGCTGGCGCGCGCCCTCGATGGTGCTGCCCGCAAGCGGCTGGGCCGGAGCCTGTCGATCCGCGCGGTCGACGCCGGCTCCTGCAACGGCTGCGAGCTCGAGATGCATGCGCTCAACAACGCCTTCTACGACATCGAGCGTTTCGGCTTCCGCTTCGTCGCGTCGCCCCGCCATGCCGACGTACTGCTCGTCACCGGACCGGTTACCAAGAACATGCGCGAGGCGCTGAAGCGGACCTTCGACGCGACGCCCAACCCGAAATGGGTGGTTGCGCTCGGCGACTGCGCAAAGGACGGCGGCTGCTTCGCCGGCAGCTACGCGATTGTCGGCGGCGTCTCGGACGTGGTGCCCGTCGACCTGCACATTCCAGGCTGCCCGCCACGGCCGATCGAGATCCTCAAGGGATTGATCGCCCTGCTCGACGGCGCGAACGGGAAGGGCGGTGCGTCCAAGGGTGGTTAAGGATCAACCCGGGCGCGCGGTAGCTTCGACAGTCTCATATGACGCTTCTCATCCACGCCAGGAAGGACTCCATCACCGCGGATCGCGGACTGTGGTGCATCCACACGACATAAAAGCTATAGCCCGGCAAGGACAATGGATGCGCTTTGACCAGCGAGCCGTTTTCCAGCTCGCGGCCGACCACGACGTCGCTTAAGATCGCAATGCCTTGCCCGGCGACAACCGCATCGATCGCGTGCACCTCCTCGCGGAAGCTCAAATCCCAGGCCTTGTCCGGGATCAGGTCCGGATCGATTGAACGGGCCGTCGCCAGCCAACGGTGCCAGGTGGGAGCGTCCGGATCCCGGTTCATCCAGTCGAAATGGATCAACGGATAACGCAACAGATCGGCGGCACGCTCTATCGCTCGCCCATCGCTTGCCAACAATCGCGGACTGCAAATGGGAAAGAAGGAATCGCGGCACAGCTCTTGCGACGCAAAGCCCACCGGAGGGCGACGCGTGTAGCGGATCGCCACATCGGCGGCGCCGGCGCGCAGATCGAGCACCGCGTCCGTCCCGATAATCTCCAGTGGCTCGGCCGGTCTGGCCTCTCGCCACTTCGGCAACCGGGGCACCAGCCATCGGCTCGCGAAAGCGTTCGGGCTCGTCACCCGCAATGGCGCCTGAAAATCCGGCTCGGCAAGCGCGGCAAGGGAGCCGGCGAGTAGATCAAAGCCGTTGCGCAGGATAGGAAACAGTCGCGCTCCCGCACTCGTCAGTGCGAGCGGGCGCGGTCGGCGTTGGAACAGCTTGCGGCCGCATATCTCTTCCAGCAAGCGGATCTGGTGGCTGATCGCTGTCGGCGTCACGCCGAGCTCCACTGCCGCGGCCTTGAAGCTGCCGTGCCGGGCGGCGGCCTCGAAGGCGTGTAACGCGCGGAGCGGTGGCAAGTTTCTCATGTCGGCAGTGTAGATGAATTCTACTCATCCAGTAGCGAAGAATTTCGCTTTTGCAGAAGGTCGGACCGTATGAGACCGTAGCCCGGTTGGAACCGAGGGCGGCAACGATGGAGATCCCACGACAGACCGACGCGCTATTGGGCCGATCCCCTCCTTTGAGCACGGCGATCGAACGGTTACGACAGGGCTTGCAGGGCGAAGTGGTGTTGCCGACGGACGCGGCCTACGACCAGGCGCGCGCGGTCTGGAACGGGGCGATCGACAAACGCCCTGCCGCAATCGTCTTTTGCGCCAATGCCGATGACGTCGTCCAGGCCGTGACCTATGCCAGGTCGCAGGGGTGTATCGTGGCGGTTCGCAGCGGCGGCCACAACGTCGCCGGCCTGTCCGTCTGCGACGATGGGGTGGTGATCGATCTATCCCGCATGAAGAAGATTGTCGTCGATGCCGAGCGCCGCATCGCCAGGGCGGAAGCCGGTTTGAACCTCGGCGAGTTCGACGCGGCCACACAGGCCCACGGTCTTGCGACGACCATGGGCGTCAACGGCGACACCGGCATTGCCGGCCTTACGCTCGGTGGCGGCTTCGGCAAGCTCGGGCGAAAGCACGGTCTGAGCTGCGACAATCTGATCGCGGCCGAAATCGTCACCGCCGATGGAAAGCTGTTGCGGACAAGCGCCGGCGAGCATCCCGACCTGTTCTGGGCCTTGCGCGGCGGCGGCGGCAATTTCGGCATCGTGACGGCGTTCGAATACCGGCTGCACCCGCTCGGCCCGGCCCTTCTCGTGGGCTCGGTGCTTCACGCCTACGATCATGCGCGCGAGGCCATGCGGTTCTACGACAAATTCTCCCGTGAAGCCCCGGACGAGGTGAGCGTCGACGCCGCGCTCGTCACACTGCCCCCGGGCGACCGTGCCTTCAGCATCTCGGCTTGCTATGCCGGGTCGCCCGAAGCGGGCGAACCGGTGATCGCGCCGCTGATGAAATTCGGATCCCCCATCGATAGCCGTCTTCAAGCCATTCCTTACCTCCAGATTCAATCGGCGGGCGACAGTCTCTTTCCACGCGGACGACGCTACTACTGGAAAGCGCAGTTCCTGCGTGAGATCAGCGACGGTGCGATCGAGGCGCTGCTCGACAATTACGCGAGGGCTCCCAATCACTCGTCCCTGCTGGTTTTCCAGCAGGTCGGCGGAGCGATCGCCCGCGTGCCGGCGTCGCACTCGCCCTACGCCAATCGCGATGCGGCACTCGACTGCTTCCCGATCGCTATCTGGGACGATCCGGCCGATGACGAGGCAAATATCCGCTGGGCGCGCGACCTTTGGAATGCGGTCAGGCCGTTCTCCACCGGCGGTGTCTATGCCAACAATCTTGGCGACGAAGGCGACGAGCGGGTGCGTGATGCCTACGGCGCAAATTATGCCCGCCTCGCCGCCATCAAGAAGCAATACGACCCGACCAATTTCTTCCGGTCGAACCAGAACATCAGGCCCGGATAATTCGCAATCCCTGGGGGAGCCGTGCGCAGTCGCTGGACGATCCTCGCTGTCCTGTTTGTCGCCCGAGCGGCGATGGCGGTGCAGTTCCAGAGCATCGCGGCCATTGCGCCGGAATTGGGCAAAGACTTGAACGCAAACCTCGCCGATATCGGCGTGCTCATTGGCCTCTATTTCGCGCCGGGCGTTGTGCTCGCGCTTCCCGGTGGCGCGATCGGCAGGCACTTCGGCGACAAGGCGATCGTGCTCGCCGGCCTGGCCCTGATGCTGGCGGGGGAAATCCTGCTGTGCGTCTCGTCTTCATGGAGCGTGCAGATCACCGGCAGGCTTATCTCCGGCGTAGGCGGCGTCCTGCTGAACGTGTTGATGACCAAGATGGCCGTCGACTGGTTCGCGGGCCGCAAGATCGCCACGGCGATGGCGATCTTCATCAACTCATGGCCCTTGGGCATCGCGCTGACGCTTATGGTGCTGCCGCTGATCCAAGCGGATTTCGGCATAGCGGGGACCGAGATCGCGGTGATGGCACTCATCGCCGCGGCGCTGGCATTGGTGGGGCTTTTCTACCAGCGGCCCGACCAGGCTGTCGCTCCGGTTGCGGTGGAAGCCTCGCGGCTTGCGAAGCCGGCCGTCTGGGCCGTGCTGCTGGCAGGCTCGATATGGGCTTTCTACAATGTCGGTTTCGCCATGATCTTCAGTTTCGCGCCGTCGATGCTGGTCGAACGCGGCTGGTCGACCGCCGCGGCCGGCTCCGCGGTCAGCATCGTGCTGTGGCTCGCCGCGCTGTCCGTTCCAATCGGGGGCTACCTCGCGGATCGCACCGGGAACCGCAATGCCATGCTGACGGCAAGCTGCCTCGCCTTCGCGGCATTGGTTCTCGTGCTGTGGCGCGGTTCCGAGACGCTGCCCACCCTGGTTGCTCTCGGCTTGGTCTGCGGCCTGCCAGCCGGAGCGATCATGAGCTTGCCGACACGCGCCCTGGCGCCGTCGACGCGGGCGCTTGGGATGGGTCTCTTCTACACGGTGTACTACGCCACGATGCTCGTCGCTCCCTGGCTCGGCGGCAAGTTTGCGCTTTGGGCCGGCAGCGCCGGCGCAGCCCTCGGCCTTGGCTCGGCCGCTCTTGTGGCGTGTCCGATCCTGCTGTGGGAGTTCGAACGCCGGCTGCTCCTGCCGGAGCGGACGGTACCGCAGGTGAATTGAGGACTCGCCGGCCTGTCCCAAGAATCCTGGCACTTATACGGCATAGGCATGCAGAGAACTCTGCCTGGGCCATTCCTCCGTCGCTGATGCACGTCTGATGCGGACGCAACGTATCGCCGCGGCGGACAACCATGATCCGCATCTGCTCGTGAAGGGTGCAAAGACAGGCGGCGTCCAACGACAGAGCAGGATACCGCCTTCGCTGCCTACATACTCAACCCCAGGGCCTTCCGGAGCTCCGTTTTCGCCGGCTCGAACTCCTTCTGGAAATCCGGATTCTGCATCAACGCCTGAGCCATGAGTGCACCAGCTGCATGACCGGCGCCGAGGTCGCTGCGATAGTGCACGCCGACGATCAGCCGGCTCAGGGCGTAGTCGTTCGCACGCTGCATCAATTCTTCCTTCTTTTCCGGAAGCATCTTGGACAGAACGATGGCGATCGCGGTGCTGTTCGTCGAATGGCCGGACGGATACGCCCCCGACTTCGACAACTTGATCAGAGGCTTGATCTCCTCATCAACCAAGGGCGGGCGCGGGCGGGCAAAGCCTTTCTTGGCACTTCCCGTGACGACTTCTTCGGTATCGAGAATGCGCTGCACGAGCGCTGTCGTCAGCGGAACCGTAGCCGCGTCGACCTTGATGCTTGTGCCGGCCAGGAACGGCTGCAACCCCTCTTCATTGTCGGCGATTGCCTGCTGCTTCCGGCTCTCGCTCGTGGAAGCCATGAGTTGCTTGACCTCCACCAGCTCGGCCTTGGTCTCGGCCGAATCCTTGGCGGGTGGCGGCACAAGCAGATCGAGCAGATTTACTGTCTCAGACCCGAAATAGGGGTGCCCCTCTTCGGCAAATGTTGGCTGCGAAAGGGCAAGCGCTGCGAACGCAACTGCCCCCATGAGCGTCCTGCGAGTGATGGCGGTCATTTTGTCCCTCAAATTTTGTGTTGAGTATAAGGGGTAAAGACGCCGCGTGAACCTAATGTGACGCCGCGGCACGCGCCGAACCCATCGGCGGCCCCAAGTGAGAGGGAGATGAATATAGGAGCGATCCGATGACCCAAGCCGGACTTTCACCGCTGCGCGGCCTCGCCAAGCTGCGCGATGCCAGGACGCGGCGCTTCTCCAGCTACGACCGCACCGGCGGCAACGACGACCGCCTGCATATCGAGCCCGGCGAGACCGTGACAATCGCCGACTATGAAGGCGCCGGCATTGTCACCCACATCTGGGCGACGCTGGCCTGCAGCAGCGAAAGCTTTCTGCGCAAGGTCGTGCTGCGTGCCTATTGGGACGGCGAGGACCAGCCCAGCGTCGAGGCGCCCATCGGCGACTTCTTCGGCATCGGCCACGCCCGCACGAAGAACTTCGCCAGTCTGCCCGTGCAGGCAAGCCCGGACGGCAAGGGCTTCAACTGCTATTTCCCGATGCCCTTTGCGACCGGCATGAAGATGACGGTCAGCAACGAGGCCGAGGACGAGCTGGTGCTCTACTACTATGTCGACCTCGAACTGCATGACAGGCTGGAGGACGACCTCGGCCGCTTCCACGCGCAGTACCGCCAGGCGCGGCCCGAAGGCATGGCGGAGACCGGCCTCACCAACGAGCAGTTCCTCTTCGGCGGCGAGAACACCGACGGCAAGGACAACTATACGATCCTCGAGGCCGAGGGCCGCGGCCATTATGTCGGCGTGCTCTTTAGCGTCCGCTCGCGCCGGCGCTCCGCGCAGTGGGACTGGTATGGCGAGGGCGACGACATGATCTTCATCGACGGCGAGCCTGGCCTCCAAGTGCCCGGCCTCCAACCCGACCGGCGCATCGGCCAGGAGGCGGCGTTCATCGAGCCGCGCGGCGAGAGCGCGCCGGGCGCCAACGACGCCTGGCCGCCGACGCTGCACGGCACCGGCACGGAGGACTATTTCAACACCGCCTGGTGCCCCACGCAGGACTATTCGGCGCCCTATCACGGCGTCATCGCGGCGGGAGGGCCGAACTGGAGCGAGCCGGTCACGCTCTTTCGCTGGCATATCGAGGACCCGGTGATCTTCCGCGAACGCATCCGCGTCAGCATCGAGCACGGCCATGCCAACCGGCGCGCCGACGACATCTCGTCGGTCGCCTTCTGGTACCAGGCCGAGCCGCACAAGCCGTTCGCTCCGCTGCCGGCGGTCGCCGCGCGCATCCCCGGTTTCAGTGGCAGCGTGGAGGGCTAGGGCGCGGCCGTTGTTCCGGCCCATGCGCAGCGCCCCAGCCGGCAAAGGCATAGGCGACTACATTTCCATCGGCCTGTCCGGTCCGGCTTCTCCGCCCGCCGCGACAAGCTTCAGTCGTCCCAGATAATGGTTCCAGCCCTTCTGATGACTGACGCATTCCTTTTCATTCGGCAGCCGGCTGTGCGTGAGGCGGACGAGTGTACCGCTGTCCTTTGCCACCAGATCAATCTCGACGAGGCTCGATCCCGGCGGCACGGTGTCGTTGTCATCCCAACCGAAGCTGTAGGCGAGACGGTGAACCGGGATCACCTCCGTGAACTCGCCGCGCGCCACATGCTTGCCGCCGACATTGACGAGGTAGATGCCGCCCGGTTTCGCTTCGATGGTTGCTTCCGTGCCGATCCATCGTAGGATCTTGTCCGGATCTGTCAGCAACGCGAATACCGTTGCCTGAGGGGCGGAGACTTCAACCTCTGTGTAAAGCGTTGCAGCCATCGGTGGGGCTCCGGCATATGATGCGACGTAAAGCTGTTCATCCGCCTGCCCGAAGATTTTGAGAAGCAGACGACAGGCGCTGATCAGCATAGCATGATCCCCACGATGAAACTGCCAAAGTCACTCGCTTTTCTGCTTGATGATGCTGCCGCCTGCGTCGATGCAGACGCTTTTCTGACAGGCCTCGCAACCCAGCTGACGGCCGACGGGCTGCCATTGCTCGGCGGGGCGCTGACCCAGGAGGCCTCACATCCGATCATTGCACGCCGGACATGGCTGTGGCGCGCGGATACGGGACAAGTCATCGAAGCACTTGGCTTCGGCTTTTCGGTGGAGGCAAGTGCCGATGAAAGTGTCGCACGCGCTTGGCTGGACGGCCTGTCGGGTTTCCCTGCAGCGGCGGATGTTGAACCGACGGCGCAAGGAGCCAAGCTCGAATGGGTAATGACGCGTCCGCTGGAGGACGCGGAAGCCACCTTGCTGAGCGATGTTTCCCGTTTCGCTGCGGCGCCTCTCGCCATACTGGTTGCACGTTCGACCCTTGGCGCACTGCTTGAAACCTATCTCGGCAAGCGCAGCGCCGCCCAGGTGCTCGGCGGCCAATCGCGCCGCGAGCACGGCGAGACCATTCGCGCCGCATTGCTCTACGCGGACCTGCGCGGGTTCACGCCACTATCTGAAAGGTCGCCTTCCGGGGACGTGGTGCAGGCGCTCGACGCCTGGTTCGACCGCGTGGCCGGCGCCGTTCACGCTTTCGGCGGCGAGGTGCTGAAATTTATCGGGGACGGCGTTCTCGCGATCTTCCCGATTGGCGAACGCAACACCCGATCTGCCTGCGATGCCGCAGTTCGCGCCGTAAAGGCGGCGCAAGCAGGGATGGATCATCTGAACGATTTGCGGCGGCAGCAAGATGCTCCCGAGCTCGCATTTGGAATCGCACTGCATGTCGGCGAGATATTCTGGGGTAATATCGGCACCGCCGACAGACTGGACTTTACCGCGATAGGGAGAGCGGTCAACCTCGTCAGTCGGCTTGAAGGACTGTGCCGGTCGCTTGGCCGGGACGTCCTCATATCAGGAGACTTCGCAGGGGAGACATCCGAAAAACTATATCGACTGGGGGACTATGAACTGCATGGAATTGCTGCGCCTTGCAGCGTTTATGCAATACAGCCATGAGGCGATTCCAAAGATTGCAAGTCGAGAGGCTCCGAAAGGCCAGGTGTCCGAGAGACTTGGGAACGAGGTAGAGGTCGTGGTATGGACCTGTTGTCGATCACTGGGCCCTTCCGGCGTAGGCAAATCCACACACTGAGCTGGGAAATGAGCGTGCAAGTCGCTGCCGCTCAAGCTGCTCACACCGTCATCGAAGCCGATGAACTCGATAGGATCTTCCTCGGCCCAATACTGAAGAACTCAGCAGAATTCGGCCCGGCTCCGCTCTGAAGACATCTGAAGGCACGCGAGCCGCCCTGACGCCTTTAGGGCAGAAAGGTCGTCGCGAAGATCGTGAGAATGCAGACGGGAATGAGGGGCGGCGACTAAGCACGCGGGGAGACGAACGACCGCCCAGACGCGAGTGGCCGCCCGTCAGGGGGTACCGCGCCGCGCCTAAGATCGTCGCGATGGTGTCGCACATGGTCGATAAGCGCCCTCAGCTTTGGCGACACGGTGTGGCGGCTCGGGAAGTACAGGAAGAAGCCGGCGAAGGGCGGCAACCAGTCGGAGAGGATCGAGACGAGCTCCCCGCGCTCGAGATAGGGCCGGAAGGTTTCCTCCATGCCGAAGGTGATGCCGCCGCCCGCGAGCGCAGTGCGGATCATCAGCAGCATGTCGTTGGTGGTGATCTGCGGTTCGACCGAGACGTCGAAGGCGCTGCCGTCCTTCTCGAATTCCCAGCGATAGGGTGCGATGCGCGGCTGCGGCCGCCAGCCGATGCAGCGGTGGTGGACGAGATCGCGCGGATGCTCTGGCGTGCCGTGGCGCGCGAGATAGTGCGGCGTCGCCACCGCGACCTGGCGCTGGTCGCCCGTCAGCGGCACCGCGATCATGTCGCGTTCGATGACCTCGCCGAGACGCACGCCGGCATCGAAGCCGGCCGCGACGATGTCGAATTCCAGGTCGGTCACCGTCACATCGAGGGTGACGCCGGGATGCGCCTCGCTGAAGGAGGCGATCAGCGGTCCGGACAGGAACTCCTCGGCGATCGAGGTGGCAGCGATCCGCAAGAGACCACGAGGCTCCTCCGCCGAGCTGGACGCCGTTTCGAGGGCGCTCGCGATCTCGGCCAACGGCGCCGAGACCTGGGCCAGGAAGCGCTCGCCGGTCTCGGTCAGGCGCACGCTGCGGGTAGTGCGCAGGAACAGCGCCTGGCCGAGCGCGGTCTCCAGGCGTCGCACGCCTTGACTTACCGCCGAGCGCGTTACCCCAAGCCGGTCGGCCGCGGCGCGGAAATTGCCCGTCTCCGCCACCGCGGCGAACAGGGTGAGGAGGTTGAGATCGATCTGCATTGGTTAGTGTTACTAACTATAAGGTCCAGTTCGCGGCAAGTTAAATCGACAGCGGGCAATTGCTATCTCCCCGGCATTGATTGCGGGCGCACGGATGCGCTCCGCCAGCACCACGGAGACAGCAATGACCAATCTGCCCAATACCTATGACCTGACTGGCAAGGTGGCGCTCGTGACCGGCGCCCGTCGCGGCATCGGACGCGCCACGCTCGACCTGCTGCGCGCCCGCGGCGCCCGGATCGTCGCCTCCGACCTCTCCGACGAGGTCCAAGCGCTCGAAGCCGGCGACCTCGCCACGCTGGTGGGCGACGTCTCGGACGAGGGCCTCGCCCGGCGTTCGGTCGAGCTCGCCCGCGAGCGCTTCGGCCGGCTCGACATCGTCGTCTGCAATGCCGGACGAACCCTCAACAAGCCGCTGACCGAGACCTCGGTCGAGGAATACGACCGCATCTTCCAGATCAACGCCCGCGGCGCCTTCGTCACCATCCGGGCGGCAATGCCGCTGATGGAGGAAGGTGGCGCCGTCGTCATCAACGCCTCGCTCTCGGCGACGACGGCGTTCCCGACGCAGGCGGCCTATGCCTCCTCCAAGGCGGCGTCGGCGCAACTCGCCCGCATCGTCGCGGTCGAGTACGGCCGCCGCGGCATCCGCTGCAACGTGGTCCTGCCCGGCGTCATCGACACTGACATCATGGAAGGCGTGGCCGAGAACGGCCGGGAGATGCTGCGCAGCTTCGGCGATGCCCACCCGATCGGGCGCATCGGCCGCCCGGAGGAGGTGGCCGAGGCGATCGCCTTCCTCGCTTCCCCCGCCTCGAGCTTCATCACCGGGGCGCAGCTCTTCGTCGACGGCGGCTACACGGCGCAGTAGGCGCTCAGCCCCCCCCAGCCAACACAATACAGGAGATTGCCATGGCCATCGACCAGGTCGTTCTCATCACCGGCGCTTCCAGCGGCATCGGGGAGGCCACCGCGCGTGTCCTCGCCGATGCCGGCGCCACCCTCATGCTGGGCGCGCGGCGGACCGATCGGCTCGCCGCGCTCGTCGAGGAGATCGAGGCGAAGGGCGGCCAGGCCGCCGGTCGCGCCCTCGACGTCACCGAACGCGCCAGCATGGAAGCCCTCGTCGCCGATGCGCGGCAGCGGTTCGGCCGGATCGACGTCCTTGTCAACAATGCCGGGGTGATGCCGCTGTCGCCTCTCGCAGCGCTGAAGGTCGAGGAATGGGATCGGATGATCGACGTCAACATCCGCGGCGTCCTTCACGGCATCGCGGCCGTCCTGCCGGTGATGCAGGCACAGGGGAGCGGCCACGTCGTCAATATCGGCTCGGTCGGCAGCTTCGAGGTGGTGCCGACCTCGGCCGTCTACAGCGCCACCAAGTTCGCTGTGCGGGCCATCACCGACGGCTTGCGCAAGGAGAACGAGACGATCCGCGCCACCTGCATCTATCCCGGCGTGACGCGCTCTGAGCTCGCAGGCACGATCACCGACGAAGCAGCCGCCCGGGCGATGGTGGAGTACCGCCGCAACGCTATCGAACCGGAGGCAATCGGGCGGGCGGTGCTCTACGCCATCGAGCAGCCGCGGAAGGTCGGCGTCAACGAGATCACCGTCCGTCCTGTCGCACAGAGATAGAGGCGTGTCCTGCTTTCGTCTTCGCGATGAGCGGCAGATCACTCACCCGATCAACAATGGCGCGCCGGTCAACCCGGCCAAATGGCGCGGGCGCCATTCCGCCGTCGCTCCGGGAGACTGAATACGTAGCCGCATTTGGATTTCTGGCCACGTCGCTCAAGGGGCGATATTTGGACTAAACTTTGATGCGCCGACATCGGCAGGCTGAACTCAAGTGACCACTGCCAAGCCCGGCGAAGCGCGCAAGCGGGCAATGTCGCGCGCCGGCGGTTCTCCAAAGTGGCGGCGATATTCGCGACTGAACTGCGTCGGGCTTTCGTAACCCACGCGGAAGGCGGCAGTCGTGGCGTCGATGTCCTGGACCAGCATCAGGCTGCGCGCGTCCTGCAGCCTGAGCTGCTTCTGGAATTGCAGCGGCGTCATCGCCGTCACGGCGCGAAAATGCTCGTGCAGGCTCGACGGACTCATGCCTGCTTCCGCTGCAAGCCGCTCGATGCTGAACCGTTGCCGGAAGTTCTTGCCGATCCAGGCGATGGCGCGGCCGACCTGGGCCACCCGACCCTGGCTGGAGGTGATGTGGCGCATCCTGGCGCCGTCCGGGCCGGCGAGCAGGCGATAGAGAATTTCCTGCTCGGCAAGTGGCCCCAGCACGGGCAGCGCTGCCGGGTCGTCGAGCAGGCGCAGCAGGCGTAGCGCCGCGTCGAGCAGACCGGCGCCGGCGTCGGACACCGTCTTGCCTATGGGCGGGGATGGCGCTCCCGGCGGCGGCGGCACGCGCAACGCCAAGTCCCCCAGCATGACCGGATCGAAATCGAGGTACAGGCAGAGATAGGGCTTGTCAGGCGTCGCCTCGACCACATGGCCTATAGCTGGCAGGTCGTAGGTCACGACGCCATAGCGCCCCGGTGCGTATCTGAACACGCGGTCGCCCAGCGTGACCTCCTTGTGTCCCTGCGCGACGAGGCACAGTTGCGCCGGTAAACATTCGGCATCGGCATCGTCACCGTGGAGGATCGAACAAGCGTCACGCGTTCGATGGGGGTGGCGTGGAAGCCATCCCTTGAGACGTGCCGGGCAATCACGGCCGCGATTTCGGTCAGTGTTTCCATGAATCTGACCATCGCACGCGCGCGGAAGCGCGGCAATGCGAACCGCAGCTTCCGGAGGATTAGGCAGCAATTCCGGGGCATCAGGCTAACGGTTCGGCGTCGCCGCGCATCACTTTGTCAGCGGCGCCTGGGTCACAGCATACCTGGCCGCGGAACAAGTAAGGAGCAAACATGACAACCGACAATCTGAAGACCCCCATGGTTGCACTGGGCACGTGGGCCTGGGGCGACAGCGGCGAGATTGGCGACGGCTACTTCGGCACCCACCTGACTCGGGCTGGTTTGGAAGAGGTCGCCGACAAGGCCCATGCGGCCGGATTCACCCTGTGGGATACCGCCCGAGTGTACGGCATGGGCCGTTCCGAGACCGTGCTCGGGGAGGTACTGAAGCGCTACGCCCGCAGCGACTACCAGCTCTCCACGAAGTTCACCCCGCAGGCCGCGGGGACCAGCGACGATCCGGTGGCGGAGATGCTGGAGCAGAGTCTGGCCAACCTCGGCACCGACTACATCGACCTCTACTGGATTCACAATCCAGCCGATGTGCCGCGCTGGACCCCGCGTCTGATTCCTTTGCTGAAGAGCGGGAAGGTCAAACATGTCGGCGTCTCGAATCACAACCTAAGCGAAATCAAGCTTGCCGACCGGATCCTGGGCGAGGCCGGGTTCCGGGTCGAAGCCGTCCAGAACCACTATAGCCTCCTCTACCGCAGCTCTGAGCAAGCTGGGATCCTGGACTACTGCCGCAACCAAGGCATCCCGTTCTTCGCCTATATGGTGCTCGAACAGGGCGCCTTGACCGGCAAGTACAGTCCGGAGAACCCGTTGCCGGAAGGCAGCAACCGGGCGGAAAATTACAACGGCATCCTGCGTCAGCTGAAGGCGCTGACGGACAAGCTCGCCTCGATCGGCCAGAGCCAGGGTGCCGCAGCTCCCGACGTCGCGGCAGCGTGGGCCATCGCCAAGGGCACGACGCCGATCATCGGCGTCACCAAGCCCCATTATATCGAGAGCCTGGTCCGAGCCGGTAGCATCACGCTCACCAGCGACGACATCGCGGAGCTGGAAGCTCTCGCCGACGCCGCTAACGTGAACACCCGCGGCTGGTGGGAACAAGCAATGTAAGTCTAAAGCGCGCCGTGCTGAAACGGATTCAGGCGACGCGCTTTAAGTCCTTGTTCTGATGCATGTCGTTGTCCCAGAACCGCTGCACACTTCTGGGCGACATGCATCAAGTCCTCGGACCGCCGCTCCGAGCAATACGGCAGGCGATCATCTCGTTCTGCGGGATGATCGCCTGTGACCGAGCACGGTTGCCTCCACCTGATTGTGCAACTGCTCCAGAACGTGTTGCGCCATTCCGCAAAATTCCGGATCACCTGCGCTGCGGAAGGCATCAAGAAATCGTGGATTGGCGCACCGGAGAGGATGAAGCTGGGCACCGCTATGTTGTTGTTTGCGCCATAGCTTTTTGAGGCAAGCCATATGGCTTTCAAGAAAGCTGGACGATTCCCTCGAGCGCTGCATAGACCGAGGGTCGCAGCCAACGGTTCATGCTGCGAGCAAGGCCGGGGTCGCCGCTCAGGAAAAGGCCGCCCCTTTCTTTCTCGCGCTCGATGCTGGAGCGGCCCTCGATGATGGCCCCTAGCGAAACAACGCCGGTCTCGACGTAAAGGTCGACGTCTCGGCGGGGGTCGACAGAGCATAGCTCGGGCAAGTCTGCGCCTGGCTCGACCACAAACCAGTAATGGGGACACTTCGGTGGGGGATCGTCGCGCAGATGGAAGCGGATGACGGCGCGCCGCCGCGGCAGTTCAGAGAGGTCGATCATTCGTCGCACGGCCCACATGATGGTCGAAGCATCCGCACCGCTGAGCGCGATCTCCGCCTCGATGTTGCATAGCGACCATTCCGCCAGTGCGTTCATCGCCGGTTCGAGCTTGATCGACTTCTCGGTGCGGAAATAGTCGACGGTGCCCGCCGCCCTGTCCTCGACGCGCTCGACCAGGCCCAACGCTTCCATCTCCTTGAGCCGCCTCGAAAGGATGGCGGACGAGATGTTGCCCACCCCCTTGCGAATGTCGTTGAAGCGGGTCGAGCCGTTCCAGAGCTCGGTTAGGATTTGGATCGTCCAGCGCGGTTCCAGAATCTCGCAGGCGAGCGAGATCGGGCAGATCAGTCCGTAGGGCCGTCGCGTCATGGCCGACCACTCCTGTGCCGCAAGTTAGCCCTTGCGGAGGTCTAAGGCCAGTTCACAATTTGAAGCGGAATACTTCCGAAGCTGCCCTAGCGGCTGCCCGCCTTCTGCCGTCATGGTGGTCGTCATTCGGGCACCTCAACCATCGGAGGTTACCCATGGCCATGCACAACATGACGCAAACCAAACCAGGCCGGATCGCCCTGCGCGTGTCGGGCACTTTTCTTGATCGTCTGCTCGAACGCAACAACGGACGCATGGAGGGTCGTTTGTGGCCATGCACTTACAGACAATAAGGAAGGAAAGACATGTCGGCCAAAATCCTGCAAATCAACTACAAGCTCAACGGGCCGAGGGCCGAGTATGAGAGAGAAAACCTGCCCTATGCTCAGCCCATCGCGGACATACCTGGCCTGCGCTGGAAGGTCTGGATCATAAACGAGCCCCAAAGCGAAGCTGGCGGGATCTACCTGTTCGACGATGACGGCGCAGTGCGCGCCTTCTTGGACGGGCCAATTATTGCGGAGATGAAAGGTGACCCGACATTGAGCATCAAGACGTTTGACGTGATCGCAGAGCTCACGGCCATCACGCGTGGCCCGGTCAAGTAGTATTCTCGGAGGTTGTGAGAGCGCATGTTGCAGCGGAAGAGGCGGGTATCTTCACGCCGACTCCGCTGCCAACAGCGTTAGGCATTCCTGAAGGACACTCGCTTGCTGACTGGACTCGAACGCTGCTGGCTTGGTTTCAGAAATTTGGCGCGTCGCACCGGGTGATGATGATAACTACGTTTACGCTACAGTCCTCTAAAATGATCGTAGGAATATCAATATTAACACATTGAAATAACGTGATAAATTCGTTCAGGCGTATTCGTAGGCAATCGAGACGGTTCCACCTTCCTATGATGGTGGAACCGCAGTTCTGCAAGAGACCCTTCTGATTGGCATGAATGCCGCACTGACGCTCCTTAGAGGAAGCGGCCCCGGGGTGCGCGTGGAGGCCAATCCGCCGGGAAGATATGGCAGGTGCAAGTGCCGCGAATATCCTCATCCTCGCCGAGCCCTCACGAGCGAACGCGGATGACCGTCTTTCCCGCTCGTCGCTCGGTCGAATTGAAGGTTGCGATGGCATCCTCGAGAGATGACACCTTGCCGATGTTCGTCCGCAGTCTTCCGTCCCGTACCCGCTGAATTATCTCGGATAGCTGGGCGCGATCAGCCTCGACGACGAAGTCGATCGTCAGGCCGTCGGCGGGTCGAACATCCGTCGGTGCGACGACGGTTACCAGCGTGCCGCGTGCACGGATCAGGGCTGCCGACCGCTTCTGGATATCGCCGCCGATGACATCGAACACCAGATCGACCCCCCCGATATCCTCCAGAGTGTCGTTCCCGAGGTCGACGAATTCATTTGCACCGAAGTCGAGAGCCTTCTGGCGGTCGGCGGCGCGTCCGGTGCCGATGACATAAGCCCCGGCTTCCCGCGCAAGCTGCGTCACGGCCGAACCGACGGCACCAGCCGCGCCATGCGCAAGCACGCTCTGTCCCGCCTGAAGGCGGCCGTGGTGGAACAGGCCCTGCCATGCGGTCAGGCCCGAGATCGGCAAACTCGCGCCTACCGTGAAGTCGACATCGCCGGGCAGCGGCGCGAGGTTGCG
Organism: Mesorhizobium loti; assembly: GCF_001510895.1. Taxonomy (GTDB): domain Bacteria; phylum Pseudomonadota; class Alphaproteobacteria; order Rhizobiales; family Rhizobiaceae; genus Mesorhizobium; species Mesorhizobium loti_A. The sequence goes on along the minus strand of NZ_LPWA01000105.1, from coordinate 81,530 downwards.
TGCCTCCATGGCGACGTATTCGGCGAGCGTGCCGTCGCGATGCCAGTCCGACAGGCCGAATACCCGCTGACCGATTGAAAGCCCCGTTGTCCCATAGCCGAGGGCAGTGACAACACCGGCCAGCTCATGGCCGAGGATTGACGGCGTCCGGTCACGGAAGGCCCGATCGGCCCAGGTCGAAGGCCACTCCAGCTCGGTGTTGACGAATCCCGCCGCGTGAACCTCAACGACGACATCGTTTATCGCCGCCTGCGGCTCAGGCCGATCCACCAGCTTCATTCCGGCCGTTCCCGCCGTCTGGTCCGTAACAACGATTGCTTTCATGGGAATTGTCTCCTCAGATATTTGTTGGTTCGGGGTAAATTGCAGGCGTGAAGGTCTTTTCGATCTCTCACGCAACTGGTTATCGGCTCGACGCCTTCCGCGACGACCTTGATGTCGAATTGCTGTGCGACGGTGGCGGGCGCTTCATAGTCAGAAGCTCCGTCACATCATGCAGATCATCTGCCGATGAGATGGCAGCCGTCAGCCATTTTCCGTCGATGTACGTTTTGGCTTCATCGTAGAGTTTGACCAATTGCGGGCGCCAGGCATAACGCCGCTCCTCAAACTTCTCTCGTTCTGCTCCACCCATGACCACCACAGCCGAAAACCGCCCGTATTCCGGCACCAGGGTGCAGAACGCCTTGGTCTTCTTGTAGCGCAAGGTCCAACCACGGTTCTTGCCACCGTAAAGCCAGTCCGGCGCGAAAACTCCTGGGTAGAATTCGTCGATCCAGTTCCGGAGCTCGGCCCAACGCCCGAACGCCTCTGGTCCGATCCATTCGCGGACGGCGCCGTCGTCAGGTGGTGCCGATTTGTCGGTGATCCTGTCGCCGATTTGGGGAAGCGTCTCGCCATCAGCCGGCATCGCGGACGGCTTTCAGATCGGCATCACTGACGTGGCCGCGGGTCTCGATAACTTTGCGCGCGAACTGGATTGCGGCGTCGCGGTTCGCGTCATTTTTACGGGCGAGAATGATGTCATCGGCCGACAGCTTGGCCATATGCTCAGCCGTAAAGCTGTGAACCGTCAGGCAGTAGTCGCAGCCGTTCACTTCGGAGACGGCGAGGCCGATACTGTCACGCGTTTTCACGTCGAGCGCCTTGCTCAGGGAGCCCAGCAGGGTGGCCCATGCGTTGAACGCGATCGGGCTCGCCGCGAAGGTCGCCATCATATTTGGGGTGAACCCGATGTTCTTGGTGAACGCATCGAGGGCCGGTTGAGAAGCAGCCGGCACTTGTTCCGGCCTGAGAGCAGCAGCTCTTGGCATCTTACACTCCATAAGTTTCTGAGTTGATTGAGAATTATGCAAAGTCCAGCACATCGGCCACGGGCATGCGCGGCTTCTGCGGCCAGTTGCCGGCTCGTTCCGGTCCTACGGTCAGCAGCATCACTGGGATTTCGTCGTCGGCCAGCCCGAACTCGCGGTGCACGGCTTCGGCGTCGAAACCGATCATCGGCGTCGAACCCAGGCCCAGCGAGCGGGCCGTATAGATGATTGCTGCGGTTCCAAAGGTCGCAGTGCGTACCGCCTCGTCGCGCTGCCGCTGGGGTTGATCGTCATACAGCCCGCGAGCGGGCATTTCCCAGTCGGGCACGAGGTGCGCCGGCATGATGCAGGCTTCCACCACCGGCGCCAGACGCGCGGGGATGGTGCTGGCATCGGCCAACTGGCCGATGACGATGAAGGTAACGGCGGCGTCGGTGATCGCGGGCTGATTCCAGGCGATCGGACGCAACCGAGCCTTCGCCTCGGGTGAGCGTACGGCGATGAAGCGCCAGTTCTGCAGGTGGAAGGATGTCGGCGCGGAAGTGCCGATCCGCACCAGGTCGCGGATCTGATCGTCGCTCAGGGTGGCGGTCGGGTCGTAATACTTGGCGGCACTACGGCTTAGGATAGTTTCGATAACGGCGTTCGTCGGGGTTGGAGGCGCGGTTGGGTGGGAAGGTCGGGGCGCGAGAGTGTCTCCGCTCTTTTCGGCCCATGCGTGGATGTCTGAGATGGCACCGATTGCGGGATCAGCGGCGACTGTGGCGATGCAGTTCATTGGGTGGCTCCTTCATCAAGTGATTACGGAACCCAAGTTACGGCCGGCTGTGCAAACTTCGAGACTTGAATAGCTCAATATGATGCGCGAAAGGATCAATTTATCGCGTAAGGTCTCGGACCACGCCCGCTTGCTCGCCATTGTGCGCCAGTCGGCGCCATTCCCCCGGCGTCATCCCCATCCTTTCGGCAAACGCACGGCGGAATGCTGAAACAGAATGATACCCGACCGTTTCAGCCACGGCCTCAGTGCTGATCGCTGGCTTCTTCAACTCGTTGGCGGCCAGACTCATGCGGAGATCAGTCAACAAATCGAGGGCGGAGCAACCTAGCCTGTCTTGAAAGTGCCTCATGAACGTTGCGCGCGACATGCCGCACAAGTCCGCCAGATCAGGCAGTTTCCAGGACCGCGTTGGGTCGGCGAACATCGCTCCAATTGCTGGAGCAAGCCGCGGATGGCCGGCCAGGGCCAACAAGCCTTCGGGCGCTCCCTCGGCTTCGCTTGCCGCGCGCAATACCAGCGTGAACAGAGCCGAAGAAAGTGCGTTGAGCATGGCACGTCCTCCCGCTCTGTCACCCGAGGACTCCATCCGCATCAGACTCACCAGGCTGGCCAGTTGGCTGGAGGCTGAGCCGATCCCATTTTCTCCATGACCGTTCATAGCCCGCGTCACCAGATCCGCTGGCATGTAGTTGCGGATCAGCCGATCATGGGGTGGCGCGATGAAAAATCGTCCACACATCAGATCCAGTCGCTCGCCCTCGCCATCGTTCTCGCTCAGCATCCATCCGGCGGCCCCCCGGTGTTGCCGGGTACGGATAGGTGTTTGCCCACTTCCGTCGTGCAGCACATGCGCCGCACCGTGAGGCAGCAGCACGATATCTCCGCTCACCAGCTCTCGTGCTGTTCGCGTCTCCGGATCCTCGATAATGGCGCGGCCCTTGACTATGACATGGTAGGGGATTTCGTTCGCCGCAGCCTGGCTCCAGGTAATGCGCCACGGCGCACCATAGGCGCAGCGGACCTCGAGCTGACCGGTTACGGTGACGATTTGTAGGAGATGGCTTAGCCAGTCGACTTCAGACATTGGGTCTCGCAAACCGGAAATGCTGAAACATCTTATCGTAATTGTGCATTGGTTCTACTTGTCGCCCACGTTTCCAGGGCCTAGATCGTGAGCGAGCCACCGAGCACCCCACAACGGAACAGGGGGGCCTATCAGACGCCGTCATAACGTCCGGCTATCGACTCCATTGGCCTGCCGTCACGCATGGGAACGGCAGGGGCCGCCGCTCAGCGGATCGACAGCTTTCAGGAAATCGCCGAGGTGACTGAAATGCGGCGTATTTCGGTCATCAAAACCCATGCCCAACGCCTGCACAACGTCGAGCGCATCGACCGTAAGCGATTCGAGCTTTTCACCGCTAAACGCCGCCGTTTCTACATTTTTTACACACAGGTTATCTCCCGCTCTTTGCACGGGCGTAGTATCGGCGACTATAGCGTACTGTGGAGGGCAATCGGCGGTCTTTGGCGCGCCCGAAGAGATTCGAACTCCTGACCCCCAGATTCGTAGTCTGGTGCTCTATCCAGCTGAGCTACGGGCGCGCATCAGGCCGTGTGCGACATGGCCCCGCGACCCGGTCAAAACGACCGGCCGCGAAATGTGGAGTGTTCCCTAACGACTGAATTTCGGAAAAGCAAGCCGATCCGGCAAAAGTTTTGTCGCAGGTCGTTCGCCAGTCCGGATCAAGGTACCCTTAGGCTGGGCGACGCAGGCCGTTGCGCGCTTGATCAAGCCGCACCGGCTGGTCGGGGATGGTGACGGCAAAGACCGTGCGGCCGCCGATCGATTCGACCAGCTCCACCGTGCCGCCATGGGCGCGGATCAGCTCATGGGCGATCGCCAGGCCGAGGCCGGTGCCGCCGCTGCGCGCCGAGCCGCGGAAGGCGGCGAACAGGTTCTCGCGCGCTTTCGGCGGCAGGCCGGGCCCGGTGTCGGTGACGGTGATGCGGCTGACGCTGCCGAGCCGCTCGGCCGAGACGGCGAGCCGGCGCACCACCGCGCTCTCGGTATCGGCGGCCATCGCCTGCACCGAATTGCGGCAGAGATTGGTGAGCACGCGGAACAGCTGGTCGGAATCGGCATCGACCTCGAAGGTGAGCTCGACGGCATTGATGAACTCGATGCCCTCCTCGATGTCGAGCAGGCCGTGCACGTCGTCGACCAGCTGGCGCAGCCTGAGGCGGCGGCGCGACGGCGCCGGCTCCTGCGTGCGGCCATAGGCGAGCACGCCTTCCGAATAGGCGACGGCGCGGTCGAGCGCGCGCAAGAGCTTCGGCGCGAAGGACTGCACGGTCGGGTCCTTCACCTGGCGCAGGCGGTCCGACATCAGCTGTGCGGAAGCGAGGATGTTGCGCATGTCGTGGTTGATCTTCGACACGGCGAGCCCGAGATCGGCGAGGTGCTTCTGCTCGGAGAGCATCCTCTGCAGCCGGTCCTGCATCTGCGCCAGCTCGCGCTCGGCGACGCCGATTTCATCGGCGCGCTCCGTCGGGCAGATTATGCGGCCGGGATCGTCAGGCGCCTCGGAAAAGGACAGGATCGAGCGCGTCATGGTGCGGATCGGGCCGATCATGATGAGATCGATCGCCGCATAGACGAGCATGGCGGTGAACAGCGAGATCAGCAGCGAGACGACGGCGACGTTGCGCGAATAGCGCAGCATCGCATTGCGCAGACTGTAGTCCGGCATGATCAGCTCGAATTCCTTGTCGCTGTCGCCGACCGGGCCGAAAACACGCAGCATGCGGTTGCCGCCGGCGAACAGCGTCTCCAGCGCGCCGGTCATGCCGTTGACCAGGCCGACATTGGCGATGTCGATATGCTCGTCGACCTTCGGCGGCATGTCGGCCACGACCAGCAGCCGCGAGACGCCGCCGTCGCGCACCGCAATCGCCTTGGCGCCGATCGCCATCAGCACGTCGTTCTGCGCGGTGTGGGACAACGAATTGGGCTCGCCCTGCAACAGAACGATCGAGACGGCGGCGGCGGTGCTCAGCCGCTCCTTCAGCCAGTTCACCCTGTAGCTCGCGATCCAGGGCAGGAAGATCAGGATTTCGGCGAGCAGCACGAAGACGATGGTCAGAAGCAGAAGCTTGGTCGACAGGCCGCGCGACAACGGCACCCGACGCGGAGAGCTCGCCTCCGCGGGGCGTGCCTTTTCATCCGTGGACAGGACTTCACTCGTCATGACGTGGTCTTCACGAAGGCTTGATCGGCCAAGATTATGCGATTTGCGGCTTTTTTGCCAATTTCGACCTTGTCCCGGCGAAAAAATGCCCCTGGGCGGGCCGGATTGACTTCCAAAAACCTTCTTTCTATAAGCCCGCTCACGCTCGGGCCATTCGTCCCGGCGCGGTTTCGATCGCGCCTAAAACGGCCCGGCAAAGCTCCTGTTACAGAGTGACAGAATCAAGAAGGGCCGCACGCCGCGGTATTAAAACAAATGAAGCGTACCTACCAACCGTCCAAACTCGTCCGCAAGCGCAGGCATGGTTTCCGTGCCCGCATGGCCACCAAGGGTGGTCGCGGCGTCGTTGCCGCCCGCCGCAACCGCGGCCGCAAGCGGCTCAGCGCCTGAACGAAAGACGAGATCGTTGCCCGCAACCGGCAAGCCAAAGGGACAGGTTCCCGGGCGGCTTCTGAAACGCGCGGATTTCCTGGCTGTGCGCGGCGGCGAGAAGCGCCGCGGGCGGCTTTTTCTCGTCGAGGTTCTCGACCGTGGCGACGATTGTGCACCACGCGTCGGCTACACCGTGACCAAGAAGGTCGGCAACGCGTGGTGCGCAACCGCGTCCGGCGGCGGCTGAGAGAAGCCGTGCGCACACATGCCGCCGATGACATGGCGCCCGGTAATGACTATGTCATCGTCGGGCGCGAAGACGTGCTTGCCATTCCGTTCGGCCAGTTGAAGGCCGAGCTTTCCCGCCGGCTGCGCGGAACACGATAGGCCAAGGCTTTCGATGGAAAACAACCGCAATTTCCTCATCACCATCGCGCTGTCGGTGCTGATCCTGACGCTGTGGCAGGTGTTCTACATGAACCCGCGCATGGAGCAGCAGCGCGAGACGGCACGCATCGAGCAGCAGCGCGCCGAGGCGCAGAAGAAGGAAGCGGGCAGTGCCGCCAATACCGGTGCGGCCGGGACGCCGGCCCCGGCTCCCGGCGCCATTCCAACCGCGCCCGGCAGCGAAGCCGTCACCGCGGCCAGCCGCGACCAGGCCATAGCCGCGACGAAGCGCGTCAAGATAGACACGCCGAGCCTCGAAGGTTCGATCAACCTGACCGGCGCGCGTCTCGACGACCTGAAGCTCAAGCACTATACCGAGACGGTCGACAAGAACTCGCCCGAGATCGAGCTGCTCAACCCGTCGTCGCTGCCCAACGGCTATTTCGCCGAGATCGGCTTCGTCGGCAACGACAAGACCGGTACGGTGCCCGGCGCGGATACGGTGTGGAGTATCGACGGCAATCCGACCCTGACGCCTTCGACGCCGGTGACGCTGACCTACACCAACGACAAGGGCCTGACGTTCAAGCGCACCATTTCGGTCGACAACGACTACATGTTCACGGTCTCCGACACCGTGCAGAATTCCGGCAGCGCTCCCGTCTCGCTGTTCAACTACGGCCGCGTCACCCGCTTCGACAAGCCGGCGGTGGCCAGCACCTATGTGCTGCATGAAGGCCTGATCGGCTTTACCGGCACCGAGGGGCTGCAGGAGCACAAATACGCGGCGATCGAGAAGGACAAGCAGGTCAAGCCCGGAAAGTCGACCGACGGCTGGCTCGGCATCACCGACAAATATTGGGCGGTGACGCTGGTGCCGACCGAGAAGCAGCCGTTCCAGCCCACCTATTCCTATTTCGACTTCAACGCCGGCCCGCACAGCCATAGCTACCAGTCCGACTTCCTGACCGATGCGATCAACGTCGAGGCCGGGCAGTCGACGACCGTCGAAACCGAGGTGTTCGCCGGCGCGAAGGAAGTCGCCAAGATCAATGCCTATGAGGAGGACCGCCACATCAAGCGCTTCGACCTCCTGATCGACTGGGGCTGGTTCCACTTCATCACCAAGCCGATGTTCTGGCTGATCGACACGCTGTACAAATTCTTCGGCAATTTCGGGCTGGCGATCCTCGCCACCACCGTCATCGTCAAGGCGCTCTTCTTCCCTTTAGCCAACAGATCCTACGCGTCGATGGCGAACATGAAGAAGGTGCAGCCGAAGATGCTGGAAATCCGCGAGAAATACGCGGACGACAAGATGAAGCAGCAGCAGGCGATGATGGAGCTCTACAAGACGGAGAAGATCAACCCGCTCGCCGGCTGCTGGCCGGTGGCGCTGCAGATCCCGGTCTTCTTCTCGCTCTACAAGGTGCTCTACATCACCATCGAGATGCGGCATGCGCCGTTCTTCGGTTGGATCCACGACCTCGCGGCGCCCGATCCGACGTCGATCTTCAATCTGTTCGGCCTGCTGCCGTTCGCGGCGCCCGCATTCCTGCCGCATATGGGCGCCTGGGCGGTGGTCATGGGCATCACCATGTTCCTGCAGATGCGCATGAACCCGGCGCCGCCGGACCCGACGCAGGCCGCGGTGTTCACCTGGATGCCGGTGATCTTCACCTTCATGATGGGCAGCTTCCCGGCCGGCCTGGTCATCTACTGGGCCTGGAACAACCTGCTCTCGATCCTGCAGCAGGGCGTGATCATGAAGCGCCAGGGCGCCAAGATCGAATTGTGGGACAATCTGGCGGCGCTGTTCCGCAAGAAACCATCGCCGGCGGAATAGCCGGCGCCCAACGAATACCAAAACCCCGGCTCGTCCGGGGTTTTTGTTGCCGGCATTCTCTCGGTGCGACCGCGGACAGAAACCCGCCCAGAAGTGTGCAGCGGTTCCGGGGCAACGACATGCATCCAAACCAAGACTTAAAGCGCGTCGCCTGATCCGTTTCAACGCGACGCGCTTTAGAATTGCCTTTCGTGAAACTCGGATACGCCTTGTCGCGTAGCTATCCGGTCCTCCCCAACGAGCCGGATGGCTTCCGGCGCAGTGACGCCGGTGTTTGGGAGCCGTCCGGCAAGCCGGGGTCCCGCGGCGGGACCCCGGCCCTTTTCCGCCTTATTCCATGACGGCGCTGTGATCGGCCTTGGCCGGCGAGTCAGGCTTGCGCAGCAGGAGCACCAGCGGGATGGCGACCAGCGACAGGATCATCATCAGCTTGAAGTCGTCGACATAGCTGATGATCGTCGCCTGCAGCGTGACCAGGCCGTCGAGCGCGGCGCGGCCGGCGGCGGTGTAAGGGCTCAGCGCCTGCGCGATCGTCGGATCGCTGAACGCCTGATTGTAGGGCGTCACATAGTCGGCGATGTTGGCGTGATTGATCTTCTGGTTCTGCGTCAGAAGCGCCGTGACGACCGAGATGCCGACGCTGGAGCCGACGTTGCGCGACAGATTGTAGAGGCCGGTCCCTTCCGCGCGCCTCTCGGGCGCCAGCGTGGCGAAGGTGATGGTGGTGAGCGGCACGAACAGGAAGCCGAGCCCGGCGCCTTGGATGAAGCCGGTGCTGATGATCGTCCATTGCGAGACGTCGGGCGTCCAGCCGGTCATGTCGTACATCGCCCAGGCGGTGATCGCGAGGCCGGCAAACAGCAGCCAGCGCGTGTCCACCTTGCCGACCAGCCGGCCGACCAGGAACATGCAGGCCATGGTGCCGAGGCCGCGTGGCCCCATGACGATGCCGGCGGTCACCACCGGGTAGCCCATCAGCGTTTGCAGGTAGGGCGTCATCAGCGCCAGCGACGCCAGATAGGTGATGCCGATGATGAAGATGAACACCATGCCGACGGCGAAATTCCGGTCGAGGAACAGCCTTGGATTCACGAAGGTGTCGCGGGCGGTGAAGGTGTGGACGATGAAGATGTAGAAGGCCGACGCGCAGACCAGTGCCTCGACGATGATCTCGGCGGAGGAGAACCAGTTGAGCTGCTCGCCGCGGTCGAGGAACATCTGCAGCGAGGCAATCGCGATGCTGAGCATGCCGAAGCCCAGCCAGTCGAGCCTCGCCTTGAGGTCGAGCTTGGTTTCCTGGACGAACATCGAGACGCCGGCGAAGGCCAGCGCGCCGATCGGCACGTTGATGTAGAAGACCCAGCGCCAGGAGACGTTCTCGGTCAGCCAGCCGCCGATGACTGGCCCCAGCACCGGGCCGACCATCACCGAGACGCCGAACAGCGCCATGGCCGAGCCGCGCTCCTCGACGCTGTAGATGTCGAGCAGGATGCTCTGCGACAGTGGCACCAGTGCAGCGCCGAATAGACCCTGCAGCAGGCGGAAGCCGACGATCTGAGGCAGCGACTGGGCGAAACCGCACAGAACCGAGGCGACGACGAAGCCGGTGATGGCGACCAAAAGGATGCGCTTGCGACCGAAGCGGTTGGCGAGATAACCGGAGGGCGGCGTCATCACCGCCGCGGCGACGATATAGGAGGTGAGCACCCAGTTGATCTGGTCGGCGCTCGCCGAAACGCTGCCCTGGATATAGGGCAGCGCCACATTGGCGATGGTCGTGTCCAGCGCCTGCATGATGACCGCCAGGATGACGCAGGCGGTGATGGCGCCGCGATTGGCGACCGCAGGCGTGCCCGTGCCCGTGGTGCTCATGACTTCTGCCCGAATCGCTTGAGGAGGTCGCCCACGAAGTCGGGCAGGCCGCGCGCGTGGCCGGTGTCGATGTTGACCACGGCGCTCATGCCGCCTCTCAGTGGCGGCTTGCCGTCGGCATCGTCGATCGTCACCCGCATCGGGATGCGCTGCACGACCTTAACCCAGTTGCCGCTGGTGTTCTGCGCCGGCAGCAGCGAGAAGCTGGACGACGAGGCGGGGCTGATGCTGGCGACCTCGCCGTGCCACACCTCACCCGGATAGCCGTCGATGCTGATCGTCGCCTTCTGCCCGGGACGGACATAGGTGAGTTCCGTTTCCTTCGGCTCCGCCGCGATCCAGATGTCGCTCGACGACACCAGGCTGAAGGCCGGCTGCGAGGCCGGCAGGTACTTGCCGACCTGCAGCGCATCGACATTGGTGACGATGCCGTCGAACGGCGCCTTGACCACCGAGTCATTGAGGTTGCGCTGGGCGTCGTCCACCGCCGACTGGGCCTGCAGATAGAAGGGGTTCTTCTCGACCGGCTGGTTGGCGTCGCCGCCGAGCTGGGCGAGCGTCGCCTGCGCCTGCGCCTTGGCGACGGTCACCTTCTGGCGGGCGGCGACAAGATCGTGCTGGGCTTGGTCGAACGTCGCCTTGGAGGCGGTGGAGGTCTTGAGCAGGTCCTGCTGGCGCTGGAAGGCGGACTCGTAATAGGGGATGTCGGCCTCGGCCTGGTCGATCTGCGCCAGCGACTGCTGGTAGCTCGCCTGCAGGGTCAGCACCTGGTTGCGCACCGTGCCGAGCTGTGCCTCCGCGCCCGCAAGCGCCGTTTCGAACGAAGCCGGCCGCAGGCGGAAGAGCACCTGACCCTTCTTCACCGCCTCGTTGTCATGCACGTCGATCTCCTGGACGGTGCCGGAGACATCGGTGGAAACGCCAAGCGACTGCGCCTGGATATAGGCATTGTCCGTGGTCATGACCTGGCCGCCGACAACGTAGTAGTAGCCGCCGGCCGCAAGCGCGACGGGGAGCAAAGCGAACAGGATCGGCCGGGTCAGGCTGCGACGCGGCTTCCCCGGAGCCGGAGGAGCTGTGGTGACCGGCACCGGCTTGGGTTGCGCCGAGGGCGCCTCCAGCGTGGCGGGCTCCGGGGCGACAGCGGCCTCCAGCTTGTCGTCCTCGATGGCGGGGTTGCCGCCTCGCCTTTGCTCGCGTTGGCTGTCCAGCCGGATGACCTGGTCGCTGCTTCTGTCGCCGGCATTGTCGCCTTCCGCCGGCTTTCTTGGTGAGGTTGGTTCAGACATGTATTTTCTCCCGGTCGACGGCCGGCTGGGCGCAGGCCTCGAGCAGATTGGATTTGATCAGGCAAAGGGCTTGCAGCAGTTGCTGCTGCGCGTCTGCGGAAAGGCCGGCGAAGGCCTCATCGCGCGTCTTCTGGCCGTTGTCGCGCATCACCGCGATCAGCGGATGCGCCTGCGGCGTCAGGTAGAGGAGCCACGCCCGGCGGTCGGCAGGGTTGGGCCGGCGCTTGATGAAGCCGCGCGCCTCCATCTTGTCGAGCAGCCTGGCGAGCGTGATCGGCATGATCTCGATGAGGTCGGCCAGCTTGTTCTGGTGGATGCCTTCATGCCGCGAGAGAGAGGACAGCACCTGCCATTGCGCGCGGGTCAGTCCTGCGCTCCGCGAGCGCTGCTCGAAGCGCTTCCTGAGCAGGCGCGCGACATCGTGCAGCACGAAGCCGATGTTGGGCGAAGAGGGCATGGGAGGAGATCGGGTTAGGCAGACAAGCTTTCGTAAGCATGCTTATTATCATCATGCACATAATCCTGCTGGACGCGGTTCGCAAGACCGGTTAAGCCGCCTGGAGCAAATGTCGCGTCGGCGTGGCGCAACGGAAGGGACCGGCCCGGGCGGCGAAAGATGACGATGAACTGGCTCAGGATCGCGACGATTGCCGCCCTGGTAGGGTGCGCGTTGCCAGCCGCCGCCAAGGACGCGGTGAGCTGCGGCGGTGCCGCCATGCTGGGCGGCGCGCAGCTCAACTGCAGCCACGTACAACCCAAGGCGCCACCGCAGTTCTGCACCTATAGCTGGGCCTTGCACACGCTGGCCGGCGACCAGAAAGTCGTCGAAGGCAGCTTCTCGCTGCCGCCCGGCGCATCCAACGTCCAGGTCTACCAGGGCAGCGGTTTCGACAGCGCGCTTTCCAACCCGATCGTGATCTGTCGCGGTAGTCATTGAACGCGGTTGGTGCTGCAGCCGGATCACGTTAGTTTGATCGGCGCTTCAGCGTAACCGTGCCTGCCAAATCGTGGACTGACCTCGATGACCGGACCCAATCCCCACATCAAGCATCCCATTGCGATGCATCCGCGCGTCGGCTTCCTGAAGCCCCTGGTCACCGCGCCCAACATCGAGATCGGCGACTTCACCTATTACGACGACCCCGACGGTCCCGACAAATTCGCCGAAAAATGCGTGCTGCATCACTATCCCTTCATCGGCGACAGGCTGATCATCGGCAAGTTCTGCGCCATCGCCGAGGGCGCGCGCTTCATCATGAACGGGGCCAACCATGCGATGTCCGGCTTCTCGACCTATCCGTTCAACATCTTTGGGCATGGCTGGGAGGAAGGCTTCGATCAGGAGACGTGGTCGAGGGAGATCCGCGGCGACACGAAGGTGGGCAATGACGTCTGGATCGGCATGGATGCGGTGATCATGCCGGGCGTCAAGATCGGCCACGGCGCCATCGTCGCGGCGAAATCGGTTGTCACGCACGACGTCCCGCCCTATGCGATCGTCGCCGGCAACGCGGCCAAGGTGGTGAAGATGCGCTTCGACGAGTTCACGGTGCGGCGGCTGTTGAAAGCAGCCTGGTGGGACTGGCCGGTCGACAAGATCAGCCGCAACCTCAACGCCATCCGTGGCGCCGACATTTCCAAGCTGGAGGCCGCGGTTTGAACGCGCCCGAAAAAGCGACGACGGACAACACGGCAATCAGCCCGGAGCTGTTCACGCGAGGCTGGATCTTCATCCGCGGCGTGCCGTCCATGAAATTCCTGCCGCCGGAAGGGCCGCCCGAAATCGCCTTTGCCGGCCGCTCCAATGTCGGCAAATCATCGCTGATCAATGCGCTGGTCGGCCACAAGGGCCTGGCGCGCACCTCGAACACGCCGGGACGCACGCAGGAGCTCAACTATTTCGTGCCGGACGGCTTTTCCGGCGAAGGCGCCGACCTGCCGCCGATGGCGCTGGTCGACATGCCGGGCTACGGCTATGCCAGCGCGCCGAAGGACAAGGTCGACGCCTGGACCAAGCTGATCTTCGAATATCTGCAGGGGCGCGTCACGCTGAAGCGCGTCTACGTGCTGATCGACGCCCGCCACGGCATCAAGGCCAAGGACGAGGAAGTGCTGTCGCTGCTCGACAAGGCGGCGGTCTCCTACCAGGTCGTGCTGACCAAGACCGACAAGATCAAGGCGGCCGGCGTGCCGAAGCTGATCGAAGAGACGCTGGGCAAGATCAAGAAACGGCCGGCGGCCTTTCCGGCGGTTCTGGCGACATCATCGGAAAAGGCGGAGGGGCTCGACGAGCTGCGCGCGGCGATCGCGCTGGTGGCGAACGGCGGCTGACGCACCTCCAGAAGGCGCGTCAGTCCGGCTTTGACCCGCCCGCGCCGCATCAATCCGTCTCGTCGCGCTCCGGCGCATGGTCCCGCCGGCCGGCGAGGATTTCGCGCTTGCCGACATGGTTGGGAGCGCCGACCAGGCCTTCCTTCTCCATGCGTTCGACCAGCGAGGCGGCGCGGTTGTAGCCGATGCCGAGGCGGCGCTGGATGTAGGAGGTCGAGCATTTCTTGTCGCGCTTGACGACTTTGACGGCCTCCTCGTAGAGGGCGTCGCCATCTTCGGCGTCGACCTGGCCCTTGTCGAAGACCGGGCCGGTGTCGGCCGCCTCTTCTTCCGCTTCCTCGTCGGCGGTGACCGTGTCGAGATATTCCGGGCGTCCTTGCGCCTTCAGATGCGCCACGACGTGCTCGACCTCGAGGTCGGAGACGAAGGGGCCGTGCACACGCGCGATGCGCCCGCCGCCGGCCATATGCAGCATGTCGCCCTGGCCGAGCAGCTGCTCGGCGCCTTGCTCGCCCAGGATCGTGCGGCTGTCGATCTTCGACGTCACCTGGAAGGAAATGCGGGTCGGGAAATTGGCCTTGATGGTGCCGGTGATGACATCGACCGACGGGCGCTGCGTGGCCATGATCAGGTGGATGCCGGCGGCGCGGGCCATCTGCGCCAGACGCTGGATGGCGCCTTCGATCTCCTTGCCGGCCACCATCATCAGGTCGGCCATCTCGTCGACGATGATGACGATGTAGGGCATCGGCGCGAGGTCAATTTCCCGTTCCTCGAACAGCGGCTCGCCCGTGCCCTTCTCGAAGCCGACCTGCGTCTGCATGACCACGACCTCGCCGCTGTCGCGGGCGCTTGCTGCGCGCTGGTTGTAGCCGTCGATGTTGCGCACCCCGAGGCGCGCCATCTTGCGGTAGCGCTCCTCCATCTCGCGCACCGCCCATTTCAGCGCCGTGACGGCCTTCTTGGAATCGGTGACGACGGGCGTGAGCAAATGCGGGATGCCGTCATAGACGGACAGTTCCAGCATTTTTGGATCGACCATGATCAGGCGGCATTCCTCCGGCTTCATGCGGTAGAGCAGCGACAGGATCATGGTGTTGATGGCGACCGATTTGCCGGAGCCGGTGGTGCCCGCGACCAGCAAATGGGGCATCTTGGCGAGGTCCGCGATGACCGGCTCGCCGCCGATCGTCTTGCCGAGGCCGAGCGCCAGCTTGCAGGACGTGTTGCGGAAGCCGGCCGATTCGATCAGCTCGCGGAAATAGACCGTCTCGCGTGTTTCGTTGGGCAATTCGATGCCGATGACATTGCGGCCCGGCACCACGGCGACGCGCGCCGAGACGGCCGACATGGAGCGGGCGATGTCGTCGGCAAGTCCGATGACGCGGCTGGATTTCACGCCCGGCGCCGGCTCGAATTCATAGAGCGTGACGACCGGACCCGGCCGGACATGGATGATCTCGCCCTTGACGCCGAAATCCTCCAGCACGCTTTCGAGCAGGTCGGCGTTCTGTTCCATCCGCTCCTGCGACATGTAGAAGCCCTGCCTTCCGGCGGCAGCTGCAAAAGGTCCTCGCAAGGAAGCTCGTAGCCGGCCGAGGCGGCCAGCGGCGCGACCTTGCCTGTGACGGGCAGGGACGGGGCGGACTTCGCGGCCCGGGCGCTCCTTGCAACGGAAGCAGGCGCGGCGGCCGCCGCTTCGGGCGCGCGCGCTTCTGCCTGCACCGGAGCGGGCCGGGCGGCCGGCGCACCGGCCGGCGCCGTCACCGGGGCAGGGCTTGCGGCCGGCCCGTTCGAGCGCCATTCGATGACGCGGTAGAACGCGGTCGCCTCACCCATGGAAGTGGTCCGGGATCGGCTCGGCGGCGGCGCAGGATTTGCCGACACGGGAGCGGCGGACTGCCGCGACGGATCGTTCAGGCGCGCCCGCGCCAGACGCTCGGCGAGCAAGGGCATGCTGAACTCGAAAAACGCATCGTCGGAAAGATAGGACCAGCGGAATTTCGGCGGCTGCGGTTGCGGCTGCGGCGCCTGTTCGGCCACGGCCTGCGGCGGCGTGGCGCTGGCTTGCCGTGGCATCGTAGGAGCGGAGGGGACCGCGGCGGGAATCGGCCGGACGGGGTTGGTCACCGCAGGCGCTGGTGGCGCGGGGCGGATTGGATCACGCGTGGCGGCCGCCGCCTTGACCGGCGCTTCATCATCCGGTTGCGGTGCGGGCCGCTTGTCGGAATCCGGCGTGCGGGTGAAACGCACATTGGGCGCGAGGAAGAAATATTGCTGCCAGGCTGGGCGGCTGAACTCGCCGGCGTCAAGCGAATCGGACGAAGCGGCGTTCGAATCGCCTTCGACTGGGGCCCGCAGCGTGACGACTTGGCCGGTTTGCCCACGCGGCGGCGAGGCCGCGCCACGGTCCCGCGCCTCCTCCGGGCGATGATAGTCGTCGTTGTCGTAGGTGGAAGCACCGGAGGGATTGGCACGGGAAAAACGCATGGATGTCATACTCGAGACTCGCCGAATGAACGTGCCCCGAGACATAGGAACCGATGGTTAACAAGCCCTTCCAAGAGGCTCCCGGAAGAGGCTGATCGACGGTCGAGTTGGAAGGGCGCCGCGTTCCTTCACACCCCCCCTCTGTCCTGCCGGACATCTCCCCCGCAAGGGGGGAGATCAGATGTTGCGCGACTTTCGCCAATTGTCGACTTCGAAAGAAGGACGCAGCGCCTAAGCTGCCAATCTCCCCCCTTGCGGGGGAGATGGCCGGCAGGCCAGAGGGGGTGCTGTCCCGCCTGCGTTTAGGATTTGTGCGCTGCAGCGACCATTCCGAAGTCACCGACAGGCGCCTCGCTCAGGCCGATTCCGACGTCTCCCCTTCGGCGGCAAGCATCGCGGTGCCGTAGGCCTTCAGGAAGACGTTCACGCCCGAGCGCACCACATGGTCGATCTCGGCCTGGCTTGGCGCCTTGGTGCGATAGGAGAAGATGCACTGGCGGAACAGGCCGGCAAGGCAAAGGTCCGTCAACTGATAGGCTGCAAGATCAACATCGTCGATCTTCAGCAGGCCGCGTTCGACGGCGGCTTTCAGGAAGTCCATAACCTTGTCGTGGCCGCGCTTCGGACCGCGCTCGTAAAAGCGCGCGCCGAGCTCGGGAATCCGGTCGGATGCACCGATCACAGTGCGCTGCGCCTGGATTACCTTGGCCGACGTGATCTTCACGACCAGCACCTTGCCGAACTTCACCAGTGTCTCGCGCAGGTCATCGGCATGGTCCAGAACATCATACATGTTCTTGAAGATGGTGCCGCGCTCCTCCTCGATGAGCGCCTCGAACAGCTCTTCCTTGTTGGCGAAATAGACATAGATCGTGCCCTTCGAGACGCCGGCCTCGCGTGTGATGTCGTTCATCGACGCGGCCTCGAAGCCCTTGTCGATGAAGACGCGGCGCGCGCCTTCGATGATCTGGGCCCGTTTGACCGGATCCTGCCCGGCCGCCGGGCGGCCTTTGCGCAGGTCGAGCAGATCGCTATCCGCTGTCGTTTCGACCATTAGAGTCATACCTCACGAAATATTTCGAACCAATCGGTTCGATTTGCTCTTGATATGGGCTTCTTTCCGTACTATGTCAATCACCAATTCGAACCGAACGGTTCAGTCTGACTGACGTATCCCAGAGAGATTATCATGTCCTCGAACGCGCCCGCTACCGCCGAAGTCCGTACGTTTCCCAACGCCAAGGTCCAGCCGTCGACCGAAGCCCCTGAAGTGCCTGTCCAGCCCGCTCCCGTCGCGCCTGTCGAAGCGCCGGCCAAGAAGAAGCGTTCGGTCCGCTCGTTCCTGCTGCCGATCATCGGGCTTGCCCTCCTCGGCGCCGGCTCCTGGTATGGATATAACTACTGGACCGACGGCCGGTTCATGATCTCCACCGACGACGCCTATGTCCAGGCCGACATGTCGTTCGTGTCGCCGAAAATCTCCGGCTATGTGGATAAGGTGCTGGTGAGCGAGAACCAGAGGGTCAAGGCCGGCGATCCGCTGTTCGTCATCGACGACGGCGACTACAAAATAGCCGTTGCCCAGGCCGAGGCGCAGATCGCGACGCTGGCGAAGACGCTGGACCGCATCGACGCGCAGACCAAGGCGGCGCAGGCCTCGCTGGCGCAGGCCGAGGCGCAGAAGATCGCCGATCAGGCTGCCGCCGACAATGCGGCACGCGCCCAGGACCGCGCGGCGCAGTTGCTCAAGACCCATGTCGGCACGCAGGCGCAGTTGGACGACGCCCAGACCGCGCTCGACCAGGCCAAGGCAGCACTTGCCGGCGCCGACGCGCAGATCACCGCCGCCCAGGCCAATATCGGCGTGCTCGAAGCCCAGCGCGCGGAATCCGCAAGCACGCTCGCCTCGCTGCGGCTCACCCGCGACAAGGCCCAGCGCGACCTTTCCTTCACCGTGCTCAAGGCGCCCTATGACGGCGTCGTCGGCAACCGCTCGGTCGAGCAGGGCGACCTCGTCAGTCCCGGCCAGAAGCTCGCCGTCGTGGTGCCGATGGACAAGCTCTATATCGTCGGCAACTTCAAGGAGACGCAGCTTGGCCGGCTGGTGCCCGGCGAGAAGGTCCGCATCACGGTGGACGCCATCGATGGCCAGACCTTCGAAGGAACGGTTTCGTCGCTGGCGCCGGCTTCGGGTGCTGTGTTCTCGCTGCTGCCGCCGGAAAACGCCACCGGCAACTTCACCAAGGTCGTGCAGCGCGTGCCCGTGCGCATCGATGTGCCGGCCGATGTCTTGAAGACCGGCAAGCTGCGCGCCGGACTTAGTGTGGTCGTTGCCGCCGACAGCCGCACCGCGCCGGCTTCGACGACGAA
Source organism: Mesorhizobium loti (assembly GCF_001510895.1). Taxonomy (GTDB): domain Bacteria; phylum Pseudomonadota; class Alphaproteobacteria; order Rhizobiales; family Rhizobiaceae; genus Mesorhizobium; species Mesorhizobium loti_A. Next base: position 63,228 of record NZ_LPWA01000105.1, on the reverse strand, counting down.
CTAGGCAGTTTTGGGGGGCGGCTCGGTGGCCGATTGAGCGCTGAGCCGCCCAGCCTGCCGAGTATTTGTTTTGACGCAATTCCGGACGGAAAACCGCTACGCACTTGTCCTGGAATTGCTGAGGGAGGCCATGAAATGGCAACCGCAACCATCACCGCAGGATCAATTCCCGCACGCCCGGCAGCCGCCGCGCCAGCCGACCACATGCCGGTGCGGCGTGTCATCGCCTTTTTGGCGATGGTGTTCGGCATGTTCATGGCGATCCTCGACATCCAGATCGTCTCGGCATCGCTGGCCGAGATCCAGGCGGGCCTCAGCGCCAGCTCCGACGAGATCCCGTGGGTGCAGACCGCCTATCTGATCGCCGAAGTGGTGATGATCCCGCTGTCTGGCTTCCTCAGCCGGATGCTGTCGACGCGCGTGCTGTTCACGATCGCCGCCGCCGGCTTCACCGCGGCCAGCGCGCTCGCCGCGACCGCCACCAACATCGACCAGATGATCGTCTACCGCGCCATCCAGGGTTTCATCGGCGGCGGCATGATCCCGAGCGTCTTCGCGGCCGCCTTCACTATCTTCCCGCCGTCGCGGCGCGCGGTCGTCTCGCCGATGATCGGCCTGGTGGCCACGCTGGCGCCAACCATCGGCCCGACGGTCGGCGGCTATATCAGCCACGCCATGTCCTGGCACTGGCTGTTCCTGATCAACGTCGTGCCGGGTATACTGGTGGCGACGGCGGCCTGGGCGCTGATCGATTTCGACAAGCCCAACCTCAAGCTGTTCTCAAAGTTCGACTGGTGGGGCCTGGTCGGCATGGCCGCCTTCCTCGGTTGCATGGAGTATGTGCTGGAGGAAGGCCCGAACCACGACTGGCTGCAGGAGCCGGCGGTGTTCGCCTGCGCCGTCATCATGACGATCGGCGCGGTCATATTCTTCTGGCGCGTTTTCACCGCCGAGGAGCCGATCGTCGACCTCAGGGCCTTCAGCAACGTCAACTTCGCCTTCGGCTCGCTATTCTCCTTCGTCGTCGGCATCGGCCTCTACGGGCTCACCTATCTCTATCCGGTATTCCTGGGGCGTATCCGCGGCTACGATTCGATGATGATCGGCGAGGCGCTGTTCGTCAGCGGCCTGGCGATGTTCTTCACCGCGCCTATCTCCGGTATCCTGTCGAGCAAGATGGACCTGCGGGTGATGATGATGGTCGGCTTCTTCGGCTTCGCCACCGGCACCTGGTGGATGACGCACCTGACCGCCGACTGGGATTTCTGGGAGCTGCTCATCCCGCAGATCCTGCGCGGCTGCTCGATGATGCTGTGCATGGTGCCGATCAACAACATCGCGCTCGGCACCTTGCCGCCGGAGCGGCTGAAGAACGCGTCCGGGCTGTTCAACCTGACCCGCAACCTCGGCGGCGCCGTTGGCCTGGCGATCATCAACACGGTGCTGATCGATCGCAACGCTTTCCACTATGCGCGGCTTTCCGAGCATGTGCAGTGGGGCAGCGAGGCCGCGCAGACGAAGCTGCAGAACATGACGCTGAATTTCGAGCAGACCGCGGGTCTCGATGCGACCAGCGCGGCGATCTCGAAACTGTCCGGAATGGTGCAGCAACAGGCCGCGCTGCTGTCCTTCATGGACGTGTTCATGTTGCTGACGGTGCTGTTCGCCACGCTCGGATTCTTCGTGCTGTTCATCAGCAAGCCGGCCCAGCAGGGCGGCGGTGGCGGCGGAGGCCATTGAGGAGCCGGAACCCCCGCCTGGCGTCCTCAACGTGTGACCCCGAAATCTGCGACGATTTCCGGGGTCATTTCTTTGGAACAGATCGGAATGCAGTCTCAGGCGGCGGCCGGCTTGAAGCTCAGCGCCACGCCGTTGATGCAGTGGCGCAGGCCGGTGGGCGGCGGGCCATCGTCGAAGACATGGCCGAGATGGCCGCCGCAGCGGCGGCAGTGCACCTCGGTGCGGGTCATGCCGAGAGAGCGGTCCTCGGTCTTGCCGATGGCATTCGGAATCTCCTGCCAAAAGCTCGGCCAGCCGGTGCCGGAATCGAATTTCGTTTCCGACGGATAGACCGGCAGGTCGCAGCCGGCGCAGGCGAATATGCCCTTGCGGTGCTCGTTGAGCAGCGGGCTGGTGCCCGGATATTCGGTGCCTTCCTTGCGCAGCACGTCGAAGGCGGCATCGGAAAGGATGGCGTGCCATTCGGCGTCGGTCTTGACGACCTCGAAGGTCTCGGCGGCGAGAGCCGGCTTCGCGCCGCCCATGCGCAACGCGGCCGCGCCCCCCACGACCAACGCGCTGGCTGCGGCGCCTGTCCAGAGAAAGTCGCGTCGGTTCATGGCCTTTTCCTCCTGCATATTTGTGCCAGATCAAGTCGCCACCGGAAAATCAAAAGCCGGTGACGCTCATCTCTTCGTTTTGACGCAAATCCTGACGGAAACCGTTTCACACTTTCTGGAATTGCTCCAAATGCTGCTCCGCGCCGCCCTGACTGGAACAACGCGGAGCACACCCTTGCCGGCATCACGGATCTTGCGGCCGGCGCCGTTCAGTCATGTCTTCGCCGGCCACGCCCGCTTTGTTACATCTTCGGCAAGAGAACCTTGTCGATGACGTGGATGACGCCGTTCGACTGGCGCACATCGGCGATCGTGACATGGGCGACGTTGCCGTTCTCGTCGGTCACGCTGACCTTGCCCTTCTCCGACTTCAGCGTCAGCTCGCAACCGCCGGCGTCTTGACCTTGTGGGCGCCGCCGTCGGCCTTGGCCATCTTGGCGACATCGGCGGCCAGCGCCTTGGCGGCGATGACGTGGCAGGTGAGGATCTTGGTCAGCTTGTCCTTGTTCTCGGGCTTGAGCAGCGTCTCGACAGTGCCGGCGGGCAGCGCCGCAAACGCCTCGTTGGTCGGGGCGAAGACGGTGAACGGGCCGGCGCCCTGCAGCGTGTCGACAAGGCCCGCAGCCTTGACGGCGGCGACCAGCGTGGTGTGGTCCTTCGAATTGACGGCGTTCTCGATGATGTTCTTCTTTGCATACATCGGCGCACCGCCGACCATCGGATTGGCGGCATAGGCAACGGCGCCGAGCGCGGAAAGGCCGATCGTCGAGGCAAGCAAAAGGGTGGCGAGTTTACGCATGACATAAGTCTCCTCTGGTTGTTTTTCCCATCCTTGGGAACGCGAGGAGGTACGGGTCACAAAAAACTTAGTTTCGCGTGCCTCGAAGATTTTTTCTTCGTCGACATGAACCCAGATGAGCCACTCATAAGTGAAAGAAACCTCCTCCGCCGATATATGATCGGCAGATAGACTTCAGATAAACTTTGAAACCGGCGGAAAGCGATCAGATGCCTTTCAGGTCGCCTGCAGCGACGACGGGACCGGTCGGCTGTCCGGTCGGCGAGCCGCCGGTCGGCTCGAGGCTGACGGCGAGCACGGCGCCTTGCGCCAGCTTCTGCTGGACCGCCGGCGAAACAGTCATGCGCGCGGTCTGGCCGGCGGGGATGACGCCCATCGAGACCGGCGCGCTCTTGCCCTCGATCATCCACAGCTGGAAGTCCTTGCCAGCGCCGCGCTCGCCCGAAACCAGCGAGAGGCCGACCTCATGGCGGGCCGCATCATAGACGGCGAGGTATTTGACGTTGCTGTTGTCGGTGGCCAGAGATGCGACCAGCCTGGTCCCGGGCTGCAGCACCGGCGGATTGACGTAAGGCAGGGCGACATAGACAGCCAAGGCGGCAATCGCTGCGGCAGCAAGGCCGCGCCAGAAGGCAAGGCTCGACCACATGCCGGCGCTGGGCACAGCGGACGTGGCGGCCGAAGAGGCAAACAGCCGACGGTCGATCGCCGCCTTGACCGATGTCGGAGGCTCGACCGCGACATAAGCGGCAGCCATCGGCGCGAAGTGGACCTCCCAGGCATCGACCAGGCGGGCAAACGCCGTCTCGGTGTCGATGCGGCGTGACGCGATCTGGCGTTCGTCGGCTGCCAGAACGCCGAGAACGTACTCGGCGGCGAGCAGGTCGTCGCCTCCGCGTTCCGGTCCGTTGTCTTCCGCCAGCGTCATCTTTCCAGGCATTCTCTAAGTTTGAGCAGGCTTCGCCGCAGCCAAGTCCGCATCGTGTTCAGCGGAACCTTGTGGCGCTCCGCCAGTTCGGCATAGCTTTCGCCGTTGAGATAGGCGCCCCGGACCGCCGCGGCCCGGTCTTTCTCCAATTCGTCGAGACAATGGTGGATGCGCTCGGTCTCGCCGCCCGCGACAGCCATGGCCTCAGGTCCCGGCGTCGGATCGGCGACGTCGAGGGCTGCGTCGATGTTGGCGGAAGGACCGCGCCGCGCCCGGATGCGATCGATCGCATGGTTGCGCGCAATCGCCACCAGCCAGGAAATCGGGCTCAGATCGGAAACCGCGAAGCGGTCCGCCTTCGTCCAGATCTTGACGAAGACCTCCTGCAGCGCTTCTTCCGCATCGCCCCTGTCCCTCAATACACGAAGGCAGACGCCGAAAAGTTTCCCGCTGGTCTGCTTGTAGAGCAGATCGAACGCAGCCCGGTCCTTCATCGAAGTCCGGACGATCAGCTTGCTGATGTCCTGAGGCCCCATGCAGGCAAATTAGAAGATTGCGATTTATTTGCAACGGGCCGGCCAGGGCTTTGTCCGCCAAAAATTGTTGTGGCGTTGGTCTGTCGAATCCCGATTTCGATTTGCAGCTTCATGCGATAGCCTTGCGCAAAAGCGGGGGCGGCGATGTCGATTGAACGCGTGCTTTGGGAACAGGATGCGACAGGACTTGCCGAGCTCGTGCACAAGGGAGACGTCTCGCCGCAGGAGCTGGTCGACGCGGCGATCGCGCGCGCTGAGGCGACGAGGCCCGACATCAATGCCATAGCCACGCCGCTCTATGACGCCGCCAGGACGCGGGCAAAGACGATCGACCGCAAGCTGCCGCTCGCCGGCGTGCCCTTCGCGCTGAAGGACCTCGGCATCGGTATCAAGGGCGTGCCGATCCATGGCGGCAGCCGCATTCCGGCTTTCACGGCCGATTTCAACTCGGTGATGGTCGAGCGCTATCTGGCCGCGGGCCTGATCCCGATCACCACCAGCACTTCGCCCGAGCATGGGCTGCGGCTGATGACGGAATCGGCCCGCTTCGGCATCACCCGCAACCCCTGGAATACCGGCCACACCACCGGCGGCTCGTCGGGCGGATCGGCGGCGCTTGTGGCCGCGGGCGTGGTGCCTGCCGCGCACGCTTCCGACGGCGGCGGCTCCATCCGCGTGCCTTCGGCCTGCAGTGGCCTCGTCGGATTGAAGACCTCGCGCGGCCGGGTGCCGCTGACGCCGCTGGTGAGCGAAAGCTGGTACGGCATGGTCGTCGACCACGCCGTCAGCCGCTCGGTGCGCGACACAGCACTCCTGCTCGACCTGACCCACGGCGCCGACCCTCTGTCGCCTTACGCAGCGCGAGCGCCGAAGGGCTCGTTTGCGACTGCCGCGGCGCGCGATCCTGGCAAGCTCAGCCTCGCCGTCTACCGCAAATCGCCGCTCGGCCTGCCGATCGCTGCCGAGACGCTTGAAGCTTTGGACACCGCGGTGGCGCTGGCGCGCGAGGGCGGACATACGGTGGAAGAGATCGACCTGCCCTATATCGGCCGCGACTTCATGGCCGATTTCTGCAGGACCGTCGCCTCGGCGGTTGCAGGGATGATGCGGGCCGAAGCGCTGCGTGTCGGCCGTCCCGTCGCTGGCGAGGTCGAGCGTGCGACGCGCGTGCTCGGCCGTCTCGGCGAAATGCTGTCCGCCGGCGAAGTCTATGACGCTGTGCAGCGGCTCAATGCCACCGCGCGACGGATGATCGAAGAGACCGCGCACTTCGACGCCGTGCTGATGCCGATCATCGCCCATCCGCCGCTGGCCTGCGGCTCGATGGATCCGAAGGGCGCCGACGAGTTCATCGAAAACCTGCTCGACAAATTGCACCTCACCGGACTGCTCAGGATCAAATCAATTTTCGGCCAGCTGATGGACAAGAGCCTGTGGTTCACCCCCTGGCCGGCGATCCACAATGTCAGCGGCCAGCCCTCGATCGCGCTGCCCGTCCATGTTACGGCGAACGGCCTGCCTCTCGGCATCCAGGCCGCGGGGCGGCCTGGCGATGAAGAGACGCTTTTGTCGCTCGCCGCGCAGATGGAGAAGCTTTCCGGGTGGCTGAAGCGGCGCGCGCCGCTCAAGACACCCGCGTAGAAGACCCAAGCACGATTTGGTCATTGTGACCGCAAAGCCGTTTGCGGCCTGCGGCAATTCCCGCTAAGACGCCGCCATCCTTGCCACTTTGGGAAAAGCACGATGACGGACATCGCCGCCAACGCCGAAATGCAGGCCGCGCTGCTCTCCAGGGCGCTGCCCTACATGCAGCGTTACGAGAACAAGACCGTGGTGGTGAAATATGGCGGCCATGCCATGGGCGACACCGAGCTCGGCAAGGCCTTCGCCCGCGACATCGCGCTGTTGAAGCAATCCGGCGTCAACCCGATCGTGGTGCATGGCGGTGGGCCGCAGATCGGCGCCATGCTCAACAAGATGGGCATCGAATCCAAGTTCGAGGGCGGCCTGCGTGTCACCGACCAGAAGACGGTCGAGATCGTCGAGATGGTGCTGGCCGGCTCGATCAACAAGGAGATCGTGGCGCTGATCAACGCCGAGGGCGAATGGGCGATCGGCCTCTGCGGCAAGGACGGCAACATGGTGTTCGCCGAAAAGGCGCGCAAGACCATGATCGACCCGGACTCCAACATCGAGCGGGTGCTGGATCTGGGCTTCGTCGGCGAGCCGGTCGAGGTCGACCGTACGCTGCTCGACCTGCTTGCGCGCTCGGAGATGATCCCGGTTCTGGCGCCGGTGGCGCCCGGCCGTGATGGCCATACCTACAACATCAACGCCGACACCTTTGCCGGCGCGATCGCCGGCGCCTGCCGGGCCTCGCGCCTGCTCTTCCTCACCGACGTGCCCGGCGTGCTCGACAAGAACAAGAAGCTGATCGACGAATTGACGGTCGCCGAGGCCAAGGCGCTGATCAAGGACGGCACGGTGTCGGGCGGCATGATCCCGAAGGTCGAGACCTGCATCGAGGCGATCGAGCGCGGTGTCGAAGGCGTCGTCATCCTCAACGGCAAGACGCCGCATTCGGTGCTGCTCGAGCTCTTCACCGAACACGGAGCCGGCACGCTGATCGTGCCTTGATATTTTCTGCCGGAAGCCGCGCCAGCCGCTAGTCCGGTAGGGCCGCAACCGCCACGATCTCGATAACAAGGTCGGGATGCGCGAGCGCGGCAACGCCGATCACCTCCGATGGCGGTGGGTTGTTGTAGCTGCAATGCTTCGGGCAGTGCTCGGCGAAAAATTCATCCATTATGTCCAGCCTGAAATTGGGCGAGCTTAGAGCGCCGCCGTTCGGGAATGGTCCCTTGACGTACTGAGTGATCTTGATCAGGTGCTCGAGCGAGGTCCCGAGTTCCTCCAGATCCGATTTGATGTTCGTCAGGATCGAGCGCCATTGCGTCGCCGCATCGCCGACGGCACCGCCCTTGCCGCTCGACGGATCATAATTTTGGGCCGTGCCGGTATTGCCGGCAAGAAAGACATAGCCCCTGGCGCCGGTGACGACAGTGCCTTTCCCCCACGGCATATGGCGGTCGCCCTTCATCTTCTTGTGTGTAACAAGCTCCATCTGCTCCTCCTCCCTCATCCGCCAGCTCCAAAGAGCTAGCGCAGCGCTTGCCGACGGCCAGCGCCCTTTCGGCTGCCTCGCGTCGCCCGGATGCGCGGCGGCCGCAGGCTTTCGGCGGTTCAAAACCTTGGGGAGTTCGTATTTTCATAGCCGCTAATACAGCCTGTCCTAAACTTTTATTAAAACTCTAAGCATCTATAATCGTCGGTGGGGGACCACAAGGAATGCCCATATGGCGCTGAATCCGGATCTGAAAATTGATGAAGCAAGCCTCATCACATCGACGTTGATCAAGAAGCACAAGGCGGCGTCCGCGGAAGCGGTCGACGCCGTCGAGCTCAAGGCTCGGGCGGCCCAGCTCGCCCTCGTGCTGGACCTTGCCCATCAGGCTTTCGCACGCCAGGAGCCTGCGGGGCAAATCGTCGAACGCCTGGCGGGTCGATTGCATGAATTGCGCCGCGACGTCGCCCCCGCTCTCTGGCAGGAGCTGATCCCGCTAGCTCAGCAGCACCGCGTGGCGGACTATCTGAAGCAAGATCCGTTCACGCGCTGGTCCTTCGAAAAGCCGCGCGGCTATTCGGGCGACGCGACGCTGCTGGACATCTACTACAAGCACTCGAGCGCCGACGAGATCGTGGCATCATCGAGCGAGCTCGGCCGCGCGATCTTTGCCTATACGAGCGAGGCGGCGAGTTCGGTAGCCGGGCGCGAGCGCCGCGAGATACTGGCCAGGACGGTCGACGAAACGGCTGCGCGGGTTGAGGATGCCGAGGTGCTTGCGATCGCCTGCGGCCATTTGCGGGAAGCCGAGCTTTCAAAGGCGCTCGCCGCGAAAAGATTGAAGCGCTGGATCGGTCTCGACCAGGACCCGGTGAGCGTCGGCACGGTCAATCGCGACCTCGCCGGCACCGCAGTGGAAGCCATAGACGGCTCGGTGCGCGGCCTCTTGCGGCGCGCCTATCCGCTTGGCACGTTCGATCTCGTCTATGCGTCCGGCCTCTACGACTACCTGCCGCTCCCTGTCGGTGCGCGCCTGCTCCAAAGAGCCATGGAACTGGTCAAGCCGGACGGCGAATTCCTCTTTGCCAATTTCAGCGATGAGATCACCACCGACGGCTACATGGAGACCTTCATGGACTGGCCGCTCATCCTGCGTTCGGCGAGCGACATGTGGGACATCATCAATGCCGCGGTGGACAAGAACCGCGTCGACGCCGAGGTCTATTACGGATCAAACAGGAACATCGTTTACGGCAAGATCCGCAAGCGCGGGGCGCCGGCATAGGAGGAAGTGGAACCGCCTTCAGGGCGGGCCGTGAAGCGCCCCGACCTGCCATGGAGCCTTTGACGCGCTCCGGATACTTTTCCTCGAATGACAGCGGCTATGCATTTCGCCTGGAATTGCCCTCGGGCAATTCCAGGCAAAGTGTGAAACGGTTTTCTGTTCGGAATTGCGTAGAAACAAGGAGATAGAGCGGGTCGCCGTTTCGTGAAACGGTGAAACGCTCTAGGCGACCAGCTCCCGCCTGGACTGCACGATCTCCTCGATCGGAACGGGGCGCCCGGTGAGGAAACCCTGGACCGACTGAATGCCCATGTGCTGGAGCAGATTCTGCTGCTCTTTCGTCTCGACACCCTCGACAAGAACGGTGTGGCCCAGATTGCGCAGAAGCCTGACCATGTCCTGCAGCAGGCTCAGTCCGCGAACCGTCTGGCAGTCGTGCAGGAAACTCCGATCGACCTTGACGACGTCGAACTTGAAACGGCGCAGCCACGCCAGGCCGGCAAATCCGGTTCCGAAATCATCCAGCCAGATTTGCACGCCAAGGGCCCGAAGCTGCTCGATGCTTCTGGCGGCCTGCGCCTCCAAGGAAATATCGCTGCCCTCGGTGACCTCGAGCGCCAGCTTATGAGGCGCCATGCCGTGCCGGCCAAGGATCTCGGTGATGTGCAGCGGGAAATTCGGAGCCTTGAGCTGAACGACCGATACGTTCGCGGACACGACCGCCCCCAAACCATGCTCGACCATGTCGCCGCAGGCCCGGTCGATCAGCCACAGCCCAAGTTCCTCGATCCCGCCGGTCTGCTCGGCGACGGGTATGAACACGGACGGGCTGATCGCGCTGCCGTCGAAGTCGCGCAGCCGCATCAGCGACTCATGGCCAAGCACCTGGCCGGATGTCGCATCGCAGATCGGCTGATAGACAACCGAGACAAGTCCCTCCGAAACGGCATGCTTGAGCAGTTCTGAAAGATTCTGGCTGGCACGCTTCTGGTCGATGGCCTGCGCGTCATAGATCGTGAAGGTCGCGCGCCCCGAGAATTTCGACGCATAGAGCGCGCGGTCGGCCTCCTGCAGCAGGATACGCAGCTCTATGCTTTGTTCGGCGCGCGTCAACGACGCCCCGGCGCTGATGGTGACGATGTCGAGCTTATCGTCCCGATCGGGATGAGGGATATTCAGATCCTCGACGGCCCGGCAGAATTGATGCGTTACCTCACGCAGATGATCCCGTCCGGCGACCTTGCACAGCACGACGAATTCCTCGCCGCCATATCGTCCCGCGATGGCGTGGTTGAAAGCCGCCGTCTCGTCGAAGGCACGGGCCAGTTCGATCAGACAGTCGTCGCCGGCCTGATGTCCAAGCCGGTCGTTGAACCGCTTGAAGTAGTCGACATCCATGAGAATGACGCCTATTTCGTCATTGTCCTTGGCCCATTCCTTGCACAACTCAGCGAATTCCCGCGTGATCGCCCTGCGGTTCTTGAGCCCGGTAAGCGGATCCGTGTCCGCGATCTCGATGAGCTTTTGACCGTTCTCGATGGCGACCTGCTCCTGGATCTGCGCCTGAAGCGCATGCAGGAAGGTCTGGTAGCGCTCCATGCTTAGGCGCCACGAAAGATAGAGCGACAAGACAAGGCAATTCACAAAGTAGGTTGCAAGCACCAGGCGCGTGGCAAGGTCCGCCCGAAGAACGAACAACGTCGCGCCCGCAAAGGCAACTGTTACGGTCGCGGACGACAGCGCCGAGAGCCATAGCCGGAAATTGAAGAAGAGGTTGGCGCCGAGAATGAACACCGTGCCGAAGACAATGAAATGGGAAAGCGCCTCCTGATGCGCGGTGCCCAGCGCCGACAGCAGCCACCCGATCGCGCCCACGACGATCGCCAGGGCGGCTACGTGGTGCAAAGTAGTGACGGCAAAACCGCGTCGAGCAACGAGTTCGACAAGCACCAGGAAGGTTAATCCTAACGTCAGACGCGTCAGGATCACGCGGTCCGCAACGTCCGGGAAAAGAAACAAGTCGAAGGCGCCGTAGCATATGTAGCTCAACACGGCCGCCGCTATGCCCCAGCGCACGACCTTGCGATTCTGATCCGCGTTCTTCTGCAGAAGCATCGCGAAAAGCGTCGGATCGGCCGATTTCCACGACGGGCGTGAAATCGCTTCGGTGACCCTCTGAGCCACATCCTCCGTCAGCTGCATGCAACGCTCCTTTGCGATCATCCTCCGCATCAACGGTTCGAGCAAGCGAAGTCCGTCAAGTCCTCACGGAAGGACGAAGGCAAGCCTGATCCATTATAAGACACTAATGTTGCTAACCGGCGGTAAACGGATTTGCGCGACCGCCTCGGTACCGCGACCGGTCAAGGGTTCCATGCAACAATCTGGAGTTGCCGGACAATGCAGGATTCATACTTTCCTCCGGCGCGCGAGAGAAGACACGCGTAACGTTTATGCTAACGCAAAGCTCCAAGCATGTCTTTGCTTAACATCGCACAGTCTTAATTTCGTTCGACGCCGGACAGTTCCTGCAGATTTGACTTTTTGACCCAGTGTCCTGTCCGGATTGTTTCCGCAAGGGAGCCCGCTGCTGACGTAATCTACCGCCGCAGGTGGCTGAGCGGCACGTGGCCGGGCCCCTTGATGTTCTGCAGCACGAGCTGGGTGTGGACGTCGCGCACACCGGGCAGCCGCATCAGCCGGTGCATGACGAAGCCGTTGAGGTCGTCCACCGAGGGCACCATCACATGCAGCAGGAAATCGTGATCGCCGGTCATCGTCCAGCAGGACGAAACCTCGTCCATGCGCTGCACGGCGGCGATGAAACTTTCCGGCGAGCCGTCGCTATGGCTCACCAGGCGGACCTGGATGAACACCTCGACCATCAGGCCGAGCGCTCGGCGGCTGAGCATGGCGGCGAAGCCCTTGATGATGCCGGCGCCGTGCAGCGCCTCGAAGCGACGAGCGCAGGGCGTGGTCGACAGGCCGATCTCCTGCGCCAGCTCCGACACCGGCATTCGTCCATCGCGCTGCAGGATGTCGAGCATTTTTATCTCGAACTCATCCAATTGAGGCATTTCCACTCCTCGATCTACGGTTTCGAGCGAAGCCTACCTCGAAACAGGTCATTTGGCTACAAACAAGGCTGATTTGTCTCGTCAGCCGCGGCTACCATCTTTCCATGATCAGCGGATCACGATCTTGAGGAGGAAAAAATGACGATCAGCGTTGCCGACTATGCCCGCGAATGCGCCGCTCAGGGCCTTCGCGGTGACTATTCGGTTTGCCGCGCCGATTTCACGGTGGCTCAAGGGTACAAATATTCGGCCGAGGAACAGGCAGTGTGGCGCACGCTCTGCGACCGCCAGACGAAGCTGACGCAGAGGCTCGCGCACCGTTCCTATCTCGACGGCGTCGCAACGCTCGGCCTGCTCGACAAAATTCCGGATTTCGACGCCATCAGCGAAAAACTGCGCAAGCTGACCGGCTGGGAGATCGTGGCGGTGCCTGGGCTGATCCCTGCAGGCCCCTTCTTCGATCATCTCGCCAACCGGCGTTTCCCGGTCACCAACTGGCTGCGGACGAGGCAGGAGCTCGACTACATCGTCGAGCCGGACATGTTCCATGATTTCTTCGGCCATGTGCCGATCCTGACGCAGCCGGTGTTTGCCGATTTCATGCAGATGTATGGCGCGAAGGCCGAGGATATGATCGCGCTCGGCGGCGACGAGATGATCACCAGGCTCTACTGGTACAGCGCCGAATACGGCCTCATCCAGGAAGCCGGCCAGCCGCTGAAAGCATTCGGCGCCGGTCTGATGTCGTCCTTCACCGAGCTGCAGTTCGCGGTCGAGAGCAAGGACGCCCACCACGTGCCGTTCAATCTCGAGACGGTGATGCGCACCGGCTATGAGATCGATAAGTTCCAGCGCGCCTATTTCGTGCTGCCGTCCTTCGACGCGTTGCGCGATGCCTTCGCCAGCGGCGATCTCGCCGGTATCATCGCACGGTTCAAGGGTCAGCCGGCGCTCGACCCGGCCACGGTTTAGAGCATCGAACAAAAGCGCGGCATTTTCGGCACCGCGCGCGTCAAGGTCCGGCTTTCGCCCAGCCGGCCGTCAGAGCGGTTCGGTCGCCGACAGGCGGTTGAACCGCTCTGGGTTTTCGCTCGCGTATCAGCCAGCCGCGGCCGGCTCGGCCTTGATCCTCGCCAGCTGTTCGCTTTGCAGGTCGAGCGCGGCGTTGATGAAGCGCAGCACGGTCGCCAGTTCGGCGTCGCTGAAACTCGCAACCACTTTTTCGCCCTCCCGCGCGATGGCGCCATAGTAGCGCTCGGACAGCTCCCTGGTACGCTCGGTCGCCTCGACCACCACCTTGCGCCTGTCCTCCAGGCTGCGAGTTCTGGTGACGAGCCCGCGCGCCTCCAGCCGGTCGATCAATGCGGTGACGGCTGCCGGGGTCAGTCCGGTTGCCGCTGCCACGGCGCCCGCTGATTGCGGCCCGCCATAGAGCAGGCCCAGGCAATGCCGCTCGGCCGCGATCAGCCCGAGCCGCGCCCCCACCGCTTCGTCATAGGCCTGCGTCGCGTCCTGCCAGCGCATGACGGCGAGGCTGACGGCCGCAGTCATCTCGGCGCGATTCCCGCTTGACGAATTTATTTCTGTCATCTAACTATCAATCTGTTAAACATTCAGACTATCGTATCAATATGCGACGACGCCCTTTGCAAGGCAAGGGCAAAGTCGCCGACAAGGAGCGATAAAATGAGCATGATCCAGCAACGCACCCCTCTCTCCAATGAGGAGGAGTACAGATACGCCAAGCTGGCGATGGAATGGTATGGCTGGGGCTCGCCCATCGGCCTCGGCATTCTGCTGGTGGCACTTGCCGCCGCGGCCGTGCTGGTGCGCATCGCGGTCTACGGGCTGTAACGAGTCGCCATTTCCCAAAAGGCGCGCCAGGGCGGCGCCGGTTGCCATTCCAGGCGCCGGCGCTGCCTGCTTTTCGGGGAACTCAGACGGTAATCACCTTGCTGAGGTGATCGCCCAGCCGGCAGGCGAGCGCCGTGATCGTGGTCGTCGGGTTGCACTGCCCGGACGTGCAGAACACCGAGGAGCCGCCGACATAGAGGTTGTCCATGCCGTGCACCTTGCAGTTGGCGTCGACGACGCTCTTCAAGACATCGGTGCCCATGCGGGTGCCGCCCATATGGTGGTGGCCCGCCGTCTCCTCATTCGTCGGGTAGTCGCCGCCATTGCCGATCCAATCGGCGATGCGCACGCGGCCGAGATTCTTCTGCGCCATGGTGGTGCCGAAGAGCCGCAAGCCTTCCAGCAAGGTGCGACGCTCGAGCGGCGACTTCTTCCAGTGCAGTTCGATGCGCGGCACGCCGGCGTGGTCAACATCGGTTTTCGACAGCTCGATCTGGTTCGAGGCGAGCGGCGCCTGTTCCCAGGCGACATAGAGCTGGGCGGCGCAACGCAGGCGCTGGCTGAGTTGGTCCGACATCCATTCCGCCATATTGGGCGCGGTGCAGGCCAGGTCCGCGATCAGCCGTTTGACATTCGGGTAGGGCATCTCGATCAGCCTGACGCCGAAATTCAGGATCTGCAGCCGCTCCATCGCGGCGAGCGTGGGCGAGAAGAAGGCTTCGTTCGAGGCGTCGACCTCGAACTCGCCGTAGCTGGCGAGGATGGCATTGCCGCCCTCGAAGGTCGGGTGCTCCATCCAATAGCGGCCGAGCGCTGCGGCGTTCGGCACGACACCGCCATTGGAGCGCCGGTTCGACCAGAGCAGCAGCTTGGAGTTCTCCAACCCGCCGGTGCAGGTGATGAAGTAATCCGCCGTGAAGGTGCCGGCGTCCTGGCCGTTCGACCACAATTTGGCGCCGGTGACGCGCTTGCCGTCGCCGGTGAGCTCTGTTGCATAGGTGTTGAGCACGACGGCGATGTTCTTGCTCCGGTCGAGCTCGTCGGCGAATTTCTCGCCGAAGCGCACGGCGCCGCTCTTGATCAGCTGCACCCAGCGGATGTCGTCCGAGATTGGGACGTCGGGCCGGAAGTCGGGAAGCTCGAGAATATCGCGGACTTCGGGCAGGTAAGGTTCGATATCGGCGCGGCTGATCGGCCAGCCGGTGTCCGGCGCCCAGGCCTTGGGCTCGAAATCTTGGCTGTCGAGCACCCGGCACCAGCCGGCCCAGTGGTTGGAAGAGCCGCCCATGAAGCGCAGCCTGGTGATGTCGAGATCGAAATAGAAATCGCCGACCGTGGCGCCGCGATAGAAATCCTGCGACTCGTCGCTGAATTCACGCGAGCCGGCCTCCAGAACGACCACCGGAATGCCGGCGGCGCCTAGTTTCCTGGCGATCGTGGTGCCGGCCGGACCGGAGCCGAGGATGCAGACCTTGGGTTTGAACCCCGCCTGCCCATAGGCCTCGTAGCTGTCGAAGATCATGCGAGATCGCTCCGCTTCAGGATCCAGCCGTTGACCTCGATGATCTCATCGGGGTCGATCTCGCCAGGGTCGGGGACGGCCGGCTGGTTGCGGAACAGCGACAGCGCGGGCAATGCGATCAGTGCCTGCACGATCGTGCGGCGCGACATCTTGATGAAATGGGTCATGACACGTCTTTCGATGGGGCTCGATACACGCATGCCGTTCCTGGACGGCACACATGCCGCCGGAGAAGCCAATTCCATGCCAAGTCTGGATGAAAACGCCGTTACAACCGCGCAATCGCCGCGGTTGAATTTGGACAGGGTTAGGAATTTGCCAACGCCAAGCCTCAGGCGGCTTCCGAAATGTCGCGGTCGAGGATGGACAGGTTGCGGCCGCGATGCTTTGCCTCGTAAAGCCTGCGGTCGGCGGCGCGCATCAGCTCCGACACGGTGGCGCTCTCGGCGCAGGTGATGCCGCCGATCGAGACGGTCAACGGCACGGTCCGCTCATCGACGGGGCGGAAGCGGATCAGTTCGACCTCGCGGCGAATGCGCTCGGCCACATGCCTCGCCTCCGGTCCGGTTGCGCCGACCAGGAAGGCGGCGAACTCCTCGCCGCCGATGCGGCCGAGCACGTCGCCGCTGCGTACGCCCCGCTCGATGGCGCCTGCGATCAGAAGCAGCGCATCGTCGCCGGTCAGGTGACCGTAATTGTCATTGATGGTCTTGAAGTGATCGGCGTCGATGATCAGCAGCGCGCCGCGATCGGTCTTGCGACGGGAGCCGTCGAGCGCGGCGAAGAAGGTCTCGCGGTTGAGCATGCCGGTCATGTCGTCGCGGCTAGCCTTCTCCGACAGGCGCCTGTGGGCGGCGACGAGCTGCGCATGCGCGCGGGCAAGCTCGCGATGCGCGTTCTTCAGGCGGTCGCTTTGCCAGAAGGTGCCCGCGCTGGCGACCCAGGCGAGCATCAAGGGGCAGACCGTGGCGGTCAGCCAGACGGCGCGGCTGACCGGAAAGCCCATGGCCGGGACCACAACCAGCGTCAACAAAAGCGAGACGGCGACCGAAGCGAACGCGACGACTGCGGACTTCAAAATTATGCGACTCATCGCTGACTCCCGACGGAATGCCTCTGTGCCAGCAAGCGCTGAAGGTGACCTTTCCGGGACGGTTAAAATTTGAAGCGAGAGGCTATTTTCACCGTGCGCGACGCGCAGAAGTTGTGGATAAAGTCCGCGTCCGCATGCCATAAGGAAGCCATGACAACGACACCCGACCCCTCGCGATTTGCCCATGTCACCGATTGGGTGTTCGACCTCGACAACACGCTCTATCCGCATCATTCGAACCTGTTCGCGCAGATCGACGTGAAGATGACCGCCTATGTCAGCGAGCTGCTGACCCTGTCGCGGGAAGAGGCGCGCAAGCTGCAGAAAGAGCTCTACCAGGAATATGGTACGACGCTGAACGGGCTGATGGCGCGCCACGGCATCGCCCCCGACGATTTCCTCGAGAAGGTGCACGACATCGACTATTCCTGGCTGGTGCCCGATCCGGTGCTGGGCGCGGCGATCCGGCAGTTGCCGGGCCGAAAGTTCATCTTCACCAATGGCGATCGCAGACATGCCGAGCGCGCCGCGCGTCAGCTCGGCGTGTTGGACCATTTCGACGACATCTTCGACATCGTCGCGGCAGGACTTAACCCCAAGCCGGCGCGCCAGACCTATGAAAGGTTCGCCGAGCTGCATTCCGTCACCGGCCATAATGCGGTGATGTTCGAGGATCTGGCGCGCAACCTCTCTGTGCCGAAATCGCTCGGCATGACGACTGTGCTGGTTGTGCCGCGCAATTTCGAACCGACCTTCTCGGAGATATGGGAGCGTGATCCGGCGAATGAGGACGACGTGGATTTCGTCACCGACGATCTCGCCGGCTTCCTGACGGCAATCGTCGAGGTCCCGGCCTGAAACCAACCCCAGATTGTCGGCCGCTGCGTCAGGAAGAGCGGCTGTCGTTCGGCCGCATGCGTCGATGGACATGAACTAATGCATGTCGCCCAGAAGTGTGCAGCGGTTTTGGGAAAACGACATGCATCAAAACAAAAACCTAAAGCGCGTCGCCTAGATACGTTTCGACGCGACATGCATTAATCGAAGTCCGGGATCGTGCCCGGCGGCAGCCACAGCTGGCCGTTCAGGTTTTTCAGGAACCGGCACCATTCGGGAATATCCTGGCGCTTTCCGTTGCCATTGCCGTCGGACGAAAACCCGTTGCCGAAGCCGCTGCCGCAATTGGCGTTGCCGTTGAAGTTGCCCGCGTTGCCATTGCCGTTGAAACTGCCGGCATTTCCGTTGCCGTTGAAATTGCCGGCGTTGCCGTTGCCGTTGAAGCTGCCGCTATTGCCATTGCCGTTGAAGTTGCCGGAATTCCAGTTGCCGTTTGAGCCATCGGCGTTGCTCATGCCGACGCCGAGACCGGCAATGGCGACATAGCTGCGGTCGGTGGGGCCGCGGTCGATGGGAAGATCGGCTATCCTGACCACCGTAGAGGCGTCGGCAACCACGATCGCGGCAAGCAGCGTGCAAACCGCGAGGCCGTTTCCGTCGAACAGCCTCGCCGGCGCCGGCTTCGTGCCGCGCCGGACAAAAGCGGATGATCTGGGCCCGCCCATCAGCGGTTTCCCCGGCCGTTGAAATTGCCGTTGAACGCACCGGCGTTGCCGTTGCCGTTGAACGAGCCGCCGTTGAAGTTGCCGTTGAACGCGCCGACATTGGTGTTGCCGTCATATTCGCCGGTGTTGCCGTTGCCGTTGAAGGCCCCGATGTTGTGGTTTCCGCTCGTCGCGGACGAGTTGTCGTTGCCGTTGAAGGCGCCGACATTGCCGGTGCCGCTATTGAAGGCGCCGATGTTGCCGCTGCCGGTGTTCTTGTAGCCGACATTGCCGCCCGCAAAGCCGAGCGGGTCCATGCCCCTGACATTCGAACCGATATACTGGCCGTATTGGCCGGCGGTTTGAGCGATCCTGGACGTGCTGAAGGCCTGGCTGCCCGTCGTGGTGTCGGCCTTCGCCGCGGTTGCGCTCAATAGGCCAAGACAAAACGCCGCTGTCACACACCATTTCATCTGCGAACTCCTTCCATGGCTTGCTTGGAAAAGGGACCTGCTTGGAAAGGACTGGGACCGCCGGCGACATGTCGCGATAGCCTTGCGCGGGGGGACGGCGCGTGGCTCGGCGATCCCAGAAGCGTCAGCGTCTTTCGACGCTAGTGGCGACGCTAGTGGTTGGCGTTGCCGTTGCCGTTGCCGTTGCCAATACCCGCGTTGGCGTTGCCGTTGGCATTGCCGTTGCCGAAGCCCCAGTTGCCGTTGCCGTTCACGTTGCCGTTGCCGAGGCCGAAGTTGCCGTTTCCGTTGCCGTTGCCGTTGGCGGCGCCGGCATTGAGGTTACCGTTGAAGTTGCCGTTGAAGGCGCCCATGTTGGCATTGCCGTTTCCGTTGCCGTTGCCGAAACCGAAATTGCCGTTGCCGTTGAAGTTGCCGTTGAAGGCGCCGGTATTGGCGTTTCCGTTTCCGTTGCCGTTGCCGACCCCGACATTGCCGTTGCCGTTCCCGTTGCCGCTACCGATCGAAACGGCGGATGCCGTACCAGTCAGAGCCGAAAGGACAGCCGCGGCCAGAATGATCTTCCTCATGACGTTCTCCTTGGTTTGCGTTGAACATCCCGGCCAGCACAAGATGACCGGAACCACGCAACAAGGATGCCTGCAGAAAAGATACCGAGACATCCGGGCCGATCGGCATGGCCTGTCGGTTTTTCAGCTGATGTGCTTGTCAGGAAAAGTTGAAGGCATCGGGAAAAAACTGACAGGCATAAAGGCTTATGGCGGGTGTATACTGTACGGAGGAACAGACTTTCATGCCTTTTCTCGCCAATCCGTGGACAGCTTGCGCGCCTCGGCAACGACATGGAGAAGAGAACGTTGATGCGGGCGGCTATCCAGCCAGGCGAGGACGAAACTGCGAAGGCCCAGCGTCGGAGATTGACGCGGCGGTTGGTTGCCGTGCAGGAAGAACAGCGCCTGCGCCTGTCGCGCGAGCTGCACGACGATCTCGGCCAGATGCTGGCAAGCGTGGCGCTGGAGCTGCACAGCATCCGCGCGGACTCCGCGGAGCTCGATGCCCGTCTCGCGCGCGCCGCTCAGCTCGTCGACCAGCTGAGCACCAGGGTGCACGATGCCGCCTGGAGCCTGCGCCCCGCGGATCTCGATCGCCTGGGCCTCCGCGCCTCGGTCGAGGATCTGGCCAGCATGCTGTGCGCTCAGCTCGGCATACCCTGCGACGTCGATCTCGAAGCCTTGTCGAGGCCGCTCGAGCCCGAAGTCGCGCTGACGCTCTATCGCATCGCGCAGGAGGCCCTCACCAACATCGGCAAGCATGCCCGGCCGAGCCGCGTCAGCGTGACGGCCCACATTTGGGACAAGAGGCTGCGGCTGACCGTGGAAGACAACGGCGATGGGTTCGATGGTGATGTCGCGCCCGGCTCTCGCCATTTGGGACTGGCGGGGATGAAGGAGCGCCTCGCCTTGATCGGCGGCGAGCTCACGGTCGAAACCGCCAAGGGCAAGGGGACCGCCATCTACGCCGATGTGCCTTTGCCCGACTGAGCGCTGGGGAAACGCTGCGAGCGCCTACGTGAAGCGTTCCACATCCGAAATCGTTGGCCGCGGCTTACAATCCGGCTCATGGGTCAGGCGGGGGATGGCTTACCCGTTGCGGCCGTTTTGCGGCTTTGCTGAAACAGACGGGCGTCCCGCGCCAGGCGGGGCAGTTGCCTAGACCATCAAGCACAAGGGACCCGCTTCGAGCGGCGGGCCCTTTGACAGACTGATGGAGGTTAAAGGTGTGCTGCAGGCGCATATTCGTGGTCGACGACCATCCGATCATCCTGTCCGGCGTCGGTGCGATGATCAACAGCCAGGACGATCTGACGATCGTCGGACTGGCGGCGAATGCCGATGAGGCCTTCGAGGGCATCGGCAAGGCCCTTCCGGACGTCGCCGTGGTCGATATCTCGCTCCCCGGCGTCAACGGGGTCACGCTCATCGAACGGCTCGTCGAACGCTTTCCCGAGCTCGGTTGCATCGCGCTGACCGCGCATGAGGACCCCGGCTGCCTGCGCCAGGTGCTGGCTGCCGGGGCACGCGGTTTCGTGGTCAAACGATCGACCGCGACGGACCTGCTGCAGGCCATCCGCTGCGTGCTGGCCGGTGACAATTATGTCGACCCGGCGCTTGCGGCGCGAATCTTGAGCCCACGCAACGGCGCGCAGGCTGACGCAGGCAATCTCAGCGAGCGCGAGCGGTCGGTGATCCAGCTGGTAGCGCGAGGCTACAGCAACAAGGAGATATCCTCGCGCCTCAACCTCAGCATAAAGACCATCGAGACCTACCGTACCAGGGCAACCGACAAGCTGGAGCTCCACTCCCGTGCGGCGATCGTGCGCTTCGCGCATTCGAATGGCTGGCTGGCCGAGCTGCAGTAGCGGCGGCCGGCTCGCTCAAAGACTATAGAAGCGACGGACGATGTCCCAGGCTTCGTCGGCGGTGTCGACGAAATCGATGATGTCCTGGTCGCCGGGCGAGATCGTGCCTTGCTCGGCAAGGAAGTCGAGGTCGATCGCCCTTTGCCAGAAAGCCTTGCCGAACAGGATCACCGGCACGCGCTCCATGCGCCCGGTCTGGATCAAGGTCAGCGTCTCGAAGAATTCGTCCATCGTGCCGAAGCCGCCCGGAAACACGGCCACCGCCTTGGCGCGCATGACGAAATGCATCTTTCGGATGGCGAAATAGTGAAAGTTGAAGCAGAGCTCCGGCGTCACATAGGCGTTCGGCGCCTGCTCGTGCGGCAGCACGATGTTGAGGCCGATCGAGGGCGCGCCGACATCGTCGGCGCCGCGGTTTCCAGCCTCCATGACACCGGGCCCGCCGCCTGTGACGACGACGAATTCGCGGTAGTAGGACGTGGCCGACTGCTGCGAGCACAACCGGGCGAACTTGCGCGCCTCTTCGTAGTATTTGCTGTTCAGCTCGAGGTTCTTCTTCTGCGTCTCGTTCTTCGCCGCCCAGGCCTCGCCGCCCGGCTCCGGTAGCCTTGCGCCGCCGAACAGGATGACGGTCGAGCGGATGCCGCGTTCGGCGAGGATCATCTCGGGCTTCAGCAGCTCCAGCTGCAGGCGCACCGGGCGCAGTTCGCGCCGCGTCATGAAGTCGGGATCATTCCAGGCCAGGCGATAGGTTTCGGCCCGCGTCTGCGGCGTGTCCGGCACGCTTTTGGACCGCTCCAGGTCCTCGTCCGAATGCGGCAGCGGCGTCCAGCCCGCCTTTTCCATGGGTGTCATTGAGTCCACCGTCCTAATTTCCTTTACTTGCGCCGTCCCGTGACGCAGCCGCGATTGACCCTCATCAAGGCTTCACATAGGGTCCGCGCGATTTCAAAACAGGTTAAGGCGCAGCCCTTAACAGCTTTGTAATGGAGCAAATTCATGTCGAAGCCCGATCTGGCGAGCCTCGAAAAGACCATCGAAAAGGCCTTTGAGGAGCGCGATACGATTTCGACCGCGACACGCGGCGAAACGCGCGACGCCATCCAGTCGGCGCTCGACCTGCTTGACCGCGGCGTGGCCCGCGTCGCCGAGCGGCAGGAAGACGGCAAGTGGCACGTCAACCAGTGGCTGAAGAAGGCGGTTCTGCTCTCCTTCCGGCTGAACCCGATGGAGATCATCAAGGGTGGCCCAGGGCAGGCGGTGTGGTGGGACAAGGTGCCGTCGAAGTTCGACGGCTGGAGCGCCGTCGATTTCGAGAAGGCCGGCTTCCGCGCCGTGCCGTCCTCGGTCGTGCGCCGCTCGGCCTATGTCGCGCCGGGCGCGGTGCTGATGCCGTCCTTCGTCAATGTCGGCGCCTATGTCGATACAGGCACGATGGTCGACACCTGGGCTTCCGTCGGCTCCTGCGCCCAGATCGGTAAGAACGTGCACCTCTCGGGCGGCGTCGGCATCGGCGGCGTGCTGGAGCCGATGCAGGCCGGCCCGACCATTATCGAGGACAATTGCTTCATCGGCGCGCGCTCCGAAGTGGTCGAAGGCTGCATCGTGCGCGAAGGCTCGGTGCTCGGCATGGGCGTGTTCATCGGCCAGTCGACCAAGATCGTCGACCGCGCCACCGGCGAGGTCTTCTATGGCGAGGTGCCGGCGAACTCCGTTGTGGTCGCCGGATCGCTGCCGGGCAAGCCGCTGCCCAATGGCGAGCCGGGGCCTAGCCTCTACTGCGCCGTCATCGTCAAGCGCGTCGACGCCAGGACCCGCTCCAAGACCTCGATCAACGAATTGCTGCGCGATTGATCTTTTCCGGAAACGGACGCACCTTCCGCCGGCGCGACATTCCGTCGCGCTGGTTCAACGGAGGGGCGTCATGGACTGGAAATATCTGCTGACGAGTTTTGACGGCCGCATCAACCGCGCCAAGTTCTGGGCCGGCATCGGCATATTCATCGTCATCGCCATTGTTGCCTTCATTCTCGATACGATCCTCGGCACACGTTTCACCACCGCCGGCGGCGACCAGGTCGGCGTCATCGGCATCCTCGTCATGCTGGCATCGATCTATTTCGCGATTGCTCTCTATGCCAAACGCTGGCACGACCGTAACAAGTCGGGCTGGTGGACGCTGATCGGCCTTATACCCATCATCGGCGGCATCTGGCTGCTCATCGAACTCGGCATCCTCGAAGGCACCAGGGGCGCCAATCAATACGGACCGGACCCGCTTGCCTGAAAAAGCAGACTTCATCTGGCTGTTCTTCAAGACCTCGGGCCGCGTCAGCCGCGCGGCCTATTTTCTCGGCGGATTGCTGGTGGCCCTCGTCCAGGCTTTCCCGCTCTACCGCTTCACGCTGGTGCCGGAGGGCTCGGCCGAGAGCAACATGTGGTCGTTCGTCTTCTTCCTCACCTTCCTCGCCTCGCTATGGTCGAACATCGTGCTGGCGGTGAAGCGGCTGCACGACCTCGACAAGCCCGGCATCGCGGCGCTGGTGCTGTTCGTCCCGGTCGTGTCGATCGTCGCTTTCCTGGTGCTCTGCCTGTTTCCGGGACAAGCCGGGTCCAATCGCTACGGCAGCCGCACCAATGCGCCGGCCGACCGCTAGAGCAATTCCAGCAAAAGTGTGCAGCGGTTTTGCGTCCGGAATTGCGTGAAGAACAAGAGAGCCATGCGCTACCGCACGCTTGATCCGAAGCTGATCATCGAGACCGCCGAAAGGCTGGAAGAGCGCGTCGCCGAGCGCTTCCCGGACGCAGGTCTGCGTGGCGTCGCCGCCGAGCTGGTGTCGCTGTCGCGCGACCTGGCGAGGGCGGCCAAGGATCTGGAGGCGCCGATCTGGTGGCTGCGCGGCGTCATCGTCGCCGCTGTCGTCGCCGGCGCGCTGGTCTTCCTGTTCGTCGGCACCATCCTGCCGCTCGGCCGTTTTTCCGGACCCGGCGACGCCGTACAGTCGGTGCAAGGCATCGAATCCGCCCTCAATGTGCTCATCCTCGCCGTCGTCGGCTTCCTTGCGCTGATGCGGGCCGAGGAGCGCATCAAGCGCAAGAAGGTGTTCCGCGAGCTGCATGGCCTTCGGTCGCTGATCCATGTCATCGACATGCACCAACTGACCAAGGATCCGGCGACACTGTCGGCCAGTTTCAAGCCGACCGCGCATTCGCCCGCCCGCATCACCAAGGCCGCCGACCTCGCGCGTTATCTCGACTATTGCTCGGAAATGCTGTCGATCACCGGCAAGATCGCCGCGCTGTTCGCGCAGTCGGTCAATGACGACGTGGTCGTCGACGGCGTCAACGACATCGAAAACCTGGCGTCCAACCTGTCGCGCAAGATCTGGCAGAAGATCACGCTGATCGAGGAGCGTTAGAGCGGTTCACCGGTTCTTGGAAACGACGAACCGCTCTTTCTCTTGTTTTTACGCAATTCCGGACGGAAAACCGTTACACACTTTTCCTGGAGCTGCTCTGGATCATGTCCGGCGTCAATCCAGGCGGGCCGCGCTTTTCCGCTTCCGCCTGACGCACCAGCGCCGCGACGCGCTCGATCGTCGGCGCCGGCGTGCCGGTCTGCTTCGCCAGGCTGAGCACCGCGCCCTGCAAGTCGTCGATCTCGGTCGGGCGGCGGCGCTCGAGATCGTCCCACATGGAGGAGCGAGCCTCCGGATCGATCGCCAGCATGCGCCGGGCCAGCAGTCCGAACAGCCAGTCGGGAAGCCTCAGCACTTTCGGCAGCAGCGACGGCGGCAGGCCGGTGATTCGCGCCGGTTCGATGCCGGCGGCCTTCATCGCCGCGAGCGCCTCGTCGATCTGGCCGGCCAGGATCCGGCGCCAGCGGCGTTCGGCCAGCTCACGCGCCAGCGGCAGACCGGAGAGCGCCACAAGCGCGTTGTTGAGGTTCATCAAGAGCTTGCTCCACTGCACCGCCCTCATGTCGGAACGGGCTTCGACCCCAAGCCCTTCGACACCGAGCAGTCCAGCGAGGCCGTCCACCCCATCCTCGACCATAACCTTGCCCTCGCTCGCGCGATGAACCCGAAACGGCGTCTCGCCGTCCGGCGATTGCACGACGTTGAACGCAACCATGCCGGCAAGCACGCGCTGCGCAGGAAGCTTAGCGCGCAACTTGTCCTGGTTGTCGACGCCGTTCTGCAGGCTGATCACGATGGCGTCGGGGCGGGCATGGGCCGCAACAAACCCTGCCATCTCCCCGGTCGCGCCGCTCTTTACCGTGACGAGAATGATATCCGCGTTGCGCAGCGCCATCGCGGGATCGTCTGTGACCGCAAGCGCCTCCGGATCGATGCGGCGGTCGCGGCCGTCGAGATCGCTGACCCGAAGCCCATCCTTGCGCATGGCCTCGACGATGCGGCCGCGTCCCAGGAAATTCACCTTTCGCCCGGCGAGCACCAGGCAGCCGCCCGCATAGCAGCCGATGCTGCCGGCGCCGGCGACGGCAATGGTTTTTTCTTCCTTGGCCATGCAATCGTCCCGACTTGGCTCGCAACTATATGACATGGCAGCCATATTGTCGGCGGCGTGATCGCCCACCATGTCCGACCGTGACAGGTCCGTTGCTTTCGACTATCGCTTTGCCCATGAAATTGCCGACCGACCCCGCCCAGAACCTTGCCGCCCTGATCCGCTGTCCTTCCGTGACACCTGCCGAGGGCGGCGCGCTGCAGACGCTGGAAGACATGCTGAAGCCGCTCGGCTTCTCGGTCGAACGGCCGGTGTTCGCCGAAAGCGGCACGCCGGATATCGAAAACCTCTATGCGCGCCGCTCGGGCAACGGCCAGCATCTGATGTTTGCCGGCCATACCGACGTCGTGCCGGTCGCGACGAGGCGGCCTGGACGCATCCGCCCTTTGCCGCCGAGATCGCCAATGGCGAGATGTACGGGCGCGGCGCCGTCGACATGAAGGGCGGCATCGCCTGCTTCATCGCCGCGGTGGCGCGCCACATCGAGAAGGATGGCGGCCCGAAAGGCTCGGTATCGCTGCTGATCACCGGCGACGAGGAAGGGCCGGCCATCAACGGCACGACCAAGCTGCTCGACTGGGCGGCCGCCAAGGGCGAGAAATGGGATGCCTCGATCGTCGGCGAGCCGACCAATCCGGATGCGCTTGGCGACATGATCAAGATCGGCCGGCGCGGCTCACTCTCCGGCAGCGTCATCGTCAACGGCCGCCAGGGCCACGCCGCCTATCCGCAGCTTGCCGACAACCCGGTGCGCGGGCTCATCAGCTTGGTCGATGCGCTGCTCCATCCGGTGTTCGACAAGGGAACCAGGGATTTCCAGCCGACCAATCTGGAAGTGACCTCGATCGATGTCGGCAATCCGGCGACCAACGTCATCCCGGCCAAGGCCACCGCCACCTTCAACATCCGCTTCAACGACACTTGGGACGCCGAAACGATCCAGGCCGAGATCCACAACCGGCTCGACCAGGCGGCCGGGCGCAAGAAATACCGGCCGGGCAAGAAGGCGCCTGTCGATTACGAGCTCGTCTGGCGCGACCGGCCGAGCCATGTCTTCCTCACCCGCGACGAAAAGCTGATCGACACGCTGAGCACATCGGTCGCGGCGGTGGTCGGCAAGACGCCGGCGCTCTCCACCTCCGGTGGCACGTCGGATGCGCGTTTCATCAAGGACTATTGCCCGGTGGTCGAGTTCGGGCTGGTCGGCAAGACAATGCACATGGTCGACGAGCGCGTGGCGCTTGCCGATCTCGAGACGCTGACCCAAATCTACGAACGTTTCATCGAAGACTGGTTCGGACAGGGTCTCGCGTGACCATGCTTTCGGCGGACGAAACCTATGCTTCGCTGGCCGGCGCTGGCGGCTGATGTTCGGCAAGGCCGACGGCCTGCGCATGCTCGACCTGTCGGCGGACGGTTTCTGGAATTCCTTCTTCGCCATCGTCGTGGCGGCGCCGGCGCTGATCGTCGGCTGGGTCGGCATCGCCAACGAGATCGGCGATCCGAACGCCTTCGCCGGCCGCCTCGGCATGCTGCTCAAGCTGGCGACGGTCGATATCGGCTCCTGGGTCTTGCCGCTGGTGGCGCTTGCGCTGGTAGCGCCGCGCGCCGGCATCGGCGGACGCTTCGTCCACTATGTCGTTGCCTCCAACTGGGCCTCGGCCATCATCGCCTGGCTGATGCTGCCGTCGGCGCTGCTGAGGTTGTTCGTGTCTTCGGCCGACGAGATCAGCGGGCTGGTCTCGCTGCTTCTGTTCGCGCTGTCGATGGTGCTGACCTGGCGCATGACCAATGCGACGATCGGCAAGGGCGCCGCCGTCGGCACCGCGGTGTTTGCCGGCATGTTCGTGGCCTCGCTGCTCGTGCTGTTCGGGCTGCAGGCGCTGCTCGGCATCGACATACCGGACGGTGCGAGGGGCTGATCCTTCCGAACCGAAGGCGGTCTTCAATTCGTCGTCAGGCAACCGGCCGTTGGACTATCGCACATCCATCCAGCGCTGTTCCTGGAACGAGCGCGCCATCGCATGCACCGTGCGCTCGATCTCCAGCCCCTCGTCGAAATCGATGATCCGCGCCGGCTTGCCGGCGATCCGCATCAAGAGCTCGCGGCATTCGATCATCTTGAGGTCGTTGAAGCCCAGCCCATGGCCGGGCGCCGGCAGGAAGGAATCATAGGCTTGTGGTGCGGCGCCACCAGGATCGTGCGGTAGCCCTGCTCGGTCGGCCGGTCGGCGGTCAGATAAAGCTGGAATTCGTTCATCCGTTCCTGGTCGTAGAGGATCGAGCCCTTCGAGCCGAAGATCTGGATGGCGATGCGGCCCTTGCGGCCCCAGGCCGAGCGGTTGACCAGCAGTGTGCCGGCGACGCCGTTTTCGAGATGCATCAAGACGCTGGCGATATCGTAGGTCTCGACCGCGCGGCGGCCGCCGGAAGCGACCTTGCGGTCGGCATAGGGTTTGACCATGTCGCACATGACGCGGGCAACGCGGCCGAACAGCACCTTGATCAGCGACAGCGGATGCACGGCGAAATCGTCGAGCGCGCCGTAGCCGGAGGCGGCCTCATGCTTCCAGAAGAACCGCGCTTCCGGATCGGCCATGAAATCCTCGTCCATCTCGATGCGCACGAGATTGACGTCGCCGATGATCTTTTCCTCGAGCAGAGCGCCGATGTGGCGGATGGCCGGATTCTGGATGTAGTTGTAGCCGAGCACGGCGGCCTTGCCGGATTTCTTTGCGGCCTCGGCCATCGCCTCGGCCCCCGCAAAACTCGGCGCCATCGGCTTCTCGCACCACAGATGCTTGCCGGCTTCCAAAATCGCGATCGCCATTTCCGGATGGAACTGGTTGGGCGTGGTCAGCGAGACGACGTCGACCTCCGTATCGTTGACCACGGCGCGCCAGTCGCCCGAGCCTCGAGCGAAGCCGAACTCGCCGGCCTTGCGCCGGGCCAGATCGTCATTGACCTCGCCGAGGTGCACCAGTCTCGGCTTGTCGACATCGGGAAAGACGGTGCCGACCGCGTTCCAGGCGATGGCGTGGCACTTGCCCATGAAGCCCGTGCCGATGAGGCCCACTCCGACCATGTCGATGTCTCCGCGATAAGGGGCAGAATTGATGTGGATGAGTTAATCCATTTTGATCGAGAATGGAACGTCCAAATCATTTTTTATGGTGTTCTTGCGTGAACTCGCTATGATGAGGCAGGAGAGGGACACCAGCATGGCCGTGGGCGGAGCGACGATGGACGAACGGGTGCCTCGCGATTTTGAGACGTTGCGCGCAACGATCCTGGAGCGGCGCGCGAGCCTGCCCAAGCGCATCGCCCAGATCGCCGCCTATGCGCTCGATAATCCCGACGATATAGCCTTCGGCACGGCGGCGAGCATCGCCGCCTCGGCCGGCGTCCAGCCTTCGACGCTGATCCGTTTCGCCCAGCAGCTCGGCTTCGACGGCTTCACCAGCCTCCAGCAGGTTTTTCGGGAGCGCCTGCGCGAGCGCAATTCCTCCTATGACGAAAGGCTTGCGGCACTGCGCGCCAAGGCCGAGGAAGGCGGCGGCTACCGGGCGATCTTCGACGGTTTCGTCGCCGCCGCCAGCACTTCGCTGAGCGACATTTCGCGCGCGCTGAACGATGCGCATTTCGAGGAGGCGGTCGCGCTTCTGGCGAAAGCCGAGACCATCTATGTGCTGGCCAAGCGCCGCTCCTATCCGGTCGCCTCCTACATCGCCTATGCGCTGGGCAAGCTCAAGATCCGCAACCAACTGATCGAATCGGCCGCGGCTTGAATGCCGAGATGATCGCTTCGCCACGCCGCGCGACGCCGTCATCGCCATCTCCTTCTCGCCTTACGCGCCCGCGACCATCGAGGAGACGCGCTCGATCGCGGAGCAGGGTGTGCCGATCGTCGCCATCACCGACAGCTCGTTCTCGCCGCTCGCCCAGTTCGCCAAGGTCTGGTTCGAAGTGGCGGAAGCCGATTTCGGCGGCTTCCGATCGATCTCGGCGACGATGGCGCTCGCCATGGCGCTGACCGTCGCCGTCGGCGAGAAGCGGCGCGACGCCGGCCGCAAGCGCAAGGCCTGAACGGTCCCGATGCCAGCGATTTTCCGTCCGGGAATGCTCATTCCATATTGACTAAGGATTGGAATTATTATTTCATATTGACGGCACCACGCTGCCATTCGCGCGCGCTGCCCAAAACGACGCTGCTCTGCACAACAAGGCCGATGGGAGGTTCGAATGGGCCAAGCCGTGGAAGCGAGATATCCGCCGCTCGACGTCATCACGATCGGCCGCGCCTCGGTCGATCTCTATGGACAGCAGATCGGCTCGCGGCTGGAGGACATCACCTCCTTCGCCAAGTCGGTCGGCGGCTGCCCGGCCAACATTTCCGTCGGCACGGCAAGGCTTGGGCTCAATTCGGCGCTGCTCACCCGTGTCGGCGACGAGCAGATGGGCCGCTTCATCCGCGAGCAGCTCAGGCGCGAAGGCGTCTCGGTCGACGGCTTGAAGACCGACAGGGAGCGGCTGACGGCGCTTGTGTTGCTTTCCGTCGAGGACGAAGGCGTCTCGCCGATGATCTTCTACCGCTCCGACTGCGCCGACATGGCGCTGGCTGAAGAGGACATCGACGAAGCCTTCATCGCCTCGGCCCGCTCGGTTGTCGTCACCGGCACGCATTTCTCGCGCCCCAACTCCGATGCCGCGCAGCGCAAGGCGATCCGCCTGATGAAGGCCAAGGGCGGCAAGGTCGTCTTCGACATCGACTACCGACCGAACCTCTGGGGCCTTGCCGGCCATGCCGAAGGTTTTGAGCGCTACGTCAAATCCGACCGCGTCTCGGCGCAGCTGAAGACGGTGCTGCCCGACTGCGACCTCATCGTCGGCACCGAGGAGGAGATCATGATCGCCTCCGGCGCCGACGACTGCCTGAGCGCGCTGAAGACGATCCGCTCGCTGTCTCCGGCCACCATCGTGCTGAAGCGCGGCGCCAAGGGCTGCATTGTGTACGACGGGCCGATCAGCGACGACCTCGAGGACGGCATCGTCGGCAAGGGTTTTCCGATCGAGATCTACAATGTGCTCGGCGCCGGCGACGCCTTCATGTCTGGATTCCTGCGCGGCTGGCTCGGCGGCGAAAGTTTTGCCACCGCCGCGACCTGGGCCAATGCTTGCGGCGCCTTCGCCGTGTCGCGCCTGCTCTGCGCGCCGGAATACCCGACCTTCGAGGAACTGCAGTTCTTCCTGAAGCACGGCAGCAAACATTTGGCGCTGCGCAAGGACGAGGCGATCAACCACATCCATTGGGCCACAACGCGCCGCCGCGACATCCCTTCGCTGATGGCTTTAGCTTGCGACCATCGCGTCCAGCTCGAGGACGTCGCCGCCAGGGTCGGCGCCGACGCTTCGCGCGTCCCCGATTTCAAGGTGCTCACCGTCAAGGCGGCGGCCAAGGTCGCCGCCGGCCGCGACGGCTACGGCATGCTGATCGACGAGAAATATGGCCGCGACGCCATGTTCGAATTCGCTCGTCACCCCTTCGCCTGGCTCGGCCGCCCGGTCGAATTGCCCGGATCGCGGCCGCTGCGCTTCGAATTCTCGCAGGATATCGGCTCGCAGCTGACCGACTGGCCGGTCGACCACTGCATCAAATGCCTGTGCTTCTATCATCCGGACGATCCCGAAGCGCTCAAGACCGAGCAGCAGCAGAAGCTGCGGGCGCTGTTCGAGGCGGCACGGAAAGTTGGCCGCGAACTTCTCGTCGAGATCATCGCCGGCAAGCACGGCAAGCTCGACGACACCACAATTCCGCGCGCGCTGGAGGAACTTTACGCGCTGGGCATCAAGCCCGACTGGTGGAAGCTCGAGCCGCAGGCTTCGGCGAACGCCTGGGCGAAGATCGAACAGGTGATCGTCAAGAACGATCCATGGTGCCGCGGCGTCGTGCTGCTCGGCCTGGAGGCGCCGCAAGACGAGCTGGAGGCCGCCTTCGCCGCCACGGCCAAGGCGCCGATCGTCAAGGGATTTGCCGTCGGTCGCACCATCTTCGTCAACGCCGCCGAACAATGGCTGGCCGGCCGGATGTCGGATGACGAGGCCATCGCCGACATGGCCGCGCGTTTCGAGCAGCTGACCGAGGCATGGCTTGCGGCGCGCGGCCGCAAAGCAGCATAAGAAGACGGGCAGCATAACAAGGCGGCACAAGGGAAGCCGGAGGAAACGACCAATGAGCAAGACCGTTCGCCTGACGATGGCGCAGGCTGTGACCCGCTTTCTGTCCCGCCAGATGACCGAGATCGACGGCAAGAAGCTGCCGATCTTCGGCGGCGTCTGGGCGATCTTCGGCCATGGCAATGTCGCCGGCATCGGCGAGGCGCTCTATCAGGTGCGCGACGAGCTGCCGACCTTCCGCGCCCATAACGAGCAGGCGATGGCGCATGCAGCGATCGCCTATGCCAAGGCAAATTTCCGGCGACGCTTCATGGCCGCGACCACCTCGATCGGACCCGGCGCGCTGAACATGGTGACGGCGGCCGCGCTTGCCCATGTCAACCGGCTGCCGGTGCTGCTGCTGCCCGGCGATGTTTTGCCAACCGCCTGCCCGATCCGGTTCTGCAGCAGGCGGAGGATTTCTCCGATGGCACGGCGAGCGTCAACGACTGCTTCCGCCCCGTGTCGCGCTATTTCGACCGCATCACGCGGCCCGAGCAGATCATCCCGCGCTCAACCGCGCCATGCAGGTGCTGACCGATCCGGCCGAATGCGGTCCGGTCACGCTGTCGCTCTGCCAGGACGTGCAGGCCGAAGCCTATGATTATCCCGAAAGCCTGTTTGCCGAGCGTGTCTGGACGCCGCGCCGGCTGCGCCCTGACCGTAACGAGCTTGCCGCCGCCGTTGCGGCGCTGAAGGACGCCAAGAAGCCTCTGGTGATCGCCGGCGGCGGCGTCCTCTATTCGCAAGCGTCGGGGGAACTGGCCAAGCTGGTGCAGGGCGCCGGCATTCCGGTCTGCGAGACGCAAGGCGGTAAATCCTCGCTGCCCGACGACCATCCGCTCAACATGGCGGCGGTCGGCGTCACCGGCACCTCCGCCGCCAACCGGCTGGCCGAAGAAGCTGACGTCGTGCTTGCCGTTGGCACCAGGCTGCAGGATTTCACCACCGGCTCCTGGGCGCTGTTCAAGAATGCCGGCCGTACCATCGTTGGGCTCAATACCCAGGTCTTCGACGCCGGCAAGCACTGGGCGCTGCCGCTGGTCGCCGACGCGGCCGAGGGGCTGTCGGAGCTTTCCGCCGCGCTGAAGGGCTGGAAGGCGCCGGCCGCCTGGACCGACAATGCGCTGAAGGGCAAGAAGGACTGGCAGGCCGCGGCCGCCAAGGTGACGGCCTCGACCAACGCCGCCTATCCTTCCGACGCGCAGGTGATCGGCGCCGTGCAGCGCGCCATGGGCTCGGGCGTCACCTTGCTGCATGCCGCCGGCGGCTTGCCGGGCGAGTTGCACAAGCTCTGGCAGGCCGGCGCGCCGGGCTCCTACCATGCCGAATACGGCTTCTCGACCATGGGCTACGAGATCGCCGGCGGCCTCGGCGTCAAGATGGCCAAGCCCGACCAGGAGGTCGTCGTCATGGTCGGCGACGGCTCCTATCTGATGCTCAATTCCGAGATCACCACCTCGGTGATGCTCGGCTTGAAACTCACCATCGTGCTGCTCGACAACCGCGGCTATGGCTGCATCAACCGGTTGCAGATGGCGACCGGCGGCGCCAACTTCAACAATCTCCTGAAGGATGCCCGCCACGAGGTGATGCCCGACGTCGACTTTGCAGCCCACGCGGCAAGCCTTGGCGCCATTGCGGAGAAGGTGGCCTCGATCGCCGAACTGGAGACGGCGCTCGCCAAGGCGAAGGGAAACAGCAAGACCACCGTGCTGGTTATCGATACTGACCCGCTGGTGTCGACCGAGGCCGGCGGCCATTGGTGGGACGTCGCTGTCCCGGAAGTCTCGTCGCGACGCGAAGTGAACGCCGCGCGCAAGAAATACGAGGAAGCCGTGGGCAGCCGTCAGGGCTGAGCCGCGTCCGCCTCGCAACGAACTGACATTGGAGTGACGACTTGAAAGCCAAACTGGGCATGTCCCCCATCGCGTGGTGGAACGACGATCTCGTGGAATTGAGCGATGACGTGTCGCTGGAGGAATGTCTGCGCCAGTCGCGCTCGGCAGGCTTCACCGGCATGGAGATGGGCCGCCGCTTCCCCAACGATCCGAGGGTGATGCTGCCGATCCTGAAGGAGGCGGACGTCACGCTCTGCGGCGGCTGGTTCTCCGGCACGCTGGTCGATGAGGATCTGGCGAAGAACAAGGATCGCATCCAGCCGATGATCGACCTGTTCAAGGCGGTCAACGCGCCCTGCATCGTCTATGGCGAGGTCGGCCGCTCCATCCAGGGCGAACGCTCAAAACCTTTGGCCACCAAGCCGAAGCTCACCGGCGACGAGATGAAGGCCTATGGCCGTCGTGTCACGGAATTCGGCGAATGGTGCGCCGACCAGGGCATGCCGCTCTCCTACCATCATCACATGGCGGCGGTGGTCGAGACCGAGCCGGAGCTTGATGCCTTCATGCGCCATTCCGGCGAAGGCATCCCGTTGCTGCTCGATGCCGGCCATCTTGCCTTTGCCGGCGGTGATGTGCTGCGCGCCATCGACAACCATCACAAACGCATAAACCACGTCCATGTGAAGGACGTGCGCATGGGCGTGATCGACGGTCTCGACCGCTCGAAACAATCCTTCCTCGATGCCGTGGCGCTTGGCGCCTTCACCGTGCCGGGCGACGGCTCGCTCGATTTCGGCGCCATCGTCCAGCGTTTCGCCGATCATGGCTATGAAGGCTGGTTCGTGGTCGAGGCCGAGCAGGATCCGAAGAAGAACCCGCCGCTGAAGATGGCTGAGGTCGGCCACAAGGAATTGATGCGGGTGATGACGGCCGCCGGTTACACGGTGGAGACGCAAGGTTTTCCGAATGCCTGAGCGGTGGATTCGTTTCGACGCGCGGCTTATTTGATGCTTGTCGAACAAATCCTGGATGGCGCGATGAAAGACTATGAGCACCCCTTCTTCCGGCCGCTGTGGCGACGCATCGCCGTCGTCGCCGTCTGCCTGATCTGGTCGGTGATCGAGTTCGCCTCCGGCACGCCCTTCTGGGGCGTCATCGCGCTCGGCTTCGCCGGTTACGCGGTGTGGCAGTTCTTCTATCTTTACAAGCCGGCCGAGGAGGCCAAGCCTCCGGCCGAGCCGAAGGAATGAAGCGGTCCATGGCGCGGGAATTTTTGTTTATCGGATACTGCGTGCGTGACGGATCGCATGCGTTGGCGATTTGCCGGAACGCCTCTCGCTTCGTCATCCTAGGGTCTCCGCGACGGAGCTTCGCTCCTGCTTCGCCCTAGGATGACGAAGTTGGATGGCCTGCAATCCATCAAAGCCAATGTCGAGGAATTAGGGAGACAAAAATGTCGAAACTGC
Source organism: Mesorhizobium loti (assembly GCF_001510895.1). Taxonomy (GTDB): domain Bacteria; phylum Pseudomonadota; class Alphaproteobacteria; order Rhizobiales; family Rhizobiaceae; genus Mesorhizobium; species Mesorhizobium loti_A. Next base: position 28,185 of record NZ_LPWA01000105.1, on the reverse strand, counting down.
TCGTCAAGGCCGACAAGGGCCACGGCCGCGTCGCTCACGTCACGCCGCAAAGCGCTGGCTGGACCTATGTCGGCTTCGACCTGCATCGGCTGAAACCTGGTCAGAGCGCATCCGGGCAGACCGGCGATCGCGAAGTCTGCCTGGTCTTCGTCACCGGCAAGGGCACGACAAAAGCCGGCGGAAAGGATCTCGGCCTGCTCGGCGCGCGCATGTCGCCCTTCGAGGGCAAGCCCTGGTCGGTCTATGTGCCGGAGGGCTCCGACTGGTCGGTGACGGCGGACACCGAGCTGGAACTCGCCGTCTGCTCGGCGCCGGGCCTCGGCGGCGGCTTGCCAGTTCGCGTGATCGGGCCTGACGATCTCGGCCAGGAGGTGCGCGGCAAGGGCACCAACACGCGCTACGTCACCAACATCCTGCCCGAGGGCAAGCCGGCCGACTCGCTGCTGGTGGTCGAGGTCATCACGCCCGGCGGCCACACCTCGAGCTATCCGCCGCATAAGCACGACCGGGACAATCTGCCCGCGGAATCCTATCTCGAGGAGACCTATTACCACCGCCTCAACCCGCCGCAGGGCTTTGCCTTCCAGCGCGTCTATACCGATGCCGACAGGCATGGCGCGCGCGATCTCGACGAGGCGATGGCAATCGAGGACGGCGACGTCGTCCTGGTGCCCAAGGGCTACCACCCCTGCGCGGCCTGTCACGGCTACGATCTCTACTATCTCAACGTCATGGCCGGCCCGAAGCGGACATGGAAATTCCACAACGCCGCAGAGCACGAATGGCTGATGAAAGCCTGAGATTTTCCGTCGCGCTCAACTTGTTGGTCAGCACCGAAAAATCGTCGGCTAAGGACCTCCTGGGCTTGCTTGCCTTCGAAAACCCACGAAAGCTTCGTCAATCCGTCATGGAAATCACCTATGGCAGCGGACGGATGCATGTCGCCCAAAAGTGCGCAGCGGTTTTGGGATAACGACATGCAGAAAGCAAAGACTAGAAGTGCGTCGCACCACTACCTTGGAGGTGCGATGCACTTCGACGAGGTTTTCTCATGCGTTATGCCATCTATTTCACCCCACGGCAGGACGAGCCGCTGGCGCGCATCGCTGCCAATTGGCTTGGCCGCGACCCGTTCGGCGCGGCGACGCGGCCGGTCGAGGCGGTGGGTGAGCTGTCGGCGGCGGAGGTCGCGTTCCATACCGCCTCGGCAAGGCGCTATGGGTTCCATGCGACGCTGAAGGCACCGTTCGGGCTGGCGCCGAACGAGACGGAAGCCTCGTTGCGCGAAGCGCTCGACAATTTCGCCGAAGTCACACCGCAGGTCGTCATTCCCCGCCTCGTCGTCGGCCAGATCGACGGCTTTTTCGCGCTGGTGCCGGAAGCGACGCTGCCTCCGCTCAACAGCTTCGCCGGCGATGTCGTGCGCGCCTTCGACCGCTTCCGCGCGCCGCTGACCGAGGCTGAGATCGAGCGGCGCAGCCCCGACTCGCTGAAGCCGCAGGAATTTCGCAATCTGTGCCAGTGGGGTTATCCTTACGTCTTCGAGACGTTCCGCTTCCACATGACGTTGTCCGGACGCGTCGGGCCACAGGAAAGCCCGCGTCTTCGTGCAGCAATCGACAGCCTGTTCGCGGATGTGCTGCGGCACCCGGTGCCGGTGGATGCGCTGACGCTGTTTGTCGAAACCGAACCGGGCGCCCCCTTCATGGTGCTCTCCCACCATGCGCTTGGCCGCCGCCCGGCCAGAAAAACCGCCTGATTTGACCGCCCGAAAACGATCGCTTGAAATAGGACTGCTGAAATGACCGCCGAAACCGTCCTCACCAATGCCCGCATCGTGCTGCCCGACAAAATCGTCGGCGGCTCGTTGCTGCTGCGCGATGGCCTGATTGCCGCGATCGAGCCGGGCGCTACCCGCGCCGGCGAGGACATGGGCGGCGACTACGTCATCCCGGGTCTGGTCGAGCTGCACACCGATCATCTCGAAGGCCACTACGCGCCGCGTCCGAAAGTGCGTTGGAACCCGATCGCCGCCGTGCTCGCCCATGATGCCCAGGTGGCGACCGCCGGCATCACCACCGTGCTTGACGCCTTGCGCGTCGGCATGGACGAGGACGCGGACCTCAAGTCCGACGACGTGCGCAAGCTCGCCGACGCCATCGAGGACAGCGTCCGCCAGGATCGGCTCAGGGCCGACCATTTCATCCATCTGCGCTGCGAGGTTTCGGCGCCGGACTGCCTCGAGGCCTTCGCCAATTTCGAGACCGACGACCGGGTGAAGCTCGCCTCGTTGATGGACCATGCGCCGGGCCAGCGCCAGTTCGTCAACCTCGAGACCTATGCCTATTACTACCAGCGCAAGCTGAAGCTGACCGACCGCGACTTCCAGAAATCTGCGAGAAGCGCATGGCGGAATCGGCCCGCAATTCCGGCCCGAACCGCGTCTTCATCTCCGCCGCCTGCCAGGAGCGCGGCATCGTGCTTGCCAGCCATGACGATGCGACGGCCGGCCATGTCGACGAGGCGATTGCGCAGGGCGTGCGCGTCGCCGAGTTCCCGACCACCGAGGAGGCGGCAAGGGCTTCGAAGGCGGCCGGCCTTGGCGTGCTGATGGGCGCGCCCAACGTCATGCGCGGCGCCTCGCATTCCGGCAATGTCTCGGCCAGGGCGCTTGCCAGCGACGGCCTGCTCGACATCCTGTCGTCCGACTATATCCCCTTCAGCCTGATCCAGTCGGCCTTCTTCCTCGGCGATGTCGTCGAAGGCATCTCGCTGCCGCAGGCGGTCGCCATGGTTTCGAAGAACCCGGCCGAAGCGGTCGGCCTCAGCGATCGCGGCATCATCGAGCCGGGCCGGCGCGCCGACCTGGTGCGCGTGCGCGTCGACGATCATGTGCCGGTCGTGCGCACCGTCTGGCGCCAGGGCAAGCGTGTCGCATGATGGTTTCGGCGTTGATCGAGCGCGAGCTCACCGAAACCCTTCCCATCCGCAACGGCGTCTTCGTCGCGGTCGTCGGCCCGAGCGGCGCCGGCAAGGACACGCTGATCGGCTATGCCAGGGCGCATTTTGCCGACGAGACGCGGCTCGAATTCGTGCGCCGCGTCATCACCCGGCCAAGCGATTCCGCGAGCGAGGATCACGACACGCTGGCCGACGCAGCCTTCGCCGAGGCGGAGGCCGACGGGGCCTTCGCCATCTGCTGGGACGCGCATGGCCTGCGCTACGGCTTGCCGGCCGATGTCGACTGGGCGGTCGCCAATGGCCATGTCGTGGTGGCGAATGTCTCCCGCGCCGTCATCCCGACGCTGCGCGAGCGCTACGCCAATCTGGCGGTGGTCGAGATCACCGCCACGCCCGAGATCCTCGCCGAGCGGCTGGCGGCGCGCGGCCGTGAATCGCGCGGCGAAGTGCTCGCCCGCTTGGCGCGCAGCACCAGCGTGACGCTTTCCGGGCCGGATGTCACCTCGATCGACAACAGCGGCGCCAGGGAGATCGCCGGCGAGCGCTTCGCCGAGGTGCTGCGCAAGGCGATGGCGTTCTCTGATCTGTCGGACCAGATCTGAGTCTACTCCGCCGCGCGCCGGCCACGTTCCTTCGCGTCGCTTCCAGCATCCGGCGCCGGGCGCGGAACACGCCCCATTGCTGGTCGACCAGCACGCCGATCAGGATGACGCCGCCCATCACCGCGAAGTTGAGCGAGGAGGGGATGCCGAGCAGGTTGACCAGGTTCTGCAGCTCCTGCAGCAGCACGGTGCCGAGGATCACGCCGACCAGCGAGCCTTCGCCGCCGCGCAGCGAGAAGCCGCCGAGCACCGCCGCGGCGATCGCGTAGAGCTCGTAGAACTGGCCGTGGCTGGCGGGCGAGATCGAGCGCGTGTACATGGCGAAATAGATCGCCGACAGCGCCGTCAGCACGCCGCAGATGACATAGGCGGCAATCACGATGCGCCCGGTGCGGATGCCCGAATATTTCGCCGCCTCCTCGTTCTTACCGATGGCGTAGAGGTAGCGTCCGAATACCGAGCGGTGCAGCACCACCCACATGACGATGGCAATCACGATCAGCGCGATGAAGCTGTTCGGCACGCCGTAGGAGCGCCCGGCGGTCAGGAATTCGAGGTCGGGGAAATTCTGGCCGAAGGCGAAGCCCGCCGTGCCGTCGGCGGTGTAGAAACGCGCTACGCCGCGATAGATCAACAGGCCGCACAGCGTCACCACGAAAGGCTGCATCTTGAGCCGCGTGATCAGCCAGCCATGCACGAAGCCGATGATGGCGCCGAGCGCGATGATCAGCACGAAGGCCAGCGGCCAGTCCATCTCGCGCACGGCGATGAAGTCGATGAACAGCGTGCCGAGCAGCGCCACCAGCGAGCCCACAGAGAGCTCGATGCCGCCGGTGATGATGACGAAGGCCTGGCCGATGGAGAGGATGCCGAACAGGCCGATCAGGTTGGAGGTGTTGGCAAGATTGATCGGCAAAAGGAAGCGCGGGTTGATGGCCGTCACCACCGCGCCGACCACCAGGATCAGCACCAGCAGGCCGAGGTCTTTTTTGCTCATTGCGCTTCTCCCAAGGCCTGCCAAAGCAGGTTCCGCAAAAGTGTTCCGCGGTTTTGCGACCAGAACCTGCGGCAAAAAAACTACCGGGCTTCTTGCCCACCGCCAGCAAAAGCACGTTCTCCTGGCTGAAATCGTCCTTCTCGAGAATGCCGGAGATCCGTCCCTCATGCATGACCGCGATGCGGTCCGAGACGCCGATCACCTCCTCCATATCACTGGAGATCATCAGCACCGCGACGCCGGCGTCCGCCAGCGACCGCATCAGCCCGTAGATCTCGGCCTTGGCGCCGATGTCGATGCCGCGCGTCGGCTCGTCGAGGATCATCACCTTCGGGTTCATCGCCAGCCATTTGGCTAGAACCACCTTCTGCTGGTTGCCTCCCGAAAGCGTGCCGGTGCGGGTCAGGACCGACGGTGCCTTGATGCCGAGATCCTTCTTCTGCTTTTCGGCCGTGGCGAGCTCGGCGCTGGCCGATACCAGCTGATGTTTCGCATGCGCCGGCAGGTTGGGCAGCGAAATGTTCTCGGCAATCGACAGGTCGAGCAGGATGCCGGTGAGCTTGCGGTCCTCCGGCACGAGGAAGATGCCGTTCGCCACCGCATCGGCGGCCGATCCGACATTGAGCGCTTTGCCGTCCAGCGCGACGCTGCCGCCGAGCCGCTCGTCGATGCCGAACAGAACGCGCGCAAGCTCGGTGCGTCCGGAGCCAACCAGACCGGCAAGGCCGAGGATTTCGCCACGCCTGAGTTTCAGGTCGACCGGGTGGTCGGGATAGGCGCTGGTGCGCACCGCGCTGACCGAGAGCGAGACGCCGCCCGGCGCGCGCCCGGCTTCGGCCGCCTTCTCGCGCTCCTTCAGCATGCGCCCGATCATCAGCTTGACCATCTGGTCGTGGTCGATCTCGCTCTTGGGCAGCGTGCCGGCAAGCATGCCGTCGCGCAGCACAACGACGCGGTCGGCGACGCGCTCGACCTCATGCAGGCGGTGCGAGATGAAGATGACGCTGATGCCTTCCGCCCGCAGCCCCTTGATCACGTCGAGCAGCTTTTCGGTCTCGGCGATCGGCAGGCTGGAGGTCGGCTCGTCGAGGATCACCAGCCGCGCTGATTGACAGCGCTTGGCGATCTCGACCATCTGCTGCTGCGCCAGCGACAGCGACGCGACCGGCGCGTCGGCGGAGAAATTGGCGCCGACGCGCTTCAACAATGGCGCCACCATCTCGCGCAGCCTGGCGCGGTCGACCAGCCTCAGCAGCCCGGCCTTCAGCGGCTCGCGGCCGAAGAAGATGTTGGCGGCGACGTCGAGATTTTCGAACAGGTTGAGTTCCTGGTGCACGAAGGCGATGCCGGAGCCGATGCTGGCTTCCACGGTCAGCCCGTCATGCGCGACGCCGTCGACGGTGACGGTGCCGCTGTCCGGCCGCGTCACGCCGCCGAGAATCTTCATCAGCGTCGATTTGCCGGCGCCGTTTTCGCCGACCAGGCCGATCACTTCGCCCGGCCTGACCTCCATGGAGAACCCGTCCAGCGCCACGACACCAGGATAGGTCTTGCGCACGGCTTCGAGGCTCAGGAACGGAGCGGCCGTCGATTGAGCGAAGGATGTCTCGGAGTAGTTCATCACGCCATGATCATCGCGCCACAATTGATGACGCTCGACAGCAGCCGGTGGGCCACAGACTGACGGGCCGCGTCGGGCCCGTCAATACGGACGCGGCTCAAGGCGAGCCTTGAGCCGGCGCAACTGCTCGTCGACTACTTGCCGGCCATCGCCTTCAAATTGGCGGCATAGGCATCGACATCGTCCTTGCCGATGATCTTGGTCGGCACGATGATCAGGCCGTTCTCCGGAATGCCCGACTTGTCGCCCTTGAGGTAGGAAGCCATCAGCTTCATGCCCTGATAGGCCCATTCGAACGGCTGCTGAACGACGGTTGCGGCAACCGTGCCTTCCTTGACGCCGCCCAGCGTGATCGGATCGTCGTCGAAGCCGACGACGGTGATCGAGCCCAGCTTGCCGGCGTCGCGCAGCGCTTCATAGATGCGCGGCGTGTTGTAGGAATAGAAACCGACCATGCAGGTGATGTCGGGGCTGGCGACCAGCGCGTCCTCGACGTTCTTCTTGGCGCGCGCCTGGTCGATGTCGTCGCCGCGCACGTCGACCAGCTCGATCTTGCTGCCGGCGAGCCCGTCCTTCATGCCCTGGATGCGCTCCTTGGCGTTGTCGGCGCCGAGCAGGCCGACGAAGCCCAGGCACTTGCCGCCGTCCGGCATCGCCTTCTTGGCGATCTCGGCCGCCTGCTTGCCGGCATCGACGTTGGACGAGCCGATATAGGCGACGCGCTTGGTCTGCGGGGCGTCGCTATCGGTGGTGAACAGCGCCGTTTCGGAGGCGATCTTGTTCAGCCCGTCGGTCGAGGTCTTGGGATCGACCGCGGAGACCATGATGCCCTTGACGCCCGCCGTCACCAGATCGTCCATCAGGCGTTGCTGGATGGCGACCGACGACTGCTCCGGATACTTCAGCTCGAGAGTGTAGTCGGGCAGTTCGCCCTGCGCCTTCTTCACGCCGGCTTCCGCCGCCTTCCAGAAGTCTGACGCGCCGTTGACGACGAAGGCCAGCGTCGGCTTGTCGTCGGCGCGCACGGTGGCGCTGGCCGACAGACCGAGCAGCAGAGCTGCCGCGGCTACGGATGCGTTACGGATCATGGATTTCATGGTTCAACCTCCCTTTTGAAACTCATCGCTGATGTCTCGGCTGCGGCCCGGACGCCCTCCTCCTCACGGGGCTTGCCCAAGGTCTGGCAACTTAAGAACGGCGCCAATCCAGCCGCGACCGAGACACTAGACACTCATTTGGCGTTCGTAAATAGTCCGATTTGTCTGACATTTTCGTGAGAGTGAGGCAATCCTCTTCCGGTGGCCGGCCGGCCAGTCGATGCGCGTCCCTCCCACTTGCCGCCACCAGCCGGAAAGTCCCCGCCCGGTCGCGACAAGTTGACAGTAGAACGCTTACAGCTATTAGTAAATAGTATTAGTTATGAGGCTGGAACGAGCGCATCGGCCACGGAGGAGACCTTTGCCGGGAGCGTCCGAGGGGAGAGAGGGGCGCAAGCCGCGGCAGGCTTCGCCACTAGTGCTGAATTCCTTGGAAATTTGCCGGGTTCCTGGTGTCGGCCCACTGTTTTTCGTTGACAGACGGAGTGGCTGGCGAGGAAGATGTCGCGCTTGATAATAGTTATAAATCGAGCGCGTTTCCGATAAATGCGCCGAACTTGACCATCTTGCCGTTGCCGCCGGCCTTTGCCTGACAGCCGGCAGGATTTGGAAACGACCATGAGCGAACCGACGGAATTGCGCGATCCCCAGGAAACCTCCAGGCGCCGCAAGCTGTCCGCCAAGCCCAAAGGCCGCGTCACCATGACCGACATCGCGCGGGCCGCCGGCTGCTCGCAGGCGACGGTCTCCTTCGTGCTCAACAATTCGCCAGGCATCAGGCTGTCGCAGCAGACACGCGACCGGGTGATCGAGGCGGCGCGGGCGCTTGGCTACTCGCCGCCGGTCTTTTCGGCGCTCCGCCCGCCCGTCATGCCCTTCGAAGGTCTGGATGGGGTCATCGGCTTTGCCGTCGACCAGCTCGCCACCAGCCCCGAGGCGGTGGTCGCCATCGAGGGCGCGCGCCAGGCTTCGTGGAACGCCGGCAACGTGCTCCTGGTGGCGCAGACCTTGGGCGATGCGGTGATGGAGCCGCGCGCTATTTCAGCGCTGACGCGCCGCGGCATCTCGGCATTGATCTACATGACCATCTTCACCCGCGAGATCACGGCGCCCGAATTCCTCTACAGCCTCGATATCCCGGTCATCCTGCTCAACTGCTATACCGCCGACTACGCCTTCCCAGCCGTGGTGCCCTCCGAAATCGCCGGCGGCCAGAGCGCGACCCGCCACCTGATCAGCCACGGCCACCGCCGCATCGCCACCATCACCGGCGAGCCGTGGATGCAGGCTGCGCAAGATCGGCTGAAAGGCTATCGCCGGGCGCTTGCCACCGCCGACATTCCGTTCGATCCCGAGCTGGTGGTCGAGGGCGACTGGTCGGCCAGCGCCGGCTACGCGGCAACCGTCAGGTTGCTCGCGCTCAACGACCGCCCGACCGCCATCTTCTGCCAGAACGACCGCACGGCGATCGGCTGCTACGAGGCGCTGAAGGAAGCTGGCTTGCATATCCCTGAGGACATTTCCGTCGTCGGCTATGACGACGAAGAGATCGCCCGCCACCTCTTCCCGCCGCTGACGACATCGATCCTGCCGCATCTGGCGATGGGCCAATGGGCGATCGAGCAGCTGGAGACGCCGCCGACGCCCGGCCGCGGGCGCTACCCGATCACTAAGCTGGAATGCCCGCTGGTGGAAAGGGAGAGCGTGGCGAGGGTGAAGGGAGCGGCAGGATGAGACCTCGTAAGGATGCGGCGCGAAAGGACGATGTGATTCAGATTCGAGCGTCGGCGGAGACGAAGGCTATGCTTTGCCGCGCCGCGAATTTACGCGGCCAGAAACTGTCGGAGTTCATGCTGGACAGCGCCCGTAGGCTGGCCGAGGTAATCATTCTCGATCAGCGTGCCTTCTTTCTCGGTGCAGACGCGCATGAAAAATTCATTGATCTACTTGATGCCCCGAATACGCCGTCCGAAGAACTTCGTGCGCGTATGGCCAGCAGGCCCGTCTGGGAGCGCTGATTCCCGCTGGTAGGGGCAATTCTGGGAGCGTGCCTGCACAATTCCGGTGACCGGGCCCTGACACAGGCCTATGCTACCGCGGCGTACACCGGAAACATGCTCATGTGGCCGAATCGCCGTCTTTGCGATCTGCTGAAGATCGATCATCCCATCATCCAGGCTCCGATGGCCGGCTCGGCGACGCCGGAACTCGCCGCTGCGGTCAGCAATGCCGGCGGACTGGGATCGCTCGGCTGCGCATCGATGCTGCCGGACGGCCTGCGCAATGTTGCGCGCCGGATGCGTGCCTCGACCGAACGGCCGTTCAACCTCAATTTCTTTGTCTTCCCGCAACCAAGCACCGGCAATGCCGTGCTGGCCCGGACCATCGAAAGGCTGCGGCCCTACTATGAGGAGCTGTCGCTCGGCGAACCGTCGGCGAAGCTTCCACCGATCGGACCGGGTTTCGACGACGAAAAGCTTGACCTCGTGCTCGAGATCCGTCCGCCGGTCGTCAGCTTCCACTTCGGCATTCCGGATGCGCCTGCGGTCGACAGGCTGAAGAAGGCGGGGATCGTGATCATCAGCACTGCGACGAATGTCGCCGAGGCGCGCAATCTCGCTAACTGTGGAGCCGATGCCGTCATTGCCCAGGGATGGGAGGCGGGAGGTCACCGCGGCTCTCATGTTCCGACTGGTCCGGGTGACGGCGTCGGAACAATGGCGCTGGTTCCCCAGGTCGTCGATGCCGTCAAGCTACCGGTCATCGCCGCGGGGGGCATCGCCGACGGCCGGGGCATAGCGGCGGCTTTCGCACTTGGCGCCAGCGGCGTGCAAATCGGCACCGGCTTTCTGTCCTGCAACGAGGCTGGCACGGACGGAGCGCGCCGCACGCTGATCCGCTCCGCGACGGACATGGACACGATGGTCACCGATGCCTTCTCGGGCCGCGCCGCGCGGGCGAAGCGCACACGCTATGCCCTCGAGATGGAGGAGAGCCGGACGCCCCTTCCGGATTTCCCGCAAATGGTTGTGCTGAGCGCCCCGCTTGGCGACGCCGATCAGGCGAAACGGGATTTTGCCTTTCATCTCTACGGGCAGGCGGCCGCGTTGAACAGGGAGCTTCCGGCGGGGCAGCTGATGCAAACGCTTATCGCCGAGGCGAAGGGGATATTCGAGACGCTCTCGGCGCCATCGGCGTAAAGACATGCGCTCACAGACCACCGCCGGGCGACGGCGTGGCGACCGTGAAGTCGCCCACATAACAGCCGCTGCGCGCTGCGCTACCTTGCCCGGATTGCCCTGCGCTTGGCAGCAATGCCAGTGAGGTTTAGCTTGGGCTCATAGGGGAGGCTCTAATGGCGTCGATCTTCACCGTTCACGAAGCGTCCGGTTACGAGCAGCTCATGGGGCGCTGGAGCCGAAGGCTTGCGCCCAAATTCATCGACTTCGCCGGCTTAGCCGCCGGAGAAAAGATCCTCGATGTCGGCTGCGGCACCGGGAGCCTGACCTTCGAGCTGGCGAAATCCGGTGAACTTGCCGAAATCCAGGCCATCGACTTCTCAGCCGTCTTCGTCGAGGCGGCGAGGGGGCGCAACACCGACAAGCGGATCACCATCCAGCAGGCGGATGCCACCGCCCTGCCGTTCGCTGACAACACATTCGACCGCGCGCTGGCGCTGCTGGTGCTGCATTTCGTGCCCGAAGCCGGCAAGGCGGTGGCCGAGATGCGCCGGGTGGTGCGGCCGGGCGGCGTGGTCGCGGCCGTGGTGTGGGATCATCTTGGCGGCATGCCCGGCATGCGCATGATGATCGACACGGTGGCGGCACTCAGCGAAGGTGGCCGCCAGATGCGCACCCGCTATTGCTTCCAGCCGATGATGCAGCCTGGCGAGATGAAGCGGACCTTCGTCGAACAGGGCCTGGCCAGTGTCGCCGAAACCGAGCTGATGATCCGGATGGATACGAAAATTTCGACGACTATTTGGCGCCGATCGCGCCGGCGAAGGGCCGCTCGGCAAGTATATGACCACGCTGGACAAGGCGGAGCGGATCCGCACCGAGGCCGCCGTTCGTGACGCATATCAGGCCGGCGGCCGGATGGGGCGAGATCGTTCGCCAATGTCGCCTGGGCGTGTCGGGGGATCGTGCCGTAACCCCTTCAGCGTGATCTGAGCTGAGCGCGCATCGCGTCGCGAAAACTGCGGAAGCTGGGGAATCCGAGAAGTGCCAGCAGCCTGATCAGCGTTGTGGTGGGAAGGCCTGTTGCCTCCGCCATGCCGGCCGCGGTCATGAAGGCGGCGTCGGCCCATCGGCTGCGCAGGAAATCGCCGAGCGCCGGATGCTTGGCGACCAGCCTCGGCTCGCTGGCCAGCGCCGCGACCAAGCTCGGCGGCGGCGCCGGCCTTCCGGATCGATCCGCCTGCATCAAGCCAGATTGATCGCGACGTTGCGCAGCAACGCCACCGATTTGCGCATGCCTTCCATCGGCGACAGCATCATGTCCTCGTGCTCGATGGAAAGCACGTCTCGTAGCCGACCTGCTTCAGCGCGACGCAGAACTGCCGCCACCAGGCCTCACCGTGGCCATAGCCCAGCGTGATGTAATTCCAGGCTCGATCGGCATAGTGGTTTGGCGGGCGCGCATCGAGCACGCCATCGATGCCGGCCGGGATCGGCTCGACGCGCGTGTCCTTGGCATGGACGTAGTAGATCGCCGAGCCCAGCTTGCGGACGGCGGCGATGGGATCGGCGCCCATCCACATCGGATGGCTCGGATCGTAGTTGGCGCCGACCGTCTCGCCCACGGCTTCGCGAAGGCGGAACAGTGTGTGGACATTGTAGACGGCCTGATGGCCATGCAGTTCCAAGCAGAGCCTGCCGATGCCGAGATTGTTCGAAAACGTCACGAGATCGCGCCAGTAGGGAATGATGCAGTCGTCCCACTGGTAGCGCAGGATGTCGGCGCATTCGGGCGGCCAGTCGGTGACGATCCAGTTGGGGTTGGCATCGCCCGGGCCACCGGGCAGCCCGGACATCATCACCACGCGATCGATCCCCATCAGGCTTGCCAGCCGGATCGTGTCCTCGGTCACCTGGCGGTGCTCCTTGCCCTGCGGTCCCGGGTGCAGCGGATTGCCCGAGCAGTTGAGCGCCGCGATCGTCAATCCGTGGTCGCGGACCTTGGCGGCGAATTCGGCTCGGGTCGACGCACTGTCCAGCATGGCTGCAAGATCGATGTGCGGCGCGGACGACCAGTTGCCGCAAGCGAACTCCAGCGTCTCCAGCCCGAGTTCGGCCGAGGCGTTGAGCATCTCGTCAAAGGAAAGGTTGCCGAGGCTGTCGGTGATCATGCCGATCTTCATGTCTGGACTCCCGGTTGACTTGAGACCATCCGCTCAGAACCTCACAGGCTCGAACCTGCCGGACCTAGCGGAGGCGAGGGCCGCCTCGCAAAGGATCATGGCCTTGCGGCCGTCGCTCGCCGTTACGGCGGGCTTCCTGCCGGTTTCGATGCAGGCGATGAAGTGATCGATCTCGGCGGCATAGGACTCGGCGTAGCGTTCGACGAAGAAGTAGTAGGGCTTGTCGCGCGATATGCCCTTGCCGCCATACATCTCTACCGAGGTCGGCAGCCGGTTGCGGCCTGCAGCATGCCGTCGGCGCCATGCACCTCGATGCGCTGGTCGTAGCCATAGGCGGCCCTGACGCTGTTGTTGATGTGGCACTGCCGGCCGGACGCGGTCCGCAGGATGAACATCGCGGTGTCGTAGTCGCCGAGCTTGCTATATTGCGGCGCGACCAGCGATGAGCCGGTCGCGAAGAGTTCGACCGGCTCCTCGCCGAGCAGGTTCCGCGCCATGTCGAAGTCGTGGATGGTCATTTCGCGAAAGACGCCTCCACCTCCCGCCAGCGCTTCCTCGGTCTCGGGCTCGGGGTCGCGGCTGGTGATGATGACCTGCTCGACGGCGCCGATCTCGCCGCCGACCAGGCGCTCCTTCAGCGCTCGGAAACTCGGATCGAAGCGGCGGTTGAAGCCGATCTGGAACGGCACGCCGGCTTTCTCGACCGCGGCCAGGCACTCGTCCGTGCGCTTGAGGTCGAGATCGATCGGCTTCTCGCAGAAGATCGCCTTGCCTTTCGCCGCCGCGGCCATGGCAAGCTCGGCATGCGTGCGCGTCGCCGAAGCGATGAACACCATCTTCACCGACGGATCGTTCATCACCGTGTCGGTGTCGGAAATCTCGGCGCCGGTATCGGCGGCGACCTTGGCTGCCGCTTCGCGATTGGGATCGACGATGTAGCGCAGCCGCACTCTTGGGTGACGTGCCAGATTGCCGGCGTGGACACGGCCGATCAGCCCCACTCCGAACAGACAAACATCCATCATGCGTTCGACTTTCCTGTCAGGCCGTACTCCTCGCGGAACGACCGGTTCATGTTGCCCGAGCGACGTTCATTTCACGGCGCCCATGGTGAGGCCGCGCACCAGATGGCGCTGCACCAGCAGCGCGAAGAAGACGATCGGCAGCGCGCCGATGACGCCCGCGGCCGCCATCGAGGCCCAGTCGGTATCGATGCGGCCGATCAGCGTCGCGGTGCCGCGCGGCATGGTCATGGCGCGTGGCGTCGCCGTCAGCGCCAGCGCGAAGAGGAACTCGTTGAAGGTGACCAGCACTGCGAAGATGGCGGTCGCCGCGAGCCCCGGCGCCGCCAGCGGCAGCGTGATGCGGCGGAAGGCGCCGAAGCGGGAATCGCCGTCGACCATCGCGGCCTCCTCGAGATCGACGGGTATCTCGCGGAAGAAGCTCTCCATCATCCAGACGCAGAAGGTGACATTGAAAGCGGTGTAGGTGGCGATCAGGCCGAGCCAGGTATCGAGCAGGCCGAGGCTGAGCATCAAGAGATAGACGGGGATCAGGATGACGACCGGCGGGATGATGCGCAGCGTCAATAGGAACAGGCCGACCTTGCCTTCCATGGCGAGAGGCAGGCGGAAACGGGCGATGGCGTAGGCGCCCATCGCGCCGGCGACCAGCGCGATGGCGACGGAGAAGAAGGTCACCACCAGCGAGTTCGTCAGGTAGGAACCGAACTGCTTCTCGGTGAACAGCCGGACGTAGTTGTCGAGCGTCGGCACGTGCGGGTAGAGCGTGCCTTCCTGGGTGATCTCGCGGTTGGACTTGAGCGAGGTGGAAACCAGCCAGTAAATCGGCAGCAGGACAACGGCCAGCACGAAGATGGTTGTGAGGATGCGCGCCAGACGGGTGCTCATGACGCGTCGACCCTGCGCAGAAGCCTGATGGCGCTGAAGGCGAGCGCGAGCACGACGAGGCCGATCGTCACGAACAGCGCCGCCGCGTACCCGGTCTGCTGGAACTTGAACGCGGTGTCGTAGCCGTAGATCGAGATCAGCCTCGTCGCCTCGCCCGGCCCGCCACGGGTCAGCACGAAGACCTGGTCGAAGGTACCGAAGGCATCGATGGTCCTGAGCACGATCGCCACCGCCAGCACCGGCCGCATCATCGGGAAGGTGAGATCGGCAAAGACGCGCCAGGCGCCGGCGCCGTCGACGCGCGCGGCCTCGAACGGCTCGTGCGGCAGCGATTGCAGCCCGGCGAGCAGGATCAGGAACATCAGCGGCGTCCATTCCCAGACGTCGAGCACGACAAGTCCGATGAAGGCATTGAGCGGGTTGCCGAGGATCTGCGCCTCGCCGCCGCCGATGGCTTCCGAGAGCGCCGTCAGCATGCCGGCGTCGCTGGCGTAGATCAGGCGGAAGACGATGGCGACGACAACCGGGGTGATCACCATCGGAATGATGAGCACCGTCCTGAGCAGCCGAATGCCGCGAAATTCGCGAAGGCAGAACAGTGCCAGCGCGAAGCCGAGCACCGCCTCGAAGGACACCGACAGCGCGACGAACTTCACGGTGACCCAGAGCGAATTCAGGAACTGCGCGTCGCTCCACAGGTGCACATAGTTCTGAAACCCGACGTCGCCGACCGGCGAGCCATAGCGATAGGCTTTTGTGCTGGCCCTGAGACCGTCCCAGAGCGGATAGACGAGCACGCCGAGCACGATCATCAGGCCCGGCGCCAGCATGAGATATGGGAGGGCGAGGTCGAGCCCCGCCCCCTGCAGGCGATATTTGCGCGCCTGCGCTGCCACGCGCATCAGTAGTAACCGGCCGTGGTGAGATAGTCCTTGACCTGCTTGGCGGCCGTGTCGAGCGCGGCGCCGCCGCCGGAGCCGGCCTGAAGCGCCTTGTTGAGTTCGATGCCGAGCAGCTCCTCCACCTTCGCCCAGTCCGGCGTGCGCGCCTCGGCAGCGCGCCGGCGTCGAGCTGCTGCAGCGCGACCGGGATCAGCCGGTTGCCGGGCTTGGCGATGCCGAAGGCGCTGCGCTTGACCGGGATCGAGCCCGCTTCCGACAGCTTGGCCTGGGTTTCGGCGCTGACATACCACTTCAGGAACTCGATCGAGTTCGCCTTGTTGGGCGCCGATTTCGGCACGCCGGCGATGAAGATGCCCATCTGGGCGATCGCCTTTTCCTGCTTCGGCACGACGCCGAAATCGAGCTTGCCGGCGACCTTGGTCTGCGCCGGATCGTCAGCCTTCAGCGCGTTGCCCGAATACTGGATGATGGCGCCCGCCTCGCCGCCGAGGATTGCCGCCCCTTCCTGGTCGGAGTCGAACTCGACCACTCCGCTCGGCGCGTTCTGCTTCATCGTGCCGACGAAGAAATCGGCCGATGCCTTGCCTTCCGCCGAATTGAAGATCGGGTTCCACTTTTCGTCGAAGAAGGAGCCGCCGAACGACAGGAAGACCGGATACCAGCTGGTGACGATCGGGTTGCCGGAGACGCCGCGGAAGACGACCGGGTACTTGATCTTGCCGGCGGCGACGCCTTCCTTGCCCTTGGCGATCACCTCGTCCCAGGTCTTGGGCGCGCCGCCGGTGAAGACGTCGTTGCGATAGGTGAGCGTCTGCAGGTCACCGACGAAGGGTACACAGATCAGGGTCGGCTTGGCGCTTTCGAAGCCTTTGACGCGCGGCCCCTGCTGCGGCGGCCAGTAACCCATGTCGATCATCGAGCCGATCCAGTCCTTGTCGGAGGCATCGATGCCGCCGGCGCCGAGATCCTCGAGCACGTTGGCGGCGCCGAACTGCGGCACCCATGGATCGTCGAGCAGATAGAGGTCGTACTGGCCGGCGCCGCTCTGGGCGTCGGCGAACCACTTCTCAAGCGTCACGCCATATTCATCCTCGAGGAACTCGATGTCGAAGCCGTGCTCCTTCGCAAGCGGGATGATCTTCTGCTTGAACGGCGTCAGCCCGCCATCCGCGAAGGCGCCGATAATGACCTTCTTGCCGGCTGCCCTGGCTGGCATCGGCAGGCCGAGCGTGGTGAGGGCCGTGGTGGCTAAAGCCAGGCCGAGCCCACCCTTGATGACGGAGCGGCGAGTAAGTCTGCTGGAATGCGTCATTTCTCTCTCCCATTGCTGTTGACCCTGTGGACGGCGGTGAGGCCGGCCGAGTTGAAGAAACAGGCGTTCGCCGGGTCGAAGGCGACGCCGATGCTTTCGCCGACCGCGCCCCTAAAATCGCGGCCGGCCCGGACCGAGACGTTGCCGCCTTCGAGGCGGACGTTGACCAGCGTCTCGTTGCCCATCGGCTCGACGACGTAGATTTCGCCGGGCAGCGCGCCCGCTTCGCCTGGTTGGGCGACGCTGCAGTCTTCCGGCCTGAGCCCGATCTCTACGATCTCGGCCAGCCGGCATGCGGTGAGCCGCGTTCGCTCCAGTGGAACGACCTTGCCGCCGGCGATCACGCCTTGCTCGGCGAGCGCAGCCGTCAGGATGTTCATCGGCGGGTTGCCGACGAAGGTGGCGACGAAGCGGTTTGCCGGACGGTCGTAGATGTCGATGGGCGGCGCCATCTGCTGCAGCTCGCCGCCATGCATGACAGCGACCAGATCGGCCATCGTCAGGGCCTCGACCTGGTCGTGGGTGACGTAGATGGTGGTGGCGCTGAGGCGCTGGCAGAGCCGCTTGATCTCGCCGCGCATGGTGAGCCGCAGCCGCGCGTCGAGGTTGGAGAGCGGCTCGTCCATGAGGAAGGCCGCCGGGTCGCGCACGATGGCGCGGGCCAGCGCCACGCGCTGGCGCTGGCCGCCGGAGAGCTGGCGCGGCCGGCGGTCGAGCAGATGGCCGATTTCGAGGATGGCGGCGACCTCGCCGATCTTGGCTTTTCGCCCGGGCTCCGGCGTGCCGCGGATCCACAGCGGATAGCCGATGTTCTCGGCGACCGTCATCTGCGGATAGAGCGCGTAGCTCTGGAAGACCATGGCGATGTCGCGGTCGCGCGGCTGCAGCCGGGTGACGTCGCGCTCGCCGATGAAGACCTTGCCGGCCGTCGGCATGTCGAGCCCCGCAAGGATGCGCAGCGCCGTCGTCTTGCCGCAGCCCGAAGGGCCGAGGAGCGCGAGGAATTTGTGGTCCGGCACGGCGAGGTCGAGCGATCTCAGCACGTTGAGCGCGCCGAAATTCTTGACCACGTTTCTGAACAGAACCGAACTCATCGCCCTCCCCGGCGCCTCCGCCGCTTGTTCCTCACCCCTTCCGCTCGCCGACTGTGAACCCTGCGCCTTGCGCCAGCTTCTTCAGGTTGCGATAGCCCATCGTCGCATAGGTCAGCGGATGCGCCTTGGCCGGGTCCTGCTCGGCCTCCACCACCAGCCAGCCGGCATAACCCTTGTCGGCGAGGATTTTCAGCAGGCTCGGATAGTCGATCGCGCCGTCGCCGGGCACGGTGAAGATGCCGTCCATCACGGCGCCCATGAAGCTCATGTCGGTGTCACGCGCCCTCTTTAAGATGGCCGGGCGCACATCCTTGCAATGGACATGGACGACGCGCCCGACATGCCGGCGCAGGAGCTGTTCCGGATCGCCGCCGGAAAAGGCGCAGTGGCCGGTGTCGTAGAGCAGCCCGACCGCCTCGCCGGTGACATTCATCAGCATGTCGATCTCGGCATCGGTTTCGACGATCGTGCCCATGTGATGATGAAAGGCCATGCCGACGCCGAAATCAGCAAAACGTTCGGCCAGCCGCGTGATCTTTTCGCCGTAGGGCTTCCACTCCTCGGCAGAGAGCTTCGGCCGCTCAGAGATCGGATCGTGGATCGCGCCATGCCGGCCGCGCGAGGTGTCGGCATAGACGACATGCTTCGCGCCGAGCTCCTTGAGCAGCGTCAGATGCGGCCGGATCGCCTCGAACTCTTCCTCCACCTCCTTCTCGCAGATACGGCCGTCATACCAGCCGGAGACGAGCGCCAGCCCGTAATGGTCGAGGATGGGACCGAGCCTGCGGGCCTCGCGCGGGAACTTGCCGCCGATCTCGGTGCCCGCATAGCCCGCTTCCGCGGTTTCGCCGAGGCAGGTCTCGAGCGGCGTGTCGCCGCCCAATTCCGGCACGTCGTCATTGGTCCAGGTGATCGGGTTGATGCCAAGTCTGACTGTCGTCATTGCTCGCTTTCCGCCGGCGGCCGCGGGGCTGCAAGGTGTTCATGCCGGGAGGGAATGGCTGCAGGGCGGGGCGATGCAAGCCCCGCCGTTTCGCGTGGCCGGACGCCCTCCCAGTTGTCCGGCCTCGTGTCTTCTCGTCGACGTCTTACCCCAACGTCAGTGGCGCAAGTCTACGCCGCTCTGTCTCCCCCGCGAGGGCCAGTTTTCCGGAAAATGAAGGAACCAGTTGTGTGTTTTGACGGCTGTGGCAGGATGGGCAGATGGGATGAATGGCGAGGGTATTACATATGGAAAAGCTGGAGGCGTCGGCGGGACAGCGCCCCCCTCTGCCCTGCCGGGCATCTCCCCCACAAGGGGGGAGATTGGCAGCTCCGTCGCCGGCGCGCCTCCTCCAGCGTTGGCGATTGGCGAAAGCCGCGGTGACATCCGATCTCCCCCCAAGTGGGGGAGATGTCCGGCAGGACAGAGGGGGGCGCGAAGGAACTCGACCTGCAAAGCCAAGGTGCTTGGCTATCCGATCGCCTTGGGAGGAGACGTGATGCGCCCCCTCCACCCCAAACCCCAGGCCTTCCCGCTCGACATGCTGGCGGTGAACCGCGCCAGCCCCGAGCACCTTTCCCGCCAGCTCTATCACGGCCTCGTCGCCATCATCCGCAACCGCACGCTGGCGCCGGGCTCGGAGCTGCCCTCGACGCGCGCTCTGGCCGTCGAGCTCGGCCTTGGCCGCAACACCATCGTCTCGGCCTACGACCAGCTCGTCACCGAAGGCTACCTCGCCAACCGCCAGGGCGCGCGCCCCGTGATCGTCGACCTGCCGGACGGCCCGCGCGAGACCCCGCCCGAGGCGCCGCCTGTGCCGCTGCGTTCGCCCTCGCGGCGCGGCCAGCAACTGCTCAGCCAGCCCTGCCACCACGGCAGCCGGGGCATGTCGCCTTCCACCCCGGCATGCCGGATTCGCAGAGTTTTCCCTTCGGCGTCTGGGGCCGGCTGGTCGCGCGCCGCGCCAGCCATGGCGGCGAGACCCTGTTCGGCACCTATGACGTCACCGGCCATCCGGCGCTGAAGGAGGCGATCGCCGGCTATCTCTATTCGGCGCGCGGCGTGCGCTGCCGTCCAGAGCAGATCGTCATCACCACCGGCGCGCAGGCCGCCTTCGATCTTCTCGCCCGTCTGCTGCTCGACCCCGGCGACACCGTGTGGATGGAGGAGCCCGGCTATTACGGCGCCAAGGCCGCCTTCACCGTGGCCGGAGCCAAAATCCTGCCCATCCCGGTCGACCAGGAGCGCGGCTGGCGCCTCGACCCGCCGGCGCCGCTGCCGCGCCTCATCTATGTCACGCCGGCCTGCCAGCATCCGCTTGGCATCACCATGCGCATGGAGGAGCGGCTGCGCCTGCTCGACATTGCCGAGACCGGCAACAGCTGGGTGATCGAGGACGATTTCGACGGCGAATACCGCTTTCAGGGCCGTCCCGTGCCGGCGATCCAGAGCATGGACCGCTCCGGCCGCGTCATCTATGTCGGCACCTTCGCCAAGCTGTTGTTCCCCGCGCTTCGCTTAGGCTTCATGGTGCTTCCCATCGAGCTCGCCGGCCGCATCGTCAACGCGCTCTCCACCACCGGCCAGTTCGCGCCCCTCCTGCTGCAGGCGGCGCTCGCCGACTTCATCACCGAGGCCACATGAGCCGGCATTTGAAGCGCATGCGCCGCATCTACGCCCAGCGCCGCCAGCTTTTTCGCGAGATCGTGACCGAGCGCCTGCGCGACGAGATCACGCTCTCCCCCGCCGAAGCCGGCATCCAGGTGGTGGGCTATCTCAAGGATGGCATCGACGACATCAAGGTCAGCCAGGCCGCCGCGAAGAGGGCGATCAACGTCTCACCGCTGTCGAAATACTTTCAGAACACGGCGGCGACGCAGGGGTTGGTGCTGGGCTATGCCGCGTGTGACGCGGGCCAGATGCGGGACGGGGTGGAAAGGTTGGCGGCGGCGATCAGGGAGACGCTGGGGTGAAAGTTTCGCCGTGCCAGTAAATGGCGCACCCGACAAGATTCGAACTTGTGACCTCTGCCTTCGGAGGGCAGCGCTCTATCCAGCTGAGCTACGGGTGCTTCCCGGAAACCGGAAAACGAACCGGCCGGTGAGCCGGCCAGCCACGGCTTCTTAGCGGAAGCCGCTCCGAGCTTCAACGGCCAATTGGAATGGCGGCGTTTTAAGCGCACAGGACGATCGCGTGGCGCTCCGGGCATACGAAGCGAGGCGCAGGCTTGAAAGGGTGTCGCGCGGGCTTCGTCCTGAAACCCTCACCCCTCCGCCTCGCTCTTCGCCGCCCTCCGCCTTGTTCCGTGAGCCGCCCGCTTCTGCTTCTTCGCGGTCAGCTCGTGCATCGCGTCGAGCTGTATCTGCTGCATTTCGGCCAGCCGCTGCCATTGGCGCGAGATGAGGTAGTCGAGCCTCCTTGGATCGAAGCTGGATTGATTTCGACTGCCAGTCAGCGGTCTGCCGCATCGAATGGAATCAATGCGCGAATGCGGCCGTCGCGCAGATAGAGACCGCCCCATACAAAAACACCGAGATAAACGCCGAACAGCAGATGGGAGAAAATCGGGGCGCCAGCTCTCAACTGGGTAACGACAGCGCCACCGAGATAAGCCGTCAGGAGAATGGCGCCCAAGACCGCGGTCCGACGATAGACGTAGAGTACGGTGCAAATGAGCAGCAGAGCGCCGAGTCCTCGGGCAAATCCGTCGCCAGTCGGGAAGCCGTATTGCCGCATCGAATCTGTCACTGCTTGCAGCGGGACGAGCTTGATGCCCCCATCGAAGATCATGAATGCGACGGCCAGCCCGCTCATGAGGTAGCCGGCGATGCGGGACTTGCCGCCGTGTATTATCCCGCTTGAAGTGTCAGACATCTCTCATTCTCCCGTCATAACAATTCCCATTCCGAGTGCGGGCTGGAGGCCGAAGAGCGGCTGCATGTCCGTTCTGACAGCGGCGTTCATTTGCCGGCGAGCCCGCCTTCGAGTTCGCGGACAGCCTTGTCGATGCGCCTCTCTCGCGTTTCCGTCGTTTTGGCGCCGGCGATGCCTTCAGCGATCACCCGCCTTTTCGTGTAGGAGAGCCCGTCGAATACGGCCTTGAGTTTTGGATTGCCCACCAGGACGGCCTGGAAATCCGCCGGCACCGCGACCTCGCGAATTTCGGTATCCAGTTCGATTCCGACATCGATCGTATCGCCGCCCACAACTTTGGCTTTCGCGCGGTTCTCGGCATTGATGCCGACCATGAAGCGTCCGTTCATGACGGCCACCGTGCTGCGGTAGGTGAAGCCGTTGATCGTGACTTTGACGGCTGGCTTTCGCCCGGCCGCCAGCTTGTCGATCACCTCATCGGGAATCTGGATTCCTGTCGCTGTCTTTCCCGCAGTAAGAACTTTGGTGCGGAAATGGAGCGGGCCGGCGTTCGTCGAAGTTGGTGCTGCGCTTGCCATAGGTGAAACTCCGTTGATCGAATTAATGTGACTCGAGGACGGTTGAGACTGCTGCGGCCCGACATGTTTCCCAATTTTCTCCCGAGCGAGTCGCCACCCGCCTTGCTTCGCCAACTCCTCCAAGGAACTCCGATGCCAACCGTTCCTGATTTTCGTCCTTGCACCGCAAATTAGATATAGTATACTACATTTAATATGATTGACAAGCCAACAGTCCGGAGGCGCTATGACGCCAGCCTTCGCGCCGAGCGCGCGCTAGGCACGCGTGAACGCATTCTCGATGCGGCGAAGGAGCTCTTCACCGCGCGCGGCGTGGACAAGGTGACGATCAGCGAGATCGCATCGGTCGCAGGCGTCTCTGCGCCAACCCTTTACGCCTTATTCCAATCAAAAGCCGGCATACTGAAGGCGGTCGTCGAACGTTCCTTCTTCAATCCACGCTACGTCGAGATCGCGCAGCGGGCCGAGAAGGTGCGAGATCCCGAGGAAATATTGCGAATCACAGCCTCGATCTCGCGGGTTATCCTCGATACGGAGCGCAATGAGATCGGTCTCATGCGAGGGCTCTCTGTTCTGTCGCCCGAACTGGGAGCCATCGAAGCAGAACTGGAGGCCGTTCGCTTCACGCTCCAGGCAGCGCGCGCCAAACGACTTGTGAAGTTCGTGCCCGCCGCCCGCCGTCTCGGCCTCGGTCGCGTGCGCGATATCTTGTGGATGTACACCGGTCGGGACGTCTATCGCATGCTCGTGTTGGAGCGTGGCTGGTCATCCGACGAATACGAAAGCTGGCTGGCTGAGACGCTAATCAGAACGCTGACGGCTTGAATGGGAAGCATCGCCGATGCCTCTCGGTCCCGCTGCTGCGATGATACCGAGGATGAGATGGGCGTGTGGTTCGGCGCGTGTTGGATGATCTCGGTTGCACTCCTCGCCACAAAATCCGGTCGATCCTTCGTCGGTGCAATGGATTGGCTCGACAACGCTGAGGCCCGACATGGCACCAAAGAAACTGAAGAACGCGCCAAGATCTTTGCCGTGATCGCGGGAATCGCGACGGTGGTCGCGTTCACGCCGCCGCTCATAGCGAGCCGGAGGATACCTCTACTGAGCTCCGTGACATTTCAGCCGGCGTCAGCTCGCGTGTCACCTCCGAGGAAGAATTCCCTAACGGGCAACATCAGCCCCAAAATCGATGCCGCTATAAGGGCATACTGGTGAACATGATCGTTACTCGGCGGCAATTGCCCGACCAGATGCGCTGTCCAGAACACTGGTAGATACCAAAGGGTGAACCACGACCATCTCTGTTTCTGTCTGTAGGGCACGACGCTGATCATCGCACCGAACAATCCCATCCCAACCGCCGCCGCACCGAGCGATCGCAACAACTGCCCATCATGGGGACTTGCGCTTTGCGGATAGACCACCATCACCATCCCAAAAATGAGAATCGCGACATTGGTCACAACGAGAAGGGTCGAACTAAGTTTGAGAAGCATAATCCTCGTCTCTCACCTCGCAATTTAACTTGCTGACTTCGAGCGCCTTCCAAAGTCAACGATGGCCTTGCGCTATGCCTTTTTCTCGAAAAGGAGAGCCATGAGTTTACACTTGAGCGCCAACCTTCCTCATTGTCCCGTTCTAATCCATGTCGTCTCACGATGCGTAGTGATATGCGGTCATCTGGTTGGATGCCCGCTCGGTCGCTGCTGACTGAAGACAAGACATCTCCAGATGTCCAGCTCCCATCGACCGAGCGGGACTTCTCGATTCATCCAGAGAGCTATTCGCGACCCGCGCGATGACCAGCCGCTAGCTTTGCGCCGACTCGTGTCGGGAAGGAATTTGAGTCTTTCTTCGAGAGCGACATGCAATGAAGACAACCGCCCTGGACACGCCGCATGAAGAGCTTGATCAAGCTGAACAAAATTTCGTAGCTCAAATTCGAGAACACGGGTGGTTCGATACCCACGTTTTTGCGGACGCCGAAGGACCAAGCTTTAACTATTCAACCGGTTTCTGGATAACCGCGAACCATCCGGAGATTATTGTGTTCGGGCTGAAGCGTGAAATTGCGCATGGCGTGCTTTGGGGTCTCTACAGGGAAGCCAAGAACGGAAGCCAACTTCTGCCACACGCTCGGACAGAGCGAGCATTCGCTAAGCTCTCAGCATACGTGTTCCCAGTCTCCAAAAGTTATTACAGAGAGTTTCTGGGGTGGAGCCGTTTTTTCTACCGCGGAGACGATTTCCCTTGCCTCCAGATCGTGTGGCCTGATCGACAGGGCGTCTTCCCTTGGGAAGATGATTTTGATCACGCTTTCGAAGGCCATCAGCCAGACCTCACCGAACTCGGCTGGCGCTTGTCGTTGCAGGTCTAAATATCTGGCTCAGTCGGGAGCGAAGTGCGTACGAACAGGCTGGCGTTTCGAGCACAAGCGGGTCGGAGTTCCTCACTGCACTGCCTGCGGAATTTTCATCGCCGTCACTGTCAGCTCGCCTGCCGGAAGATTTCCCGCATACTTGCGGAGATGGCAACTATGAATTGTCCGATATGATTTATGTGCTCCGACGAAGCTTCGATACGACCCTCTTCACCCCTCCGCCTCGCTCTTCGCCACCCGCCTTCTCACCCCGCGCGTCGCCCGCTTCTGCTTCTTCGCGGTCAGCTCGTGCATCGCATCCAGCTGCATCTGCTGCATTTCGGCCAGCCGCTGCCATTGGCGCGAGATCAAATAGTCGAGCTTTTCGTGCAGGTGCCGCACTTCGAGCTCCGCCTTCAGGTTCACCCGGTAGTCGTTGAAGGAACGCAGCCGGTCTTTGGCTTCCTGCCGCTTCTGGCTCATCATGATCACCGGCGCCTGGATGGCGGCGATGCAGGAGAGCATCAGGTTGAGCAGGATGAACGGGTAGGGGTCGAAGGCGCCGGTCGTGCCCTCGGCGAGGTTGAGGCCGATCCAGATCAGAAGCACCGCCGCGAAGGAGATCAGGAACCACCAGCTGCCGCCGAACTCGGCCATCGAGTCGGAGACGCGGTCGGCGAAGGAGCGGCGCTCCTCGAACTCCTCTTCCGAGTTTTCCGAGATCGTGTCCTGCCTCGCGATCGATTCCACCACCTGGCGGTCGAGCTCGGAGAATTCGCCGTGCTCCTGCTGCAGCAATTCCTCCATGTAGCGCATGCGGTAGCGGGCGAGCTCGGCGCGGCTGACGCGGGCGCGCGCGGCAGGTCCGGATGGTCGGCGCGGATGCGGTCGGCGAGGCTGGGCCTGAGATCGTCGATGCGCACCAGGTCGCGCTTGCGGAATTTTCGGCCGCTGATCGCCGACGGTTTCTTCTTCGGCTTGGCCCTGCCGGGGACGTGCGGTTCGGAATCCGGCACCTCCGGCGCTTCGAGGATCTCGTCCGCCGCTTCGTGCTGGTCCTCCGGAACGGTCGCCGCCTCGAAATACTCGCCGCCGCTTTCGTTCTCGTTGTCGGCTTGCTTTTGCGCCTTGGGGTCGCCGGCCATGTTCGGTACTCCTGTTCCGGGCTTTTCGATACGATACGCCAAGCCGGCGCGGCATATCCATGGTGAGGCGTGAATGCCGCATCTGTGTAAAGTTCTTGTGATTGCATGTCGTGTGGGGCTAGCCATGGCGAGAGATCCAGAGCGGCAATCTAGAAAGGATACTGGAACAGCCAATCTCCGGGCCCCGCGCCGCCCCCCATCCGCTTGCTGGCACCTTCTCCCCGTATAGTGACGGGGAGAAGGAGGCTGGCCGCCACGGTGGCGCCCTTCCTGCAACGTTGGCGATTGGCGAAACCACCGGTGAGAGCGCCCCTCTCCCCGTCACTATACGGGGAGAGGATGCCGGTCCACCCTCCGCAGCTGCTGCGGAGGACGGGCAGGCAGGTGAGGGGCAGCGCCGTCCTAGAAAGCCTTGACCCCTGCCCCACTGGCGCCATGGTCACCACCGGCTGGCCCCATCCTGGCCCTGTGGCAGGCCCGGCCGGCAAACTATATCCGGGTCAGGCCTGATCGCAGGCTCCCGCCACCAGGGGCGCGTCGCCCCGCAAAACAGGGATCGCCACCATGTACAAGCACATCCTGATCGCCACCGACGGTTCGGAGCTCGCCCAAAGGGGCGTCGCCCACGGCCTTGAGCTGGCCAAGGGCCTCGGCGCCGCCGTCACCTTCGTCACCGTCTCCGAGCCGTTCCCTGCGCTGGCCTGGGGCGGCGCCATGGCCGGCTATGTCGCCGCCGACGAGCTCACCAATTACGAGGAAAGCGCGCGCAAATATGCAAGCGAGGTGCTGGAGAAGTGCAAGGCCGAGGCCGACAAGCTCGGCGTGCGCTCGAAGAGCCTGCATATCGAGAACAAGGCGCCCGCCGAGGCGATCCTCGACACCGCCCGCAGCGAGGCTTGCGATTTGATCGTCATGGCCTCGCATGGCCGCAGAGGCTTCGGCCGGCTGGTGCTCGGCAGCCAGACGGCGGAAGTGGTGTCGCTGACGGAGATCCCGGTGCTGGTTGTTCGATAGCAATTTCGGTAGCGATCCTTCACGCCCCCCTCTGTCCCTGCCGGGACATCTCCCCCACAAGGGGGGAGATTGGCAGCTTAAGCGCCCCGCTCAGTCCTGCAGCGTTGGCGATTGACGAAAGCCGCGGTGACGGCTGATCTCCCCCCAAGTGGGGGAGATGTCCGGCAGGACAGAGGGGGGCGCTGTCCCGCCGGCGTTTCAGAGTTTTTCCACGGCCGCGACGCCCTACTGCGCCGGCACCCCAGGCGGCGGCAGGCCGGGAAGCGGCGAACCGACCGGCTGCTGCCCGGCATACATCAGCCGCGTCTGCGCGTCGGCGACAGTCGGCGCCAGGCTGCGCTGGATCAGCGCCTCGACATGGTCGTTGCGCTGGCGCGCGCTGTCGGCGCCCATCACCACCACGATCAGATGCCTGCCGTCGGCATTGTAGGAAGTGACGATGTTGTAGCCGGAGGCGCGGATATAGCCGGTCTTGATGCCGTCGACGCCGCGCACCCGTCCGAGCATGTCGTTGTGGCCGCGCACCAGCCGGCCGCGGAACATGAAGTCGCTTTCGGAAAAATAGTGGAAATGCTGCGGGAAGCGGTGCTCGAGCGCGATGCCCAGCACCGCCATGTCGCGCGCGCTGGTCACCTGGCCGTCGTCGGGCAGGCCGCAGGCGTTGCGGAAACTGGTGCTCGTCATGCCGAGCTGATGCGCCTTGGCGGTCATCATGGCGGCGAACTGGTCCTCGCTGCCGCCGCCGAGATATTCGCCCACCGCCACCGCCACGTCGTTCGCCGACTTCACCACCATGGCACGGATGGCGGAATCGACGTCGATCGTCTCGCCGCGCCGGAAGCGCAGCTTCGTCGGCGGCTGCGAGGCGGCGTGGTCGGAGACCGGGATCTGCGTTTCCTTGGTCACCCGGCCGCTCTCCATCGCCTCGAACAGCATATAGAGCGTCATCATCTTGGTGAGCGACGCGGGATAACGCTGCGCCGTCGAGTTGACCTCGAAAAGCTGCTTGCCTGTCGAGGCATCGACCACGATCGCGGCGTATTTCTGCGGTTGCGCCGGCACGGCGAGCACGCTTTCCGGCGGCGCGGCGGTGGTGCAGCCGGCGACCAGGAGCAGCAGGGCCAGTGAGGCGATCAATTTCTGGAGGAGCTGAAGGGGACGCAGATAGGGCAAGACTGTTCTTTAGCTGTTGCTGAGATGCCGGCGAAGCTAGCGTAACGCATATGCGGCGTCCATTTGGTTAATGGGCGTAACAAGGCCTTTGCCCAGGTTTCGAAGGTTGGTGCCGTCGGCGACGCTGCCAATCTCCCCCTTGCGGGGGAGATGCCCGGCAGGGCCGAGGGGGGTGCTGTCCCGCCAACCTGTCAGCAAG
>NZ_LPWA01000104.1 GCF_001510895.1 Mesorhizobium loti | reverse complement strand
TAAGGCGATCCAATTCCGTACTGTCCTTTTTGACGTCAATAAGGACAGTCAGTGCCAAATCCGACGCCTCCTACAAGGCGGCACAGCTCGGATGCTTACAGCGTAAAGGTGCCTCTTCCATAAGCGCCGACCCTAGAGCTGGCATCATGAGTGCCATCCGAAACGAGCAGCGTTCCCCACTTCCGTCCTGGTTGGCTTGATACACAGCGGAGGTTCCGGTGCCGTACCAGATATCTCCTAGAGCAATTCCAGGAAAAGTGTGTAACGGTTTTCCGTCCGGAATTGCGTAAAAACAATAGTTAGAGCAGTTCAGCGTTTCCGTGAAACGATGAACTGCTCTAGGTCCCCTCTGTCGTCATCGGTTGTCCCGGCGATCAAACAATGAACACGTCGTGATAGGTGAGGGCCGCCCCGGGCTCCAGGTGGGCGATTTCCACCTGGGGGGTCGATTTCGAGCCATCGGGATCATAGTACAGAACGCCCGTGGCCCGGTTGTAGAGCAGGTGATCGTTGCTGCTGGTGGCGTGTTCTCGCAACTCGAAATACGATGAGTCCACCTGCGTCGGGCTGGACCAGGAACCGGAGCCGAGCTTGGTGAAGACGGCTTTGTCGAGATAGAGCGCGTCATGTTCCGCGTCGAAGTCGGTGAGTGTGTCGACATTGCCGGGGCCATAGGCCGTGTCAAACACGAAGGTGTCTTCGCCCTTGCCACCGGTCAGCACGTCGTTGCCACCCTCACCCCGCAGTGTATCGTTGCCAGCCAGGGCATCATAGGTATCGGGCGCGCTAGTGCCGACAAACGTATCGTTCCCGGTCGTTCCGTGGGTCGCGTCGGTCGGCGGGATCGGCGGGATCGGAGGTGACGGTGGCGTGTCGATCCCGTCATGGGCTGTATGCCAGGCCGCCTTGGCGTTGGCCCAGTAATCGCGGGCCGCCTGGCCTTGAAGGACCGTCCAGCCGGCGGGCGGCATTGGATAGTCCGCCGGCAGCGGCGTGTCAGAGAGGTTGAGATAGTAATTGCCGTGCGACTCGACCGTCTTGTCCCAGGCGTGCTGCAGCCGCTCCTGGCCGTTGTGGTGAACGTCGGTGATCGCCACCACGCAGTCGATAAAGTGCAGGCTGGGCGTGATATCGTGAGCGCCTGTGCCGTTGTCGAGTTTGAATGGCGAACCGTGGGTCACCACGCCTTTGCGAAGGTACTCTCCCATGCCCAGAAGCATGTGATCCATGGTGACCGTGTTGTGAGACCCATCCACGTCACCGTCGCCAAGGCTCACTCCGGAAAACACGTGGTCGAACAGGGAATCCTTGATGGTGCCGCCGATGACGTCGTCGTCCTCGACCGCGTCGTCGCGTGAGTCGCCGACATAGCTATCCTCGATGAGGAAGGTGCCAGTGCCGCCGACACGGATGCCATCCCAGGGCTTGGTGATCGTCCAGTCGTCGATGGTAAAGCTGTGGGCTGAATTTATACGGACTGCGGCGGAGTTGACGTAAACGCTCTCCCAGGAGGCGGTTTGGGAGACCGTGCCATTGATCGTGCCGCCGAAAGCCACGAGGTTGTCGCCAGGGTTGACGACCGCGAAGGGATAGAGGTTGGTGGGGCTTCCCTGATTGGCGACGATCCACGAGGCGTGGGTGGCATCGATTGTGGTGTCGGCAGGCAGACCGGTTGCTTTATATTGGTGGTAGCCGTAGTCGCCGCTCAAGACAATGGTGTTCGTGGCCATGCTTGGCCCCCTTTCACACCCCCGCCCTTTTTGCCCAAACGCCTGAAGCCACAAAGGCCTGCACTACCAGAGCCCCGTTAGCGGTATCGTGCAAATCACAAAATGTAAAAAAAAACTCAAAATGTAAGAATATGTCCCTCGCAGAAAACGCTGTGGCGCAGCGATCTCAGCGCGGCTTCTGTTTGGTGGTCTCAACGCGGCTTTCACGTCCCTTGCCGCCCCCGAAAACCAACGGCCTCGCAGGAGCAATACGTGGAGACGGTGCGCAGGAGTTCCATCGTTGGAAGACGGATCATAGAAATATCCGGACGATTGGCGAGACCTTCAAGTTCCCCCGTGAGTTATGGGGTAATGACGCATGCCCGGATATCAAACGCCCTGCAATGAATGTGGCCGATATTTGCGTCACCTCGACATCACGATCTCTCAATATGAAGTGGAAGTCCGAGCTCTGGTCGCCGCGAACGGTGGGGCAGTTCCCTCGAACGTCTCCCCATATTTGGCGATGTCCAAGCAGCGGCCGCAAACCATGAAGCGTAGTGTCTCGGTTTGAAATTTTCCGAAATGCATATTGCATTTCAATATCGGCCCGACCTCCTATATGCTTGGCGCAAAAGCACGGGAGAAAGGGTGTGTCCCGAGAGCGTGACGTGCTTATGTGGCGGGAAGCAGGGAAACTTGCGGTATCTGGCGACTATGAAGGATGGCTTGCCATCGAATGGGAGCTTCGTAGCAGAGGATTCTCACGCGCCAAGCTGCTGTTTGATAACGACCGGGTCCGCGAAAAATTGGATGATATCTGCAAGAGGGCGCAGGAGCAGCGCGCCGACGCCAATCGGACCTAAAGGCCAGAAGCGCCCCGCCGAGGTCATCGGCCACATCAAGGCCGAGCACCGGAGCGCCGCCGGCCAGCAGGGCGACGCCGTCAACGCTTCCAAAAACCCCAGCCAACCTTCTCTCTTTTGCGATGAGCTGCATTTCTCCAAACTGGTTCGCGCCAGGGAGGCGAAAGCGCCGGCCTAAACCTTTTCCGCTGACAGGCGTTGTTCGTTCCAGACGGACCGAGCGACCGCCCGTGGAGAGGATCATCCGATGTATTTCATGGCATTGGCCACCGACTACGATGGCACGCTGGCGCATAACGGCCTGGTTTCGGCAAGCACGCTCGCGGCGCTGGAAAAGCTGAAGCGGTCCGGCCGCAAGCTCATCCTGGTCACCGGCCGCGAACTGCCCGACCTCAAGGAGGTTTTCCCGGAGATCGGCATGTTCGACAAGGTCGTCGCCGAAAACGGCGCGCTGGTCTACACGCCGTCCAGCGAGGAAGAGCGCACGATTTCGCCCTCCCCTTCCGCCGACCTCGTCGACAGGCTGAAGAGACGCGGCGTCAAGCCGCTCTCGGTCGGCCGCTCGATCGTCGCCACCTGGGAACCGCACCAGGCCACGGTGCTCGACGTCATCAAGAAGCTCGGGCTGGAGTTGGAAATCATCTTCAACAAGGGCGCGGTGATGATCCTGCCCTCAGGCATCAACAAGGCGACGGGACTAGCGGCCGCGCTCCATGATCTCAGGCTGTCGCCGAACAATGTGGTGGCCGTCGGCGATGCCGAAAACGACCACGCCTTCCTCAGGGCCGCAGGCCTGAGCGTGGCCGTCGCCAATGCGCTGCCGGCCGTGAAGGAGACAGCCGACCTCGTCACGAAAGGCGCGTGCGGCAAAGGTGTCGAGGACCTGATCCGCAAGCTGATCAAGCTCGATCATCTGATTGTGCGCAAACGCTCGCGCGGTGTCCTGTTGGGAACCGCCCATGGCAAGAAGGTGTATCTGTCGCCCGTCGAGACCGTCCTGATCGCCGGAAGCTCCGGCATCGGCAAGTCCACCTTGGCCACGGCGCTGACCGAGCGGCTTGTCGAGAAAGGGCTGCAGTTCTGCATCTTCGACCCGGAAGGCGACTATGACGGCCTGCAGGGCGCGGTGCCGCTCGGCGATGCTTCGAGCGCGCCGAGCAAGGACCAGCTCTTGGAGCTGATCGACAAGCCGGACACCAATATCGTGGTCAACGGACTGGCGCTGAAGGTCGACGAGCGGCCCGACTTCTTTGCCGAACTGCTGCCGGGCCTCGGCAGCGTCCGCTACCGCACGGCAAGGCCGAATTGGCTGATCATCGACGAAGCGCACCACCTCTTGCCCAAAAAGCGTGAGGACACGCGCGCCGTGATTTCGCTCGAGCTGCCCGGCACGGTGCTGATCACCGTGCATCCGGAAGCGATCTCGACGGGCGCCTTGCGCCTGGTGACGGCGGTCATCGCGCTCGGTCCGAAGGCGAAGGGCGTCATCAAGACCTTCTGCAAGGAGGCCGGGATCGAGGCACCGAAGAACATCCCCACACCGAAGGGCGACCGTGTGCTCTTGTGGCAGCTGCGGGACGACAAGAAGCCTTTCACCGTCAAGGCGGTCGAGCCCGACCAATCGCTGAAGCGGCACAGCCGCAAATATGCCGAAGGCGAGCTCGACGAGGCGGGCAGCTTCTATTTCACCGGACCGAAGAAGGCGATGAATCTGAGAGCCCACAACCTGATCATCTTCGCCCGGATGGCGGAAGGCATCGACGACAAGACCTGGGAATACCACCTGCGCGCCGGCGACTATTCCAAATGGTTCCGCAACCAGATCAGGGACAAGGACCTGGCACGCGAGACGGCCGAGGCCGAGAAGGACAAGCGCCTATCGCCTGAGGAGAGCCGCAAGCGCGTGCTTGAGGCCGTGCGCCGCCGTTATACGGCGCCGGCCACGGCACCAGAGAAGTAACCCAGTCGATCCGGGCAGCGAGTTGCCTCAGCTCGCCTCGCGCATCGCTTCGGCCGCCTGCAGGTCGACCGAGACCAGCTGGCTGACGCCCTGCTCGGCCATGGTGACGCCGAACAGCCGGTCCATGCGCGCCATGGTGATCGGGTTGTGGGTGATGATGACGAAGCGCGTCTCGGTGGTCTTGGCCATCTCTTCCATCAGATTGCAGAAGCGTTCGACATTGTGGTCGTCGAGCGGCGCGTCGACCTCGTCGAGGACGCAGATCGGCGCCGGATTGGTGAGGAAGACGGCAAAGATCAGCGACATGGCGGTCAGCGCCTGCTCGCCGCCGGAAAGCAGCGTCATGGTCTGCGGTTTCTTGCCGGGCGGACGGGCGAGGATTTCGAGCCCGGCTTCGAGGGGATCCTCCGACTCGATCAGCTGCAGCTCGGCCGTGCCGCCGCCGAACAGATGCGAGAACAGCCGCTGGAAATGGCCGTTGACCACCTCGAAGGCCGAAAGCAGGCGCTCGCGGCCCTCGCGGTTGAGGCTCTGGATCGCCTGGCGCAGCTTGCGGATCGCCTCGATGATGTCCTCGCGTTCGGAAACGATGGTTTCCAGGCGCTCGGACAGCTCCCTCTGCTCTTCCTCGGCGCGCAGATTGACGGCACCGAGGCGCTCGCGCTCGATCTTCAGCCGGTCGAGCTGACGCTCGATCTCGGCCATGTCGGGCATCGGATCGTCGGCTTCGAGCCCGGTATGCTTGATGACGAGATGCGGCGGCGTGTTCAACGCTTCCTGGATGCGCGCTTCCACCTCGGCGCGGCGCTCGTCCGCGGCGGTCAGCCGCTCCTCGGCGCGGACGCGGGTCTCGCGCGCCTCGGCCAGCGACTGGATGGCGGCGGTCGCTGCCTTGTCGAGCTCGGCCTGCTTGTTCTCGGCCTCTTGCAGCCGGTCGCCGGCCGCCTGGCGCAGCGCTTCGGCCTCGGAGAGCTGCGTCAGCAGCGCGCGGCGCTTGGCGTCGATCTCGTCGGGCGCGTCGGCCAGCCTCTCGCGCTCGGCCTCGGCTTCGGCCTTGCGCTCGCCGAGGGCGGCGATCTGCGTCGAGGCGTTTTCGGCGCGCTCCAGCCAATTCTTGCGCTCGGCGCCGATCGCGTCCAGCCTGCGCATGCGCGCCTCGGCCTCGCGCCGCAGGCCCTCATGCACTGCGCGCGCGTCGGCAAGCGTGGCGCGGTCGCGCGCGACATTGGCGGAAGCCTGTTCGAGCTGCAATTGAAGATCGCCGAGATCGGGCGCGTCCTGCAGCAGCATCTCGGCTTCGAGGAAAGCGGCTTGCGTTTCCTCATGGCTATCGACGATGCGCGCGCGGGCTTCGTCCAAGGCGGCGCGCCGGCTTGTCAGCTCGCCGCCGGCCTTCTCGGCCTCGGCCAGCGCGTTGCGGGCAGCGTCCAACCCATGCTGAGCATCGCGGCCGGCTTGGCGCGCATTGCGCTCGGCCTCGCTCGCCTGGCGCATCGCCTGCTCGGCGCGGGCCAGCGCCTCCTCGGCTTCGCGCACGACGCGGGTCGCTTGCACGGCCTCGGCATCGAGCTCGGCCAGGCGGTTCTTCTGCGCCAGCCGCTGCGCGGCGGCGGTCGGTGCGTCGGCGCTTGCCGTCAGGCCGTCCCAGCGCCACAGCGCGCCGTCGCGGCTGACCAGCCGCTGGCCGGGCGCAAG
Organism: Mesorhizobium loti; assembly: GCF_001510895.1. Taxonomy (GTDB): domain Bacteria; phylum Pseudomonadota; class Alphaproteobacteria; order Rhizobiales; family Rhizobiaceae; genus Mesorhizobium; species Mesorhizobium loti_A. The sequence continues at coordinate 106,751 of NZ_LPWA01000104.1, read as the reverse complement.
CAGCGGCTGAAGGCGCCGGCCGTCGGCGGCATCGACAATGCCGATCTGCGCCAGGCGGCGGGCAAGCTGCGCCGGCGCGCGCACGACGCTGGCAAGGCTCTTCACGCCTTCGGGCAGCGCCGCATCGCTAGGCTGGACCGCGCTCTCGCCCCAATGCACCGGCGCGCTGCGGTCGAGCGGCACGTCGAGGTCCTCGCCCAGCGCCGCGCCCAATGCGGTCTCATAGCCGCGCTCGACGCTGATCTGTTCCAGCACCGAGGGAAAGAGGTCGCCGCTCGCGGCGTTGAGGATCTTGGCCAGCGTGCGCGCTTCGGTCTCGATGCGCTGCAATTCGGCCTTGGCGTCCTGCAGCGGCGGGCGGGCAGCACTTTCGGCGGCGCGCGCCTCGGCGACCGCCTGCTCGGCGGCGATGGCGCCGGCCTCGCTTTCTTCCAGGCGGGCGAGCGCGTCCTCGACCAGAAGCTGCTTCTCGGCCGGATCGGGCAGGCCGGAAATGCGCGCGACGATGTCGGAGAGCTCGCGGTCGACCTCGGCGAGCTGACGGGCGAAGCGGTCGCGGCGCTCTGCGGTCTCGCGCAGCGTGCGCTCGATCTGGTGGCGCGAAGCGGCGGCCTCGGCGCGTTCGGCGGTCAGCGCGGCAAGTTTCGCCTCGCTTTGCGACAGCATCGCGCCGGCCTGCTCGAAGGCGGCGCGCGTGGTCGCCTCTCGCTCGGCGGCGCCGGCGTTTTCCGAATTGAGCTCGGCTTCCTCGGCGCGCAGACGCTCGAGGATGTCGGCATTGTCGCGCACCATCCGCTCCTCGCGGGCGATGTCGGCGTCGAGCTGCTGCAGCCGGCGCTCCAGCTCCGCCTGGCGCGAGCGGATGCGGCCGGCTTCCTCCTCGATCTGCGTCTTGGCGATCGACAGGCGCTGGAAGGCGGCCGCTGCCGCGGCTTCCGCGTCGCGAAGATCCGGCAAGCGATGCGCGGCGATGCCCTGCTCCCTGGCGGCGGCCATCTGGCTGCGGCGCGGTCGCCGACCAGCGTGGTTGCGACGGCCAGCGCCGAGCGCGCCTCGCCTTCCTGGGTCTTGGCCAGCGTCCAGCGCAGATGAAGCAGCGTCGCCTCGGCCTTGCGGATATCGGCCGACAGGTTCTTGAAGCGCGAGGCCTGGCGCGCCTGGCGCTTCAGGCTCTCGATCTGGCCTTCCAGCTCGCCGACGACGTCGTCCAGCCGTTCAAGATTCTGCTCGGCCGCCTTCAGCCGAAGCTCGGCTTCATGCCGGCGCGTGTGCAGGCCGGAGATGCCGGCAGCCTCTTCGAGAAGCGCGCGGCGGGCCTGGGGCTTGGCCTGGATCAGCTCGCCGATGCGGCCCTGGCCGACCATCGAGGGCGAACGTGCGCCGGTCGACTGGTCGGCGAAGAGCAGCTGCACGTCCTTGGCGCGAGCTTCCTTGCCGTTGATGCGGTAGAGCGAACCCGCCTCGCGCTCGATGCGGCGCGACACCTGCAATTCATCGGCATCGTTGAAGGCGGCGGGCGCCGTGCGGTCGCTGTTGTCGAGGAAAAGCGTGACTTCGGCGGTGTTGCGCGCGGCCTGGCGCCGGAGCCGGAAAAGATCACGTCGTCCATGCCGGACGCGCGCATGTTCTTGTAGGAGCTTTCGCCCATCACCCAGCGCAGCGCCTCGACAAGGTTCGACTTGCCGCAGCCGTTCGGCCCGACGATGCCGGTCAACCCGCGTTCGATGACGAACTCACCGGGCTCGACGAAGGACTTGAAACCGAGGAGGCGAAGGCGCGAAAACTTCATTCGCGCCGCCCCACGCAGGCGAACGCGCCGAAGCCTAGCCGCTTCGGCGCGGCCCGGACGCAGAGCAGAGGGTCGATGATAGCCGACATTTCCTCAATCGACATCGCCCCTTTGTAGGTCTTTCCGTTGATGAAGAAGGTCGGCGTCGAGTCGACCTTGAACTCGTCCGCTCCGCGTTTCTGGACTGCTCTCACATCGTCCAGAAGTTTCTGGTCCGTCAAGCAGGCCTCGAAGGACTCCTGTGTAAAACCGGCGAGCTTGGAGATCTGCAGCAGAGCTTCCTTGGTGTTGTTGACGCCAACCCAACTCGGCTGCTGCTTGAACAGCACGTCGACCATGGCGAAGTAGTTGTCCTTGGCGCAGCGCGCCAGCATGAAGCCGGCCTCGGCGCTCGGGTCGAAGGGGAATTCGCGCAAGATGTAGCGCACCTTGCCGGTGTCGATGTATTTCGACTTCAACTCAGGGAAGGTAGCCTCGTTGAAATGCGCGCAATGCGGGCAGGTCATGGAGGCATATTCGACGATGGTGACCTTGGCGTCGTCCTTTCCGAGTTGCTTGTCGGGCAGCGCGCCGGGCTTCAGCAGTTCGGCCATATCGACCGTGCCCTGCGCTTCCGGCACCTGAACGGCCGCCGGTGTGGCCGACTTGGCGGGCGTCGACGGATCGGCGGGCTTCGCATTGGCCGCCTTTGCCTCCTCGCCCGAGTCGCTGCATGCGGCAAGCAGCGCCACAGCCGGAACGGCGGCCAGTGTGGTCAGAAGATTTCTGCGGGACAAGCTTTTGCCAAACGGGGCACGGTTCATGCGAATCACCTGATATCGGTTGGATTTTGCAATGCAAGGGCTAGAAAAGGCGAGAGTTGGCGCGAATTAAGGCATTGCCGTCCCCAATCCAATCGCCAAATTTTTCGGGCGTAATCACGAATACGCGATATTGGCGACGTTTTGCAGTACGCCGCATGTCTTTTCCCGGAACCGCGACAGGCATGTTCACGGCCTTTTTTGTCCCAGGATGGTTGCGCCGAGCCGCTCGAGCGAGCGCGCAGGCCGTCGTCCTCGATCTTGCCGACCGTGCGCGCCAGCTTCGACTTCTCGGCCTCGCTGAGCGGTCTCGCGCCGGTTTCGGCCGGGCTTTCGCCGAAAGGACCGGTTTCTGCAGGATCTTGATGCGGCCGATGGCGTTGAAGCCCAGAAAGGCGTTGACGCGATTGATGACCTCGCCGGCCTCATGCTGCAGGTGCAGCGCCGCCATACCTTCGCAGGCGATGATCAGCACCGCCGGCTCGAAGGGATCGTCCTCATGCAGGCGGCGCGGCCATTGGATCTTTTCCGGGCGCGAATGGCGGGCCAGGCGCGGACCGGCGATCTCTTCCCAGGATTGCACCAGCCCGATCGAGATGCCGGCGCGCTTCTTCAGCACCGGATCGAGGATCTCGGTGGCGAGATCGCTTACCGGAACGGGATTGCCGAAGGGCCTTTTCCCTGCCATGTGCGTGCTCCGATCCCCCAACTCACCCGATCAATGGCACTGCAAGACCAGACCCGCAAGGCCGAGAAGGCCATATCCGGAGATAGCAGCATCGCCGCCCGCCTGCTTGCCTGGTACGACGCGCATCATCGCGACCTGCCCTGGCGCGTGACGCCGGGCGCGTTCGCGCGCGGGACAAGGCCTGATCCCTATCGCATCTGGCTCTCCGAGGTGATGCTGCAGCAGACCACGGTCGAGGCGGTGAAGGCCTATTTCCGGACCTTCATCGAGAAATGGCCGACCGTCGCGGCGCTGGCCGCGGCGCCCGCCGAGGACGTCATGAAAGCCTGGGCCGGGCTCGGCTATTATTCCAGGGCGCGCAACCTCAAAGCCTGCGCCGATATCGTGGCGGCGCAGCGAGGCGGCCGCTTTCCGGATACCGAGGCCGGGCTGAAGGAATTGCCGGGCATCGGCGCCTACACGGCGGCGGCCGTAGCTGCGATCGCCTTCGACCGGCCGGCCGCTGTCGTCGACGGCAATGTCGAGCGCGTCGTCTCGCGGCTCTATTCGATAGAAACGCCGCTCAGCGAAGCGAAACCCGAAATCCGCGCGCTGGTCGAGAAACTGGTGCCTGAGACGAGGCCCGGCGACTTCGCCCAGGCGATGATGGACCTTGGCGCGACGATCTGCACGCCGCGGCGGCCGCGCTGCATGCTGTGTCCGGTGCGCGAGGATTGCAGCGCCATTCTCGCGGGCGATCCGGAGCGTTTTCCCGTACGCCTTCCCAAGGACGACAGGCCGCTGCGGCGCGGCGCCGCCTTCGTCGCCGAGCGCGGCGACGGCGCCATCCTGTTGCGCAAGCGGCCGGACAAGGGGCTGCTCGGCGGCATGACCGAGGTTCCGACCACAGCCTGGACCGCGCGGGCCGACGGCGCCACGACGGCGGATGCGGCACCCTTTCCGGCCGACTGGCGGCGCGCCGGACGCATCGGCCACGTCTTCACCCATTTCGCGCTCGAACTCGACGTCTTCCATGCCCACATCGAAGGTGCTGCGCCGGTTGGGCATTTCTGGTCGCTGGCCCATGAAATTTCCGGGGAAGCGCTGCCCACCGTCATGAAAAAGGTAATCGAGCGGGCGATACCGGGCGCGACCAAAGCGCGTCCTGTGTGAAGTGATCTCACGCGACGCGCTTTGGGTTGTTTGTCTTGTGCAAGTCGTTATCCCAAAACCGTTGCGCACTTTTGGGCGACATGCACCAAAAGACGGCACCCGCATTGAAAGGCCCGCAATGACTGAAATCCGCCACATCGTCTTCGACATCGGCAGGGTGCTGATTCATTACGACCCGGACATACCGTTCAGCCGGCTGATCCCCGATGCGGACGAGCGGAAGTGGTTCTTCGACAATGTCTGCACCAGCGAATGGAACATCGAGCAGGACCGAGGGCGGACATGGGAAGAGGCAGAGGCGCTGCTGATCGCCGAGCATCCCGATCATGCCGAGAACATCCGCAATTTTCGCCGCCACTGGCACGACATGGTGCCGCATGCCTATGACGACAGCGTCGCCATCATGGTCGGCCTGATCGAGAGCGGTCGCGACGTGACCATGCTGACCAATTTCGCCGCCGACACTTTTGCCGAGGCCCGCCGGCGCTTCGATTTTCTCGACCGTCCGCGTGGCGTCACCGTCTCGGCCGAGATCGGGCTGATCAAGCCGGATCGGGCCATCTACGACCATCACGTCGCAGCATTTGGCCTGAAGCCCGCCGCCACGCTGTTCATCGACGACAGCCAGAAGAATGTCGACGGGGCCAAGGCCGCCGGCTGGCAGGCGGTGCTGTTCACCGACGCCAAGGCGCTTAAAACAGACCTTGAGCGGCTGGGGATTGCGGCCTGATCTGAATCGCTTGCGGCGATCCCTTGAGATTTTGATTCAAGCACATCGGGCTCGGACGGATCAGGCCCCTGCCCGCTCCATGCCGAGGCGGGCGATACGGCGCAGCTCATCGATCGGGGTGAGGCCGCCGCTGCGCTCATAGTGCCAGAAGGTCCAGCCGTTGCAGGCATCGAGACCCTGCACTTCGGCGCCGATCTTGTGGATCGAGCCGGCGCTGTCGCCGATAGCCAGCGTGCCGTCGGCTCGCACCTTGGCGGCCCAGCGCTTCTTGGCGTCGTAGAGCGTGGCGCCCGGCGCCACCAGGCCGGTGTCGATCAGGCTGATGAAGGCGACGCGCGGCTCGGCGCGCTTGCCCGAAAGCACGGTGAGATCGGCATTTTCCAGCGGGCGAACCGCGGCGATGCGCTCGTTGGCGGCGTCGATATAGGCCTGTTCGCGCTCGATGCCGACGAAGTGGCGACCGAGGCGCCTGGCGACGGCGCCCGTGGTGCCCGAACCGAAGAAAGGATCGAGCACGACGTCGCCCGGCTTGGTCGAGGCCATCATGATGCGGGCTAGCAGCGCTTCCGGCTTTTGGGTCGGATGCAGCTTGTTGCCGTTCTCGTCCTTCAGCCGCTCGCCGCCGGTGCAGATCGGGAACAGCCAGTCGGAGCGCATCTGCAAATCGTCGTTCGAGGCCTTCAGCGCCTCGTAGTTGAAGGTGTAGCCCTTGGCCTTCTGGTCGCGCGAGGCCCAGATCATCGTCTCATGCGCGTTCTGGAACCGGCGGCCGCGGAAGTTCGGCATCGGATTGGTCTTGCGCCAGACGACGTCGTTGAGGATCCAGAAGCCGAGGTCCTGCATCCGGGCGCCGACGCGGAAAATGTTATGGTAAGAGCCAATGACCCAGATAGTGCCCGAGGGCTTCAGCACGCGGCGCGCCGCCAACAGCCAGGCGCGGGTGAAGGCATCATAGGCCTCAAAACTCTCGAACTGGTCCCAGTCGTCGTCGACGGCGTCGACCTTGGACTGGTCGGGCCGGTGCAGGTCGCCGTCGAGCTGCAGATTGTAGGGCGGGTCGGCGAAGATGACGTCGATCGACTTTTCCGGCAGCCTGTCGAGCGCCGCAACGCAGTCGCCCTTCAGGATCGTGTCCAGCCATTCGGACTGCTGGGGAGCGTGGGAAAGCTCGTCGAGAAGACGCACGGCAGACATCAAAACACCCAAAGCACGCGTTACGGTTTACTGGCCGTTATGGTTACCGATCAGCGTAAACATTCGGTGAAGGCCACGGAGCCTCGTGCTTCAGGCACGCTCAGTTCAATCCTCGTCGTCCTGCAGCACGCGGTCGAAGTCCTCAGGACGCATCCGCCGCACGCTTTTGGCAAAATCCGGATCGAACTTACGGTCATTCGGATCATAGCCATGCCGATCGGATGACTTGCGGCCAACTGCAGCGACAAATTCTGTCAACTCCGCCGTTTTCAGCGCCCGCTTTTGAAGCGCCGTCATATACGACGTTTCTGCTCCGACATTGCTTCACCCCAAGAAAGCTCTCCACTAGGATATGGAAGTCTTTTGCGGGACGCGACTACTCGGCTGGTTTGCGGAAACCGGCCCATTGGTGTATGCCGCGCCGCCTAGAGCCGGATGATTTCAGGTCTGTTCGACCTGAAATCTGAATCCGTCTCTAAATCAAAGAAATAGAGCATGATGTCGTCCGAAAACCGCTCCACACTTTTCGGCATCATGCTCTAAGCCAGTCAGGCCATGTTTCCTCCCAATGTTCCGGATTGCCATGCCCCAGCCAGACCTTGTCATCTTCGATTGCGACGGCGTGCTCGTCGATTCCGAAATCGTCGCCGCGCGCGTCGAGGCCGAGCTTCTGACGCAGGCCGGTTACGAGATTTCGGCGGAGGAAATTTTCGAGACCTATGCCGGACTGACCTTCAAGGACATCATGCTGCGGCTCGAGGAAAGGTCCCATATCCCGTTCCAGGCCTCGCTGATCGACCGCGCCGAGGAGCTTGTCGACCGCAAGCTGCGCAGCGACGTGCGCATCATCGACGGCGCCCGCGAGGCGGTCGCGGCCGTCACCGCGCCGCGCGCCGTCTGCTCCAATTCGCGCAAGGAACGGGTCGAATTCATGCTGGAGAAGGTGCGGCTGCTGCCTTTCTTCGCCGGCCGTATCTTCTCCGGGCTCGACATCCCGAGCAAGAAGACCAAGCCGGCGCCTGACGTGTTCCTCTACGCCGCCGAACAGCTTGGCGCGGACCCGAAGAGCACTTTCGTCATCGAGGATTCCGTGCACGGCATCACCGGCGCCAGGGCGGCCGGCATGCGCGTCATCGGCTTCACCGGCGCCGGACACAGCTATCCCGGCCACGCCGACGCGCTGACCGAGGCCGGTGCCGAGACGGTCATCCGCCGCTTCGCGGAACTCAACAGCACGATTGCCGCGCTATCAGGGTGGTCGGAAGACGCCTAGATCGCCGGAAAACCTGCTCGCGTCCGAAGATTTTCCGCGCGGCTGGCCTTCTCGGAGCCAGCCTTGGTTCTAGGAGGCGACGTCCTGCGCCTCGTGGACGCGAGGCCGAACACAGAAAGGCCAAAAGCTACATCGAGCCTGGGACGAGGCCTACGCACGCGTTGTCAACGTCGAGAACTGGTCGGTGTCGAAGCGGTTTCGCAGATCGGCCAGCGCTTTTGGATCCGGCGCACCCCGCGCGGCGAGTTTGGCGAGTTCTTCGAAATAATGCTCGTGGCCAGGCGGGGAAACGGTCATCAGCACGCGCGCCGGTTTCTCGCTGACATTGGTAATGTTGTGCGGCACTCCCGGCGGGATGAAGAGATAGGTTCCGGGCGTGGCGCGGATCGTCTTGTCGCCGACATGCCACTCGCACTCGCCCTCGAGCACGTAAAAGGTCTCTTCCTGCACCCGGTGAACATGCCGCCCGGTGGCGAACCCCGGTGGGATCGTCCAGTCGAACATGCTCGTGTACCTGGTATTTTCGCCGGTGACGAGGAAAGCCATGGGATGACCGCGCAGCATGACCCCCTTCTTCTCATCGGGCATGCGGATGACGGCATTGGTGCTCATATGATCCTCCTCTGACTGGACGCCTGCTTCTCGCAAAGCGTTTGTGCACCATCGGCCGCCGACGCCGGAAAGTCGTGAATCCGTTGCCAAAAATTTGCTAAAAGGCTCGAATGACAGTCAGGGGCGACCTCTACCAGTTCGGCCCGTTCCGCCTCGATCCGGAGGTAGGCATTCTCTTTTGCGGCGCCGAGCCGACCATGCTTGGGCAGCGCGCCGTCGCGCTGCTGCGCCTGTTGATCCAGAACGCGGGCGCACCCGTGTCCAAGGACGCGCTGATCGAGGCCGGCTGGGGCGGATTGGCGGTTGCCGAGAACAATCTGACGGTCCAGATCGCAGCCTTGCGGCGGGTACTGGCTGACGCTGCGGGTGCCGAGGGCTGGATCGAAACACTACCGCGCCGCGGCTATCGCTATGTCGGACCGCTGTCGCCACGAATGTTCCTGATGCCTCGGCCGCCGCTCGCGCCGCGTCGGCGCCGACCTTGCCTGAAAAGCCTTCCGTCGCGGTGCTGCCGTTCTCGAACTTGAGCGGCGATCCGCAGCAGGAGTACTTTGCCGATGGGATGGTCGACGACATCATCACTGGCCTGGCACGCATCAAGTGGCTGTTCGTCATCGCACGAAACTCGACCTTCACCTACAAGGGTCGCGCCGTCGACGTGAAGCAGGTCGGCCGCGAGCTTGGCGTTCGCTATGTCCTCGAGGGCAGCGTGCGCAAGGCCGGCGGCAGCGTGCGCGTTACCGGGCAGATGATCGATGCATCGACCGGTGCGCATGTGTGGGCCGAGCGCTACGACCGCAGCTCCGAACACATCTTTGCGCTTCAAGACGAGATCGCGCTGTCAGCAGTGGGCGCGATTGCGCCGAGCCTGCGGAAAGCCGAAATCGAACGTGTCAGGCGCAAGCGCCCCGACAGTCTCGATGCCTACGACCTGGTGCTGCAAGCCCAGCCTGACGTCGATTCAGGCATGCCGGAGCAGGTGACCACAGCGCTGGTGCTTCTCGACCGCGCGATCGCGCTTGAACCAACCTATGCGCTGGCGCATGGCAATGCCGCGATGTGCCACCATTGCTTGTTCCTTCGCGCTGGCCTCAAGGAGTTCAACCGTGCGTCTTCGATCCGCCACGCCCGGTCGGCCATTGTCCATGGACAGGATGATGCGCTGGCCCTGACATGGGCCGGCTTTTCCATCGGGATGGATGCGCACGATCGCGCCGCTGCGTTCGCGGCGTTGGAGGCCGCCCTCGCCATCAGCCCGTCATCGGCGCTGACCTACATTCTGGGCAGCGTCATTCTCGGGTGGAGCGGCGAAGCGGAGCGCGCGATAGAATGGAGCGAGCGGGGTATGCGGCTAAGCCCGTTCGATTCGTGGGCCTGGGCCGCATTCGATGCGCAGGCAATGAGCCATTTGCTGCGCTGCCGTTATGAAGAAGCTTGCCGTGCGGCCTACAAGTCCGTTCAAGCCAATCCGGCACACAGCATCACCTACGTGCAGTTGGCCGCCGCGCTGGCCAAGCTCGGCCGATTGGACGAGGCGAAGGTGGCCGCCGCTCGCGTGCTCGAGCTGCAGCCTGCCTTTCGCTACAGCCGCCAGTTTGCAGGCGTGAATTGCGCGCCCGCACTCGCGGAGGCTCTCGGCAGCGCGCTACGGGCCGCCGGACTGCCAGAGTAACCCGACGCCTCAGTTCGTTGCCGCCGCGGCCAAGCGCTTCTTCCTCTTGCCCTTTGTCTTGTCAGTCGCTGCCGGCGTGTTTTCGTCATAGCCGGCATAGGCCTGGTAGTCGGTCGCGCTGGGCTCCGGCACCACGACGTTCGCGTCGGTGAAGACGAACTGCGTCGCCGCCGACGGGTCGGTGACCTGCACCTGGTACTGGTGGAGCTGCGAATAGAGCACGTCAGGCCCGTGCTGGACCGCGACGCGGATCGGCATGGTGACGGTCCCCGGCGCGAACATCGGCCCCGGCACGACCTTGCCGGCGACCGCGATCTTCATTGTCAGCTGGCCGTTCTCGTGAGTGCAGTCGCGTGTCACGTCGGTGATCGAAGCCTGGTAGATGATCTTGGCCGGATCGCGGTTTGGATCGACCGGTGCGCCGTCGGGTCCGGTCTGCGCGGCCGCGGCGGCTGCCGCGGCTTCGGCGTCTGCCGCGGCGTCAGCCTTCTTTTTCTTCGGCTTGGCGGCGGTGCCTTTGGCGTAGGTGTTGAAGAAGGCGGTACCGTCGCGCAGCGTCACCTTCGGGCAGTAGGCGCGCAGCTGGCTTGCCAGCACCTTGGGGTCCTGCGGCGGCGGCGGCGCGGTCGGGTCCTTCTTGCCGAAACCGAAATCAAGAATGCCGTTGTCGCTCGATTGGCAGCCGGCGGCGGCAAGCATAAAGCCGGCGAGCGCCAGACCCGCGACAAGACGACGGTTGACGGAAATAAACGCCATGAACTGCTCTTCCCTCTCACAAAGCCGGTGACGTATATCAACGCCGCGGCGAAAATGCGACTGAGCCGGCTCGGAAAATTAACCAATTTGCCGTGGATGATGCGGCCGGCAACGATAGGCCTTTGACGATGCAATATGTGAGTACCCGCGGGGATGCGCCCGTGCTTGGATTTTCCGACGCGGTGCTGGCCGGGCTGGCGCGCGACGGCGGGCTTTACGTGCCGCGCGAATGGCCGCAGTTCTCGGCCGCCGACATCCGCGCCATGCGCGGCCTCGCCTATCCCGACCTCGCCATCCGCGTCCTGACGCCCTTCCTCGGCGGCGAGATCGCGGCGCCCGTCTTCGAGCGGCTGGTGCGCGAGGCCTATGCGACTTTCCGGCACGACGCGGTGTGCCCGCTGGTGCAGACCGGGGCCAACAGCTTCATCCTCGAGCTCTTCCACGGCCCGACGCTCGCCTTCAAGGACGTGGCGATGCAGCTGCTGGCGCGGCTGATGGACCATGTGCTTGCCGAACGGGGCAAACGCGCGACCATCGTCGGCGCCACCTCCGGCGACACCGGCGGCGCGGCAATTGACGCTTTCGCCGGCCGCGACCGCACCGACATCTTCATCCTTTTCCCCAACGGCAAGGTCTCGCCGGTTCAGCAGCGGCAGATGACGACGTCGAGCGCGGCGAACGTCCATGCGCTGTCGATCGAAGGCAATTTCGACGATTGCCAGGGCCTGGTGAAGGACATGTTCAACGACCACGCTTTTCGCGACAGTGTGTCGCTGTCGGGCGTCAACTCGATCAACTGGGCCCGCATCATGGCCCAGATCGTCTATTACTTCTCCTCGGCGCTGTCGCTCGGCGCGCCCGAACAGCCGGTGTCCTTCACCGTGCCGACCGGCAATTTCGGCGATATTTTCGCCGGTTACGCCGCCAAGCGCATGGGGCTGCCGGTCGAGCGGCTGATCATCGCCACCAACGACAACGACATCCTGGCGCGCACACTGTCGGGCGGCGAATACCGCACCAAGGGCGTGTTCGCCACCACCTCGCCGTCGATGGACATCCAAGTGTCGTCGAACTTCGAGCGCCTGCTGTTCGAAGCGGCGGGCCGCGATGCCGCGACGGTCAGGCGCTACATGAACGGGCTGAAGCAATCCGGCGCCTTCACCATCGAGGCCGGCGAGATGGCACGCATCCGCGCCGAATTCGACGCCGGCCGTGCCAGCGTCGACGACGTCGCCGCAACCATCCGCAAGACACTTGAAAAAAGCAGCTATCTGCTCGATCCGCACACGGCTGCCGCCGTGCATGTGGCGGCCGCCCACGCCTCGGGCGCGGTGCCGATGGTGGTGCTCGGCACCGCGCATCCGGCGAAGTTCCCGGCAGCGGTCGAGGCCGCCAGCGGCGTTACTCCAGCGCTCCCCGCATGGCTGGGCGACTTGATGACAGCCGACGAAAAGTACACCATACTTCCATCCGAGCTAAAAATGGTGGAAGATTACGTGAGCCGCCACACGCGGGCGGCCCATTAGGGAGTAGTTGCCATATGGGTGTTGAGGTAAGCCGTCTGTCGAACGGCCTGACAGTCGCCACCGAAACCCTTCCAAGTCTCGAATCCGTTGCCCTTGGTGCCTGGGTGAAGTCGGGCGCCCGCAATGAACGCGATGAAGAGCATGGCATGGCCCATCTGCTCGAGCACATGGCGTTCAAGGGCACGAAACGGCGCACCGCCTTCCAGATCGCCTCGGAAATCGAGAATGTCGGCGGCGAGATCAACGCAGCCACCAGCGTCGAGACCACGTCCTACTACGCCAGGGTGCTCTCCGACGACGTGCCGCTGGCAGTCGATATCCTGGCCGACATCCTGCAAGAATCGGAGTTCGATCCGGAGGAGTTGGAGCGCGAGCAGCATGTGATCCTGCAGGAGATCGGCGCCGCGCACGACACGCCCGACGACATCGTCTTCGACCGCTTCACCGAAACCGCCTTCCGCCACCAGACCATCGGCCGCTCGATCCTCGGCACGCCGGAGACGGTCAAATCCTTCACCTCTAGGCAGCTGCACGATTTCATCGAACGGCAATATGGCGCCGAACGCATGGTGATCGTGGCTGCTGGCGACATCAAGCACGACAATTTCGTGCGCGAGGTGGAAAAGCAGCTCGGCGGCTTCCGCGCCAAGGCCTCCAGCAACATTCCGCAATATGCGCAATATGTCGGCGGCGACTTCCGCGAGGACCGCGACCTGATGGACGCGCAGATCGTGCTCGGCTTCGAGGGCCGCGCCTATCATGTGCGCGACTTCTACGCCTCGCAGGTGCTGTCGATGATCCTCGGCGGCGGCATGTCGTCGCGGCTGTTCCAGGAGGTGCGTGAGAAGCGCGGCCTGTGCTACTCGGTCTATGCCTTCCACTGGGGTTTTTCCGACACCGGCATCTTCGGCGTGCACGCTGCGACCGGGCAGAGCGATATCGCCAAGCTGGTGCCGGTGATCATCGACGAATTGCAGAAGGCCGGCGAAAGCATAAAGCAGGAAGAGCTCGACCGGGCGCGCGCGCAATATCGCGCCGGGCTGATCATGTCGGCCGAGAGCCCGGCAAGCCGCGCCTCGCAGATCGCCAGGCAATTGCTTCTGTTCGGGCGGCCGATCGCCAAGGAGGAGTTGATGGAACGGTTGGCGGCGCTGACCGTCGACCGGCTCACCGACCTCTCCTCGCGGCTGTTCTCGACCAAGCCGACCCTGACGGCGGTCGGCCCCGTGGGCACGCTGGCGCCCTACGAGGCGATCCTCGAATCGCTTGCGGGCCCGCAGACGACGGCCCGCAGGCTCGCCGTCTAACCTTAGTTCCAGCGCCATGTTCGCGCTCCCTTTCTTTCGCCGCGACCTGCCGGCACTGAAGGGCGAAAAGGTCACGCTGCGCGTGCCGCTGACCAACGACTACCGCGAATGGTCGACGCTGCGCGGTGAAAGCCGCGCCTTCCTGGAGCCATGGGAGCCGCGCTGGCAGCCCGACGAGCTCGACCGCACCGCCTGGCGGCTGCGCATCGGCCGCTACCGCGAAGATTATGCGCAAGGCACGGCCATCGCCTTCTTCATCTTCGAGAAGTCGAGCGGCAAGCTCGCCGGCGGCATCACGCTCGGCAACATCCGCCACGGCGTCGCGCAAAGCGGCCATATCGGCTACTGGATCGGCGAGCGCTTCGGCGGCCGCGGCCTGATGACCGACGCGGTCAAGCTGGTGTCGCGTTTTGCCTTCGATACGCTGAGGTTGCACCGGATCGAGGCTGCCTGTATTCCCGACAACGCCCGTTCGATCCGCGTGCTTGAAAAAGCCGGATTCCGGCGCGAAGGACTTCTCAGATCCTATCTCAGGATCAATGGCATCTGGCAGGATCACTACCTCTACGCCCGGATCGCGGACGATCCGCCGGGTGATGGAACGAAGGGCTGATATGTGACGAATTTTTCGCGAATCGCGTCGCTGTTCGCCCTCATCCTTGCGGTCGTCGTCACGCTTTCGGCAGCCGCGCCGGCGCTTGCCGTCGAGCCGATCAAGATCGCCCGCGACGACAAGGCGCTCGACCTTTCGGGCGCCGTCGAGATCTACCGGAACCAGGGCGAGAATTTCCAGGTTTCGACCGCGCCCGGCCCCGACGGCATCGTCAGGCGTATCGAGGTCGAGGCCAAGGATGCGCGCTCGACCGGTGACTGGGCGGTGTTCGCGCTCGCCAACACCACCGACCAGCAGCTCGACAGGCTGATCGTCGCGCCGCATTTCCGGCTGGTGAATTCCGGCATCTTCTGGCCGGATCTCGGCTCGACCCGCATCGCGGCGATCACGCCCAGCGAAGGCTTCGCGCTCGACCGCCAGACCAGCCCCGACGCCGACGTTTACCGGGTGACGCTCAACCCCGGAACGGTTGTCACCTTCATCGCCGAGCTTGCCTCGCCGAAGCTGCCGCAGGTCTATCTGTGGGATCCTGACTCCTACAAGGACTCGGTCAATTCCTACACGCTGTTTCGCGGCATCGTGATCGGCATAGCCGGGCTTCTGGCGCTGTTCCTGACGATCCTGTTCGTGGTCAAGGGAACCTCGATGTTTCCGGCGACCGCCGCGCTCGCCTGGGCAGTGCTCGCCTATATCTGCGTCGATTTCGGCTTCCTCAACAAGGTCATCGAGATCTCGCCCGGCAATGAGCAGATGTGGCGGGCCGGCACCGAGGTGGCCTTGGCCGCGACCTTCGTGGTGTTTCTGTTCGCCTATCTAAACCTCAACCGATGGCACGGCCATTTCAGCTATGGCGCGCTGGTGTGGATCCTCGGCCTGCTGCTCATCGCGGGCGTGGCAATCGTCGATCCGGCGGTCGCCGCCGGCATCGCCCGCATCTCGTTCGCCGCCACCGCGCTCACCGGGCTCGGCCTCATCATCTTCCTCGGCATACGTGGCTACGACCGCGCGATCATGCTGGTGCCGAGCTGGGTGATGGTGCTCTTGTGGCTATGCGGCTCGTGGATGGCGATCACCGGCATGCTGGACAACGACATCGCCCAGCCGGCGCTCGGCGGCGGCCTGATCCTGATCATTCTGCTCATCGGCTTCACCGTCATGCAGCACGCCTTTGCCGGCGGCGCGCTGCACCAGGGCCTGTTCTCCGACCTCGAGCGCCAGGCGCTGGCCGTCGCCGGATCGGGCGACATCGTGTGGGATTGGGACGTGCTGCGCGACCGCGTGGTGACCAAGCCCGACATCAGCCTGCAGCTCGGCCTTGCCCCCAACAGCCTGTCGGGCGCGGCGCGCAACTGGCTGCCGGTGCTGCATGCCGACGACCGCGACACTTTCCGCACCACGCTCGACGTGGTGCTGGAACACCGGCGCGGCCGGGTGGCGCAGAATTTCCGCCTGCGCGGCGCCGACGGCCACTATCACTGGTTCTCGCTGCGCGCCCGTCCTGTGATCGGGTCGGATGGCGAGGTGATCCGCTGCGTCGGCACCATGGTCGACGTGACCGAGCAAAAGAAGTCCGAGGAAAGGCTGCTGCACGATGCCGTGCACGACAACCTCACCGGCCTGCCGAACCGCGAGTTGTTCATGAACCGGCTGGAGGCGATCATCTCGATCGCCCGAACCGAGGACAAGGTGCGCCCGACCGTCTTCGTCATCGACATCGACCGTTTCAAGCAGGTCAATGACGGCCTCGGCATCTCGGCCGGCGACACCATTCTGCTCACCATCGCGCGCCGGCTGCACCGTTTGCTCAAGCCCAAGGATTCGCTGTCGCGCTTTGCCGGCGACCAGTTCGCGCTGATGCTGCTTTCCGAGCAGGATCCGGCCCGCATCGCCGCCATGGCCGACGCGGTGAAACATGCGATCAACAACCCGATCACCTTCGCCAAGCGCGAGATCGTGCTCACCGCCTCGATCGGCCTGATCACCTGGACGACGGCGCAGACCTCGTCCGAGGACATGGTCAAGGACGCCGAGCTTGCCATGCACCAGGCCAAGCGTTTCGGCGGCGACAGGATCGAGCCGTTCCGGCCCGCCTTCCGCACCGTCGGCACCGACCGGCTGCAGTTCGAATCCGACCTGCGCCGCGCCATAGAGCGACGCGAGTTCACGCTTGCCTACCAGCCGATCGTACGGCTGGAGGACGGCAGCGTCGCCGGCTTCGAGGCGCTGCTGCGCTGGGACCACCCGCGGCGCGGCATGATCCCGCCGGCGGATTTCATCCCGGTGGCCGAGAATTGCGGGCTGATCGTGCAGCTCGGCCTGTTCGCCATGCAGCAGGCGGCCGAGGATCTGGCGGCCTGGCAGAAGCAGATCGGCGACGCGCCGCTGTCGGTCTCGGTCAACCTCTCCAGCCGGCAGCTCATCCGCCGCGATCTCGTCAGCGACGTCCGCTCGGTCATCGCGCGCTCCAACCTGAAACCGCGCTGCTTCCGGCTCGAGCTCACCGAATCCCTGGTGATGGACAATCCCGAGCAGACCGCGCATGTGCTGACCAAGCTCAAGCAGCTCGGCATCGGGCTGTCGCTCGACGATTTCGGCACCGGCTATTCCTCACTCTCATACCTGACGCGCTTCCCCTTCGACACGATCAAGATCGACAAGAGCTTCGTCGACGACGCCACGCCGAAGCGGGCGGTGCTGCTCAAATCCATGGTCAACATGGCGCATGAACTCGGCCTGTCGGTCGTCGCCGAAGGCATCTCGGACGAAAGCGACGCGTTGGAGCTGCGCCAGATGGGCTGCGAATACGTCCAGAGCTTCATGTTCGGCGCGCCGATGCCCGGCGACCAGGTGCTGAAGACGCTGAGGGAGCAGTACCCGCTGACGCAGGCGTGATCAGGTACGCCTGATGAGGCCTGTCGTGCTGGTGGTGTAGCAGAGCCCTCGGCAATTGGCCGTGGCATCCATCGCGTCGTCATCCTCGGGCTTGACCCGAGGATCCATTCCGTGACGCTAAGGCGTTGAAAGCGGTGCAGATTCTGCTCCGTTGCGCTTAACCTGAAGGTCACGGAATGGATCCTAGGTGTCTTCGCGACGGAGCTTCGCTCCTGCTTCGCCCTAGGATGACGAACGCTTGGGCGTCTCGGCTAGCCTTCAACGTCTGCGAGGCTCCATGCCCACGGCCCTTCGCTGTACACCTGTCCCTAAGCATGCCCCGCGGCGGCGCTGAGATGGGCGAGATCGATGCCGATCGAGGCGAGGATGCGGTCATATTTGCGCTCGATATCGGTGTCGAACAGAAGCTCGGTCGTGGCCGGGCAGGTCAGCCAGCCATTCTCGGCGATCTCGCTTTCGAGCTGGCCGGCGCCCCAGCCGGAATAGCCGAGGGCCATCAGCGCGTGACGCGGCCCGCGGCCCGTCGAGATGGCGCGCAAGATGTCGACCGTGGCGGTCAGGCAGATGTCGTCGGAGACGCTGAGCGAGGATTCCACGCGATAGTCGCCGGAATGCAGCACGAAGCCGCGGCTGCGATCGACCGGCCCGCCATTGCGCACGACAAAGTCGCGGGCATGCGCCGGCAGGCGGATCGCCTCCTGCTCGTTCATGATGCCAAGTTGGACCAGGAGGTCCGGAAACAGCATCTGCTGTGTCTGGTTGATGATCAGGCCCATCGCGCCCTCGTCGCTATGAGCGCAGATGTAGATGACCGAGCGCGTGAAACGGTCGTCCTTCATGCCCGGCATGGCAATCAGGAACTGATCGTCGAGAAAGCCGCGCCCGGCGGCCAGCTTTTTGTGGCGCAACAAGTCCATGAAGCTGAGCGTAACCCGTTTCCGCCGCGCCGAAAAGATGCTCAGGCTGCCGGATGTCACGCAAATATGATACCGGCAGCAAGATGAAATCATTGCGCGGCCATCAACGGACGATCAAATCACCGCCATGCGATACCTGAACATCATGGCGCTCGGCGCTGTCATTGGCCTGGCGGCGGGCCAGCCTGCCGAGGCATCGTCCTCGGCCTGGTACAACAGCGAAGGCGGCAAGGTCCGGCTGGTGACCAGCGGCAAGCCGGACGGGGCGGGCAAGATCCACGGCGTGCTCGACATCGCGCTGAAGCCCGGCTGGAAGACCTATTGGCGCGATCCCGGCGATGCCGGCGTGCCGCCGCAGCTCGACATCTCGGCCAGCACCAACATCGTTGGTGCAACGCTGTCGTTTCCGCCGCCGCAGCGCCACGACGACGGCTACGGCAAATGGGCCGGCTACGATCGTCCCGTCTCGCTGCCGGTGACCTTCACGCTGTCGTCGCCCGACCAGCCGGCGACCATCGATGCCAACGTCTTCCTCGGCATATGCGAGACGATCTGCATTCCGGTGCAGACGCGGCTTAATGTCGACCCGGCTTCCGATCCGGACAACGCCACCGACACGGCGCTGGTGAAAACAGCGCTTGCAACGCTTCCCTCTCCCGCGCGCCCGATTTCGCGTCCGCGTGCTGCCCGGCGACCACGAAACCCTTGTCGTCGAGGCCCAGTCTCCGGGCGATCCGGACTCGGTCGATTTCTTCATCGCTGGCGAGCGCGACTACATGTTCGGCGCGCCGGTTCGCAGCGAGAAGGACGGCAAGCTTGTGTTCACCGTGCCGATCCTCGACCGGCCGTCGGCTACGCCCACGGATGGCGGGCTCTACTACACGCTGACCAGCGCCGAGGGTTCGGTCGACGGGTTTCTGCCTTTCCCTTGATCCAGGCTCGCTCGGCGGTTGCGGAAAGCAGTCCGGTCCGATATCGCAAGCACAGATCCTTCCCCATCTCCCAAGCGAGGACCACCCCATGACCATTTCGGTTGGCGAAAAACTGCCCGAGGCGACCTTCAAGATCATGACCGCCGACGGCGCGAAGCCGGTCACGAGCGCCGAAATCTTCGCCGGCAAGAAGGTGGTGCTGTTCGGTGTGCCCGGCGCCTTCACGCCGACCTGCAGCAACAATCATCTGCCGGGCTATCTGGAAAACCACGACGCCATCCTGGCGCGCGGCGTCGACGCAATAGCGGTCGTCTCGGTCAACGACGTCCATGTCATGGGCGCCTGGGCACACTTCACCGGCGGCGAAGGCAAGATCCTTTTTCTGGCCGACGGCAGCGGCGACTTCGCCAAGTCGGTCGGGCTCGACAACGACCTTTCCGCAAACGGCATGGGACTGCGCTCGAAGCGCTTTTCGATGATCGTCGACGACGGCAAGGTCGTAGTGCTCAATGTCGAAACCAAGCCGGGCGTCGACGAGAGCGGCGCGGCAAAGATCCTCGAGCAGCTCTGATGCTCGACATCGTCTGGCGCGCGGTGGCGATCGGTATCGGCGCCACGGTCTTCATGGACGTCTGGGCGATTTTACTCAACAAGGCCTTCGGCCTGCCGCGGCCGAATTGGGGCCTGGTCGGACGCTGGGTGCGGCACCTGCCCGAGAAGGTCTTCCACGACGATATCGGGAAAGCCACGCCCTATCCGCATGAAAAGGCGCTCGGCTGGGCGTTCCACTATCTCGTCGGCATCCTTTACGGCGTCATCCTGGTCGTGCTCGCGGGAGCGGGCTGGCTTGCCGCACCGACCTTCCTGCCGGCCTTCATCCTCGGCATCGTGACCGTCGGCGCCGGCTGGTTTCTGCTGGCGCCCGGCATGGGCGCCGGCTGGGCGGCGTCCAAACTGCCCAACCCGATGCTGGTGCGCGCCCTCAACCTGGTATCGCACACGGTGTTCGCACTCGGCCTGTTCTCGACCGCGCTGCTGATCCGTTAGTCAGCGCGCCAGCCTGTCGATCGGTAGCCATCCGTGGATGACGCGTCGTGCGCCGATATCGTAGGCGAAATAATTGCCGCCGCCCGCCGGTTGATCCGCTTCGCGGCTGATCTCCCATCCGCTGAGATGGAGCAGCAGGAGCGTTCCCACTCCTCCATGGCCAACGAAGGCGATGTCATTACCTTGGTTGGTTCCGAGCGCGAGTTCGACTTCGCCCACGATACGACTTTGGGCATCGACAGCTCGCTCCCATCCGCGAATGCTGACGTGCGGAATGGCGAAGAACTGGTCCGCGACCGCTTCGAATTCTGATGGGGGCAGGAAGCCGGTTGCCGACCGGTCATTCTCATGCATACGTTGCCTCACCTGGACCGCAAGACAGAGATGCCTTGCCAGGATTTCGGCGGTTTCGATCGCCTTGCGTTCACCCGACGACACGATGCGCCGGATCGACCCGACCCAGGGTTGATCGAGCATTGCAGAGGCTCTCGCTCTGCCGGTGTCGGAAAGCCCCCACTCCGGCACCGGAATGCTGGCGTCGACCTGGACCTGCGGATGCGTGATGTAGTAGGCGATCGGCACGAGAACTCCTCCGACCAGGGAGCTGCGGGATCAATAGCTCTGCGTCGAGCGCCGCGCCTTGACGGCCGAAGGCTGCTTTGGCCGCGCGACCGGTTGCGAAGCAGCAGCGGGCTTGACCGGCCCTTTCTTGAACGGCGCCATGCCTTGCCTTGCCAGCTCGTCGGCGCGCTCGTTCTCCGGATGGCCGGCATGGCCCTTCACCCAGTGCCAGATGACCTCGTGGCGCCGGTTGGCTTCGTCGAGCGCCTGCCAGAGCTCACCGTTCTTGACCGGCTTCTTGTCGCCGGTCTTCCAGCCGTTCTTCTTCCAGCCATGAATCCATTTGGAGATGCCATCCATGACGTATTTGCTGTCGGTGTAGAGGTCGACCGTGCAGGGCTCCTTCAGCGCGTTGAGCGCCGTGATGGCCGCAAGCAGCTCCATGCGGTTGTTGGTGGTCTCCGCCTCGCCGCCCGATAGTTCCTTGGTGACGCCGTTGTAGCGCAGCACGGCACCCCAGCCGCCAGGGCCAGGATTGCCGGAGCAGGCACCGTCGGTGAAGATCTCGACTTCTTTGCTCATGTCAGTCCGTATTCGGATGGCGACTTGATCGCGCGGTGGAAGCGCATGCGGCGTATATATTCGGTCGGATCGCGCTTCATCACCAGGCCGCCATTGGGGATGGTCAGCCAGTCATAGAGCCTGGTCAGCATGAAGCGCAGCGCCGAGCCGCGCGCCAGCATCGGCAGCGCCGCCTTTTCGTCGCCTTCTAGCGGCCGCACCGACTGGTAGCCGGCAAGCAGCGCCGTACCCTTGGTGAGGTTGAAGGAAAAATCCTTCTCGAAGCACCAGGCATTGAGGCAGGTGGCGACGTCATAGGCGTAGAGGTCGTCGCAGGCAAAATAGAAGTCGATCAAGCCCGACAGTTTTTCGCCAAGGAAGAAGACATTGTCCGGGAAAAGATCGGCATGGATGATGCCTTGCGGCAGGCCGGCCGGCCAGTTGCGTTCGAAGTCGAGGAAGTCGGCGTCGACCTCTGCCGCCAGTCCCGGCTCGACCTCATCGGCACGGTCGCGCGATGCAGCCCAGAGCTTGCGCCAGCCGTCGATGGCAAGCGCGTTCGGCCGCTGCATCGGAAATCCCGGCCGGCG
This sequence comes from Mesorhizobium loti, assembly GCF_001510895.1. Classification (GTDB taxonomy): domain Bacteria; phylum Pseudomonadota; class Alphaproteobacteria; order Rhizobiales; family Rhizobiaceae; genus Mesorhizobium; species Mesorhizobium loti_A. The sequence goes on along the minus strand of NZ_LPWA01000104.1, from coordinate 85,139 downwards.
AGATGGAGCGCGGCCAGCGCCTTGCCAACCTCGGCGCAATGCGCCGCCGTCGGGCGCCTGAGCGACAGGCCCTCGAGAAAGGTGATGATGACGGCCGGGCGCCCGGCGAGCGTGCCGATGACGGTGCCGTCATGCGCGGTGACGGGCAGCGGGCAGGAAATGCCTTTCCTCGCGAGATGGCCCATCAGGCCGAGGAAAAAGGGCAGATCGGCCTTGTCGACGCGCTTCTCGTAGAGCGTCAGGATGTAGGAGCCGGTGGAGGCGTGGACGAGAAAATTCGAGTTCTCGGTGCCCTCGGCGATGCCCTTGTACGACAACAGTTCGCCCACCGGATAGGCTTTGAGAAACGCGCTGAGCTCGTTTTCGTTGACGTCGGTGTAGACGGCCATCTGGGTTCACGCGGCTCCGTTGACGAAGGCCATGTCGGCCGCCGTCAGTTCGACATCGCGCAACACCCGCATAACCGGAAAATCCTCCGTTTCCGTGGCCGTGATGGCCAGATCAATAGTGACATCGAAGCGCTGCCGGAATGCGTCGATGATCTCGTCGACGATGATTTCCGGCGCCGAGGCACCGGCAGACAGGCCGAGCGTCGAAATCTCGCCGATCTCATCCCACGGAATTTCGGAAGCCCGCTGCACGAGAAGCGACATCGCGGCACCCGCGCGTTCCGCCACTTCGACGAGACGCCGCGAGTTGGACGAGTTGGGCGCGCCGACGACGAGGAAGAGGTCGGCGCCGGCCGCAGTTTCCTTCACCGCCTCCTGGCGGTTGGTGGTGGCATAGCAGATCGATTCCGCTGCTGCCGCATGCAACTCGGGGAAGCGCTGCTCGAGCGCCCGGATAATGCCAGCGGTGTCCTCGACCGATAGCGTCGTCTGGGTGACGAAGCCAAGGGCCGCCGGGTCCGCCGGAACGAAGGTTGCTGCGTCCGCCTCGGTCTCGATCAGGGTCACGGCACCTTCCGGCAGCTGGCCCATCGTGCCGATCACCTCCGGGTGGCCGGCATGGCCGATCAAGAGCACGTGGCGGCCGAGTCGCTGGTGGCGCATCGCCTGCTTGTGCACCTTCGACACCAGCGGACAGGTGGCGTCGAGATAGAAGAGGTTGCGCGCCTCGGCGTCGGCCGGCACCGATTTCGGCACGCCATGGGCGGAAAAGACGACCGGCGACTGGCGATGCTCGGGCGGGATCTCGGACAGTTCCTCGATGAACACCGCACCCAGACTCTGCAAACCTTCGACGACGTAGCGGTTGTGCACGATCTCGTGGCGGACATAGACCGGCGCGCCGTATTTCTTCAGCGCCAGCACGACGATCTGGATGGCGCGGTCGACGCCGGCGCAGAAGCCGCGCGGCTGGCAGAGCCTGATCGTCAGCGGTGGCTTTTTCTCAATCATCAAAACGGGCCGGTTCAGTCGAAAAGCTGGACGCGAAATGAGGCGTGCACCCCTGCCCTGTCAAGAGCGGCGGCGTTCACCCTTCTTTCGCCGTGCGGCGGAGCCTGAGGACCAGCACGGCGGCAAGGGCGGCGGCCAGACCGTACCAGGTGACGGCATATTGCAGATGGTTGTTCGGCACATCGATGATGGTGACGCCGCCGACCGGCAGGCCGCCGGGATTCGGCGTCTTGTCGGCATCGATGAAGAAGGGCACCAGCACGGCGCCGGCAGGCAGGCCCGCGGTCGAGGCCATGACGTCGCGGTCCTTCCAGTAGAAGATGTTCTTGGCGACATCGTTGTCCGGAAGCATCATCGAGGGCTTACCCGGCAGCGGATTGCGGGCGAGCCCGGTCACCGTCACCTTGCCTGCTACCTCGCCCTGCTGGCGCTTGGCCGGATCCTTGAGGTCGTAGGGAACGAAGCCGCGGTTGACGAGCACGAAGCGGCCGTCGTCGAGCCGCAAAGGCGTGTAGACGTTGAAGCCGGTGTCGCCTTCCCAGGTCGAGAAAAAATGCCGTTCGCCCTGGTGCAGGAAAGTGCCGGTCGCCGTCACCGGTGTGTAATCGACATCGTGGGAGGCGGCGAATTCCTTCTCGACATCGGCCAGCGGCAGGGGTGCCGCATGGGTGCGCCTGTCGATGGTCTCGACCAGGCCTTCCTTCCAGTGCAGGCGCTCCACCTGCCAGGTGCCGAGACCGAGGAGAATGGCGAACAACACCAGCCCAAGGCCAAGCAGCAATGCCGAGCGCGGCCGCGAAGGGCCGGCGCTCGAACCGGTAACGTCGCTCATTGGCCGCTGTCCAGCCTGCCTTCCGCGGCCTTCTTCGAGTATTGCAGGGTGATCAGCACGCCCTTGATCAGGCGCAGCGCCGTCAGGCACAGCACCAGCGCCAGCGGTATCCATAAGATGAAATGCAGCCAGAGCGGCGGGCTCAGCGTCACTTCCATCCACAGGGCCAGGCCGACGACGATGAAGCCGATGATCAGGATGACGAAGACAGCCGGGCCGTCACCGGCATCGGCGAAGGAATAGTCGAGGCCGCAATTGTAGCAGCGCTTGCCGACGGTGAGAAAGCTGGAGAACAGCTTGCCCTCGCCGCAGCGGGGGCAGCGCCCGTGCAAGCCGGCCGAGATCGGATCGATGGGTGGCCAGATCGCCTTGTCGTCGCTCATGTCCGCACCCTAGACCCTTCCGCTCAAAAAGATAAGGCGGCCACGTCGCCGCAGCCGCCTCGTGAATTCAGTTCATTGGGGTTAGTGCGCTTCGATCAACGCGCCGTTCGAAGCCCAGACATAGATACAGCTGAACAGGAACAGCCAGACCACGTCGACGAAGTGCCAGTACCAGGCCGCCGCCTCGAAGCCGAAATGCTGCTTCGGGGTGAAGTCGCCGCGTATCGCGCGCACCAGGCAGACGAGCAGGAAGATGGTGCCGATGATGACGTGGAAGCCGTGGAAGCCGGTCGCCATGAAGAAGGTGGCGCCGTAGATCGAATCCTTGAAGGCGAACGGCGCGTGCATGTACTCGTAGGCCTGCACCATGGTGAACAGCATGCCGAGGCCGACGGTCAGCACCAGGCCGTTGATCAGGCCCTTGCGGTCGCCGTGGATGAGCGAGTGGTGCGCCCAGGTCACCGTCGTGCCCGACAGCAGCAGGATGATGGTGTTGTAGAGCGGCAGGTGGAAGGGATCGAGAACCTCAAGGCCCTTCGGCGGCCACACGCCGCCGGTGAAGGTGGTGCGGGCATATTGCGCCGCCTCACCGGGGAAAAGGCTGGCGTCGAAGAAGGCCCAGAACCAGGCGACGAAGAACATCACCTCGGAGGCGATGAACATGATCATGCCGTAGCGCAGGTGCAGCGACACGACGCGCGTGTGGTGGCCCTCATGCGCTTCCTTGATGGTGTCCGACCACCAGGCGAACATCGTGTAGAGCACGATGATGAGGCCGATGAAGAACAGCCACGGATTGGCGATGTTGTGGCCGAAGACCGGGAAGTTGCCGGCCTTCAGATACTGCATAATGCAGACGCCGCCGATGGCGGTGACCAGCGCGCCGATCGAGCCCAGGAAAGGCCAGGGGCTCGGATTGACGAGATGGTAGTCGTGGTTCGGTTTTGCGTGCGCGTCTGCCATATCAACCCCCGAGGCTTGCTTCGGAATCTGGAACTTTGTTGTTGCTGCTGCCAGCGGCCGGCGCGGACGAAGCGACCGGCTGTTTCTTTTCGACCGGGAACATCGTGTAGGACAGGGTGATGGTCTTCAAGTCCTTGAGTTCCGGTACGTTGACGATGTCTGGATCGACATAGAACACGACCGGCATGTCCAGCGTCTCGCCGGGCTTCAGCGTCGTGTCGGTAAAGCAAAAGCACTCCACCTTGTTGAAATAGGCGCCGGCCATTTCCGGCTGCACGTTGAAGGAGGCGCGGCCGGTGATCGGGCGGTCGAACTTGTTGGTCGCGCTGTAATGCGCCTGCGTGGTCTCGCCGATCTTGATCGTCACCGAGCGGGCGACGGGCTCGAACTGCCACGGAATGCCGTTGGTGTTGGCGTCGAAGCGGACGGTGATGTCGCGGTCGAGCACGCGGCCGGCATATTGCTTCTCGGCGCGCTGCGTCGTGCCGCCATAGCCGGTGACCTGGCAGAACATCTTGTAGAGCGGCACAGCCGCATAGGCCATGCCGACCATGCCGGTGAAGAAAGCCAGGCAGACCGCCACAACGACGCGGTTGCTGTTCTTCCTTGACGCTCCGCTGGTGATCTCGCCGCTCATCGCCGCCTCACATCAAATTCGTCGGCATCAGGCCGGAAGCATGGTGGCCGAACTTCACGATGGTCGCGACGTAGAAGATGATGACGAGCGCGGCCAGCGCCATGCCGATGGCGACGGAGCGGTTGCGCCGCGCCTTCCGCTGGCGCTCGGTCAAGGTGACCAGTTCGAGGTTCTTGTCGGCCACGATCACGCTCCCCCCGTCATGAGGGCGCGCCCGACCACGCTGTCGACGAGATAGGCGGCGAAGATCGCGAAGAGATAGAGCAGCGAATAGCCGAAGAGCGCCTTGGCCGGCTTCATCGCGCGGTCGTCGTCGCTCATGCCCAGTACCTTCCAGGCATACCAGACGAAGCCCAGGCCGAGCAGGACGGAGACCGCGCCGTAGGCGGCGGTCGTATAGCCGAGCAGCCAGGGCAGCACGCCGATGGGCGCCAGGATCAGCGCATAAGCGAAGATCTGACGGCGGGTCGAGGCGTGACCGGCGACGTTCGGCATCATCGGGATACCGGCGCGGGCGTAGTCGTCCGACTTGAACAGCGCCAAGGCCCAGAAATGCGGCGGCGTCCACAGGAAGATGATCAGGAACAGGATCAGGCTTTCGAGGCTGACCGATCCGGTCACCGCGGCCCAGCCGATCACCGGCGGAATGGCCCCAGCGGCGCCACCGATGACGATATTCTGCGGCGTCCAGCGCTTCAGCCACATCGTGTAGACAACGGCGTAGAAGAAGATGGTGAAGGCAAGCAGCGCCGCCGACAGCCAGTTGATGAGCACGCCAAGCGTCATTACCGACAGCACGGAGAGCACCAAGCCGAAGCTCAGCGCCTCGCCGGGCGTGACGCGGCCGGCCGGCACCGGACGACCAGCCGTCCTGGTCATCACCGCGTCGATGTCGGCGTCGTACCACATGTTGAGCGCGCCAGAGGCGCCTGCGCCGATGGCGATTGCCAGGATGGCGATCACCGCCAGCAGCGGATTGATCGCGACCGGCGCCGCGACCATGCCGACAAAGGCCGTGAAGACGACCAGCGACATGACGCGCGGCTTCAGGAGGGCGAAGAAATCGCCCGCGGTCGCTTCCGACATGTGAAAGCCCGCTTTCTCCATCAATCTGTCGTCGGCAAGGGCCATGCGTACTTAAAGTCCATCATTCCGTTGGCCAAGACCGCCGGCTCGCCGGCGGCCTCGCATGCATTGCTGCTTACTTGATCTTCGGCAGCTGTTCCCACTGGTGGAACGGCGGCGGCGAAGGCAGCTGCCATTCGAGCGTGGTGGCACCCTCGCCCCACGGGTTGGCGCCGGCGACGCGCTTCTTTTGGAAGGCCTCGAACACGCCATAGAGGAAGATCGCGACACCGACGGCGGCGATGTAGGAGCCGTAGGACGAGACCATGTTCCAGCCGGCGAACGCATCCGGATAGTCGACGGTGCGGCGCGGCATGCCGGCGAGACCGAGGAAGTGCTGCGGGAAGAAGATCAGGTTGACGCCGACGAAGGTGACCCAGAAGTGGGTGTTGGCGATCACCGGCGAATACATGTAGCCGGTCATCTTCGGGAACCAGTAGTACCAGCCGGCGAAGATGGCGAACACCGCGCCCAGCGACAGCACGTAGTGGAAGTGGGCGATCACGAAATAGGTGTCGTGCAGCGAGCGGTCGAGGCCGGCATTGGCGAGCTGGACACCGGTGACACCGCCGATCGTGAACAGGAAGATGAAGCCCAGCGCCCACAGCATCGGCGGCTTGAAGGAGATCGAGCCGCCCCACATGGTGGCGATCCAGGAGAAGATCTTCACGCCGGTCGGCACCGCGATGACCATGGTTGCGAACACGAAATAGCGCTGCGTGTCGAGCGACAGGCCGGTCGTGTACATGTGGTGCGCCCAGACGATGAAGCCAACGGCGCCGATCGCGACCATGGCGTAAGCCATGCCGAGATAGCCGAAGACGGGCTTCTTCGAGAAGGTCGAGACGATGTGGCTGATGATGCCGAAGCCCGGCAGGATCAGGATGTACACCTCGGGGTGGCCGAAGAACCAGAACAGGTGCTGGAAGAGCAGCGGGTCACCGCCATTGTCGGGCACGAAGAAGGAGGTGCCGAAGTTGCGGTCGGTGAGCAGCATGGTGATGCCACCGGCCAGAACGGGCAGCGACAGGAGCAGCAAGAAGGCCGTGATCAGCACCGCCCAGGCGAACAGCGGCATCTTGTGCATCGTCATGCCAGGCGCGCGCATGTTGAAGATGGTGGTGATGAAGTTGATCGCGCCGAGGATCGAGGAAGCGCCGGCGATGTGGATCGACAGAATCGCAAGATCCATCGCGGGGCCAGGCTGGCCGGATGTCGAGAGCGGCGGATAGATCGTCCAGCCGCCGCCGACGCCGAAGGCGCCGGGCGCGCTCGGCACGAACATCGAGGACAGCAGCAGGATGAAGGCCGGCGGCAGCAGCCAGAAGGAGATGTTGTTCATGCGCGGGAAGGCCATATCCGGCGCGCCGATCATGATCGGCACCATCCAGTTGGCGAAGCCGCCGATCAGGGCCGGCATCACCATGAAGAAGATCATGATCAGGCCGTGCGCGGCGCCGAAGGCATTGTACATGCTCTTGCCGCCGTCGATGGCAGCGTCGCCCTGCATGCCGTAGACCATCTGGGCCAGACCGCTGAAGATCTGGATGCCCGGCTCCTGCAGCTCCATGCGGATGCGACCGAAAGCGCGCCGCCGACGATGCCGGCCATGATTGCGAAAATCAGGTAGAGCGTGCCGATGTCCTTGTGGTTGGTCGAGTACACCCAGCGAACCCAGCCATGCGGCCTGTGGTCGTGGTGGTCGTGAGCTGCAGCCTCTGCCATATTCCGCTCCGTTCCCTAAATCTTGCTAACCCGCGGCGTCAGTTGCCAGCGGCCGCTACCTTGTTGGTACCATCGATCTCGGCCATCAGCGCCTTGTTGGCGGCAGGCACGTCGGTCTTGGCGGTCTCCAGCCAGGTCTTGAACTGCGCGTCGGAGACGACGCGAACCGCGATCGGCATGAAGGCGTGATCCTTGCCGCAGAGCTGCGAGCACTGGCCGTAGTAGAGGCCTTCCTTCTCCGCCTTGAACCAGGTCTCGTTGGTACGGCCGGGCACGGCGTCCATCTTGATGCCGAAGGACGGCACGGCGAAGGAGTGGATGACGTCGGTGGCGGTGATCAGCACGCGGGTCATGGTGTTGACCGGCACCACCAGCTCGTTGTCGACGGCGAGCAGGCGCGGATAGAGGCTGCGGTCTTCCTTGCCGGCCTTGGCGCGGTCACCATCCTGAAGGATCGCCGAGTTGAAAGAGAAGCTCTTGTCGACCTGGTATTCGTAGTCCCAGTTCCACTGGTTGCCGGTCGCCTTGACGGTGAGCTTGGCTTCTTCCGGCGGCGTATACTGCGCGGTGAGGAGCTGGAAGGATGGAATGGCGATGAGCAGCAGCACGATGACCGGCCCGACCGTCCAGATCACCTCGATCAGCGTGTTGTGGCTGGTCTTGGAAGGAACCGGGTTCACGCTGGCGCGGAACCTCAGGACGCAAACGGCAAGCAGCGCCAGCACCAAGACTGTGATCGGGACGACGAACCACATCGTGTAGTTCCCGAACCACTCGATCTGCCGCATCATTTCGGTCGCGGGCGCCTGGAAGGCGGTTTCCCATGGCCGCGGCTGATCCGCATAGGCGGGCACGCCGGAGACGAGCGCGCCGGCAGCCGCGACACCTGCCAGAAGTCCGGCGCTTGCCATGAATTTTCTCATCGCCCTCTCGTCTCCCACTTCCTGCGATCGGATCGCACCAATAACGAACGACGCCGGGATTGGGAATCCCGGTCTGTCCCTAGCTGGTTCAAACCATACTCTAATTCCCTCCGCAAGGAAGGAGCGGGCGAAACCGTGCGGCATTTTTGCGCGCAACCTAAAGGGTATCCCCGGCCATCGAGGCAGTGCGTGCCGGACGGTCGCAATTCGGGCGAATTTACTCTGGAAAAGCGCGTAATTGCCGGGTATCGGGGCGGGTCGGCGACGGTCTCGTCCTTTACTTGGCCTTGGCGCAGCTTAAAGTGCCGTGATTCGCAATGGAGCCGTCATGACTTCCTGGCTTTCGAGACCCCTGGCGAAGGTCGTCTTCCTTGCCGCCTTGCTTGGCGCCAGCCTGACCGGCCTGGCGAGCGCCGCGCCGCCTCAGACCGCCGCGCCGCCCAGCGGCACGGTCAAGTCGACGCATGGAGCGTGGTCGATCATCTGCGACACGCCGGCCGGCGCGACCTCAGAGCAATGCGTGATGATGCAGAACGTCGTCGCCGAGGACCGTCCGGAAATGGGGCTTTCGGTCGTCGTGCTGCGCACCGCCGACAACAAGGCCGAGATCCTGCGGGTGCTGGCGCCGCTCGGCGTGCTGTTGCCCAACGGGCTTGGCCTCAATGTCGACGGCAAGGACATCGGCCGCGCCTATTTCGTGCGCTGCTTCCAGGACGGCTGCTATGCGGAAGTGATCCTCGAGAAGCCGCTGCTCGACACGCTGAAGAGCGGCACGTCGGCCACCTTCATCGTCTTCCAAACGCCGGAGGAAGGCATCGGCATTCCGGTCGATCTCAAGGGATTCGCCGAAGGCTTCGCCGCCCTGCCCTGAGCCGGGCGGTCGCAGCGCGGTCGTCCACGGTCCACGGGGCGACGAAAATCGTGTCTGAATGCCGCCGATTGTCTTGACGTGCCTTCGCCCCTACATCGGGTGAAACGATGAAACCGCCAGTGGACAGTCCCGCCATGAACAGCCTGATCGGCCAATTCGATATTTCCGACGATCGTGTCAAAGAGATCGTCGCCGACACCATCAAAGGCGCCGACGACGGCGAGTTGTTCCTCGAATACAGCGAGAGCGAAGCGCTGATGTTCGACAATGGCCGGTTGAAGACCGCCAACTTCAACACCGACCAGGGTTTCGGCTTGCGCGCCGTCGCCGGCGAGGCCAGCGGCTATGCCCATTCAAGCGATCTGTCCGAAGCCTCGCTGCTGCGCGCGGCCGACGCCGTCTCGGCGGTCAAGGGCGGCTATTCCGGAACGCTTGCCGCGGCGCCCGCCCGCACCAATCGCCACCTCTATGGCGACGAGAACCCCATCCCCTCGCCCGGCTTCGAGGCCAAGGCGAAGCTGTTGCAGGAAATCGACGCCTGGCTGCGCGCCGCCGACCCGCGCGTGCGCCAGGTAACGGCTTCGCTTGCCGCTTCCTGGCAGCATGTCGAGATCGTGCGCGGCGACGGCCAGATCGTGCGCGACATCCGCCCGCTGGTCAGGATCAACGTCTCGGTGGTGGTCGGCGATGGCGATCGGCAGGAAAGCGGCTCCTACGGCATGGGCGGCCGCAAGAGCTTTGGCGAGTTCCTCACCGAAGAAAGCTGGAAGCATGCCGCGCGCGAGGCGCTGAGGCAGGCGCTGGTCAATCTCGAGGCCGTTCCGGCGCCGGCAGGCACATTCGACATCGTGCTCTCCAGCGGCTGGCCGGGGGTGATGCTGCACGAAGCGGTCGGCCACGGGCTGGAAGGCGACTTCAACCGCAAGAAGACGTCTGCCTTCGCCGGCTTGATGGGCCAGCAGGTCGCGGCAAAGGGCGTCACCGTGGTCGATGACGGCACGATCGCCGAGCGACGCGGCTCGCTCACTGTTGACGACGAAGGCACGCCGTCGGCGCGCAACGTCCTGATCGAGGACGGCAAGCTGGTCGGCTACATGCAGGACCGCCAGAACGCGCGCCTGATGGGCATGAAGGCGACCGGCAACGGCCGGCGCGAGGGCTACGCGCACCAGCCGATGCCGCGCATGACCAACACCTACATGACCGCGGGCGACATGAACCCGGAAGAGATCATCGCGTCGGTCAAGAACGGCATCTATGCCGTCTCCTTCGGCGGCGGCCAGGTCGACATCACGTCCGGAAAATTCGTGTTCGGCTGCACCGAGGCCTACATGATCGAGGACGGCAAGGTGACGCAGCCGATCAAGGGCGCGATGCTGATCGGCAACGGCCCTGACGCCATGCATCGCGTCACCATGGTCGGCAACGACATGAAGCTCGACAACGGCATCGGCATGTGCGGCAAGGCCGGACAGGGCGTGCCCGTCGGCGTCGGCCAGCCGCATCTCAGAATGAACCAGATGACGGTGGGCGGCACCAGGATTTGAGGGATCCGGGGCGCGGGTATCCTCACCGGGCTCCGACCGAAGTCGCTCCACGCGGCCTACCGCTTGAATTCGAGCTGGCGTCGGCCTATCTTACCTTTGTCTTACATCAAGGTAGGCTGACGTGGCTGTCTCCGAAAAACTCATAACGACCGTCTCGACTAAGGGACAGGTGATCTTGCCAAGCGCGATCCGGAAACGGCGGGATTGGGGCGCTGGCACGCGCCTGCAAGTCGAAGACACGCCGGAGGGCGTTCTTTTGAAGCCGGCACCTGCCTTTGCCCAGACACGGCCGGAGGAGGTCTTCGGAGCCCTGCCGCACAGAGGCAGGCCGAAGACGCTGGAAGAGATGGACGAAGGCGTCCTTGCCGAAGCGCGGCGGCGTCATGCTCGCGATTGATACCAACCTTGTCGTTCGCTACCTGACGAACGATCATCCCGAGCAATCCCCTCGAGCCCGGCGGCTGATCGACGGTCAACCGGTCTTTGTCGCCGTCACGGTGCTTCTGGAAGCAGAGTGGGTGCTGCGGAGCGCCTATGGCTATAATCTGACCGAGATCGTCAGGGTACTGCGGGCGTTCGGCGGGCTTCCCACGGTTGAAATGGAAGACGCTGCAATCGTCTCTTCCGCACTCGATCTGGCAGAAACAGGAATGGATTTCGCGGATGCGTTGCATCTCGGCAAGTCTGCGCATTGCGCGGGATTTGCAACCTTCGACCGCAAACTGGTCAAGGCCGCTCGGGCGGCGGGGTACATCGGCGTGCAGGAAGCCTAGCGATCCGCAGATCGTTGTCGCAAACACGATCATGTTAGGAAATTATTAATTGTTCAATTGCGCGGGCCGCCGCTTCCGCATTAACTTGGCGACAGTCTTCTCGTTGCGGTGGTGTTGGCATTGTTGCGTTCCCCTCACGTCCTGACCTCTTCCTTCCTCCTTGGCCTTGTTTCGTTGATCGGCGCGACGTCGCTGTATGTCGACCCGGCGGCAGCGCAGTCGACATTGTTCAAGCGGCCATCGACGCAGCCCTCCCCGGATGGGGTTCGCTCCGCATCAGTTGGAGGACGCACCAGCGTCCCCTATGGCTGGCTCGATTTCTGCGGCCGCCGGCCGAAGGAGTGCAAGGTGGCGGCTCTGCCGGCCACGAACGTCAAGCTGACCGGGCAGAACCTGCGCACCCTCAAGCGGATAAACCAGAAGGCGAACCGCGCCATCAAGCCCGTCAGCAATTATGAGCATTGGGGCACGATGATGGACCACTGGGACTATCCGGTGGATGGCAAGGGCGACTGCAAGATCTACGCGCTTTATAAGCGCAAGCTTCTGATGGAAGCGGGATTTCCCCGCCAGGCGCTGCTGATGACGGTCGTGCGCGACCTCAACAATGAAGGCCACACTATCCTAACGGTGAAGACCGACAAGGGCGATCTCGTGCTCGACAATCTTGTCGACGAGGTCAAGCCCTGGAACGCAACCGGCTATTATTTCCTGAAACGCCAGTCGCAGCAGAACCCCAATATCTGGGTGTCGGTCAACCAGCGCGGCGGCACGCCGAAAACCTGACCGCCAGGCTCGTAGACTGAGCGGCCCACCTCCCCCGGCGCGACGAGAAGACAGGCAATCCCTGTTCGCGAGTTTGCGAATTGGAAGGTCCAGCCAGAATTGGCGCCTCGGCGACCGCCTACTCGCCGCAGGGCGGCTCGCCCGGATTCCCGCAGGCGAACTTCTTGTTCCTTCGCGGCGCCTGCTGCTCCGGCTGTTGCGGCAGACGCCGCTCCTGGACCTCAGGCCGCGGTTGCGCGCGGAACTCAGGCCTCTGCGGCCTGTTGACCTTGAAGTTGCGCTGGACGTTGGCCTCCGCACCGCCGGAACCTTCTTCGTTCTGCAGCCTGCGGAACTTCCTGCTCCTGTCGTTGCCGCCGATCGGGCCCTGATTCTCGTTAGAGAACACTTCCGGATTGTTCCTCCTGAGCCGCTTCTCAATGCTCGGCCCGTTGTCGGCCGGTTCGCCGTTGACGGTCGGCAGCCTGCGGAACTTTCTGCCCCTGTCGTTCCTGCTGGTCGAGCCCTGATTCACGTTGGAGAACACTTCCGGATTGTTCCTCCTGAGCCGCTTCTTCACGCTCGGCCGGTTGTCGGCCGGCTCACCGTTGACGGTCGGCAGCTTGCGGAACTTCCTGCCCCTGTCGTTTCCGTTGGCCGAGCCCTGATCGCCCGGTTCGACAATGGACTGGCCGGCCGACAAATCCTTGCGCGTCAGCTTCTTCGGTTTGCGGTTGCCCTGATTGGACAGCACGTTCGGATTGTTTTTCCCGAACCTCTCCTGGGCGCTCTGTCCGTTCTCGGCCGGCGCGCCATTGACGGTCGGCAGCCTGCGGAACTTCTTACCCTTCTGCTGATCCGTGCCCTGCTCTCCGGTAACGGCAGCACCGGCATTTCCGGTCGCCTGCCGATTGCCGCCCTCGGTGCCCTGCTTGCCAAGCAGCTTCCTGGACCTGTCGTTGGGCAGGTTCTGCTCGTTGAGCACCGGCTTGCCGTTGACGAGTGGCAGCTTTTTGCCGTTAGCGCCAGGCAAGGCGTGGTCGGTTCCAAGCCTACCGGCGGACAGGTTCTTCGAGAGCGGGGTTGCACCGGGCTGCTGACCCTGTGTGACGCCCTGGCCGGGCTTCGGCGGCAAGCGGCCCTGATTCTGATTGGACTGGGCCTGACCAGATACCGCGGCCCTCTTCTTCAGCAGCGGAGGCAGCGCGACCCGGGCCGCTAGCGCGGCCGCGCCGGCACCAACGGCAGTTCCGGTCATTTTCTGACCGGTGGTGAAGCCGCCCTGAGCCGTGCCGCTCGGCTGTGCGGCTTGATTGATTGTCTCGTTTTTGATCGTCGTGTTGATGTTGTTGATGACGGTCGTGTTGTGGATGTTGTTGAAGATGATGTCGTTCGGCGGCGGAATGACGCGACGCGGCGGATTGACGAAAACGGGGATGGGAACGAAGACCGGCGTCGGCAGGACGAAAATCTCGACCGGCGGCGGCGGTGGCGGCAGCACGATGAAGTCCGGCGGCGGTGGCGGCAGGAAAATCACCGCGATCGGCGGCGGCGGCTCGAAGTCGAAATCGGGGTCATCGAAATAGAGCACCGGCCTGTCGACGTAGATGATTTCCTCCTCCGGCGGCGGCGGCAAATCATACTCATAGACGGTGAACTCCTCCGGCGGCTCGAGGGCAGCATCGAAATGTCCGAGCCGCCGGCGCGCGTCCCAAGCATGCGGGCCATGCGGATAGCGCCGCAAATAAGACCAGTAGGCTTCCGGCGTGTCCTGCAGCCAGGTCTCGCGCCAGGTGATCGCCTCGCGCCGCGCAGCGATGATGGCGCGCACGCGCTTGGCCATCGGATCGTGCGGATAAGCGACGAGGAAATCCTGATAGCCGCGCATCGTGTCGCGGTCGAGAGCCGCGACATAAGCGTCATGAGCATTGAAATCGCGGATCGCCCTGGTCCGATTGGACCTGGATTCAGCCTCCGAAACCTTGGGCGCGGGCGCGTCCGCAGCACGCTCGAAGAAGACGAACGGCGTGGTGATCTTCGAGGCGTTCCACGGCACTTCCGCACCTTGCGTCACCTCGTTGACGCGCAGCCGTGTGCGGTCGAACACGTCGTCGAGCGACAACCCGCCTTCACGGATCATCTCGGCGAGCGCCTGAGCATAGGCGCCATAAGGGCCTTTGCCTTCCGGCGCGACCGTTCCCGGAGCCGCATTGAACGCAATCAGCATGTTCGGGTCGGGATCGACCAGCGCGAGGCCGCCGGCCAGAGGCTGGCTCATCTTCGGGAAGGCATTTGGCCGCGCCGCGTCGAGCACGACGATGTTGACCTTCGTTGGCAATCCGGCGAGCGACTTGGTGACATCGGAGAGCCGCATCGCCTGAAGCGGCACGTCGGCTGGACTGGCGATCTGGGCATCGACCGGCAAGAAGTAATTCTCGCCTTCGAACTGCACGCCGCGCCCGGCAAGATAGACGAAGACAACCGCGTCGGGACCGGCGGCGGAGACCTTGCCGAGGAAATCGCGCAACGAGCCGCGCAGCGATTCCTGGTCTACGTCGCGCGCGCCGACCACATCGAAACCGGCCGCCTGCAAGGTTTGCGCAATTAGGCCCGCATCATTGGCGGCAGTCGCGAGCTCGCCGGACTGATAGGCGCCATTGCCGATGACGAAGGCGAGGCGTTTCTGCTCCTGCGCCAACGCGCCCGCCGCAGACGCGGCGGCAAAAGCGATGAGAACGATGACCAGGCCTATGAATTTCCGAAGCGTCTGCATTGCAATCCGCCGTCCATTATCGCCTCCGCTCATATTAGTAACGCTGCGGAGGCAGGAATGTTTCCCTAACAGCGCAAAAATTAAGACCCGCAAAAAGGCGGCTTTAGGGCGCATTTTCGTCGAAAGAACAGACGCTTCACAAAATTTCTTGCGAATCGCCTGTTGTGGACTACCGGCGCCGTCTCGGCTTCTCCAGCAGCGCGACGGCCTCGACATGCGGCGACCACAGGAACTGGTCGATCGGCGTCACGCTCTTCAATTGATAGCCGCCGTCGAGGAGGATGCGCAGGTCGCGCGCCAGCGTCACCGGATTGCAGGAGACGGCGGCAACGAACGGCACGTCCGAGCGGGCGATCTGCTTCGACTGGTCCTCGGCGCCGGCGCGCGGCGGATCGAAGACCAGGCCGTCGAAGCCGTTCAATTCCTTGAAGGTCAGCGGTCGACGGAAGAGGTCGCGACGTTCGCTGGTCACACGCTTCAGGCCGCTGGCGAAACGGAAGGCGCGGTCGAGCGCCGCAAGCGCCGGCGCATCGCCCTCCACGGCGTGCACCTCCGACTTCGCCGCGAGCCTGAGCGCGAAGCTGCCGCAGCCGGCGAAAAGGTCGGCGACTTTTTTCGCCCGCGAAAGATGCTGGCCGACGAGACCGGCCATCGTCTGCTCGGCCGCCTCTGTCGCCTGCAGAAAGGCGCCGGGCGGCACGGCGACGGCAACGGACCCGAACTGCACCACCGGCTTCTTCGGCTCGACGATGACCTCGCCGTCGACGGAAAGCCTGGCCAAGCCCTCGGCCATCACGAAATTCGAGGCGATGCGGCGCTGGTTCTCGCCAAGCTTGCCGGCGTCCTGGACAGCGACATCGAGACCGGAAGCGGTGACGGTGACCGTCATGTGGAAGGCTTTCGGCGTAGCGCAAACCAGATCGGCCAGCCGCCGCAAGCGATCGAGCGCGGCTACGATCACCGGCAGCGAGATCGGGCATTCCTCGATCGGGATGATCTCGGACGAAAGCGCGCGCACGAAGCCGAGCTGCATGCCGGCCTCGGTGCGCCGGGCGCTGAAGACGACGCGGCGCCGTGTTTCCGGTGCGCAAGGCACCAGCGCGTCGATCTCGCAAGAGATGCCCTTGGCCTTCAGCGCCTGCACCACCCGCCCGCGCTTCCACTGCCGATAGGCCGCGGCTTCGAAATGCTGCAACGCGCAGCCGCCGCATTCGGTGAAATGGCGGCAGGGCGGCTCGACCCGGAGAGGCGAGGCTTCCAGCACCGACATCAGCGTCGCGCGATCCTTCTGCCGCGCTGCAGTGACGGTCTCGCCCGGCAGCGTGAACGGGATGAAGACCTCGCCGCCCTCGGCCGAAGCGATGCCGTCGCCCTGCGCGCCAAGCCTGGCGATGGTGAAGCGCGCGCTCATTTCGACCCCGCATCCTTGATCGCGGCGAGCAGGAATTCGCGATTGCCGTCGCCGCCTTCGATCGGCGACGGGTGCAGCCCGAGCACGCGCCAACCCGGCAGGCCGGCAAGCCAGTCGCGCAAACCGGCAGCGATGCGCTCGGCATCGCTTGGGGCCTTTAGCAGCCCGCCCTTGCCGATCGCTTCGCGTCCCGCCTCGAATTGCGGTTTGACCAGAACCAGCGCCCTGGCGCCCTCGCCCGCCAGGGCAAGCGCCGGCGGCAGCGCCAGCTTCAGCGAGATGAAGCTGACATCGCAGACCAGGAAATCCGGGATACGGCCGCCGAGATCGGCGGCGGTCAGATCGCGAGCGTTCAGCCCTTCGATCACGGTCACGCGGGGATCGCCGGCAATGTCAGGATGCATCTGGCCATGGCCGACATCGATCGTCGTGACATGGGCGGCGCCGCGCCCGAGCAGCACCTGGGTGAAGCCGCCGGTCGAAGCGCCGATATCGAGCGCCTCACTCCCCGAGGGATCGAGGCCGAAGCGGTCGAGGCCGGCGATCAGCTTCAGCGCCGCGCGTGACACATAGGCCTGCGCCGGATCGTCGATGGCGACGAGGCAATCCGGCGCGACGGACTGGCCGGGCTTGCGGGCAAGCGCGCCGTCGACGGTGACGGTGCCGCGCTCGATCGCGTCGCGGGCGCGCGAACGGCTGGCAAACAGGCCGCGCCCGACAAGCAGTTCGTCGAGCCTGAGGCGCGCGCTGGCTGGCAACGGAGAGTTCATCGGCCTTCATTGGCGAAAGCCGGTCGCGAAGGCAATGGCAGCGAGTTGAATATGGCGCACGACGCGGCAGAATGCGGACCGTATCACCCAGCCGGAGGAGGAGGCGATGTTGAAGGGAACCTGCCATTGCGGCGCCGCGCACTGGACCCTGGAAGGCGATCCGGGCCCGATCACGGCCTGCAATTGCACGCTTTGTCGCCGCTATGGCGCGCTCTGGGCCTACGATTACGTCGACGAGCGTATCCGCGTTGCGGGACCGACGAGTTCCTATAGGCGCGCCGAAGTGGCCGAGCCGGCGCTCGAGATCCTGTTCTGTCCGACCTGCGCCTGCGTGCTCGCCTGGCGCGGCTTGCGCTCCGGCTCCAGTGGCCGTACCCGCATCGCCGTCAATGTCAGGCTGGCGCCGCCGGAGGCCGTGGCCGACCTGCCGATCGATCATTTCGACGGTCTCGACACCTTCGACGACCTGCCCCGCGACGGCCGCTGCGTGCGCGATATGTGGTTTTAGAAAATAGTCCGCGAAACCGGGCGCTCGACGGCCGGCATCAGGCCGTCGGCGTTCGAAGCCTGCGTAGGCGGAGGCTCAACCGGCGCCGGCGCGGCCGGTGCGGCTTCCGGCAGCACCACCAGTTGAGGAACCTGCTTGTAGGAAAAGCCGCCGCGGATCTTGCCAATCTTGCCGGCGACGATGTCAACAACCGCCTTTTCGAGGTTGCGGTCGTAACGCGTTTCGGCTGCCACCGGCGCGGCCATGGCCATCAGAAGCGCCATGCCACCAAGGAACGATTTCATTGTTCTTATCCCTGCCCGAAGCGCGTCGCGATCCTTCGGATTCGCTCCATGCGCTTCAGGTTTCTGATTTTGCGCATGTCTTTGTCCCGAAACCGGTTCCCACTTTCGGGAGACATGCTTCAGACCAAGGTCTTAGCAGGGCGCCGTTGAAAATCGGCCAAAAGACAAGGTAAGCGAACGACCAAACGGAAGCGTTAACAAACGGTTACAGCCGAAAGCCGGCAAAAGAATTCATCACGTTGATATTTCGATTCAGGCGCGCTGCGCCTGCACGCCGTGGCCAAGGGCGGCGAAGACAGTGCGCACTATGCCGGCCGTATCGAGACCCGCATCGGAATACATCTTCTCGGGTTTGGCGTGATCGGTGAACTCGTCCGGTAAGATCAGCGGGCGCACCTTGAGGCCGTTTTCCAGCAGTCCCTCATGGGCGAGGAAATGCAGCACCTGGCTGGCGAAGCCGCCGACCGCGCCCTCTTCCACCGTCACCAGGACCTCGTGCGAGCGCGCGAGACGGCGGACGAGATCCTCGTCCAGCGGCTTGGCGAAGCGAGCGTCGGCAACTGTCGTGGAAAGGCCTGCCGCGCCGAGCTCTTCTGCCGCCAGCAGGCAATCCTGCAGCCGGGTGCCGAAGGAGAGAAGCGCCACCTTGGTGCCTTCCTTCAGGATACGGCCCTTGCCGATCTCGAGCACCGAGCCGCGCTCCGGCAGGTCGACGCCGACGCCGTTGCCACGCGGATAGCGGAAGGCGATCGGGCCGCCATCGTAGTCGGCTGCCGTGCGCACCATGTGGCGCAGTTCCGCCTCGTCGGCCGCGGCCATGACGACGAAGCCCGGCAGCGAGGCCAGGAAAGTCGTGTCGAAGGCGCCGCAATGGGTGGCACCGTCGGCGCCGACGAAGCCGGCGCGGTCGATCGGGAAGCGCACCGGCAGTTTCTGGATCGCCACGTCATGCACGACCTGGTCGTAGGCGCGCTGCAGGAAGGTCGAATAGATGGCCGCGAAGGGCTTGTAGCCTTCGGTGGCCAGGCCGGCGGCGAAGGTCACCGCGTGCTGCTCGGCAATGCCGACATCGAAGGTCCTGGTCGGGAACACCTCGCCGAAGAGATCGAGGCCGGTGCCGCTCGGCATGGCGGCGGTGATCGCCACGATACGGTCGTCCTCGCGTGCTTCCTGGATCAGGCTTTCGGCGAAGACCTTGGTGTAGCTCGGCGCGTTGGCCGGCGCCTTGGCCTGCGCGCCGGTGATGACGTCGAACTTGTTGACGCCGTGATATTTGTCGGCGGCCGCTTCCGCAGGTGCGTAGCCCTTGCCCTTCTGGGTCACGACATGGATCAGCACCGGGCCGTCGGCATTGTCGCGAACATTCTTCAGCACCGGGATCAGGTGCTCCAGATTATGTCCGTCGATGGGGCCGATGTGGAAAAAGCCCATCTCCTCGAACAGCGTGCCGCCGGTGACGTAGCCGCGCGCGTGCTCGACGGCGCGCGTGATGGCATTGTCGGCGCGCTTGCCGAGATAAGACGACACCTTCTTGCCGAAATCGCGCAGGCCGAGATAGGCCTTGCCTGAGGCGAGCCGGGCCAGATAGGCGCTCATCGCGCCGGTCGGCGGGGCGATCGACATGTCGTTGTCGTTGAGGATGACGATGAGGCGGGCATTGAGCGCGCCGGCATTGTTCATCGCCTCATAGGCCATGCCGGCGGACATGGCGCCGTCGCCGATGACGGCGATGACGTTGTTGCGGCCGCCCGAGAGGTCGCGGCCCATGGCCATGCCGAGGCCGGCGGAAATCGAGGTCGAGGAATGCGCGGCGCCGAAGGGGTCGTATTCGCTCTCGGCTCTCCGGGTGAAGCCGGAGAGACCGCCCTCCTGGCGGAGCGTGCGGATGCGGTCGCGGCGGCCGGTCAGGATCTTGTGCGGATAGGCCTGGTGGCCGACATCCCAGATCAGCCGGTCCTGCGGCGTGTTGAAGACATAGTGCAGCGCGACCGTCAGTTCCACGACGCCCAGGCCGGCGCCGAGATGGCCGCCCGTGTGCGAAACGGCATCGATCAGCTCGGCACGCAGTTCGGTCGCCAGCTGCGGCAGCTCGTTTTCGTCGAGCGCCCGCAAATCCGCGGGGATGCGGACCTTGTCGAGGAGCGGCGTATCGGGCTTTGGGTTCACTTTGGAGCGGCCTGCTAAACTTAACCTGGCGTTAACCTTCACAAATATGCGCCTTGATCATGCGCGAAATATGCCGCCGGCGGGCGAATGTAAATGCGTGTCAGTGACGCGGCTGTGCAGGATGTCCATGCTGCTCTAACCTTCCGGCAGCGGAATGAATTCTTCCTCATCGCCAGGAACGATATCGAAGCGGCCTGTCTTCCATTCTTCCTTGGCCTGTTCGATGCGTTCCTTCGAGGACGAAACGAAGTTCCACCAGATATAACGCTTGGAACCCAGCGACGCTCCGCCGAACAGCATGAAATGCGCGCCGCGCTCGGACGAAACGACGATCTCCTCGCCCGGTTTGAACACCAGAAGCCGCTCGGCCGGGAAGCGGTCGCCGGCAATGGAGACCTCGCCTTCCAGCGTATAGATGGCGCGCTCCTCGGCATCGGCGGGGATCTTCACGCTGGCGCCCGGCGCCAGCCGCAAATCGGCATAGAGTGTCTCCGAAGCGGTCGCCACCGGCGAGCGCAGCCCGGAAAATTCGCCGATGACGACGCGGCCGCTGACGCCTTCGGCGTCGATCTCGGGCAGGCGGATCACCGACGTGTTCGCGAACACCGGGGCGACCTCCTCCTTATCGTCGGGCAAAGCCAGCCAGGTCTGCAGGCCGGAGATCGACATCGGCGCGCCGCGCAACTCCTCCGGCGTGCGCTCGGAGTGAACGATGCCGCGACCGGCGGTCATCAGGTTCACGTCGCCGGGCGCGATCACCATTTCGGTGCCCAGCGAGTCGCGATGCCTGATCTTTCCGTCGAACAGGTAGGTAACCGTGGAAAGCCCGATATGCGGATGCGGGCGCACGTCGATCGCATGGCCGGCGCGCAGGACAGCCGGCCCCATGCGGTCGAAGAAGATGAACGGTCCGACCAGCCGGCGCTTGGCGGTCGGCAAGGCGCGGCGAACCTCGAAGCCGCCAATGTCCTTGGCGTTTGGGATGACCATCAATTCGATCTGGTCGCAGGCGAAGGCGTCGCCCGCCTCAGGATCGTTGCCCGGGAAAAAACTCATCGCGGCATCCTCAGGCGAAGCGGAGCGAGGACCTGGCTTTCGCCTTGGCGGCCTCTTCCTCGCGGTTGCGCGGCCCTTGCGTGGTCTCAAGCGAATCGATGAGCTCGCGCGCGGCGGCAGCGATCGCCTCGACAGCGTGATGGAAGGCATGCTCGTTGCGCTTGGAGGGCTTGGTCGAGCCGCTCAGCTTGCGCACGAACTGCAATGCCGCGTCATGGACCTCGTCGTCGGTCGCCGGCGGTTCGAAATTGAACAGGGTCTTGATGTTTCGGCACATGCTTGCAGGCCTCCTGTCTTGTCGTGTCCCGCCGGTCGAGATTATGCACCAAGGTGTGTTTAGATTCAGGTCAGGCCGGCCTCACCTGAATATCAATACGCCTCACTCGGCGTCGAGCGGCTCCGTTCCTACCGGCTTGCCGTCGCGCGACAGCCTGATCTTCTCGACCTTGTCCTCGGCCGCCTTGAGCAGACGGTCGCAATGCGCCTTCAGCGCCTCGCCGCGCTCGTAGATGCGGATCGACTGGTCGAGCGGGACATCGCCGCGTTCCAGATCATCGACGATCTTCTCCAGCGCGTCGAGCGCCTGTTCGAAGCTCATCGCCTTGACGTCCTCATTGCCTTCGCCAGCCATATCCTATCCCTTCATCAGCCGCCCGACATGGGCGGCGACCGAAAATGCCAGTCCCTGCAGATCGTAGCCGCCCTCCAGCAGGGAAACGAGCCGGTTGCCGCTGTGGCGCCCGGCGCGGTCGATCAGCTGGCCGGTCGCCCAGTCGAAATCATCCTCGGTCAGGTTGATCTCGGCCAACGGATCGCGATGATGCGCGTCGAAACCGGCGGAAATGATGATCAGATCCGGCGCGAACGCATCAATCGAGGGCAGCACGCGCGACAGGAACGCGTCCCGGAACGTCTCGCTGCCGGTGCTCGGCGCGAGCGGCGCGTTGACGATGTTGCCGACGCCGGTTTCGCTCTTGGCGCCCGTGCCGGGATAAAGCGGCATCTGATGGGTCGAGCAATAGAGCACGGACGGATCGTCCCAGAAAATGTCCTGCGTGCCGTTGCCGTGGTGAACATCCCAGTCGACGATGGCGACGCGCTCGGCCTGATGCTTCTTCTGCGCATAGCGGGCGGCGATCGCCGCGGTGTTGAACAGGCAAAAGCCCATCGCAGTCGTCTTTTCGGCATGATGGCCGGGCGGGCGCGCGGCAACAAAGACATTGGCGGCGCGGCCTTCGAAGACGTCGTCGACAGCCGCATTGGCGGCGCCGATCGCCGTCACCGCGGCCTGCCAGCTCTTCGGGCTGGCGCTGGTGTCGGCATCGATCGAGACGATGCCGCTCTCCGGGATGGCCGCGCGGATGCGGGCGACGAAATCTTCCGGATGCGCATAGAGGATGGTCGCCTCATCGCCTTCCGGCGCCTTGACGCGGTCGAGAGCCGAAAAAGCCTCGTCATCCAGCACGCGCTCGATGGCGCGCAAACGGTCCGGCCGCTCGGGGTGGCCGGGCGGCGTGAGGTGTTCCAGAAATACCGGATGGGTGTAGAGACGGGTGGTCATGGCGCCTAATCTAGGCATGCGTAGCCCCGATGACCATGTTTGAGCGCCGAATGGCTGGGGAAAATCGCGCCCGATCATGTCGCTGGCGGCATTGGCGCGGCTGAAGCTTCGCGATAAGGTCGCGCCGCTGCCTGGTGCCCGCGACGCGGGAGAATCGGGAACACGGTTGAAATCCGTGGCGTGCCCAACGCTGTAAGGGGGACCGCGCCGGCAAAAGCCACTGTCTCAGACGGGAAGGCGCCGGACGTGGGACGATCCCAAGCCAGAAGACCGGCCCGGCAGATATGGTCTTCCGCTTGGTCAGGCGGAGGATTGCTGATCGCAGGGGGAAAAAGCGATGACGGCATCAGCGTCCGCCGCCGGCGGCGATGACTTTGACCAATTGGCGCGCGACGCGGTCTATCGGGCGATGTTCACCAGGCGCGACGTGCGCAGCCATTTCACTGCCGACGATCTCGACGATTGTGTGCTGGCGCGGCTGCTGACCGCTGCCCATCACGCACCGTCGGTCGGCTACATGCAGCCGTGGAACTTCATCGTCATCCGCGATGCGACAAGGCGCAGGCAGGTGCGCGACCTGTTCCTCGCCGCGCGCGAGCAGGAATTGCCGGCGATCGAGGCGGAGCGGCAGGCGCTCTACCGCAAGCTGAAGCTCGAAGGCATCTGCGAAAGCGCGCTCAATCTCTGCATCACCTGCGACCGGCAACGCTCGAAGAATTCGCCGCTCGGGCGCTGGCACAATCCGGAGATGGACCTCTACAGCACCGTCTGCGCGGTGCAGAATTTCTGGCTGGCCGCGCGGGCCGAGGGCGTCGGCGTCGGCTGGGTCAGCATCATCGAAACAGAGGCGCTGAAGCGGCTCTTGTCGATCCCGGAGCATGTCACGCCGATCGCCTATCTCTGCGTCGGCCGCGTCTCGGAGTTTGCGCCGCGGCCGGACCTCGAAACGCATGGCTGGGGCAAGCGCCTGCCGCTGCCCGACCTGGTGATGAGCGAGACTTTTTGCGGCGCCGGCGAGGCGCCGCTCAAATCGGCGATTGCAAAGCTTCGTGGAATAGAGCCGCAGAAGCCGTGATCCGGCGGCCGCCGATCACGCTGCCCGGGGCGCGTCCCAGCGCGAGCCGCTGAAAGAGCCGAGCGCCTTGTCGCGAAGCTCCCTGAACTTCGACGAGGCCTCGGCCAGGCGCCGGTCCCACTCGGGGTTCGGAACCTGGCCCTCGATGGTGTCGAAATAGACCTGCATCAGCGAAGCGATGGCGAAGGGCTCGATAAAGGCCGCCTTGAAGGCCCAGGCAAAGACGATTGCCAGCACGAATGCCCAGCCGGCGAGCTGCCCGGGCATGACCCACAGGATGGCGCCGGCGGGTACCAGCATCAAAAGGAAGATGACGAAGGACACGCCCCACATGATCAGCGCCAGCCAGACGGCGTTCTTGACCATGTGCTTGCCGTTCTGCGCGTAGAGCACGACGCCTTGCCTTGCGGTCTCGAAAGGCGAGTTCGAGTTGATGCGGATGTTGTAGCCGAGGATGATCTCGTCGACATAGGTCAGCGACAAGCGGATCACGGTGTTGATGAAGCCGACAATGCCGCTCAAACCCGGAATGGGCAGGAAGGCGGCGATGCCGCCGAGCAGTCCGGTGATGGCGCGGATGGCGCCCTTCACAAGCTGATCGACGACGAAAAGGATGTTGGCCTCAGCGAAGCGCTGGGTGACAACCTCCTTCGCATAGGCGATCTGGTTCTGGCCGTCGGGAACGTCGTGGCCGTCGATCAGATGGACCATGACGGCGATGTGACCGGCCTTGAGCACATAGAGGATGTATTCGCGGATCCAGTAGACCGCGATCGAGACGACGCCGAAGCCGATAACCCCGCCCCACAAGGCAAACGACATCGGCCCGTCAGGGTCGGTCGAGATATGGCCGACGCCGTAGCCGACGCTGGCGCCCGTGCCGGTCGCCATGATGTAGGCCACCGTGATGCCGAAATACACAATCATGCGAAAAACGATGAACGGCCATGTCCGCATCATGATGGACACCGACCGGCCGATGCTGAAGTCCCACATGGCCCGACTCTCCCACCTCAGAGTTGGCCGGGGAGGATGCGCTCACCCCGGTGATTGTCAATTGTGGCTAGGCGGTGCTGCCCCCAAAACCGGTGCACAAACTGGGCGATATAGTTACCCGACTGTGCAGTCAGGGCTTTTTACGCAGGCCTTCAAGCAACTGCTTGAACGCTGCAATCGCTTTCTTCGAGGTCGCTTCGGGGTCTTGCGAATTGGCGATGCGCTGTGAGGCCTGGCTGCTGGCGCCGTTGATGAGCCGCGCGGCGGTCTCCGGATCGAGATCGTGCACGACGACGCCCTCTTCCTGCAGCGCGGTCAGGTGATTGGTCATTGAAGCCGTGCAGGCGTTGGCGTTCGGCCACTGCGCCGGATCGCCGAGCACCGCCGGGCCGTCGCGGAACATGATGCGCTGGATCTCCGGCTCCAGCGCCATCTCGATATAGGTCGTGCATTCGTCGACGAAATGCTGCCAGCGGGTGGGCGCCCGCGAGGCGACTTCGTTCACCCGGGCCGCCATCTCGCCGTCGATCTCGGCGATCACCGCCTGCAGCAACCCTTTCTTGTCGCCGAAATGATGGTAGAGCGCGCCGCGCGTCAGGCCCGCCGACGCGGTGAAATCGTCCATCGAGCCTCGGCATAGCCGATCGTGCCGAAGGCGTGGCGGGCCGCCGCGATCAGCTTGGCGCGCGTCTCGGCGATCATCTCCTTGCGCGGTCGGTGCATGGCTTCTGGCCCTATTCACATACGTCTCGTATGCCAATTGACATACGCGACGTATGAACTATCTGACACTCATACGCTGCGTATGTAGTTGCGGCGCCTTTCCTTGTCGAGGAGCAGGACCATGCGAAACCCCTATTCGGAAATCTTTCGGGCTCCCGGCACGAAAGGCTTCGCCACGGCTGCCTTCATCGCGCGGCTGCCGATCGCCATGGCGCCGATCGGCATCGTAGCGATGCTGTCGCAGACGCATGGCGAATACTGGTTGGCGGGCGCCGTCTCCGCCACCTATGCACTGGTCAACGCCGTTCTGTCGCCGCAGGTGTCGCGGCTGGTGGACCGGCTCGGCCAGAGCCGGATTGCCGTGCCCACGACTCTCATTTCGGTGCTTTCCTTCGCGACGCTGATCGTGGTGGCCAACCAGCACTGGCCGGTATGGACCTTGTTCCTCTCCGCACTGCTTGCGGCCGCCATGCCAAGCATCCCGGCCTTGGTCAGGGCGCGTTGGACCGAGATTTTTCGCAATCGCCCGGAGCTCAACACCGCCTTCGCCTTCGAGTCGGCCGCGGACGAGCTGGTCTATGTCACCGGCGCCTCGCTGTCGGTGGGCTTAAGCGCAGCGCTGTTCCCGGAAGCGGGCATGGTTGTCAGCACATTGCTGCTCGCTCTCGGTTCGGCGGCATTCCTGCTCCAGCGTTCGACGGAGCCGCCGGTGCGTCCGGCGGAGCATGGGGCGAACGCCTCCGCGATCCACCTCAGACCTGTCCAGATCATCACCTTCTCCCTGATCTTCGTCGGCGCGACCTTCGCCACCACCGAGGTGACCACGGTGGCGATCACCAAGGCGCTCGGCCAGCCTGAGGCGGCCAGCCTCGTCATCGGCGTCTATGCGCTCGGATCCTTCGTGCTCGGCATCATCGTCGGCGCGCTCAGCCTGAAAACGCCGCTGCAGCGGCAACTGGCGATAGCGGTCGCCGTCATCGCGCTCACGACGCTGCCGCTGCTCTTTGCCGATACGGTGCCGACGCTGGCGCTTGCCGTCTTCGTCAGCGGCGTGGCGATCTCGCCGACCTTCATCACAGCTTTCGGCCTGATCGAACGGCACGTGCCGCCGGCGATGCTCACCGAAGGCGTCACCTGGGTGACGACCGGGATCGGCATCGGCATGGCGCTTGGCTCCTTCGCCGCCGGCTGGATGGTCGACGCTTTTGGACCGCAGAGCGGGTTCTGGGTGTCGGTCGCGTCAGGCGCGATTGCTTTGGCCACCGTGCTCGCAGGTCAATGCCGGTTGACGACGGACGAGTGCGACGTGGGCAGGGGTGAAGCGGTCATGGCGGCCGAGTGACTGGAAGAAGCGTTTCAGCCGTCCAACAAATCATCGCAGACGTTGAAGTTGGCCGAGCCCTCCGCGACGTCGTCGCGGAGGCTTCAGCCAATCACCTATGCAGCCAATCTGTCCGCAGTACCGTTCCGAAGGGTCAGCCCTTCGACGCCTACAAAATCTCAGTCTTGGCGATGTGGATGCCAAACCCTTCGAGACCGACATAGTGGCGCTCGCGCGAGGCGATCAGGTTGATCGAGGAGATGCCGAGATCCTTGAGAATCTGGGCGCCGAGGCCGATCTCGCGCCACTCGTTCTCGCGCCGGCGGGCTTCCTCGTGATCCTCGCGGTCGCCGCTCTTCGGCCGGTTGCGTTCCTGGTGGGCGACGCCGACCGAGCCTTCGCGCAGATAGACGATGACGCCGCGTTTGCGCTCGCCCATCGCCTTCATGATGCCGTCGAGGCGGTGGCTGGTGCCGAAGACGTCGGTCACGACATCTTCCGAATGCAGGCGCACCGGCACCTCCTCGCCGTCGCGGATGTCGCCGAAGACGACCGCGACGTGGTGCATGGAATCCCAGGGCAGCGTGTAGGTGAAGACCTGCGCCTTGCCGCCGGGCGTGTCGATGTCGGAGCAGGCGACGCGCTCGACCAGCGTTTCCTTGCGCTGGCGATAGGCGATGAGATCGGCGACCGAAACCTGCTTCAGGCCGTGCTGCTCGGCGAAAGCCTGAACCTCGGGCCCGCGCTTGACGGTGCCGTCGTCATTGACCAGCTCGGAGATGACGCCGATGGGCGGCAGGCCGGCGAGCTTGCAGAGATCGACCGCGGCCTCAGTATGGCCGGAACGCATCAGGACGCCGCCTTCACGCGCGATCAGCGGGAAGATGTGGCCCGGACGGACGAAATCGGAGGCGCCGACATTGCCGTTGGCGAGATTGCGCACGGTGAGCGTGCGGTCGTCGGCGGAAATGCCGGTCGTGGTGCCGTGCTTGAAGTCGACGCTGACGGTGAAGGCCGTGGTGTGGGCGGAATCGTTGTCGGCCACCATCGGCGCAAGATTGAGCCGCCTTGCATCTTCGCGCAGCATCGGCGTGCAGACGATGCCGGAGGTGTTGCGGACGATGAAGGCCATCTTTTCCGGCGTGCAGTGCACGGCGGCGACGATCAGGTCGCCCTCGTTCTCGCGTCCGTCATCGTCCATGACGACGACGATCTCGCCGCGCTCGAAAGCGCGGATCGCTTCAACGATCTTCTTCTGGTCGTAAGGCATGGGGTGCTCGCTTCGCTCGCAGGGAATAGGCATTAGGCGTTAGGCAGTAGGGAAAAGGAAAACGCAGTGCTGGGGCGGCGTAATGCCTACTGCCTATTCCCTACTGCCTACTCCCTTTCCCGTCTGTCCTCTGTGCCGCAGATAATGATCTGCAATCGCGCAGGCAACCATGGCCTCGCCGATCGGCACGGCGCGGATGCCGACGCAGGGGTCGTGCCGTCCCTTGGTCATCACCTCGACGTCCTTGCCGTCCTTGTCGATCGACTTGCGCGGCGTCAGGATCGAGGATGTCGGCTTGACGGCGAAACGGGCAACAATCGCCTGCCCGGTCGAGATGCCGCCGAGAATGCCGCCGGCATGGTTGGATAAAAACACCGGCTTGCCGTCATTGCCGATGCGCATCTCGTCGGCGTTCTGCTCGCCGGTGATGCGGGCGGCCTCGAAGCCGTTGCCGATCTCGACGCCCTTGACGGCGTTGATCGACATCAGGCCGGAGGCGATGTCCTGGTCGAGCTTGGCGTAGATCGGCGCGCCGAGACCCGCCGGCACGCCGTCGGCGACGATCTCGATCACCGCGCCGACCGAGGAACCCGCCTTGCGGATGCCGTCGAGATAGGCGGCAAAGACCGGGACCGAGGCCGGGTCGGGCGTGAAGAACGGGTTTTCGGCGTCGCCGACGAAATTCCAGTTCCAGTTGGCGCGGTCGATGGATTTCTCGCCCATGGAGACCAGGGCGCCGCGCACCACCATGCCCGGCACCACCTTGCGGGCGAGCGCTCCGGCCGCCACCCGCGCGGCCGTTTCACGGGCAGACGAGCGGCCGCCGCCGCGATGGTCGCGCAAGCCGTATTTGACGTCGTAGGTGTAATCGGCGTGGCCCGGCCGGTACTGGCGGGCGATCTCGCCATAATCCTTGGAGCGCTGGTCGACATTCTCGATCAGCATCGATACCGGCGTGCCGGTGGTGATCATGGTCTCGCCGTCCTCGTCGAGGATGAAGCCGGAGAGGATCTTGACCTCGTCGGGCTCACGGCGCTGGGTGACGAAACGCGACTGCCCGGGACGGCGCCTGTCGAGCTCGGCCTGAATGTCCTCGCGCTTGAAACGGATGCCGGGCGGGCAGCCGTCCACAACGCAGCCGAGCGCGGCGCCATGGCTTTCACCCCAGGTGGTGACGCGGAACAGATGGCCGAATGTGTTGTGAGACATGGAAAACGCCCTGCCCGGCAGCGGAGCCGGATTCAAGGCAGCTTCTATTGGCGTTTTCCACAGCGGTCAAACGGTGATGGGCTGCATCAATCTGTGATCCGGCGGATTTAGTTTTGACACATTCGGTTGGTTTCTGCTCTCTTCCATCCGCCGTTGAGGATCCGCCGCTGACCAGCCGGCGCAATGACCAAAGAGGACGACGATGCGTACCCTGATTGGCGCTGTTGGCGCCATGCTCATGATTTCCACTGCCGCGTTCGCCGGCCAGACCGAGGGCCTGATCAAGAAGGTCGACAAGGACACGCTGACGCTGACGCTGGACGACGGAAAATCCTACAAGCTCAACGCCGAGACGGATCTCGATGCACTGAAGCCGGGCATGGACATCGTCATCGCCTTCGACGTGACCAATGGCGAGAACGTCGTCACCGATATGCAATTGCCGGACAGCGACGCGAATTAAATTCAGGTGAGGCCGGCCTGCGAAAGGCGGCTTCCTGCGCTTCCGGTGCTCACGTACTTTAAGCACGCTCCGCTCCGGTTCTCGGAACCCACCATTCTCGACTCGGCCTGACCTGAATTCGGCAGGCCGCAGCCTTCACAGCCACTCCAGGCTCCGGCCCTCCAGCCGGAGCAGGCAATCCTGCGGGACTTCCAGGCCGGCAGCGTCCTTCTTGGACATCCCTTCGACAAAGCGGAACAGGCAGCGCATGACGCCGCCGTGGGTGACGCAGACCGTTGGCCCTCGAAGCGAGTCGAACCACGGTTTGATCCGATCAAGCAGCATCTCGTAGCTTTCCGCGCCCTCGCCCGGCGGCTGGAAATCCCATTTGGCGTGCCGACGCCCGTCGGTCGAACCCGGAAGCCTCGCCTCGAGCTCGGCAAAGGTGAAACCCTGCCAGTCGCCGAAGCTCATTTCGACAAGACACGGATCGGTGCGATAGGCGAGCCGATCGAGCCCCATCGCCACGCGCATCAGTTCCATCGTCTCGCGCGTGCGGCGCATCGGGCTGGCGACAAAGTCGAAATCCGCGGGATTTCTGACAAACCCAGCCAACCGACGGCCGTTGCCGATCGCCTGCTCGCGGCCAAGCGCGTTCATGTCGGTGTCGGCCTGGCCCTGCAGCCGACCCTCCGCATTCCACTCCGTCTGGCCATGGCGCGCGATGTAGACGAGCGGATACATCAGATCTCCCGGAGGTCGGGCCACGGCCTGGGCGGAGAAGGAGCAGGTGAAAAGAGTTAGTCCTTGACGGTCGAGATGTCCGGCGCGTCGACCGCCTTCATGCCGACGACATGGTAGCCGGAATCGACGTGATGGACCTCGCCGGTCACGCCGCGCGACAGGTCCGACAGGAAATAGACGCCGGAATCGCCGACTTCTTCCTGCGTCACCGTCTGCTTGAGCGGCGCGTTGTACTCGTTCCACTTGAGGATGTAGCGGAAGTCGCCGATGCCTGAAGCGGCGAGCGTCTTGATCGGACCGGCCGAGATCGCGTTGACTCGGATCTTCTTGGCGCCGAGGTCGACGGCGAGATAGCGCACGCTGGCTTCGAGCGCTGCCTTGGCCACGCCCATGACGTTGTAGTGCGGCATCACCTTCTCGGCGCCGTAATAGGTCAGCGTCAAAAGCGAGCCGCCTTCGCTCATCAGCGGCTCGGCGCGCTTGGCGATGGTGGTGAAGGAAAACACCGAAATGTCCATGGTGCGCAGGAAATTGTCGCGCGTGGTCTCGACATAACGCCCGGTCAACTCGTCCTTGTCGGAAAAAGCGATGGCGTGGACGAGAAAGTCGAGCTTGCCCCAGTGCTTGGCAATGTCGGCAAAGACCGCGTCAAGGCTTTCCGGATCGGTGACGTCGCAATGGCCGGCGACATGCGCGTTGAGTTCCGCCGCCAGTGGCTCGACGCGCTTCTTGAACGCCTCGCCCTGATAGGTCAGCGCGATCTCGGCGCCATGATCGACGCAGGCCTTGGCGATGCCGAAAGCGATCGACCGATTGTTCGCGACGCCGAGAATAAGGCCCCGCTTACCGGCCATCAGGCCCTGTCCACCCGCCATGTGCGCGTTCTCCGCAAGAATGTCTGCTTCGTGTGGAGCCCTATCGCACAGGCACAGAGCCCCTTCAAGCGTCGAAAACAGACTGGCTTGAGGAGAAAATCGCCTCGATCAGCCTTTTCGGTTGCGCATCAGGGCTTCGAGATCGGCGTCTCCGCCTTCCGGCAGCATCAGTCGCACATGGGCGTAGAGGTCGCCGTGACCGCCTGCCTTTTCCGGCAAACCCCTGCCTTTCAGGCGCAGCACCTTGTCCGAACTCGACCATGGCGGAACGTTGACAGCGAGCTTGCCGGTCGGTGTCTCGACCGCAACCTTGGCGCCGAGCACGGCGTCGGCCAGATCGACGGGCAGATCGACATGCAGGTCGCGGCCCTCGATGCGGTAGCGCGGATGGCGGCGGATGTGGATCTTGACCAGCGCGTCGCCAGGCTGGCCAGGCCCCTGCTCACCCTGCCCCTTGAGGCGGATGGTCTGGCCATCCTCGACATAGGCCGGAAGCTTGACCGCCATCTTGCGGCCGTCGGGGAACATCGCCGTCACCTTCTCGGCGGTGGCCGCCTCTTCGATGGTGACGTCGAGCGTGACGTTCAAATCGGCGGCCTGGACCGGCTGGCGGCGGTCGCCACGGCCAGCGCCGCGGGCGCCGGAAAAGGCATCGCCGAAGATCTGGCTAAAAATGTCGCTGTTGCCGTCGAAAGGATCGCCGCCCGGGCGCCCGGTGCGGAATTCGAAATGCGCGCCGCCGGGGCCCTGCTGACGGCGGAACCCCGCGAACGGATCGCCACCGCCGGCAGCGCCCTCGAAGCCCTGGAATCTCGGCTTGCCGTCGGCGTCGATCTCGCCGCGATCGTAAGCGGCGCGTGTCTTCTCGTCGCCGACGATCTCGTAAGCCTGATTGGCGGCGGCAAAACGCTCCTTCGCCTTCGGATCATTCGGGTTCTGGTCCGGATGATGCTGCTTGGCGAGCTTGCGGTACGCCGATTTTATGTCCTTGGCCGATGCGTTCCTGGCAACGCCCAGCACCTCATAGGGGTCGCGCATGCTTCCTGCCTGAAAGAGAGAATGGGTCCACGGTTGCCCCCTATATGCGCTTGGATAGGAAGAAATTCCAGTGGCGCAAGTGGGATCGGCGAGCGAAAATAAGAGTGCCCCGAACCAGATCAGAGCGCCTTGAACTCCTGCATGCGCCAGCCGCCGGCGCCGGCCATGCAGAGTTCGCCCTTGTACAAGGCGACGCCGTCGAAGCTCTCGCGCGTGGCGGTGAAACGGCGGCACGTCAGGCCGCCATCCTTCAGCTCAGCCAGTTCGGTGATCGCGCCGCGCGAGCCGGTGCCGGCATTGGCCCATGGCACCGCCTGGCCGCCAAGTTCCTGGATGTCGGCGGAAGAGACCGCGTTGCCGATGGTGGTCTGGTCCGAGTCCCTGTCGCTGCCTGCCGGCTGGGCTGGCGGATAAGACGCGCTGGAGGTGATGATCGAGCGGTCGACCCCAGCCTTCTCGAGGCTGAAGCCGCCGGCGCCGCAGGCCGCAAGCGGCAGCGCCAACGTCAGCAGCGCAGCCTTGGCACTGGCCGAAGCGATAACGCCCCATTGCCCGCTGTCAAAAGCTTGCGCGATACGCGACAATCGGCGAACTCCTCCCGCAATGTTAAAAATTTGGAAACTATGAACGAAACCGAGTTAACAAGCAGTGACTTCACCGAGGCCGGGGAGCCGTTCCGGCTCTTTGCCGCATGGCTGGAGGACGCCACCAAGAGCGAGCCCAACGACCCCAACGGCGTGGCGCTGGCAACCGTCGATACCGACGGCATGCCGGATGTGCGGATGGTGCTGCTCAAGGGGTTCGACGAAAAGGGGTTTGTCTTCTACACGAATTTCGAGAGCGCCAAGGGCCGCGAGATTCTTGGCAGCATGAAGGCGGCGATGTGCTTCCACTGGAAATCGCTGCGCCGCCAGGTGCGCGTGCGCGGACCGGTGGAGATCGTCAGTGACGCCGAGGCCGACGCCTACTACGCGACGCGGCCGCGCGGCAGCCGCATCGGCGCCTGGGCCTCGAAACAGTCGCGGCCGCTGGAAAGCCGCTTCGCGCTGGAGAAGGCGGTGGCCGAGTACACGGCGCGTTACGCGATCGGCGAGATCCCACGGCCGAAACACTGGTCCGGCTTCCGCATCCTGCCGCAGACGATCGAGTTCTGGCACGACCGTCCGTTCCGGCTGCACGACCGCGTCATTTTCTCGCGCAACGCCAAGGGCGGCTGGGACAAGACGAGGTTGTATCCCTGACCACCAAGTGGTGGCAGGACATCAATCCTTTTCCAGCTGGAACAGCAGGAAATGCGGCCGCTCGCTGGCGACGCCGATGGCCGGGCGTATTGATTTGGTTGCCTCCTTCGGCACCAGGAACGTCTCGCGCAAATTGAGAACGTCACCGCTCTTGGCGCCAGAAAAAATCGCCGAAATGCAGGTCTGCACATTGTCCGCGGTTTTCAGCGACACAATGGAGGTCGGCGACCAGCGCCGGCCGTCCTTGTCGATCAGCGTCACCTTGCAGCCGAGCCAGAGGTTTTGCAGGTCGGGGTTGCCGATTTTCACCCGGAAGTCGGCCAGAACCGGCACCGAATCGGGAGCTGGTTCGCCATGCCGAAGGCGCCGCGCAGGTCGGTG
Organism: Mesorhizobium loti; assembly: GCF_001510895.1. Lineage (GTDB taxonomy): Bacteria > Pseudomonadota > Alphaproteobacteria > Rhizobiales > Rhizobiaceae > Mesorhizobium > Mesorhizobium loti_A. The sequence goes on along the minus strand of NZ_LPWA01000104.1, from coordinate 51,351 downwards.
AGTTTCCAGTCGCTGCCGCCGAAATGGGCGCTCTCGCCCCAGGCGACGCGGCGGGCGAAGAGATCATTGTTGCCGAGCAGCGTCTTGACGCTGTCGTAAGCTTCGATAGCCAAGGTCAAGGGGATAAGCAGCAGAAGCGACCAGAGGCTGCGGCGGCGCCATTTCCGCTCGCCGAGCCCGATCTCCCGATCCAGAACTCCTGCCGTCATTCGCTATTCCCTCAGATCGGCTGCGTCATATCCAGCGTTTCGACCGTGCTCGGCGGCAAGGCGTCGGGTCCAATGGCGACCGGCCCGATCGATATCTCGGCCTGCGAGTCGAGCGCGGACATCAGCTTTTCCGAAATGAGCAAAGTGGCATCGCTCGCTTCATCCGGCCGCAGTTCGAAGATCAGCCTCGCCTTTTTCGGCAGGCCGGGGTCGATGGCCACGGGAAGGAGCCCATCGGTGAAGGACAGCCGTTCGGTCTGGTCATAGATCAGGCCCGTCGGTCCGCGCCAGGACGCGACCGCCACCGTTGTCGATTGCGCACGCGCCGCGAACTCCACCGTGACAACGGCCCAGATGCCCCCCGTCGTCAGGATCCGGGTCTCGCCATACCTGTCCACTTTCAGGTTGCGGGCGAATTCCGCCTTTTCGGCGCGGACTTCGAAGCTTCGCCCGACGACCGTGTCGCCGAGCTTGCCGCGCGCGGGGATCGGGCCGATCAGGTCGCCGTAATGCGGCTTCGACACCTGCAAGCCGTAGCAGAGCGACACCGCGACGAGCATCAGGACGATGTTGGCGAGCTTGCGCGTCATGGCTGGATATCCGCGGTGTCGGGCCCGCTTCCAACCGGCAATGTCAGCCTGCCGACCGGCGTCGGATTGAACCAGCCCGGCAAGCCGTAGAGGTTGTCGCGCTGCTTGTAGGTCTTGCGAATGACGGACAGTTCGAGGTTGGCGGGCGGCGCCGCTCCGTCCGGCAATTGCCAGACATACGCCATGCGCTCCGGCATGCCGGGATGCAGTTCCGGCGAGAGCGTCGAGTCGCGCGTCAGCACGATGAACGGTTTTGTCGCCGCTTCGACCGCCGTCTGGTTCGCCTGCAGGGCGTCGAAATAATCCTTTGTCGATTTGGCCGTGCGGTTGGTCATTTCGACCTCGAGAACCAGCGCCTTCGCGCCGGGCTTGAGCGGCACGCCGTAGAGGTCCTTACCTTCGGCCGAATAGGCCTTGAGCGGCCTCAGCAGCCATTGGCCCGTTTCGATCGGGCTGGCCGGCGCGAGAATTGGCAACGGCTCGTGCCTTGCGCCGAAGGCGCCCATGACACCGGCGACCGCAATCGCAGCCGCGGTGCCGAAGCCAGCCACCAGCCAGGCTTTCAGGCGGGAACCAGCATTCTCAAGCATTCTGGGCCTCCGCTTCCGCACCGTCCGGTGAACCTGCCGGTTGAGCGTCTTCGCCGGTCTGGCGCTTCGGCAGCGCGAACGCCGTTTCGAGGATCGCGGCCAGGAAGCAGATCCTGAGCGGCTCGACCAGAATGCCCGTCGATGAGTCTTGGAACGGGCTGCCGAACAGCAACGAGACGCCTTCGGAAAGCACCTGCCAGATATCGAGTTGATGCGGGCCGATGAGGCGCGTCATGCCGAGCCATGCCCAGGCCGCCAGCCAGTCGATCAGGCGGTAGCCGACGATGAGCGTGACGATGAGCACCACGCCCGAGCTCAGCGTGATGCGCACGCCGTTGGCGATCGGCAAATAGCGCGAGCGATAGCCGGAGATGAAATGCTCCACGAAGTCGCGCAGGAATTTCGGAATGGCGCGGTAGCGCTCGCCGAAACGTTCGACGCGCCGGTGCACGCGCATCAGGTCCTTGTCGTCGCGCACGTCGTAGCCGTAGATCAGCGCTGCGAGCACCAGCCAGATCACCGGCAGGAGCATGTAGAAGAACAGGTTGACCAGCCTGGTTGTCGCGTCGATCGACGTGACTTCCACCGGAACCATCGGATCGGCGAAGGCGCTTGCGATCGGACTGGCGATCCCTTCGGCGGCCGCCTGAAGGGCCGAAAAGACGTTGCGGCTCATGATCCAGCCGACGATCTCGTCCTTCCAGCGCGAGATCACGTAGAGACCGATGAAGATCCAGTTGGTCTCGCAGATCACCACGACGATCTGCCAGAAGGACCGCGATCCGCGTGTCTGCATGGTGGTGGCGAAGCGCCGGATCAGCCACGAGACGGCGACCGAAACAATCAGCCAGCGCGAATCGAGCACATCGAGAACGTTGCCCGCCCCTTCGCCGAAGGGCGCCATGTCGAGCGTGACGCGGGAATACTGCCGCACCGTGTCGCCGAGAAAGCCCCAGGCGGCGTAGTAGGCGAAGAAGGGCAGCAGCGCGACGGTGACCATGCGCGCCAGCCGCGCGCTGCCGGTGCCGCGCTCCGCTTCGCTTTCGCCACGCGCCGCCTGCTGCGCGGCACGTGTTGCCGGCAAGGCGGGCAGCAGCGTCTGGAACATGGCGACGGTGACGATGAGCTGCGTCAGCGCGACCAGCGTCAGCAGGGCGAGCCCTGCCATGTGATTGACAAGGGCAGTGCGCGCTGCGATCTGCATGAACAGGTCGCCGAACACGATGCCCAGGAGCACCGTGGCGACCAGTTGCGGCCAGAAGCGCCACCAGAGCTTGAACGTCAGCGCCAGCGGCTTTGCAGCATCGGCAAGCATGTCCAGGCGTTCAATGCGTCAGTGGATTGCAGACGATCGCTGTGAAAGATTGCGCGCTGACGGCAAGTTTGCGGGCCATGTCGTCTCCACCGAATAGGCCCCCGCCCGCCGAATTCCCAGATAGGCTGCGGAGGGGTCGTCTGTACAGCCGAAAATCACCTTGCGCGCGAATTTCCTCGATCGTGGCACAACCTGCCCGTGCCGATTGGAGCAGCAGCGCGCCAGGTCGGAATTGGTCTGTTTCAGCTGGTCTTCTTGCGCGACATGAAGGCGGTGAGCGCGGCGCGCGCCTCGTCGGATTTCAACCGCTCGCGGAAATGCTCGCTTTCCACCTCGATGCGGGCGATCAATTCCTCGCGCGGCCCGCGCATCAGGTCGCGGGCGATCTTCAGCGCCTGCGGCGGCTTGGCGGCGATCTCATTGGCTGCCGCCAGCACCGTGTCCTCCAGCGCCTCTTCCGCGACCACCTCGTAGATCAGGCCGGCGGCCTTGGCGCGCTCGGCGGAAAAGCCTTCGCCAAGACCGAGCAGCGCGAAGGCGCCCTGGTGGCCGAGGATCTGCGGCGCCAGCAGGCTGGAACCGGCTTCCGGCACCAGGCCGAGGTCTACGAAAGGCGTGCGGAAGAGCGTGCGCGGCGTGGCGAAGGTCAGGTCGCAATGCAAATTGAGCGTGGTGCCGATGCCGACGGCGATTCCGTCGACGCCCGACACCATCGGCTTTTCCGCCCTGCTAGCGCCATCAGGAAATCCCAAACCTCGTTGCCGCCCTCGCCGCCGGTGGCGATCACCAGGAAATCGGCAAGGTCGTTGCCGGATGAGAAGGCGCCCGGAACACCGAGGAAGGCGTGGACGCGAACCGCCGGATCGGCGTCACCCTCGACAAGAGCGGCCGACATTTTCGCGTACATGGCGCGCGTCAGCGCGTTCTTCTTGTCCGGCCGGTTCATGCGGATGATCTGCACGGCGCCCCGGCGCTCGATGAGGATTTGGTCGGTCACGGTCGGTTCCTTCGGATGTTCAGGCGGAGATCAGCGCCTTGCCGGCGGCGGCGAGGCTGTCGGCGCCGTCGATGACGCGCTCCTTCAGGGCGCGCGTCTCGCCAAGCAGGTTCTCGGCAAAAAAGCGGCAAAGCGGGATGCGACCGCGGTCAGCGAGCCCGCCCTGCGCGAGATAGGCGCCGCCGGCGGCGTACGAGATCAGGCGCAGATAGGGCGTGGCGCCGGCCATGGCGGCGTCGGCCTCGCCGTCGGCCATCAGCTTCTGCAGGAAGCGCGTCGCCTCATCGAGATCGGCAAGCGCCCGGTCGAGATTGTCGGCGGTGCGGCCGAAGCCTCGATATTGGAGGTGCGCACGCCGTCGGCCATCGCTTTCAACTCGCCGATGTAGCGATGCACATGCTCGCCGCCGCCGAGCGGCAGTTTTCGCGAGACGAGGTCGATCGCCTGGATGCCGTTGGTGCCTTCGTAGATCGGCGCGATGCGGGCGTCGCGGTAAAGCGCCGCCGCGCCGGTCTCCTCGATGAAGCCCATGCCGCCATGCACCTGGACGCCCAGCGAAGCGACCTCGACGCCGACATCGGTCGAAAAGGCTTTGGCCAGTGGCGTCAAGAGATTGGCGCGGTCGCGCCAATTGGCGGCCGCCTCGCCTTCGGCGACGCGCGCGCGGTCGATGGCATGCGCGCAGGAATAGGCGATGGCGCGCGCGATCTGGGTCAGCGCCCGCATGGTGAGCAGATTGCGCTGCACGTCGGGGTGGTGGACGATCGGCGCCATGCCGGACCCGGCATAGTCCGACGCCTTGCCCTGGCGGCGCTCATTGGCATAGGCGATCGCCTTCTGCGTCGCCGTCTCGGCCACCGCCACGCCCTGCATGCCGACGGCAAGGCGGGCGTTGTTCATCATCGTGAACATGCAGGCGAGACCCTTGTTCTCCTCGCCGATCAGCCAGCCGACGGCACCTGGCGTCATGCCCTGAAAACCGTCGCCATAGATCATGGTGCAGGTCGGCGAGGCATGGATGCCGAGCTTATGCTCGAGACCGGAACAGAAGACGTCATTGCGGTCGCCGAGCGAGCCGTCGTCATTGACCAGGAATTTCGGCACCAGGAACAGCGAGATGCCGCGCGTGCCGGCCGGCGCGTCGGGCAGCCTCGCGAGAACCATATGGACGATGTTGTCGGTGAAATCGTGCTCGCCATAGGTGATGAAAATCTTCTGGCCGAAGATGCGGTAGGTGCCGTCGCCGGCGGGCTCGGCCCGCGTGCGCAACGCCGCAAGATCCGAGCCGGCCTGCGGCTCGGTCAGGTTCATCGTGCCCATCCACTCGCCGGAGACCAGCTTGGCGAGATACTTTTCCTTCAGCGCCTCCGAGGCGTGCTTGTCCAGCGCCTCCACCGCGCCCATGGTGAGCGTCGGGCCGATGCCGAAGGCCATGGCGGCCGAGTTCCACATTTCGAGCGCGGCGACGCCGAGCATCGTCGGCAAGCCCTGGCCGCCGAATTCCTCCGGCCCCGACAGCGCGTTCCAGCCGCCCTCGATCCAGCGCCGGTAAAGCTCCTTCCAGCCGGGCGGCGTGGTGACGGCCGCGTCCTTCAGCACCGCGCCATGCTCGTCGCCGATCTTGTAGAGCGGCGCCACCTCCTCGCTGGCAAAGCGCCCGGCCTCGGCAAGGATCGCGTCGACAAGGTCCTCGCCGAGATCGCCGAAGGTGCCGGCATCCAGCGCCGGCTTCAGGCCGGCGACGTGCTTCAACGTGAAGGCGATGTCCTCGACCGGTGCGCGATACATAACTGCTCCTCCTCCATTCGACCGATCGATCGTAGGACCTCAGCCGACGCGAAACCATCCGTCTTTGGGATCGGCTCGCGCCTCCTTTTTACGTAAACGTCAAACTTTGTCACGTGGATTTTGCATTCTTTTCCCGACGTACTAGATACGGAACAGCCGACCATTGAGGTCCGGCTTGAGACCGGACCGGAACCCATGCTTGCCAGACCTGACGCCTATCGCTGCATCGAATGCGGCCTCCCCTACCGGGCCACCGGCTTCTGGTATCACGAGGGCAAGATCGAGCATGGACCGGCCTACTGGACGGACCGTGGCATATTGTGCTCGCCGCAATGCTCGCTCGCGCATCACAAGAAGCGCGCCGCCGAAGGCACGCTGCCGCAGGAGCCGGCGCCCGATCCGTTTGAGGTCCAGCCGCTCTTCCGGCGCTGAGGATCAGTCAATCGCTTGATATGTACGGCTGGATACCGTACATACTCGGACGAGGTGATTGCAATGGCCGTTCAACAAACCCGTACCGCCCGTCTTGAAGCTCGTATCTCTCCAGATACGTTGAGCGTCGTGAAACGAGCTGCCGAAATTCAAGGCCGCAGCGTCAGTGACTTCGTGGTCGCCGCCGCCCAGGAAGCCGCGCAGCGAACCATTGAGGAGACCGCCATTATCCGGCTGTCCATGGAGGATCAGCGTGCTCTGATGGAGGCTATTCTCAATCCGCCCGAACCCAACGAAGCGCTGCGCAAAGCTGCTGACGCCTACAAACGCCTTGTTACTGAATCTCGGTGAGCCTCAATCTGATCATTGAGGCCCTGGCAGGATCGCACGATCGCAGTGCATTTAGCTGCGGCGTGCCGGTGCTCGACCGCTACCTTCGTGAGCAAGCGAACCAAGATATCAAACGCCGGGTCAGTAATTGCTTTGTCGCCGTAGATCGCAACAACGGCGTCATTGCAGGATACTACACTCTCGCGGCTTCGAGTGTACCCATCACATCGCTGCCTGAAGACCAAACAAAACGCCTGCCGCGCTATCCGACCCTGCCCGCCATATTGATCGGCAGACTTGCGGTTCATACCCTATACCAGGGACAGCGGGTCGGGTCAGCCCTGATCATAGATGCCCTACAGCGAAGCACGCGCGCTGCTCCTGCTTCATTCGCGTTGATTGTCGATGCCAAGGACGAGCAGGCGACCGCTTTTTATCGCAAGCACGGCTTCATCCCATTTGAAAGCAGCCAGTTATCGTTGTTTCTGCCCATAGCGACAGCGCTGAAGCTCTTTGGGTCCTGAAAGCACTTCCTTAACCATAGCGGTTCAGGATCGTCCCCTGGTCATTGGGGACACCCTGATTGAAAAAGCCGGCGCGCCCTCTTCGCCGCCTGGCGCTTCTCGCTGCGGCGGTTGCGCTGGGGACGGCGGCAAAGGCCTCGGATTTCTCCGAGCCGTGGAAGAACGCCGACCGCGCGCTGGTGATCGACGCCTACGAATACAATTCGATCGACTGGGCGCAGCTTGCCACCGATAAGCGCATCGTCGGCTTCATCAACAAGGCCTCGGACGGCCTGCCGCCGCCCTATTTCTGCTTCGGCGGCGAGACCGACGTCAAACTCTGCAAGGCGTTGTGGAAGCGCTATGCGGTGACGCGCGAGCTTTTCCAGACGCGCAAGGTGGTGGCCAAGGCGCTCGGCCTGAAATGGGGCGCCTATCACCTTGCGCGCCCCGGCAATCCGGTCGAGCAGGCCAACAATTTCGTCGACTTCGCCGAACCGGCGCCGGACGATTTGATCGCGCTCGACCTCGAAGGCATCGACCCCGCGCAGTGGATGTCGCTCGAGGACGCGGAAGAATTCGTGCGCCAGGTGCATCGCCGCCTCGGCCGCTTCCCAGTGCTCTACTCGAACGGCAAGACCGCCCAGTACATCGCCGACAACCGCTACACTTACCGCCTGCTTTCCAGGCTGCCGCTCTGGTATGCGCGCTACAAGCCGGACATCGATGTGCATTTCCCGATGGGCAACTGGCAGGGCTACGCGCTCTGGCAGTTCTCGGCGAAGGCCAATTGCGGCCGCTTCCGTTGCCCCTATCGGGTGCCGGGCACGCCCAACGACATCGACGTCAGCGTAGCGCCGATGAGGGCCGATGAATTGCGCCAGCAATGGGCCTTTGGCGGGCTGATCGACGTGCCGCCGGATTACCTAGCCTCGATCCCGGTACCGATCCCGCGTGAAGCGGGCCTCGCCGGCAAGGTGACCATTACCTACGCCGATGTGGCGACGCCGCCGACCATCGAGGAACTGGTTGCGGTGCTCGGCCAGCGCTGGAACAAATTCCGCGACGGCTTTCGCATGCCGGTGGTGAAGACCGTGCCCCAGCGCCCAAGCTTCGGCATCGTGCAGTATGTAGCCTGGAAGCGGGCGGGGCAGCGCACGCCCGAACAGCTCGACGCCGCCTTCGCCGCAGCCGATCCGGTCAGCACCGCATCGACCACACCCAATCCGTCCCGCCGCTGATCATTCCAAATCAACTGCCGTCAGCGATGGTTGCCCAGGCTGGCATACATGCCGGTGGTGCGAAACTGCGTCGGGTTGATGCCGTAGCAGCGGCGAAAGACCTTGGAGAAGTAGTTCGCGTCCTCGAAGCCGCACAGCACTGCGACTTCCTTGACCGGCAAGAAATCGGCCCTGGTCAACAGCTTCGCCGCGCGCTGCAGCCTTTGCTGCAGGACGAATTCGGCGGGCGGCAAGCCTTCGCTCTCGGCGAAGCAGCGCGAGAAATGGGCGCGGCTGAGGCCGCTGATCTCGACCAGTTCCGCCACCGGCAGCGGCTTGTCGAGATTGGCGTTGATATGATCGATGACCGGCTGCATGGCGCTCTGTTTCTCGGCGAAGGCGTGCGAGCCGAAGACATCGTCATAGAGCGCCATCGCCGCCTCATAGGCGATCGCCGATGCCGCGCCCGGCGAAGCGGCACCCTTGATGAGGCGCAGGCTGCAATCGGCAAGGTGATCGATGGTCGACGGCTGCAGCCGGAACACGGGACCGGAGACGCTTAAGATCGACTTGTGGATGCGCAGCGCCTCCTCGCCGTTCATCGAGATCCAGAAATATTCCCAGCGGTCGCCCTTGGCCAACCAATAGCGATGGTTGTGCGGCACCAGCACCAGCAGCGTGTCGTTGACCTGCAGGCGATAGTTACGGCTCTCGTAGCGCAACTGACCGGTGCCGCCGATCGTATGCTGGAGAACGGTGAACGGCGTCTGGCCGCGCTTTCGCCCGTCCCAGTCGTAGGTCTCGTCTTCGCGCACTTCATAGCCGGTGCTGGTCGGCATGGCATGCAGGCGCTGGCGGCCGCGCGGCAGCGAGATCGTGCGCATCAACTTTCCATTGGCGATCAGGTCTCGCAGCACAAAATTACCCTCGAAAGCATAATCCTTCTCTGGCCGCGCCGGCGAATAAGCGCATAATCAGGCCCTCAAGAACGGGAATGACCCGCGGTCGAGGAGCGGGCGGGAGGAGAAAAAGCCGGATTTCCGGCTTTGATTGGCATGCGCGCCACGGCGTGCGGCCAAATCCTTCCTTGTTGCTCCTTGCCTAGCATTCGATTGGATCGAGGTGAAGGTGATGAGCTTCAAAATCGCTATTATCGGCGCCGGCAGCGTCGGATTCACCAAGAAGCTATTCACCGACATTCTGTGCGTGCCGGAGTTCGAGGACATCGAATTCGCGCTGACCGACATCAGCGAGCACAATCTCGGGATGATCAAGGCGATCCTCGACAGGATCGTCGAGGCGAACAAACTGCCGACCAGGGTGACGGCGACCACGAACCGCCGCGAGGCGCTGGAGGGAGCGCGCTACATCATCAGCTGCGTGCGCGTCGGCGGCCTCGAAGCCTATGCCGACGACATCCGCATCCCGCTGAAATATGGCATCGACCAATGCGTCGGCGACACGATCTGCGCCGGCGGCATCCTCTATGGCCAGCGCAACATCCCGGTGATCCTCGACTTCTGCAAGGACATACGCGAGGTCGCCGACAGCGGTGCCAAGTTCCTCAATTATGCCAACCCGATGGCGATGAACACCTGGGCCGCGATCGAATACGGCAAGGTCGACACGGTCGGTCTCTGCCACGGCGTGCAGCACGGCGCCGAGCAGATCGCCGAGGTGCTCGGCGCGAAGTCGCCCAGGGAGCTCGACTATGTCTGCTCCGGCATCAACCACCAGACCTGGTTCACCGAATTGCGGCTGAACGGCCGGCCGATCGGCAAGGACGAGCTGGTCGCCGCCTTCGAGGCGCATCCGGTCTATTCGAAGCAAGAAAAGCTGCGCATCGATGTGCTGAAGCGTTTTGGGGTCTACTCGACCGAAAGCAACGGTCACCTGTCCGAATACTTGCCCTGGTACCGCAAGCGCCCCGACGAGATCACGCGCTGGATCGACATGTCCGACTGGATTCATGGCGAGACCGGCGGCTATCTCCGCTACTCGACCGAAACCCGCAACTGGTTCGAGACGGAATATCCGCAGTTCCTCGAAGCGGCGTCGAGGCCGATCGATCCGGCCAGGCGCTCCAACGAGCATGCCAGCCACATCCTCGAAGCGCTGGAGACCAACCGCGTCTATCGCGGCCATTTCAACGTCAAGAACAACGGCGTGATCACCAACCTGCCGCAGGACGCCATCATCGAATCGCCCGGCTTCGTCGACCGGTTCGGCATCAACATGGCGGCCGGCATCACGCTGCCGGAGGCGTGTGCCGCCACCTGCATGTCCTCGATCAACGTCCAGAGGATGTCGGTGCATGCCGCGATCGCCGGCGACATCGACCTCTTGAAGCTCGCCGTGCTGCACGACCCGCTGGTCGGCGCGGTGTCGACGCCGGAAGAGGTCTGGCAGATGGTGGACGAGATGGTCGTCGCCCAGGCTCGATGGCTGCCGCAATATGCGCATGCCGTTCCGGCGGCAAAAGAGCGGCTTTCGAAATCCAAGGTCAAGACCCGCGAATGGGCGGGTGCTGCGCGGCGAAGCGTGCGCTCGATCGAGGAATTGCGCGCCGAAAAGGCCGCACTCAAGCAGGCCGGCTGAAGTTCAGGCATGGAGGCGGCCAGGGGAGGCGGGCCTGCCAGTTCAGCCGTCTGGAATAACGGGCGGAAAGCAGAATAAGTCCTGATCACGTGGGAGGAGACAATGAGGACCTTACGCAGAACTGGCATTGCCGCCGGACTGGCGCTGAGCGTTGCCATTCCGGCACACGCCTTCGCTTCCGAGCCGACGGTGCCGCCGGAGCCGGCGACATTTCCGGCCGAGGGCAAGATCCATTATGTGGCGCGCGACTCCATCCTGGAGTTCAGGGCGCTGCCCGACTATCACGAGCCTGACTGGGTCACCGAAAAATACGTCAAGGCCGGCAAGCTGCCGCCGGTGAAGGACAGGCTGCCGAAGGAGCCGCTGGTCTTCAAGACCGCCAACATGCCCGAAGGCATCGGCGTCTATGGCGACACTATGCGTCATGTCATCGGCGGCCGGCCCGAAGGCTGGAACTATGGCGCCGGCCAAACGCAAGGCTGGGGCGGCATCGATATCGGCCTATCCGAATGCCTGACGCGCACGGCGCCGCTGTTCCAGGTCGAGGCCAAGGACACCGAGCCCCTGCCGAACCTCGCCAAGAGCTGGGACTGGTCGAGCGACGGCCACAAGCTCACCATGCATCTCATCGAAGGCGCCAAATGGTCGGACGGCGCGCCCTTCAACGCCGACGACGTCATGTTCTATTGGGATGACGAGGTGGTCGACCCCAACGTCTCGCCGCTGAACGGCGCGACGCCGGAAACCTTCGGCGTCGGCACGACGCTGAAGAAGATCGACGACTACACCGTCGAATGGACCTTCAAGGAGGCGTTCCCGAGGCAGTATCTCTATGCGATGGCCTACGGCACCTTCTGCCCCGGCCCATCGCACATATTGAAGCCGCAGCATCCGAAATATTCGAAGAACACCTACGACCAGTTCAAGAACGCCTTCCCGCCCGAATACATGAACATGCCGGTGATGGGGGCCTGGGTGCCGGTCGAATACCGGCCGGACGACATCATCGTGATGCGCCGCAACCCTTACTATTGGAAGGTCGACGAGAAGGGCAACCAGCTGCCCTACCTCAACGAGCTGCAGTACAAGCTATCGACGTGGGCCGACCGCGACGTGCAGGCGGTGGCCGGCTCGGGCGATTTCTCCAATCTGGAGCAGCCGGAGAATTTCGTCGCCTCGCTGAAGCGCGCGGCCGACAAGAATGCGCTGGCGCGGCTTGCCTTCGGCCCGCGCCTGATCGGCTACAATCTGCGCTTCAACTTTTCCGCCAATGGCTGGGGCAACCCCGACGAGCGCGGCCAGGCGATCCGCGAGCTGAACCGCAACGAGGATTTCCGCAAGGCCGTCACCATGGCGCTCGATCGCAAGGCGCTCGGCGACTCGCTGGTCAAGGGGCCGTTCACCGCCATCTATCCCGGCGGCTTCTCGTCCGGCACCAGCTTCTATGACCGCAAGTCGACCGTCTACTATCCCTTCGACCTCGAAGGGGCCAAGGCCGAGCTCGCCAAGGCCGGCCTCAAGGACACGGACGGCGACGGCTTCGTGAACTTCCCTGCCGGCACCGCCGGCGGCAAGAATGTCGAGATCGTGATGTTGGTCAACAACGACTACACGACCGATAAGAGCCTTGCCGAAGGCGTCGTCGCTGAGATGGAAAAACTGGGCTTGAGGGTCGTGCTCAACGGAGTTAACGGCACGCAGCGTGACGCCATCCAATATTCCGGCCGCTTCGACTGGCTGATCCGCCGCAACGACCAGGAACTGACGTCGGTCGTGCAGAACACGGAGCAACTCGCTCCGGTCGGCCCGAAGACCAGCTGGAACCACCGCGCGCCGGAAAGCGGCGAGGTCGACCTGATGCCGTTTGAGAAAGACCTTGTCGACATCGTCAACAAGTTCGTCTCGACGCAGGACAACGACCAGCGCGCCAGCCTGATGCGGGATTTCCAGAAGATCTCCACCGAGCATGTCTACAATGTCGGCCTGACGGAATATCCGGGCGCGCTGATCATCAACAAGCGCTTCTCCAACATTCCGCAGGGCACGCCGATCTTCATGTTCAACTGGGCCGAGGATTCGATCGTCCGCGAACGCGTCTTCGTCGCGGCCGACAAGCAGGCAAAGTATGAATTGTACCCTGAAGAGCTTCCCGGCAAACCGGGTGACAAGGGTCCGATGTAAGGTTTACCTCCCTGACGAAGACAGTCCGGCCGCGCCGCGGCGCGGCCGGACAAATAGAACCTCCGAACGCACCTTAGAGAGCGACCGGTGAGACAAAGGAAGTGGACCGTCCATGTTGCGATTCCTGCTCATGCGCATAGCGTCGGCGCTTCCCGTCCTCGCAATCTTAAGCCTCGTCACCTTCGCCATCATCCAGGCGCCGCCCGGCGACTATGCCGACTATATCCGCTCGCAGTTGATCAATCAGGGCGGAGCCTCCTACGCCGAAGCCGATGCGCAGGCGAAGGCCTATCGCGTCGAACATGGCCTCGATAAGCCATTGCCCGTCCAGTATCTCAACTGGGTCGGCGGCATCATCACCCGCGGCGATTTCGGCTACAGCCTCTACTACAACAAGCCGGTGGCCGATGTGGTGGGCGAGCGCCTGCCGCGCACCCTGCTTCTGGCGCTGGTCTGCCATCTGCTCGCCTCGGTCCTTGGCATCGGCTTCGGCATCTGGGCGGCGACCAGGCAATATTCCTGGATCGACTCGGCATTGTCGGCGATCTCCTTCCTCGGCATGACGGTGCCGCGCTTCCTGATGGCGCTGATCATCGTCTATCTGCTGGTCTTCCAGTTCAACGTGTCGGAGATCGGCAGCTTCTTCTCGCCGCAGTATGGCGGCGCGCCATGGTCGTGGGCGAAATTCGTCGACCTGGTGAAGCATGTCTGGCCGGTGGTGGCGATCGCGACTTTCGGCGGGCTCGCCTACAACATGCGCGTCATGCGCGGCAATCTGCTCGACACGCTCAACGCCCAATATGTCGAGACGGCAAAGGCCAAGGGCCTGACCGGCGGCGCCGTCGTCATGCGCCATGCCGTACCCAACGCGCTGCATCCTTTGGTCATGTATCAGGGCGTCGTGCTGCCCTACATGCTGACCGGCGAGATCGAGACGGCGATCATCTTCGCGCTGCCGACCGTCGGCCCGGCGATCGTCGGCTCGATGGCCGTCGGCGACGTCTATGTGACGGCGACCTTCATGATGGTGCTGTCGGCGACGCTGATCGTCGGCAACATCATCGCCGACATGCTGCTTGCCCTTCTCGATCCGCGCGTGCGCCAGTTCGGAGAGCACTAGATGCTGGCGCGCGATCCCTCACCCCCACCATTGCCGGCCGAAGGCGTCGCCGTTGCTGAGCCCGCGCACGGCAATGAGAGCTACATCGCGCTCGTCTGGCGCCGGCTAAAGCGCTCCTGGACCGGCATGGCCGGGCTTTGCCTGGTCGTGCTGCTGCTGCTGATGGCGGTCTTCGCCGAATTCCTGGCGCCCCTGGACCCAAAGGCGACCGATATCGCCTTCGCGCCGCCGCAGGTGCCTGGCTTCCACGACAAGAACGGTAATTTCGTCGCGCGGCCGAGGATCTATGCGCTAGCCGAGTCGGCCGATCTCGATCCGGTCACTTTCCAGCCCATCGTCGGGCCGGACTACGACCATCCGCGGCTGCTCGGCTTCTTCGTCGAAGGCGCGCCCTACAAGCTCCTCGGGCTGATCCCGGCGAACCGGCATTTCTTCGGCTCGATGGACGGCCAGCCGGTGCATTTCCTCGGCACCGACAAGTTCGGCCGCGATGTGCTGTCGCGCGCCATCCACGGCTCGCGCGTCTCGCTGATGATCGCGCTCACCGTCGTCTTCATCATCACCGTCATCGGCACCAGCGTCGGCATGGCCTCCGGCTATTTCGGCGGCAAGTTCGACGTCTGGATGCAACGCTTCGTCGAGCTGGTGCTCGCCTTCCCGCAACTGCCGCTTTATCTGGCGCTGACCACGCTGATCCCCGTCACCGCGCCGACCAACGTCTTCCTCGCCTTCGTCATCATCGTCATGTCGGCGCTGGGCTGGGCGCAGATGTCGCGCGAGGTGCGCGGCAAGACGCTGGCGCTGGCGCGCATCGACTATGTGCGCGCCGCCATGGCGGTCGGTGCCACCGACCGGCGCATCATCATGCAGCACATCTTCCCCAATGTGATGAGCCATGTGATCGTCGCCGTGACGCTGGCGATCCCGACGGTGGTGCTTCTGGAATCCTTCCTCGGCTTCCTCGGCTTCGCGGTGAAACCGCCGCTGATCTCCTGGGGGCTGATGCTGCAGGACACCGCGACCTATTCGGTCATCGGCACCTATCCCTGGATCCTGTCGCCGGTCGGTTTCGTGCTGATCACCGTCTTTGCCTTCAACGCGCTGGGCGACGGCCTGCGCGATGCCGTCGATCCTTATTGAGGTGGCATGATGACGACCGTCGCGCTCGCAGAAAGCTTCGCACCCGCCGTCCGGCACGACCATAATGGCCGCCACGATCAGCCCGTCATCGACGCCCGCAACATCGAGGTCACCTTCAAGGTCGAGCACGGCATCGTCGAGGCGGTGAAGGACGTCTCGTTCCAGCTCTATCGCGGCGAGACCATCGCCATCGTCGGCGAATCCGGCTCCGGCAAGTCGGTGACGGCGCGCACCGTCATGGGGTTGCTGTCGCGGCGAGCGACCGTGTCGCCGAGATCGAGCGTCGATTACCACGGGCAGAACGTCCTGAAATTTTCCGAGAGCGCCAGGCGCAAGCTGCGCGGCAACCGCATCTCGATGATCTTCCAGGAGCCGATGAGCTCGCTCAACCCGATCTACACGGTCGGCAGCCAGATCGTTGAGGCAATCCGCGTGCATCGCAAGGTGAGCCGCAAGGAGGCCTGGGCGCGGGCGCTAGAACTGTTGCGGCATGTCCAGATCCCCGAGCCGGAAGCGCGGCTCAAGCAATATCCGCATCAGCTTTCCGGCGGCCAGCGCCAGCGAGTGATGATCGCGATGGCCTTGGCCAACGATCCCGACGTGCTGATCGCCGACGAGCCGACCACGGCGCTCGACGTCACCGTGCAGGCGCAGATCCTGAACCTGATCCGCAACCTGCAGAAAGAGCTGCGGATGGCGGTCATTCTGATCACGCATGACCTCACCGTGGTGCGCAAGTTCTCCGACTACGTCTACGTCATGCAGCATGGCGAGATGCGCGAGCACAACGTCACCGAACGGCTCTTCGCCGAGCCGCAGCACCCCTATACGCAGCGGCTGCTTGCCTCCGAGCCGCGCGGACGGCCGAAGCCGCTGCCCGACAAATCCGGCACCATCCTGGAGGCCAATGGCGTGCGCGTCTGCTTCACGCTGCGGCACGGCACGTTCCTGAAACCGGACTGGCGCGAGCTGGTCGCGGTCGACGACCTCGACCTCAAGCTTTGCCGCCACGAGACGCTCGGACTGGTCGGCGAATCCGGCTCCGGCAAGACCACCTTCGGCCAGGCGCTGCTGAGGCTGCAGGACGCCAAGCGCGGCGAGATCCGCTTCGACGGTCAGCCCATCGAGAGCTTGACGCGGGCCGAGATGCGGCCGCTGCGCTCGCGCATGCAGATCGTGTTCCAGGATCCGTTCTCCTCGCTCAATCCGCGCATGACGATCGGCCAGATCATCGAAGAAGGGCTGGTCGTCAACAGGTTAGGTGCGACGCGGCGCGAGCGGATCGAACGGGTGCGCGAAGCGCTGGTCAGCGCCGGCATGCCCGGCAATATCCTGTCGCGGTTTCCGCACGAATTTTCCGGCGGCCAGCGACAGCGCATCGCAATCGCGCGGGCCATCGCGCTGGAGCCGGAATTCATCCTGCTCGACGAGCCGACATCGGCGCTCGACCTTTCCGTCCAGGCACAGATCATCGACCTGTTGCGCAAGCTGCAGGACGAGCGCGGCCTGAGCTACCTGTTCATTTCGCACGACCTCAAGGTGGTGCGGGCGCTCTGCCACCGCGTCATCGTCATGCAGCACGGCAAGATCGTCGAGCAAGGACCCGTCGACGAGGTCCTCACCAATCCCAAGACCGCCTACACCGAACGGCTCGTCAGGGCCGCCTTCGACGTGGCGTGACCATATGCCGGAGGTTCATAGTGGCTAGAAATCCCAAGATCACCTTCATCGGCGCCGGCTCGACGGTGTTCATGAAGAACATCGTCGGCGACGTGCTGCAGCGGCCGGCGCTTTCGAGCGCGACAATCGCGCTGATGGACATCAACCCGCAGCGGCTGGAAGAGAGCGCCGTCGTCGTCAACAAGCTGATCGCCACGCTCGGCGTGAAGGCCAAGGCCGAGACCTATTCCGACCAGCGCAAGGCGCTGTCCGGCGCCGATTTCGTCGTCGTCGCCTTCCAGATCGGCGGCTACGAGCCCTGCACCGTCACCGACTTCGAGGTGCCGAAGAAATACGGCCTGCGCCAGACGATCGCCGACACGCTCGGCGTCGGCGGCGTCATGCGCGGCCTTCGGACCGTGCCGCATCTGTGGAAGATCTGCGAAGACATGCTCGCCGTCTGCCCGGAGGCGATCATGCTGCAATATGTCAATCCGATGGCGATCAACACCTGGGCGATCGCTGAAAAATATCCCCAAATCAAGCAGGTCGGGCTCTGCCACTCGGTGCAGGGCACGGCGATGGAATTGGCGCACGATCTCGATCTTCCTTACGAGGAGATCCGCTACCGCGCGGCCGGCATCAACCACATGGCCTTCTACCTCAAGTTCGAGCATCGCCAGCCGGATGGCTCCTATCGCGATCTCTATCCGGACCTCGTGCGCGCCTATCGCGAAGGCCGCGCGCCGAAGCCCGGCTGGAACCCGCGCTGTCCGAACAAGGTACGCTATGAGATGCTGACCCGGCTCGGCTATTTCGTCACCGAAAGCTCGGAACATTTCGCCGAATACACCCCCTATTTCATCAAGGAAGGCCGCTCCGACCTGATCGAGAAATACGGCATCCCGCTCGACGAATATCCGAAGCGCTGCATCGAGCAGATCGAGCGCTGGAAGGGCCAGGCGGAGGCCTATCGCTCGGCCGACCGGATCGAGGTCGAGCAATCGAAGGAATACGCCTCCTCGATCATGAACTCGGTCTGGACCGGCGAGCCTTCGGTGATCTACGGCAATGTGCGCAACAATGGCTGCATCACCTCGCTGCCCTTCGACTGCGCGGCCGAAGTGCCGTGCCTGGTCGACGCCTCCGGCATCCAGCCGACCTATATCGGCGAGCTGCCGCCGCAACTGACCGCGCTGATCCGCACCAACATCAACGTGCAGGAGCTGACGGTTCGGGCACTGACGACGGAGAACCGCGAGCATATCTACCACGCGGCGATGATGGACCCGCACACCGCGGCCGAGCTCGACCTCGACCAGATCTGGTCATTGGTCGACGACCTCATCGCCGCTCACGGCGACTGGCTGCCCGGCTGGGCGCACACAGGCCGCAAAAGCGCGGCTGCCTGATCAGCCACCGGCCTGCTCGCGCTCGACGGCGCGCCAGCCGATGTCGCGGCGGCAGAAGCCTTGCGGCCAGTCGATGCGGTCGAGCGCGGCATAGGCTCGTCTCTGCGCCTCGCCGACCGTGGCGCCGGTTGCCGTGACGTTGAGCACGCGGCCGCCATTGGCGACCAGCGCGCCGCCATTGATGGCGGTGCCGGCATGGAATATCTCGGCGCCTTCGCCTGCCGCCTCGTCGAGGCCGCGGATCACCGAGCCCTTTTCCGGCGTGCCGGGATAGCCCCTCGCCGCCATCACCACGGTCAGCGCCGCCTCGTCGCTCCAGCGCGCCGACATATGGGCGAGTTGGCCATCGACGGCGGCATTGAGCAGGACCAGCAGGTCGTCCTTCAGCCGCATCATCAGCACTTGGCATTCCGGATCGCCAAAGCGGGTGTTGTACTCGATCAGCTTCGGGCCTTGGTCGGTGATCATCAGCCCGGCGAAGAGGATGCCGGCGAATGGCGCGCCGAGATTGGCCATGCCGCGCATGGTCGGTTCGATGATCTCGCGCATGGTGCGCTCGGTCATTTCCGGCGTCATCACCGGCGCCGGCGAATAGGCGCCCATGCCGCCGGTGTTCGGGCCAGTGTCGCCGTCGCCGACGCGCTTGTGGTCCTGCGCGGTGCCGAAGGGGAGTGCGGTGGCGCCGTCGCAGAGGCAGAAGAAGCTCGCCTCCTCGCCGGTCAGATATTCCTCGACGACCACCTCGCGCCGGCGGCGCCGAATGCGCCGTCGAAACAGGCCTCCAGCGCGGCGTTCGCCTCGTCCAAAGTCATGGCGATGGTGACGCCCTTGCCGGCGGCAAGCCCGTCGGCCTTGATGACGATCGGCGCGCCGGTCTTCTCGACATAAGCCTTCGCCGAGGCGAGATCGCTGAAACGGCCATAGGCGGCGGTTGGGATGCTGAACTTGGCGCAGAGATCCTTGGTGAAGCCCTTCGAGCCTCGAGCCTTGCCGCCGCCTTGGACGGGCCGAAGACGCGGATGCCCCAGGCGCGCAGATCATCGGCGATGCCGGCGACCAGCGGACCTTCCGGACCGACCACGACCAGATCGATCTTCTTCTCCTGGCAGAAGGCGGCCACAGCGGAATGGTCGGACATGTCCAGCTTGACCAGTTCGGCGACGCTGCCGATGCCGGGATTGCCGGGCGAGGCATAGAACCTGGTCAGCAGCGGCGAGGCGGCGATCTTCCAGGCAAGCGCATGTTCGCGGCCGCCGGAGCGAGAAGAAGAACGTTCATGGCCACCTCTTGCTGATCGTCTCCCTGAACCCGCTATTGGTCGAAGGGCGACGGGTCAAGGCGTCTTGGCATTTTGGTGGCGATTGCACACGGGAACATTGCCCGCATCAAGACGCGATCAGGCAGGTTTGCCGGTGAAGAAATCGGTCCGGCCAGCCGGATCCGGAAACGACTCAGCTCCGGAAGACGATGGGGAACCAGTCCTCGCGCAGTTTCTGGCCGGGCTTCATATCGTGGCCCGGATAGGGCGGCGAGGTGCGGCCCGGCCGCTCGACATAATGCGCGTCGTCGCCTACCCAGCGCAGCGACAGCGCACGGCGCCTGGCCGAGGTCATGTTGCCGCGCGCGCCATGGGCGGTGCGGAAGTCGAACAGGATGGCGTCGCCCGGCTCCATCTCCCATTCAAGCACCTTCATCGAAGGGTCGTTGTCGGGATCGGGCACCGGTAGATAGTCGCCCTCGCCGGCATAGAAATTGGCGTCGTTCAGCCAGCGCACCGGCAGCACCATTTTCTCCCATTTGTGCGAGCCGGCGATGAGTCTCAGCGTCGCTTCCTTCACCGGATCGATCGGGATCCAGAAGCTCACCGTCTGGCTGCCGTCGACGAAGTAGTAGGGAATATCCTGGTGCCAGGGCGTCGGCTTCTGCGTGCCGGGCTCCTTGACCAGCACATGGTCGTGGAAGAATTGCGCGCTGCGCGACTGCATGACCGCCGCCGCCAGTTCGGCGGCAGGCGATTCCCGCACGATCCTGACGAATTCCGGGATGCGCTCCCAGTTGCAATAGTCGTCGAAGAAGCTGCCCTTGCCGCCGGCGATATCGGAGGCGGTGGCGCTGCGGTTCTGCATGTTGCGCTCGATGCCGTCGGCGATGACGTCGACCCAGCCCTTGAAGGCGTCGCGGATGCAGACCGCGCCATCGCGCTGGTAATCGGCAATCGTTCCGACATCGATTTTTGGGGTGGCCATCGCGCTCTCCTTGGGCTGATGGCCGACTATCGCAGCAGCACTGTATCAGGTAAAATAATAACTTCTCATCGCGCTTATAGTTTTACTCTATGGCTTTGACCCTCACCCAGTTGCGCTATCTCGTCGCCGTGGCGCGCTATGGCAGCGTCACCATGGCCGCCAGGGCGCTGAATGTGTCGCAGCCTTCGATCTCGGTGGCGATCGACAATGTCGAGGACACGCTCGGCCAGAAGCTGTTCGTGCGCCAGCGCGGCAGCGGCATCGCGCTGACGTCGTTCGGCCGAAGCGCCGTCGCGAAGGCCCGGCAGGTTCTGGCCGAGGCGGATGAGCTGGCCGCGCTCGGATCGCGCGAGCCGATGTCGGCGGCGAGTTGGTGCTCGGCTGCTTCGAGGATCTGGCGCCCTATTTCGCGCCGGCGCTGATCCGCTCGTTTTCCGAACGCTGCCCGTCGGTGACCGTCATTGTCCGTGACGAGACCTTCGAGACGCTCGGACGTCGACTGACCGACAGCGCCATCGATCTCGGCCTGACCTATGATCTCGGCCTGCCGGCGCATTTTGCGCGCATCCTGTTGCATGAGCTGCGGCCGCATGCGCTGCTGCCGGCCGGTCACGTGCTGGCGGACCAGCGGACCGTCAGCCTGGCGGATCTCGCCGATCACCCGCTGATCACCACCGAGCAGCCGCACAGCTGGCAGCATATGCTCGACCTTTTCTTGAGCCGCGGGCTGTCGCCCGTTGCCCGGGCAACGACGAGCTCGTTCGAGTTGCAGCGCAGCATGGTGGCCAACGGCTTCGGCGTCGCAGTCAGCTACACCAGACCGCGTGGCGACATGAGCTATGACGGCTTGCCGCTGGTCTGCAAGCCGCTCTCCGATGCGCTTCCCATGCAGCGGATCATCCTGACCCATGACACGCGCCAGCGCCTGCCGAAGGCGGCGCTGGCCTTCATAGACGCCGCTAAAGTCTGGTTCGCCAGTCACGATGTTTTCACCGGCTGAGCGACAACGCGGCCGCTTGACGCCGCCTGCCGCTGCTGCCACTCCATCCGGAATGGAAACCATCCAGTCGAAAGCGGCCCAGGGGCGCGTCGCCGATGCCCCGAGCGGCCATTGGGTCTACCGCGTGCTGCCGCGCTGGCTGTGGCCCTACGCGCAGCTTGCGCGCTGGGACCGGCCGATCGGCTGGCAGCTGCTTTTATGGCCCTGCTGGTGGTCGGCCGCCCTTGCGGCAAGCGCCTATCCGCGGCCGACGGACCCGCTGCTGACGCTGTTGCCGGCGCCCTGGTACCTGTTGCTGTTCTTCATCGGCTCCGTCGCCATGCGCGGGGCCGGCTGCACCTACAACGACATTGTCGACGAGGACATCGACAATCAGGTCGAGCGCACCCGCTCGCGGCCGCTGCCGGCCGGCAAGGTGACGCGCCGCCAGGCATGGGCGTTCCTCATCATCCAGGCGCTGGTCGGGCTCGCAGTGCTTTTGCAGTTCAACAGCTTCGCCATTCCGCTCGGCATCGTCTCGCTCGTCATCGTTGCCGTCTACCCGTTCATGAAGCGCATCACCAACTGGCCGCAATTCGTGCTCGGGCTGGCCTTCTCCTGGGGCGCGCTGATGGGCTGGGCGGTCGAGTTCGGCGATCTCGATGGCCCCGCCATCATGCTCTATATCGGCTCGATCCTATGGGTGATCGGCTACGACACGATCTACGCGCATCAGGACAAGGAAGACGACGCCATTGTCGGCGTGCGCTCGACGGCGCGCCTCTTCGGCGACAACACCAAGACCTGGCTGGTCGGGCTCTACGGCGGCACGCTCGTCTGCTTCGCCATCGCCTTCGCCTCGGCGCAGGTGCCGATGCCGGCGCTGGCCGGGCTGATCGCCGCCGGGGCGCATATGGCGCGCCAGATCATCCGGCTCGACATCAACGATCCGGATCAGTGCCTGAAGCTGTTCAAGTCGAACAACCAGGTCGGCTGGCTGATCTTTCTGGGACTGATCGGCGGGGCGCTGTGGGTGGCGTTGAAGCCGCTGGTGTAGTCTCCGTTCTCCCCGTCACTATACGGGGAGAAGGTGGCGGCAGCCGGATGAGGGGCAGCGCCTACCTCGGAGGCAAGATGAAGTGCAAAGCGGCGACACGGCGCGTGCATCCGATTGAGGTTTGAGGTGGCCAAACAGCCAGGTCGGCGCCGCCCCTCATCGCCCTGCCGGGCACTTCTCCCCGTATAGTGACGGGGAGAAGAAGGCTGTCATCGGCGGTTTCGCCAATCGTCAGCGTGATGTGCAGCCTACTCCCGCGCAATGATCTCCTCGCCGCCGATGACGAGCCGCAGGCCAAGATTGCCGGTCCTGCGGCGGGCGAGGAAGCGCGGGCGGCGCATGTTGGAGACACGGCCCTTGCGGCGTTCCTGCGGCGGCGACGCCTTGATGGCGGCGCCGAGCGATTCCTCCAGCGTGCGGGCGATGCCGTCGGCCTCGATCAGAAGCATCGGCAGACGATAGGCGTCGGCCCAGGCGCGCCAGTCGGCAGCGACGTCGTCGAGATCGTCGGCGACCAACAGCGGCACCGACAGCATCGGATCATTGTGCAGAAGTTCCAGCGTCACCGTGACATTGCCGTCCGGATCTTCCATCGCGCGGGCGGCGACGCCGCGGAACGCGTTGGCAGGCAGCGCGATGATCGCCGGCACGCCGCTCATCTCCAGCATGCGGCGGATGACGGCGCCGCGCTGATCGATGGTGAAGGTGACATCGCCATAGTCGTCGCGCGTGGCATAGCTTACCATCTGCGGCAGGCGAAACGGGTCGAGACGCATGTTGCGTCCCGCCCAGACTGGCTTCAGTCCAGTGTTCATCGAATGCCTTCCTGTTTCTCCTGAGGGCCGTTTTCCGGTTCTCTCCGGGCCGGTTTTTCCAGCCTCGTTATGGGAGAAACATTAGCGCTCGCTTCTTACCGCCGCGCTTAAGAAAGTCGGTTAAATTTTGCTGATCGGAGCCGATGGTTATCGGAATGCGACCATCAACCCGGTGCTGGAAGGATCAGATAACCTTACCGGGATTCATGATGCCGGCCGGATCGAAGGCCGCCTTCACCCGGCGCATCAGGTCGATCGCCATCGGCGGCGCCGTGGCGATCAGTTCGTCGCGCTTCAACTGGCCGATGCCGTGCTCGGCCGATATCGATCCGTGGAAGGAGCGCACGACGTCGTGCACGGCATTGTTCATCGGGCGGTAGAGGCCGAGGAAGGCTTCGTCGTCGCCGCCTTCGGGGCGCGAAATGTTATAGTGCAAATTGCCGTCGCCCATATGGCCGAAGCAGACGACGCGCGCGCCGGGGCTGACGGATACGACAGCTGTGGCGGCCTTCTCGATGAAGTCTGGGATCGCGGCGATCGGCACCGAGATGTCGTGCTTGATCGAGGCGCCCTCGGGCTTCTGGCACTCGGGCAGCGTCTCGCGGAAATTCCAGAAGGCATCGCCCTGGGCAAGGCTGGACGCGACCACCGCGTCGCCGACGACGCCTTGCTCGAGGCCGGCCGAAAGAATCTCCTCGATCAACGCCCTGCCGTCCTCTTCAGAGCGGCCGGATGAGATTTGCATCAGCACATACCATGGCCAGTCGTCGGCCAGCGGCCGCGTCACGCCTTGCGCATGCTTGAGCGTGAAGTCGTAGGGCCTTTTGGCGATCAGCTCGAAGGCGGTGAGCGCTGCACCGGCGCGGTCCATCGCCAGGGTGAACAGCGACAGCGCCGCTTGAGCCGAAGACAGGCCGGCAAAAGCGACCTCCCTGCCCTTCGGCTTGGGAAAGAGCTTGAGCACCGCGGCGGTGATGACGCCGAGCGTGCCCTCGGCGCCGACGAAGAGGTTCTTCAAATCGTAGCCGGTGTTGTCTTTCTTCAGCTTGCGCAGATCGTCGAACACCTCGCCGGTCGGCAGCACCACCTCGACGCCGAGGCAGAGCTCGCGCGCATTGCCATAGGCAAGCACGCCGGTGCCGCCGGCATTGGAGGAGAGATTGCCGCCGATCTGGCAGGAGCCTTGCGCGGCAAGCGACAGCGGAAACAGGCGGCCGGCAGCGTCGGCCGCTTCCTGCAGCGTCTGCAGGATGACGCCGGCCTCGACGGTGATCGTGTTCGACAGCACATCGATCTCGCGGATGCGGTTCAGCCTCGACAACGACAGCACGATGTCGTGGCCGGATTTGTCCGGCACCTGGGCGCCGACCAGGCCGGTGTTGCCGCTCTGCGGCACGACCGGCGTTCCGGTCTCGGTCGCGAGACGCATGATGCGACTCACTTCCTCGACGCTGCCCGGCCTCAGCACCAGCGATGTCCGGCCATGCCACAAGCCGCGCCGCTCGGTGATGTAGGGAGCGATGTCGGCCTGGTCGCGCAGCGCGTATTTGTCGCCGACGATTGCCGCGAAGCGATCGATGAGAGCGGGATCGAGGTCGAAGGGCTGGTCGTTCATGAGCCCAAACCTATGGCGCTCAGGCGATCTTGTCACGCGGGGCGGCGGCGCGCGCGAGCCGGTCGTTGATCGCCTCGCCCAGCCCGTCGAGCGGGATCGGCTCGACGGCGATGGTGGCGGCGCCGCTGCGGTCGAGCGCCTGCATATAGGCGAAGAGATTGGTGGCGGCCTCGCGCAGATCGCCCGCTTCGGAAAGATTGCGCACCGCCACCGCATCCCGCCAGCCTTCGGCGCGATCGCGGCCGAAGGCAAGCAACGCCTCGCCGCTCGCGATCTTGCCTACATTGAGCCGCATCGCCGCGCCCGGCGCGTAGTGCGAAGCAAGCATGCCCGGTGCCTCGATGCCGGCGGCGCCGCGCAGCAGTTTTACGCCGGCCACCGCTTCGATCTCATCAGCGGCAATGCCGCCCGGCCTCAGCAGGCTCAGCTTGCCGTCCTCGATCTTGACGATGGTCGATTCCAGGCCGACCGGCGTTGCGCCGCCATCGACCACCAGCTTGATCCTCCCGCCGAGATCGGCGGCGACGGCTTCGGCCGTCGTGGCGCTGATCCTGCCGGAAGAGTTGGCGCTGGGGGCGGCGAGCGGCCGGCCGAGCCGCGCGATCAGCTCGCCGCCAAAACCCCTCGGCATGCGCAGCGCGATGGTGTCGAGCCCGGCGGTGACCAGCGGATGGATGCCGCTTTGCGCGCGCTGCGGCAGCACCAGCGTCAGCGGGCCGGGCCAGAAGGCCTCGGCCAGTTTCGTCGACGTAGGATCGAACGCGGCAATGCGGCTTGCCATGGCGAGATCGGCGACATGGGCGATCAGCGGATTGAAGCGCGGGCGGCCCTTGGCCTCGAAGATGCGCGCCACGGCAACGCCGTTGGTGGCATCGCCCGCCAGCCCGTAGACGGTCTCGGTCGGGATGGCGACGACATCGCCGCCTTCGAGCAGAGCCAGCGCCCGCTCCATCGCCTCGCCGACGGCAAGCATCTCAGCCAAATTCACCACCATTCCTGGACACGCGGGTCCCGTAATACGGCAAGGGACGAGGGGCAAGGGCAGCCATTGGCGATTTATCAATCCCTAAAATGTTAAGTTTCAGCGCAAGCCGGCATCAATTCGCCAGCACTAGGGTGCCGGTTTCGGGTTGTTGGGCTCGGGAGTTATCGTGATGCGTACGCTTTGCTTTGACGCAATTCCGGACGGAAGGCTACGGCGAAGTCGCCGAGCCCAACCGTTACACATTTTTCCTGGAGTTGCTCTAGAGCGTTCACCGTTTCACGGAAACGCCGAACCGCTCTATCTCTTTGTTTTGACGCAATTCCGGACGAAAACCGTTTCACACTTTTCCTGGAATTGCTCTGGCAGCGGTCGGCATCGGGTTTTTGGCGACGACCGGTTTGGCGCAGGCTTCTTCCATCGTCGTGCCTGGCGTTTCGACCTCGACGCCATCCGTCATCAGGTTGGCCGCGATCGAGCCCGGCAAGATCTCGGCGGCTTCGACGCCATCCGTCGTGGCGCTCGGCGAGCCGATACCGGCGGTCACCGACGAAAAGGTTGCGGCGATCCCGGAGAAATCAGGCGAGAGGCACGCGCAGACGCCGACGATTATTCGCGGCGGCATCGTTGGCGGCGCCTCGCCGGCGCCTGCGGCGACCGCCTCGGCCAAATCCACGGCCCCAGCGGCCACGTCACCGGCGAACGGCACCGCGCCCGCCGCCGCCACGCCTCCCAACGGCACGGCTGCGGCTGCTCCCAATGGCGACACCAAAGCGACCGACAACAAGGCCGCCGCGACTGCAGATGCGTCCGACGACAAGGCGCAGCCGGAAGCCCAAGCGCAACCGCAAAAAGCCCCGATATTGCCGCGCTTCAGCAAGGAATGTAGGCGCCCACGCGGCGGCCCGGTTTGCGCCGGACGCCAAGCAAGCCTGTTTTTCGTTGCTGTCCGATTTCCGTCATCCGGTTCGGGCACAACAAGGCTGACGTTTCAGAGGGGGGATTTCATGACATATTTGAAAGCAATTGCCGTCGTCGGTCTGCTGGCGGTGTCGGCGCTGAGTGTGAGCACCGCGCAGGCCCAGGACATGCTGGGCTCCTATGTGGCGCGCATTTCCGAACGCGACCATCACGCGAGCGACGGCTACCCGCTGGAGAGCGCGGCTCAGATGGTGCGGCAGGACCGGGCCAACTGGCACAAGTTCCGCCGCCGCGACAGCGACGACCAGGGCGATCCGTGGTTCCGCGGCAACGATGACCGCGCCCAACTGGAGCGCATGCTGGAACGCGGCGGTGCGATGAGCAGCGCGACGCGGCGCGCCATCGTCAATGGCGAACCGCTGATCGAGGTCGACGTCTATCCGGACAGCGTGCGCGTCAGCGTCCTGGAAGACTGACAGGGCCGGGACCGACAGAAAAAGGGGCGACGCCTGCCGCGTCGCCCCTCTTTCTTTTCAAGCAGCGAGAACGGCTCAGGCCGCTTCTTCCTTGTCGTCGTCCTCGGACTCGTCGTCGTCTTCGTCCTCGCCGTCCGACTCGTCGTCGCCCGAGGCTTTGGCTCCGTCGTCGGCGTCCTCATCTTCGTCTTCTTCATCCTCCGACTCTTCGTCGTCCGAGGTAGTGGCTTCCTCATCGGCGTCTTCGTCTTCGTCGTCGCCTTCTGCTTCTTGGCCTTCTTCCTCATCTTCAGACGGTTCGGCGGCTTCGATCGCCGCGGCGGCGGCATGGTCGAGGATGTTGCCGGAAGCGGATTCGATGCCCTCGGCGGCGGCCGGGGTCTCTTCGGTCAATTCGATATCGTGAACGGAATTCATGGCATGCCTCCGTGGTTTGGGAACGTATTTGTTCTCCCATATGGAGGTCATCGTCATATGACTGTAAGCCGGCTCCGGCGCATCAAATTTCAGGCGATGAAATTGTCGAAGCACACCCGCGCCTTATAAGGCGCAGGCAGCTTGGACTTTACGATTTTGAGCTGTCAGCCGACGATTTTTGAAAAATCAGCGACCTGGTCGGTGGCGGCGCGGATGCGGGCGAGCAGCGCCAGGCGGTTGGCGCGCACGGCCTGGTCCTCATCATTCACGAGAACGCCTTCAAAGAATGAATCAACCGGTTCACGCAAAACGCTAAGCGACAGCATGGCGGTGGAAAAATCTTCGTTTTGAATCGCTTGGCCGGCTTCCTTCTCGGCCTGATTCACCGCACCAAACAGCCTCTTTTCCGCATCCTGGCGAAACAGCGCCGGCTCAACAGTCTCGGCCACCAGCGTTTTCTTCTTCTCCTCAGCGGCGAGGATGTTGGCGCGCGCTTGGTGCCGGCAAGCAGATTCTTGCCGTCCTCGGTGTCGAGCAGAGACCCCAATGCCTCGACGCGACGGACGATCTGCAGAAGGTCGTCGGACTGCGGGGTGATGACGGCATCGATCAGATCGTACCGTGCGCCCTGATCGCGGAGATAGACTTTCAGGCGGTCGTGGAAGAAGGCGAGGAGATCGGAGACCTGGGCGGCACCGCTCACGAAGTTTGCAAAGGCCTTGGCGAAGATCGACGTCAACCCCAGGCGAATGCGGTTCTCGACCAAAATCCTGACCACGCCAAGTGCGGCGCGCCGGAGCGCGAACGGGTCCTTGCTGCCGGTCGGCTTCTCGTCGATCGCCCAGAAGCCGGTAAGCGTGTCGAGCTTGTCGGCAAGCGCGACCGCAACCGACACCGGGTCGGTCGGCACGCGGTCGGACGGCCCCTGCGGCTTATAGTGCTCCTCGGCAGCCGCGGCGACGGACGGGTGCTCGCCCTGCAGCAGCGCATATTTGCGGCCCATGGCGCCCTGCAGTTCCGGAAACTCGCCGACCACTTCGGTCTGCAGATCTGCCTTGGCGAGCACCGCGGCGCGGGCAACGAGCGCCGGATCGGCGCCGACGACCGGCGCCAGTTCTTCGGCCAGTCGCTTGATCCGCGCGACCCGCGCGCCCTGGGTGCCAAGCTTGGCATGGAATGTGACGTTGAGGTGGTCGAGGCGGCCCATGCGCTGGTCGAGCGGCTTCTTCAAATTCAGATCGAACTTTGCAGCGGACTCTTGCAGTTGGTCGAGGTCCGGCAGATCGCCCTGGTCGGTCTTCCAGAAATAGAGCGCGTCGGACAGACGCGCCCGCACCACCTTGCCGTTGCCGTAGGCGATTTCCTTGCCGCCATCGGACGCCTCGATGTTGGCGACCAGAACGAAGCGGTTGGAAAGCTGGCTGATCTCCCCCCTTGAGGGGGAGATGGCCGGCAGGCCAGAGGGGGTCGCTTCGGCTGGTGCGACGCGTCTGGTCTTTCGAAGACAGAAGACGTTGCCGCTCCACGCGAGACGACCCCCTCTGTCGCCTTCGGCGACATCTCCCCCTCGAGGGGGGAGATTGGGCGCGATGTCACGAAGCACTTCTGGTTGGCGCGGATGGTCAGGCGGATGACCTCGGCCGGAATGGTGAGGAAGTCCTTTTCGAATTCGCCCATCAGCACGACCGGCCATTCGACCAGGCCGGATACCTCTTCCAGCAGGCCTTCATCCTCGACGAGATCGAGGCCATTGGCGAAGGCGATGTTGCGGGTGTCGGCAAGGATGATCTCCTTGCGACGGTCGGCATCGAGCACGACCTTGGCCGCCTCGAGCTTGGCGGCGTAATCGTCGAAGCGGCGAACGGTAATCGGGCCCGGCGCATGGAAGCGGTGGCCGTAGGTGACATTGCCGGAGCGAATGCCGTCGATCTCGAAATCGACCACCACCGGCTCCTCGGTCTCCGGGCCGAAGGTGCAGACGATCGACTGCAGCGGCCGCACCCAGCGCAACGAGCCGGGCTTGGCCGAGGCCGGCCCCCAGCGCATCGACTTCGGCCAGGGGAAGCTTTTGATGATGCCCGGCACCAGCTCGGCGATGATCTCTTCGGCCGCCCTGCCCGGCTTCGCAATGTGGGCGACGTAGAAGTCGCCCTTCTTCGGATCGGAATGCACATGCGCCTCGGCGATCGAGGCAAGGCCCGCCTTGCGCAGGAAGCCCTGCACCGCCTGCTCGGGCGCCGTGGTCGAGGGGCCCTTGATCTCCTCGCGAATGTCCTTCGAGCGCGCGTTGAGCCCACGGATATCGAGCGCCAGGCGCCGGGGCGTCCAGTATTCGCGCGCCGCCTCATAGGTCAAACCCGCCTCGACCAGACCGTCGGTCAGCATCTTGCGCAGATCGCCGGCAGCCTTGCGCTGCATGCGGGCGGGAATTTCCTCGGAGCGAAGTTCTAGAAGCAAGTCGGGCATTGGTTGGCTCCCTACCCTCCCCTTGATGGGAAGGGTCGGCGCGTAGCGCCGGGGTCACGAATGCGCGGGAAATAGCAACTCGGCCGGCCGCTGTCACCCCGCAAGCAGATCGCCTCTTCGATCGGTTTCCGGAAATTTTTCAGCCGACTGTCGGGATGGCGCGGAGCCGCCCGTCCTTGGAGCAGAAATTCCCATGAACCGAATGCAGCGCTGAAGCGACCAACGCTCAGGCAGAGAACTATTGGCTGAACGACGATGAAGACGGCATCGAGAACCCTGCAGATCCTGGCGCTGAGCGCCTGCTTCGCCGCCCAGATGCATGGCACGTTCTCGATGCCGGGGGTGAGACAGGCACTGCGCACGATCGATGGCGCCATGAGCCAAAGTGCGTTGCCGGTCGCCACCGTCGAGATCGCGAAAGCTGTGTTGAGCTAGGCCGCCAGACCGCCCGCCTGCGTCTTCAGAAACGCCTCGCCGCAAGCCTTCGCCAGATTGCGCACGCGCAGGATGTAGCTCTGGCGCTCGGTGACGGAAATCACGCCGCGCGCGTCGAGCAGGTTGAAGACATGGCTTGCCTTGATGCACTGGTCGTAGGCCGGAAAGACCATGCGGTGCATCGCCAGATTGTCGTTCGAGGCGGGCGCGCCGGCGGCGAGCAGCGCCTTGCACTCGGCCTCGGCATCCTCGAAATGCCGAAGCAGCATCGCCGTGTTGGCGAATTCGAAATTGTGGCGCGAATATTCCTGCTCGGCCTGCAGGAAAACGTCGCCATAAGTGACCTTCTCGGCGCCCTCGCGGCCGTTGAAGTTCAGGTCGTAGACATTGTCGACGCCCTGCACATACATGGCGAGACGCTCGAGCCCATAGGTGAGCTCGCCCGCCACCGGCGCGCATTCGATGCCGCAGACCTGCTGGAAATAGGTGAACTGCGACACTTCCATGCCGTCGCACCAGCATTCCCAGCCGAGACCCCAGGCGCCGAGCGTCGGGCTTTCCCAGTCGTCCTCGACGAAGCGGATGTCATGCAGCAGCGGATCGACGCCGATCGCCTCGAGCGAGCCGAGATAGAGCTCCTGCAGGTTCGGCGGGTTCGGCTTCAGGATGACCTGGTACTGATAGTAATGCTGCAGGCGGTTCGGGTTCTCGCCATAACGGCCATCCTTCGGGCGGCGTGACGGCTGCACGTAAGCGGCGTTCCAGCGACGCGGACCGAGCGCGCGCAAGGTCGTCGCCGGATGGAAGGTGCCGGCGCCGACTTCCATGTCGTAGGGCTGCAGGATGACGCAGCCGTAAGCCGCCCAGTAATTGTGCAAGGTCAGGATCAGCCCCTGGAAGGAGCGGCTGGGGTGCATGTGGGCAGGAATCTCGATGGTCACGGCGGCCTCGGAAAGCGCTGGGATTGGGCATTCCCTAGTTGCCGGGCCAGCAAGCGTCAAGGCGGGGCGCCGCATCAGGGAGGTTGAACGCTTTGCCGGCGGCTGGCCCATTGCCGGGCGCGATCGCCGGCCGTTTGCTCTCGTGAGCCGCAACAACAAAAGGTTCCGCCATGTCCGGTCAACTCGCCGTCCGCCCCGTCACCCGGCAGGACTACGAACAGTGGCTGCCCCTCTGGAACGGCTACAACGCCTTCTACGGCCGTTCGGGCGAGACGGCCCTTGCCGGCGAGATCACCCAGATGACCTGGTCGCGTTTCTTCGATGCCTATGAGCCGGTGCATGCGCTGGTGGCCGAGCGCGAAGGCAGGCTTCTCGGCCTCGTCCACTACCTCTACCACCGCTCGACCACCGCGATCGCGCCGAGCTGCTATCTGCAGGATCTCTTCACCACGGAGGCCGCGCGCGGCCAAGGTGTCGGCAGGGCGCTGATCGAAGGCGTTTACGAACGGGCAAGAGCGGCGGGCGCAGGCCGCGTCTACTGGCTGACGCACGAGACCAATCAAACCGCCATGCAGCTCTACGACAGGATCGGCGAGCGCTCGGGTTTCGTCGTCTACCGAAAGATGTTTTGACGAAGCTGCCGATAGAATTACGAGGCCCGAAGGCCCCGTAATATGCGTGATTGCGAAATCTCAGCCCTTCGGCGGCGCGGTCGGCGGGACCGGCTTGACCTTCGGGGTTTCCTGCGCCGTGTTGGATTCGATCGGCGGCAGGCCTTTGAGCAGCTTCTGCTGCAGGGTGGCGAGCACGTCCGGATCCGGCTTCAGGTCGCGTGCCTGGGTCCACTGGAACGTCGCTTCCAGCTTGCGGCCGACGCGCCAATAGGCGTCGCCGAGGTGATCGTTGAGGACCGGGTCTTCCGGCTTCAGCGACACGGCGCGCTCCATTTCGCGGACGGCGTCGTCGAAGCGGCCGAGGCGGTAATAGGCCCAGCCCAGCGAATCCACGATATAGCCATCGCTCGGCCGCAGATCCACGGCCTTCTGGATCATCGCCAGGCCTTCCTTGAGGTTCATGTTCATGTCGACCCAGGAATAGCCGAGATAGTTCAGAACCTGAGGCTGGTCGGGCTGCAGCTCCAGCGCCTTGCGGAAATTGGGCTCGGCCTTCGGCCATTCCTTCAGCCGCTCATAAGCGATGCCGCGCTGGTAGAAGATGTTCCAGTTGGCGGCGGTCGGCGTCTTCAGCTCATCGACGGCCTTGTCGTAGAGACTGGCGGCCGAGCGGAAATCCTCCTTCGAGGAGTAGACGCCGCCGAGCGCGAGATAGCCGCGCATGTCGGTTGGATGCGCATCGACATAACCCTTGAGGTGCGCGATGGCTTCGTCGTGGTGGTCGATGTCGGCGAGGTTCAGGCCAAGCTGCAGCTCCGAAAGCTCCTTCAACGGCGAGGAGGCCGGAATGCGGCGGTAGAGCGCGATCGCGCCTTCGCCGTCCTTCAGCTGCTCGGCGACGGCGGCAAGTTGCACGAGGGCCGCGTCGCTGTCCGGCTTCAGCGCCAGCGCATATTGCAGGTAGAGGCGCACGAAAGGTTCGCCGCCGCCGCGGTTGAGCGCGGTGGCGAGGTCGAGAAGGATTTCCGAGGCGCCGTCTGCCGGAGTGGCTACCAGGGGCTCGATCTTGTCGCCCTTGTTGATCCGGTCGCGCAGCGTGGTGATTTCCAGCTTGCCCGGCGCGAAGGCTTCGGCCTGGTTGAGAACGGCAAGCGCCTTCGACTTGTCGCCCTTGCGGGCGAGGAAGGAGGCATAGGCCTGGGCGTTGCGCATCCATGTCTCGGGCGAGGAACCACCGGCAGCGGTGTCGGCCAAAGTGGCGGCGTAGATTTCATCGGCCTTGTCTGAAAGGCCGGCAGCGTCGGCGATCAGCGCGCGGTGGAAGGACTTGAACAGGCCGAACCAGTCCGGCCCCTTGAGCTTGTCGATCGAAGCCATCGCCTCGGAGGCATCGCCCGCGCCTTGCTTGGCCCAGCCGTCCATGACGCCGGAGAGCAGCCGGTCGAGATCGGATTCGAGCGAGAGCTTCAGCCAGTACTGGGCCTTTGTGTAGTCCTTCTTGTGAAAAGAATCGACGGCAAGCGCCAGGCGCGAGAAGCGCTCGACATCGGGCACTTCCTTGAGCTTGTCGGCATAGACCAGCGATTCCCCGAAGCGGCCTTGCGCGACCAACGCCAGCATCAGGCTCTGCTGCAGTTCGGTGTCGTTGGGGGCAAAGGCCAGCGCCTGCTTGTAATAGGCGATGGCATTGTCGAGATCGTTGTCGCTTTCGGCGATGTGGGCAGCGAGATAGGCGCCCGAGAAGGACGTGATCTGGATCGGTTGGGCGTTTTCCTTGGCATGGGCAGGCAGCACCGAAAGCGCCACACCCGCTAAAAATGCCAGCCTTGTCAGCCAGCGCGCACGTCCTTGCCGCATTGTATCCCTTTCAGCCAGACGCGATCCCGCCTTCGGCGGACCGCCCACAGACTCGACCTTTTCCGAACAAAGCATGGCCTTTTTGGGGACGGCCTTCAATCCGCAACGAATCACAATGCAATCATCCGGCTTAAAAAACGATGCCGCGCGACCAAAAGGTCCAGCGTCGGGGCCTAAGGTCCAGGGTATCGCCTGCCTACAGGCGCGTATCGTGAAATCCGCCTGCGCAACCGCGCTGCACAGGTCGGACCATTCGCAGCCGGAGCACGCCTGGCGTGTCAGTCCGGCGGCAAACGCCTGCCGCATCCGTGCCAGACTGGAGGCATCCAGCACGAGCCTGTCGCCGGCCAGGATCGGCCGGCCGAGGAGAGCCCCGACGTCGCGCGCGGCGAGCCCGTCCCGCTCGGCAGCGCCCTCACGCAGGCAGTGAGGGTCGGGCTCGTCGAGCATCCTGGCGCAGATGTCGTCCGGCCCGGAAACGATCAGGACCGCCTCGCCCTCGCCGACCGCCTCACCCACCTTGTCGTAATTGGCGGTGAAGGCTGGCGAATAGCCCTTGCCGACATAGGTCAGCAGGCAGAGCAAATGATGGGCGCGCAGCCTGACGGTCATCGCGTCCCGGACGAGCGGTCGCGCGGTTCGGCCCGATAGGTGGAGAACAGCTTCAGCGTCGCGGCACCCAGCGCCGACTTCAGCAGGCCGCCGACGATGAAGGGCAGGAAGCCGAAGGTGATCGCCTTCTCGGCGCCGATCATGACGGCAAGCCAGGCCGTGCCGAGAACCAGGCATAGAAGATTGCCGATGAGCATGGCGGCGAAGGCGAGCATCACGCGATTGCCGTTCCAGCCGCGTTCGGCCAGCCAGCCGACAACCGCGCCGACGATCGGGAACGAGAAGAGATAGCCGCCGGTCGGGCCGACGAAATGCTGCACGCCTGCTGCGCCGCCCGCCAGAACCGGGAACCCGGCCGCGCCCTCGACGAGCCAGGCCGCGATGGTGAGCGCGCCGAACCGCCAGCCGTAAAGCGCGCCGACCAGCGTCACGGCGAAGGTCTGCATGGTCACCGGAACCGGCACCATCGGCACTTCGATGTAGGACGACAGCGCCAGGAACAGCGAGCCGAGGACGACGGCGCCGGCCTTCCAGGCAAGCGAGCGATCATGAAGTCCGAGCGGGCTGAAGGAGGGCTTGCGGGTCGAAACGGCGATGTTTGTCACGGTGATGTCCCTGGTTGGGTGAAATTATAGATAATTTCTGCATTCGATCTATTATCGAATCCATATTTTTGGAGAGATGGCAAGCATCCAATCGCAGAAACCTAGATCGATGAGCAGTGAGGCTGGGCCATTCAGCGTATTTTCGGGCGCTCAAAGCCGACATTTTGCAGCGACAGAACGCCGAGCGCGGAGTGTTTCGCTGTCGCTATCTGTTTGACGCGATTCCGGACGGAAACCGCTGCGCACTTTTCCTCGAATTGCTCTCTTGCCTGTCGCAATTCCGGACGGAAACCGCTGCGCACTTTTCCTCGAATTGCTCTCTTGCCTGTCGCAATTCCGGACGGAAAACCGCTGCGCACTTTTCCTGGAATTGCTTAGCCAACGATGGCGAAGGCGTCGCGGGTCCTGCCGGAAGCGGTTTTGACCGGTTTCTGGCCGATCCATTGCACATGCCGGCCGAGCGTGATGGCGGCCGATTCGGTATTGCCCTGCCGCAGCGCGCTCAGGATAGCGCGGTGATCCTGGTCGGTGCGGGTTTCCCACTCGGAGCGCCAGGCCGAGAACAGGAAACGGGCGCTCGCGACATGCAGATCGTCGATGGCGGAAAGCAGGCGCGACATGTTGCAGGGCGCCAGGATCAGCCGGTGGAAGGTGCGATTGGCCTCTTCCCAGGAACGGACGTCGCGGGATTTGTCGCCCGCCTTGGTCGCCTCCTCGGCCCGGTCGAGGATCGCCGGCGTCAGATGCGGCGCGGCGTGGCGCAGCGCCAGCACCTCGAGCGCCGCGCGCATCTCGGCGACTTCCCTGACTTCTCCGAGGTCGAAAGCGGCAACGCGCACGCCGCGACGCGGCTCGCTGATCGCCAGGCCTTGCGCCTCGAGGCGTCGGAAGGCCTCGCGCACCGGCACATGGCTGGTGCCGAATTCCTCCGCGACACGGTCCTGGCGCAGCCGCGACCCGGGCTCGATCGCGCCCGAAATGATGCGGTCCGCCAGTTCCTTGCTGATGCGGACGGCGATCGTGTCCTCTGTATTGGCCATATTTTATAGATAATTTGCAGAACGGCCGTTTGTCGAGACGGCCGGAGCGGGATTCACAGATGACCTCACCCGGCGGATGCCAGGCAAGCGCCGGGAAGGCCAAGCATCTTAGTTGACGCGGCTGATGCAGAAATCGATGACGTCGATCAGCGCCGACTTCTGCGGCGTCGCCTCCAGCGGCGCCAGCGCGTCGCGGGCGATCTCGCCGAAATGACGGGCGCGGCCGATCGTGTCGGCGATGGCGCCATGGCGGGTCATCAGGCCGATCGCCTTTTCCAATCCGGCATCGTCGCGACATTGTCCTCGATGGCGCGTTTCCAGAAGGTGCGTTCGGCCTTGGTGCCGCGCCGATAGGCGAGGATCACCGGCAGCGTCACCTTGCCCTCGCGGAAATCGTCGCCGACATTCTTGCCGAGGTCCTGGCTCGAGCCGCCGTAGTCCAGCGCGTCGTCGATGAGCTGGAAGGCAAGGCCGAGATTCATGCCGTAGGAGCGCAGCGCCGCACGGTCGTTGCGGGAAGCGAGCGCAATCACCGGGCCAACCTCCGCGGCGGCCGAGAACAAGGCAGCGGTCTTGGCCTTGATCACGGCGAAATGCTCGTCCTCAGTGGTCTCCAGGTTCTTGGCGGCGGCAAGCTGCATCACCTCGCCCTCGGCGATGATGGAGGCCGCGCTCGACAGGATGTCGAGAGCCTCAAGCGAGCCGACCTCGACCATCATGCGAAAGGCCTGGCCGAGCAGGAAATCGCCGACCAGCACGCTCGCCTGGTTGCCCCAGATCATGCGCGCCGTCTTCTTGCCGCGGCGAAGCGCGCTCTCGTCGACCACGTCGTCATGGAGAAGCGTCGCTGTGTGCATGAACTCGACCGCGGTGGCGAGCTTGACGTGGCCTTCGCCCGCATAGCCGAACATCTGGGCGGCGGCGAGCGTCAGCATCGGCCGCAGCCGCTTGCCTCCGGACGAAATCAGGTGGTTGGCGACCTCCGGGATCATCTCGACGTCGGAGCCGGCCTTGGACAGGATCAGCTCGTTGACGCGTCCCATATCGGCTGCCGTCAGGTCGATGAGATCCTTGATGGAAGCAGTTTCCCGCTTGCCTTCGATATTCAGAACGACACCCACCACGATCACTCCCGTCTAATTGACGCGCACGATAACACCCTGGTCCCAGTGGGACTCTAGGTCGGTACAACCGGGCACGGCAAGAGGCGAATTGGCGCGGCTCGGCTGGAACGGGCTTGCCTCAACGTTTACATGAACGCCGCAACCTGCGATTTTCATTCCATGATTGAACTCGTCCGCACCAACGACGCCGTCCTCATCTCCTTCGTCGAATCGCTGATGCGCGACGCCGGCATCGCCTGCTTCGTCGCCGATCAGAACATGAGCGTGCTCGACGGATCGATCGGCATCCTACCCAGGCGCATCATGGTCGACGCCGACAAAGCCGATGCGGCGCGGCGCATCCTGAAGGATGCCGGCATCGAGAACGAGATCCGCCGGAAATAATGGCAGCTTCAAACGCCCTTGCCCCGGACACGCCGGCCCACACGGTCGATGCCTTCCATCGCGGGCGCTTCTGGCTGGTGCAGCCAAGGCAAGGCCACCGCGCCGGAATGGATGCGATGATGCTGGCGGCCGCTGTTCCATCCTCCTTTTCCGGCCGGCTCGCCGATTTCGGCGCCGGCGCCGGTGCTGCTGCGCTTGCCGTCATGTCGCGCTGTCCTGAGGCGCGCGCAGTGCTGATCGAGCGCTCCGCCGAGATGGCGGCATTTGCCGCCGCCACGCTTGCGCATCCGGGCAATGCGCATCTCGGCGGCCGAGGATCGGTGCTTGAGGCCGACGTCACGCTCGCCGGACGCACGCGGGCCGAGGCCGGGCTTGCCGACAATTCCTTCGACTTCGTCATCATGAACCCGCCCTTCAACGCCGCCGAGGATCGCTCGACGCCGGACGCGTTGCGCAGGGAGGCGCATGTCACGGAGGACGGGCTGTTCGAGCGCTGGATCAGAAGTGCGGCCGCCGTCGTCAAGCCGCGTGGCGGGCTTGCGGCGATCGCGCGGCCGGAGCAGCTTGTCGCCATCCTCGATGCGATCGAAGGCCGCTTCGGCGATGCCGAAATGCTCTGCGTCCACCCTCGCCCGGACGCGGCGGCGATCCGCATCGTCGTCAGGGCGGTGCTCGGCGCGCGCGGAAAACTGTCGATCCGGCCGCCGCTCACCTTGCATGGACCATCCGGCAACGGGCCGACGGAACGGACCGAGATGATCAACAATGGGCTGGCGTCGCTGTTCGGCGATTGATCAAAGGCCGGCAATGCGGCATTGCCGTTGACTGGCGAATTCCTACATGCCGGGAGCAAGGATGAGGTCTCACCTTGCTCTTTGCACCTCTTGCGGAGACAAGCTTTCGTGAAACGCTTCTTCAACCGCCTGCTGCCGAGATCCTGGCGCTCGACAGTCGTCACCATTCCCGTGATCCGGCTGCATGGCACCATCCTGCCCGGCGGCGGCCAGTTCCGGCCGAGCCTGTCGCTCGCTTCGACGGCTGGCGTTATCGAAAAGGCGTTCGGCTTCGACGCGCCGGCGATTGCGATTTCGATCAACTCGCCGGGCGGCTCGCCGGTGCAATCGCGGCTGATCTTCAAGCGCATCCGCGATCTGGCCGTGGAAAAGAACAAGAAGGTGCTGGTCTTCGTCGAGGACGTGGCGGCCTCCGGGGGTTACATGATCGCGATTGCCGGCGATGAGATCTTTGCCGACCCGTCCTCGATCGTCGGTTCGATCGGCGTCGTCTCGGCCTCGTTCGGTTTCCCGGAACTGTTGAAGAAGATCGGCGTCGAGCGCCGCGTCCACACCGCCGGCCAGAACAAGGCCGTGCTCGACCCGTTCAAGCCAGAGAAGAAGGAAGACGTCGAGCGGCTGAAGGCGCTGCAGCTCGAAGTGCACGAGACCTTCATCGATCTCGTCAAGGAGCGGCGTGGCACCAAGCTCAAGGACGATCCTGACCTGTTCACCGGGCTGTTCTGGACCGCCAAGAAGGGTCTGGAGCTCGGTCTTGTCGATGCGCTGGGCGACATGCGCAGCGTGCTCAGGACCCGTTTCGGCGAAAAGACGCAGCTCAAGCTGATCACCGCGCCGCGCGGCCTTTTCGGCCGTTTCGGCCTGTTCGGCTCACGCTTTTCGGCGCCGGACATCGCCGCGGCCGCGGCCAGCGGCGTTATCGATGCGGCGGAAGAGCGCGCGCTATGGGCGCGCTTCGGGCTTTGAAAAGGCGATGAAAGCGTCTAGCATAATAGCTTGACCGACCTGTACGGCCGGCCTTGCCGCGCAAACGCGGGAGGAGTTTTACGATGCCGCAGATTATTTTCTTTGCCGTTGTCGGCGCCGCCGCTTATTTCGGTTATCGCGCTTTTGTGCGCGAGGCCGAGCGCGTGACGGCCAAGATCCGACGGACCGAGAAACAGGCGGCCAACGGCACGATGGGAACGCTGGTCAAGGATCCGAAGACCGGCGAATACCGTCTGGCCAAGGACTGAAATCATCTCGCCAGCAGCCGACATTCTGGAGCCCGAGGCCAAGTCCCGGACATGGCTTGCGCCTGCCAAGATCAATCTGGCGCTGCATGTCACCGGCAGGCGCGCCGATGGCTATCACCTGCTCGACAGCCTTGCAGTCTTCACCCGCTTCGGCGACCGGCTGCAGATCGAACCGGCCGAGCGTGACGAGTTCTCGGTCTCTGGCCCCTTCGCCGCCGGTGTGCCGCTCGATGGCGATAATCTGGCCGTCAAGGCGCGCGAGGCCCTGCGACGGGAAGCCGGCGCGCGACAGGCATCGTCCGTCGCCATCCGGTTGGAAAAGAACCTGCCGATCGCCTCGGGCGTCGGCGGCGGCTCGAGCGACGCGGCAGCCGCGCTCAACGGTCTAGCGCACCTATGGAAGCTCGACATCGACCAAGCCGGGCTGGCGCGGATCGGGCTGACACTCGGCGCCGATCTGCCGATGTGCCTCAAGGCAAAGCCGCTGATTGCGCGCGGCATCGGCGATGAACTGTCGCCGCTGCCCGGTTTTCCCGCGCTGGCGCTCGTCCTGGTCAACCCCGGTGCCGCCGTCTCGACGCCCGACGTGTTCAAGGCGCTTTCCAGACGCGACAATGAGGCATTGCCGCCCCTGCCCGGCCGGCTGGATTTTCACACAATCCGCAACTGGCTCGAGACGACCCGCAACGATCTCGAACCGGCCGCGTGCGCCATCCAGCCGGCCGTCGGCGAAACGCTCAAGGCGCTGAAGAAAGCAGGCGCTGCCTTCACCCGCATGTCCGGCTCCGGCGCCACCTGCTTCGGCCTGTTCGAGACCGGCAATGTTGCCAAGCGCGCGGCGATCGAGATCCGCGGCCGCCATCCCGGCTGGTTCGTCGCCGCGACGCGCAGCATGGAGGCCGATTGATGGCGAGGATCGACGAAAGCCGCCCCTTCATCCCGGTGCGCATCGCGGTGCTGACGGTTTCCGACACACGCAGCCTCGCCGACGACAAATCCGGCCAGACGCTTGTCGACCGGATCGCGGAAGCCGGTCACATATTGGCCGCCCGCGACATTGTCACCGACGACCGCGAAAAGATCCGCGAAAAAGTGCTCGGCTGGTCGAAGGACGATAGCGTCGATGTCGTCATCACCACCGGCGGTACCGGCTTTACCGGCCGCGACGTGACGCCGGAGGCGCTGGAGCCGGTCTTCGAGAAGCGCATGGACGGTTTTTCGGAGGTCTTCCACCGCATTTCCTACGACAAGATCGGCACCTCGACGATCCAGAGCCGGGCGACAGGCGGCGTCGTCAACGCTACCTTCGTCTTCGTGCTGCCGGGATCGCCCGGCGCCTGCAAGGACGCCTGGGACGGTATCATCAAGGCTCAGCTCGATTACCGGCATATGCCCTGCAACTTCGTCGAGATCATGCCGCGGCTGGACGAGCATCTCAGGCGCGGCGGCAAGCCTGCTTCATAACATAGGCAAAGCGATCGATCGGCATCTCGTTCGCCAAGCAGAACGGTGCTGCCGCCTTCGAGGCGCCATTCCGAAGCTAATGCCGGCGAAGTACCTTGTGCGAACAAGCAAGGGACCATGCCATGACCGTTCACAGCGGCGGATGCCATTGCGGCAACATCCGCCTCAGCTTCTCCAGCGCTCTCGATCCAGCCGGCATGGAAATCCGTGCCTGCCGGTGCTCGTTCTGCACCCGGCATGGATCGCGGGCGGCGGCTGATGCGAACGGCCACCTGACCATCTCGGTTGAAGACAAGGCACGACTGCAGGTCTACCGCTTCGGCCTGCGCACCGCCGACTATCTCCTATGCCGCGAATGTGGTGTCTACGTCGCGGCGATCGCCGGCGACGGCGCCGAGGCCAGGGCGATCGTCATCGTCAACGCGCTCGACGACCGCGAGCAATTCTCCCGCGAGCCGATCCCCATCCGCTACGACGCCGAAAGCCGCGAACAGCGTCTGGCCAGACGCCGCAGCGCCTGGATGCCGGTCAATATAGAGATAGAGGGAATCTGACCGGCCCTCTCACTTCGGCGGCGCTACCCAGATCTCGGCATTCAGCCTCCTGGTGGCCAGGCCGCGCGCCAAGGCTTCGGCGCTGTGCGCGCTTTTCGCGAGTGCCGCGGCCTGGCGCTTGCTGATGACAAGGCCTTCGGCCAGCGCCCGGTTGCTCGAAAAAACCCGGGCCAGGAACGGCGCGCGATTGGCGCGGGCGCGCGAAAAACGCGCTGGCAGGGTCTGTCTCGCCGTGTGGGCGGCGACCTCTTCGATCCAGCCTTCGGCCAGCCGCGCGCCGGGTTCCAGCAGCAGAAGCCAGTCGCCCTTGGCCTGGCCGATGCCGGCGGCGATGCCACCCGAGACGTAGTGGCAGCCGGCATGCTCGGCGACGTAATGAGTCTGGTCGGTCGAACCGGTGTCGCAGACGATGACGTCGCGCACCACTCCTTCCACTGCGCCGCCGATCAGCGAGGCGAGCGTGCGGGCAAGGCCCTCTTCGTCGTTCCGGGTCTCGATGACAACGCTGAGCATCCTAGCCGAATAGCGGAAAGCCAAGCGATGCGCCAGTTGCGGGTCCCAATCGAAAAAGTTCTTGCTTTGTTCTCATCGGCAAAATAGGAATAGTTTCATGAACAGAGCGATTCGACAGCCTGCCGACAGTCCCTGGGAGAGGGCGAAAATGGAACAGATCGTCCGCGCCGACATAGCTGCCTTCGGAGCAGGCAGAGCTGAGATGGCCAATGCCATGATCGAACAGAGCGGCATGCGCGTCCGCCCCGATCGCAATCGCGGACGTTCGGCCGGCATCAATCCGTCCGGCCGGTTCGAGCCGGTCAGCCGGCACGTGTTCGACGACGGCTGGAACTCGCTGGAAGAGCTGCCGCCCTTCAAGACCGAGGTGCAGGTCGAGAAGCCGCGCACCATCATCACCCGCAACGAGTCGCCGGACATTTCCTTCGACCGTTCGATCAACCCCTATCGCGGCTGCGAGCATGGCTGCGTCTACTGCTTCGCGAGGCCGACGCATTCCTTCATGGGCCTGTCGCCGGGGCTCGATTTCGAATCGAAGCTGTTCGCCAAGCCGGACGCGGCACGCATGCTGGACAGGGAATTGTCGAAGCCCGGCTACCAGCCGCGCACCATCGCCATCGGCACCAACACCGATCCCT
This sequence comes from Mesorhizobium loti, assembly GCF_001510895.1. GTDB lineage: Bacteria > Pseudomonadota > Alphaproteobacteria > Rhizobiales > Rhizobiaceae > Mesorhizobium > Mesorhizobium loti_A. The sequence goes on along the minus strand of NZ_LPWA01000104.1, from coordinate 8,483 downwards.
ACCAGCCGATCGAGAAGCAGTACCGGATCATGCGCGAGATCCTCGAAGTGCTGGAGGCGCGCGGCCATCCGGTCGGCATCGTCACCAAGTCGGCGCTGGTGACGCGCGACATCGACATCCTGTCGCGCATGGCCGAGCGCGGCCTTGCCAAGGTGGCGCTGTCGGTGACGACGCTCGACCGCATGCTGGCGCGCACCATGGAGCCGCGCGCCTCGACGCCGACGAAGCGGCTGGAAGCGATCAGGCAACTTTCGGATGCCGGCATCCCGGCTTCGGTCATGGTGGCGCCGATCATTCCGGGCCTCAACGATCCGGAGATGGAGCGCATCCTCGATTCGGCGCGTGCCGCCGGCGCCAGGGAAGCAGGCTATGTCGTGCTGCGGCTGCCGCTCGAAGTGGCGCCGATCTTCAAGGACTGGCTGCTGCGCCACTATCCGGACCGCTACCGGCATGTGATGTCGCTGATCCGGTCGATGCGCGACGGCAAGGATTACGATTCGGAATGGGGCAAGCGCATGAAGGGCGCCGGTCCGTATGCCTGGCAGATCGGCCGTCGCTTCGAGATCGCCGCCAAGCGGCTCGGTCTCAATGTCGAGCGGCGGCAACTTCGGACCGACCAATTCGTCGCAGGCTCAGGCGCCGGCGAGCAGCTGATGCTGCTTTGATAATTATGCCGGCCGTAGGAGGCCGGCGCTAAGCAATTTCAGATAAAGCGATTTTTCTCTCTGGAGTTGCGATCCATTTCAAGAATCCCGTCCGGCCCCTGTCCCCCGGCCGTGAGACGGTGCCCTCCCGGTCCGACGCCCCATCCGACCCGGAGGGACTTGCGGAGAATCGGAGCCGATGCGAACCTCGCCGCACCATGGCTCGCGCGCGTTCCGATTCTCCGCTTCTCTTTGAAATTGTAGAGAAGCCCGACTTCTCCATTGAGACGAAGGCGATGGCCGACGGGCTGTGGCCGGTCGCGGGCATGGATGAGGCAGGGCGCGGGCCGCTCGCCGGTCCGGTGGTCGCGGCTGCGGTGGTGCTCGATCCCGCCAACATTCCCGAAGGCCTCGACGATTCCAAGCGCCTCACCCACCTGCAGCGCGAGGCGCTGTTTCTGAAAATCCTGGGCTCGGCGCTCAGCGTCTCGATGGCCTCTATCAGCGCCGAAGGCATCGACAACAGCAACATTTTGAAAGCCAGCCTGGAAGCGATGCGCCGCGCCGCCGCCAGCCTGTCGCTGCAGCCGAAGCTGGCCTTGGCCGACGGCCGCGACGTGCCGCCGGGGCTGCCCTGCGAAGGCCGCGCACTGATCAAAGGCGACCAGCGCTCGCAGTCGATCGCCGCGGCCTCGATCGTCGCCAAGGTGATGCGCGACCGCATGATGTGCGGCTGCGGCGGCCATCACGAACATTATGGCTTCGAAGTGCATATGGGCTATGCGACGGTCCGGCACCGGACCGCGATCGAGGCGCATGGCCCGGTGGCAAGACTGCACCGCGCCTCGTTTGCGCCGTTCCGGCAGGGTGGCGTCGAGGTGGAAGAGGAAGAGATTCTCGTCGGGCTGGAGTGAGCGTAATCTCCCCCCTTGAGGGGGAGATGGCCGGCAGGCAGAGGGGGTCGCCGCGCGTGAAGCGCCGACGCCCTCTCTCGTCACACAGAGCGTCGAGCTCTATGCGCAACGACCCCCTCTGTCGCCTTCGGCGACATCTCCCCCTCGAGGGGGGAGATTATCCGCGAAACAACAAAAAAGCCGCCGAGTTGCCCAGGCGGCTTTTTGATTTCGCAACCGCGAAACTCGTCAGTTCAGCTTGGCCTTCACGTCCTGCAGTGCGGACTTGAAGAGGTCCGCTCCGGCCTTGGCGTCGACCTTGGCGGCGAGCAGCGCGCGCGCGGCCTCGACGGCGATGTCGACGGCGCTGGCGCGCACCTCGCCGATCGCTTCGCGTTCGGCCTGGCTGATCTTCTGCTCGGCCAACGCGGTGCGCCGGGCGACATAGTCCTCGGTCTTCTTATGCGCTTCCGAAGCGAGCAGCTCAGCCTCGCGCTTGGCGGCGGCGACGATGTCGGCGGCCTCCTTCTCGGCTTCCTTGCGCTTCTGCTGGTATTGGCCGAGCAGCTGCTGGGCCTCCTCGCGCAGGCGGCGCGCTTCGTCGAGCTCGCTGCTGATCTTGGCCGCACGGGTATCGAGCGACTTGGCGAGCATGCCAGGCACCTTCAGATAGATGACGGCGCCGAGGAAGATGATCAGGGCAATCGTTGCCCAGAGCGTCGCGAGTGATGTGGCGTCCATGATGCCCTCCTCACCGGGTCGCGGATTTGACCGCGGCCGAGATCTCGGCCTTGTCGGTCTTGCCGCCGACCAACGCCTCGACGATGGCCGACGTGGTGTCCTCGGCGATCGTGCCGACTTCCTTCATCGCCTTGGCCTTGATCGAGGCGATGCTCGCCTCGGCCTCGCCGAGCTTCTTCTCGAGTTCCGCCTCGAGCTTCTTGCGCGTGCTTTCGGCTTCGCTCTTGGCGGCGTCGCTCGCCTGCTGGCCGATCTTGTTGGCGTTGGCCTTGGCTTCCGCCAATTCCTGCTCATAAGCGGCAACGGCAGCGTCCGCCTCGCCCTTCAGCCTGGCGGCGTGGTCGAGATCCTGGGTGATGCGGTCGTTGCGGACGTCGATGATACCGCCGACGCGCGGCATCACAACCCGCTTCAGGAACAGATAGAAGAGCCCGAAGGTGATGACCAGCCACAGGATCTGCGACGGGAAGGTCTCGGCATTGAACGGCGGGAACGTTTCATGCGCCTCGGCAGGCACGGCAGTGCCCGCATGCGTCTCGCCTTCGGCCGCAGCCGGCGCAGACTCTTGCGCAAAGGCAGATGTCACAAACATCTCATTCCCCTGTCCATACGGCGGGGCCGCACCATGCGGCCCCTTTCGTCAGCGCGTGCTTCTTACTTGAAGACCAGGAGCAGCGCGATGAGGAGCGAGAAGATGCCCAGAGCTTCGGTCACGGCGAAGCCGAAGATCAGGCGGCCGAACTGGCCGTCGGCTGCCGACGGGTTGCGGAGCGCGCCCGAGAGATAGCTGCCGAAAATGTTGCCGAGGCCGATGCCCGCGCCGCCCATGCCGAGGCAAGCGATACCGGCGCCGATCGCAGCTGCTGCATTTACTTCCATGTCAAACTCCTGAGGTTTCGTAGTCGTTGCAGTTGGTACGTTGGGTATGCTGGCGCCGGGGCGCCGGTGAAATCGATCAGTGGCTCGGGTGCAGAGCGTCGTTCAGATACATGCAAGTCAGCACCGCGAAGACATAGGCCTGCAGGAAAGCGACCAGCAGCTCCAGCGCCGTCAGCGCGACAGCCATGGCTAAAGGCAGAACCGAGCCGGCGATGCCGACGGCGCCCAGCGCGCTGAGGCTGACGACGAAGCCCGAAAACACCTTCAGCGTGATGTGGCCGGCCAGCATGTTGGCGAAAAGACGAACCGAGAGGCTGACGGGGCGCGAAACGAAGGAAATGACTTCGATCGCCACCACCAGCGGCAGAAGATAGACGGGCACGCCGTGCGGCACGAACAGCTTGAGGAAGCCGAGGCCGTGCTTGGCGAAGCCGTAGACGATGACGGTGCCGATGACCAGCGCGGCCAGCGTGAAGGTGACGATGATGTGGCTGGTGACGGTGAAGAAATAGGGGAACAGGCCGATCAGGTTGGCGACCAGCACGAACATGAACAGCGAGAACACCAGCGGGAAGAACTGCATCCCCTGCTTGCCCGCCGCGTCGCGCAGCATGTTGCCGACGAATTCGTAGGCCATTTCAGAGATCGACTGCAGGCGGCCCGGAATGAGGCTGCGGCTGGCGGTGCTCATGTAAAGGAAGGCGGAAGCGACGACGATCGTCACGACCATGAACAGAGAGGAGTTGGTGAAAGAGACGTCGTAGCCGCCGATGTGAATCGGGATGAGCGGATGGATCTGGAACTGGTGGATCGGATCGACCTTGTCAGCAGCCACTTTTTATCCCCGTCAAAGCCACAACCGGCTTCTAAGTTCGCTTTCGCGCCTTGCGGCGCCTCATCTCATTCCTTCGGCTCGGGCGGCTCGCCGCCCTGACCGAATTGCGGCGCCAGTCCCGCAGAACGCAGGACATTGAGTATACCGGCGCCAAAGCCCAGCAACAGGCCGACGATCAGACCCCAAGGCGCTGTTCCCGCCAGGCGGTCGATGATCCAGCCCAAGCCGACACCAACCACCACTCCGGCGATGAACTCGCTGGACAGCTTCAGTGCCTGACCGTAACCGGTCGCAGCTTTCGCTTCGTCTTTCCCCTCGAGCCGGTCCGTGCGTCTTGATGCAAGCGATGCTTCAAGCTCGCGCCGGCGGCGCTCAAGTTCGTCGTCGCGGATAGCGCCTTCATGCTGTTTGCCGCGGCCGGTTTCTCCGGTTCCGTCTGGCCCGTTTTTGTTGGCCATCGCAACCCCCCTGCCCGGGCAGACTGTCATCGTCCGTCCGCTTCTAAAGTCGCCGGCAACATAGTTAGAGGGTCCGCGCCCGTCAAGCCACGGGCCGAACTTCGAAGTGGTGTATTTTTGCATTTTAAATCAATGGCTTATTCAGGTGCGACATCGTGCCCGTTATGCCCGCGCGAGGACTCGGCGCGAATCCACCCGGCGAGCCGCGCCGAATGCTGCGCGCGGCGAGCGTCAAAGAGCGTTGCCGCAGCGCGTCGATCAAGCGGCTCAGTTCGAGCCGCCTAAACGGCTCAGCTCCAGCCGCCGCCATAGGTGCGATAGAAAATATGCAGGCCGATCCTGGTCATGCGCTGCATGGCACGCGCCCAGCCGGGATGGACGTAGTTGGCGTAGTAGTGCGTCGAGGACCCGACCTCGGGAATGAAGATCTTGCCGGCGGTGACCGCCATGGCGACTTCCTGGGCGGTCTTATAGGAGGCCGGATCGGTGATGCGCTTCTTCCTGCCGTCGCAGGCGAAGGAGAACTGGCAGCGATTGAACCAGTTGTCGTTCTGGTAGACGACGCCGCAGATCGTCTTCGGATAGGCCGGGTTGCGGACGCGGTTGAGGATCACCTGCGCAACGGCGGCCTGGCCGCGCGCCGGCTCGCTGCGCGCCTCGAAATAGATGCCCTTGGCGAGGCATTCCTGTTCCGGTTTGGAGAAGACGGCCGCCGGCAGCGGGTTCTGCATCCATTCATGGTCGCCCTTGCCCATCGGCGGGATGAAGCGGCCGTTGTTCGGATCGTCCTGCAGCAGTGCCTCGAAGGGCGAGGCCTTGGCATAGTCCGGCGCCGACTGGGCATAGGCGGTAGCAAGGATATCCGGCTTGTCGTTGTTGACGAGAGCGACGAGAGCCGCCGGCAGGCCGGGATCGGGCTTCTTGTCCTCGCGGATGTGGAAGGCCTGCGCGATCTGGACTTCCTTGCCCTTGATGCCAGGCTTGGCGAAAGTGAGCTTCAGGCCACTGTCCATCGCGGGGCGAAGCAGCGAGGAGGTGCGCTCGAAGATCGAGCCGGCGCTGAAATTCTTCGGCGGCGCCACCGGTGACACCTGGACAAGGCGGCCCTTCTTGTCGGAGCGTACGACGCGGTCCTCATCAGGCGTCGCGCCGGCGACATTACCCTTGCCGCGGAACGCCACGGTGCCGACGCCCGGCAAGTCCACGCCGGAGCCGGAGATCGAGCCCGTGGCAGCCGAATCGACGAACGGCATCTCGGCGGCATGCACCGAACCGGCAACGGATTTTTCGACATAGGCGTTCCAGCGATGGCTGGGCGACTCCAGCCCGGAAACGAGGCTCGCCATGTCCTGATAGGCGACGACGGACGGAAAGCGACCCAGAAGCCGAGCCCCAGAACCAAAGGAGGAAGGAAGGAAGGTTTATTCGCAACGGCGGCGGCGACGAGCCGCTTTAACACGCGTCGATGCACGGAACTCTCCAGAAACGCTACTGACCCCAGAGAGCCAAAATGAAGCATTAACCTTGATGGGCGGTTAACGACATCGATCGTGTTTTTTTCATGTTGAAGGCAAGCCGGCCGAGAATCAGGCTGGGTGAATCAGGCTGGGCGCAGGAAGATCGGCCAGGCGATCGCTGCGCAGATCGCTGCTGCCAGCCACACGCCAGGCCATGCAAAGACAAGCAACAGCCAGGGGATGGCGATCGGCACCAGGCAGAAGCCGACGAAGACAAGGGTGTTGGCGAGGCTGAGCGCGGTGCCGACATGGCCGGCGCCGGCGAGCGTGGCAAGCTCGGTATAGGCAACGCCATGCCAGGCCGAGACGGCGATGCCGGCCACGACCACCATGACGGGCAGGAGCAACATCAGCACCGGCTGCCAGGCCGCGGCGACCGCCAGCAACCACAGGACCAGGAAGGCCAGCGCGCTGAGCGCGGCGCAGAGCCTGAGGAACGGACGGCGGTTGCCGTGGCGGTCGGTGAAGCGGCCGCTCCAGACACGCATCATCATGGCGCCGGTCTGCACTATAGCAAGGCTGGCACTGGTCACCCATGTGCCCATGCCGGCGAAGTCATGCAGGAAGACGAAGGCGAAGGTGAGCACCGCCACCTGCGGGAAGCAGAGCAGACCGATGGCCGTCGAAATGCGCCAGACCTCGATGTTGCGCAGCGGCGCCGGACCGCTCGTCACGGCGGTTGCGTGCGCATCGCCTTGCGCCGGCGGCTCGTGCAGCCAGCGCCAGGCAAAGAAGGCCGAGAGGGCGGATAGAGCCGCAAGCAGACCGAAGACCGCGGCAAAGCCCAGCGCCAGGGCAAGCGACGGCAAGACGAGCGCGCCAAGCCCGCCGCCGAGCGGCACCGCCGTCTGCCTGATGCTCATGGCAAAGCCGCGCTCGCCTTGTGCGAACCAGCCCATGATGGCGCGGCCGCTGGAGCCGTTGACGCTGCCGCCGAGCAGGCCGGCAACGAGCAGGCTCGCCGAAAGCAGCACGACGCCCGGAACGGCAAGCTTCGTCGGCACGACGAGCATCGCCATGAAGAACAGCCATGCCGCCGTGGCGCCGAGCCCGGTCAACAGCACCCGGCGGTCGCCCCAGCGGTCGGTGAGCACGCCCCAGGGCAATTCGCTCAACGCCACGCCGAGGCCGAGCAGACCGAGCGCCAGGCCGAGCTCGGCATTGCCGAGATGGTAGCCCTGGCGCATCACCACCGCAGTTGCCGGAATGCCGGAGAAGGTGGCGGAGAAGCCGGCATTGGCGGCGACGCCGATGCCCAGCACCTTCCAGCGATGGTTGGGTCCGAAGGTTCGGCCGGTTGAAACTCCGGCGTCTCGCGCAGGCGATTGGCAGTCGTTGCGGGTGACGATGGCTGACATGATTCCATTCCCGTTACGCCGGTGGCCGGCCTTGACGGGATGGATGTAGCGCCATAGCTTCATCCATAAAATTAGGAAGTTTTTGATTGATAATCCTGAAAAGAAGGACGATCTCATGCGACGCGTCACCTTCGATCTCGACGTCCTCAGACTTTCGTCACCGGCATGGAACTGGGCAGCTTCGCCAAGGCGGCCGAGCGGCTTGGACGCTCGACCTCAGCCGTCAGCGCGCAGCTGAAAAAGCTTGAGGAGCAGGCGGCGACGCCGATCTTCCGCAAGGCGGGGCGCGGCCTGGCGCTCACGGAAGCCGGGGAAACCATGCTCGGCTATGCGCGGCGCCTGATCGAGCTCAATGACGAGGCGGCTTCCGCCATCCGTGACGTCGAGCTGGAAGGCTGGGTGCGGCTCGGCCTGCAGGAGGATTTCGGCGAGGCCGTGCTGCCGGAGGTGCTCGGCCGCTTCGCCCGCGCCCATCCCAAGGTGCGGATCGAAGCGCGGATAGGACGCAGCCACGAGCTTGCCGAGCGTGTTCTTTCAGGCAGCCTCGACATCGCGCTCGCCTGGCACGATGGCACGACGCTGCCCTACAGCCGGCATGTCGCCGACGTGCAGGCGCGCTGGATCGGCCCGGCGAAGCCGGTTGCAGCAGCTGCCCGCGACGGCGAAGCGCTGCCGCTGGTGGTGTTCGAGGCGCCCTGCCTGCTCAGAACCGTGGCGACCGAGACGCTCGACCGCGCCGGCCTTGCCTGGCGCATGGCATTCTCGAGCCCCAGCCTTGGCGGCATCTGGGCGGCGGTCGCGGCCGGCCTTGGGCTGACGATCCGCACCGATATCGGCCTGCCCGCCAATGTCAGAGCGCTCGCGCCCGGTGTGCTCGGCCTGCCGGCGCTGCCGAAGATGGCGCTGCATCTGCATCAGAAGGATGCCGAGCTCGATCCGGTGGCGGCACGGCTGGCCGATATTCTGCTGCAGTCGGCGCGAGAGGCGTTGCTTGAGGGGGCTGAGACGAAAGAGAAGCTGTCGAAAGTGGCCTGACTTTTTGGCAGCAGCCTATCGACTTCGTCATCAACTCTGTTGAATGATGGCATCCCGGAGCCTGGCATTGAGGGTGACGACGATCTTGCGCATGACGGCAACGATGGCCACCTTTGGTTTCTT
>NZ_LPWA01000103.1 GCF_001510895.1 Mesorhizobium loti | reverse complement strand
AAGCCGTCCGGCTTCGCCTCGGAATCGCGTCCGGTATTCGATCGGAATAGGCGTCCGGTTTCGTTTCGGAATCACCGTCCGGTTTCATTGGAATACGCATAGGAGCTCCCGCTGGATAATAAAAGGGCGTCAGCTAACCTTGGTTTGCTTATCACCTACATTTTCTGCGGCACTGCAGCGAGGACAGCCTTAAGAATAGGCGCTCATTGCGACAAGGCTCGCCTCTACGACTGACAAGAAGGCGCGGAGCGCGCCATTCGCGTGCTTCGGCCGGAAAGTCCGCTTTAAGATCGCGGAATCGAAGAGGCCAATTCGCTTTATAAACATGTTTCGCCCCTCGAGTTTGCACAACGCGATAATTCACACTTGAGCACGATATGTTCCTGCAATAAGGCAGGAACATCTGAAGATTCTAGGATTGGCCGGCGTCTGCAGAATGACTAGAAACAAAGGTATAGTTAAAGGCAATGGAAGCTGCTGAAAGTGCGCTCTCCGCGGCAAAGCCGTTCAGGGTCCTGTGTCTCGACGGCGGCGGCATGCGTGGCATCTACACCGCTGCGTTTCTCGACCGCTTGCTCGACCAGTATCGCAGAATACGCGGGGTTGAACATCTCGACCTGGGGAGCGGCTTTGATCTCATCGCCGGAACGAGCACCGGGGCCATCATAGCCTGCGGCGCAGCGATCGGCCGCCCTATGAGCGACCTCGTCAAGCTCTATCGGGACTGGGGCGGTCGGATTTTCCCTGAACGCATTACCGAGAGCAAAGGGACGCTTTTTGCTCGCATCGCCAAGGGTGGCAACATCGTCAGGGCCGGCGACGCGGCGCTGCGGAAAGCCCTCAGTGCAGAGCTCGGGGACATCACCATGCTCGATGTCTACAGGAAGCGCGGAATCTCGCTCTCGATCCCCACAGTGGCCATGAGCACGCATCGAGCGTGGGTCTTCAAGAAGACGAAGACGAGTGGCGTCCGGGACGATAATTATAAGCTTGTCGATGTTTGCCTGGCTTCGAGCGCGGCGCCGATCTATCGGTCCTTGGCGGCAATAAAGAATCCCGACAGCAAGCACGAGCAGATCGAGGTCTTTGCCGACGGCGGACTGTGGGCTAACAACCCGGTCATGGTGGGCATGCTGGACGCGCTGATGAACGCGGAAAATGAGCAGCCAATCGAAATCTTCTCCCTGGGCACGTGTTCCCGGCCTGAAGGAGAGGAGATTTCGGCGAAAAGGTCCACAGGTCGATGCTTCAGTGGAAGCTCGGCGCCGATGTCGCGCCACTCAGCATCACGGCCCAAGAGTTCGCCTTCGACAACATGGCCCGCATGTTCGCCAATGTGCTGAGTAAATGCGGCAAGGAAGTTCACCACGTCCGCTTCCCGCAGCAGAAAATCCCGGCCTCGAAACTCGAGTATCTCGGCCTCGACGACAGCAGGCCGGAGGCGATGAATGCCCTCATGAGCCAAGCCTCGACGGACGCCGACATGGTCAAGAGCGCCTGTGATGACGCTCGGAACCCGCAGGGTCAATTGATCCACAATCTAATGATGTCTCTGCCCACGATGCCGGAGACGGGTGTACCCAAGGAGCTTTTCGAATGAGAGACTGCCATCTCCAGGTAGCGAAATACCAGCGTGACGAAGTGCGGCTTCCGAACGAGAGCCGTAAAGACGTCTTTACAAGGGCAAAGACCAATCGAAAGCGGCTGAAGGACGGCCTCGTCGCGAACGACGATCCTACCCCAATTGGTCAGCGGACGCAGGGTTCCTACGCTATGCGCACCATGATCGTCGAAAAGGACGAGGATTATGACATCGACGACGGCGTCTATTTCAAGAAGGAGGATCTCGTTGGGCCAAAAGGAGGCGACAAGACATCTCTCGCGGCCCGCGAGATGGTGTGCGACGCGCTGCAGGACGACCGTTTCAATATCCCCCCTGAAGTCCTCAAAAACTGCGTGCGGGTTTACTATAATGAGGGCTACCACATCGACGTACCCGTCTACCGCCACGTCGTTGTGAAGGACGCCTGGACCGGAAAAGAGTCGGACCATTACGAACTGGCCAGTTCCAACTGGAAGCGCTCGGACGCGCTGGCGGTGACGGCGTGGTTCCAGGACTTCAACAAGGACAACTGCGCTAATGCGTCCAAGGACGGCGACAAAGGGCAGTTCGTTGAAGTCGTCAGGCTGCTGAAGGCCTTCGCGCGGAGCCGTCCGAGTTGGAAGGGCAAGATTTCGAATGGTTTCGTCATCTCGAAGCTGGTGGCCGATCATTGGGCCGGAGTCGCCGACCACGATGACAAGACGCTTCGCAATGTCGCCAAGGCGATCAGGGACAAGCTTTCCTGGAATCAAGCAGTCAAACACCCGGTTCTGGACGAGAACATCATCGAGGACGGGAATGCGAAGGCCACCTTCCTGCACGACAAACTTGATGAGAAGCTGAAGCATCTCGACGTTCTTGACGAGTGGGATTGCGACCGCGAAAAGGCGATGAACGCGTGGGATAAGTTCTTCAACACCGACTGGTTCTCCCAGCAACCCGATCCGGACGGAGCAAAATCGCTTACCCAGAAAGTTGGCCCAGCGGTCAAGCGGGGTGAGACCCGGTACGCCTGAGGGCGCGGCCAATGCTTACCATCGTTGCGGCCATTGACGCCGTCTCCGCGCTTTTCGAGACTTATCGGCCACAGTACGCGGGTTATCGGGTCTGCGAGGATGCCAAGGGGCGGCCGACAGGCCGTCATATGTGGCTGTTCGAAGTTTGGGGCTACAATCTGTCCATCGTGGCCGACATCGCGTTCCCGTATTCGCGGCCGAACGTCTATATCAACAACTATGATGCCTCTCGAAACCTGCCGCATGTCGAGGTCGATGGTCGCTTGTGCCTGACGAAGGTTGAGTTTTCGACCGATCCCGCAGACGCCGCCCGACAAGTGCTGGCGGAAGCACTCGAACTTCTTGAGACGCATCAGACCGGCGCCGAAGACCACGATCTTCAGGAGGACTTCACCAACTATTGGAACCAGCATGCCGACGTCGCCGGCCCGGCGCTCTCGTTGCTCTACCAGGTACGTGCTTCGAGAGGTTCATATGTCCTGGCTGGCGACGAGGTGTTCGCCTTTGCCAGCAAGGAATTGATGATTCGGTGGTGGGCCAATCGGAACGGGGGGCCGCCCAGGCACACGAATGCCGCCTTCTTCATCGAACTCAAGCAGTTTCCTTTGCCGTCAGAGTTCCCTGCGGACCCTGAAAGCCTTCTCGAGCTTCTCCAGACACACGCAATCGACGGCGGGGAAGCAATGTTAAAGGCTTTGAGCACGGTGCCGAACGGGGTCGTCTTGGTCCTAGTCGGCATTGCGCCTTCTGGCCACCACCAATTTGCAGGCGTCCGACTGCTGAAAACCCTTCCCCCGCAGAAAGATGGTTCCCGACGCAAACCGGCACTTAAGCTTCGACCCGGGGCCACGATCGCCGTTGGCGACCTACTCGGACACTACACTATTCAGCGCCTGCGCACGTCACTGCTTGACAGCTCGGCGTCCCGCAGCATCATCGCCCTGGCTGACCTCGCCGACAAGAGAGTGGTCGTGGTCGGATGTGGGGCTGTCGGCGCGGGTGTGGCGCGCCTGCTTGCGAAAGCGGGCGTCGGACGCCTCGATCTCATCGATCATGAGAACCTCGGCTGGGAAAATATTCGACGTCATGAACTCGGTGGCCGCAGCGTCCGGCATTCGAAGGCGCAGGCACTGGCGTTGGATCTTCGGCAAGATCTGCCGGAAATCGTCGAGGTGAGGGCTTTTTCGAAAACCGTCCAGGACCTCGTCGTGTCCGGGAGCAACATCCTGAAAGGCGCGGACCTCATCGTCACGACTACGGGGTCATTGCACGCTGACACCTACATCGCCGATCTCGCACGGCAGGAAGCGCCGCCGGTCGCCATCGTGTTCGGCTGGATGGAGGCATGGGGCGTGGCTGGGCACGCTTTGCTGTTGTCAGGAAATGGCGCTCAGTTCATGGACGGGTTTGAGGATGGTGTCCCTCGGCGTCCAGCCTCGCGCAACGACCGTCAGCCCCCCAAGGAATGCGGAAACTCCACGACACCGTTCGGAGCGGTTGAAGTTGTCGCCGTCCAGGCGATGATCGCTGAACTGTGTCTCGATCGATTGCTGGAGCCAGGGATGGCCGACACGTGGCGGACATGGTGGACGTCGGATCGCAATCTCGCGCGCGCCGAAGGGCAATGGACGGAGGAGTTCATGGCGGCGAAGCCCGCGGCATCGATATCAGGAGTTATGGAGCAACAGTGGCCATAACACTCCAAGCCAGTTCAGTCATCGCACGGTTCGATCGCGTGACCGTCCAGTTCTCACCGGACGTGCTCAGGGTCTTCGACGCCCATCGACAAACCGGTTGGTTCAGCAAGGAGGCCGGGGGGCAGATGTTCGCCGATATCAACGCGGACCTTTGGCATGTGCTGGCGGCGACCGGCCCGAGGGCAGCGGATCGCCGGGGTCGGTTCCACTTTTGGCCAGACCGCAAGGCTGAGCAGAAGGAGATCCACCGGCATTTCGCCAAGGGACTTCAGTACGTGGGAGACTGGCATACGCACCCGCAGAAGATCCCTGTTCCGTCTCAGAACGACATCGCCAGTATCGAGAACGTAGTCAGGGAATCGACCCTCTATACGCCGGGCCTGTTGCTTTGCATCGTAGGTCTGGCACCGTTTCCAGAAGGGTTACACCTATCTTTCCACGCCTGAGGGCTGCTGATCTCCGGGACGCAAGCGTCGGCGTATCATCGCTTAACCCATTGCTCATTCCGATCGGAAAACTCGGGTATGATATCGCCGGCCAGCAGCTTTTCCTTCGACAGCAGTCCTGCATCCTCGAGCGCCTCGAAATCCGGCAGCTGGCGCAGCGTGTCGAGCCCGAACTGCGACAGAAAATTCTTGGTCGTCACGTAGGTGTAGGGCGCGCCGGGCCGCGGGCTGCGCGGCCCCGAGGCAATAAGCTCCTGCGCACGCAGCACGCCGATCAGGTCGCGCGACACCTCCTTGCCGAAGAAGGAAGACAGCTCGCCCCGGGTGATCGGCTGGAAATAGGCAATGCACATCAGGACAAGAGCCTCCGACTGCGACAGCTCTTTTGTCCCCTGCCCCGCGGCCGTCCCGAAGGCAGCGTGGATGACGTCGCCAAAGACCTTTCTCGTCCGGTGCTGCCAGCCGCCGGCGACCGCGACCAATTCGTAGGGGCGGCCGGCGAGCTCGGCGCGGATGTCTTCGATGACCAGATCGATGTTGCAGTTTCTTCCCACCACCCGCGCCAGCACCTCGCGCGGCACCGGTTCGCTGGCCGCGAAGATCACCGCTTCGACCCGGCCCATCCACTCGCGCCAGCGCAGTTCCGGCGGCAGGTGCTCGAGCTCGGTGTCGAGCAGCGCCGGCTGATCGTCAGGCTTGCGGCGGACGGAGGCTTGGCTCACCGCTACAGCCCAAACAGCCGGAAGGTCGGGCGGCCCGACAACTCGCGCACGGCCTCAAGCCGCTGCAGCCGTTCGAACAGCCGCCGCGCCGCAAAGCGCGACAGGTTTTTCGTCGTCAGCGATCCGGCGACGGCATCTTCATTGAGGAGCAAAAAAATCACGTCGCCAGCGCCTTTCGCGCGCAGCTTCGGCACCACCGCCAGAAGCTTTTCAGCGCGGCGCGACAGATCGGCGGCCAGCCGGCAGGCCTCCGCCGCCGCCTGAACCAGCGCCAGGCAGACCGCGCGCTCAAAGTTTTCTTCTCCCGGCTTTGTTCGCCGGCTGGCGCCGGCCGCCGTGCGAAAAGCCGGGCCAAAAGCCTGGGCCATCAGGAGCGGCAGCGGTCGCGGCCAGCGCAGGCCTTGCGCCAGCACCAGGTCGGCGAGCCACCAGGCGAACAGTTCGGCGTCGGGGCGCGTGGCGACGACGTGGGCGGCGATCGCCGCCGCGGCAAACGGCGCCGGCGTCTGCCCCTCCACCAGATTTTCGATGTGCCTGCAGAGTTCGGCGAGAGCATCATCATCCCAGGCGAGCCCGAGCATCTCGGCCACTTTTGCCAGCCGATCGGCGCTGACCGCCGGCGGCTGCAGCGCCAGCAGGCGCCAGGCGCCAAAAATGGCGCCGGCGGGACCGGGATCGGCGCCGGCCGGGCAAAGCTGCCAGGCGTCGCGCAGGGCGGCTTCATCCTCGGCGCGGCCGGCAAGCCGCATGCTGGCGGCGGCGCATTTCAGCGCCAGCCGCTGGCGCCAGGCGCCGGACCAGCTGGCTTGCGCGCGGGCGAGGCTGTCGAGCCAAGCCAGAGCGGCGCCGGCCTGGAAGGCGGCGTCACAGTCGCTCGGCGCGCCGGCGCTTGCGAGCGCCCAAGCCGGGACGGCCGGCGGCGCAGCGAGATTGGCGGACAAGGGATTGGCCGTGAGGGGATCGAGGCGAATCATGTGTTTGGAGAGTAAAGTGGCGGTGCGCTTTTGGCGATGATTTTCGGCGCAAAACGCACAGCTTGTCGGACACACAAAACGAATGATAATGTTGCCTTATCGTTCGTTTTGTTCTTTATAGGAGAAATGGCCTCTCTCGTCGTTAAAAACCCCGAAAATCGTGCTGGGCATCGCTCCGCTCGATCACAGGAAACAGCGCCAGTTGTCGATCAGATCACGCCGGCGGCCTCGGCCGAGCCCGATGCGCCGATCGCCGACGATCTGCCCGACATCGTCGAGATCGTCATGGCGATGGGCAAGGGGCCGGAAGATGAGCCGGCGGCAGCCCCCTCCCCTGCCCTGCCGGTCAGCGGCGGCCAGACACGTGTGCCGGCGCATCTGGAAAAACTCGCCGATCGCGCCCGCGATTATGTCGAGGCGGCGAGCTCGGCCAACACCCGGCGGGCATATGCGTCGGACTGGAATCATTTTGCTGGCTGGTGCCGGCGCCAGGGTTTTTCGCTCACGCCGCCCGATCCACAGACGGTGGGCCTGTACATTGCTGCGCTCGCCTCCGGTACGGCCGCAGGCACGGCGACCGGAGAGAAAAATCGGTGTCGACGATCGAACGTCGGCTGTCGGCGCTGACGTGGAACTATGCGCAGCGCGGCCAACCGCTGGACCGCAAGGATCGGCATATCGCCACCGTCATGACCGGCATCCGCAACACCCATGCCTCCCCTCCCCTGCAGAAGGAGGCTATCCTTCCGGAGGATCTGATCACCATGCTGGAGACGCTCGATCGCGGCACTCTGCGTGGCCTGCGCGACCGTGCCATGCTGCTGCTTGGCTTCGCCGGTGGCCTGCGTCGTTCCGAAATCGTCGGCCTGGATTGCGGCCGCGACCAGACTGAGGATGGCCGCGGCTGGGTCGAGTTTTTTCCCGGTAAGGGCCTGCTTGTCACGTTACGGGGAAAGACCGGCTGGCGCGAGGTTGAAATCGGCCCTGGTTCCGCCGACGCCACCTGCCCGGTCGTGGCGCTGGAGACCTGGCTGGAACTCGCCAGGATCGCGCATGGACCGCTCTTCCGACGAGTGACGGGGCAAGGCAAAAAACTAGGCGCCGAGCGGCTCAACGACCAGGAGGTGGCACGCCTGGTCAAGCGGGCCGCGCTGGCCGCCGGCGTGCGTGGCGATCTGTCGGAAGACAAACGCGGAAAGCTGTTTGCCGGCCATTCACTGCGCGCTGGCCTTGCTTCCTCGGCCGAGGTCGACGAGCGCTTTGTGCAAAAGCAGCTCGGCCATGCCTCGGCAGAAATGACCCGAAGGTACCAACGCCGCCGCGACCGGTTCCGCGTCAATCTCACTAAGGCGTCGGGGCTCTAAAGCCCCTCCCCTGCCCTACTCGAGCGACGATTTGCGCTCTCGTCGCTTTCGCTCGGCGTCTCTTCTTTTTTTCCAATCGCCCCAATCGACAGGCTCCGAGCTGACGACGCTGAGATCCGCCGGCGTGAAGCGCTCGGTGAAGAGAACAAGGTTCGGGCACGGCCACCGGGCACTCGGCGCCAAGATGCCATCGAAGCCGAGGAAGGCAGCCGCATCGCCGATTTCCTGTGTGCGTTCATAAGACAACGATCCGTACGTCTCCGGCGAGACGCCGAGCGCCTTTAACTCAGCCAGGTTGGCGATCCGCAGCGTTCTTTGTGTGCGAACAGCTATACGATGAAGAACGGACCGAATCTTAGAGGGAAAGACGGGCTGGCGGCTGAGATGGAAGTGAATCTCCTCAAGCGAGCCTTCCCGCTCCAGGGAGGTGTAGAGAACGTCGAACGAGCCCGGATCCCAGCGTGCGCCGGCCGGGTATCCAAGCAGCGGTTCTCGCTCTTCACGGACAATGCGCCAGACGTCGCCTTCGAACGGCACGCCTTTGTGCGTGTCGAGCAGATCAAGCAGTTCGAGATCTCGCGCCCGCCTCGTCACGCAATCGCCTTAGATGTACGCACCGGCGTCCAGGCGCTCGATTACTGCCAGGACTTCCTGTGTGCGATCGGCATTGATGAGGTCGATTGCCCGCTCGTTGTTAAGAAGCGGATGGCGTGAGTGCAGCCAAAGCCGCGTTTCATCAGCGGTGTAAAAGTCAGATAGCCGGTCAACCACGTATCGCAAATCGGCAATGACCGTCTGGGTTCGAAGGTTTGGAGAACCGTTGCCGTGCGACCACCGCGAAACGGTAGCAGTCGACACATCGACAATGTTGGCGATGTCCTTGCCCTGCAGGCCTCCGCGAGATCGAAGATCGTCCAGAATTCGTGCTACAGCTGTGCTCATCTTATTACCTGCGGTGCGAAGCCAGGCTCGCACCCCTCCCCTGCCGCCGCGGTGGGACAGGAGCCCTTGGCTGGCCGGCAATCGTGCCATTCAGGGCTTCCAGTACCGCATGCATCTTTTCCAGCCGGTCACTACTGCGCTGCAGCAGCTCCGACAAGCCTTGGTCCGATAGCTTGAGCTTCGCGGCCGAGCGCGCTACCCGCTCCGCAGCGGCCAGTTCTTTCTCAAGAAAATGCTGCGAACGTCTCGTCTCGGCTACCGCTGAGAGTTCTTGAATCTGACGAGCGCGCTGGCGCAGATAATGCGCCTTGGGATCTTTCAACGTGTCGCTGAGACCATTCGGACAGCACGACCGATCGTGGCAGCTGAGCAAGGATCTAGCGCCCTGCGCAGCCATCAGCGCACCGACCTGCTTGACGCTCAAAAGACGATCCAGACCGCCTATCAGAACCCGCTTCTCGCGTCCTCCGCCGCCGGTCTGAGGTGGCTTCGACCAGTCGCTGGCGTCGAAGCGTTCCTTCTCGGCAACGCCATGACAAATCCCACCAGCGGCACCGAAGGCAGCGATGGCGACTCCCACCAGGCCGCCCACCCCGTCAGCGACGACGGGAACTTGCAGCCTGTGGAAGTCCATCATGGCCGCGATATACCGCCTCAATCCCATTGGCGTGGCGTCGGCACCGAAGCCCGAGACCCTGAACCACAGATTGTCGAGCGGCACATTCTTCAGCGCGGCTATGAATGCCCTGCGCTGGGCAGGATCACGAAGCGACGCGTTCTTGATCATCAACGGATAGTCGATGCCGATGTGGTTGCCCCCTTCCGCATCGAGCGCTCGGCGCAACGCCACAGTGGCCTCGCAGTCGAGCGCAAAGAGCTGATCCGTCGAGCCCTCAAGGACATGTGCTGGTGCCTGTACGGCATGAAAGCCGTGCTTCACTGCAAAGCGGGCTACTTGCCCGATGACATCCCGATTCGCGTTCGGCTTGAGATCATCGGGTGTCAGAACGCTCTCCGGATTTGCCCAGGGCGCCGACTTGACCGCACCGCCAAATCGGCCGATCGACGACAGTTCGGCGACATTGGTGTCCAGGATCAGCTCGCCGCCTACCTCGGCAAGCGCGGTCAGGAGATCATGTTGCCTCACCGCGGCTGACGCTTCCACCACGACGCGGTCAACCATCATCTTTCCAGAGCCCAGCAGGGTCTCGAGTTGCCGGTGACCGCTGGTTCCCACGCGTAAAAAATGGCCGACTGGCTTGGGTTCGCCATGCAGGTAGACGACGTTTTCGCTCATCTTCGTGCTCCTGATGCAAATTACGTTTTGATTTCACATCTGTCAAGTTTTGAAATCATTGTGCAACTCGGGTTGGAAGTGAGGGGGCATCCATGTGGTTGGAATCTGCTTCAGAAAACGTTCGTCCTGGCGCGGTCTAAATGGCCGTTGACGCGCAAAATCGCGTTTCCCCGTCGACCACTTGGCACAGGAAATGGACGCTTAAGTCTGCCGGATACGCAGCGGTCATCGGTTAAGGTGCCCCGCGCAAGCGCCTATATCGGCACCGTCATGGCCAACATCCGCAACGGCCCACGCTTCCCCTCCCCGACAGAAGGAAGCGATCCTGCCCAAAGACCTGATTGCCAGAGGCGCTCGATTGCAGCACGCTGCGAGCCCTGCGCGATCGCGTTATTTTGCTCCTCGGCTTTGCTGGCGGCCTGCGCCGCTCGAGATTGTTGGCCTCGACGTTGACAGAGATCAAACCGAGGATGGCCGCGGCTGGGTCGAGACCCTGGAAAAAGGCCTGCTCGTCGGCCTGGACGGCAAGACCCGGCTGGCGCGAGGTCGAGATCGGCCGTGGCGGCGCCGAGCGGCTGAATGACCAGAAAGGTTGCGCGGCTCGTCAAGCGCACGGCGCTTGCCGCCGGAGTGCGCGGAGACTGCCGGAAGGCGAACCTGAAAACTCTTTGGCGGCTACTCGGTGCGACCTGGCCGGGCTTCCTCGGCCGAAGTCGACGAGCGCTACGTGCAGAAGCATCTCGGCCACACCAGTGCCGTAAGGATCAGCGGCGGCGCGATCGGGTCCGGGTCAATCTAATTAAGGCTGGCGGTCTGGATGAGGCGCTCAGATCTCAGGTGACGCCAACACCTCATTGAGCACAGCGAGCGCTGTATCCAGACTATCGGTAGCCGACGCTTCGTAGTCAGGCATGATCATCAGCTGCGCTATGGCACGCCCCACAAAGTCTGGATTTAGCTTTTCCAACCGATCCTTGGTCCGAGAAACTTGCTCCGGAAATATGCGCAGAGCGTTGACGATGGGCTCCCACTGGGACCGTGCTGCAGCGGCGATATCGAAAATATCACGCGGCTTGGCTTCCGAACCTCGGTAGTAGACCTTCTTTGCGATGATCTCGGAAATGGTCTCGATCAGCACGGTCCTTCCCTCGACTTCACGCACTTGGAAGGAGGCGCCGTCAGCGCTCCGGCAACTACGAAGTCGATCTCGCCGAGGTTCTCGAAGGCAAATTTCTGAAATTTCGACCCATCGCCTTGGTAGTCCGATGGCATTGGCTCACATCGCACTCGGCTTCTGGACGGGTCAATATAACCGAGCAGTTGAGGGTCATCGAGAAAGATATCGATGTCGTGGCTTTCACGATGACCGATTTGAATCATCATGGCCGTGCCGCCACCAAACGACCATTCGAACTCGTAGTCGCCAGCGTTTTCTCGAAGCTGGTCGATCAAGTCGACGGCAATATGAAAAAGCCGCCGCCATTCGGAAGGGCGCCGGCCATCCTCTCTGACCATCACGCAGCGAGCGGATAGCTCTCGCCGGACCAGGCAGAGAACGCAGCGGCAAAGGCTTTGAGATTGGGGACTGGGATATGATGCACAGCAGCGAACTCTACCTGCAGCGCAGGGGAAACCTCACCAAGAAAGGTGCTGACATGTCCGGGGTGCTGTTTGGCTAAGTCGAGATCCGCAAGGCAATGCGCGAGCGCCGCGTCGTCCAGCTGCACGCTGTAGGGCGCGTTCACGGTCGTCAGGACGGATGCCAAATGTTTGCTCATAGCGGCCGTAAAAGTAGTCTTTTCGGGCGGATAACACAAGTTGCAGCTGCCTGCAGCAGGGGCACATAACATGGATATCGACGAGCAGTACGCTTTTCCGCCGTCGGCCTCATATATCGAGCCCCTCGCCGGCATGGCTATGCAATTTGGCAAACCCGGCTGGCCGGCTACCTTTTGTGGTCAAGCGCCGCCCTGGTTGCGAGTTGGAGCCCGTAGAGACCTCGATGACATCAAGCGAGTTGGTTCCCAAGGCTAACCAGGACTACTGCGGTGTTACACCGTCAGTCACCGCAAACCAGCCCATTCGATCCGCTACCACAATCCCTCCTGGCTAGGTCCGGTACGACGCGGCCGAACTCCTCCTAGATGTCTCGTTCCTCGCCCGCGGATCATTTATTGTCTGCTGACAAAATCGGCAAAATGCGCAGTATACTCAAGCAGATAAACGATGCTTAAGGCATACGTTAGCCGTCGCTGCTAGGGCAGCTGTTAACCTCTTGTTAACTAAAAATTTCTTGCCGCAACGAGAGAATCGGGCATAGTCACGGTTGCTCGGCCATTTTAGGCTAAAAATCGTTTTTTGGAAGACATACTCGTATGAACGTCAATACGACCATTCAGACGAAAACGCCGTTGCATTTCGAGAAGAGCATTCTCGACCAAGGCGACCAAATATCCAAAAAGCTGCATCTCCTTTCGATGCAGCAATTTCCTCCCCATGCCAAAAAGGACCTGCGCTCCTTCTCGCTGGCCGAAGTGGCAACATATCTCGGTGTCTCTCAAAGTCACCTGAAAAAGCTCCATCTCGAGGGGCGCGGGCCAATTCCAGAAACGTCGTCGTCAGGTCGACGCACTTACACCGCTGATCAAATGCTGGGACTACGTCAGTACCTTGACCAGCATGGTCGCTCCGATGCGCGAATGTATGTCCCCCATCGGCGTGTGGGCGAGAAACTTCAGGTCGTGGCGGTCGTGAACTTCAAGGGAGGATCCGGGAAGACAACGACAGCAGCCCACCTTGCGCAATATCTAGCACTGACTGGACATCGAGTGCTGGCGCTCGACCTCGATCCGCAGGCCTCTCTTTCGTCGCTACATGGGTTTCAACCAGAACTTGACCAAGCCAAATCGATCTATGACGCGATCCGATATGATAATGAGAAAGTCCCGATTTCGGAGGTCATCCAAAGAACAAATTTCCCTGGCCTCGACATCGTTCCGGCCAATCTGGAACTGCAGGAGTTCGAGTACGACACCCCGCTCGCGATGTCGGACAAAAGCTCGAACGAAGGGAAGGCGTTCTTCACCCGCATCTCGAATGCGTTGGCAGAGGTTGATGAGCGGTACGACGTTGTCATAGTCGATTGTCCGCCGCAACTTGGTTACCTGACAATCACTGCATTGACGTCCGCGACATCCGTTCTGATCACGATACATCCGCAGATGTTGGACGTAATGTCGATGGGGCAGTTCCTGCTCATGCTCGGCGGTATTTTGGAACCAATCAGGAGCGCTGGAGCAGCTGTGAACCTTCAATGGTATCGCTACCTGATTACGCGGTACGAACCGACAGACCAACCTCAGGCCCAAATGGTCGCGTTCCTGCAAACGCTATTCGGTGAATTCGTGCTTAAGCACCAGATGCTCAAATCCACCGCGGTCTCTGACGCAGGAATTACAAAACAGACACTCTATGAAGTGGAGAAAAGCGCGATGACCCGGTCAACATATGATCGAGCAATGGAAGCTCTGGCAGATGTGAATGGCGAAATCGTAGGGCTTGTCCATGAAGCATGGGGGCGCCAGCTTGTCCGCTGACAAAATCGAGCTTTTTGCACGTTGTATCAATGCGCTGAGCGAATTGGGGATCGATTAGATGGCTCGTAAGAACCTGCTGTCCGGCCTCGTGGGGATTGAAGACAATGTCTCAGAAGGCTCTGCGCCGGCATATCCGATGCGAGGCGCATCCAAGTCAATGATCCGGTCGGTCAATGACTTAGCTAGGCAAGCCGACGCCTATCTGGAAGGCGAGCAAATTGTTGATCTTGATCCAGCAGTGATCGATGTGTCCTTCGTGGCCGATCGGATCGAAGACGACCAAGAACAATACCTTGAGCTGCTTGAGGCGATACGGAAGAGCGGTCAGAATTCACCGATCCTTGTTCGTCCTCATCCAAGGACAGACGGTCGCTATATGATCGTGTTTGGGCACCGCCGGTTTCGAGTTGCCAAAGAGCTCGGCCGAAAGGTGAGGGCGGTCGTAAAGGCCATCGACGATGCTGCCCATGTTGTCGCTCAGGGGCAGGAAAACTCCGCCAGAGCGAATCTGAGTTTCATTGAGAAAGCCACTTTCGCCAAGCGTCTCGAAGAACTTGGATATGGTCGCGATATTATTTGTTCGGCATTGGCATCCAATGAAGCTGCCGTATCCAAGATGATTTCTGTTGCAGTCCGAATTCCTGGTGAGGTCATCCAAGCAATTGGTTCCGCGTCCGAAGTTGGCCGTGAGCGCTGGGTTGCCCTGTCTCTTCTCGTCGCTAAGAAATCCAACGTCGTTAGCGATATTGTCTCGGCCCCCGAATTTGGCAACCTTGAGAGCACCGAGCGGTTTGAGCGGCTTTTTGCTGCCCTGAATATGAGTGGAAAGCCGGTCCGGAAGGCAACGATAAACCCTGTCGGCAAAGCTGGGAGCCTCCCGATAAGTCTGTTAGCGTGATCGTTAAAAAAATGACGAAGAAGGCCACGGTCACTCTCGGCCATAACGACGGCCTTCGCTTTGCCGATTTCATTATAGGACAACTTGATGACCTGTATGAGGCCTTCAGGAAGTCCGCGAAGGAAGTAGCAGGAGAGTAAGAACCCGCAAAAGAAAAAGGCCCCCGAACGTCTCCGCGCGGAAGCCCTTCTCAGTCGTGTAGCAGCCCTGAGAATCGCAAATCCGCGAATCACTGTCAAGAGTCTCGGCGTCGTTTTGGCGAGCAGGTTTCTTTTGCCTCATTGAAGGTGAAGGAACATGGAGAGGGAAATTGCAACGACTCCCTTCGGGAGCCGACCGATGTCGCTTGCCCTGGTGGCGGCGCAACGTGAGGCCAGGGAGATCCCCGAGGGCAAAGCCGTCGACAAATGGCAGGTTTATCGCGATCTCTGCGAAGGGAAATCCCTGATCGCCATCGGCGATCGCGCTCTGGCTGTGCTCGCTGGCCTGCTATCTTTCTATCCAGACGACGAACTGTCGGAAGACAACGGTCTGATCGTTTTTCCGTCGAACAGGCAATTGTCGCTGCGCGCGCATGGCATGGCGGATTCCACTCTGCGCAGGAACCTGGCGGCGCTACTCGAATGCGGCATCATCCTTCGCAGGGACAGCCCAAACGGTAAGCGATATGCCCGCAAGGGCCGCGGAGGAGAGCTGGAGGATGCCTTCGGCTTTTCGCTGGCGCCACTGCTGGCCCGGGCGGAGGAGTTCCATGCGGCGGCCGAGCGCGTGCGTGCGGACAGCCGTGCGCTGAGACTGATGCGTGAGCGCATTACGTTGCAGCGTCGCGATATAGGCAAGCTGATTGAGGCGGCCCTCGAGGAGAGTGCTGATGGCGCCTGGGCGAGCCTGTGGAAGCGCTTCAGGGCAGTCGTGGACCAGCTTCCACGCAAGGCAAGCATCGGCGAGCTCGAACCGTTCGCCGCAGCGCTAGATGGTATCCGTGACGAAGTCGACAGAGCACTGAATTCCTTCATTAATGTCGAAAATCAGAGCGGCAATGAGTCTCACAGTGAGCGGCAACAATCTGATTCAAATCCCGACTCTATTTTTGAATTTGAACCAGCTTTCGAGAAAGCCAGGGTCGCCGCCGAGCCACAACCCCGGCGGGAGGAGCAGCCAAGGACCTATCCGCTTGGGCTTGTGCTGAAAGCTTGCCCGGACATCGCCGACTATGCCGTCGACGGAATCAGCAGTTGGCGCGATTTGATGGTGACGGCAGCGCAAGTGAGGGTCTATCTGGGTGTTTCGCCGTCGGCCTACGAGGAGGCCTGTCATGTCATGGGGCAGGAGACGGCGCCCATCGTCGTCGCCTGCATCCTGCAGCGCGCCCAGCACATCAATTCCGCCGGGGGCTATTTGCGTGCGCTCACCGAAAAGGCGAGGGCAGGGGAGTTTTCAGTCGGACCGATGCTGATGGCGGCGCTCAAGGCGAACAGCTCTTTGCCCGATACGAAGACAGGCTAGACAACAGCTGCTTCGCTCAGAGCGATAGCGCCTGGCGTAGTCTATCTCAGCAGGGCAGACCAAAGGATGCGGGCGGCCGATCGTTCTTACGCCAGAACTCCTCCAGGGCCAGATTTTGGTCCGGTCATCCAAGCCGGAATTGGGGCGATGTCTTCCAGGATATTGGTGGACTTGGCCCATTGGACAAAAGCATCGCGGGCCGACGAAAGCGGGTGACGACCATCATGAGCAGAATGACAGACTCGCTGAGTTGTCTCGTGGAGAACATCCTGAAGCTCGATCGGCCATTCATCAAGAAAATCAAGCGCATCGTCTATGGAAGCGATTTCCGCAATCGTAAACGGTCCGTCCTTGACGAAGACGGGACTCTCGAAAATCTTGTCGTTCATAAGATCCTCCACCGTGGTCGACACTGCGCCGGGCCCCCGCAACGTGACCGGCCAGGCGAAAAATATGCGTTCGGAACTACGGGTCTTCAAGGTGTGGACATCGTCGCAAAGGACCTGGGCGCACGGGTAACTAAGGCGACGGCGAATGGCCGCCGCTGGTAGGCGATCTCGCTGGCCAGAATCGCAGGTAGCAGGGCGCCATGCACGACGACGATCTGGCCCTGAGTTGCGACGCTCAGATTCGATTCACGGTCACGTTGAAAGCCAGCCAGGATTCACGTGTAACTCAGTCGCTGCGTAGCATCCTCGCTTCTAGCGCCGCTACAACGAAGGCCCGTCTGGCAACCGGTGGCTGAGCTTCGCCACGCAGAACTTGAAGACATGCATCCATAGCCAGTTTTCGCTTCTTCGTCTGATGAGGGAAACTTCGCAGCAGGATCGTCGCTGCGTCGTTCACATCAAGTATGACACGCTCACGCTCATGTCGGCCAACTTGCACGACAACGGGCCGGACGAACCTGCTCGACATGCCATCACACTTTCAATCCGACCTCGGTGCGCCTTTGCGTACCATGACGCCGGGTCATTCATATATGCATCAGCGATGGCCTGGATAGGCCCGGCGGGTAAGCGGTGCTTGGCCCAATACGATTTTTCGGCCGGGCGTTCCCTCCCGGGATAGCCGCCAGATGGAGGTGCTGCCGCGGCGCTGTTAGCGGGCGCGGAAGCCAACAGAGGTAGAGGGTGGGCGGGCTTGTGGTGGCGGGCGGAGGTCCGGGGGAGAGACTCCCGGCGCTCGCCGCGGAGGTACCACCATGACACAGATGGAAATTCACAGGCCCACGCAGAGCAATCGTGCGGGGTATAAGGTCGACGTAAGCCGCGGACAACGCAACGGCCGCGTATCGTCGGAATGGTTCAACCGGCCAGCGGACGAACGCTACCTGTCGCTCTCTGATCTCCACAATGCGGTGAAGCGGCGGTCCGATCGCAGCAAGACACGCATCGTAGAAAGTGAGCTCATCCGCGTCGAGGCCAACCGTGACGATCCGGAGCGTCTGCGGCTAATGCTGCCCGATGCGCCTGCCCCCGTGGCTCCCACACATTGGAGTTTTGGTCAGCTCGCCAACCTGGTCGGCGCGCCGGCCACCTATCTGCGCCAGCTTCCGGCTCCGCTCGCGGCGATCAACCTCCAGCACGGGCTCCTCAACCATCGCGCCGAGCAGGTGAAGACGTTGGAGATCGACAACGGACGCCTCGAGTTGCGGGCGGTAACGGGCCCGGACTACGGCCGAATATTCGACTCAGAATTGGTCGCAGCCGTGCAGAAGATCGCCGGCAACGGCACCGGTGACACCCGCTGGAAGGTGCCGGGCGCGCTCGACTGGTCGACGGGGATCTACAATCCTAACGTTGACATCTCCAGAGACACCACTACGCTCTACGCGTCTGATCGCGATGTCTTTGTGTTCCTCGTCGACGATCTGAACCCGATCGAGGCCGGTCGGCTGTCGAACGGGGAACCGGATCTATATTTCCGCGGCTTCTACTGCTGGAATTCCGAAGTCGGATCCCGCACCCTTGGCATCGCTAGCTTTTATCTACGCGCAGTGTGTCAGAACCGAAATTTGTGGGGCGTTGAAGATTTCGAGGAAATCACCATCCGCCATTCAAAGTATGCCGCCTCGCGTTTCGCTCTGGAAGCCGAGCCGGCGCTGATACAGTTCGCCGATTCCTCGCCCATGCCGTTCATCAACGGCATCAAGGCGGCGCGGCAGCGGATTGTCGCTCGGGACGACGAAGATCGCCAGAGCTTCCTGCGCAAGCGCGGCTTCTCCAAGTCCGAGACTGCAAAGATCATCGATACTGTGCTGCTCGAAGAAAGCCGTCCGCCGGAATCGATTTTCGACTTCGTACAGGCATCACGCGCGTCGCGCGCGACAAGTCGCATCAGGATGTTCGCCTGGACATGGAAGGCAAGGCCAAGAAGCTTCTCGACTTCGCCGCCTGATCGTTTCGATGCCGGCGTGGAGGCCCTCCGGTCGCCGGCCTTACGTCTGTCATCTCCCAGCGCCGTCCTCAAGAGCAGAGGACGGCGCGTTTTCTTTTTCAGTTACGGGTCGTCTGCCGGTTCGATGGCATTTCGGCCGCCCCCCGTGAAGAAACCAGTGGGAGCATCACTGTCGACTGGCAGGCAGCCGGCGCTGGCGCGAGTCCCAGAGAGGCAGAGGGGGGGAGGGGAGGGTTGGTGACGGGCTTGGAGGTTCGGGGAGAGGCCCCGGGCCGCCCGTCATGGAGAACCTGACCATGGCAAAGGCCATTCAGAAGATCGCGATGAACGCCGCAGAAAACATCCCCTATGACAAGCTGATGCTGTCGCAGAAGAATGTCCGCCGTATCAAGGACGGCGTGTCCATCGAACAACTGGCCGAGGACATCGGACGGCGAAAGCTCATCCAGAGCCTGAACGTCCGTCCCGTGCTCGACGGCGAGGGCGAGGAGACCGGCATGTTCGAAGTGCCTGCCGGCGGTCGCCGTTTTCTCGCGCTCGGCATTCTCATCAAGCAGAAGCGCCTGGCCAAGAACGAGCCGATCCCCTGCATCGTCAACCGCGGGCAGGAGACCTCGGCCGAGGAGGATTCGCTTGCCGAAAACCTGCGGCGCGCCGACCTGCATCCGCTCGACCAGTTCCGGGCCTTCAGGACGCTCAGTGATCAGGGCCTCGATCCGGAAGAAATCGGCGCCCGCTTCTTCGTGTCGCCGGCGACGGTGAGGCAACGCCTCAGACTTGCCTCCGTGTCTTCGAAGCTGCTCGACCTCTACGAGAAGGACGAAATCCGGCTCGAGCAGCTCATGGCGTTTTCGATCACCGACGACCATGCGCGCCAGGAGCAGGTTTGGGACCGGGTTTCCAGCTCACACATGCAGGAACCCTATTACATCCGGCGCCTGCTGACCGAGACTACGGTGCGTGCCGATGATCGCCGGGCCGTCTATGTCGGCGCGGAAGCCTATGAGGCCGCCGGCGGCGTCATTCTTCGCGACCTGTTCGAGCAGGATTCCGGCGGCTGGTTACAGGATGCTGCTCTTCTCGAGCAGCTCGTCTTCGACAAGCTGAAGGTGGATGCCGAGACGATCCGCACCGAAGGCTGGAAATGGGTCGAGGCGGCAATCAGCTTTCCTTACGGACACACCTCTGGCATGCGGCGCATCTACGCCGCAGCCCAAGAGCTGAGCGCCGAGGAGCTCGAACGTTACAACGCTCTGAAAGCCGAATACGACAAGCTCGACGCGGATTATGCTGCGGCTGAAGAAGCCGACGAGGCAATCGAGGCGAAGCTCGATCAGCTCGGCGCCGAGCTCGATGCGATCGACGATCGTCCTCAAAGCTACGACCCCGTACTGAAGGCCATTGCCGGTGTTTTCGTTACGCTTGCCGCCAACGGTGAGCTTCAGGTCGAGCCCGGCTTCGTGCGCGCCGAGGACGAGCCGCGGACCGAGACCGGCGATGTCGGTGAGGGCGATGACGGGGATGCCGAGGGCGAGACTCAACCCAACGATGACGGCGATGGCGATGGTGTTGTCGTTAACGGCAGGCTGGTGAATGACAGCTCTGCGGATGACGGTGAGGACGACGCAATCAAGCCGCTGCCCGATCGGCTCGTCTTCGACCTGACCGCGCAGCGGACGCTGGCGCTCCGCAATGCGCTCGCCGGTGACGTCGACATCGCCTTCGTCGCGGCACTCCACGCATTCGCCCTGCAAGTATTCTACCGCTTCGCGCCGGACACCTGCCTCGAGATGAGCCTGAAAAGCGGCAGCTTCAGCCAGGTCGATGGCCTTGCCGAGACGTCGTGGGCCACGGAAATCACCGAGCGGCACGAAGCGTGGGATCGCGATCTTCCCGATGAGGCGGAACGCCTGTGGGACTTCCTTTTCACACTGGATGAGGCAAGCCGCAAGGCGCTGTTCGCGCACTGCGTTTCGCTGACCCTCAACGCGGTGGTCGAACCCTGGAACAGGCGTTCGAAGGCGCTTGCGCACGCCGACGTTCTCGGCCGTTCGCTCCAGTTCGATATGGTCGACGCCGGCTGGACGCCCACGGTCGAATTCCTCGGGCGCCTCACCAAGGTGAGAATCCTGCAGGCTGTCCGTGAAGCCCGTGGCGCGGACTCCGCGCAGCTGATCGATCATATGAAGAAGGATATCATGGCCCGTGAAGCCGCCCGTCTTCTCGAAGGATCGAATTGGCTGCCCGAGCCGCTGCGCCTCGAGGTCGTCGGTAAGGCGTCAGGCGATGTAAGCGATGCCGCCGCCGGCGATGTTTCGGGCGAGATGACATTCGACGGCGACGCCGCCGAACTCCCGGCCTTCCTCGCCGACGATGTAGATCCGTACTCCGATGAGCCCGTGACGAATGACGGCATGGAGACAGACCAACTCCAGGCGGCCGAATAGAAGGCTCTCGGCTCGGCACCTGTCCGATATCCCTGCCGGGCTCGCTTCCAAACCCAAAACTCACAAGCCCCGGGATCGCCACAGCGATTCCGGGCTCTTTTCTTTTATGGAGGACGATATGTTCCAGTGGGACAAGAGCTGCTCTTACGACGAGCAGCACGAAAGACGCTTTCTTACGACGGCCCGTTCAAGGCTGAGGAGGCTCGCCGCCGAACTCAACCTGCCGCCGGGCAGCTACGACCTGCGGTCCAACAAGGCCGGGGTGGCTGTCTCGGGCGAGGTGACCTTGCATCACGACTGCGTCTATATCCAGGTCAGCCAGTTCGGGCTCTCCTCCGGTCACGGTATTCTCATACGGACCTGCCAGGGCCGCAACGACTACTCCGGCGGTCCAAACCACTTCGTCGCGCTCGCCATGCTTGACGATGTCTGTGCCCTTGCCGCAGCCGTCCGCGCCATCACTGGCTTGGGTCCTCAGGATCCAGCCCAATCGCGTGCCGCCTGACGGACCGCAACGTGCCGGAGCGACCCGCCTTAGCGCTTTTCAAAATACGGCGGCGGCGGACGACATTGGCTCAACGACTCCGTCACCATCGACGGTCGCACCCTCAAGCTGTTTGCGGCCAACGCCGACAAAGTGTTCCTGGTCAAGCCAGCCACGTATTGGGGCCAGACCTCGACCGGGACCATCTTCGTTTCCCTATCGCTGATAAACTTCCGATCGGAGGCCGCTGCGCGGAATGTATCCGGCGTCGCGTAAAGCGCCGATGAAGAGGCTGGTCTGGCCGACGATACTCGTCCTGGCCTGCATCGGCAATGGCAAAGCGCTCCAGTCCTCCAAAGGAGCGATAAAGCTGGAGAAAGAGCCATTGACCAAGCAATGGTTGGTCACCGCGCCTCTCTTGTCGAGCGCGAGAACGCCTGTCTGGTCGCTAGGATATCGGATGGCGGCGATCCGCTGCAGTTCCACGTCGTCATCTATGCGCAAATCGAAAAGCAGAACGCCATGGCTTCTGGCGGCGATTTCCGCGACTTTTTCGGTGAAGCCAAGGGGGAGCGCCAGCGCACTTTCGACCGCCATCCGGAAAACAATCGCGTCCAGCTCATCCACCGCCATAGGCAAGATTTGCTCCCATGAAAGCCCGGATTGCAATCGGCCCTGCCGGTTTGTGCACAGTCACGACATGCCGACCGTTGTTAGTCACTGGTGGGTTTGTCTGAAGGCGAACGAAGGCTCTCGATGCAGGATATGTCCTTAATCGAACCTGGGGTGCGATGGCACTCATCAGCATGTCGGGTTTAGTCTCAGTGACCAGTGTAGTTGATTAGTTCGTCGCCAAAAGCTACTACGATGAGGGATTGCGACAAGGAGAATTCATCTTGGCCGACGAGACGACCAACCTGATAGAGTTAACTGCTGAAATCGTTTCTGCCTATGTCGGCAACAACCCCGTACCTGTCGCATCTCTCCCGGATCTGATCGAAAGCGTGAATTCGTCGCTCGCGAAAATCGGGCAGGCCACCGAGCCCGAGATGCCGGCCCAGGCTCCTGCGGTGAACCCGAAGCGGTCGGTGTTTCCGGATTACATCGTCTGTCTCGAGGACGGGAAGAAGTTCAAGTCGCTGAAGCGCCATCTCAATGTTCACTACGGGCTGACGCCCGACGAGTACCGGGCGAAGTGGGGATTGAAGGCCGACTACCCGATGGTGGCGCCGAACTACGCGGCGCAGCGGTCGTCGCTGGCGAAGGCGAGCGGGCTTGGCCGCAAGGCCGCGGCAAAGCCGGCGAAGAGCAATGGCAAAAAGCGTACAGCCCGGTAGTTGCTGATTCCTCGCCCGTTTCGCGCTGGGCTCTGACGTGATGCCGCACGTGACGGCTGGAGAGCCCGTTGTGATCAGATGCGAACTGCAGCGAATTCGGCCCGGTCTGCATTGACGAATTGAGCACCGCCAGAAGCTGGAATCGCCGTCCCGCCACACCTCACCAGGATTGGACTCAGGATCCATCGCTCGTCGCGCCAAATGACGCGCTTCTCCCATCGGATCTGCACCAGGCGACGGTAGCGATCGTGTGCACCTGCTCGCCGGTGGGGTGGAACAGCTGCGCGCTCATCCATTCGCGGCTGCCGCATTTCTGACAGCGCACCTTGTCCCTCACCTCGTCGATCGTGACATTGCCGATCACTTCCCGCAGCTCGGCCGGCTTATAATAGCGCGTGACATTGCAGCGGGCGCAGCGGATTCCCGCTACCTGCCCAGCGTCGTGGGCATGCGTCAGGGTCCAGGCAGCGCCTCTCGGCCACTTCTCGGGTTGCTCGGGCATGCCCTGAAATGAGGAGTGGCAGGGGCTCCGGTCAAGAGGCGCCTGACAGTTTTGTTCTCATTTCGTTCACTGTTGCTCATGAGCGACGAAATACGACTGCCCAAGCCTGAATATGGCACCCCGCCCGGTGTCCAGCATCATGTCTGCGAGCACGAAGGCTGCGCCAAAGACGCCGGCTGGGGCTTTGCCAAGCCGAAGCAGGCACCGCACCGGTTCTGCTTTGAGCACCGGGCTGACGGTGAGGATTTCCTATAGCGGGAGCGCCCGACCTCTCATTACAGATCGTTCGCGCGAGGACGCTTTCGGGAAGCGGCCAGTGCAAGTCCTCCGAGGATAAGTCCAACACCGGCCGCGAAGATGAGGCCGAGCTTGTCGCCAAAGAGGAACGAGCTGGCCGTGATCCCGAACACAGGCTGAAGATACTGGACACTCGCCGCAACGCGGGCGGGCACGGTGCGGAGCAGATACAGCCACAACAGCAGACCTACCACCGTAACCATCACGCCGAGGTAAGCCGTAGCAGCAATAGCTCTATGGTGATGTTTACAGGCTGATGGGCCCCTTCCCACGCGGCAAGCGGTACGACAGTTATCAAGCCAACGAGCATATTCCACGCAGCAACTGGCAAGAGACCGTGTTTTTCCGTCAGCTCGGCACTCCAGATGTAGTAAGACGCGATGCCTACGGCCGAAACCAGCATCCAAGCGACACCCGAGGCCGTCGTCTTAGACATGTCATCACGCCCGATCCGCTGCCAACCGCCACCAGCGCAATTCCGATGAAGGCGGCAAGTAGGCCGGTCCACTGGACGGGTGTGACAGACTGCTTCAGCCGAACGGCCGCCAAGATGACCATGAAGATGGGGATTGTTGCCGACAGGATGGTCGCGACAGAGGCCGACGTGCCTTGCACACCGAAGGACTGGGCCACATTGCCGAGCGTAATGCCCATGACGCCAAGACCGACAATGCTGGGGATTGCTTTCGTCGGAACCCAAAGGTGGCGGCGGGCCAGGAACAGCATCAGAGGCACAGCCACCATGAAGCGTAGCGCCGTGAACGTGATCGGCGGGATGTTGCCAAGTCCCAGCTTCGTGATGGGTATTGAAAGTCCCCACATCACCGCCAGCAACATCATGGCTCCAACGCTCTTCGAGGAAAGTTCGTTTGGTGCAAATGGCTGGGATAGGAGCCCGGCGTCAGGGGTGTTCGATGACATATTCGATGCCACTGTCAGTTGGAATTTGCGTGCGTCGGTGTCATGTCTAGTCGGAGGCAGGCCAACTCGACAAACCATTTAATCTCACTAGACGCGTGAACTGCCCTCACGCATGGCTCGGAAATGTTCGACCAGCTTCCTCCGCTACAAACGCTCCGTGCTTTCGAGGCTACCGGTAGGAGGCTCAGCATGACACGGGCGGCGGAGGAGCTGCATCTGACCCACGGCGCTGTAAGCCGTCAGATCAAGGCGCTTGAGGACCATCTCGGGGTTCAACTCTTCCGTCGTATGACCCGCCGGATAGAACTGACCGACGCAGGCATCTCGTTCTTCAGTGCCGTCACCCGTCTGCTTTCCGAACTGGCACGAGAGGCGGAAAGCATTCGACGTAAGCACGACGACACGCGCCTTGTCGTTAGCTCGGGCGTCTCCTTTGCAAGCAAATGGTTGACCTCACGCATTCACAAGTTGATGGCGCAGTGCCCTGACTTCGAGGTCCATCTCGAGGTGACCGACGCTCCGGTGGATTTCGCGAACGGCCACGTAGACGTAGCTTTGCGCTATGGAACAGGCCAGTATCCTGCCGCTGTGGCCGAGCGCATCATGAACGAAACAGTCTCCCCGGTTTGCGCGCCACTCTATCGCGACCGCATGGGCGGGCTTCGGTCTCCCGGTGAGTTGGCCAAATGCCAGTTGGTACACGAGATTGGCATGAACACGACTTGGGAACGTTGGTTCTCCATGATGGAACTGCCTTATCCAAAGACCCGAGGCTCCGGCTACAGCTTGGGCAGCATGTCCACGGAGGCCGCCATACGGGGTGAAGGCGTGGCGCTCGGCCGGAGCGTTCTGGTCGCCGAAGACCTCGCGGCGGGCCGACTGGTGGAGCTATTTCCGCAATCCAAGCTCGACGTGGAATGGGGGTACGATCTTGTTTACCGGATAGGCAATCAAGACCACCCAAAGGTTCGCGCATTCAGGAATTGGATAGTTGACGAGGTGCGGGAATTTACGAGATCACATGCCCCGACCGCGCTGGTCCTTTGAATTCTCGTCCCAGAAGTCCTTCAGCGACGCATGGCGAAGCTTCTCCTCGCCCTTTAGGAACTTGACCCGCCCCACCAATCCCGGCTTGAGCCATTCGGCCTTCTCTTTGGCGAGCCCTTTCGGCGGTGGAGCGCCGGCCTTGCCCTGAACGCGGTCCCATAGGGCCTGCCGCTTGTCGGCTTTGAACGTCACGAACGCCCCGCCCATGTAGTGGCCCTTGTCAGCCATGAGCACGATTGCCGGCTTTCCGGTCTCCCGCTTCACGCCGATGATTTCCATCTCCTTCTCGACGTAGCACTTGATCTTGCGCCAGTTCATGGTCGAGCCGCTGCGGTACAGGCTGTCGAGCCGCTTCGAGACGATGCCCTCAAGACCGGCCTCACAGGCGAGATGGTAGACGGCCTCGCCAGTGCCAGGCAGAGCCTCGCTGAACTGGATACGACCCCCGGCCGGGATCACCGCTTGTAGGACTTCGCGCCTGTCCTTCAGCGGCATGTCGCGTAGATCGTGGCCGTTGAGGTGCAGAAGGTCGAAGACCACGAGGTAGAGGTCTTGGGGGCGTTTCGTGATGGCCGAGCGCAGCGCATGGAAGTCCGAAAGGCCGGCCTCGTTAGTGACGATGATCTCGCCCTCGATGATGAAGCTTTCGGCGTCTATCGCGCTCGCCTCGTCGGCGAGCGGCCGGTACTTGGCCGTCCAGTCGAAGCCGTTCTTGGTGAAGAAGCGGATGCTCTCAGCATCTTTGATGACTTGGGTCCGGTAACCGTCGAACTTGACCTCATGGCCCCATTCGCCACCCTTGGGCGGCTGTTCGACCAACTCGGGCTCCATAGGGCGGATGAACGTCAGCCGAACGTGGTCGGCAGGCTTACGCATAGGCACTCCACATAACTCGCATTTTATTCAATATCGCACGGCCGTAAGCGTTCCGTTAGTCGGCTCTAAAGAAGCGGACGGGAACGTTCTGACGCAGCCGCTGTTCTTCTTCACCAGGAGGAACTGTCATGAGCGACGACAAGACAAAGCGGGATTTCCGCGACCGTGGCCGCGTTTCCGCCGACGAGGACTATGAGGTGCGCTACTTCGCCAAGCAGCACCGCATCACGCCCCAGCAAGTTCGGGAGTTGATCGGTGAGCACGGCAATGATCGGAAGACCTTGGAGCGCGAGGCCAGGAAGCTGCGAGGGTGACGAAGCTTTCCGATTTGGGCCCGCCGATTAAGGGCAGGCCGCGGGTCAGATCAGCCGCCACGGAACAAGATCACTTTCACATCTGCCCTGCCTGCGGCCAGGCTGTGGACCGACGCGATCTCCGGCAAGTCATCTGGCACGAGCAGCCGGGGCATAAGCCGCTGGAATTGGACGCCTAGACCTCGGCCGCGTTTAGGAGCATTCTCCCGCCGGGGAGATGGGGGTGGACAAATCACGGCACGACAATCGGTCTGACCAGTGGCGCAAGCGCACTGAAGCCAGGCGCTCGCGCGCTCGGCGTTTGGTGAGCGTGCCACGACGGCTGATCTTCGTGACTGTCGCCGCGGCAGCTGCTCTGGTGACGCAGTTTGTCATGCATAACAGCGGACCGCTCCCGGAAATCAATCTGCAAAACCTGATCAAGCCGAAACCGGTAGAGCCAATCACCGGCGTCGCTTCCGTCATCGACGGCGACACGATCGAGATCCACGGCCAGCGCATTCGCTTCAACGGCATCGACGCGCCCGAGAGCAAGCAATATTGCGACGACGCCAAGGGCTTCGAATATCCCTGCGGCCGGCGATCGGCGGAAGCACTGGACGGCTTCCTTGCCGCCTCGAAGCCGTTGCAATGCACGTTCGTGACGTGGGATCGCTATCACCGTTTCGTCGGCGAATGCCGGCGCGGCGACGGCGCCAGCGTTGCCGCGTGGATGGTCGAGCACGGCCAGGCGCTCGATTGGCCGCGCTACAGCCAAGGCGCATACGCCGCGCAGCAGGCGAAGGCCCAGGCGGCGAAGGTCGGACTGTGGGTCGGCAATTTTGAAGCTCCTTGGGATTGGCGCGCAGAGCACGGCGACGTCACCGCGCCGACGAGCCAGCCGCTTGGCATAGTCAACCGCAAGCTGGTCGCGCAGAGCGGCTATTCGTGCCAACCGCGGCGATACTGCTCACAGGTCAGTTCATGTGACGAGGCGCAATGGTATCTGCACAACTGCTCGTGGGGCCGGAAGTTGGATCGGGATGGCGACGGCGTGGCGTGCGAGACGCTATGCTGATGCAGGTGAGATTGTTTGGATTCGCAGTGGCTTTGAGCCTGCCCGCCGCGGCGTCAGCGGCGAGCGAACCCACTGTGGTCTCTTGCAAGTTTGAGCACCTGCCGCCGATGCTTTTAACGTTCCGCGGAGGCATGGGAGCCAACAATAACACTCTACAGGTCGGGCAAGCCCCACCCGTCGCGCTAAGCGTTGGATCAAGCCTGATGGTAGCTGAAATAGGAGCGCAGGAACTGACGTTCTCCCTGCGGATGCCCGCCTCGGTCTCGATAGCAGCACCAGGCAATGATACCATTACCTACTACGGCGATTGCATCAGCTCGCAACAACCGAAGGAGAAGCGACCTAAAGAACTCGCTCACTGAACGTCAAAGCGGCAGCGGCGGCATATCGCCTTCGCCGACCCGCCAAACCCAGGAGCCGATCTCAGGTCGCGCGGCGATCATTTCGTGAAGCGACGTTTCGAAGGTATCGTCCGCTTCGGCCGGAACGACAAAGAGCGCAACCGGCTCGTCCCTGTTCGGAAGCAATGCGTTGGCGATCGGCTGGTCGGATTGCAGATCATAGCGCAATCCCTTCACGCTCTTCTCGCGAACCCGGGCAAGCGCATCGACGAGCTTCTTCTCGGGAACCGTCTCATAAGGTATCCAATTCTCGGACACCACCATTAGCGCGATCTCCTCGACAATAGCGAGCCCCGCCGGATTCAATCCGAACGTCGCGATCGCCATGAGATGCGAGTTCGAATCGGCTCCCCACAGCGACAATTCTTTCTCGAAGCGTGCCTGCAGGCGCCGATGCAATGCGTCATCGATGATGAACGGAAAACCGGGCAGGTGCCGGATGACGAGTTTCTGACCAGATCGTGCAGGGACGATTTCCTTCACCTCGCCGGCCAACACCAGCAACTTCCGTGGGCCGGACTTCGGCGGTAGCGCCGCAGCGAGAACCGCGTTGCGGCGTTGCTCGATCGCTTCTTTGTCCCCGACTCGAAACGGCTCGGGCACGAACAGAATGTCCGCCAGCGGCCCACCCCGCACCGTCATTTGACCGGCAGCCTCGAGCAGATGCCAACGGACATTCCACCAATGTCGCTTGCCGATCCATCGCGATGTCCAGACCGTCAATTCGGCCTCATGCCAGAGGTAGTGGAGGAGGCCCCGCAGAGACATCCTCCTGGGATCTGCGGTCACGCTGGCGAAGTTCTTGCCAGCAGGCACAGACGCTGCCCGGTTCCCCGTCTTCGACAGGCTGAAATCCAGCTTCAGCGCCGCCATGCCGTTTTGCGGATCGAGCTGAATCGCGCTGCCCATCAGGGCGCCCAGACCCGACAGCTCGTAAGGCGATTCGTGAGAATCGCAGGAAGAATCGTGCTCCCCGCCGCTGAGCGGCATGCGCTTGATCAGATGAAGGTCGCCGATGCGGGCGACGTACATCGGGCATCCCGGCTCACGGCACAGGCATAGTGGACGCTCCCGGTTCGCATAGGCGTTCGCCAGCGCCGCCTGCAGGTCAGGCGCGCCCTCCTCGTAGACCTCACTTCCAATTCGGAACCGTCGCATCACCTCCGCAGCTCCAGGTCGCCGCCGCATCCCTGTCTTTGTATTGAGTCATGGCTTTGCGCGGAGCGCAACCCGTTTGGTGCATCGGTGCCAGAGGCAGAGGGGAGCCGGGACGAGTGCGGCCCGGCTGGCGCGGAGAGAGTGCCGGCGCGGGGGCCGCTTCCCCTCACGCGAAGGACATCTCCATGAACATCCTTTCGACCACATCGGCCGCCGCCCGGACGGCCGCTCCTCTCGGCGCGCCCGCGCCCACCGCCATCGACAGCGCCCAGGCGATCTTCCACGCGGCAATGCAGATTCTGCCTTCCCTCGAACAGGGCAAGGCGATCACCACCGCGGCACTGCGCGTTGTCATGACGGACAGCTTCGGCGGCAGCGACGCGGAAGGGATCTGGGTCTGGAAAGACGCCTATGAGGCGCTCGAAGTCGCTCAGGTACAGTTTCTCCTTCGCTACGGGCCGGCGATCCTGTCGCGGTCGTCCTCGCTGCAGGCGGCGCTGGCGATGATGAAACGCATCGCCGAGCTCGTGCCGACGCACACGCGGCGCTCCGACGAAAGTCAGGCCCTGCAGCAGCTGTCGACGCCGCTGCCGCTCGCATTCGCCACCGCTCGCGCGGCCGCGATCTCCTCTTCAGACCTCGTTCTCGAACCCTCTGCTGGCACCGGCCTTCTCGCCGTCCATGCCGAGATCGCCCGGGCCTCGCTCGTGCTGAACGAGCTTGCGGCGACACGCGCCGATCTGCTCGGCCTGCTGTTTGCGCGCCCCGTTGCCCGGCATGATGCAGCCCATATCGATGATCATCTCGACGCCGGCCTTGAGCCGTCCGTGGTGCTGATGAACCCGCCCTTCACCGTAGGCGCCTATGTCGATGGCCACGTCACCGATGCGGCATGGCGGCATCTCTCTTCCGCATTCTCGCGCCTGCGCGCCGGCGGTCGGCTGGTCGCCATCACCGGCACCGGCCTTTCCCCCGAAAATCCAAAGTGGCGGTCTGGCTTCGAACGGCTGCAGCAGCAAGGCAGGGTGGTCTTCACCGCGGCGATCGACGGCCGTGTCTATGCCCGCCATGGCACGACCTCCGAAACCCGCCTGACGATCATAGACAAGGTACCAGCCGCGGATCCGTCGCGTTTCGTCGCGTCGCCGGGCAGGACGCCCGACGTCGAAACGCTCCTCTCCTGGATCATGGATCTGCCGTCCCGGACACCGGACGGCTTTCCGGACTCGGTCGGCGCTCTGTCGAACGGGATCCTGCGCAACACCGCCATGCAGACGGCCACTCGATCCGCGGCGAGAGCCGTACCCAACACCGCCTCAGTTGCTGCCGTAAGAACAGTCCGGCCCGCGCGTCCGGCAGGCCGTGCAACG
Organism: Mesorhizobium loti; assembly: GCF_001510895.1. Lineage (GTDB taxonomy): Bacteria > Pseudomonadota > Alphaproteobacteria > Rhizobiales > Rhizobiaceae > Mesorhizobium > Mesorhizobium loti_A. The sequence continues at coordinate 82,667 of NZ_LPWA01000103.1, read as the reverse complement.
CCCAGCCGCCCGGCCGTTGCAAGTAGCGCCCCGGCCGTGCCCCTTGCCTATGAGCTGCGCGACTGGATGGCCGAGCAAGGCGGTCGGCTCACCGACACGATCTACGAGCCCTACGCGCTCCAGTCGATCCACATTCCCAGGGCAAAACCACATCCGACGCCACTTGTGCAGTCGGCCGCTATGGCCGCCGTCGCGCCGCCGAAGCCTTCCTACCGGCCGCGTCTCCCTGACGCGATCATCGACGAGGGCCTGCTATCGGACGCCCAGATCGAAAGCGTGATCTATGCCGGTGAGGCGCATTCCGACCAGCTCGCCGGCGCCTGGACAGTCGACGAAACCTGCGACGTCGTCTCGGCCGCACCCGATGGCGCCGAAAATGCGGTCCGCTTTCGCCGTGGATGGTTTTTGGGTGACGGAACCGGCTGCGGAAAGGGCCGACAGGTGGCCGGCATCATCCTGGACAATTGGCTGCAAGGCCGCAGACGCGCCATCTGGATTTCCAAATCGGACAAGCTCTTGGAAGATGCCCAGCGCGATTGGGCAGCACTTGGCCAGGAACGGCTCCTCGTCCAACCGCTATCGCGCTATCGGCAGGGCACGCCGATCCGTCTTGCCGAGGGCATCCTGTTCACCACTTACGCGACGCTGCGCTCGCAGGAGCGCGATGGCAAGAAATCCCGCATCGCACAAATCCTCGACTGGGTCGGCAAGGAATTCGATGGTGTCGTGGTGTTTGACGAGGCACACGCGATGGCCAATGCTGCTGGCGGCAAGGGAGTGCGTGGCGACGTCGCGCCCTCGCAGCAGGGCAAGGCGGGCCTGCGGCTCCAGCATGCGTTGTCCGACGCCCGCATCGTCTATGTCTCGGCAACGGGTGCAACGGCGGTCGAGAATCTCGCCTATGCGCAGCGTCTCGGCATCTGGGGCAGCGAGGACTTTCCGTTCGCCAACCGCGCCGAGTTCGTCGCGGCCATCGAGGGCGGCGGTGTCGCGGCGATGGAGGTGCTCGCCCGCGATCTCAAGTCGCTCGGCCTCTACACAGCTCGCTCTCTCTCCTATGACGGCGTAGAATACGACCTTTTAGAGCACGAGCTGACCGACGAACAGATCCGCATCTACAATGCCTATGCGGATGCCTTCCAGGTGATCCACAACAACCTGAGCGCCGCGCTTGAGGCGGCCAACATCACCAGTGATTCCGCCACGCTGAACCGCAACGCCAAGGCGGCAGCGCGTTCGGCCTTCGAAAGCACCAAGCAACGCTTCTTTTCTCATCTCATCACTTCGATGATGACGCCGACCTTGATCGCCGCAATCGAGCAGGACCGCGCTGACGGCCATTCGGCGGTTGTGCAGATCGTCTCGACCGGCGAGGCGCTGATGGAACGGCGGCTGGCAGAGATTCCGACCGAGGAATGGTCGGACCTCCATGTTGATGTCACCCCGCGCGAATATGTCGGCGGGTATTTGATGCACTCCTTCCCGACCCAGCTGTTCGAGGAATATTCGGACACTGAAGGGAATACCTATTCGCGGCCGGTGCATGACGCAGATGGTAATCCCGTCCAATGCCGCGAGGCGGTCCGCCGCCGCGACGGGATGATCGAGCGGCTTGCCTTGCTGCCGCCGGTCGGGAGCGCGCTCGACCAGATCCTCCATCACTTCGGCACCGACACAGTCGCCGAGGTGACGGGACGTTCGCGACGCATCGTCAAGAAGACAGGCCGCGACGGCATCGACTGGCTCGCGGTCGAAAACCGTCCGGGCTCGGCCAACCTCGCCGAGACGCAAAGCTTCATGGATGACGACAAGTCCGTGCTGGTCTTCTCCGACGCCGGCGGCACGGGCCGTTCCTACCACGCCGATCTCGGCGCGAGGAACCAGAGGCTGCGCAAGCATTATCTGCTGGAAGCCGGCTGGCGCGCCGACAACGCCATCCAGGGTCTCGGACGAACCCACCGCACCAACCAGGCGCAGCCGCCGCTGTTCCGGCCCATGGCCGCCAATGTCAAAGCCGGTAAACGCTTCCTGTCGACCATCGCACGACGGCTCGACACGCTGGGTGCTATCACGCGCGGCCAGCGCCAGACGGGCGGGGCAGGGCTGTTCCGGTCCGAGGACAATCTGGAAAGCCCCTATGCCCGCGCCGCCCTGCGGCAATTTTACATGCTGCTCCACCAAGGTAGGATCGAAGGCTGCTCGCTCACGACCTTCGAGACGGTGACCGGCCTGTCGCTGACCACCGACGAGGGCGGGCTGCGCGACGAACTGCCGCCGATCACTACCTGGCTCAACCGTCTGCTGGCGTTGCGCATCGAAACGCAGAACCTGTTGTTCGAGGTGTTCGAGCAGTTGATGGCGGGAAGAATAGAGGGCGCCATCGCCGCCGGGAATTATGACAAGGGTCTGGAGACGATCACGGCGGAGAGCATCGTCGTCACCGATCGGCGAACCGTCTACACGCATCCGGTCTCGGGCGCCCAGTCGCATGTGCTGACCGTCGCGCGCAAGGACCGAATCCGGCCGCTCGGCCTGGTCGACGCGCTGGCCATCGTCCGAGCGGAGCCCCAATCGGTTCTGCTCGTCAACTCACGCTCGAGCCGCGCGGCGATACAGCTGCCGACGGCGAGCCTTATGCTCGACGATGGAACCGTCGAGCACCGCGTCCGTCTGCTGCGGCCGACCGACGAGCTGCGCTTCGGCCAGGGCGCGCTTGCCGAAACGCACTGGCAGCCGGCTGACCGAAAACTGTTCTGCGAGCTGTGGGAAGTCGAAGTGGCGGCTGTCCCGGAGTTCACAACCAGCACCTTCCACATCGTCGCAGGGCTCCTCCTGCCGATTTGGCGGCGGTTGCCTGACGACGATTGCCGGGTTTACCGCATCCAGACCGATGCGGGGGAGCGCATCATCGGCCGTCACATCGCGCCGAGCCTGGTCGCGACCATGTTCCGCAATCTTGGGCTTGACCATGTGCCCTCACTCGCACCCGAAGATGCATGGACCGGCCTCGTGGAAGGCAGGATCGGGCTGCAACTCGCCGACGGCCTGATCCTTCGCCGCAGCCGCGTGATGAACGACTACCGTGTCGAGCTGATCGGCTTCACCGACGCAGTGGTGCCGCGGCTGAAGGCGCTCGGGCTGATCTCCGAAATCATCTCCTGGAAGCTTCGGCTATTCATCCCGACGGGTGCTCAAGGCCCGGCCCTCCTCGCCGCGTTGCTGGATCGCCATACACTGGTCGGAGTCACCGACCGTGCCGCAGCGGCTTGAGGGGAGGCGATCATGACCGGCTCGGCTTCCGAACTGGCACGCCGCCTTGGCGAACATGCCGAGGCGGTGTGCCGCGAGTATCTCTCCAACGGCCATCGCTCCGGCAACCATTGGATGGTCGGCGATGTCCGCAACACGCGCGGTCGCTCCATGCATGTGCGGCTGAAGGCCAACGCGAAAGGACCAGCCGGGAAGTGGATCGATGAAGCGAACGGGCAACATGGCGACCTGCTCGACGTCATCGAGCAGAGCTGTGGTCTGGTCGACTTCCGCGAGGTCGCCGATGAAGCACGTCGCTTTCTCTCCATGCCGCTGCCACCGCCTCAGCCCCAGACTTGGACCCATGGCGCGCAGGGCCAAACCGCCGCGGCACGCAGCTCCCCCGATGCCGCGCGTCGCCTGTTCGCCATGTCACGGCCGATCGCCGGCACGCTCGCGGAAGGCTATCTCGCTGGCCGTGGCATTCTGCTCTCCCCGCGCCAGCGTGCCCTGCGCTTCCATCCCAGCTGCTATTACCGGGATCTCGTGACGGGTGACACGCAGACGCTGCCGGCGCTGATCGCGGCGGTCACCAATCTCGACGGTCGTATCACCGGCCTCCAACGTACCTGGCTCGACGCAAGCGGCAACGGCAAGGCGCCTGTCCCCGACCCGCGCCGCTCTCTCGGGCATCTTCTTGGCAACGGCATCTGGCTTGGCCTTGAGCCCGGTGCGCCGGTTCCAGTCATGGCCGCCGGCGAGGGTTTTGAGACGATGGCCTCGCTCCGGACGGTGATGCCGGCCCTGCCGGTGGCCGCCGCCACCTCCGCCAATCACCTTGCCGGCCTGATCTTTCCGTCTGGCTGTCGCCGCCTTTACATCGCCGCCGATGCGGACGCCGCCGGCCGGCACGGCATCGAGCGTCTCAGCCAACGGGCAGGCGCGGCCGGAGTCCTCACTCTGGAATTGCGACCGCAGCTCGGCGACTTCAACGACGATTTGCGGCAACTCGGCCCGGCCCATCTCGCGGCATGGCTCAGCGATCAGCTCGTCCCGGAGGATGTCCGTCTCTTCCTGCCGCCAGGATGACCGGCCCAAACCGACAGCCAGGCCGGCAGGCTGGGCAGCGGCGGCGTCGCGGAAGATCTGCAGGCATGGCGGGGGCCGCCGGGAGAGCCGCGCCCGCGGCCTGCCCGAGAGGCGACTCCTGCCACGCCCCCGTCACGGCCGCAACGGCTGCGCCGTCCTCCGCTCGCGCTCCGGCCTTCGGTGCGGCCGCGCCCGGGGCGCGGCCGGGGAGCGCTGTCAGGCCGCGATCGGCGCGGCCACAACCGACGGAGACACGCCATGACCTACGAGCTTCCTTTCGACGACGCCTACGAGCCCTACCACGCCTCATCGCCGACCGACCGCGTCATCCTCGAACTGCAGATGTACGGTCATCGTCCGCATCAGGACGAGCCCGATCCTCGGCCACTTCCCGACGACGAGGTGATCCGGGCCGGCCTCACCGGGATCGTCGAGACCTTCGCCGGCATGCTCGGCGACACCAGGCTCGAACCTGACCTCGACGACCTGCTCTGGTCCTTCGCAAACGTCTTCCATCGCGCCGCCGAGCGCGTCGCCCGCAGTCTCGACCGCAACGAGGAGGCACAACGCTCGAGCCAGGGCGAACAGGACGGTTCCGAGGTGAAGTCAGTCGAGCTGGAACGGCTCACAGCCGAGGGCATCACCTACATCGAGCGCCGCAATGTGCTGGAAATCATGCGCGACGAGGCCGCCGATCTCTACGAGGCGCAAACCGGATCGGAATGGCGGCCGCGCACCGGCTCCAAGGTCAGCCATCAGGCGATGACCGCGGCGGTGATCGACTCGCGCGATTTCCTGGCCGCACGCCGCCGCGCCGAGACCGAGGTGCTGGTGCCCGCCGGCACCAAGATCGCCTTCGCCGGCGGCCTCGACTGCAACGATCACGACCGCATCTGGGACGCACTCGACAAGGCTCGCGAGAAGCACTCGGACATGGTCCTGCTCCACGGCGGCAGCCGCGCGGCGCCGAGCGCATCGCGGCCTGCTGGGCCGAGAACCGCAAGGTACGCAGATCGCCTTCAAGCCGGACTGGAACCGGCACGCCAAGGCCGCCCCGTTCCGCCGCAACGACCAGCTTCTGTCGGTCGTGCCCTACGGCCTGATCGTCTTTCCCGGTTCCGGCATCACCGAGAATCTCGCCGACAAGGCCCGCCGCCTCGGCATCCCGGTCTGGCGGTTCGCAGAGGGTGGCGCATGAGCGCCGCCGTCGTTTTCCACGTCGAAGAACCTGGCCGTTCGCGGTCGGGTTCTTCGTGTGCACACATCCATCCGGTCCACAGAGGCCAGCGCGGCTGCAGAACTGGCAACGCGCGAGTTAGGCAAGCGGCCGAACCTTCTCCGATACCGTCCCGGCGCGCGGCCTGCGGCCGGCCGGGCTCTAGTCGCGGCGCGCCGCCGCTCCCCGAGCCGGCTTCGCCGTCTCGGCCTTCGGTGACGATCCCTCGCGCGAGGGGGAGAGGATAGCCTGGGCGGGGCGGTTGATTTGAGAGAAAGGAAAGCGACCATGGCGATGATATTTTTGGGCGGCTCACGCGACATCTACGAACTGCCGGCCCTCGCGATCGAACGGATCAGCGCGATTGTTGCCGCCGAGCACGGCGTGCTGATCGGCGACGCGCCAGGAGCCGATGCCGAGATGCAGGGCCTGCTCGCCGGCTACAATTATGAGCATGTCGGCGTCTTCCATGCCGGGATGGAAGCGCGCAACAATCTCGGCGACTGGGCCACCTATCACGTCCCGCCGCCGGACGGCGCATCAGGGTTCGACGTCCATGCCGAAAAGGACCGGGAGATGGCCCGCCGCGCCGATTTCGGATGATGATCTGGGACGGCTCTTCGCAGGGCACCTGCCTCAACGTGATGCGGCTTGCCATCGCGAACAAGCCGTGCGTCATTTACGATCTGGCCAGGGGCAGTTTGGCGACCGCGCACAATGTGGAAGACTGGTGTGCCATGCTTCGCCATGCGGGACCGGACATTCGCCGCAAAGCCGAAGCCCGCATGACACCGGACGAGCGTCTAAGATTGCCAGGATGATGGATGCGGTGCTGCAGACAGCCCGGCGGGTTCAATCCGATATGTTGATCCGGCTCCTCGCCGCCTAATCCACTAGTAGGAGCGGCCGGAGCCGGCCCCTTTCGAAACCGGTCCACGCGCAGAGCCGCGGGGCCTTGTGCGGATCATCATCTTGACGCCTCGCCTCTGAAGCGGGTGCAAGCGTGCCGAACAACTTCCTGGCTTGCCGGGTCGTCCAACCTTGCCGCGCGGTATCGGCCCCGAGGGACGTGAAGTTCGCTGCCAGTCGGTCCCGACCTCGAACTGGCTGTGCCACCATCACGAACACGCAGGCGGTCACGCGCCGGGCTGCAGTTCGAGGTAGTGACGACGCAGATGACATGACCGAGAGGCTGCAGCCTCTTCCTGCGATCCGGCAGCGTTGTGTCGGCGGTCAAGCGATGGCGGCCTGAGTTCTTTTCCTTCGGTCGCATCCGGGGCCATTCCCGTTTCATGTCGCCTTTGTAGACGACCGCCTGCTTTGTGCGGTCAACCCCCGTTGGGGGTACACTCGGCGAATATTCAGGAAAATTCGATTTCTGTTTTGTCTGCGGGCCGGCGAAGGGCCTGCCCGCACTTTTTCGGCAAATAGAATTTTCCAGAATTTTCGCCGAGATGACCGCAGCAGGACGGCCCTCTCCTTTGGCGCCATCGGGAATGGTCCCGATGCAACTGAAGGAGAACTACCATGGCCACCACGATCGCAAACCTCACCACCAAGGCCGACGGCTCGATGGAAGGCGTCTTTGCCACGCTCCGGGTCAACGCCCCGATCACCCTGATCCCGAACACCAACAAGTCGCGCGAGGACGCGCCCGACTACCGGATCGTCAACAAGCGCACGGGCTTCGAGATCGGAGCCGGCTGGCACCGCATCTCCCAGCGTTCGGGCGAGGAGTACCTCTCGGTCAAGCTGGAAGCCCCCGAGATCGGCGTCATCTTCGGCAATCTCGCTCCCGCTCCGGGTGGCGAGGAAAACAAGAAGGTCATCCTCTGGAACAACCCCCAGTGAGGCATTCGTGGCCGGCCCCTTCCGGGGCCGGCTCCAACCGGCAAAAGGAGGTTGCAATGAGCCGCTACACCATCACGGTCACGGGCATCGGCACCGGACAGCGCCGCTCGGATCCAGACGCTGTCATCGGCTACGATCCACCACTTCGGACCTACTTCCTGCAAGCGTTCCCGCACGAAGAAACCGACGAGCCCGGTCTTTGGCTCGGCACCCACGATCGCGTTTTCGAAACGCTTGAGGATCTTCGCTGCGCAGCCATCTCACGCGGCTACGACTTCGTCCGGCTGCCGCCTGACTTGGCCGCAAAGCTGGTCGACGACAAAGCTGCAGCCAGCGGGCGTCCGGAGCGGGACGACATCCTCGGCGATATGCTGAAACACCTCAACCAACCCAAGTAGGCAGCACGTAAAAGGGGCCCGCGACGGAGCGTTCCGTCGCGGGCCCCTTTTTTGCGCGTCGCAAAAAGAGCCACGAACATCACCCGTCACGGCATGCGACAGCGACTCCACACCGCGATCATTCCTTCGGCAGTTTGTGCTTATGAATGCGGATATAGTCCTGGACAGCCTTTCGCAGCAGTTCGGTCATGCTGTGCCCGTTGCTGATCGCCAGCAACTTGAACTGGCGCTGCTCCACGGCCGTCAAATAGTAGCCGCAGCGGATCATCTCCTCCTCGCGAATCTTCTTTCCGGCGATGGGGTCCTTTTTCTGACCCTGCCGCAGCAGCTTGCGGAAATCGGGCCCAACTGCCGGGGACGGCTTTGTCGGTTCCTGCATCTGTGGCGTAGCTTGCTCCTTGGCCCCTGACGTCTCGGCCTCGGTGGGATGAACATGCTGGGCAGCGCCGGCGGCTGCGTGGAGATCGCCTTCATCATGCGGGCTTTCTTGTCGTCACCGGGTTTCGGCGCGGTTTCTTCACTCATGCCGCGTTCCTTGTGGCTTCGATGAAGGTTTGCAGAAGGTCGTCGAAGACCCCTTCGCTCTCGGCAATCGCCTTCGCGTCAGGCACCGCGGGGCTGTAAAGGGTCTGCCCGGTCTGAAGGTCTCGGTAGGCGACGCGATTGTGCAGGACGTGTTCTGCAATGGGCGTGCCGTTGGCCTGGATGATGGCGCGCAGTTCGGTCAGGGCTCGCGCCCTGCCATCGATGATGGTCTGCTTGGTCAGCACGAATATCGCTGGCAGCGGTCTACCCCGGCTCTCGACCGCCAGCGGAATGTAGTGGTCGGTGATTTGGATGGCGGCGGTCACATCATCGAGGGCAAAATAGACCGGCACGACGACAATGTCGGCCGCGAAGAGCCCGGCCATGAGGTTGTCATTTGTGGTGCCTTCCGTATCGATCAAGACGACGGAGCGTTCCCCGTTGTGGATAGCTGCGGCGTCGAGGATTTCCTGCGGGGTCATCGCGCTCACCATCTGGAGCCTGTCAGGACGATTGCCAGCTTCGCCCAGCATCTGGAACCAGCGGTTCATGTTCTGCCGCCGGTCGCCGTCGATAAGGGTGACCGAATAGCCCCTATGCAGCGCGACGGATGCGAGGCTGCGCAGCATCGTCGATTTGCCGGTGCCACCCTTTGGGATCGCAGCGGAGATGATCATGGGGCCTCCTTCCGGCGTTGTCTCCTTGTGTCCATGTCAACATGGAAACAAGTCATCATGGAAACGCGAAACAAAATCACGGTCGAAACATGGTGACATAGTCAACGGGGAAGACGGGTTTGGCAACCCAGGCGCGCATCTATAAGGGTTCGCTCAAGGTGCAGTTTTTGCGCAACTACGATCTGCAGCGAAGAATGGGACCCGTGGCCCATCGACTGCGAATTTCGACTACGCATCGAGGGACCGACTTGTTTCCATGTTGACATGGAAACAAGTCGTCAAGGCATCATAGACACATCGCATCAAATCACGATGGAAACAGTGCGCCCGCGTACCGTTGCCGCTGACAGATGGGCTCGGCAAAAAGGAATGGCGCCCTATCCTCCTTTTTATTGGCAGGATAGCCTATTTTGTGATACACACAAAATAGGCGGCGCGGCCCTGTCGGGCCTTAGCGCCCGCAAGCGGGCTTGAGAGATGGATGCAGACGCCCAGAAAGCAGCGGTGAAGAGCGCGTCACGACGCTATAGCGAGGTGACGCACATCCGGTTTCGGCTGACGAGCTGGCCAACCTCAAAGCCATTGCGGAGCGGGACGGCGTTACCGTCAGCGAGGTCGTCCGGCGTCTCGTGCGGGCAGAGGTCGGGCATCTGCCTGTCGCGTCAGAGGCGTTGCGGCCGGCGATCGTGGACATGACCGATCAGCTGCGGCGCGTCGGCATCAATTTCAATCAGGCCGTGCGCGCGATGAATGACGGCCGTGTTTCCCACGATGAGGATCTTGAGCAAGCGCTGATTGCCGTGGGCGACCTCGTGCGGCAGTTTCGCGATGAACTGAAAATAATGACCGTCGAGTCTCGCAAGGCGAGGGAAGCTAGGCCATGAACGGTCGTCTTGCTGGCTACGCGGCCGAAATCGAACGCTATCTGCGGGGCGAGTCCGGCGTAAAGCGTGAGGAGCTGGACGACGACAAGTCCGCGACGGGGACCCGACGCGAGGCCAGCGAATTCCAGGTGATGAAGGGTTATGAGCGGACCGGTGGCGGCGGACGCCTCGGGCAAGGACAAGCTGGCTCGACGCTCGGTGGCGGCAGGAAAGCCCCTCGTTCTTCGCCGGGAGGATTGGGGGCGGCGGGGAGTTCGATGTCCAGCGGGGCTCCGAGGGCCACTGCTGCGAGCTCGCGCAAGGCCACTAGCGCGCCGATCATGGTCTATGGCGCCACGCTCGCCGGTTTCCGGCGGAAGAGGAGGAGGAAGACTGGAAGCGGCGCGGCGGCGGTCGCGGTGCTGGCCGCTCTGGCGGCACAGGGCGAGCGGTGCGGGCGGGCTATCAGGCGCGGGCCGTGGCGGCGAGGGCAGGCTATGCGGCGGGTGCGCAGCCTGCCGTGTTCAAGGTCATGCCCAATCCTCCCTCGACCAGGGAAGCCGCCGCGCGGCTGCTCAATTACATCGGCAAGCGTGAAGACGAAAAAGGCGGGAAACACGACATCGAGATTTTCGATGAGGACGGGCAGGTTCTTGCGACAGGTGCCGCACGAAAGGCGTTTCTGGAGACGTTTTGCGAGACGTTCGAACCGCCCCTGGAAAACACCAATTTTATCGAGGTTCGATTCGAGCTCGCCAACGAGGTCACCGATGTCGACTTGAGCGAGGCGCTGAACAAGGCCTTCGGTTCAAAACCGTTCATCTATGCGCAGGATGGACACACGGTGGAGGTTTACGCGCACACCGACGAGCGGGCCGGACCGCTTGCCAAGGTGCTGGCCGGTGGTCGGGAATATTCGCGCAGCCAGGCGCTGGACAAGATCGAGGCGCATTTGTCTGAGGCCATGGGCACCGCGGGGGTGGTCGCCAAGGCAGAGGTAACTGCGGCCGTCAGCCGCGAAGCCAAAGCGAAATACTTTTTGCAAAAATTCATCCGGACCCACAGTCAAGTCCGCCATCCAAATGGCGAACCCGTGCCTGGGGTGAAGAATTCCACGAAGGCGGCGGCTTCGGTCTATGAACAATGGCGCCCGCAGTTTTCGGGGCGTGAGCGCCGCAATGCCTATCACCTGCTTTTCTCGGCAAGGGCAGGCACCGATGCCAATGCCGTCATGGCTGCGGCGCGCGACGTGCTCGAGGAACGCGCGCCGGGATACAAGTTCGTCCTGGCGCATCATAACGACACCAAGCACGTCCATATCCACGCCATGGTGCAGGCACGGTCAGCCGACGGCGAACGCCTGAAATTCTACAAGCCTGATCTCGGAGCCTGGCGTGAGACCTTTGCGGAAAAGGCACGCGAGAACGGCATAGCGATGGTGGCGACCCGGCGCATGGATCATGCGATGACGAGGCCCTTCACGAAGGAGCATGCCGGAGCCTACAGCCGCGCCCAGAGCGATCCGCGCTACCGGGTCAGCGCCAGCACAGTCGAGCGGGTGGAGGCCAAGCGGCAACGTCGCTTCGATGCGCAATCCCTTGTCGTGAACGGCGATGCGATCGCTGCCGCATGGCAAAAGACTGTGACGACGATGCGGACCGCGGGCATAGTCGGTCAGGCTCTCACGGCAGCGGAGTCGATCGGCAACAGTTTTCTGCAGTTCCGTGGCGATCGGACAGGGGAGGGGCAGCCTGGTCCTGCGGGTCGCGGAGCTGATCAACCGGGGCAGAAGTCTTTCCTGTCCCATCCCGGTATGAGAGAATTGAATGCACTGATAGGAGATTTGAACATGGCGCAAACGCCCTTGGAAATGCGGCGTCAGATGGCCCGCGTCAATCAGGCTCTAGACAACATGCGCCAGACGCTGCCGCCGGCGCATCAAGGACAGTTCGAACAATATCGTGAAGAGGTGAACGACAAGATGCACGACCGTCTGGCGCGGCTGCAATTCGAGCGCCAGCAACAGCGTCGTGGCGGCGGCGAGCCGATCCCCGAGCGTGAGGCTCGAGGGCGAGATCTTCCAACTCGGGACGATCCCCGCGAGCCGGAGCAGCCGCCCGCAGGCACCGACCAGGAGAACGTGAGAGCCAAGCAGAAGGATGCCAACAAACAAAAGGCACGGCAGTCGGAAGAGCAGGACCGCAAGACCCAGCGCTCAAACGATAACGATTACGAGCGCTAAATTAACGTGCCGGCCCTCTAAGGCACGGGAGAGACAGGAATAACATGCCTATGCCTCGGCCGAGAGTGCACGCACGATCATCTCGCGAAGCCCGTTGGTGTCGGCAGCCTGGATGACACGTGGCGTGCATCCCTAATCAAGGTAAGTCCAACGCCTTTGCCTATCCGTCGACTAGATCAGGCAGAGCATCTTCGACGATACTCAGATTTCGATCGAAAGTCTCGGTGTCGGATGCGTTGCGCGCAGAGACCGCACCTTGTTTAGGATCGCCGCAACCGCTGCTTCTTTGTCGGGGGCTATGCGTGTGGTCGCCGCTTTGGCCGCCAACGCGGAAAATCTAATGGCGCCATGAACCGGTACGGCTGCAGCATCTGTTGCTTTCAGCCGTTCTTTTGCGGTTGCGCGCCGGCCCGGCGGCGGAGCTATACGACCTGCTTTTGCGGCAAATGTCGCGCCGCGCCGGAGGCGGGTCTGCAAGAGGCCTGAGCGGTACGCGGGTGCCGTCGGCACAATCGTCGGGACAGCAGGAGATGGAATCGCAGAGGGGGCCAACGCAGGGCTTTTCGTGCGCGAAACCTCGATAGGGCCGGGCAGGGGCATATAGGCGCGTTTGGCGAGCGGACCGTCGGCGAAATAGAAATTGCGCGTGCCGAGGATTGGCAGCTCGCCACGCGGCAATATGATGACTTTGTTCTTGTCAAGCGTACGGATTTCATCCGGCCGCATGAGGGGCCGCCGCACTTCCTTGCGGTGTTCCGAGCGCGTGTAGTAAGTGTCGAACAACGTTGCCTTAGTGCGCGTCACGTCCTTTTGCACATCCGACGTTTCGCCGAGCTGTTCGGAAACATAGCGCAGATCGTCAACGTCCTGCGCACCGAAAAAGATCTGCACGCGAGCGGCGTTGATGAGCGTCTTGCGCCCTTCTTGGCGATAGATCTCGTCTACAGCCTTCAGCGACTGCACGAAAAACCACATCGAAACGCCGTTACCGCCGAGCACGCTCGCCATTTCGGTCACGTTCTCGAGCTTGCCCAGGTTCTGGAACTCGTCGAGCAGCACAAGCACCGGATGCTCGTTCGGGCGCGGCATGGTTTCCGACATGAAGTTCATCATTTGCGTAATCAGGACATTGAACAACGGTCCAAGCGACGTAATCTGCTCACGCCGCACGTCGAGATAGAGAGACATCCGATCACGCTTGAGCTTGCGAATATCGAACGTGCTGCGCGACGTAGCTCGCATCAGACGCTCGTTGAGAAAGGGAGCCATTCCGGTGCGCACGCCGGCGTAGATTCCGGAAAATTGCCGCTCGGACATCTCAAAATATGGCAGCAGTGTTTGCAGCGTGAAATGCGAGCATTCGCGGCGGCGCTCCTCACGCAGCGAGCCGAGAAATTCCAGGAGCGGCTGCTCGGCACCGTTCATGATCTCGAGGATTGTGGCAAAGGTCTTCTTCTCGTTCGGGATTGCAGGCGATTCCATGACGAAGGACGCTATGCCGGTAAAAAGCAGGCGGGCATCATTAACCCAATAAGGGTCTGCATTTGAGGGCGGTCGGGGAAACAGCGCCGCAGCGATGTTGCGAAGGTCGATGTCGCGCTGTGCTGAGTCCAACGAGATGAAGTCCATCGGATTGTAGCAGGCGGTATTGTCGTCGGGGTCAGCCGGCGCAAATCGCACCACGCGGCTCATGGTCGAGCGGTAGCCGGCGGTCGCCGCATAGGTCTCGCCCCGCAGGTCGAGAACGACGAGCGAATGCGGCCAGGTGAGGGCGTTCGGGATGATGAGAGACGTGCCTTTACCGGAACGCGGCGGCCCTATGACGAAGCCGCCTATATCATCGCCGTCAATCCACAATTTCTTGCCGCCGATCAGCTTGCGCTGCCTGAAACAGATCTTACCGGAGCGCTGATCGCGGCCGGGCGACAAAATTTCGGCAAGCCTGCCGCCGGCTCGACCGATGAAGACGCCGCCCACTTTCGTCAGGCCGGCTTTCGATACGTCGCTCATCGTCATGAAGCGAGAGTCATTGCGCTTTCTCGGGCGCATGAGAAACAGGCTGACCAGGGGCGCAAAGAACCCTGATGCTCCCGCCGCAATGGCGTATTGGACCCGGCCAAAATTCCTCGCCATCGTGTCGGCCCAGGCCTGACGAACGACCGGCAATGGATTGGTGTTCAGCTGGTCGAACAGGACGTGGGAGCCGGTCCGGTACCAATCCGTTGCGGCATAGGCGACCGTGAAGAGCAGGACACCCAGGGCCATCGCCATGAGCATCATGAAAATTGCTGTTGCGATTTTCTGCATGGATGGGCCTCGCTAGATCGTCTCCGCCTTGGTGAACTTGATCTCGCTGATGCCGCGCCGGCCGCCTTCGGTGCGGACCATCTGGACAACCACCGGAATGACCTCGCGCAAGTAGTCGAGGATTTCGCTTCGTGAGAGGCCCGTACTGCCCTGCATGACCATGAGCGCCAGCCGCTCGTAGGCGGACCGGGCGGAATTGGCATGCACGGTCGTGAGCGAACCAGGATGGCCGGTGTTGATCGCCTGAAGGAACGCGAAGGTTTCAGCGCCGCGTAATTCGCCCAGTAGCAGACGGTCGGGTCGCATGCGAAGCGAGGCTTCGAGCAGCTGTTGCGCGGAGACCTTTGCAAGGCCCTGGTCGCCCTTCGAAGCTATCAGAGTGACGTTGTTGGGAGCCGGCAGCCTCAGCTCGCGGGTGTCTTCGATCGTGATGATCCGTTCATGGGCCGGAATCTCTTTCAAGAGCGCATTCAAAAACGTCGTCTTGCCAGTCGACGTACCGCCTGAAACAACGATGGAGACACGGTTGCGCACCGCATATTGCAGGAAGTCCATCGGCGACGTGTCATGCAACATTTCGACAAGCCGCTTTTCTTCGGTTGACAGCGTCAGTCCACTGCCCATCGCTGTGTTGTCGAAGGCGCCGAGATCCTTGTAGGCATCAAGGCTCATATCCATGATGACCTGCTTGCGGATCGAAATCGCCCCGCCCTCGGGAGCCGCGGGCGGCAGGATGCATTGGATGCGCTCACCCGAGGGTAGAGCAGCCGACAGGACCGGTTTTTCTTCGTTGATGACCTGGTTGGTCGCAGAGGCGACGCCGGTCGAGATATGCCTAATCCAGCCGGACGTGACTTCGCGCTTGACGACCTGCTCCATTTCCTTCGCGCCGAGACGTTCGATGAACAATTCACCGGGCCTATTGATCGCAATCTCGGACACCGCATCTTCGTTCAAATAGGTCCATATCGGCTCCAGATGAGCGCGCAGGACCGGGGCTCTCGCCCATGGGTCGGGGAGGGGATGCACGGCATTCATTTCACCGGGCTCCCATAGCCCGGATAGAAATGATCCTTCGGCGTCGCGTAAAGAGGCGTCGGATCGATCGCCGACTTCGTCCGCCCACCGGCCTTCAGCCGTGCAACTTCTTCCTGAATGGGGTCAGCATACAAATCCGAGAAATCGAGATCTCGCCGCACCAGCACGACAATCGATGTGCCCTGGTCGACGTAGACTGTCGGGCCAATGTTCTGCGTGTCGCGAAATGCCTCCTGCGCGAGTTGCTGCAAGGCGGTCGATGACTTGTCGAAAGCAATGCCGCGGGCGTCGCGCTGCGAGCCATTGCCACCATAAGTTACGGTCGTGGTCTCACCGGTTACGGGATCAGTCGTCGTCACCTGGCGCTGTTGTCCATCCTGGCTGCCATCTCCGAGCGAGGACAGATACTCAGAGACGCCGCCCACGACGGAAAGCATGATGGCGTTGCCGTACCGTTCAACCCAGTGTGTATCGACACGGCCGCCCATGCCACCGCGGCCGAGCGCGTCTGCACCAGGCGATTTGATATCGACGGAAATGCCGTCCGAGCGGATGACCCTGCTCCAGACGATGAAAACACGCTTCTGACCACGCGCCAGCCCCGAGCGATATTCTCCGGTCAGGCGCGAGCCCTTCGGAATGAGGATCCGCCTGCCGTCGAGCGAGAAGACATCCTCACGCACGACCGCGCGCACGGCACCGGGAAGGTCGGTGTTGATCGCGGTTTCCAAATAGCCGCGTATGATCGTTCCTTCAGGGATCAAGGCATCGGTGCGCCGGAATGCCCTGGCTTTGACGATGCCGGAAGAACTTGCCTCAGACTGCGCCAGGAAGGCCTTGTTGGAATCACTGTCGGCGCCGGGGACCGGGACGATCTGACCGTCGGGCGCGATTTCGACCTGCGCCGCCTGGGCGCCGGCATCTGTCGAGCCGGTTTGATCATTCGTCACCATCTGGTTCGACCGCAGACGTTCCCACACTGCTTTTTCATGCTCGGCGGCCTCAGCCTTGCGACGAGCCTCGTCCTCAGCCGCGGCCTTGCGTCGGGCTTCCTCCGCCTCGGCGTTGCGGCGAGCCTCCTCGGCCGCCATTTGCGCCTCCAGCGCGCGTCGCTGCGCATCAAGGTCGGCGCCCTGCTGCACGGTCTGATCGACATTTTCGGCTTGTTGCGTGCCATTCTTGTCGTCGGCCGGTGGGGGTACCACGATCTGGTCGATGGTGCCGTCGGCAGGTTGAGGGGGGTCGTTCAACGCCGGCGGGCGAAACTCGGGCGGATTGAAGTTTTCCTCGCCTTCGCTGCGAACATCGCGCGATACAGGCTCCCGGGGCCAGTTAAGCCATATTAGCGCGCCTACCAGCACTACGCCGAGGCTGACCAGGGCGATCCTGGTGCCCACGCCCGCACCACGGCGCGCGACCGTCGGGCTGCCGTCCAGTTGGTTATAATCGATCTGGGACATCAGCGCCCTCCGCTGGCTCCGAGCAGAGTGGAACCGCCTGTCAGTTTCGTTGGACCGTAGACTTGCTCGACGGGATCGATGGCGTTGGGTCGCGCCCGGTTGTAGAGGCAGAGCGTCTTACCATCGGCCCGCAGGGTGAATTGCCGTGCGACCTTGTCGATGACGGTGTATTTGCCCTGCGTGCGAACGTTGACCAGCGACTCCTGACGCTTGTCGTCGACAACGAAGATCGCCGGAATGTCGCCCTTGAACTCCAGAAACACCTTGGTGCCGTCGTCGAACACGGTGCGCGGCTTCAGACTGTCGTCGCCCTTGTAGGCGTAGTCGTAATTGAGATCGGCATAATTCAGGTCCTTCAAATCCGGATCGGCGGCGCTCTCCTTGGCCTGTGAGAGCAGGCGCGCGTTGATATCCTCGTCCGGGTATTTGAACCGGACCTGGAAGGAAGCCCGGTCACGGCTATTGTCAGTCGCCTGCAGCAGCAGGGAATAGACACGCCGGTTGGTGACCACGTTGACGTTGGTCCACGCATCGCGCTCCAGCGGCTTCACGAAGAGGAAACGCGATCCGCGTTTGGGGATGATCGACCAGCCTTTCGTGTCGCCAGCCGACAC
Source organism: Mesorhizobium loti (assembly GCF_001510895.1). GTDB lineage: Bacteria > Pseudomonadota > Alphaproteobacteria > Rhizobiales > Rhizobiaceae > Mesorhizobium > Mesorhizobium loti_A. The sequence continues at coordinate 65,138 of NZ_LPWA01000103.1, read as the reverse complement.
GGTTTCGATGACTTCGGTCGGACTGAGCTCGACCATGGTCGAAATGCCAAGAGCGGCGCGCACCGACGTCACGTCGTCATTGTTGAAGGTGACATATCGGATGCGACCGTCGCGTGCGGACGCGGCGTGGATCGCGCTGAGCAGAAGGGCGGCCGATAGGACGAGGCCCGCGCGCCGTCTCATTGCAGGCTCCCCGCGGCCGGGGCCGATTCCTGGTCGCGGCGGTAATCAGTAACCTGAAATCCCAGCGGATTGTCGAAACGCCATTCGTTCTTGAGCGGTGTCGAGGTATAGCGGAATTTTATCACCGCCACCCAATTGTCGGCGGTGGACGAACTGTCCCGCCGCGTCGTCGTGACAAAGCGCACCGAGGCGGTGTTGCGATTGAGCAGGGAAACCGATTTGATCTCGACCGAGACAGTGACATTGCGGCCAAAAATCTTGTCCAGCGATTGCGGGTTTGCAGGCGTGAAAAGCCATGTCAAATCCTTGGACGCGGCGTCGGTCGAATAGAGCTGTGCCAGGTCGTAATTCTGTTTCAGTTCACGCGAATCATAGGTTTCGCGGGCTCTGATGTAGCGCACCAGATTGGCCGCGGTGACGGCCTCGTTCTGGGACAAATCTCCAGGCTTCAGCGCGCGCATGATCTCGAGGTAGCCCGTCGATTTGTCGACCTCGACAACATACGGTTCGAACTGCCGGAGCGGCAGCATCAGCACGAGCGCCAACAGCGACAGCACCGCAACCAGCCCTGAAATGCCGCTGACGATCCAGGCCAATGTACGCGATCGGCGCATTGACCTGTGCGTGTCGTCTTCCCAGGTGGCTCCCGCTCTGTAATAGCGCTTGTCGACGAGTTCGCTGCTGCCGCTAGCAGTTGTTTCCATGGAGATTGACACTTTACTATTGCCTCGTTTGCGCGACGATCCCGATCCGATCCAGGCCGCGATGCGTGATAGTTCTTGCGTTCTAGGCTAGGGGCCTGGAGTTATCGCGCGCACCTTGCTGGATGGCGGACCGGGTTGCAGCATCGGCCCTTGCTGCTCGCGAAGATCGAAAACTGTTTGTCGGCTGCCGGGCGCTCCGAGCCGCGCGGCCTGCTGCCCATCGCGCGCCGGAGTAGCGCACAGCGTTTCTGCCGAAGTTTCTATAAGGGTTGTACGCGCCCACGGTGCTGAGATACCCGCCGCCATTCAGGATCGAAGCAATCGAGGGTATCTGCATGAGAACGTAGATGCCGATGATCGTCACCAGCACCAAGGGCAGCACCAGTGACATTTTGCTGTCCATGGTCGCTCCGCCGGACGTGGCCGTGTTCAGCGCCGCATTGACGAGCGAGAAGTAGAAACCGAGAAAGCCGTAGATCAGGATTTGCTGGATCATCAGGAAGGTGGTCAGCGAAAGAAAGCCTTCGCTCATGCGCGAGGACCATCGGTAAAGCCAAAGGATGATCCATATCGGCGCCAAGGCCAGCGTGATGAACAGCATCACCTTGGCAGCGATGATCGCGGCAATGGCAAGCGCTGCGAAGATGATTGCCGACAGCAGAACGAGCAGCGACAAGAGCGCACCAAAAATGTCATAGAAGGATCCGCTGTAGACCTGATTGGCGACGTCCTGAGCCCCTTGGTAGAGGTTGTCGATGAGCGCTGGAATTGCGGCCTGGTCGCTCAGCTGATTGCCGGTGGCTCGCGACACGGCGCCGACGATCACCTTACCGACCTCGTCTGGAATGCTTTGCACGAGCTGATAGATCGTCGCCGAAAACGTGCCCCATCCGGTCAGCAGCAGATAGATGATGACGGCGCGGCCGAGGCGATAGGCCGCTTCGACTGGCGAAATCGACTCTCGCCCGCTCAGGATCGAATAGCCCCACCAGGCGATATAGAGGGTCAGCATCAGGGTGAAAACGTTGCCCATCGCATTTCCCAACTGCATATAGACGGTGCGAACGAAGTCCTCGCCGATGTTGTCAATGCCACCGAGGATGCTTGCGGCTAGACCGTTCATGGATCCTCGTCAATGATGCTGGCGAACGGCGTTGAATTGACCGGCTTCAGCGCGCCGCATTCGTCGGCGTGGGCATACGCCAAAGGCCCGCACGGCGCTTTCAGTTCGCGATTTGCGCATCCAAACAGCCCTGCGCCGAGCCCAATCACAACGCATATGCGCAGGACTCGCCTCGACAAGCGCTCAGCCCCCGCTCTTGCCAAAGTCCGCGAACGGATTGACGGTGCGCGGTGTCATCATCTTCTGCACTTGGCTCTGGCGAAGTAGATCTCCCTTCAGCTTCTCATTCAGGGCCGCGACCGCGCCGTTCTGGACGCCGATCAGTTCGTTGACGGCGCGCGCGTTTTCCAGCTGCATTCGTGTGTTCTGGTCCACCGAACCCTTGACGTCCTGCGACTGCCCGATCTGCCCGCTCGCTGACTGCAGAGACTGTTGGCGTTGGGTAACGCCCTGCGAAGCCTGCGATGTCAATGCGCTTAAAAGCGAGGCCACGTTCACGCTACCGCCATAGGCCGTGTTGACGGCGCTGGTCTCCTTGCCGGCAATCTGCTGGAGCTGCTTCACCAGCTGGAGTCCGTTGATGACGGCGCCGGCGATTTTCTGGATTTCGGGCGAAAGGCCGCCAAACGAAAGAGCCCCGCCGTTCAGGATCGATCCGAACGACGGCGCTTGGGCAATCGACATATTGCCGCCAAGGCCCATCTGTCCGATCCCGAGCGAACCGTCACGACTGCCGCTGAGAGCCTGCAGGATCTCCTCGCTCTTTTTCAGAATGTCCTTGTTTGAATCCATGATGGAGTTGGTGTTATCCGCATTCTTGCGGGCGACATCGAGATTGGCGCCATCAATAACGGCAATCTGTGCGTGGGCCGTGCTTGCCCAAATCGCCAGACTGGCCGCAACCGCGAATTTCTTCATGTCAGCCTCCTATTGCTGTAGAGAATTGATCACGCTGGCAGCGCCGACAGGATCACTGGTGATGATCATCGAGCGGCTGTCGGCCGAGCTTGCCCTCGCGTTCTCAAGTGCGCATGGTGACCACCGGCCGCGCTCGATCTTCAACCGTTCCAGTTCGGCGGGTTCACAAGAGAACGGGTTTGGAGGGCCGCTCTTCGGCTTTTGCACCAGTTTGGCCGACTGCGATGCCTGAACGTTCTGCAACGACAGAAGTTGGGCCAGCAACGCCGTGAAGTCCCCCGCCTGGGCGAGGTACTGGTTGGTGACATCGGCGTTGATCCCGCGAGCCGACGAGTTCAGCTCCCAGGCGTCCTTGTATTCGGCCACCTGGCCAACGTTGCCCGCTAGCGCGTCGATCGCCGCGCCGTTGGCGCCGATCTGCGATGAGCTTGCATCAAGTCCGCCAGCCGCCTTCCTCACTGTGCCCATGGCCGCGCCTTGGGCCGAGCCGCCCGCGCCGTCGGCCGTTACGATCGAGAACGGTGGCGGTGCGGCGGCGGGAGCCTTGCCGCTCGATACATAGTCGTTGAAGTAGCTGTTCCAGCGGCCGACGCCGCCGGCCCATTGGTTCTGCTCGCCTGCGTTCGATCCGTTGTAGAAGGAGGCGAGACAGCTGTAATTCGCCGCCCCGCATTGCTTCACGCCCATTCCGAGATATTTGACGCCGCCTTCGACATTCTGCTCGTTCACGTCGCGGTCCAGTCCCATGGACTTGCCGGTGCCCTTGGTCAGTTGCATGACGCCTTTGACGCCGGTATGGCTCCCGGCGCATGTGTCGAAGCGCGATTCCTGATACGCAACGGACAGCGCCAGGCCTTCGGGAACGCCGTACTTTTGCGCATAGTAGCGGATCATCTTCACGTTGCCGGCGTCGCGCTGCAACGCTTCGGCCGGCGATCGGCGGAACATCTGTGAGCGGTATTTGTTCGAATAGGTGCAGACGACGCTTTTCTTCCTGTCGGTTTCGTCCTTCTTGGCCTCATCCGACTTCGTGCTGTGTTGCTCGTCCTCTTGCCGCTTGTCGAGGTTCGGCCCGTCGATGACCACGATCTGAGCGACAGCCACGCTCATGCTTTCCGCCGTCGCGAGAGCCAAGGCTAGACAAGCGCTGCTAAGCCGCTTCGTCATGCTCGTCCTCCCATCCGCAGAAGTATGGCAGCCACATTTCCGGCTCGTCGCCGAAGGTCTCCCGGAGCCGTGCGCATTCCTTGCTGTTGGCTTCGTTCGAGGACAAAACCTTGATGAGATCGGGCATCGCCGACAAATCGAGCTTGGCTACGATCGAGTCGCTGTCGTGCTTGACGAGGAAGGTGCGTGTTTCCTTCGCGGTGCGGCGCACGAACTCGAATTCCTTCGCTGTCAGCGAGAAGCGCTCCATGTAGGATTCCTTGCTCGCCTTCGGGTTGGGGAAGAAAATGTTGGTCTTCGTTTGCTCGATCAGCGACGACGAGATGGAGGAATTGACGATGTCTTCCGCCGTCTGCGTGCCAAAGCCGACCACGCCGTTGCGGCGACGAATGGTCTTCAGTGTTTCGTTGATGAAGGCGGCGAAAACCTCGTCGTCCAGCAGCTTCCAGCCTTCATCGAGGAAGAGCATGATCGGCGAGCCGTCGATGACATCCTCGAGACGGTGGAAGATGTAGAGCAACGCCGCCGAGCGAAGCTTTCGGTCGCCCAGGATCCTGGTCATGTCGAAGCCGACGACGGGTTTCGAGAAATCGACCAGATCGACGGGATTGTTGAAAAGCCAGCCCTTGTCCTTCGGGTCGAGCCAGGGCTGTATCCGCGCGGCCAGATCGTTCATGCCGGGCATGAGCGAGCCGCGCAGCACTTCCGGCAGCAGGTCGAAGGTCCGCTGTTCGCGCGGGATCTTGTAGATCATGTCGACGGCGGCGTTGATGACGCGCATCTCCGCCACGTCCAGCGCGCCGCCTTCCGGCGTTAGAATGTAGATGAGCAGATCTTCCAGGAAAGAACGGTTTTCTGCCGTGTCATCAAGCTGCAATGGCGCGAACCCGGTCGGCTGGGAAGGTTCCATCACCTCGTAGCGACCGCCGAGCGCCCGGACGAAAATTTCAGCGCCGCGCATGTAGTCGAAATAAACGCATCGCGCTGCGGCATGATACGCATGGCCTGCGCCATCAGGAATGACAGCACCACTGTCTTGCCCGAGCCGGTCGGGCCGAACACCGTGAAGTGCCCGACATCGTGAACGTGGAAATTGAAATAGTAGGCCGTTTGGCTGGTCGTTTCGAGCAAAGCAATGGGCCGTTTCCAATGCAGCCGCTCACGTTGGCCGGACGGGAAATTGTGTCCCGAGAAAAGACCGGCGAAGTTAAGCGACGAGATCAACGCACGTCGCGCGATGTAGCTGAAATTTCCCGGCAATTGCGCCCAGAAGGCCAGTTCCGTGTTCAGCGTCTCGCGAACCGGAACGATCGACATGCGCGAAAGCTCCGCTGTGATGTCGGATAGCGCACGGTTGAGCCCGGTCATGTCCGGTGCCAAGGCCATGACGCTCATGTGATGTTGGCCGAAGACCACTTCGCCGCCGGCCAGCTTGTCGGCGCCGTCGTGGACGGACTCCTCGACCGTCGTCCCGGCCTCGTCCGAACCCTCAACCTGGTTGGCGATGGTGTTGATCCTACGCATTGCGGTTACACGGTCTTCGATCGCGAAACTCTGCGTCAGGACAAACTCATGTGGCAGGCGCAAGAGACCGTCCAATGAGCCCGGAGCGGTGAACGGTGGGTATTCCTTGATCGACACCATGGCGCCGAGTTTGCCGGCGTCCGGCCCGCGAAGTTCCAGTGCGGATTTGCCGAAAAATAGCTGTCGTGTTGCCAGCACATCACCAAGGCTCATGCGCGGCAGAGGCATTTCCACGTCGACGCCGCCGGCGAGGATCTTCGCCAGAAACTCCGCCGGCTCGGAAAAATGCTGTCACGGCGCTTCACGATGCCGAGAAGACGCGCACCATAAGCCGTGAAATCCTTGACCACGCCCTCGAGAACGTCATGCAGTTCGGCGACCGCCTCTTCGCGTGTTTCTTCGCCAGCGGTGCTGATGCGGAACGCATTGAGCGCCTTGTCCACCCAGCCGACGCGACCAACCATCGGTCGGCGTATGACCGCCAGATACGCCTCGTTGACGAAAAGGTTTTTGGCCCCGAGCTCATCCATGTAACGAGCGTCGAGCTCGGCCACGAAAGGATTGTCAAAGTCGCCTTCGATCTCCGGCGCCACGTGGCGGCGGATGATCGTTGTGTAGGCCGCAAAGCGGGAAGTCGAGAGATTGCGGAACGTCGTGTTGCGGTTGAACATGCGGCTGTTCAGCTCGGCCTGGTCCATCGTCTGGAAGGGCAGGCCACTGAGCTGGATGACGCCGACAAGAAAGCCGCTTTTCGTGACGATCAGATTGTCATCGGCATGGCGAAGGTAAGGTATGTGCATCGCCGCGGGCTTTTCGCGCCGGCGCTCACGGCCAAATTTCAGGTCGGCATCGAGGCTCATGGCGAATAGCTCCTCGCCCCCCAGAAAGTAAGGTTCGCCACCGCTCCGCGTTTGGAGACGCGCCGCTCGAAAATATGAAACATGTAGGGGTCGCGCTGGCACAGATATGCGCTGACCAGATGCACCACGCCGAACACGCCAAGGCCGAGCATGAAGCTGCTCGTGGCAATGAAGCCGATCACCGCCAGGATGCCGTTCAGAGCGAAGACCTCATAGCGCACCCCCCATTTCATAGGGGGGCGTGTCAGTGGCAGGCTGACAGGCTCGACATAGACCTCCTCGTCGTCCATGTCTCAGCTGCCTCCGGCGGTCGCGCGAACCGCATCCACCAGCTGGGCGGCGCCGAAGATCAGAGCGATGCCAATGATGATGGAGAATGCCATCATCCATGCCAGCCGGCCTGTCATGGCGAGGAAGCCGAGAAAACAGACCGCGATGATGGCGAACGAACGCGCTATGTTGCCCTGCAGAACTCCGACGAACCACTCCAAGACATTTTCGACGGGGGCCGCCGACTGGGCATACGCAGTGGCTGGCGCGAACGCTATTCCGACCGCTGAGGCCAAGGCCAGTTTCAGGGCAAATATGCCCGCTTTCCTGTATTCCACCCTTGCTCCTTTCAGTTGCCGAAATCCATGACATGACCATCCTGCCAAGCGTCCTCGCTTGCTGGCGGCGCGGCCGCGAGCGTCTCGGATTTGGTCAGGGCGGACTTCTTGACGACGACACCGCCGAACTTCCAGCGGTTCAGTATTTTCACGATGTATTCCGCCGTCTCCGGATTCACCGGAATCCCCTGCGCCTTGTAGACACTGTTGGGCCCGGCGTTGTAGGCCGCCAGCATCAACAGCGGATCCCCGAATTCGTCATAGAGTGACTTCAGATAGCGAAGGCCAGCCCGTACATTTGCCTGTGTATCGCAACGGTCGCTCACCCCTAGTTCGGCCGCAGTGCCCGGCATCAGCTGCATAATTCCCAGGGCTCCGGCTTTTGAGGGACCCTGACTGGCGCCAAGATCGCTTTCGGCCCATGCAATTGTCTCGGCCAGATCGGCGTCGAACCCTTCCTCTTGTGCGATTGAACGCACAAGTTGGGAGACCTCAGCACGATTTGCGGTCTTACACGATCCCGGCCTTTGCACCCCGACTGCGGCAAGGGCTTGCGCCGGCGTTGCAAAGGCGATTGCCACGCGCTCTGATGCCAGGTCCCGGCCGTGCGCTTGCAACGGCCACGTGGCGCCAAAGATGGTGAGCAGAAGAGCGAATCGAGTGTTCATAGTGTCGCCAAAATTTAACACTTTACTATGGCTACACGCAGCCCTAGTAAAGTGTCAACACGATATGCACCGCGAGGACGGATTTCGATGAAACAGACGGCCCTTTGCACGGTTTTGTTGCTCCAGGGCACTGTGGCTTGTGCTGCAGGCGCCGACGCCCCGAGTGCCTTCTCGCAGCCGTCAGAGCACTACCTGCTCCAGTTTGCGAAGCCGGGCGAAAAGGTGTTTGTCTATGAACGCTACGATGCGAAAGGCGCGCTCTTTCAGCGCGATGCGGCCCCTATCATCGCGCGAGTTAAAGTGCCGACGGCGACCGAGCGCGTCTTCAACGGCGTGACGTATCGACTGCGCGGCCTTGCGGCCTGCCCAAAACCCAAGATTTCGTACAAGACGCAGCAATGGGACTGCACGAAAGCCGCGCAGGACTATGAAGAGGCAATCTATAACGATCGTGCATCCGTCGTGCTTTGCAAAACACTCGTGCTGCAAAGCAAGAAGGGTGAACCCGACGCTGTGTCGTGTTTCTCGCTCGTGGGTGCCGGCAATGCAAACGACCCGTACAACGTCGCCTACGACGACGACGAAATGGTTTTCTTCGACATGGCGGCGATCGGACGCAACAAGGACGGCAAGTCGCTGCGCCCCGATCTCGAGCATTCCGCCGATTTAGGTGGACAGTTCCAGGAATGAAGCTGGCGAGCCTCGCAGTGCTGGCCGTATTTCGTCTGTGTGCATCGGCACAGGCGCAGGATGCCCCCGATTCTGCAGTCCCAACGCCCCTCGCGGTATCGAAATCAGCTCAACTGCTGACCGGAGATACCTGGCGTGACGGAGGTCACCTTTTCCGCCTCTATGGCGTCCAGTCATGTCTGCGAGGTACGTCAGCCGAAGAGCCAAATGGGAACAAAATCGATTGCGGGAACACCTCGCTGGCGCATCTGGCAGCGCTGTTTGATAGCGCGGCGGTTACGTGCCAGCCAATCGGATACGCCTTGGACGAAGCGGTTTTTGTCGTTTGCGGAGCGCAGCTCAATGGCGAAACGATTGACGTTGGCACCGCGCTCATTGCCACCGGATACGCGTTTGCCGCGACGACAGCAAAGGGCAAAGCCGTCAATGAGAACTATCTCGTCGCGGAAATCAACGCTAAGATGAAACGTGCGGGTTTGTGGAGCACGACGTTTCGGCATCCTGTTAAGTTGTTGCTAAATAAGCGGTCGGAGAGACAACAATGAAGCACGACGACGAAGCGCACAAATATTACTATCCCGTAGAAGGACGCGGTGATGGCGCTATTGGTGGAGCTGCTGCGTTCATCGCGATCATCTTGGTGCCGGCAGGAATCTATGCGGCCTGGAATACCGTGGCTTCATGGATTTCAGCGCTCTTCTCCTAGGACTGCAGTTTCGCGAAAGAACCGAGCAACGCGCGAAAATCGTCGACATCAAGCTCGCACCGGTCGTTCCCCAACAACCGCCGGAAATAAGCTGCCTTCATTTTCATCTCAACGACATCGGCCACCGGCGCAGCGGCCGCGCGCGACGCGCGAAAGCCTCGTCCGCCATCACCGAATCCAATCGCCGGCCAATCAGGGTCGCGTCCGGCCCTTCGGCCCTCATCCATCGCCTGCCGAGACGTTCAACCATGGCGACTGCATGACGATGCGCCGCGAGCAGATTCGCGACCCCATCGGCCTCTTCCATCACTCCGTTATTACAGACCACTTGAATGGGCATCGACCGGCTCCATGCGCACGACAATTCGTAAATGATACCTGGGTAGGCGAGAAAAATAGGAATAGGTTCTTCCCCCCGCTTCTCAGGCTCCCGAAGCCCTGGCTTCCCCTACTGTTCGCTCATGAGGTCACACTACCCTGGACCAGACAAACGTTTCGATTGGCCCGCGGTTTGCGAAACATCCCACGCAATAGCCGTGTTCAGCCTCTCCAGCGGGTCACCCGTCATTCTATCTCTCCCGTGCCCGCCAAAATCGAGTTGATAAAACCGTTGATTGAGAACGAAGGCACGATAGGGTACGAAGCCTAGCGAAATGGAACGAAACTAGAGCCTATAAGTTGTTGTTTAAGAACGGAAAGTTATTTCTCCCTCCGCCGAGAGACGGGAGTGATTTCAAAGAATTATTCAAACGACTGGCGGCGGCCGGTGCGGGTCGCCTGTTGGACAAAGACGGGTTTCCTGCTGGCCCATGGACGCCCGAACTCCTTGCAGAGGCAATTTCACTGATTGATTCCAACCGGGTTGGGGTCGATCTGCGAACGGTGCAGCTTTGGTTTCAAGAGAACGAGAAGGGAATTAGCACTGCCAACATTCGTTGGCTGGCGAGGATTTTTGGATGCGATGATCCGGTCGCAACTAGCGAATGGCAGATGGAGCTTAGTGAGGCGCAATCGAGGCTATCGGCCAAGAGACGAGAATGGAAGAGAGCCGGAAGCAGCGTTGCACAGGAGATTCCAGATACGGCAGTGACTGCGACCATCGATGACGAGACAGACTCCCCGGTAGAGCTGATACTGGATACTGACCCCAAGGCGCCGAGCCGGCGCTTTAGTTTGGCGAGGAAATCGGAGGCCTTTTTTAGTCGCGGATCTCCCCTGAATTTACCGGCGTCGGTGTTTGCGGGTGTCACCGCTCTTGGGTTTTTGTCGTATCTTACGGGGATTCACAGCGTGACGTATGGCCGGGCGGATGGCGTCGTCAAGCAGGTCGGGTTTCTTTGGACGGCGAATTGGACATTCGTCTTCATGGTATTTTTGCCACTGTTTTTTGCCTTCGTGACCGAGCTGGTGACCTATTGGAAAGATGAAGGCCGCCCAAAGCTTGCGGCGCAGGGCGACAAGATGGAAAGCGACGATGCCTGGGCGCGCGCCGTCCAAGCTTCTTCATATTCATATTGGGCGGTTTTTTTGATTTGTGTGGTGTTCGCCGGTCTTTTTCAGTGGATCGGCGTGTCTTTGATCCCGTTGCTCAAAGGGGGTGGCAACTATGCGACGGATTGGGGCTCGTTAGCGATTGTGCGCCCTGAGGTTATATCGGTGCCGGAAGCGGTCGTGTTCACGGGACTCGCTTACCTGTATATGTGCCTCTGTTTTTATCTGTTCTTCGTAGGTCTCATTTTGCTTTATACCGTGATCCATGATCTTTGGAGTATTGGAGAAGCGGCGAGTAATCGCCCCGAGGTGGACTATCAACACGAGCTCCATGAAGCCGGCCTCAGGGTTATGCGTGCGATTTTTCGTTGTACTGTTTTTGGCCTTCTTATCGCTATAGTCATGAAGCTCCAGAGTGCTTACCTTACATCGCGTGGAGAGAATATTGTGTCTTGGCTGGTCGGCGATATGTCTAACGCCTTTTATGGGCACAATGATGTGGGCGCCGGGATAATCTATCGTAGGCCGACCCATTACAGTAGTCTTCTTATCGCTATTTCGACCTGTGTGGTATTTGTGTACGGCTCCATCCGTTTAGGTGTCGAACGTCGGTTTTCTATGTCTTTGTGGAGGATGTCAGCGATCGTCGCGTTACTCGTGGCTAGTTACTTGCTGATCGATGCATTTTCTGGCTTTTCGATCCTTATGGGCGTTGGAATGCTGTTTGCACTCTACGGTTTGATCCAGGGTTGAGGCGAGGGCAAGCGAGTAAGTTAGGAAACAATCAGAGTGTATCATAGTTGGCTTGATCGTTGGGATGAGCGGCGGGCGCGACTCGGTGAGGAAGGGAAGAAACCATCGGATTTCGCCCTTGACGCCGAACTCGCCTTTCCAGGTGCGAAGAAGATAACAAGTATCGAGGAATTCTGTGCCCTTGCAGACCAGGCCGTAGCTGATCCAGCCTTTTTCGATGGCCCGAATGTGAGTGATCAGGAGTTTGAAAGGCTAGATGGGTGGCTCAAATTTCCATCGGACATTTCTACTGATATCGAACAGAACAATGTCGTCTCGGCGAAAATCACAGAAAGCGGGTCGTTTGATCAGGCGATGGTGATTTTTCACCATTGGAATGCAAGCTCCCGGAATCGTCAGATCGCTAACTTTTTCTCGCAGCGTGGCACCACGGTTGTCGAGATTGCAATGCCTTATCACTTCGAACGCAGCCGTCCCGGCTCCGTGCACGCCGACTATATGCTTAGCCCTAGTCTCGGTCGAACGATCCAAGCTGTAAGGCAGGCAGTGTTGGATGGGCGAAAACTCGTTGGTTGGTTGAAGATCGAAGGCTATCGAGAGATTTCGATTCTCGGTATGAGCTTAGGCTCCTGGGTTGCGGGGGTGGTCGCGGCGCACGACTCGGCTGTTTCAAAAGCCTCGTTGTTTCTGACGGCCGGGAGTCTAGCGGATATGGTTTGGACGGGTCGCGCGACACGATTGATACGTGATAGCCTCGAGCCTGAGATTGCGCTGACCGATCTCAGAAGGGCCTGGGGTCCACTTAACTTGGAGAATTACGCACATAGTTTGGCGCGGCCTGATCTCGATCTTCATGTTGTGTTGGCTAAGAGAGACAAAGTGGTGCTGCCAGAGCTATCGGAGAGGTTCATGCAGAGGCTGAAGGACGCCGGAGCTAGGCCAAATATTTTGAAATTAAACTGTGGTCACTATTCGCTCGCCATGCCGCCTTACATTTTGTTGGCTGGTTTGAGCTTGAAGCGGTTTCTGTTGCCTGCTGACCAGTCGGCCCGGCGAGCATGAGTTTGGCTTTGGCCGGTCAGTTCACCATCAAATTCGCTGGCAGGCATCACGATGAATGTGGGGTCGCCACCTACCGGAACCGACCCCTGGAAGTGGCCGACAAAGGCGCAGGCATGACACCGGCAATTCTCGAAAAGGCCACGACACCCCGTCTTCTCTACAAGCGCCGGCAGGTTTGACGGCTTGTTCTCATATGGTTTCGACCCTCAAGGGAAAGCTCTCAGCAAGCATTCCCGGCGCCGGCACAGTCGTCTATGTCAAAGTCCCGTCATCATCCCCGCCGCTAACAGCCGACGATGACGCTAGCGACCCGACAGCCGCGGCGGGGCGCTAGCGGCCGGGCCGGACCGGCAGGGACGCGCCGGCTGCCCCCTTAAGAACACTCGTGGGGCGGCTAGGTGTCGGTACTGCCAGGCGGGATCTTTTCGGAAAAGAGGAAGGTCGCTGGATCAAGTTTCAACGCCTTGGCGATCGCGGCAATCGTGTCCACGCTGATGTTGCCGCTCGCGCGTTCCAGTTTCGTGTATGTCGCCTCCGCCACGCCGATGATTTCGGCCATCTCATAGCGGTGCAAAGTACGGCGTTGTCGCTCAGAATCGATGATATGCGCCAGCCGCTTGCGGATTGCATTGTCGTCCAACCGATGCGCCCATTCCGGAACTTTCTTGCCGCCGGCGAGCAGCCCTGCAAAAGACACTTCCAGGCCCTTTGCCATGATCTGGAGCGTCGTCAATGTGATATTATTTTTCTGACGCACCGTCTGAATATAGGTCCGGTATGCGAGTTTTTCGCCCTCGGCGGTCCGAAACAGCTCGGCCATATGCATATGGGATAGGCCGCGTCGGGCTCTCTCCCGCTCAAGCGTCAGTGCAATGTTAGCGCGCAACGGGTTGTTGACCACGCCTCCGTCGTCTCGTTTCATAAATCGATGTAGTCGCACAAACCTGCCTTTTCGACCTGTCCTTTTTCGCGCGGATCATCCATAGTAAACTGTCAAATCTGCAGCGAGGAAAAGGCTATGACCATACTCAAATTCCTACTGGGGGGTGCCGTCGCCATCGCGGGCACAGCGGCTCTTCCATCCCAACCAAAAGCGTCGGAATGGGGCTGTCAGGTCCTTCTATGTCTTTCCGGCGACTGGCAAGGCACCCCCTCGTGCCACCCGCCAATTTACAAGTTGATTGCGGCGATGGAAGGCCCCGGTTTTAATTGGCCGACCTGTCCGCAAGCCAACTCCAGCGCGGCGAGATTTGAGAAGTATGAGGATTGTCCGTCTGGCTGGCAAGCAGTTGGCAGCTCCGAATCCGATCGGCCGGGCTCAGGTCAAGAACGAAACATCTGCAGCATCGCGGCCGATAGGCTCTCCTTGCCCGTCGTTTTCAAAAACAACGCCGTCGGGGGACATCATGGAGACGCATCACGTCAGGTCCAAATGGAAATCGACGGTAAGGTAGTTGCCGCAACAATCCAGACCGCGGGGAACGATGGAGGGCATTCCCTTGGTAGTGGTCCGACCTACTACACGATCCCTCGACCGATGCGCGGAAAGCCCTGGTTCATCGAGTATGATGACGCGAACGGCGTGCGCCAGAAAAGTTGGTTCAATCTCAACATGCCGTGAGGAGGCCATCACGCAGAACGAGGTACTATGGGGGCGCAATTCAGGGAGGTTTGTGGTGTTCAAGGCGCTTCTCCTGTCTGCTCTGATTACGACCACAGGCGCGGTGTTGGCGGCGGCTGGTCAGAGCGGCAAGCCGCGATCAAGTGTGGACAATCCTATGTGGCCCGCTTCACTGAAATGGGACTGCAAGGCCGCTGCCAAAATCGTGTGTGAGCGTGATGGCAGTTGCTCGGTGGCTGAGGACCACACCGGATTTGTGCTGAACTATGGCAGCAACGAAGCTGAGTTCCCGGCCAGCAATGTCAGGATCAAACGCCACTATCAACAGACCGTGCAGGGGAGCCCTTTGCAGCAGGAAGTTAAAGTTGAACTGGCCGACAATCGCGTTCTTTGGCTGACGGCTGTGGATGCCAGCCGCACTTATTCGCAAGCGTGGGTCGGCGCACTGAGCGAGTTGAAGGGTGGCGCGGTACTGATGGAATCCGAGGGCGTCTATTGCATGCCGCACAAGTGAGGGCCGGCCGGCGAGCGAAGGCCGGTACAGTCTGATCTTGGGCGCCAACTCCGGCGTTTCAGGAAAAGTCAGGTCGTCCCATCCAGATACAACATACGATGGGCGGCGTAAGTAGTCTGTAAATGCAGAACCAAGACGGCAACGAGGTAGTAACTGGAAAATGCTGATCGTCGCTCTGGCCGTCTCTCAATAGGAGTTCACAACGATGCCGTATATACTTTGGAAAATTTGTATTTATTGACTTTCATTGGCGAAAGTCGCGTAATCTATCTTATGGAACTGGATAAGCCATTGAAATAGAGCGGGTTTCTGGGGCGACAAAGGTCGCCGGCCCGATGTTGTTACGGTTTTGCCGTGGTTTTGGCGGCAAAACCGGGCTACTTTTCGAGAGGTCATGTAGGCGAGCACGGATCAGACGGTCCATAGCGTAACGCCGGCCTTCGCTTTCCCAGCGTACTGTTGCTTCGAGCAGAGACGACTTATGGCCTTTGCGCGGGCCAGTCATGCAATAAGAAAGTATCAGCTCAGCCCGTTCGTGGTGCTATGCAGGAGAGCGCGGACACCAAGGCGTTAGCTACATCAATTCCGAACGCAACCGATCAATCGCTCGACCCAACGGGATCGCGAATTTTCGACGTGAAGGAAATCTATATCAAGCGCAATCTTTTCCATCTTTGAGTCCCATGGATCGTCCTTTAAGCAGGTGAAACAAGGCTGGCGGCCGGTCGACGTGGACGTGGTTCCCGTGCGTCTGCTCCCGATCAAAGTTTGCTGGGGGATTTCGCGACATGTTGATGCTGGAAAATTGGATCGAGGCCTGCGGCGCGGACGATATCGAGGAAGAAGGCGTCATCCGATTCGATCATGATGGTAAGACCTATGCGATCTACCGGTCCCCTGACGACCAGTATTACGCAACCGATGGACTTTGCACTCATGAACGGATCCATCTCGCCGACGGCTTGGTCATGGGAGATGAAATCGAGTGTCCCAAACATATGGGCCGTTTCAGCTACGTGACGGGTCAAACAAAGGGCCCGCCGGTCTGTGTTAATCTCAGAACTCATCCGGTCAAAGTCGAAGGTGGGCGCGTCTCCATCGCTGTCCCTTAAACCTCGACAAAGAGAGGCAGGCAACAATGACAACGCACGATCTCGCGGCAACCCGAGACAAGGGGCGAAATGCAGACAAGGAGCGCTGGACCGAATGGCAGCCTGATTCTTTCCTGTCTTGGCCGCCGAAATTGTGGCCAATCAGCCCGGTGGGAATTGCCAAGTGGTTGTACTTCTATCTCGTACCGTGGGCCCTGGTTTACGTAGCGATTTCCGTGCCCGTTCTGGTGTACCTGACGCCAAGCATGGAAACGATGAAGACGCTCAACTGGGATTGGATTGCTTTCATATTCGCGCGCAATAGTGCGCTTCTGATCTTTTTCGTGAGCTGCCTGCATGTTCCCCTTTATGTCAAAAAGAGCCAGGGGTTCGATCGGAAGTATAATGGCCGCTGGCTAGGCCGAAATAACCCAAACTTCCTGTTCAAGAACCAGCTTCTGGATAACTTATTCTGGACGTTTGCGAGTGCGGTACCGATCTGGACCGCCTATGAGGTTCTAACGTGGTGGATGTTTGCAAACGGATATATTCCTTACGTGTCGTTTCACCAACATCCAGTCTACTGCTTGGCGATTTTGTTCGCGATCCCGCTGTTCCGGAATATTCACTTTTACCTCATTCACCGGCCAATCCACTGGCCGTTCCTGTATCGGCGGGTGCACTCTGTCCATCACGCGAATGTCAACGTCGGGCCGTGGTCGGGCCTTTCTATGCACCCAGTGGAGCACATCATCTATTACTCGGGTGTCCTCATTCACTGGATCATTCCCTCGCATCCCATCCACGCGATGTATCATATGATACATACCAGCCTCGCACCGTCTCAAACTCACACCGGTTTTGAGAAGTTCATAATCAAAGACGGCATCGAGATTCGGATGGAGGACTACTACCACTACCTCCATCACCGCTATTTCGAGTGCAACTATGGCGGTGGAGGCATCCTGAACGTCGACGCTTGGTTCGGAACGTTCAACGACGGTAGCCCCGAGGCCATGGAGAAGATGAACCAACGCATCATGAGCCGTCAGCAGAGGGCGCAGAGCAAGGACCAGTCTTCCTGACCAAACGAACGAGTCGGTGGCGACACACCGGCGGGCCTTGCCTTGTCAGCATGACCAAGCGCGGCGCCGACTATCCGTTCGGCTGCGCCGGCAACACGAAGGTGATGTGCCAGGAGCTGGAAGCCTCGCATCGCGACTGAGATAAGCCGGTCACCGTCGGCGTCGTCGGCCCTGGTCACCGGCCTAAGCTGGAGGGGCGCTGCGTTAGGCGGCGAGAGCCGCCGCACCTGAAAGTCCAAGGGTTGTCGTCTCCTAATCGTCCAGCGCCGAGGAGGGAAACATGGCACAGAAAGTGGCGGTCCTTCAGTCAATATGGGCGATGGAGCGTCGGCATACCCACGAGCATGAGCGCTCGCTGGAGGAAAACATCGCCGTGATAGCGGGCGCTGGATATGCAGGCATAAGCACTTCTTGCGTCGACGCGTGCGCTGTGCGGCGGACTGTTGATCGTGCGGGGACAGGGAATGATCATCGAAGGGATGTGCTTTCCCGTCACCGTGGATAACCTGCAGCGCCGCCTCGAACTGACAACGGAAATGGGCGTTCATCATCTAAACCTGCAGCCGGATGTAGGACCGAGGACGATCACTGAGGCGCTCCGCCTCATCGAAGGATGAAGGCGGCTTGCAGGGCAGGTGGATTTTCCCATTTTGATCGAAACCCATCGTGACAGGATGACGACCGACCTTCACTTTGTACTCGACCTGCTGGATCAAATGCCCGACTTGCCTCTGTTGGCAGATCTCTCGCACTTTTTAGTAGGACGGGAATTTGCCTGGCATGTTTCCGCAGAGCGTCATGAAATGATCCATCGGTACTCGACAACAGTTGGGCCTTGCAGGGCCGGGTCGCTTCTAGGGAGCAGGTGCAGATCGAGATCTCTTTCCCGCATCACCGAATGTGGTTGGATCTTTTTCTCGACTGGTGACGGTGCGGTATCCATAGCTGGGGCAAACTAGCCGACCCTGATGCAACGCTATGCTTCCCCTGCGAACTAGGCCCAAAACCCTACGCAATTACTGGGAGAGACGGAAACGACACCACAGACCGCTGGGAAGAGGCGCTTGCGCTCAAGACGGCTTTTGAGTGTCTATGGACAGCTGCGGTTGACGAATCGTAACCGCTGTTCTCAGGCCACGGCCTTGAGTGGCGCTGGGGCATAGGCCCAGGGCAGCAAGTCGTCGAGCTGGCTCTGCGGATGGCCTGCGACGATGCGGGTGATGACGTTGGCGAGGTAGGCGTACGGGTCGACGCCGTTGAGTTTCGCGGTTTCTACGAGCGAGGCGATGGTCGCCCAGTGCTCGCCACCGCCGTCAAAACCGGCGAAGAGCGCATTCTTCCGATTGAGGGCGATTGGCCTGATCGAGCGTTCGACGACGGTGGAGTCGATCTCGACGCGGCCGTCGTCCAGGAAGCGACCAAGTCCGGCCCAGCGCGAGAGCGGGTAGCGGATTGCTTCGGCGAGCTTGCTCTTCTGGCTGAGCAGGGCGAGCTTCTCGCGCAGCCATGGTTGCAGGGTATCGATGACCGGGCGGCTTCTCTCCTGGCGGGCGGTGCGCCGCTCTTCGGGCGAGCGTCCCCGTATCTCGCTCTCAATCTTGTAGCGCACGGCGATGCGCTGGAGCGCCTCCGTGGCGATCGGCGCGGGCCCGGACTGGGCCAGTTCGTAGAAGCGTCGACGGACATGCGCCCAGCAGAACGCCAGGCTCACGGCATTTCTCAGCTCGTCCTATCAAGACTTTTGGCGGCTCATGGCGCTCCTACAGACCGCCCTGGCTTACCGCGGAGGAAGGACAATCTCAGCATGCCTGTTGCCCTCCCATTGCGAGTTTGGCGTATTGAGGGGCTCGGAGAGCCGAGTAGTGACAGCCAATGTCAGAATGAAAAGCGGGACGATCAACAACAGGCTGACCGCTGTTGCCCATGTCTCCGTCCCTTTGCCATCGCCAGTTTCAGTATCCATCAGCGCGGCTCCTCGGGTTAGAAGATGAAGCGTTTTGAGCAGCCTCACGAGCCAGGCCTTGCTCTTGTACAGCAGCCACGACATTCCGACAGCCAGAGCACCCATCCCGCCCACGAAATCAATCTCCCACCCTCGACGTTCCAAGTTCGGCATCTTTTTTGTCTACGTAGGTTGGGAAGGACATGGAAGCCCCTCCGGAAACGGCGACCTCGGCGCTGGTCGAGAGCAGAGTTCGATGCCATCTTGGTAGCTCCTATCGCTTTGCAATGATCTCAGCCCAATCGCCTAAGGCAGACTGAGTTTCGCAATTCGACCGCCGTCGATCGTCCAGACCTGCCCCGTGACAAAGGACGCCTCGTGCGAGGCCAGCCATGCAACCAGGCTCGCTACCTCTTGGGGCTTACCCGAGCGTCCCACGGGATGAATGCGGGCAATCTGCTCGCGGAACGTCTTGGGATCAGTCATGCTCTCGATGAAGTCCACATTCAAATCCGTGTCGATCCAACCGGGCGCGACTGCGTTGCAACGCACACCTTCACTACTGTGATCAATCGCAATCGCGCGGGTCAGGCCGTGAATGGCTGCCTTCGAAGCGCCATAGGCGGCATGTTTTGGGTTGGATCCAATTCCTTCTATAGAACCCACGTTGACAATATTACCGGCGGTCGCACGCAAGTGGGGCATAGCGCGTTTGATCAACATGAAAGGAGTCGTAAGATTGACGGCAATAGTCCTCTCCCAGTCGGCCAGGCTCATGTCTTCGACGAGGGCCTCTCGCATAATCCCGGCGTTATTAACCAACACATCGAGTCGTCCCGCGCTCTCAAGAACCGCGTCGATGACCCGGCCTGACTCCGCCGGATTTGCAAAATCAACCACAATTCCTTCGAATTCGAGATCTTGGCCACGTTGCGCGGTGAAGACGCGAGCGCCCTCGGCGGTAAGACGGTGTGCGATCGCAAAGCCGATGCCGCTGCGCCCGCCTGTTACAAGCGCTACCTTTCCTTGGAACCTATTCATCAACCT
Organism: Mesorhizobium loti; assembly: GCF_001510895.1. GTDB lineage: Bacteria > Pseudomonadota > Alphaproteobacteria > Rhizobiales > Rhizobiaceae > Mesorhizobium > Mesorhizobium loti_A. Next base: position 45,381 of record NZ_LPWA01000103.1, on the reverse strand, counting down.
GTCTTTCGCACTTTTTTTGGGCCCTGTTTGCTCACTTGGCTACAATTCGGCTAGGCGGCCCTGATTTGCCACACAATCGATCGGTCAACGTACCTGAAATGCAGCTCGAATCGCGTCGGCTAACTCAAGGATCGCGCCATCGTTGGCGTCTTCGCGCACGTGAAGCCCAAGGTGACAGGAGTGACTTAGGAACCCCTCTGCAGCCGTCAATTCCCGGCTGCCCGGCGGGATATTGCTGCGGCATAGTGGAGCGATTGCAATTCCAGAAGCGACGGCCATCCTAAGACCAGCACTGCAGTCACTCAGAAATGCAACTCGGTAGTCACGACCGCTGGTCTTCAACGAGCGGAGCACAAAATCCTGGTAGGAAACGGGCTTCGTATAAGTGGCAACAGCTAGCGGAGAGCGCTCGTGAGTCCTGTGCCTATCCGACGTTGTCCAGACAATAGGGTCGGCAGTCAAAATAACGGCCGGCGCTTTACGCTGCCAATCAAGGTACACCGTCAGATCAAGTTCGCCCCCTAGCATTGCGAGCTGTAAAATTTCCGATTTAGCCAATTTGATAGTAATTTGAAATTCTGGACAATTGGCCCGAAATGTTTGGAATGCCCTAGATAGCTCTGATGTGCCGCATTCCTCAGCTATCCCAACTCGGACGCAGTCTTTCATTTGCGGCGTCGATATGGCTGCAGCGATGAAGCTGCGCGGTCGATTGTCTGTGAACTCAGTTGGCAACACGCAGAGATATCCTTCGACGTTACCAGAATTCCTTTCGAGCCATCAAAGGAACTGATGGTTACGAGACTCTTCACATTACGCAACTCTGCTTTCCAGGCGCTGCTCCAATCGCGTAAGGCCCCGATCGAGAATTTCTATCCCAAGGTCAAAGTCCGCGCGGTTGATGATGAGCGGCGGGAGCATTTGGGGGATACTGTACTTCCCGTGGATCAAAAGACCGTCGTCGAGCAGATCTTCGAAGAATTGCGACGCAATGGTCTGATCCGCGGCGTACCACGACGCCAGTGGCTCGCGCGTGTCGCGGTTCCGCACCAAGTCGATGCCCCACATAGCACCTAGTCCGCGCATATGTCCGATAACCGAATGGCGGGAGGCCAGCGAAGCCAGGGCTTCGCGCGTCCAGCGCTCGATCTCCAGACCACGTGTGTAGAGCCCTTCTGCCGTGCAGACCTTCAACGCCGCTAGGCCCGAAGCCATTCCGAGCGGATGGGCAGAATATGTCTGACCTAGCGGAAATGGGGCGCTGTCGAAATGCTGGGCCAAGCTATCTCGAATGAGCACCCCACCAAGCGGCACCGCAGCTGAATTACAACCCTTGGCGAATGTGATCATGTCAGGCGTGACGCCAATGCGTTGCGCCGCAAAGGGCGCCCCAACCCGGCCGAACCCAGTTATCACTTCATCGAAAATTAGAAGGATGCCGGCTTTTTCGGAAAGCGCGCGCACGCCTGCCAGATACCCCTCGGGATAGACGATCAATCCCTCCGACCCGACCACAGGCTCGAGCAGTATCGCAGCAATACTGTCCGGCTTTTCAGCTGCGATCACCTGCTCAAGGTGTGCGAGCGCGCGCTTGACTTCTTGCGCCGGATCATCGGTATGAAATGGGCTGCGATAGGGGTTCGGCGCCCAGAAATGGACGGTACCGCCGGGTTGCCATGCTTCAGTCGCCCACCGCCGATTCGAACCCGTGAAAGCTGACGCAGCAACCGTGTTGCCATGAAACGAGCGGTAGGCCGTAAGCACTTTCCGGCGCCCAGTTAGAAGTCGGGCGATGGTTACTGCATCCTCATTCGCTTGCCCTCCCCCGGTCACAAACCAAGCGCGGCAACCCTCCTCCCAAGGCGCGATCCCGGACAAAGCGTCAGCGTACTCATCGCGAATATCGAGCGCAAAATTGGGCGGGGCCCAAGCAATTCGATCGAGCTGCTCGCGAATGGCGGCTGTGATTGCGGGGTGATTGTGGCCGAGTGAAGTCGTCGCCCATCCGCTCGCGAAGTCAAGAATACGCTTGCCGTCCTCATCCACATACCAAACCCCTTCTCCCCTCGAAATGCGAAGCACTTTCGCGCTTCCCTGGATGCTCCAAGGGCGTATCACCGATGAGCGGAAAGTGGCCATGAGATTTCCTTCAAAGTTCGGTTCATTGCCTTGCCGTTTCCCGACTGTTCGTGCCCTGTTGAGTTGGCCAAACCATTCGGGCCAGAGGACTGGAACGATGGCCGGCGGTGGTCGGCGAGCCACCGCAGACCGGTGGTTGTCCACTCGGCAAGAAGGATCCCGAAACACTTGAATGTATCCCACAGCCGACAATCAGGTTTTGGTTCACCTCTCTGACCTTTCTGACTGCCGGTTCCTATTAACACCGACAAAGGTCATAACCTTCCGTCGAGATGAACCCCCACCCGACTTTGCGTCTCGATTTGGCGCGGATGCTACGTCCATTCAAACTCTGGAGCCTCGTGCCAAGGACGTGCCTTGTTCTTTCTCGACTATGTAAGCTCCTCAACAAGAGGATTTCCGGGGATGAGCGACACCATAGCTCTATGGCGAGAGTTCAATCAGGCGTCTGGAACGCTTCCCATTGAGATTGATGATAGGCAGTGACGGGAGCTTTGAGAATTGGCAAAAATTTGCTGTAGTCCTGAATCCAGCTTATATCTGGGTCGCCGCGGCAGAGCCCAACTTACTGTTGACGGCGGACTTTCAACGTTAGGCTTTGCCTAGACCAAAGTTGCCAGCCGCGATTTTGAGATCGGCCGTTTAAGTTGCGTTCGCTGGATCAGCCGACCAATTCTCACAGCGGTGTCGGATCGACAAAGCGTTTAAGCACATTTTCAGTTATTCGGCTCACGGGGTTGTCGTAGTGATTATGCGAAAGTGAGCAACACCATGCGATCGAACCCGTCGCGAAAACTGCTCCGCCTTGCGCGGTTTTGAAGAAGACCATATCCGCCCTTGCGTCAGAGGTCTGGTCACCGGTAGTGCCACGGTGGGATATAGGTATGTCCTCTTCTGCCAGCATACCTCCCGCACCTAGATTATCCGCCGTTGCGAGGCGGACGATATTAGGCGGAGACCCAAGATTGACATCCGTCCGGTCCACTTCCAAGCCGGCCGCTCCATCTCCTCTCAAACCGAACGCTCCGATCTCTTCTTCGTCGACACCTTCGAATATAAACGCAGCTTCAGCTTGGTAGCTCTCCGGCAGCCGCCTGTACGGGACCGATCCATCGAACTTTTGTGCTGCGAACCCGACGCCCACCAATCTCTGTGGCGCACGGCCATTGGATCGCCATGTGCCGGACGGCTCTCCTGTGAAAGATAAATGCAGCTCTCCTGGTTCCCCTTCCCAGGTGCGTGTGCCGGTATGCCCTCGGCGCACCTCAATGAGACCCGAAATCTCGGAATGGAAAGCGATACGCCAGTAGAAGCCGTTGCCGCCTAGATACATGTGGCGTCCGCCTGCACTTTGGTATGCCTCCAAGGCATCAAGCATTTGTCGCGAGACATATTCAGGATGTGACGCGGTAATCACTAGTGCATACGGCTTTATGAGTGATGCCCCCTCGCGGTGGAGTTCCTCGTCGGTCACCACATCGTACGATATGGATTTCTCTTCAAGCCAATCGATCAGATGAGTGTCGTTGGCGTAGTTAAACTCGTCACCCGGCGGTTGCATATTCAATATCGGGCGCTTGGCGGCGGAGAAGCAGCATCCACTGCCGTCTTTGTGAGTTTCGTAGGTCGACAGCCCGAGCTCGCGATGATCGTACAAGAACACGGTATCCGGGCGAAGAATTATGAGGCCCTCCTGAGGCACCTCGCGAAGTGGATCATCAAACCCACTAGTAATGTTGGCATACGCGAGGTAGGTAGCAGTCGATGCAATAACCGCAATCTTCGCCTGCCGCTCTCCTAATTTGGCGGAAACGAAAAAGGAGACGTAGCCTTCAACAGGTTGGCCGCTGCGGGATTTGCCTGTCATGCGGACAGCATAGAAACCTGATCGCCAGTCGCTGGGGATGACAAGACGTGCATCCTCCTGCCAAGCGCAATCGATCATATCGTCGTCGTGAAAGTGAATAGCGCCGTACTGTTCGGGCACTTCGCTCCAGCTCATCGAGGACTGATCCCAGTTGGCACCCGTAGCGCCCCGCATCGGCATGTTCACAAGGGTGCCATGAAGGCCGTTCCCCGAAACGTCCTCCACGTGGCCGGTGGTTATGCCGCGGCTCATATCCCAAATGGCGACTGCTACCCCGCATTCACGAGCGGAGTTGACGTCTACTAGACTGCGAAGCTCATGCACCGAAAGAGGCGCGCCAAATAGTCGTGGCCGGTCGATCTTGCCATTGAAATGGCAGCCTACGCCGCGCCCTGCCACCTTGCCTGCTAATATTAGACCTTGGCGCAAAGACCATTTTCGCAGTCCGATTCCGGTCGTCTGTGCCCAACTGGTCGTGTCGCGCCCATTTCGCCGCTCCAGGCTGATTTGGTGAACCGCTATGCAGCCATTCTCAAAATCGACACCGCCCGACACAAATGACCACTCTCGTGCGCGTAACGGTTGTTCAGCACGTGCTACCCAGACGCGGCCGGCAATCCCGGCGACCATACAAAGAAATCCATTCGCGTCGATCTCCAGACTCCAGCCTTCTGCCTTGGTCTCATTCCATTGCGAAGCGATGGTCTGAACACCCGATCCAGGGAGCGTTGGAAAAAGGTGGCAGGCAAACGAAAGGTCAGACAAGCTATGCCGGCTCAAGGCCCCCACGCTCATATGCGAACCCGCCTGGATTGGCTGCTCACGCAACTCGATCTGCCCGGAGATATTCGTAGCAATCGGTTCCACTTTGATGCCTGGGCCTGATGGTATGGGATCAGCGCAGCGGACGCGGACGACCTCGATGGCAGCCCGATCAATGCCAATTCCACTGAAATAGAAACCAATTGAATCGCCGCGCCGAACAGAAAGCGGATAGGCGTATCCTAGTAGTTTACATGTCTCGTTCATTTCCCATCCCAACTCGACCCTAACGATCTTCCGGTGGCTCGTTCCCATCGGATCCGAAAAACTTCGCGCTCGGCGGCTTCGACGCTCTTAAACAGCTTGTCGTTGTAGACGGAAACATTGTCCCCCGGCCCGAGTGGAAGGCGACCAATCCTCCAAGCGTGACCCCTTTCAACCTCTAGAAGCACGAAGCGTGGCGTCTCACCTGTCCACCTCAACCGATGCAAGAGCTTCTTCAGCTCCTCACTATGGGGCCCCAAGGGACCGCGGAAGAACTCTTCAACGAGATCCAGCCGATCAGGATCCACTGGATAGCAGGCAGAAAGGCGGTTTGATCTCAACACTGAGAGTCCCCTCTCCTGGTTCTCCCCAGGCTCTTGAACATCGACGCGTAGCGCGCAGGCCTTAAAGCAACGCACGTCAATACGACACAAAGCTCTTCGCGGTCGTGCAATCTAGCGGTAAATCGCTCAAACAAGGAACGGGGAGCCGGACGTGGCAGCGTTAAACCGGGTGCGTTCCAAAGATTCCGAATTGTGAAACTCATGAGCATGCCTCTCGCGATCAATCATGGTCTGAGTGATGGGCCGCAAAATTGTGCCCATGATCAACTCCCATGCTATGCATCCGATTGTGAAGCTGGCGATGCGCGGACTGAAATATCATCCGTATCTCTTTATATCGCTTGGCGTCAGCTCGGGTTGCGATCGTGTCAATGTAGGCCATAGAACCCTCGATCTGCTCTAGGATAGTGAGCGCATCAGCTGCAGCGAACAGTTGAGATCCTTCCACATTGATCATCACCGGTGATGAATGCGCAGCGATCATCTCCGGTTTGTCTTTGTATTTTGCGCGGACAATGAGCGCCAGCCAACAACTCTCCCTTATAGGAACGGACCAGCCACCTACATCCTGATCCGGCTTGATCGCGCGGCTTTCTCGCACCATTCCATTGATGACGAGCTGGACCGTAGTCATAGGGATGGTCGTGCTTGCAACATTCCAAGTCACATCGAGTGTGCCACCTGACGCACTTAGGTTCATCCGGCTTCCCATCGGCTTCTCACCAACGTGAAAATCGAGAAGCGGACCGTACGTCACAAACGTGTGGCCAGAGCGGACGGCGGCCATCCAGGTTTGATAGGAGAACTCATGACCACTTTGAATCTTTGCGTAAGTTCGGATGGTCCCAACCGCAAAGCGTGCAGACATCTTGTCCGTGCCAGCAACTGCAGGAACCAAGTAACCGTTATTCAGATAGCGGTACCAGTCCGAAAGGAAATATGGATCGACCCCGCCGTAGAGGTCGCTGAATACCGAACACATTTCAACCGCGTCAGCCTGTCCTAACACGATTGTCGCCGCGTTCTCCAATCGCGGATCTGGAAAGTGCGGCAGCACAACCAGACCGCCCTGCACGCGGCACTGGCGCGCCCACTCCGTGAGAGCTGTATCGACGGGATCACCGATCGCGGACTCGTCAGCGCCACCGCAACATAGCGGCAAAATCATGTCCCCAGAATAGCCAAGAAGGGAGATGTGCCCAAGGACGTGTTGGCGGTTCTCTGTTCCCACACGAACCAGAAACTCGCCGTCACCTCCAGCAGCCTTTGTACCGAATGTCGTGTGACCATCGAAATCCCCGACATTCGTCATTAGTTCTCCCCATTGGCTGGCGAGAAGATTGATGACGTTAACTCCCTCCGCGGCACCCTCTAGCATGGCGGTCGACGGAGATAGGAAATGGACATGGGTATCTGCAGTAACCCAGCCCTTCTCCCGCCAATGAAGAACTTTTTGGATCTCGATCGTGAGGTGCTCTGTATCTGGCGTGATTTGAAACGTACGCCTAATGGGCTTGATCTCGAACCCTTTGGTGATTTCTACATAAATGTCCCCCAAAGGGAGATCTATAAGCGTTTGTCCAGCTATATATGTACAAAGATGGTCTCCGTGGCGGTACTCGTTGCTATAATACTGAAACCACCCGGGGTTCGGGTTTCTATTCCTGTTTAACGGTGCGAGGTACTCCCCATCCTGGCCGTGAATATGAAGTCTCACGGGGACGGCTTTATTAGTTCCAGCCTCGACGACGCGTAGATGCACACGCTTGTTGGCAGCCTTATCGGCGTTAGAGCGGCGTGCTTCTCATGGTTATTTTCAAGATCACGCACAGGAATGCGTGAGTTGCACCTCAGATGAAAATGAGCATCGGGATGCGCAGCGTACTCGACTATGATTTCATCGGCTTTCCTTTGAGGCTGCAAGTTTTGGCGGGTCATCTCCCATTGGCCTTGCGGGTACACTAAGCGGGGCTGTGCTGAAATAACTTGACCAAGATCCAGCTGAATTTGAGTAAGCAGGCTATGTTCATCGAGATTGTGATCGAATGGGACATTGGTCGGCAATCTGAATAGTGCCTTTTTGCGAGTGCCCCAGCGAAGAGGCATAGAGCTGGCATTGCCAGCGGACACGCCTGAGATGACCAATGTGCCGCAGATGGGTTCAAACCGTATCGAGTGGACGACCTTCTCCGGGCATGGATTTTCAAGACACCAAAGATAATTGGTCCATGCGCCACCTTCCTCAACCATCACCTGGGTTTGACGAATCCCCCAGTCTCGCTCTTCCCACTGATGTGCAATTGCATAGCTCGTCCTGGGCTCAGTCGCTTCCGTATCTTCGCCGCAGGCGACAGCAGGAGGACCTGATTTCGCTCCAGCGGCTGTCTGGGTCGATGTTTCGCCAAAGTAGCGGGCGCTATCCTCTAATGTCTTGGGCTGATTGGCGGAAGTGATCGACAGGGGGCGCGGTTTGACGGCTGAGACCGCCTGAGTGCACATCTCTCCCCATCGAGAACGGAATAACCCAACCTGATGGCGGCGCCTCACTTGCGCTCGTTGCTCTGTTTCGTCGCCATAGACAAGAATGTAGTTCGCCGCATGCTCACCCAGTTGCCCCTCGCCTCGTGTGGCGGAAATGAAACCATTTCCATTCACTGCTGGAGGCCGCCGGTCCGAGGTATGCAGAAACAGAAACCATTGGGCTTGCGTCGGCGCAATAGCGATGGTCACGGAGGTGTCGTTCAGAACGATTGGCCGCTCGATCTCGAATGGTATTCCCCACGCAACTGACGAGCCCGAATGAGCGAAGGGAGCGGCGTTTGCCATTTCGGCAGATATCCCGGGATGCTCCTGGAGCTCTTCGAATGAACAATTTCCGATAACCGTGATCGGCCAAAAACTGGATGATGCTGGACCGTCGGAGTAGGAAGTCAAATGGACACTCTTTTCTGCATAGATCGATAGCCGAGATAACTGCCGACACAGGATTCCCTCACAACACGCCGAAGGCGAGGCCGACGCCAACCACGGCACAAGCGGCGCCGGCGGCGCGCACCAGGCTGCGGAAGCGCAGACCGAGGCCCAGAGCCGCCGCGATACCGACGCCGTGGAGCAGCGCCGTGGCCACTGCGAAACCCGCCATATATTCCAGCCCGCCGGCATTTTCCGGTACCTCCGTGCCGTGCGCGTGACCGTGGAACAACGCGAACAGGCCGATGATGGCGACACCGGCCGAGACCGGCAGGTCGATCGCCAGCGCCAGCAGCAGGCCGAGCGCCACGACGGAAGCCAGGATGCCCGGCTCGACGAAAGGCACCGGCACATGCAGCATGCCGAGCGCCCCCCCGACCAGCATCACGCCGACAAAGACGAGGGGCCAAGCCCAGACCGCCTTGCCGCCCTTCATGGCCGCCCACATGCCGACGGCGATCATCACGGTCAGATGATCAAGCCCTGACAGCGGGTGAGCGAAGCCGGCGGCGAAGGATGAGGTCGCGCCAACGCCAACATGAGCGTAAGCAGGCGTTACCACAGCCAGCCACACAACGGCGGCGATCAGCGCGATGTCCTTTGAAGACAGCATGGAGTGCCTTTCGAAATCTATGCGACTGCACCTGCGCGCAGTTGCGCAATACATACACCTGCCCGCGCTGCTCTCGAATTCGGAAAAAAAGGCGCCTGGTATAAACTGCCTTCATAAGCGCCAATTGGTGAACTCGGCGACAGCTTTCGCGACAATGTACGGAAGCCTCCGCCACCGGCCCATTTCGCCCTTTCATTCTTGGATATCTGGAATCCAGCGCTGCAAAATGCGGTCGGAAAGGTGCATGAAAAGGCAGCAGTATTTGTCGCTTTGGTGATCTGGCCAACAGAAGCAGCAAGCGCCCCTCCTTTTTTAAGGCGTCTTTGCGCCGGCGACTGGTCCGACCGCCGCCCGAGATTGATTGCTGGCACAGAGCCTCGCGTTGCGACTAATGGCGACGTGAGTCAGCAAGCGAGGAATCAGTTCTGCTCAACGCCTCGCCCGCGCCCAGCTCACTTGAATGCGCCGGTCGTGTGCGGGATTGCTCTGACGGACCGCCTCAGTCCTCACTTCGCTGCCTTGCCGGGCTACTTTCGTGCGCGGGCCGCACCCTTAGTGCAATCCAAGTGCGGTGGCGGGGTCGGCCGTGAACCGGGCATGCCCAGTATGGCGTCGATAGGGCTGCGGCGCCAGCGTTCCTCCAAGGAGCACATCCGCTACTCCTGAGTGAGTGCCAGATATAAACTGCATTCAACCACGGCACAAACTTTTGCGGATTTTCAAGGCATGAGCTCCTGCCTATCATCGCGGGGCGCTCCAAGGCCTCGACTTGTCGTGGCAGAGCTAAAATCTTCTCATGAGCGGCATACCTTCGGTATTCGTTCAAAGGTGAGGCTTCGATGGATAACGGTACTGCAACAATACGGCGCCGCGGAGGACGATCCTCGGTTGTCGCCGCACGCGAGGCTGAAAAGCGGCCGCGCGTCTCGACCATCAAATACGGCATTCGCCCTGTTGAAGCCGTCACGACAGAGCAGTTGGAACGCATTCACCAGGCTTCGCTGGCTATTTTGCGTGAGATCGGGATCGAATTCAGGGACGAGACGGCAATCAGGCAATGGAAAGATGCCGGGGCCGATGTCCGTGATCACCGCGTTCGTCTCGAGGGCGAGATGGTCATGGAGCTTCTCTCGAAAGCTCCTTCCAGCTTCGAAATGACGTCGCGGGATCCTTCCCAGCGGTTCGAGATTGCGCTGGACACGATGACGTTCGGAGCTATGCAGGGCGCGCCGAACATCCGCGACCTTCAGGGTGTACGGCGTGCTTCGACGATCCAGGATCTGCGGGACATGAACCGTCTTACGCAGATGCTGCCTGGGTTCCATATCGCTGGCGGCTTCACCTGCGAGCCGACCGACATCGCTGTCCCCTGGCGGCATCTACACATCAATCACTCAAGCCTGGTCGAGACCAACATGCCCTTCTTCGGTCTGACAACCGGGAAGCAGCGCGCCGACGACTCGATCGCGATGGGGCAGATCGTCCACGGCAAAGCCTTCATGGACGAAAACGCGGTCATGATGGGCCACGTGTCGGGAAACTCGCCGCTTGTGTGGGACGCCACGATGCTAGAGGGGCTTCGTGCATTTGTCGAGGCGAACCAGGTGGTGCTGCTGTCCCCGTTCGTTCTTGGCGCGGCCAACACTCCGGCTGACATCCCGGCCACAATAGCGCAGCTAAACGCAGAGGCGCTCGCGGCGCTTGCCTACACCCAGCTGGTTAGACCCGGCGCCAAAATGATCTACGGTCAATATTCGGTTTCGGTTTCGATGCGCAGCGGCGCCCCGATGTCGGGGATGCCCGAGGTCACCCTAATCAACGCTGTGATCGGTCAGCTAGCTAGGCGGTACGGCGTGCCGTGGCGAACGACGGCGTCTCAGTCATCCGCAAAAGTCTTCGATGCGCAGTCGGGATATGAATCTGCGATCGCATACATGTCCGGCGCCAGCGCCAACGCTAACCTGATGATGCATGCAGGCGGGTGGGATGAGGCCGGGCTCGTATGCTGCATGGCCAAATTCGTCGCTGACGCCGAACAAAATCTTTTGATTGAGAAATACGCGCGCGGGATAAACTTCGATCATTTCGAAGATGCACTCGAGGCTGTCCGACGCATAGGCCCTGGCGGGCACTATCTCGGCGATTCCTTCACCCTCAAACGCTTCAAGGACGCTTTCATCGCGCCCGAGATCCTCGATTACCTAAGCTATGAACAGTGGAAGGTAAAAGGATCCAAGGACATGGCACAGCGCTGCCGTGAACAAGCAAGCGCGATCATCGCCAATTACGAGCAGCCTTCGATGGATCCCGGCGTGCGGGATGAGCTTGATGCATTCGTAGCGAAACGTCAGGAGCAAATCTCGCCTAGCATCGCGTAAATCACCGGTCCGTTCTGATTCTATGAATGGGAACACTAAAACCAAGGAGAGGAAAATGGGATTCTTCAAAAGCAAAGCAGACCGCGTTCCAGCCTTTATTGAAAACATGGCGTGCGAAGTCAAAGCCGGGCAAGTGGATCGGCGCGAGTTTCTCGCTCTCGCCACCACCTTTGGCGCATCGGCGGCGATGGCTTACGGAATGATAGGAGCGGCCTTGCCTCAGCCGGCAAGTGCTGCGGAGCCGAAGAAAGGCGGAACGCTGCGGGTTTGCATGCCAGTCAAAGCGCAGAAAGATCCGCGCAACTATGACTGGGTGGAATCCGCAAACGTGACGCGCTGCTGGCTAGAGCCGCTCGTCCGCTACACCCACGATTTCACATTCGAACCAGTGCTCCTTGAAAGCTGGGAAATCAGCGACGACGCCACCGAATATGTCTTGCATCTGCGCAAAGATGTCACTTGGAATAACGGCGACGCGTTCGCAGCTGATGATGTGATCTTTAATCTCACTCGCTGGTGCGAGAAAAATGCGGTTGGCAACTCAATGGCAGGGCGGGTTGGTGGACTGATCGATGCCAAAACCGGCAAGGCTAGAGATGGCGCGATCACGAAGGTCGACGATCAGACCGTTAGGCTCAAGTTGAGTGAGCCCGATATCGCAGTGATCGCGAACTTTTCCGACTATCCCGCGCTTATAGTTCATCGCAGTTTCGATGCTGCACGTGCCGATCCGCTCTCGCCACCGATTGGCACAGGAGCCTTCGAACTGGTATCGTACTCGGTCGGGACGAAGGCTGAGGTCAAACGTCGCGAGCATGGCAAGTGGTGGGGGGGCGAGGCCTACGTGGATGGCATTGTGTTCATCGACTATGGGACGGATCCTATCGCGATGGTGAATGCATTTGAATCGGGCGAGATCGACGTCAACAACGATACCCCGCCTGATACAGTCGACCAGCTGGACAAAATGGATTTGGTAAAGTCCGAAGTAATCACTGCGACCACGGCCGTCGCCCGAACGAATATTGCTAACAAGCCATACGATGATAAAAGTCTTCGTAACGCTTTGCAGATGGCAGTTGACAACAATGCGGTGCTTCAGCTCGGGTATAATGGCCGGGGCACGGTTGGTGAGAATCATCACGTCAGCCCCGTTCATCCTGAATACTTTGCGTTGCCAAAGAAGGAACGCGATATCGAGGGGGCGAAGAAGCTGTTGGCAGAATCGGGGCATGCCGATTTCGAGCACGAGCTGTTTTCGATCGACGGCGATTTTGAAAAAATACCGCTGACGCGATCGCAGCCCAGTTGCGAGAGGCTGGCTTCAAAGTCAAGCGCACGGTGGTCCCAGGCACGACCTATTGGAACAACTGGTCTAAGTACCCCTACTCTCTTACAGAGTGGTATATGCGGCCCCTCGGCGTTCAGGTCCTCGCGCTCGGCTACACGGGTGGCGCCGCTTGGAACGAGACCGCTTTTTCCAATGCGGATTTCGATGCCAAGCTAAACAAGCTATGTCTACTGTGGACGTTGCCAAACGTCGCGATGTTATGAAAGATGTGGAACAGATACTGCAAGATTCCGGCGTTATTATACAGCCTTTCTGGCAGAAAGTTTACTGTCACATGTCCAAGAAGGTGATGAATCATAGCATTCACCCGATGTTTCAAATGGACCTGCAGAAAGTTTGGTTGGACGCCTAAACCCCATTTGGGCTGGGCCGAAACTACTACGTACTAGGACAAATTTCGGCTTCAGCTTGCCGTCTTGTCGACGGCAAGCTGAAGCGATCCTGTTCGTGGATGGGTCATGTGGATCGGCGAATGGCGCAAAGTCGCTTGTTAAGAACGCTTCCAAATGCGCACAACTGGCGTCAAGAGTATTTGCGCTTTCTGCGCGACAAGAAGGCAATATTCGTCACTGAGTAGGCGAAAGCCTGCAATTGCCTGGTGCAGCCGATATTAGTCAAATCGAGTGCGACGCAACAATGGCGCAATCAGTTCGAACAAAGAGCGAGGAAGCGAGTTCACCGAGAACTCGAACGTCGAGTTATAGGCCATGCGCGATGTCGGTGCGACCTTGAATTGCTGATGCGTCAGTTACCCGTGGAGACGGAGGAAAGAATGTCTAGCAAAACAATCCTGCCTTCGGCTTTTCAGAAGGAGGGCTGCCTTTCCGTGAATAGCACCAGCATCGGATTGGCGAGCGACCGGGTTGAAAATGCAGATACCGGCACCGCCAAGTTGGTCGCGTCGGAACCATCCGTTGCTCCTGGGATGGCCGCAGGAGGTCCGAAAACCGGCATTCTGAAACTCTTTGAGAAAGGCTCATACGACCTAGTGAAGCACGACAAAATGCGCAAAACCATCGCCAAACGGCTGACCGAAGCTAAACATACAGTTCCACATTTCTACGCTTCGATCGACTGTGATCTCGGCGCAATACTGATGCTCCGCGCCGAGTTCAATGCGGCAGCTCCGTTGATCGACGAGAGTCCAGCCTACAAGATTTCGATCAACGACATGACAATAAAGGCGCTTGCGTTGGCGTTGCGTGATGTGCCGGACGCTAACGTTTCATGGACAGACGAAGCAATGATCAGGCACAAGAATGTCGATGTCGCGGTTGCAGTGTCGATCCCCGGCGGTTTGATAACGCCGATCGTCCGCTGCGCCGATGAGAAAAGCTTGGTAGCGATTGCAAATGAGATGAGGGACCTTTCAACTCGTGCAAGGGCTAGGAAGCTAGCGCCCGACGAATATCAAGGCGGTTCAACGGCGATCTCAAACCTAGGAATGATGGGCATTTCGAGCTTTTCTGCTGTAATTAATCCGCCACACTCCACAATATTGGCGGTGGGAGCCGCGGAGTCCCGGGCGATTGTGAAAAATGGCGCGCTAACCATAGGCAGCAGGATGACGGTAACGCTTTCATGTGATCACCGCTGTGTTGATGGTTCTCTCGGCGCTGAGCTTTTGGCAGCGTTTAAGCGCCATATCGAAACCCCGACGTGCATGCTCGTTTGACGAACTGAGATCGGTCCGGCAGGAACGGTGTTGTACTGGTTGGTGCCAATTTCCCAGTCTCAAGCCGGGCCTCACAAATTGCCGGTAGTGATCCATGGAAGGTAAGCAAATTGACGCAGGAGAAGCCAAATGAATGACGGCTTAGTTGACAAGGTCGTCATTGTGACCGGCGCGGCTGGCGGGATCGGTAGCGCTATCGCTCGGACCATGTATAGCCTCGGCGCACGTTTATTGGTAGCTGACTATAATGCGAGTAGTGTATCAAGTTTGGCTATTTCTCTCGATTCGTCTGGTGAACGTATTGTTCCGATCGGATATGATGCGAGCAACCCATCTGATGCCGACGCGGCGGTATCGACATGTATTGAGAGGTTCGGCCATATCGATCATGTTATTCCAGCGGCTGCAATCTACGAGGATCAGCCATTCGCGACGATGACGGATGAGCAGTGGCGACGGACGATGTCAATAAACCTCGATGGGGTTTTTTATATTTGCAGGCGCTCCATTCCGCACATCAGAGCGGGCGGAACGATTGTCACCATCGCATCTGACGCTGCACATGAAGGCTGCTCGCCTGAGCATGCACATTATGGAGCGTCCAAAGGCGGTGTGTTAGCTTTTACCAAATCATTGGCCAGGGAGCTGGCCCCGAAAATCCGGGTTAACACTGTTTCTCCGGGAACCATTGATACCCCTATGGTGGCGGAATTCCTCCAACGCAACGGAGACAAGTGGCTGGCGATCACGCCCGCCGGTCGTTTCGGTGCCCCCGAAGAAGTGGCTCAGGTAGTGGCCTTTCTGTGCAGCCAGGGCGCAAGCTATATGACCGGTCAGGCTCTTCACGTGAATGGCGGTGCATACATGGGCGGCTGATTTGGCCGCTGGAGCACGCGAACATCGACAGCAGGAGTGCCGGTATCTATCGATCGCGGCATGATCTCAGATGGCTTTGTGAGTTCTTAGCCCATTATTACTTGTGCTGAGCGGTAGTTGCGCACACTCGGCCGATATGCTCCTCCAACTTTGGAGCGCAGTGGGTCGTGGCCAGTCGGGACGGATATACATCTACTTATCGCTTCACCCGCTCCGCCCTCGGGTCGTACATCGGCTTCAGCGAAGCTTCAGCCGCGAAACGCTCGCCGGCTATCTCGACCTCGTAGGATGAGCCAAGCACATCCGCCTCGCTCTCGCCGTGGCAGGGCACATAGCCAAGGCCGATTGCGCCGCCGAGGTGGTGGCCGTAATTGCCGGAGGTAATCGGGCCGACAATCCGGCCGTCGCGCAGAATGGCCTCGTTGTGGAACAGAAGGGGCTGAGAGTCCTTCAGGCGGAACTGTACCAGCCGGCGTGACAGGCCGGCTTCCTTCTTCCTGAGCACGGCGTCGCGGCCGATGAAGTCGGCTTTGCTCGTCTTCACCGCAAAGCCAAGGCCAGCCTCCAGCACATTGTCCTCGTCGGTGATGTCGTGGCCGAAATGGCGGAAAGCCTTCTCTATGCGGCAGGAATCGAGCGTATGCAGGCCGCAGAGTTTCAGGCCTATATCGGCGCCGGCTTCCGTGATCGCCTCGAAGACATGGGCGGCCTGCTCGGTCGAGACATAGAGTTCCCAGCCAAGCTCGCCGACATAGGTGACGCGGTGGGCGCGGGCCAGCCCCATGCCGATCTCGATCTCCTGAAAGGTGCCGAACGGATTGGCCTCGTTGGAGAAATCGTTCGGGCTGACCTTCTGGATCAGTTTACGCGCCTCCGGACCCATCACGCAGATCACGGCTTCGGCGGCGGTGACGTCGGTGATGACGACGAACTCGTCGGCGACGTGACGTCTTAGCCAGGCGAGGTCGCGTTGCAGCGTGGCGCCTGGGACGACGAGGAAATAGGCCGTCTCCGAAAGGCGAGTCACGGTGAGATCGCTCTCGATGCCGCCGCGCTGGTTGAGCATCTGGGTGTAGACGATCTTGCCCGGCGCAACGTCCATGTCGTTGGCGCAGAGCTTTTGCAGGAACGCGCAGGCATCGCGGCCTTCGACGCGGATCTTGCCGAAGGAGGTCATGTCGAACAGGCCGACGCCGTTGCGGACCGCAAGGTGCTCCTCGCGCTGGTTGTCGAACCAGTTCTGCCGCTTCCAGGAATAGCGGTATTCGCGCTCCTGGCCATCGCGGGCGAACCAGTTGGCGCGCTCCCAGCCCGCCACTTCACCGAACACCGCGCCGCGTGCCTTGAGATGCTCATGCAGCGACGAGCGGCGCACGCCGCGCGACGTCGCCATCTGGCGGTAGGGGAAATGGTCGGCATAGAGCAGGCCGAGCGTTTCCGAGACGCGCTCCTTGAGATAGCGGCGGTTCTTCTGGAAGGGTTGGGCGCGGCGGATGTCGACCTCCCAGAGATCGAACGGCGCCTCGCCATCGTTGATCCATTGCGCCAGCGCCATGCCGGCGCCGCCGGACGAGACGATGCCGATCGAGTTGTAGCCGGTCGCCATCCAGTAGCCGGCGAGTTCCGGCGCCTCGCCGAGATAGTAGCGGTCGTCCGGCGTGAAGCTTTCGGGGCCGTTGAAGAAGGTGTGGATGCCGGCAGTGCCGAGCATAGGCATGCGGTTGATACCCATTTCGAGGATCGGCTCGAAATGGTCCATGTCCTCGGGCAGCTGGTCGAAACAGAAATCCTCGCGGATGCCGTCCATGCCCCAGGGCTTTGCCACCGGCTCGAAGGCACCGAGCATCATCTTGCCGGCGTCCTCCTTGTAGTAGGCGCACTCGTCCGGGACACGGAGCACCGGCAGGCGCGACAGGCCGGGGATCGGCTCGGTGACGAGATAGAAGTGCTCGCAGGCATGCAGCGGGATGGTGACGCCGTTCTGCCGGCCAAGCTCGCGCGCCCACATGCCGGCGCAGTTGACGACGATGTCGGTCTCGATCGTGCCCAGATCCTCGCCTTGCGCCCAGGAGACGCCGGAGACGCGGCCGTTCTTGGTGTGGACCTTGGTGACCTTGACGTTCTCGATCACAGTCGCGCCGCGCTGGCGCGCGCCCTTGGCCAGCGCCATGGCGATGTTGGCCGGATCGCACTGGCCGTCGAGCGGCAGGTGCACGGCGCCGACGACGTCGGAGACGTTGAGATGCGGATACATCTCACTGACTTCGCGCGGCGAAATCTCGCGGACGTCGACATCGAAAGCGCGGGCAAGCGAGGCCTGCCTGTAGATCTCGTGCTTGCGCTCCTCGGTCAGCGCCACGGTGATCGAGCCGACCTGGCGCATGCCGGTGCCGACCTCGGTCTCGGCTTCGAGCTTGACGTAGAGGTCGGCCGAATACTTCGCCAGCCGCGTCATGTTCTGCGAGGCGCGCAACTGGCCGATCAGGCCGGCCGCATGCCAGGTGGTGCCCGAGGTGAGCTGCTTGCGTTCGAGCAGCACGATATCGGTCCAGCCGAGCTTGGCCAGGTGATAGGCAACCGAGCAGCCGGAGACGCCGCCACCGATGATCACGGCGCGGGCTTTGTTGGGGACGGTCTTGGTCATGCGCCTCGCGGCGATAGTTGGAAGCGAATGGCGCACTCAAGGTGCTGCTCCTGGGATGTGTTGCCCCGCAGAGTCGTCTCTGCAGAGAACTAAGGGCTATCCGCCACACAGCGGGGTTCTCGACGGTCTTTCGGCAAAACTCGAAGCCAAGCTAACGGTCTCTGCTCCAGCCGATCCTGTACACGCACCCTGTCTGTGCGCCTTCGACGCTCTTCACATAGCCTTGAACGACATCGCTCGTCGCTACTCCCTTGGTGCCCATGAAGTAGGAGCCGAATAGCGAGGCAGACTCCTCGAGCATCGTTGGGCTTACGAGGTTGATCCGACGATCGCGACGTAGCTCGATCGCCGCACCGCGGACGAATCCCTCGAGCGCGCCATTGACCATTGCGGAGGAGGTTCCAAGAGGGATCGGGTCATCATTTGTCGGCCCGGACGTTAGCGTGAACGACCCTCCATCTCGCAGGTATTTGAGCCCAGATCGAACCAGATTCACCTGCCCCATCAATTTGCTTTGCAGCCCCACCGCATATTGGCCGACGGAGAACTCGGCAAGCGGCGCAAAATGTACCGCTCCGGCAGCGCATACCAGAGCATCGAATTCGCCGACCTGCTGGAATAGGTTCTCTACCGAACGCGGATCTTCGATGTCGACGCGAAACTCTCCCGTCGACCGGCTCGCCGTTACAATCTGATGGCGTTGGCCGAGTTCGGCGGTGACGGCTCTGCCGATGACACCGCTTGAACCAACCTGAAGGATCTTCAATTCGTTACCCTCAAGCTATCGCCTGCTCTCTCGGTGCAGCGCCGATTTCTGGGTCCAAGGGAGCAAGCGCCTGCAGAAGCTGCGTCTCCTGCTCCGATGAAAGTTTGCGCAGCGGCCGACGGACATTACCCGTTCCATACCCGCGAATTTGCGCCGCCCTCAGAACCGCAGGTGTGTATGGCGCTCTCCAGACGAATAGAAGCGAGGGTAGCATGAGATTCCATAGAGTGAGCGCATCTCCACAACGCCCGGCAGACACGAGTTCATACAGCCGCACCGCTTCGATGGGCATGTAGTTGGCAGCCCCCCATATGACGCCGCGGGCACCGGCCATGAGGGCGTAAATGGTCGTGGTGTCGGCGCCGTTGAGAACATCGCCGCCAAATTGCAGGTATTCCTGGTGGACCGTCAGATCGCCGGCGCTGTCTTTAATGTAGTTGAAGTTCTTCAGCTTCATCAGGCGGCCGAGGAGCTGCGGTGAAACCGAAATACCGGTGGCTTGCGGGATGTTGTAGCCGACGATGTCGACGCCTACCGCAGCGTCGATAGCCTTGTAGAATTCGAACAGACCGTCGTCATCGCTTGGACCTTCCAGGTACGGTGGCAGGATCATCAATGCATTGGCACCCACCGACTCCGCATGGCGGGAGCGCCTGATGACTTCATCCATGTTTAGTGCTGAAGTCTGGCAAATCACATTGCACCGACCGGCAATGCGCTTGGAACCGACCTCATATAGGTGATTGCATTCTGCCTCGGTCAGATAAGGATGCTGTCCCGTGCCCGCTCCGAGGACAAGGCCGTGGACCCCCGCTGCGATGTACTTTTCGATCAGGTCCTCGAAAACGGTAAAGTTTATCGCACCGCTCTCATCGAACGGTGTCTGCATTGCCAGGTTGATACCCTTCAGGTCCGCCATCATATTTCTCCAAGTTTCAGACTTCCGCTCCAGCTTGCTTGAAGCGGTATGCCGTGACCATTCGAACCCCGATTGCTGTCACCGTCTTGGGATAGGGTTTGCTTGGGCTGGCCCGGGTCTTCAAGATGTCGATCACCGGCGACGATCTTCCCGCAGCCAATTCAGCGACCGCCTTGCCGAAGGCTGCCCCGCGCGCCACGCCGGTGCCATTGCAGAAGGCAGCGCCGTAGACGTTTCGATCGAGTTCCCCGAAGACCATCCCACCGTTTTGCGCGAGCGTCAGAAGCCCGCCCCAGCTCGCCTCAAACCCAATTGACGAAAGTTCAGGCCAGCGACGGTCGAACGCGATCTGTTGCTGGACCCGAGCCTTCATGACGTCACGCTCCGTCGTCTTGAAGTCGGTGGCGTAGGAGTAGACGTTCCGAAGAAACAGACGATTGTCGACCGTGCGCCGGACGGTCGTGCCGAAGCTGTTGGCCGGGATGAGCCCATAGGCTTGCTTGTTGCCGACTTGTGAGAGCTCGATTTCTGTGAGTTGCCTCGTCATGCTGGCAAACGTGTAAAGGGGGATCGCGCGGTTCTCGAAGAAGCCAAACTTCGTGAGGTAGCCCGAGGCGCAAATGATGACCTTGGAGGTCCTGATCGTTCCGGTAGGTGTCTCGCAAACGTGCTTCGGCGTTCCAAATCGAACGGCAACGATGGGGGTGTTCTCGTGAACTGTGACGTTCTTGGGAAGTCTCCTGGCGGCATTCTTAAGATATTTTGCGGGTTGGACGAGAATGGTCCCGGGATGATGCAGTGCCTTGATGTAATGCTTGCTGCCAGTGATCGCCTGGATCTCAGCGGTTTCGACCCAGCTGTAACTTTGCCCAAGCTTGTCCAACGCTTCGGAGAACCGCCTCAGATCTTCGACGCCATGGGCGGTGGCGGCGCTGTGATACTTTCCCTGCGGATCCCAGTCGCAATCGACGCCATGCTCTTCCACGGCGCTGCGGATGTACGCGATGCCATCCAGGTTAACGTACAGCTCTTCCTTGTTGCCCTTGATATCCTCGACGAAGTCCTGTTTGCGGGGGTTATGGGCAAGATCGATGACAAACCCCATGCACCGGCCGGACGCGTTGTTCCCAATGCGTTCGGCATCAACCAGAACTACCGATGCATCCGGATTGAGTTCTGCATAACGACGCGCCGCATGTAGGCCCATCCAACCCCCGCCAATGACAAGGCAATCACACGCCGCGTCGCCGGTCTGCGATACCAGCGGGAGTTCGGGTCCAGCTGTTGAGTACCAGCCAGACACGGTGGGCTCCGGATGAGGCGACGGAACTAAAATGCGCTTGGAGTTAATTTCATCTGGACGTTGCACGGTCGGCGACTCACTGGAGTTGAACGGCTATGACAGTGCCGCGTGTCTTTTTCAGATGTCGGAAGTATCTCATCCGCAGGGCAGCCCGCTAGGCGGAAAAGATCGCGCCTGATATAGACCTGCTTCATATCTCCCTGTTGCTTGTCATTGGCCATTCGGGGCGCGGCTGACGGAGGTCTGCGCAGGCGGAGCATGAACACGGGTCAGTCCAGTCAAGTGATCGGTGAAGTAAATCAAGTTTTATATCGTATTTGTAAATACTACCGCGCTAGCCCAGCGCCGATAAGGCAGGTAAGTCAACCGATTGGCAGAACTTGCCAACCACCGCGTGGCAGCCCACGCCGATGGCAGAGTTGCGCCGCGACCGCAATTGGCTTGCGTTAAGCCCACCCTGGAAAAGAAGGCGTGGATATAAATTTAGCTCAACGCTAGCAGGATTTTTTCGAATATTCAGATTCGTCTGGGTTCCCTATCATTGTGACTCGCTCGGAACCGGTCCCTTGGTTGGCTTCGGGGGGTACAGATCGTATTTGTTGCTGCCAGAAAGCTTCCGCAATTCCCGACGCCACAGTCGCCGTCTCTCGATCAGAGCCAGCCCCTCGTTTCCGGCAGCTAACCGGTCCAAGGCATTCTAAGCAAATAAAATCTGTAGGACGGTAAACAGAGTCATGAGCACCCAAATCGCACCTAAGTACCTCACTAGCCAGCTCGCCGAAACCGCGGTGGCCTTGGTCCTTGGTGCAGTCATGTACAGCGGACGGATGGCCGCAATCGTTGATGGGCACAACTGCCACATTGTAGTTCTGGTTCCATCTTTGAGGGATATACCTCAAGCCGACGATATCAACTGGGCGCCAAATGATCCCGTCGCTCCCCTGTGCATATATGAGATAAGTGTAGGCAATCGGGAGGAGTGGTCCAACGAATTTGACAAGACGGCCCGTAACAAAGCACTGCAGCTCTGGCGAGGGCAGAGCATGGATGGCAACACTGAGCCAATGCCGCATCTGTTGTTCCCGAATGACACTCCTTTCTGGGGCGGTGTGAAAAGGCATGGCATCGTCGTGGCCACGTCCGGGCTGCAAGCGTATTTTGACCAGATGATCTCTGGGATGATTGCAGATGCCATCAAAGGTTTGGCGAGCTTTTACTTTCATAACAGCGACGACAAAACTGAGGGACGATCCTTTCTGTCGGAGTAGACTGAACAGACTTGAGGATGACACAGCCTGGTCGCGTGCGCATCGCTCAGTGGCTCGAAGCACGGCGGGTGCCACGAGCGTGGAAACGTTCGCGTTGCAACTAGCCATCGTCGAGCAGCGAAGCCGAGAGAGCGGTGGCCAAGGCGCAGTTCCGCGTTGCCGCCAGGGGTCAGCGCCGCATAGTCTTCGCCACCTAACTTGAAACCGGCAAGCGCCGTCGGAGGATCTGCGCCCCCGTTCAAGTCAGCTGCGCCTGCTGCGACCGCGCTCCAACACATCGGTCGATCGTCACTTGAACGTATTGCACTTTCGTTCTGTGTCGAAGGGCATGAAACGACGCCTGGGCCACAGGTGTAAGGCCAGTACTTATCTCCGTCGGCTCGCGGAAGTTGAGACCAATGTTTCGCAAACAGGGCCCTGAGATACACCGTCGACTAGGATTTCAGCGGTGAGCAGCTTGCGCACCGCATCAACCCTGGACGGTGCGATCGCCCGAAGTAGCAATTGGCCCCCCTCCGCTGGTCGAAGAACAATGCTTTGTGTCTTTGACGCCGACCTCCAGCCGTATGCCGGCAATAGCCGAGCGCTGAAAACGGCTGTTCGCTCAAAAGTGTTGCGTAGTATCACCGTGTAGGTGATCTCGGTATTGGGAGCTACTTCCGAAATGTATGGCAACATCCGAGCCCAAAACAAATCGACGAAGTGGTCAGCAGGCTCATCCACGATAGCGCGGAAGGCCGCTTCCTTCCGTTCGATGTAGTCCGCGTACTCGGCAATTCTTGATGGATCCATAGGGATCAACTCACCGTGGCCTGGGCACAGTAGGTCCGGGCTGACCGCCTTCATGACACTCGCGCAACGGCGATGCATATCCAACTGAAAGCTGTTGCGCATCACCGTCGATTGAAACGGAATCTGCCGCTTAGTTGCGCCGATCTGGGTTTCCAGCAGAAAGACGTTGTCGCCGCTAAAGAGTACGCGCCTTCCGTCGATGTCACCCAGGATCACCGCGTGGTATTCGGTCTGGCCAGGAGCGTGGTAGATTTCGAAGTCGAAACCTCGCCAATGGAAGTGCTCTCCATCGCGCATCGACCTATGCACTTGGATCGCCCTGTGAAAGCAACACGGCGTGCTTGCCCACGCCGCAGGTTGAGCAATGACCTGGGCCACACGATCGAGGGCCCAGCATTCGGTTCCGAAATGTTGCTGAAGGAATGGGATTCCGCAGATATGGTCGTCATGGATATGTGTGGGGATAACGACTTCGATGTGTCGCACCCCGTAGTCGTCTCGGAGTTGATCAAGATGATGTTCGACAAAACGCAATGCCTGCATTCCGTCGTGGTCGACACCGAAATGGAGATGGCCAACGGAAGATAACCCATAGTCAATTAGCATCGCATGGCCATCGCTGCCGAGGACAACGTAGAAATTGGAGCAAGTATATGGCCCGGCCCAGAGCAAATGCTCTGATATATGCTGCAACTGGCTTTCGCGGACAGTTTCCCAATCCTCAAACCCTGTATTACGACCGGATGTGAGAAGCCGTCCAACGCGCGCGAGGTCTTCCAGCTTTGTTTCAAGCATCTCGATGTTCAAATTGACCTTGCTGATGGGAATTCCGTGGGAGGGATAGGCAACGAGCACATTCTCCTTCTTTAGGGCAACGACGGATTGCATAGTAAATTCGATGCCAAGAAGGTCGCCGTAGCTATATTCCATTGCATGAAGTTGATAGATCTTCCCGCCATCGACCATTAAGTCGCTTGTGAAGGCCACCTTGGTGCCGTCCACCTTTGCAATCAGGCAGATCATACCATAGGTATGGCCCTTCGCCGGGAGGATTCGGAACTCATAATTCCTCCACGCAAAGGTACCGTAGTCCTCAAGGATAGCATCGACCGGAACATTTTTTCCAAGAGAAAAGAAAGTATTACTGTTATTGTAGTTGTCATAAGTGGGTCGCGTCTGCCAGTAGGCTTCGACATTGTCAAAAAGGTGACGTTCGAATTCAGGGACAGCAATGCGTGCGCCTGACTTTTGAAAGATCGGGGTTCCCCAACACTGATCGCGATGGTGGTGCGTATGTAGAATCCAGTCGACCCGCTGGATCCCTATCTTGGGCAGGTGCGGCAGGACAGCGCCAGACCCGGAGTCGATCAGCAGGCACTCTGTGTCGCTCTTTATTACGTAGACGTTGCACGTATCCGGAAATAGCCACAGATTTTCGGATTGCTGTATCAACCCCACCCGCGTTTTCCTTCAAGAAGTATCCTGCGGAAGTCTCACGGTCGGCACTAGGGAGAGCGATGCCTATGGTTCGCTCATTTTTGCCGAGAACGCAGACAAAACACCCGCTGGGCCCGCGCCGAGAGACAGCCACCCAGCCCCCTACGCTGGAATTCGCCAGCCTGTACAACCGGTTGGCGTCGAGCTAAGCCATTAAGGCCGGGTCAAATGGGCATTTTGTAAGGTTCTCAACGCCGGTCGGCGTGATCAGCACCTGTTCCTCCAGCTTCACACCCTCGCGCCCCCCTGCGGCTCCAATGTAGGCTTCTACGCACAGCGTCATCCCCGGTTCGAGCACGTAGTCAAAAGCGCCTGGGATGAAGTCCTCAGGGTACAGAATGGCTGGGTATTCGTCGCAAAGTCCGATCCCGTGCATCATGACACCATAACGCTGTTCGACGAATTCTGCTGGAAGCTTATGGCTTCGCTCCGTAAGCTCGGTAAATGACACCCCGGGCTTCAGCATGGCCATGTTGGTCATAATATGCTCGTGTGCGATTGCGTGGAGCCTGCGCTGTTCGTCGCTTGGCCGGCCATCACCACAATACCACGTGCGAGAGAAGTCAGCACACATCCCGTAGGGCCCAACCATATCGGTGTCGAAGGCAACGAGATCTCCTGCCATGATTCGGCGCGGTCCTGCCTCCTGCATCCATGGATTTGTACGAGGTCCTGACGTCAAAATGCGCGTCTCGATCCACTCGCCTCCTCGAGCGATATTCTGATGATGTAAAACGGACCACAACTCAGTCTCAGTGATGCCTGGCTGCAGCCTGTCACGCATTTTCGCAACCGCCCTTTCACAAGTGGCGAGGGAGCAACGCATAGCGTTGATCTCGTCGATCCCCTTTATCGCCCTCGCATGCTCCATGAGCTGCATGCCGTTGCAAACCTCTATGCCTACTGCGTCAAGCGCCCGAGGCCGGGTATCTCCATCTTGTCGACGGCTAGGCGTCTATTTCCGCCGCCAAAGCGGCGCATAAGATCTTCTATCTGGCCCGCGAATTGTTTGGCTGCGGCTTCCGATTCATCGCCGGAGACAAAATAGAAGAAGCCCGTGGCACCCTCGCGCACTTCATTGACGAGCGGCAGGTGAGCCGAGAAGCAGCGATGGAAGTCCCAAAGCACTACGTAGCCATCCGATGAGACAAACACGGCCCTCGCAGGATTGTGCATTGTCCAGATCTGCATGTTCGAGGAGTCTGTTGCGTATCGGATGTTCAGAGGATCGAAGCACAGGACGCCGACGTAATCTCTTTGGCGCAACTGTTGCACGATACGATCGAGCCGGGTTCGCCTCATCCGCTCCAAGTTGGGAGGAGTAAGGCCGAGAGCGTCCCATTCCGCAAATGCGAGATCCGTCGGTCCGATTTCAACTCTATCGTCGTCATCCACTGTTCCATCCGGTCTCAGCGCGGACGCACCCCTTGCCGGATCAATTTTAGGATTTGCGATCGAGAACGAAGACATTGTGTTCCTTGCTGCCGAAGGTCTGTTGCTTCACGCCAGTTTAGAGCTCTGTGATTGGATAGCCCGGATCGTTCCTGCACCAAAGGCGAAAAAATGTCGTCGGACATGAAGCCAATTCATCTTTGGCGTAGCGCGCCTGCTCCTGGGCTCTCAGCGACTAGTTCGCCAAGCGCTCGGATTGATACCGAAGGTCTGCCGGAAGCATTTCGAAAAATGCGATGCTGATGCGAAGCCGCAGGCAATTCCGATCTCAACGATCGGCAATTGTGTTTGCTCAATAAGCCGCTTAGCGCGAGCGAGTCGCAAATTCATGTAATAACGCATAGGAGAGGACGAAACCGAGCTTTGGAAAAGCCGCTCAATCTGTCGTTTCGAGCGGCCAACACATCTAGAGATATCGTGCAGAGGCAGCGGATCCTCAATGTGCTCTTCCATGATCTGTATGACTTCGGCAAGGGGACCGCTGATGCCAGTTTCGCTAGTATTGATTGATCGCTGATCGTCTGAGGCAGATCGCCAGCGACCAGCGGTGGTATATCTGCACACAGCTAGAGCGTGTTCCTTACCTAAGTGCTCGCTTATCAATTCCATAACCAGATCAAATGAGGCAAACTCTCCCGCACATGTGGCGAGATTAGCGTCGCGAACAAAAAGCCGATCAGTGACCTTGAGATGCGCGAATGTCTCAATTAGCGCCGCTTTTTTATCCCAATGGATGGTGCAAGCCGCATTTTCGAGTAAGCCCATTTCGGCCAAGAACCACGTCGCGGTCCCGAGCGCAGCTATTGGCACACCCTGTCGCACACAGAGGCGGATAATCCTACGAAGATCGGTTGACGTCTGCCTCTCGATCGTATCACCGGCGCAAACAACAACCATATTAGGCCCTTTGCAAGCCTGTATCCGCGAGCCCACGTCTGCGAAATCGCTGCCGACCGACATTGTAAACCCGCTGGCGCATAGAACCGGGCTCCCATCCGGACTTGCGATTGCCCATTCGAAAATAGGGCGGCCTAGTACCAAATTTGCTAAGCGAAGCGGATCGACGAAAGACGAAAGGCTGAGTTGCGAAAACCCTGGAAGAACCAGTAGGCGTATTCGCAGTACGCCTTCGCGTGCGTCGACTTCTTGCCGACTGGGATTCCATCCAACGATGCGCGGACGGTCTCCCGCTGCAAACGGCGCATTCATAAAGTCAAACATCCTCATTGCAAGTTATAAACCTAAGTGGGCCCGCTGCCAGCAGCCGTCTACCTGTTATGCCTGCGCTTCATGAAGTCCTTGGCGGTCTCGACCGCCACCGCTGCGTCGCGGCAATAGGCGTCCGCACCGACAGCCTTGCCGAATTCCTCGTTGAGCGGCGCGCCGCCGACCAGGACGACATAGTCGTCGCGGATTCCTTTTTCCTTCATGGTGTCGATGACGACCTTCATATAGGGCATAGTGGTGGTGAGCAGGGCCGACATGCCGATGATGTCGGGCTGATGCTCTTCCAGTGCGGCCATATACTTCTCAACCGCGTTATTGATGCCGAGATCGATCACCTCGAAGCCGGCGCCCTCCATCATCATGCCGACGAGGTTCTTGCCGATGTCGTGGATGTCGCCCTTAACAGTGCCGATTACCATCTTGCCCTGCTTGGGCGCGCCGGTGGCGGCCAGCAGCGGACGCAGGATCGCCATGCCGGCCTTCATGGCGTTGGCAGATAGCAGCACTTCCGGCACGAACAGGATGCCGTCGCGAAAATCCTCGCCGACGATGCGCATGCCTTCAACCAGCGCCTCGGTCAGCACCGTGTAGGGCACCCAGCCCCGCTCAAGAAGGATGTGCGTGCCCTGCTCGATCTCTTCCTTCAGCCCGTCATAGAGATCATCATGCATCTGCTGCACGAGTTCCTCGTCGGAGAGCTCGGAAAGGACGATCTCTTCATCAGCCATATCGGTCTTGCCTCATTTTGTTGGCGAAGAGATCGGCGCCCCACACTTGATGGGGCGCCGACCAGGCTTGCAGTGCAGCCTTGGGAGCAGTTTCAACGGCAAACAAGACTTTGCGGGAGATCGACTAATCCCCTTCACTGTTGCTCTTTGAGCAATATTTTTCGGAAGAACGTCAAAAATTCCAGCATCGATGACGCTACCTAGAGTGTGTTAAGCAGCGCCGAGTAAAAAATCGGAAACGCCACGGCCAATCGTTTGACGGATTTCCACTGTTTTCGGGTATCACAATAGGCAACTTTAGCCGCCTTTTGAAATCGAAAAATTTTCGCCAGCCTTAAATCCAGCTTATGTCGGGATCCAGCCGCGAGAGGTCAGCCAGGTCGCCCGCATCGTTACTATTTGCGCAACTCTTTTGACTGAGTGAGAAACCACTCTACCAAAACCTTGCATCTTTTGGTCCGGGCCTCGTTTGCGAGCAGGAAAAATGCCCGGTCCGTCTTGATCTGACTGGAGATAGGCCGAACCAGCAGGCGGTTGTTAAGCAGATGCTGCGCGGTCAAGGACCAGCCAAGCGCTATCCCCTCCCCAGCTAACGCTGCCTGCAGTGTCAACTGATAGTCGTTGAACACAATATTCGGCCTAATCTCGCCGGGGTCTCCCCCTGCGGTCTCAACCCATTCGGGCCACCCCATGCGCTTGCGAAAGGCGTCAGACGAATGGATGAGTTGGTGTTGAACTAGCTCGTCGATCGTTTGTGGAGCGGGGTGCGAAAGCAGATATGCTGGAGAGCAAACGGGAAAAATAATTTCGTCGCACACGAACCAGCTGTTGGGTCGATCAAAGCTTCGGGGCCGCACCCACACCGTGACGTCGATCTCGTGATCTGGCTCGACGTCGCGATCAGTCGCCACCACTTTGATCCTCACGTCCGGATGCTCTTCTTGGAAATGATAGAGCTGAGGCGCCAGCCAATGTGCCGCCAGAGAGGTCGATGCGGCGAAGGTGACGTACTTCGTCCCGCGGTCCGAAATGCTCTCCAGCCGTTGTTCTAGCCGCCGAAAGCTGGTGCGCACTTCATCGTACAGTTGCCTCCCGGCTTCTGTCAGCTGCACCCCACGATTGTCTCTGACAAAAAGAGCAGTCCCGCAATGCTTCTCGAACGTCTTTATTGAATGCGAGACGCTCGGCTGCGTAACGTTCAGTTCGCTGGCTGCGCTTTTGAAGCTGAGCGTTCGGGCCGCTGCTTCGAAAACGAAGAGCGAATGCGTAGAGGGTACCAGGTCGCGGAGATTTGACATGAAGCAGGTCTATATCAGACGCTATCTTTTTCGTCTACGAGGCATGATCGAAATGGCCTATCCAAATAGCGAGCCCTGCCCGTCGCAGGCCGCGGCCAGCCGTGGCTAGAAAATCTCCACTGGTCGGCTGGCCAATGCAGCGTCTCGTACCATATAGTGCCGTCAACATCAGCCTGCCGCGCAGTCATATTATAGGATAACGACATAGCGGCTAAGCCTATACCGAAGTGACTAATAAAAAGGCCGTCACGGTTGAAGAAATAGAGGCATCAATGTCAAATATATTGCCATCCGAATTGGCGCAGAAGATGTATTATCATATGGCCCGTATTCGGCGGTTCGAAGACAAAGTCATTACTCTCGTCGATGACAACGAGATCGCCGGAGTATGTCATGAGTACAGCGGCCAAGAGGCTGTCGCGGTCGGTATTTGCAGCGCGCTTTCGGCTTCAGACATCGTAACCAGCACTCATAGGGGCCACGGTCATACATTGGCCAAAGGCGGTGATGTAGGGCGTATGTTCGCTGAACTCCTCGCGCGGACCACTGGATATAACCAAGGTCGAGGTGGATCGATGCATATCGCTGACGTCGGACTCGGCATTTTCGGGGCAAACGGCATTGTCGGCGCTGGAGCTCCGATCGCTTGTGGCGCAGCACACAAGTTCAAGGCGGCTGGCGAAAATCGAGTTGCTGTTTCGTTCTTCGGTGACGGAGCAATCAATCAGGGCGTCGTACACGAGGCGATGAACCTCGCAGCGATTTGGAAACTTCCTGTCATCTTCATCTGTGAGAACAATCAGTACGCAATCTCCACGCCTCTGCGGGAGGTAACTATCCTTGAGCCTCATGTTCGAGCTAGAGCATACGGGATGCCGGGCGTGGCTGTCGATGGCATGGATGTAGAGGCGGTCTATCACGCCGCCATCACTGCCGTGGAGCGGGCGCGGTCCGGCAATGGCCCTACGTTCATTGAATGTCTGACCTACCGCTATTTTGGGCACTATACGGGCGAGCGTCATATGAAGATGACTTATCGAACCCAGGAGGAGCTTGAGAGCTGGAAATTAAAAGACCCTATCAAGAGTTGGACGGCCCGGATCGTTGAAAGCGGCTTATGCTCGCTGAAGGATATCCAGGCTATCGATGCGGAAATCGAGACAGAGATCCAACGTGGGGTCGACTTTGCTAGAAGCGGCCCGCTTCCAGTTTCCGCGGAGGCTCTTGATTGCATGTATGCCGTGCCTTATCCGAACACTCCAGCTTGGGGCATAGAATCGTGAGACAACTAAGATTTCTCCAGGCCATGAATGAGGCCTACCACCAAGCTATGAGCGCCGATGAGAGCGTAATCATCCTCGGAGAGGATATCCGAGGTGGAATCCGGGGCGAGACGAAAGGTCTTCAAAGCGCCTTCGGTGACTCTCGCGTTCTCGACACTCCGATTTCCGAGGCCGCATTTACCGGGTTTGCCACCGGCGCCGCCTTGGCCGGCCTGCGCCCGATTGTTCAGTTCCAAGTTCCATCGTTGATCTACGTCGCATTCGATCAGCTGGTTAACCAGGCAGCAAAGATGCGTTTGATGCTGGGAGGTCAAGCCAATCTTCCAATCACGTATACGCTGATGGTTTCCGGATCGCGCGGTGGAAATGCTGGCCAGCATTCTGACAACCCATACCCCTACTTGCTGCATGCTGGGTTTAAAGTGGTTTGCCCTTCCAACGCTTATGACGCTAAGGGCCTTATGGTGCAAGCCATTAGAGAAGACGATCCGGTCGTCTTCATTGCATCAGCGATGTCCCTTCCGCAGAAGGCGCAAGTACCTGAGGAAATCTACTCGCTGCCATTTGGTCGAGGTGACATTAAGCGCGAGGGCTCAGACGTGACTGTAGTCGCTATAGGACATTTGGTCCCCGAAGCATTGTCGGTCGCAGAGGCGGTCTCTCAGAAACATGGCATCAGCGTCGAAGTCTGGGATCCTCGCACGCTGCTGCCTCTTGACCGAGACGGGCTCTTGAAGTCGGTTAGAAAAACAGGCCGAGTAGTTATTTACGACGACACTAACCGGACCTGTGGCTTCGCAGCTGAGCTGAGCGCAATTGTCGGTGAATTGGCGTTTTCGTCTCTCAAAGCGCCCGTCAAGCGAGTCACACGGGCCGACGTTCCAATGCCCTTCAATCTAGCGCTCGAGGCTGCGGTTTTGCCGAAGCCACAGCAGCTTGAAGACGCTATCCTAGCCGTAGGGAGTTATGCCCATGCTTGAAGTCCGTATCCCGAAGATGGGTGCATCGACGGTCGATGTCGATCTCACCAAATGGCATGTTTCAGTAGGCAGCTCAGTCGTGGCAGGTCAGATCTTGGCCGAAATCGAGTCAGAGAAGACCAATATCGAGATCGAGGCGGAAGCAGCTGGTGTTGTCGATGAGATCCTCGTGGAAGAAGGCGCAGTGACCGAAGTCGGAACGGTTATCTGTCGTATCAAAACCGAATGAATTTTTCTAACTAACTTGCCGGATATAGCTGAATCTCAATCCGCACGACCACCGGAGTGCAGAGCGAGTTCTAAGGGCGCACGTAAGCCGGTGCGAGTCCAATCCAACGCGGACAGCCGTCGTTCGTTAGTTGAGGTGCGTCCGCGCCACTGCGGTGAAGAGCTTCAGGGGAATGTGGCCAGGGGATCATTCACCGGTTTCCCCGCCTCGACATGCGGGCCCAATAAAGCGCGCAACATTCATCGATGAATTGGCTTTATGTCCGGCGACATTTTTTCGCCTTTGGCGCCACGCCGATCCGGGCTATCCAATCATAGCCTTAGAACTTGAGCCTAAAATCACAATACCTTCGGCAGCAGGAACACAATGTCTTCGTTCTCGATCGCAAATCCGAAAATTGATCCGACCCGAGGTGCTACCGCTCTGAAGCCGGATGGAACTGTGGATCTCAATGATAGAGTTGAAATCGGACCGACGGATCTTGCATTTGCGGAGTGGACCGCCCTAGGCCTTACTCCTCCCAACCTGGAACGGATGCGACAGAGGCGGCTTGACCGCGTCGTGCAGCAGCTGCGCCAAAGGGATTACGCCGGCGTCCTGTGCTTCGATCCTCTGAACATTCGATACGCAACAGACTCCTCGAACATGCATATCTGGATCATGCATAATCCATCCAGAGCCGTGTTTGTGTCTGCAAGCGGCCATGTAGTTCTTTGGGATTTCCACCGCTGTGGCTTTCTATCCGCTCACCTGCCGCTCATTAATGAAATTCGTGATGGAGGCGCTGGTTTCTACTACTTCGTTGCGGGCGATGAAGAGGATGCAATAGCGAAAGATTTCGCTGGCCAGATAGAAGATCTTGTGCGCCGCTTTGGCGGAGGAAATCGACGCCTAGCCGTTGACAAGATCGAGATCCCCGGCCTTCGCGCACTTGACGCAGCAGGTATAGAGGTTTGCAACGGCATGCAGCTCATGGAGCATGCGAGGGCAATAAAGGGGATCGACGAGATCAACGCTATGCGTTGCTCCCTCGCCACTTGCGAGATCGCAGTCGCCAAAATGCGAGAGCATCTCCAGCCCGGTATCGCCGAGACAGAGCTATGGGCAGTGCTGCACGCCGAAAACATCGCTCGAGGGGGCGAGTGGATCGAAACTCGTATATTGAGCTCCGGCCCTCGTACGAATCCGTGGATGCAGGAGGCTGGGCCGCGCCGGATCAAATCAGGTGATCTCGTTGCCTTCGACACCGATTTGATCGGACCTTACGGGATGTGTGCAGATATTTCACGCACCTGGTACTGTGGAGAACGGCGACCGAGCGACGAACAGCGCAGACTACATAGGATCGCGTACGAACATGTGATGACCAACATGGCGATGCTCAAGCCAGGGGTGTCATTCACCGAACTGACTGAGCGCAGCCACCAGCTTCCGCTGGAATTCATTGCGCAACGTTATGGCGCTTTGATGCATGGGGTCGGACTGTGCGACGAGTTTCCGCAAATACGTTATCGCGAGGACTTTATCCCGGGCGCCTTCGACTACGTTCTGGAGCCAGGCATGACCCTATGCGTTGAAGCCTACGTTGGTGAGGTGGGGGGTCTAAATGGGGTCAAGCTGGAAGAGCAAGTACTGATCACGGAGGCAGGTTTTGAGAACCTTACGAAGTGCCCGTTTGACCCAGCCCTGACGAGTTGAATGGGCCAAGCCGGCCTCGGCGTGGTTTCAGGGGAGCCCCACGAAGGGCAGCCCTTCGTGCAATAGAAACGAGGAGCAGAAATTGGTACAGACGGTGCTCGGCGAGGTGGACTGTGGCAAGCTCGGTCGCACGCTTATTCATGAACACCTGTTTGCCAGGTGGCCCGGGGCAGAAATTTCGCCAGCGAATCAAATTGGCCAGCAAGAGCTGATTGAAATATGCGTAACAGCTCTTAACGCGTTGCGAGATCAAGACGTCAAGACGTTTGTAGATCCAAACCCGATCGAGCTAGGTCGGGATGTGAACCTCATGGCGGAGGTATCTCGACGCACCGGTATTAACATCATTTGCACGACGGGATTTTATTATGAGGCGATAGGCCTTCCATATTTCTGGAAGAAGCTCTCTGCGAACGAAATTGCAGATTTTTATATTCACGAAATTCTTAGCGGAGTTGGAAACACGGGAATTCGGCCTGGCGCAATTAAGTGCGCCACTGGAAAAGATCCGACCGAAACGGAAGAAAAGTTCATAGAAGCAGCATCTATCGCTCATCGACAAACAGGGGTGCCAATCATAACGCATACCACTGGCGGGCGAGGTGGACCGCGTCAACAAGAGCTCTTTGCAAGATTTGGCGTGGCCCCCCACCACTGCCTCATTGGACATTGCTGTGACAGCCTGATTCAGACTATCACAAGAAAATCTGCGAAGGTGGGTCGTACATTGGATTTGATCGTCCCGACTTTGCGGTTCCACCGGAGGTTAGTGCCGACAATGTCGCCAAGCTTGTGAACGAAGGGCATGTTCGTCAGGTAATGCTGAGCAACGATCGGTGCTGTGTTTTTCAAGGCCAGCCAACTTTGCCTTTCCCGGAATTAGGCCCGACACCGCATACTTATCTCATCGAGAAGTTTCTGCCGATGTTGCGTGAACGCGGTGTGTCTGAATCTGCGATCACAACCATGTTGGAGGAGAACCCGATTCGCTTCTTTTCTGGCGAACCTATTTGAAGGTCAAGCCGAGGCATGAGTGAACGGATTACACCGAAGTATCTCACCCGCGAAATAGCCGAAGCCGCTGTGTCTTTGGTCATCCGAGAGGTTTTGCATGACAAACGAATGTATGGAATAGTCAACGGGCATATGTGTTACGTTGTCATATTGGTGCCATCTGTCAAGAAGGGGCGCCAGGTCGACGACGTCAATTGGCCAGACAATCCTATCACGCCCCACTGCCTTTACGAAATCGGTATAGGTGATAGGACGGATTGGTCATACGAGTTCGACAGGATTGCCCGCAACAAGGCATTACAACTGTGGCGGGGCCAGAGCTTCGAGGGTAATACCGATCCGATGCCGCATCTGTTGTTCTCGAATGACACTCCGTTCTGGGGTGGAGTAAAGAGACACGGAATCGTTGTAGCCGTCTCTGGTGTGCAATCATTCTTCGACGAAATGCTCTCCGGCATGATCGCCGACACTATTAGAGGTCTTGCTTGCTTCCATTTCGAAAAAGGCGGCGACAAAAGAGAGGGAAACTCCTTCCTATCTTAGTCATAGACACAGACTGTTGAAAGGCAGCCGCGGGCGATGCTGCTTATTGGTGAGCCCTCTTTGAGGACAAAGGCGAGTGAGAGAAATCACTCACTTACATGACGAGATGCCCCCCTGACACGTTCCAGAGTCAAACGTGCCGACGGTATCTCTGTTTCGTACTGCAAATTGGTACTGGGGCTCGGGGCAAATGAGCAGGCTTGCGCGTGCGGAGTCGGCTTCAGTTTCGTCGGCAACGGTCGCTCCGCTTGCGAACCGAACCTTTCGAGCAGTCTGGCTTGCCGCACAGGTGTCCAGCTTCGGGTGGCTGGTCCAGACCGTTGCCGTCAGCTGGCTGATGGCCACCATTTCGACCTCCGATGTGATGGTCGCGCTGGTGCAGACATCCACCACCCTGCCCATTTTCGTCCTCTCGGTTTTTGCCGGGGCTATAGCTGACAATTTTAGCCGCCGGAGTGTCTTGGCGCTCGGCTGGTGCGTGATCGCGCTGTCTTCGATCACGCTAACCGCCCTTGTGGGATTGGGACTGAACGATCCTTGGCTCATCCTGGCATTGAGCTGTCTGGCCGGGTGCGGTGCTGCCTTTACTGACCCTGCCTGGCACGCATCTGTGGGCGACATACTGCGCAAGCGGGAAGTTCCGGCCGCAGTCACGCTTATCTCTGTAGGCTACAATGCCGTGCGAAGCGCGGGGCCGGCATTTGGGGGCATCATAGTTGCCTCTTTTGGGCCACTGACGGCGTTCGCACTTTCGACGCTGACTTATCTGGTGATGCTAGCGATCATAATGCGTTCCAATTGGAAAGGCCGCTCCTCGCCCCTTCCCCGCGAGCCATTGATCACGGCCATTCATGATGGAGCACGCTTTACGGCCCTATCAGGAGAGATCAAGGCCGCAATCGCGCGTGGAGCGCTTTTCGGCCTGACGAGCATTTCCATACTGGCTCTGCTACCGCTTATCGCTCGCGATCAGCTTGGGGGCGGACCGGTCGCTTATGGTATCCTTATGGCTGGATTTGGCGTAGGCGCGCTGTGTGCCGGCATCTCCAACAATACGCTGAGACGATCGCTCTCGCAGGAGCGGTTGACAACACTCGCCTGCATTGCCTGCGCGGCTTGTTCCCTGGCACTTGCCTTCACCCCTTCGCTGATTGTGGCGACTATAGCACTTGCACTTGGCGGCTCCGGCTGGGTCGTCACCTGGACAGGTCTTGACGTGAGCGTGCAATTGTCCAGCCCGCGCTGGGTCGTTGGGCGCACGCTGTCGATTTACTCTGCTCTGTCTTCGGGGGGCATCGCGGTCGGCAGTTGGCTATGGGGCGTTGTGGCGGAGGCTCACTCGCTTACATTGGCGCTTGAAAGCTCAGGAGGGGCGCTTTTGTTGGTTGCTGCCACTGGCTTGTTGCTCCCAATCCGTCAATGGAAAGAATCTGACCAGGATTCTATTGGCTTCGAAACGCCAAAACTGGCCCTCGAGCTGAATTCGCGAAGTGGCCCTATCGTCGTCAAGATTGAGTACGCGATACCGGAGGCAAACGTTGACGTTTTCCTGGACCAAATGCGGGAGCGGCGCCGGGTGCAAAGCCGCGCCGGAGCACGACATTGGAATTTACAACGCGATCTGCAGAAGCCGTTGCTTTGGACAGAGACATTTCGCACACCGACGTGGATGGATTACCTACGCCTGAACCATCGCTTGACAGCAGCGGACATGGAGTTGGATCAGCGGCTCCTCGAATTGCATGTAGGGGATGTTCCGCCGCGAATGCAGCTTGCAATTGAGCGAACAACCGGGGCAGCTCGCAAACGCGATCAATCGGCAAGCATTTTTTCCGGCGTTGATTTCAAGACCAAATACGATCGAGTCACAGCTTGGCGGCGATGATCGCCGGAGACCAACCGGTCGGATCCTTCGCGCCAGCAAGCAATCCACGGGCAGCATGAACCAGCTCGCACCCGTTGGCGCGCCACTATCCGCAATAGAGACCTGTTCTGCGGCTTGGATGAGCTGAGACCGTGTGTCCGTCTCTGCCGGTGGGGTGGCTCGCCGACCGATGCGAGCGCGCGACGATGAGCAGAAGCGGGAGCTCGACACGACGATCCGCACCGTCAAAAATGTCATTGCTTCCATCACTGCACAATTCGAGAAGAGGGCGTACGAAAAATGCCATCGCTATCGACACGTGATGAGTACCAGAACCTGACGGACAGCCTGCGGCGGGATAGAATGTCGATCGTTGTCGAAAAGCCGCGCTGCGCCACCCCGTCAAGCCGATTCTCAAAGAGAGCGCCTTAAGCGGGCGGCCCGATTTCCGTTTGAAAGCGATTCGAAAAGGCGCACTTTTTCGGATCGGTCACAGCGTCCGCCAGTTTACCACGTTGTCAAAGTATCGCTCCTGCCATCGGGCCAAGCTGCCACCTTTATCCAGGCGCTGGTTATGCCCGCTTCTTCCGTAAGCCAAATGAACCGGCAACGATAAATCCTCGGTACTCATCCGCCGCCACGCCCTCGCAGATTTTCTGATAGATAGGCACGCCCCCGACATATGGCATAAACACGGCCGGTTTGCCTGGAATGTTCACGCCAAGGTACCAGGATTTCGCGTGAACGTACAACGTACCTTCTGCGGCCTGCCTTACCTGCTCCATCCAGGTTTTTTCAGCAGCTGCCTCGGCCTCGATGTAATCGGCGTCGATGTCGACCAGGTGTTCGATGCAATCGGCAATCCATTCAACATTGTCTTCAATGGCAACAATGACGTTGGTGAGGACCGAAGGACTTCCCGGCCCCGTAACGATGAACAAATTCGGAAATCCGGCAGTCATCAGACCGAGGTAAGTGTTCGGCCCATCCCGCCACTTTTCCTTGAGGGGAAGGGCCTGACGGCCAACAATGTCGATCTTGCTAAGGGCTCCCGTCATTGCGTCGAACCCGGTGGCCAACACCAGACTGTCGATCTCATAGAGCTCGGAACCCACGAGGATACCATTCGAGGAAGCCTCCCGAATGGGATTGCTCCGCAGGTCGACCAGGGTGACGTTGTCGCGATTGAACGTTTCAAAGTATTTCGTATCTGCGCAAATGCGTTTGGCGCCGATCGGATGATCGACAGGCGTCAAAATTTCGGCCACCTTCTGGTCATTGACGACACTGCGGATCTTCCCGCGAACAAACAGCGCAGCTGTCTCATTGGCGTCGGCATTCTTCAGCAAGTCGGAGAATGCTACCGTCAGACCGGTACCACCCAAGGCCCAGCGTCGTTCATATTCTTTCAGCCGCTCTTCGGCAGATACGTCCAACGCCGATTTAGCGCCCAGCTCCGACAAAATCCCCGCCGGCATCGTCCGCGCCTGGGCTCGCCGTTCGGCATAGTTGCTCTTCCAGGAGTGCTCGTATTCGGCATCCATCGGCTTGTTTCGTGCCGGAATGCTGAAATTCGGCGTACGCTGAAACACGTACAGGTGCTTGGCCTGTGCCGCGAGTTCCGGGATCACCTGGATGCCTGACGAACCAGTCCCGATGGCCCCGACTTTCTGACCCGACAGATCGACCGGCTCATGCGGCCAGTTGCCAGTGTGATAGATCTGGCCCTTGAAACTATCGAGCCCTGGAATGTTGGGGGTCTGGGCAGCTGACAGACAGCCGGTCGCCATGACGCACCACTTAGCCTGATATCTGTTTCCTGCATCGGTCGAGACGAGCCAATGGCTATCTTCCTCTTGGAAGGCTGCTCTTACGACGCGGGTGTTAAATCTTATGTCGCGCAGAAGATCGAATTTGTTGGCCACGAAATTGGCGTACGCCAGGATCTCCGGCTGTGAGGCATAACGCTCGCTCCAATGCCATTCTTGCTGGAGCTCCTCCGAGAATGAGTATGAGTACTGCATGCTTTCGACATCGCAGCGCGCCCCGGGGTAGCGGTTCCAGAACCAGGTACCGCCAACCCCATAGGCAGCCTCGAGCACGATCGCCGATAAGCCGAGTCCGCGAGCCAGATGCAGCATGTACATGCCGGCAAAGCCCGCGCCAACAATCACAACGTCATAAGCGACGGCTTCGCCGTCAGCGTGATTACCCAAAGCCTGACTATGCTGCACGAGCTGCTTCCTTTGTGAAATTGTGCATTGAGTAGTTTAGTTTAAACTCCCAAACCGACATGCGGACGGGATAAACTCAAGCACTGCGTTTTTTCGAACTGGCTCTGGCGGCTCAGACATGTCGCTGTTGTGGGAGCGGCTGTCTTCGACCAGGCTCGGCCATAGACTCTTTACCAGCAGGTATAACCCCCATCGACTAAGAGTACAGTGCCGGTGATGTAGCTGGCAGCGTCGCTCGCCAGGAAATGCACCGCAGATGCAATTTCATGGGGTTGGGCCATCCGCTGCATCGGCGTCTGGTTGCACCAGGCGCTGACTACCTCTTGCGGATATCGGTCGGTCATCTCAGAGCGGACAAATCCGGGAGCAACGGCGTTTACGCGGACGCCTGTTCTTGCCCATTCGCAAGCAAGGGTCTTTGTCACCATGTTCACACCCGCCTTGCTGGCGTTGTAAGAGGTGACCACGGATTCTTGACGAGTAACGATGTCTCCACACATCGAGCTGACGTTGACGATCGCGCCTGACCCACGCTCCGCCATAAGCGAGCCGAACGTGCGGCTGCAGTAAAAGACGCCGTCCAGGTTGACCGCGAGAACGGCGCGCCAATCCTCGTCGGTCGTATCCTTCGTCGGAGCTGCGCGAAATACGCCGGCATTGTTCACGAGGATGTCTGGGCAAAGTCCAATTTTATCGGCTAGCGCTCGCACCGCCGCCGAATTCGTCACGTCGAGCTGATGGATCCGAGGTGTCACAAGGAAAAGACCCGCAGCCTCGGCCGCGCGGTCCGCATCCGCATCGGTCAGGACTATTGCGGCTCCTGCTTCCTGCAAGGTGAGGGCGACCTGCAAGCCGATCCCGCGTGCTGCTCCGGTAATCAGCGCGGTCTTTCCGTTCAGATTGAACTTGCTATGAGCGGAAGTGCGTTCCGAAGGTGACATTTCTTGCTCCTGTGCTGGGACGATGCGTGCATCGGGCATTGAAGATCATCTTGCGGTCGAGCCAGACCGCCTGATTACCACGATGCGATCTGGGCTCGAAGGCCGGGAACATCCTGTACCCAGAATCGGGATTGAGCAGCAAGGCTGAAACCGCAAGGACTTTGATGCTATTTCTGTACACATTCGCTTCGGCCTGAAAAGAAGCGTAGTGCATTGCCGCGCATAATTGTTTGAATCATGTTTGGAGCTTCCTCGGACGCAATCCAGCCTTCAGCGACTAGTTCCGAAAGTGCCTGAGAGATGCCACGTCGGGCGATGCAAGCATGGCCATACACCGGTTCGACCGCGTAATAGTCGCCGCCGAAGGTAAAGATCTTGCTGGATGGAACCGAAAGCAGAAACTCTTTTAGGAATCGAACGCTTGCCGCCGGGTTAATTATCCAAGCCCAGCACATATCTATCGCGGCGTTCGGATAGTGTTTGGCCAGCGCAATAAATTCCTTCTCGTATGGGTACCCGATATGCATCAGGACGAAACGAGTGTCAGGGAAATCCTGTAGTAGCCGACACAAATCTGAAGCGTTGTCGCGAACGCGGGCGAGTTGCATGATGCCATGACCAGCCAAATAGCCAGTGTGTAGCTTAACGGGCAGGCCAAACTCTCCAGCTTTCGCAACGCAGTAGCGGAACAGAAAATCCTGAAGGACTTGCAAGTCCCCTGAACCGAGGGGGAGGCCACTTTCGCCGACATGGTGCAAAAACAGCCGCGCCGCATTGGTCTTCGCAACCGGCGCGAAATTCAGCGAGCGCGAATAAGCGATATAACATTTGACTGCGACGGCTCTCCGGGCATAGGTAGAGAAGTAGAAATCTACGATATCCAGCCACTCCTCAAGTGTGACTGCCTCTCTACCTGTTTCGGCCTTAACG
The DNA here is from genome assembly GCF_001510895.1 of Mesorhizobium loti. Lineage (GTDB taxonomy): Bacteria > Pseudomonadota > Alphaproteobacteria > Rhizobiales > Rhizobiaceae > Mesorhizobium > Mesorhizobium loti_A. The sequence goes on along the minus strand of NZ_LPWA01000103.1, from coordinate 4,532 downwards.
CGAGCAAAGTCGGCAGCGCTACACTGGCAGAAATTTGTAATGTTGAGATCTTGTGTCAATAGCGCAGGCTGCTCGGTCTCCATGAAAATTCGCTGTGGCGAACTCACTTGGCACTGCTCTATGTAGGCACGACGTAGTATGTCTGCATAGAAACCGGGGCGAACGGCCTCGCGATATCTTTCGGCGATCCGCGGCAGACTTTCTGCCGTCAAGTCGTCTTCACCATAGAGCCCACGAAACGTGTGACGCAATGCCTGAGCGTAGCCAGTGTGGCGGACGCGGTCCCAGTAGGGTGCGATCAACCGATATTTCTCTTCACTTGAGAGATCCGGCTTAAGGAAGCTTTGTACCTCGGCAGCCGGCATTCCTGCCACCGCCAGGTCGTCGACAACATAGGTCCCGAAAAGATAGCTCCAGTCATTGCATGGGAACCACCGCGCATCGAGCGTTCCGCTCAGTCGGCGACTCTCCTCTATCAAATGCTCGTGGGTATCTATGAACGGTGTCTGCTCAACGACACCTTCGATCCGCCGGTCGGCATTCATACCGTTTCCCTTGATCATCACATCAGCCTTCGACTGAAGGCCAATGGGGTTTGCGACACTAAGGAGTTCGCCGAGAGCTCGAAATAGACAGCTCGTTGAGCGCAAGAACTAAACGTCAGAGTTCGCCTTCCGCAATTGTGTTTAGATTACGGCATAGTTGGGCTTGCATCTGACTTCAGACCCCGGCTTTTTGCCCTGAAGTCCTCGAGGATTGCATCATTCATAGGAGGTTCGACGACCGAGTAGGGACTCACGATATCGTGCCCTTGAATTCCTCGAAATAGAGTGCGCCGCGTGATCACGCCCGCGGGCTCGGCATTGTCATAGACTGCGATCAGATCGCCGGCTTCCGCGGCTGTGCTAATCACTGCTGAAAGTTTGTCATCGATCTGAACACGTGGAAGCGCCTTGAACTGCTTGTTCGAAAGCATCGCGAAGCTTTCGCGCGGCTGCATGATCTTGCTGGCAGTAATGAGATTCAGGCGCGAAATTCCTGAGACAAAGTCAGCGACGTAGCGATCTGTCGGGGCGGTAACGATCTCTTCAGGCGTTCCGACTTGAACGAACCTTCCATCATTCATGATCGCAATGCGATCTCCAAGGCGAATGGCTTCGTCCAGGTCATGGGTGATGAAGACTGTCGTTTTCTTAAGGACCTTGGCCAAGTGAAGAAACTGCTGTTGCAGTTGGCGGCGTATCAGGGGATCGAGGGCAGAAAACGGCTCGTCCATTAACAGGATCTTCGGGTCTGCCGCCATAGCGCGAGCAAGCCCCACCCGCTGCTTCATTCCTCCTGAAAGTTCATCCGGATAGCGTTCACCCCAACCGCTCAGTTCCACCAGCTTAAGCTTCTCCTCCGCGACTTGGCGGCGTCTTGCCGGTGAAACGCCGCGCAATTCCAGGCTGAGCGAGATATTATCATAAACGGTTCGGTGCGGGAGGAGTGCCATATGCTGGAACACCATGCCGACCGTTTCCGATCGAAGCTTGCGCAGTTCCGGAGGCGACAGTTTGTTCACAACATTACGGCCGATGCGAACCTCGCCGGCAGTGGGCTCAACCAGCCGGTTGAGATGACGGACCAGCGTGGACTTACCGGAACCAGACAATCCCATGACACAGAAGATTTCGCCGGGTTCAACCGAGAAAGACACGTCGGCCACGCCAAGGACACACCCGAATTCTTCGAGGACTTGTCCCTTGCTGAAGCTGCGGTCGCGCGCGGCTATAAGCGCTTCCATCTGACTCGAGCCGAAGATCTTCCAAAGGCCGGAGCAGACGATGGCAGGGGAATTCATGTGCGAAACTCTCGATATGTCATGCCTGTCTTCCCAAAAATGCCCTGTAAATCCAGCTCGTTACTTGGCGGCCTTGGCCTCAGCGATCCAGCCCTCCCATTCAGTCCGATGAGCGGCGATCCAGTCGGTTGTGTGCTTCATGATTTGCTCATTACTCTTTTCACCTGCGGCAATCTGATTATTCTCGGCGTTGATATCTTCAATCGGAATCTGGACAAGTTCAAAGAACTTTTTTGCCTTCGGGTTCGCGTCAATCCATTTTCTGTTCGCTATAATCTTTTGGTCGTTAACCGGAAATCCGAGATTGCCGAGGCCCTCAACGGCAGTATTCCCTGTCTGCCCATCAGGAAGAGATGTTTCCTTGACATTGAGCCATACAACTTCCTTTCCCGGGCGTAGCACGCTGGAGACCCAAAGCGGTGTCCAAGTGTAGTATAGAGTGGGCTTCCCAGCCCTGATCCGCTCGATCGCGTCAGGAATGATAGCGAAATAGCCGCCCTGCTTCTCCTCGACGGTGTTACGTAGACCATAAGCATCGAGTTGATGCTCGATTACGCGCTCGCAGCCCCAGCCCGGTTCGCAACCGTATAGGTCGGCTTTGCCGTTCCCATCAATGTCAAAGAGTTTGGCTTTCTCGGGGTCTTTGAGGTCGTCGAGGAACTTGATACCAGTCGCGTCCGCCGTTTTTTTGTCGATCAGATAGCCCTGGACACTGTTCTTAACTATTGTGCCGACCCGCACCAACTTCTCGTCACCGCCTGACTCCTTCCAGAACGCATCGTGCAGAGGAACCCAGTGCGCAGGATAAAAATCCAAGTCGCCATTTGCCACAGCGGTATGGACGATTGCAACTTCCGGGACCGCCGCAGGGGCGGCAACGTCGTAGCCCAGCTGCTTGAGACCTTCGTCGACGACATAGGCCTGGAAGAGTTCTTCCGGAGCTCCGCTCCACCCCGGTTTTACCTGGTTGGCGAGGGCGGGCATGGCAAAACCGGACAACACCAGCGCGATCACTCTTGATTTAAGTTCCAAAGTTTCCTCCCTTTTTTGTCCCTGGAGCAGGTTAAGTGTTCATTTCTTGCCGATAACCGCTCCGATGAGGCCGACTGGTCCCTGACGCCAAATCTCGCCGGGGCGGCGCTTCTGCTTGGATAGTGAAAGCGTGAAGCGGTCGAGCACGATGGCCAGGATAACGATGCCGAGGCCGCCAACTGTGGCAAGGCCGATGTCGAGGCGCCCGATGCCCCGCAGCACCGTTTGCCCTAACCCGCCGACGGCGATCATCGAGGCAACGACGACCATCCCGAGCGACATCATAAGTGTCTGGTTCACGCCGGCCATGATGGTGGGAAGCGCAAGCGGCAGTTGTGCCTTCCAAAGGAGCTGTCGCTCCGTGGCGCCGAAGGCGCGCATCGCCTCCACAACTTCCTCGGGCACCTGCCGGATGCCTAAATTGGTGAGGCGGATAAGCGGCGGAAGCGCATATATCACGGTTACGAGCACACCTGGCACGTTGCCGATACCAAACAACATCACGATGGGGACCAGATATACAAAGGAGGGAATGGTTTGCATGCCATCAAGCACAGGCCGCATGATCAAAAACATTCGCTCGCTTCGCGAGGCCCAAATACCAAGAGGAACGCCAATCGTTAAAACAATGACCAGTGAAGTCAGGACGATCGAGAGCGTCACCATAGCATCCTGCCAGACACCAATGAGGCCAAGAAAAGCAAGCGAGCTAAGAATTGCACCTGCCAGCCGCCGCCCGCCAAATTGCCAGGCGAGAAGCCCCGCGGCGATAATCAGTATTAGGGGCGGGACCGAAGTGAGTGCTAGCCCGAACCATTGAAGCAGCAGATCAAAGGGCGTTTTAACAGATTGGAAGAAAGGCCGATAATTGTCGACTACCCATCGCAATCCGCTGATCATCCACTCCGCAAGGGGGATCGTCCCGCACTTGAATGGGTCTAATATCCCACATTCAGACATTCGCTCTCCTCCCGCAGCCTTTGTGACTTGCGGCAAAAATCATCTTATTGAGCGCGCTTTCAAAGCGCCGCAAACGAGATATGCAGAATCGAGAGGAGTCTTGGAGAAACATTCAATTCGTTTTTTCGCACATCACATAAACCCCTGTTTCCTCGAGTCACCTCACATCCGGCTCTGCGATTGCTTCGGCACATTGATTTCGCTGATGATACGGAGCATCAAACGTCCTGAGAACAGGGAAAAGGTTACGCCAGAGGTGAATGCAATTTAGATCTGGGCGCCGATCACTCCGGGTCAATAGTAGGTCACGTAGTGAGGGGCGGCTCGTGCTTGGCAAGCCCAGGCCGGGGCCCGAGACCGCGCACTTCATCGAACATGAGGCCTACAAAGACATCGCCCTCGTTACCCCCGCCCTGCGCGATGCGCGCCCGACTGTTGATCCCGCGGTCGGTCGGCACCACCGTGATCACCTGGTTAACTCCGCCGGGACGATACGCAGCGCTGTCGGATTGACGCTCCCGTCGATCCGCAAACGCGCTCGCTTGGAAAGGCCACGACGATCCTGCCGCCCGCGTCGGGACATTCAGCGACGGGGCGTTCGACCCGGATCTGGCCCGACATCGGCAGTGCTCATATCGAGGGCTTGGCAGGACAATCTAGCCCAGGCAGGTACGTACGGTGATTGTGCGGTTGTCCT
>NZ_LPWA01000102.1 GCF_001510895.1 Mesorhizobium loti | reverse complement strand
CCCCCGGGGGGAGAAGGTGATTCAGGCGCGATAGCGCCGAAACGGATGAGGGGTGTTCCAGCGGAATGAAGACGCTGGCTGCTTTCCGTGGAACACCCCTCATCCGTCGCCTTCGGCGACACCTTCTCCCACAAGGGAGAGGGACTTTGCTAATCCCCCAGCGGCTCCATCTCCTTCCCCGTCCGATGGATCTGGGCGTTGTACTTGATGCGGCGCACGGTCTCGCGTGCCGGGCCGTCGAGCTTGTAGGCCGACGCCACCGCCAGAAGGTCGATCGCCGCCAGGAAGGCGTAGCGCGAAGCGGTCGGCTTCAGCGTGTCGGGATATTCGGGAACCGCCATCGTCAGCCGCACATCGCAGACGCGCGTCAGTTCCGTGTCCGGCGCCGTCACACAGATCGCGTCGGCGCGGTAATGCTTGGCGAGCTCCACCGCCTCGATCACCTCACGTGTGCGCCCCGTCGCCGAGATTGCGATCACCACATCGCCGGGCTTCAGCGTCGAAGCCGTCATGCGCATCAGATACGGATCGCATTGGGCGCTGATGGTAATGCCATAGCGGAACAGGCGATATTGCGTCTCCTGCGCCAGCGCGGAAGAACTGCCGCCGAGGCCGAACACGGTCACCTGCCGCGCCTTGGCGATCAGCTCCGCCGCCTTCTGCAATTGCCCCGGATCGATCTGCCTCTCGGCCTCCTGCAGCGCGCGCCGCGCCTCGCCGAACACGGCGTTCCAGAACGGCATGCCGCTGTCGCCGTTCGAGGGTTGGGGTTTGGTGCTGAGATAGAGCGCGCCAACCACCAGGCTCTGCGCCAGCTTTAGCTTGAAGTCGCGCACGCCGTCGCAACCGATGGCACGGCAAAAGCGGGTGACTGTCGGCTCGCTGACACCGGCTCGCTGGGCAAGCGCGGCATTCGAAGCGTCGACCGCGTATTTGACGTCGTCGAGCACGACATCGGCGACGCGACGCTCGGCCGGCCGCAAATCCGCGTAGCTGTCCTTCACCTGCGAAATGATGTCCGGGAAGCGTCTGACATGGTCGTGCCGGTCGCCATCCTCATCGAGAATCCGCGGTACCTGGCTGTCGGCTTCGGTCATTGGCCAGTCCTTCCCTGCCCGTTTCTGGACCCACCATATTTGCGATTATCCGCCGTCTGGCCATAGGCAATCGACCGACGCAAGTATGTAGGAAAGTAACACACATCGCAAGAGGATCGAAAATAGCGAAAAATCAGATGCTTAGATGAGAGCTGATTGAAGCTGATTGCGCCAGTCCTTTGTCGCCGCTTGACAGTAAAGTAGGATAGTTACAGACTGATTTTGCGGACAGATGGGGCCTCCGGCAACGCCATCGCGCAGTCTCCGAGGGGGAGCATGAATACGGGCAGCGCAAGAACGCCGAAGCTCGGCGTGCAGGCAGCGAGCAAGGTCTACACCACGGCCTCCGGCGATCTTCTCGCCCTGGACCGCTGCAGTCTTGATGTGCACGCCAATGAGATCGTCTCGATCGTCGGTCCATCCGGCTGCGGCAAGACCACGCTTTTATGGTCGATGTCGGGCCTGCACCGGTTGACCAGCGGCTCGATCCTGCTCGACGGCAAGGAAATCGCCGGTCCGCGTCCCGAGATCGGCATCGTCTTCCAGGAAGCGAACCTGCTGCCCTGGCGCAACCTCGACGCCAACATCAACTTCCCTTTCGAAATCAAGGGCGAGAAGCCGGATCGCGCCTGGATCGCGCATCTGCTCAATCGCGTCGGCCTCGACGGCTTCGGCGGCAAGTTCCCGCGCGAGCTTTCCGGCGGCATGCAGCAGCGCGCGGCGATCGTTCGCGCGCTGGCGCTGAAGCCCTCGGTGCTTCTGATGGACGAGCCCTTCGGCGCGCTCGACAGTTTTACCCGCGAGGAGATGAACCGTCTCGTCGAGGAGATCTGGCTCGACACCAAGACGACGATCGTCTTCATCACCCACAGCATCGAGGAAGCGATCTTCCTCTCGAACCGGGTGGTGGTGCTGAGCGCGCGGCCGGGCCGCGTCGCCAAGGAGTACAACGTGCCGTTCCCGCGGCCGCGCTCGCTGGAGATCATGGCGACCAAGGAGGTCTTCGACCTTACCAACCGCATCAAGATGGACATCGTCGGCGAACGCCGGCCGAAGGGGTCGGAACAGCCGGAACACAAGAGCGCTGAAATCGTGAGGATCAGGCCGTGAGCGGGGGCGACGCCATTCCGGAATTCTCAAAAACGAAGTCGGGCGGCGATGGCAAAGACGTCAGCCTCACCAACCTCTCCGCTTTTTCCAGCGGCCCCGGCATCAAGTCCGGCGCCGAGGTGGCGGCGATCTTCGCCGTCGCCGTGGTGATCATCGGCGGCATCGAGCTGGCTCTGCGCATCTTCCACGTGCCGCAATACATCATGCCGCCACCAAGCTCGATCCTTTACGCTTTGTTCGACGAGTTCCCGCTGATCGCCCCGCATCTCGGCTACACGCTGGTCGAGCTGGTGTCAGGCTTCGCCATTGGCGCCATCGTCGGGTTGGTGATGGCGGCGGTGATCACGCAGTTTCCTTTCGCCGAAAAGATCGTCGCGCCTTACATCCTGATCCTCGTCACCACGCCGATGCTGGCGCTGGTGCCGCTGCTGATCCTGCGTTTCGGCTTCGGCTACACGCCGCGCATCATCGCGGTGGCTTTAGCCGCCGGTCCGATGGTGATGATCAACGCCGCGACCGGGTTCCGCCGTGTCGAAAGCGCCAAGATCGCGCTCGCGCGTTCCTATGGCGCCAGCACCTTGCAGATCTTCTGGAAGATCCGCGCGCCGATGGCGCTGCCGATGATCCTGGTCGGCCTGATGATCGGCGCGATCTTCGGGCTGCTCACCGCCGTCGGCGCCGAGATGGTCGGCGGCGGCTTCGGCCTCGGCAACCGGCTCACCTCCTACTCGTCGATGATCCAGATGCCGCAGTTCTTCGCGGTGGTGCTGATCCTGTCGACGCTCGGCATCCTGATCTACGTGCTCTTCTACCTGATCGGCAAGAAATGGGCGAGCTGGGAGGCATAAGTTCAGAGCATGACTGCCCGGGAGGCGGGCGAGGTAAGGCAAGCAATCAACAAAAGGGGAATGCCATGACCAACGAAAATCCGATCCATTCCAGCGCAGCCGCGGGCATCAGCCGCCGCTATTTCCTGCAGGTGACGGCGGCCGGCGTCGTAACCGCCACAGCGCTCGGCGCATCTGGCCTGAAAGCCCGCGCAGCGGCCTATGAGAAATTCACCTGGATCTCGCCGCGCGGCACGCTCGAAGTGCTGGACGACTATCCCTACTGGTCGGCCAAGAAAGCAGGCTATTTCGGCGACCTCAATACCGACATACAGCCCGGCCCGTCCGACGGCACCGCGACGGTGAAGTTCGTCGATGTCGGCCAGGCCGATATGGGCTTCCCCTCGCCCGGCGTCTTCTCCTTCGCCATCCAGAACGGCATGAAGCTGAAGTCCGTCTTCCACATGGGTGCCCGCGACACCTTCAGCCTCGCCTTCCGCAAGGGACAGGGCACCAAGAACCTCAAGGACCTCGAAGGCAAGACCATCCTGCTCGGCTCCGCCGCCTGGCAGGCGATCACCGATCCGCTGCTTGCAGCCCAAGGCGTCGACATCAAGAAGGTGAAATATGTCGAGGCCGGCTGGCCGACCTGGGGCACGGCGCTCGCCGGCGGCCAGGGCGATGCCGCGCTCTCCTGGGAGGGGCTGCGCGCCGAATGGATCGCCAAGGGTCTCGACTTCGAATATTGGTTGGGCGTGCAGAATTCCAAGCTGCCGGCCAACACTTTCGTGGTGCGCGCCGCCGACCTCGAGGATGCCGACAAGAAGGCATTCCTGGAGAAATACCTGCGCGGCTGGGCGATGGGCCTCGAATTCGGCTACCAGAACCCGCGCGCGGCCGTCGAGGCCGTGTTCGAGCAGTTCCCGACCTTGGCCAAGAACCTCGGCCCCGAGCTCGGCACCACCTCGATCCTGCAACAGATCAATGTCTTCCGCGGCGACATGGACAAGCGCAGCGGCTGGGGCTCGCACGACATGGCGAGCTGGCAGGGCTTTTTCGACGAGATCCTCAAGATCGGCCAGATCACGGCTCCGGTGAAGGCAGAGGATGTCTGCACCAATGACTTGATCCCGGCGGCCAACGACTTCGACAAAGCCAAGGTCAAGGCCGACGCCGACGGCGTGAAACTGTCGGAGGGCTTTGCCGCGCTCGACGTCGAGAAGATCAAGGCGCACCTGTTCGACTCCGCCGTCAAGTAAGGTGAGCGCAGAATGACCGTCGGGCGGCGCACGACGCCGCCCGCGCTACCGTTCAAAGAACATTGGGGAGGTCAAGATGGCCGACAAAATCAGAATCCTGGTGGTTGGTCTGGGCAATATGGGCGCCTCGCATGCCAGCGCCTACCACCGCTCCGACGGCTTCGAGATCGTCGGCATCATGAGCCGCACCATCAAGAGCAACAAGAAGATCCCCAAGGAGCTCGCCGGCTACCCGCTCTTCGAGGATTTCGACCTGGCGCTGAAGGAGACCAAGCCGGACGCCGTCTCGATCAACAGCTGGCCGAATACGCACGCCGAATACGCGCTGAAGGCGATTGCCGCCAACTGCCATGTGTTCATGGAAAAGCCTTTGGCCACCAACATCGCGGATGCCGAGAAGGTGGTGGCCGCCGCGCGGGCGAAGAACCGCAAGCTGGTGCTCGGCTACATCCTGCGTGTCCATCCGTCCTGGATCAAATTCATCGAGGTCGGCAAGACGCTCGGCAAGCCGCTGGTGATGCGCCTCAACCTCAACCAGCAGAGCAGCGGCACCGCCTGGCACTGGCACAAGAACCTGATCGATTCGCTGATCCCGATCGTCGACTGCGGCGTGCATTATGTCGACGTCATGTGCCAGCTGACCGGCGCCAAGCCGGTGCGGGTGCACGGCATCGGCGCCAAACTCTGGGCCGAGGCCGACAAGCAGAATTACGGCCACCTGCATGTCACCTTCGACGACGGCTCGGTCGGCTGGTACGAGGCGGGCTGGGGTCCGATGATGAGCGAGACCGCCTATTTCGTGAAGGACGTGGTTGGGCCGAAGGGCGCGGTCTCCATCGTCGCCGGCCAGACGGGAAGCGGCGCCAAGGACGCCGAGGAGGTCTCGGATTCCGCCGACATCGACCGCCACACCAAGACCGATGCGCTGAAGATCCATTACGCGCAGGTCGACGGCGACAAGAATTTTTCGAAGCCCGACGAGATCGTCAGCATGGAGGACGAGCCCGGCCATCAGGAGCTTTGCGACCGCGAGCAGGCCTTCTTCCTGCGCGCCATCCGCGAGAACCTCGATTTGACCGAGCAGATGGATGCCGCGGTCAACAGCCTGCGCATTGTTTTAGCCGCCGAGCAGAGCATCGCGGAGAAGCGCACCGTCGAGCTGGCCTGAGGCCGTCGACCTGAGCGATCCGCGCGCGGTCGCAAGGTCGCGCGTTATGGCCAATGCGGGAAGCCATGGAAGGAGGGAAGACATGGCTCCGATTTCTGAGGGCTTGCTTGAGACCTACACCGGTTCCGACGCGCTGGCGCTGGCCGGACTGGTGAAGCGCGGCGAGGTTTCTCCAGCCGAGCTGGTCGAGGCGGCGATCACCATGATCGAGCGCCTGAACCCGTCGCTCAATGCGGTCATCCATCGCCTTTACGACATGGCGCGCGCCCAGGCCGCGACCGTCGATAGGAACACCGCCTTCGCCGGCGTGCCTTTTCTGTTCAAGGAGCTTGCCTCGTCCTGGACGGGTGCGCCGCTTACCAATTCCTGTCGCTTTATGAAAGATTTCGTCGCCGATTCCGACAGCGAGGTGGTGCGCCGCATCAAGGCGGCCGGCCTCCTCCTTGTCGGCAAGTCGAACGCGCCGGAAAATGGCTGGTCGATCACCACCGAGCCGAAGCTCTACGGCACGACGAAGAATCCGTGGAAGGACGGCATCACGCCAGGCGGCTCGAGCGGCGGCGCGGCGGTGGCGGTCGTCACGGGAATGGTGCCGATCGCGGAAGCCAGTGACGGCGCCGGCTCGATCCGCGTTCCCGCCTCCTGCTGCGGCATCATCGGGTTGAAGCCCTCGCGCGGACGCGTCAGCCTGGCGCCTTTCGGCGACTATTGGTATGGCGGCGCCTATTTCCTCTGCTGCTCGCGCACCGTGCGCGACACCGCCGCCTATCTCGATGCCGTGGCCGGCGCGCTGCCGGGCGATGCCTATACGCCGCCAGTACCGGAGGGCAGCTGGCTCAACCTCTCCGCACGGATGCCCAAGAAGCTGCGCATCGGCTTTTGCGTCACGCCGCCCAATGGCGCCGCGATCGACCCCGAGGTCAAGGCGACGGTGCTCTCCACGGTCGCTGCGCTCGAACGCCTCGGGCACGATGTCGAGGAGCACGACATGCCGCTCAATGCCGATGCCGCCTGGAAGACTTACACCGACATGACCAACGTGCAGACGGCCGCCACGTTCGGCTTTCTCGAAACGCTGATCGGCCGACCCGTCACGCCAAACGACGTCGAGCCGGTGACCTGGGCGGTCATCGAGCGTGGCCGCGCGACCAGAGGCGTCAAGCATGTTTCCGATGTCGAGCAGCTCAGACTCATCGGCCGCGACATCGTCGCCGACCTCAACGCCTGCGACATCTTCATCACCCCGACATTGACACAGCTGCCGCGCCCGTTCGGCTACTACGACATGTCGGAGACCGACCTCGATCGCTACAACGCCAAATGGAGCGACGCGGTCTTCAATTTCCCCTTCAACATCTCCGGCCTGCCGGCGATCTCGCTGCCGCTTGGGCAGTCGGTCGGCGGCGTGCCGATCGGCGTGCAGCTCGTCGGCCGCTATGGCGACGAGGCGACGGTGCTGGCGCTGTCATCGCAGCTCGAAGAGGAGATGCCTTGGAAGGATCGGCGGCCGGCCATTTAGCTCCCTAATGTTTGGAACAACACCAGAAACGTCGCGCCGCCCCTCATCCACCTGCCAGCACCTTCTCCCCGTATAGTGGGGAGATAGCCGCAATCTCGGCACCCTTTCTGTAACGCTGGCGACTGGCGAAACCGTCCAGGAGAGCGTCTTTCTCCCCGTCACTATACGGGGAGAAATGCCTGGCAGGGCAATGAGGGGCGGCGCCGATGTTGCAAGGAAGCGCGCCTTCTCAAATTCAGCTGCATGGTGCACTCGTACACCGAAGAGCAGCCACCCAAAACCTCTATAAAATTCCTATATCTTTCCTCCCCGCCCCGTCTCGAACCTTTATGGCGCTCGGGTCCATATTCTGTCCGAAAGAAGCTTCGATCGCCGTCACCATCAAGGTGACGCGCGCTCGCATGCAGTTTTGATCCCGCCTGCATCAGGCCGGAAAAGCACGCGCGAAAGCAAGGAATGCAATCATGGACCTCATAGTTCTCGGGATCGGGATTTTGTTCTTCGCCCTGTCTCTAGCCTACGTCAAAGCCTGCGACAGAATCTGAGCGGAAAGACCGAATCATGCTTCTCGATTACATACTCGGCGGCGCGGTGACCTTGTTCCTGCTTGCCTACCTCACCTACGCGCTCATTCGCCCAGAGCGCTTCTGACCGGCACGCGGAGATCTCATCATGACCATAAATGGCTGGATACAGATCCTCGTCTATTGCGGGATCCTGCTTTTGCTCGTGAAGCCGCTCGGCGGCTATATGTACCGCGTCTTCGGCGGTGATCGCACTTTTCTGTCGCCGGTGCTCGTTCCGATCGAGCGCGGCCTCTATCGACTCGCTGGAACAAGCGACAGGGAAGAACAGCATTGGGCCGTCTACGCGACCGGCATGCTGCTCTTCAATCTCGCCGGCTTCCTGGTTCTCTACGCGCTGCAGCGGCTGCAGGGCGCCCTGCCCTATAACCCCCGCGGGCATGACCGCGGTCGAGCCCGGGCTCGCCTTCAACACCGCCGTCAGCTTCGTCACCAACACCAACTGGCAGAACTACGGCGGCGAAAGCACGATGTCCTATCTCGTGCAGATGGCCGGCCTCACCGTCCAGAACTTTGTCTCGGCCGCCACCGGCATCGCCATCGCGATCGCTTTGGTCCGCGGCTTCGCCCGGGCTTCGGGCAAGTCGATCGGCAATTTCTGGGTCGATCTGACCCGCTGCATGCTCTATGTGCTGCTCCCGATCTGCATCGTGCTGACGCTCGCCTATGTCTGGCTGGGCATGCCTCAGACGCTCGGCCCTTATGTCGACGCCACCACGCTGGAAGGCGCCAAGCAGACGATCGCTCTCGGTCCTGTTGCCTCGCAGATCGCCATCAAGATGCTTGGCACCAATGGCGGCGGCTTCTTCAACGCCAACGCCGCGCATCCGTTCGAGAATCCGGACGCCATCTCCAACCTGATCCAGATGCTGTCGATCTTCGTACTCGGCGCTGCCCTCACCAACGTCTTCGGCCGCATGGTCGGCAGTGAGCGCCAGGGCTGGGCGATCCTCGCCTCGATGGGCGTGCTGTTCCTCGTCGGCGTCACCGTCTGCTACTGGGCCGAGGCCGCCGGCAACCCGCTGGTCCATGCGCTGGGCATCGACGGCGGCAATATGGAGGGCAAGGAGACCCGCTTCGGCATTGCCTTGTCGGCGCTGTTCGCGGTCATCACCACGGCGGCCTCCTGCGGCGCCGTCAACGCCATGCATGATAGTTTCACCGCGCTTGGCGGCATGATCCCGCTCATCAACATGCAGCTCGGCGAGGTCATTGTCGGCGGCGTCGCGCCGGCTTCTACGGCATCCTGATGTTCGTCGTCGTCGCCGTCTTCGTCGCTGGCCTGATGGTCGGCCGCACGCCGGAATATCTCGGCAAGAAGATCGAGGCCAAGGAGGTCAAGATGGCGATGCTTGCCATCCTCTGCCTGCCGCTGGCGATGCTGATCTTCACGGCAATTGCCGTGGTCCTGCCGAGCGCCGTGGCCTCGATCGCCAATGGCGGCCCGCACGGCTTCACCGAGGTGCTCTACGCCTATACCTCGGCGGCGGCGAACAACGGCTCGGCCTTCGGCGGCCTCTCCGGCAACACGCCCTGGTACAACATCACGCTCGGCATCGGCATGCTGATGGGCCGCTTCCTGGTCATCGTCCCGGCTTTAGCCATCGCCGGCTCGCTGGCCGCGAAGAAGACCGTGCCCGCTTCGGCTGGCACCTTCCCGACCGACGGCACGCTGTTCGTCGGGCTGCTGGTCGGCGTCATCATCATCGTCGGGGGTCTCACCTTCTTCCCGTCGCTCGCCGTCGGCCCGATCGTCGAGCACCTGGCGATGATCCATGGACAGACTTTCTGAGATGACCATGCCCTGGTTCAACCACATACGCCGGCACGACCGTCACCAACCCGGTGACGGAACGCCCGATGACGGAAGGGACGAGAAGCCTCGTCCTTTCCCGACGCTTTCCACCTTCCTCGGCATGGCAGCGGTGCTGTTCGTGCTGTGGCTGCTGGCCGTCGGCCTTCCGCACCTGTTCCCGAAGACCGAGCACCCGGCGCCGTCCAACATCACCGATACTGGAGCTTCGAAATGAGCCAGTCCAAATCCGCGAGCATTCTGGATGCCCGCATCCTGGTGCCCGCCATCGCCGGCGCCTTCCGCAAGCTTGATCCGCGCACGTTGATCCGCAATCCGGTGATGTTCGTCGTCGCGGTCGTCTCGCTGCTGACCACCGTGCTTTTCGTCCGCGACCTAGTCGCCGGCGGCGGCGATCTCGGCTTCACGCTGCAGATCATCATCTGGCTGTGGTTCACCGTGCTGTTCGCCAATTTCGCCGAAGCCGTGGCCGAAGGCGCGGCAAGGCGCAGGCCGACTCGCTGCGCAAGGCGCGCACCGAAACCCAGGCCAAGCTGCTCGTCAACGGCGAGGATCGCTCGAAGTTCAAGCTGGTGCCCGGCACCAGCCTGAAGGTCGGCGACATCGTGCTGGTCGAAGCCGGCGACATCATCCCCTCGGATGGCGAGGTGGTCGAAGGCGTGGCCTCGGTCAACGAGGCGGCGATCACCGGCGAATCCGCGCCCGTCATCCGCGAATCCGGCGGCGATCGCTCGGCTGTCACCGGCGGCACGCAGGTGCTGTCCGACTGGATCCGCGTGCGCATTTCCGCCGCGTCCGGTCACACCTTCCTCGACCGCATGATCTCGCTGGTCGAAGGCGCCGAACGCCAGAAGACGCCGAACGAGATCGCGCTCAATATCCTGCTGGTCGGCATGACGCTGATCTTCGTGCTGGCCACCGCGACGATCCCGAGCTTCGCCTCCTATTCGGGCGGCTATATCTCGGTGACGATCCTCGTCGCTCTGTTCGTGACGCTGATCCCGACCACGATCGGCGCGCTGCTCTCGGCGATCGGCATCGCCGGGATGGACCGCTTGGTGCGGTTCAACGTGCTCGCCATGTCCGGCCGCGCCGTCGAAGCCGCCGGCGACGTCGACACGCTGCTCCTCGACAAGACCGGCACGATCACGCTGGGCAACCGCCAGGCGACCGAGTTCCGTTCGGTCAAGGGCGTCACCGAGCAGGAACTGGCCGATGCCGCCCAACTCGCCTCGCTGGCCGACGAGACGCCGGAAGGCCGCTCCATCGTCGTGCTGGCCAAGGACAAATACGGCATCCGCGCCCGCGACATGGCGACCTTGCACGCCGCCTTCGTGCCCTTCACCGCCCAGACCCGCATGAGCGGCGTCGACGTCGACGGCTCGTCGGTGCGCAAGGGCGCTGTCGATGCGGTGTTGGCCCATGTCAGCCAGGCGACGGCCGCCGTCCATGGCACGCGCCCGACGAGCGACTCGATCCGCGACCTGCAAGCCATTGCCGACGAGATCGCCAAGGCCGGCGGCACACCGCTGGCGGTAGAGCGCGACGGGCGCCTGCTCGGCGTCGTCCACCTCAAGGACATCGTCAAGGGCGGCATCAGCGAGCGTTTCGCCGAGCTGCGCAAGATGGGCATCCGCACGGTGATGATCACCGGCGACAACCCGCTGACGGCGGCCGCAATTGCCGCAGAAGCCGGCGTCGACGACTTCCTCGCCCAGGCGACGCCCGAGAACAAGCTGTCGCTGATCCGCGAGGAGCAGGCCAAGGGCAAGCTGGTCGCCATGTGCGGCGACGGCACCAACGACGCGCCGGCGCTCGCCCAGGCCGATGTCGGCGTCGCCATGAACACCGGCACGGTCGCCGCACGCGAGGCCGGCAACATGGTCGATCTCGACAGCGATCCGACCAAGCTGATCGAGATCGTCGAGATCGGCAAGGCGCTCTTGATGACGCGCGGCTCGCTGACCACCTTCTCGATCGCCAACGACGTGGCCAAGTACTTCGCCATCATCCCGGCCATGTTCGCGGTCTTCTATGTCGCGCCCGGCCAGTCCGCCGGCCCGCTGCAGGCGCTCAACATCATGCATCTGGCGACGCCGCAGAGCGCCATCCTGTCGGCCATCATCTTCAACGCGTTGATCATCATCGCGCTGATCCCGCTGTCGCTGAAGGGCGTGAAGTACCGCGCCATAGGCGCCGGCGCGCTGCTCACCCGCAACCTTCTCGTCTACGGCCTCGGCGGCATCATCGTGCCGTTCGTTGGCATCAAGGCGATCGACATGATCGTCGCGGCCCTCGGCCTCGCATAAGGATCACTCCGATGCTCAAGCAACTCAGACCCGCTTTTGTCATGATCGTCTTCTTCACGGTGCTTACCGGCCTCATCTATCCAATCGGCATGACCGGCATCGCGCAGGCGCTGTTCCCCAAGCAGGCCAATGGCAGCCTGATCGAAAAGGACGGCAAGGTCATCGGCTCCGAGCTGATCGGCCAGGCTTTCACCGGCGACCGCTATTTCCATGGCAGGCCGTCGGCGGCCGGCGACGGCTACAACGCCGCCTCCTCCAGCGGCGCCAATCTCGGCCCGACCAATCCGAAGCTGATCGAGCGCATCAAGGGCGACGCCGAGAAGCTGAAGGCGGAAAACCCGAACGCGCCGGTGCCGATGGGCCTTGTCACCACCTCGGGCAGCGGTCTCGACCCTGACATCAGCCCGGAAGATGCCTATTTCCAGGTGCCGCGGGTTGCCAAGGCCAGGGGCATCGATGAAGCCAAGGTGAAGTCGCTCGTCGACGGCCATGTCGAGGCGCGCGAGCTGGGCTTCATGGGCGAGCCGGTGGTCAATGTGCTCGCCCTCAACCTCGCGCTGGACGACCTGAAGTAATCTGCACCGCGCCGGGGATCGACACGATCCCCGGCGCAATTCATGATTGGACCTGATGCCGGACGACAGGACCAAACTCGAGAACAGACCTTCTCCCGACGCGCTTCTGGAGCATGCCGAGCGCGAGGGTCGCGGCCGTCTGCGCATCTTCCTCGGCGCCGCGCCCGGCGTCGGCAAGACCTACGAGATGCTGATGGCGGGCCGCGCCCGCCGCGCCGACGGCATCGACGTCGTCATCGGCGTCGTCGAGACGCATGGCCGCAAGGAGACCCAGGCGCTGGTCGACGGCTATGAGGCGATCCCGCGCCGCCAGGTCGAGTATAGAGGCCGCACCCTCGACGAGATGGATATCGACGCCATCCTGAAGCGACGCCCGACGCTGGTCCTGGTCGATGAGCTCGCCCACACCAACGCGCCCGGCAGCCGCCATCCCAAGCGCTACCTCGATGTCCAGGAAATCCTGTCGCAAGGCATCGACGTCTACACCACGCTCAACATCCAGCATGTCGAGAGCCTGAACGACGTCGTGGCGCAGATCACCCGCGTTCGCGTGCGTGAAACCGTTCCCGATTCCATCATAGACCAGGCCGACGACATCGAGGTCATCGACCTCACCCCCAACGACCTGATCCAGCGGCTGCAGGAAGGCAAGGTCTATTTCCCCAACACCGCGCAGCGTGCGATCGAGAATTATTTTTCGCCGGGCAATCTGACGGCGCTGCGCGAGCTGGCGCTGAGGCGCACCGCCCAGCGCGTCGACGAGCAGTTGCTCAACCACATGCAGTCCCACGCCATTCCCGGACCGTGGGCTGCCGGCGAACGCGTCCTCGTCTGCGTCGACTCGCGTCCCGGCGGCGCCGCCCGGATCCGTTACGCGCGCCGGCTGGCCGATCGGCTGCGCGCCCCCTGGACGGCGCTTCACGTCGACACACCTCGCCTTGCCGGAATGTCTGAGGAGGACAAGGACCGGCTGGCTAAGAACCTGCGCCTTGCCGAGCAGCTCGGCGCCGAGGTGGCGACGATCCCCGGCCAGAACGTCGCCCAGGACATCGTGCGCCACGCGACGGCGAACAACTTCACCCATATCGTCATCGGCAGGCCGACCCGCTCGCGCTGGCGGGAACTGATCGAAGGGTCGCTCACCTATGATCTGATCCGCAATGCCGGCGACATCAGCGTCCATGTCATTTCGGGAACCGAACGCGACGCACAGACGCCGGCCGCGAGGGTGAAGGCCGCGGCCGAGCAGAAGCCCTTCCAAATCTGGCCCTATCTGTTCTCCACTGCCTATGTCGCCGGCGCGCTGGCCGTCAGCTCGATCCTCGATCAGTTCCTCGATGTCCGCAATCTTGCCAGCGTCCTGCTGCTGGCCGTGCTGACAGCGGCGGTGACGTTCGGGCTCTGGCCGGCGCTCTACGCTTGTTTCCTGAGCGCGCTCGCCTTCAACTTTTTCTTCCTCGAGCCGCGCTACACGCTGACGATCAGGGACCCGGAGAGCATCGTTGCCTTTGCCGTCTTCCTCGTCGTCGCCGTCATCGCCAGCAATCTGACCGCCCGCGTGCAGCGCCAGGCGGTTGCGGCACGCTCACGCGCGCGGGCAACCGAGGACATCTATTCCTTCTCGAAAAAGCTCGCCGGCGCTGGCACGCTCGACGACGTGCTATGGGCCACAGCCTTCCAGATCGCCTCGATGCTGAAAGTGCGCGTGGTGCTGCTTCTGCCCGAGAACGGCACGATCACCGTCAAGGCCGGCTACCCGCCGGACGACACGCTGGCCGAGGCCGACATCGCGGCGGCCCGCTGGGCTTGGGAGCATGACCGCCCGGCCGGCCGTGGCGCCGATACGCTTCCCGGCGCGAAACGCCTCTATCTCCCCTTACGGACGGGGCGCACTGCCGTCGGTGTCGTCGGCCTCGACAACGACAAGCAGGGACCGTTGCTGACGCCCGAACAGCAGCGTCTTCTCGACGCGCTTGCCGACCAGGCGGCGGTCGCCATCGAGCGCATCCAGCTTGTCGCCGATGTCGACCGCGCCAGGCTGGCGGCGGAAGCGGACCGGCTGCGGACGGCGCTACTCACCTCGATCTCGCATGACCTGAAGACGCCGCTTGCCGCCATCATGGGCGCCGCCGGCACGCTGCGGGAATATGCGGCCGCCCTTCCCGAAAAGGACCGCGCGGACCTTCTGTCGACCGTGGTCGATGAGTCGGAGCGGCTGAACCGCTTCATCGCCAACCTGCTCGACATGACCAAGATCGAGTCCGGCGCCATGGAGCCGAACTACGCTTTCCATTATGTCGGCGACATCGTCGGCTCGGCGCTCGATCGAGCTCGAAAGATCACCGGTGAGCACCGGATCGACACCGACATTCCGCCGGACCTGCCGATGCTGCGCCTCGACCCTGTCCTGTTCGAGCAGGCGCTGTTCAACCTTCTCGACAATGCCGCGAAATATGCGCCGCCGGACTCGACCATCCGCCTGCAAGGCTGGCTCGACAATGGGTCCGTCATCCTGCAGGTCATGGATGAGGGGCCGGGCATTCCGCCCGGCGACCTGGAACGGATCTTCGACACCTTCTACCGCGTGCGCAAGCGCGATCAGGTCCGCGCCGGCACGGGCCTCGGCCTGTCGATCAGCCGCGGCTTCATCGAGGCCATGGGCGGCGCGATCTCGGCGGCTAACCGGACCGACCGGCCGGGCGCGATCTTCACCATCCGCATGCCCGTGCCGGAAGCAACTCCGAACCTGACCGTCGCCAAAACGGATGACGCTGCATGACCAGTCCGAACGTCAGCATCCTGGTCGTCGACGACGAGCCGCCGATCCGCAAGCTGCTTCGCGTCGGCCTCGGCAGCCAGGGTTATGCCATATCGGAGGCGCCAAATGCCAAGGCCGCGATCGAGCTCTTGCAGACGGAACGGCCCGACCTGATCCTGCTCGACCTTGGCCTGCCCGGCATGAGCGGCCTCGAATTGCTCGGCAAATGGCGCGGCGACGGCCTCGACATTCCGGTCGTCATCTTGTCGAGCCGCACCGACGAGGCCGGCATTGTCTCGGCGCTCGAGCTCGGCGCCGATGACTATGTGGCAAAACCCTTCGGCATGAACGAGCTGGTCGCCCGCATCCGCGTGGCGCTGCGCCACAAGTTCCAGCAGCAGGGCGAAAAGCCGGTATTCCAGACCGGCGACCTCTCTGTCGACCTGGTGAAACGCATCGTCAAGGTCGAGGGCAAGGAAGTAAAACTGTCGCCCAAGGAATACGACATCCTGCGCATGCTCGTGCAATATGCCGGTAAGGTGCTCACTCACCAGTTCCTGATGAAGCAGATCTGGAACGATTCCACCGACGTCCAGTATCTTAGGGTCTATGTCCGCCAATTGCGGCAGAAGATCGAGAAGACGCCGGACCAGCCGCGCTACATCATCACCGAGACCGGGGTTGGCTATCGTCTGCGCGAGGTGGATTAGAGCCGAACAGGAGACGACCGTCCTCGCTTCTGCCGGTCAGTCCGCCGACAGGTCAGCCGTCCTGGCGAGCGCGCTGGCGAATCCATTGAGCGAGATGGTGAAGGCGACCGGCTGCATCGTGTCCGCCGCCGTGGCGTTGATTTTCAACGTGGTGCTGTTCTGCAGCAGTGAGGCGGTTTCGGCATCGAACGCCACCGGCACCAGGCAGCCCACGGCCTGGCAGGTGTTGAACTGCAAGGTCCCTTCCAGCTTCTTGTCGTCGACTTCGAGCGAGATGCCGTTGGCCAAAGCCAGCCCGAAGGGCAGCGCCAGTGTGCCCATGGCGTCCTGGCCGGTCTTGGTCGTCAATTCGATCGCCAGCAGCCGCTGCCCGCTCTGCTTGTTGAACTGCTGGTGCGACAGGCTGCACAGCTTGTTCGTGCCGGTGACCTGGCAGTTGACGGTCCAGTCGCCATGCGTTTCCGAAAGTGCCGAGGCGCCGCCCGGCAGCTGCGGCTTGGCTGCGGCGGCGGCGGGCTGCCTGGCCGCCGGCGCACCTTGTTCTGCGCGGCGAGCGCCGGCAGGCCTGCGACCCCGGCAACAGCCAGCATTGCGACGAACAACTTGGAGCTGTTTCTCATCATGGAATCTCTCTTCACCTGACCCCGTCCGGCCCGCGCGATAGAGCGGTGAACCCACCGCTGCCGTCAAGTGCAATGCTGAGTCACCAGCCAGATTTTCTTTGGCACGACAATCGATCAGCTAACCGCATGCATTTGCCCTGGACCATGGCACATCCGGACAAACACCCTATATTACCGCAAGGTTCTGTTTTTCACGGGATGGAAGCGATGGCGCATCCTCGCTTATCGGCGGTTTTGCTATCGGCAGCTCTTGCGGCTGCCGCCCTTTTGGGCGCGCCCTCTTGCGCTTCGGCGCAGGTCGTCGTCCCGACAAACCGTAGTGCCCTGATCCAGCAGAACGAACTGCAGACGCTGCGGAACCAGCTGCAGCGGCAGCAGTTCCAGCAACAGCAGCAGTTTTATCGCGAGCAGGACCGGCAGGTCGTGCCGAAGCCTCGCCCCGAAGTGCCGATCGTCAAGCAGAATTGCCAGTCCCAGGTGATCGGCACCACGATTTCGCGGGTTTGCCGCTGACATCCGGCTTTTTTCGGTTTATTAGCCGACTTACTTGCTGGCGAAAGCCGGGATTGCAAGGGTGACGGTTTTGGGGTTTGCAAGGGCAGGATTTTTGCCGTGCGCTTGAAAACGCGCGGCGCGGATGCTGCTCTCATTGGATTTTGGGATGGCAACAGCCAAAAAGAAAGCGGTACGCAGGGCAAAGAAAGGGGAGCGGATCCGCCAGGTGGCGGCCATTCCCTTTCGTGTGAGCGAGGGCGGCAGCTCGAAGTATTGTTGGTCACCTCGCGCACGACCAGGCGCTTCATTGTGCCCAAGGGCTGGCCGATGAAGGGCAAAAGCGGGCGCAAGGCAGCCATGATCGAGGCCCAGGAAGAGGCCGGCGTGCTGGGCAAGGCGCTCAAGCAGCCTGCCGGCACCTATTCCTATTGGAAACGCATGACCGACCGTTTCGTCCGTGTCGACGTGATCGTCTACCTGCTCGAGGTCACCGAGGAGATGGCCGACTGGCGGGAAGCAGCGAACCGGCAACGCGCCTGGCTGCCGGCGGCCGATGCGGCTCTGCTCATCGACGAACCGGAGCTGTCGACGCTGCTCAGGGATTTGACGATCCCGGCAGCTGTTCCGACCTGACAAGATTTCCCTATTCGGAGTCGTCCGGAAAAGGCCTTACCGGCGTTCCGGTATAGGCCCACAGCCATTCCCGGGGCAGCGGCCCCTTGTTGCGGTCGCTCTCCTGCGACTGCTCCCAGGCATGCGCCAGGATGCCGACCGAGCGCGACAGCACGAACAGGCCGCGCGTCAGCGGCGGCGGAAAACCGAGCTCGCCATAGATGACCGCGGTGGCGCCGTCGATGTTGAGCGGGATCGTCTTGCCCTTGCGCTTGGCCACCTCCGCCTCGATCGCCTCGGCTATGTCGGCGAAGCGGCCGCTGATCACGCCGCGCGCGGCGCAATCGCGCGTCAGTTCGACGAGGCGCGGCGCGCGCGGGTCGACCGGATGGAAGCGGTGGCCGAGGCCCGGCACATACCCTTTTTCCTCGGCGAAGAAACGGTCGAGCCGCGCCGACACTGCTTCCGCAAGGCTTGCGCCGCCATCCATCGCTGCGGCGATATCGCCATAAAAGGAAAGCGCCTGCTCGCCGGCGCCGCCATGCACGTCGCCCAACACATTGATGGCGGAGGCCATGGCGCTGTTGACGCCGACGCCGCAGGTGGCGGCCATGCGCGCGATGGCGATCGACGGCGCCTGCGGCCCATGGTCGACGGCGGCCCCCAGAGCGATGCCGAGCAGTTCCGCCCGCTCTTCACTCGGCAATTCGCCGCGCAGCATCAACCAGATCATCGCCGGAAAGCTGACGCGGCCGATCAGGTCCTGGATCTCGTAGCCGCGCAGCCGGATGACGCCGGGGCGCATCTCGATGATGCCGGTCTGCCACCATTCCTCGCCGCGCTCGCGCCCGGTCTTTTTCTCCGCCCCGCTCATGCCCGCGCCCTCGTCTTGTCGCGTTCCGGCAACGCTGCGAAAACCTCCTCCATATGCTCGCCGAGCCGCGGCGGCGGTCCGGCGGGCACCGGTGCCGTGCCGTCGACCATGAAGCCGCCGCGCACCACCGTCAGCGGCTTGTCCATGCCGGGCACATGCTGGAAGCGGGTCGCCATGCCGCGCTCCGTCACCTGGCGTTCCTCCAGCACTTCAGGGATCGTCAGCACCCGCCCCGCCGGCACGCCCGCGCGGTTGAGCTTTTCTTCCCAGGCGGCGGCCGAAGCGCCGGCAAGCGCATCCTCGATCAGCCCCTTCAGCGCCGCCCTGTTCTGTTTGCGCGTTTCGCGCTCGGCAAATCGCGGATCGGACGCCAGTTCAGGCCGGCCGATCAGCCCACACAGCGTGACGAACTGTTCCTGCTTGTTGGCGGCGATGTTGAGCAGCCCCTCGCCGGTACGGAAGGCGCCGGAGGGCGCCGCCGTCATGTTCTCGTTGCCCATTGGTTGCGGCTCGACACCGGCCGTCAGGTAGTTCGACACCGGCCAGCCAAGCGCCGACAGCGTGCATTCGAGCATCGACACGTCGAGGAAGGCGCCCTCGCCGCTTGTCCTCTGCCTGACAAGTGCGGCGGCAATCGCAAAGGCCCCGACCAATCCCCCGAGCGTGTCGGCGACGGGATAGCCGACACGCAGCGGCGCGGTCTCCGGCGTGCCGGTGATGCTCATGATTCCCGACAGACCCTGAATGATCTGGTCATAGGCCGGATTGCCGCGCATCGGGCCGGTCTGGCCGAATCCGGATATCGCGCAATAGACGAGGCTCGGCCGGACTTCCTTGAGCTTTTCATGGCCGAGGCCGAGCCGGTCTATGACGCCCGGCCGGAAATTCTCGACCAGCGCGTCCGACGTGGCGACGAGATCAAGGAAACGCTCGCGATCAGCATCTTTCTTCAGATCGAGCACGACCGATCGTTTGCCGGCGTTCTGCGCCAGGAACGATGCGCCCATGCCGGCCTGGTTGAGTTGCGGCGAGGCGCCGAGCTGGCGCGCCAGATCGCCGCCCGGCGGCGCCTCGACCTTGATGACGTCGGCGCCGAGCAGCGCCAGCTGGTAGGCGCAGTAAGGGCCGGCCAGCACGTTGGTGAGGTCGAGGACGCGGATGCCGGCAAGCAGGTCTGTCATGATGCTCCAAATCGATCAGGCATCGCCAGGCACATGCTCCGGCCCACGCGTGCGCCGGTGCTCGATCCAGGCCCAGATATGCGGCCCGACAAGACCGATGAAGGCCAGTGTCAAAAGCGTCAGCGACAGCGGGTGCCGGTAGAACACGGTCCAGTCGCCATTGGCGATCGTCATCGCCCGGCGGAACTGCGTTTCGGCGAGCGGCCCAAGGATCATGCCGATGATGACGGGCGCCGTCGGGAAATCGAAGCGCCGCATCAGGAAGCCGGCGGCCCCCAGCAGATAGAGGATGACGAGGTCGATCGGCGACTGCGAGATGCCGTAGGTGCCGACGGTGGCGAACACCAGGATGCCGGCATAGAGCTGCGGCGCCGGGATTTTCAGCAAACGCACCCAAAGGCCGATCAGCGGCAGGTTGAGGATGACCAGGATGACGTTGGCGATGAACAGGCTGGCAATCAGGCCCCAGACGAGATTGGCCTGCGTCGTCAACAACAGCGGCCCGGGATTGATGCCGTAGCTCTGGAAGGCCGAGAGCATGATCGCGGCGGTCGCCGAGGTCGGCAGGCCGAGCGTCAGCATCGGCACCAGCACGCCGGCGGCGGACGCATTGTTGGCGGCTTCCGGTCCGGCCACGCCCTCGATGGCGCCGACCGTGCCGAACTCCTCCTTGTGCTTGGAGAGCTTCTTTTCGATGGCATAGGAAAGGAAGGTCGGGATCTCGGCGCCGCCGGCGGGCATCGCGCCGATCGGAAAGCCGATCGCGGCACCCCTGAGCCACGGCTTCCACGAGCGTGCCCATTCGGCGGCCGTCATATAGAGCGAGCCTTTCAGCGGCACGATCTCGTCCTTGCCGGCATAGCGGCGCGAGGCCATGTAGAGCGTCTCGCCGACCGCGAAGAGGCCGACCGCGACGACGATGACGTCGACGCCGTCCAGCAATTCTCCCATGCCGAAGGTGAAGCGCGGCTGCCCGGTCTGCAGGTCGACGCCGATCATGCCGATGACGAAGCCGACGAACAGGCTGGTCAGCCCCCGCACCGAGGACGAGCCGAGCACTGCCGACACGGTGATGAAGGCGAGCACCATCAGCGAGAAATACTCGGCCGGTCCGAAAGCCAGCGCAAACTTGACCACGATTGGCGCCAGGAAGGCGACGCCCAGCGTGCCGATGGTGCCGGCTACGAACGAGCCTATTGCCGAGGTAGCGAGCGCCGCGCCGCCGCGCCCCGAACGCGCCATCCGGTTGCCTTCGAGCGCGGTGACGATTGTTGCGCTTTCGCCGGGCGTGTTGAGAAGGATGGACGTCGTCGAGCCGCCATACATGGCGCCGTAATAGATGCCGGCGAACAGGATGAAGGAGGCTTCCGGCGCCACCTGGTAGGTGATCGGCAAAAGCAGCGCGATGGTCAGCGCCGGCCCGAGCCCGGGCAGCACGCCGATCGCGGTTCCGAGCGTCGTGCCGAGCAGGCACCACAACAGATTGGTCGGCGTGAAGGCGACCGCAAATCCGTGCGCGAGATAGCCGAGCGTGTCCATCGCCTCAGCTCCTCGCCATCCGATGACGGCGTTGATGAGCGCGTTGAGCTGGTTCTCGATGAAACCCGCGCCGATGTTGACGCCGAGCGCCCTGGCGAAGCCGAAATAGGCCGCCAGCGCCAAGACCAGGCCGAGCAGCGCATCGCGCAGCGGGTGCCGGCTGCCAAAGCCGAAGCAGACCAGCACGAACATGATCACCGAGGCGGCGGTGAAGCCGAGCGGCTGGATGAGGAGCAGGTTGGCGACGAGGCCGGCGACCACGAATCCCATCGCCTTCCGGTCGGTCGGCGTTTCCTTCTCTTCCTCCGGTTGCCAGCCGCCGCGAACAGCGGCCAGGATGAGCAGCAGGGACAGCAGGATCATCCCGGCCATGGTGATATACGGAAAGACCGTCGGACCGACCTTGGAATAGAGCGGCGATACCGGGATCGCCAGGGTCTGCCAGGCAACGGCTCCGGCACAGGCCAGAAGCCCGATGCCGATCAACAATTCGGGTACGGCAAGGCGCGGCGGTGACGCCTGCTGGTCGCTTGTGCTCATGATCTCCTCCCCGGATCGCCGGCCTTCCACTACCGGCATCGCCGCAGTTTCATTCCTGAACCGCTGCATGTCCACGCTGTCTCGAAGGAGGCGATGAGGCCTCCCTCGAGATCAGGCGGAAACCGGCTCAGGCGAGGCCGAGATCCTTGAGGATGGCGCCGATGCGAGCCGTGTCGTCGGTGACGAACTTCGTGTAGTCGTCGCCGGTCAAAAGGATCGGCGTCCAGTTGCGGTTTTTGCATTCGGTCGCCCAGGCGTCGCTCTTGGCCATGGTCTCGACCAGCTTGATCATCGCCGCCTTGTCGTCGTCGGAGACGCCGGGCGGGGCGAAGACGCCGCGCCAGTTGAACAATTCGACATCGATGCCGGCCTCTTTCAGCGTCGGCGCGTCGATGCCTTCCTGACGCTTGTCGGACGAGATCGCCAGCAGCCTGAGCGCGCCAGCCTTGATCTGCTCGGAGAACTCGCCATAGCCCGAGATGCCGGCCGCGACCTGGTTGCCGAGCAGCGCCGACAGCGCCTCGCCACCGCCGGCGAACGGCACGTAGGACAGGTTGGCGGCCGGCACGCCGGCCGTCTTGGCGATCAGGCCGAACAGGATGTGGTCGGAACCGCCGGCCGAACCGCCGGCGACCGGAACCTTGGTCGGATCCTCCTTGAGCGCGGCGACGAAATCGTTAGCCGACTTGAACGGCGAGGCCGCCGGCACCACCAGCGCCTCGAACTCGCCGGTGAGGCGCGCGATCGGCGTGACTTCGGTGAGATTGTTCGCCGCTTTGTTGGCGATGATGGCGCCGACCATGACCATGCCGGCGACCATCAGCGAATTGCCCTTGCCCTTCCACTGGTTGACGAATTGCGGCAGGCCGACCGTGCCGCCGGCGCCGCCGACATTGGTGATCTGCGAGCCCGAGATCAGCTTTTCGGAACGCAGCACCTGGTCGATCGTGCGCGCGGTCTGGTCCCAGCCGCCGCCGGGCGCCGCCGGCACGAAGATCTGGATTTGCGGCGTGTCCTGCGCAAAGGCGGGTGCGAAATGCAAAGCCGCGAAGCCGGCTGCGGTGCTCGTCAAGAATCTGCGTCTGTTCAGCATGGGATTCCTCCAAATCACGACACCTCCTCCGGTGCCTGCCAAGACGTGGCCTGAATTTAAGACCCGCATTCGAGTTCAAGCATTTGTTACCGCGTTCTGTCAACGGGAATGCCATTCTGCTGGACAGAACACATCAGACCGGACTAAATCCGCATGTCCGGGATTGCTCCCGGATGGGCGACCACGATGAAATCGTCACCGAAATGACAGACACACCTCCAAGCCATGCCCCGGCAGACGGCGTTGCCGCGCTCGACCGCGCAATCGCCATTCTCGACGCGTTCACCACCGCCGACCGGTCGCTCGGCCTCGCCGAGATCGCGGCCCGCACCGGCCTCTACAAGAGCACGATCCTGCGGCTGGCCAACTCGCTGATGCGCGGGCAATTGCTGGAGCGCCTGGAAGACGGACGCTATCGCATTGGGCCGGCCACCTTCAGGCTTGGCGCGCTCTACCAGCGCTCGGTCGTGGCTATGGACATCCTGCTGCCGATCATGCGCGACCTCTCCGAGCGGAGCTGGGAAAGCGTCGCCTTCTATGTTCGCTCGGGCGATGTGCGTACCTGCCTCTATCGGGTCGAGTCCAAGCACCCGATCCGCTACACCATCCGCGAAGGCGACGTGCTGCCTTTGCTGGCTGGCTCCGGCGGCCGTGTTCTCGCCGCCTTCTCGGGCCAGCAAGGCGAGCCCTACGAAACAATCCGCAAGACCTACAACTGCATTTCGATCGGCGACCGCGATCCGCAGACGGCGGGCATATCCGCACCTGTGTTCGGGCCAGGACGAACGCTGGTGGGCGCGCTGACCTTGGCCGGTCCGAGCACGCGGGTCGACGCGGCCTTCCTCATGCGCATGAAGCGCCCGCTGCTCGAAGCCGCAGCCCGCGCCACCCGCGCCTTCGGCGAGGAAGCCGCAATGCTGGACGAGGCGAGCCTCGCGACGGACGCCGGCTAGGCTGGGCTGCGGGACGCTGCTCGAAGAAGGAAACCGTAGAAGCTCTCCGGTTCCTTGCCGGTGATGGCAGCAAAGTCCTCCGAAACGCGGCTGTAGCGAGCTTCTTCAATTGATGCACAGAGCGTCGAGAACGCGTGCGGCCAAGGATCGTCGAGGCGGGACGACGCCAAGGCCAGATATTCGTCCTCGGCACAGGAGCGATAGCGGAACGGCCTCCCGATCGCTCGGCCATAAGCGGCGGCGATCTCGCCAAAGTCCAAAGCTTGATCGCCCGTGATCGTACAGGTGGGACAGGATTTTTCCGGCCTGGCCGCGACCGCCGCGACGGCGGTCGCCACGTCGTCGCGCGAGATCGGCGCGATCCGGCCACCTCCCGCCGGCAGCGCGAATTCTCCCGACGTCCGGCATGGCTCAAGCCAGTGGTCGAGAACGAAATCGCAATAGAGGCCGCATCTGAGGATCGTCGATGGCACGCCGGAGAGCGCCAATCTCCTCTCCGTATCGCGGTAGACGGGCGCGAAATAGAATGGCGACTCCTCGTCGTTATCGACAATGCTGGTGAAGGTAACGTGGCGGATATTGGCGGCCACCGCAGCCTCGATCGCGTTGGTATGATGGCGAAGCACCGTGGTTGCCTCGCCATCGCTCGAAATGAGGACAAGGCCGTCGATGCCCGCGAATGCGTTTCCGAGGGCAGTGACGTCCTCATAGTCCGCCACGCGCATGACGATTCCAGACGGCAGCCGCAAGCGCGCGGTCTCGACGTCCCGGACCATCGCGGCCACGTCATGGCCGAGTGAAACCAGCCTGCGGACGACAGCGCGCCCGATATGGCCCGTTGCTCCGGTGACGAGGATCATCCTGCCGCTCCACGCTGCCGCTTGACTCACACATATCTCAATGGTTATAGATCAATCAATAGCCAATGAGTTATCGATCAAGATGTCGGCCACGCATGATATGCTCTTCCGCACGCTTGCCGATCCGACAAGGCGCGCCATTTTTGAGCGTCTGTGCCGTCAAGGCGAGCAGACGGTCGGCGCGCTGACGGCTGAGGCGGGTGTCTCGCAGCCGGCGGTGTCGAAGCATCTCGGCCTGCTGAAGGAAGCCGGGCTGGTGCGCGACCGCCATGAGGGACGCCAGACGCATTACAGCGCGCAGCTTGGCGCGTTGGCGCCGCTGATGGACTGGACGCGTCAGATGGCCGGGTTCTGGGAAAGCCGGTTCGATGATCTCGAAGACCTGCTGAAGAGGATGGATCAATGAACGATATGCCGTCCGGAACGCGCTCCGTCGTCGTCGAGCGCGAGATTCCTTACCCGCCGGAAAAGATCTGGCGGGCGCTGACCCAACCGCATCTCATCGAGGAGTGGCTGATGAAGAACAACTTCAAGCCGGTGGTGGACCACCGTTTCGAACTCAGCGCGGAATGGGGAGGCGTCGAGTGCCAGGTCCAGACCGTCGAGCCCAACAAAACGCTGTCCTACACCTGGGACACCAAGGATCTGGAGAGCGTCGTGACCTGGACACTGACCCCGACCGTCACGGGCACGCATCTGCGCATGGAGCAGATTGGCTTCCGCGCGGACCAGGAGCCTTATTACCGCGGCGCCACGGTGGGCTGGAAGCGCAACTTTGCGGCCCTGGAGCAGCTGCTGTCGCGGATTGATTGAAGTCCGCCGCAAGGATTCAAGAAACAGGTAGATCTGGCGGGTGGCAACCTGCAGGCGTAAGCAATGGAGAAACGCAATGAAGATCAAGCTGACAAGCATCTATGTCGACGACCAGGAGAAGGCTCTTGGCTTCTATACGGACGTGCTGGGCTTCAACAAGAAAGCCGATTTCACCAACGGACCGTTTCGCTGGCTAACGGTCGTCTCGCCCGACGACCCGGACGGCACGGAGCTGCAGCTGGCGCTGAACGACAATCCGGCGGCCACGACCTACCAGCAGGCCATCTTCAAGCAGGGCCAGCCGGCGCTGATGCTGTTCACCGACGACATCAAGGGCGACCACGAGCGCATCACGGCCAATGGCGGCAGCTTCGCCATGGCGCCTACCGAGGTGACCGGCTCGACGATCGCGCAACTCAACGACACCTGCGGCAATCTCATCCAGATCACCCAGCTGGCGCGTTGGTAACACCCACGTTTCATTCGCTTTTTTCAAAAGGAGGCAGCATTGGACTGGAGCAAGTGGATCAGGCAAATTCATCGCTGGCTGTCGATCATCTTCACCATGACCGTCATCGCCAACTTCGTCGCCATGGCAATGGGCGAGCCTCCGGCCTGGGTGGTCTACTCGCCGCTCTTGCCGCTTTTCCTGCTGCTGTTCAGCGGCCTCTACATGTTCGTGCTGCCCTATGCCGCCAGGTGGCGTGGTGAGCCGGCGCGTGAGCGCATAGGATCGGCCTGATGGCAAAGGCGAAGTCGCCGGGGTTAGCTGACAAGCCTTCAGAAGCTAGACGCTCGGTCACGAAGCCCGTCCTGCTTTCAGGCGGCAACCCGCAAATAGCCAAGGACTATGGCGATGCTCCCGTGCAGGCCTATATCGCGGCAATGCCGGGCTGGAAGAGCGAGGTCGGCCGCCGGCTCGACCAACTCGTCATGCAAGCCGTTCCCGACGTGCAGAAGGCGGTCAAATGGAACTCGCCATTTTACGGGATGGAAGGCGAAGGCTGGTTTCTCGGCATCCACTGTTTCACCAGATACATCAAGGTGGCCTTCTTTCGCGGCATGTCGCTCAAGCCGGTGCCGCCCGGCGAATCCAAGAGCAAGGACACGCGCTATCTCCACATCCATGAGGACGATCAGCTCGATGAAGCGCAATTCGTCTCCTGGGTGAAACAGGCAAGCCAATTGCCTGGTGAGCGGATGTAAGCGCATTATCGACCAAGCACGGTTCGCCTGAAGAGGCATCACGGCGATCCGGTTTGTCCAGCGTTGGAGGAAGAACACAGATGGAGAAAAGCGGCGTGCAGGAAAGCAAATCCCCTTCCGGGCTGATCGACGGCCGCATCGCGGAACTGGGCGATTGGCGCGGCGAGATGCTTGGCCGGCTGCGCGCCCTGATCAAGCAGGCCGATCCGGAAGTCACCGAGGAATGGAAGTGGCGTGGCGTGCCGGTCTGGGAGGACGCCGGGATGATCTGCACCGGCGAGACCTACAAGGCCGTCGTCAAGCTGACCTTCGCCAAGGGCGCGGCGCTGCCGGATCCCTCACGTCTCTTCAACTCCAGCCTCGAGGGCAACACGAGGCGCGCCATCGATTTTCGCGAGGGTGAGAAGATCAACGAGGAAGCGTTCAAGGCTCTCGTCCACGCCGCCGTGGCCCTGAACAGGTCCAAGGCCAGGCGCTGATCAACCGAGATTGCCTCCGGCCTGCCGCTCCAGTAGGATCGTCGGGGTGTCGTGATAGGTGGTGCGCAGGATCTCGCGATAGCCGTTTTTTTCGGCCACCTTGAGGGAGGCGCCGTTCTCGGGATCGATGATGCAGACGGTCCTGGCCCGCCCGAACACCGCATCGCCCCAGGCGACGATGCGTCCGACGACCTCGCTCGCAAGCCCCTGGCCATGCGCGACCGAAGCCAGCGCCCAGCCTGCTTCCGGCACGCCTTCGATCGACGGCTCGATGTCGCGCTTCAGATCATGGAACCCGGCCTCGCCGATGAATAGACCCGTCGCCTTGTCCTCGATCGCCCAGAACCCATAGCCAAGCAGCGACCAGAGCCCCGCATGACGCAGGAAGCGCATCCAGCTTTCCTCGCGGGTGCGCGGCTTGCCGCCGATGAAGCGGGTCACCCCGGGGTCTGCCCACATCGCGACATAGGTTTCGAAATCATCGAGCCGATGCGGCCGCAAAACGGTCCGCGCCGTCTCGAGGATCGGCACGCCGGTTTCCTTTGCAATGGCCATGGCATTCCCCTTCGTTGCGGCGACAGCGCTTAGCAAACCAGCGCGGCCGGACAAGGGCCAGGATGGTGCGACGCATCTTCCAGCGAAAAAGAGGCGGCGAAAACGCCAGGGGATCGGCGTTCAGCCATGCCAGGCCATGTTCATGTAGACGTCGCCGCGGCCAGCTCGTCGATCATCTGGTCGAGCCGCCTCTGCCTCGTATCGGGGCGTTTGGCGCGCGCGATCCAACCGAGATAGTCGTTCTTCTGATAGTCCGGCCGCGCGTTATAGGCGGCAGTCAATCCGCGCCCCACCAAGGCGGTCCGCACGTCGTCAGGCATCGGGTTGAGGGCACGTTTCAATCGGCTCATGATCCAAGCAATAGACTGCCGGTAGTTGGCGTCAACGCTGCACATGGCTAGCTTGCGCATATGGGATTTTTGTTCCGCGATGCTACTCTGCAGCCGCCGGAAACTGATTCAACATTCGCGCTCTTCGACCAGGGGAAGAACCATGGACACCACAGACCTTCTGCTGGCGATCGCCCATCACCTTCTGGTGTTCTCGCTGGCCGGCATCATCGGCGCCGAGTTCGTGCTGGTGCGCGGCGACCTGGGGGCGGCGGCGCTCAAGCGCCTTGCTGGCATCGACCGCCACTACGGCATCATCGCCGCGCTGATCGTCATCGTCGGCATCTGCCGGGTGTTCTTCGGGCTGAAGGGCTGGGAGTTCTACGTCTACAACTGGGTGTTCTGGGCAAAGATGGCGGCCTTCATCACCGTCGGCCTGCTGTCGATCGTCCCGACCGTTCGCTTCGTCTCCTGGAACAGGCAGGCGAGCGGCAATCCTTCCTTCTCGGTACCGGCGGCCGAACTCGCCTCGGTGAAGAACTATGTCCGCGCCGAGGGCCTCATCTTCCTGCTCATCCCCGTCTTTGCCGCGGCGATGGCGCGCGGCTACTAAAGCGCGTCGCGTTGAAACGGAATCAGGCGACGCGCTTTAAGTTTTTGTTTTGATGCATGTCGTTGCCCCAGAACCGCTGCACACTTCTGGGCGACATGCATTAAACCTCTGCGGGAAAGGCCTCTTTCAGGGGCGCGATCGGCACCAGCGGTGCCGACACGTCGGTGGTCTTTTCCTTGGACTTGCAGATGTCGGCGATCACGCAGACCGGGCAGTCGGGCTTGCGCGCCTTGCACACATAGCGGCCATGCAGGATCAGCCAATGATGCGCGTGGCGCATATATTCAGCCGGGATAACTTTCAGGAGACCCTGCTCGACCTGCTCCGGCGTCTTGCCGGGCGCCAGCCCGATCCGGTTGCCGATGCGGAAGATATGCGTGTCGACCGCCATCGTGTGCTGGCCGAAGGCGACGTTGAGCACGACATTGGCGGTCTTGCGCCCGACGCCCGGCAGCTCGACCAGCTCGTCGCGGTCCTCCGGCACCTTGCCGGCATGGTCGTCGATCAGCGCCTTCGAGAGCGCTATCACGTTCTTGGCCTTGTTGCGCCACAGTCCGATGGTGCGGATATAGTCGCCGACCTTGGCCTCGCCAAGCGCCAGCATCTTTTGCGGCGTGTCGGCCACCGAAAACAGCGCCTTTGTCGCCTTGTTGACGCCGGCATCGGTTGCCTGCGCCGACAGCACCACCGCGATCAGCAGCGTGAAGGGATTGACGTAGTCGAGCTCGCCCTTCGGCTCCGGGCGCTGCACGGAAAAGCGCCGGAAAATCTCATGCACCTCGGCGGGAGTGTAGAGCGAGCGCGGCCTGCCCTTGCGAGACGACGCCTTTGCCTTCGCGCCGCCTGAGGCGGAGGCTGATGGCTTTCTGACGGGCAAGGAATTTTTGGACTTGGGAAGCGTCATTCCCTTCCTATAATATCTCCCCATGAGCGACACAAACGCCTCGTTCGAAGCCGACAAGCCGTTTTTCGAGGCTTTGCTGACACCGCATCGTTCCCTCGGCCGTACCGGCTTTCTAATCCTGATGGGCGCGCTGCTGTTTGGCTGGGCGGTCACCGGCGTAATCTTCCTGGCGCATGGCGCATGGCCGGTCTTCGGCTTCTTCGGGCTCGACGTGGTCGGCGTCTATATCGCCTTCCGCCTCAACTACCGCGCCGCCCGCGCCCGTGAGGAAATCTCCGTATCGCGCACCAGCCTCGACATCCGCAAGACGGCGCCGTCGGGCCGCTTCGAGGATCATCGCTTCAACCCGTTCTGGACGCGGTTTTCGATCGCCCGCCATGCCGAGATCGGCATCACCAGAATGGCCGTCGAGGCGCAAGGCAGGAGCGTCTCGATCGGCGGCTTCCTCAACCCGGACGACCGCGAAAGCTTTGCGACGGCCTTTTCGCGCGCGCTGGCGACCGCCAAGGCGCGCTGAGCATGATCCCGAACCGAAGGACCGCGTTAGCGAAAAGTGGGTACCGGTTTTCGGACAAGATCATGCTCAAGACAAAACGGGCAGCTCAGAACCGATAGCGCAGCAGCCTGCCGATCTTGCGCAGCGCCGGAATGTATTTCCAAAGGCGGACAAACAGTCTCGCGCGCAGGCGCATGCGGGCGCCATGCTCCGGCTTGTAGGCCGGAATCTCCTCGACAAACCGCAACCCCGGAACGGCCCGTTCCAGTTCGCGCGGGTCCTCGATCGCCCAGTGGACCTCGGCGCCGGTCGCCTTGACGGCCGGATTGAGACGGACCAGCGTCAAGCCGAAGCGGCTGTAGGCGTCGAACATCAAATCGCCGCCGGCAAGATGCGAAACAAGCCGTGAAAACAAGCGCGGCCCTTCGTCGGCCGCGAGATAAGGCGTCACCCCTTCGGCCACCACGATCGCCGGACGGTTGCGCGGCACCTCGGCCAGCCAGTCCGGTTCGGTCACCGACGAAGCGATGAGGTGATAACGGTCTCTGGATGGATAAAGCTTGCGCCTGAGTGCGATGACTTCCGGGTAGTCGACATCGAACCAGTCCACGCCTTGCGGCGGATCGACGCGAAAAAAGCGTGTGTCGAGCCCGCACCCCAGATGCAGCACGATGGCGTCAGAGTTTCTGGCGAGAAAGTCCTGGACGCCGACATCCAGCGTTTTGGCCCTGATGGCAAAGCCGATGCCGAGATTGTCGTCGACCTTGAGCCTGGAAAAATCATAATCGATCTTGCGCACCGCCGCGTCGGCGAAGCGGTCCTTGAGCAGCGAATGAGGCAGCCTGCTTTCCAGCGCCTTGCCGTAGAGTGTCATCAGCAAGGTCTCCCGCGCCCCGCTTAGAGTTACCTTTTCGCCGGCCATGATTGGTCCCCTTCGGTTGAAGCCGACCTCTATCTGGGTATGGGCGGAGGGAAGGCAAGTTTCGGGTGGTGGCAAAGCGCGGGAAGACCGATATTCGCGGTCAAAGAGATATTGCCATGGGAGATATTGCCATGAACGCCCAGATGACCATGAATACCCGGATGAAACCGTCAGCGATCCTGCAAAACGACATCACTCCCGAGGGCAGCGACTATGAAGTCGTGCGCCGCGCCATCGAGAAGATCAGCCTCGACTATCGCGACCAGCCCTCTCTCGAGGTTCTGGCCGAGGCAGTCGGCGAAACCCCGACCGGCCTGCAGAAGCTCTTTACCCGCTGGGCCGGCCTGTCGCCGAAAGCTTTCCTGCAGGCGGTCACGCTCGATCATGCGCGCAGACTGCTCGATTCCGGCATGCCGCTGCTCGAAACCTCGTTCGAGCTCGGCATGTCGGGTCCTGGCCGGCTGCACGACCTCTTCGTCACCCACGAGGCGATGTCGCCCGGCGACTATAAGACCCGCGGCGCCGGCCTCACCATCCGCTACGGCTACCACATCTCGCCCTTCGGCATCGCCCTGATCATGGTCACCGACCGCGGTCTGGCGGGCCTCGCCTTCTGCGATGCCGGCGGCGAGCGGGCAGCCTTCGCCGACATGTCCGGCCGCTGGCCAAACGCTTCCTATGTCGAGGATATGTCGGCCACCCAGCCCTATGCCGCGCGCGTCTTCGACCCGACGCTCTGGCGCGCCGACCAGCCGCTGCGCGTGGTGATGATCGGCACCGACTTCCAGCTGCGCGTCTGGGAGGCGCTGCTGCGTATCCCGATGGGCAAGGCCTGCACCTATTCCTCGATCGCGGCAAGCATCGGCGCGCCGAACGCAAGCCGGGCTGTCGGTGCGGCGGTCGGCGCCAATCCGATGTCCTTCGTGGTTCCTTGCCACCGTGCGCTGGGCAAGTCCGGCGCCCTGACCGGCTATCACTGGGGCCTGACGCGCAAGCGCGCCATCCTCGGCTGGGAAGCGGGACAAGTGGCGTCCTGAAACCTCGATTTTTCCGCCCGCCGTTGCAAAAAGCGCGCATTATAATATAATAAAGTATAACTGAAACAAATCCGTCCAAATATCTGAGAAATACAACCGGCAATAACCTCTTTTTTTGCCGGTAGTATTGCAAGTTGCTTGGCGTTGTTATTTAAGTTAACACGCGGCGCGTCACCAACGGCACCCACTCCATCCAGCTCGACCTCACGGCGACGAAATCGCCCGGCATCTTCCCGGCGGGCAATTATCAGGGCATGGTCACCGTGCGCTGCGAATGAGCCTGTGGGCCATGCCACACGCGCAACCGGCATGATCTGGCAACCGGCGGTCTTTGCGGCTAGCCTCCCGCGCAATCAATTGCGTAAAAGCAAGGACTTGGAGCACGCCGGCCTTCGATCGAAGGCTGAACCGTTCTGTCAGGAGGCGTTTCTTGATCATCATCGTCGGCTCGATCAACCTCGACCTGATCGCCAATGTTGACCGCTTGCCGGAACCCGGCGAAACGGTCCGCGGCTCCGGCTTCGCCACCGCTCCCGGCGGCAAGGGCGCCAACCAGGCGCTGGCCGCCGCCCGCGCCGGCGCTGAAGTGCGCATGGTGGGCGCCGTCGGCAAGGACAGCTTTGCCGCCGAAGCGCTGGCACTGTTGAAGGCCGGCAAAGTCGATCTTTCCGGCGTCGGCGAGAGCTTCGCCTCCACCGGCACGGCGCTGATCCTGGTCGGTGCCGACGGCGAGAACGTGATCGCCGTCGTGCCGGGCGCCAATGATTCTGTGCTACCCGGCGACATCGCCAAGGCGCATCTCAAGAAGGGTGATGTCGTGTTGCTGCAGCACGAGATCCCGCTGCAGACGGTCGATGCCACGCTCGACGCCGCGCGCGCGGCAAGCGCCGTCAGCGTGCTCAACACCGCGCCTTTCCGCGCCGAAGCTTCCCGTTTCCTCGGCAAGGCCGATTACGCCGTCGCCAACGAGACCGAGTTCGACCTCTATGGTGAGGCGCTGGCGCTGTCGGGCCGCGACCGGCAGGCCCGGATGCGCGACTATGCCCAAAAGACCGGCCGCGCCATCGTCGTCACGCTTGGCGGCGACGGCGTGCTGGCCGCCACGCCTGACCATTTCCTCACCGTCCCGGCGCTGAAGATCACCCCGGTCGATACGGTCGGCGCCGGCGACACCTTTTGCGGCTATTTCGGCGCCGGCCTGTCGTCCGGCCTCTCGCTCGAACAGGCCCTCACGCGCGCCGCGGCGGCCGGCTCGCTCGCCTGCCTGAAGCCGGGCGCGCAGCCGGCGATCCCGCTGGCAAGGGATGTCGACGCCGCCTTGGCCGCGCGGTGACGGCAATGCGCCCCTCTACCAAACATGCCGTGCCGCCGGCCGGCGACATCTGCCGCCTGCCCGCTGTGGAACTGGCCGGCAAGATCAGGCAGCGACAGCTCTCGGTGCGCGAAGTCGTCGGCGCTTTCCTCGATCGCATCGAGGCCGTGAACCCGCTGGTCAATGCCATCGTGTCGCTGCGCGAGCGCGCCGACATCCTTGCCGAGGCCGACCGGGCCGACGCCCATCTGGCGCAGGGCGGTGAGGCTGGATCGCTGTTCGGCCTGCCGATCGCCATCAAGGACCTGGCTTTGACCAAGGGCCTAAGGACAACCTTCGGCTCGCCGATCTTCGCCGATTTCGTCCCGCAAGAGGACGACTTCTTCGTCGAACGCCTCCGCAAGGCGGGCGCCGTCATCATCGGCAAGACCAATGTTCCGGAATTCGGGCTGGGCTCCAACACCTATAATCCGGTCTTCGGACCGACGCTCAACGCTTTCGATCCGGCGCTCACCGCCGGCGGTTCGAGCGGCGGCGCGGCCGTGGCGCTGGCGCTCGACATGGTCCCTGTCGCCGACGGCAGCGATTTCGGCGGCTCGTTGCGCAACCCCGCGGCCTACAACAACGTCTACGGCTTCCGCCCATCGCAAGGCCTTGTGCCGGCCGGCCCCGACATCGATGTCTTCCATTCCCAGATGGGCGTCGAAGGACCGATGGGCCGGAACGTGCGCGACATCGCGCTGCTGCTCGACGAGCAGGCCGGCTACCATCCGCATGCGCCGCTGTCGCATCACAAGCAGGACTCGTTTCTCGAAGGCTTGCGAACGGAAGCCACTGGCGGCCGCATCGCCTGGCTCGGCGATCTCGGCGGCCAGTTACCGACGGAGCCGGGGATCCTCGGGCTTTGCGAAGTCGCCCTGGCGCGCTTCGCCGAGGCATCCTTCGCAACCGAAGCGCTGGTGCCCGACGTCGATTTCGAAGCGCTGTGGCAGGCTTTCGTGACGTTGCGCCAGGCGAGCAGCGGCTGCGGGCTGAAGGCGCACTATGACGATCCGGAAAAACGCAGGCTACTGAAGCCGGAAGCCGTCTGGGAAGTCGAGCAGGCGATCCGCCTCACCGCGCCGCAAATCCACGCCGCCACGGTCCGTCGCTCCTCATGGCACCGCACGCTGCTGTCGCTGTTCGAGCGCTTCGACCTCATCGTCCTGCCGACGGCGCAGGTTTTCCCCTTCGACGTCGCCATCCACTGGCCGCGCGAGGTCGCGGGGCGAGCCATGGACAGCTATCACCGCTGGATGCAGGTCTCAGCTTTCGCAACCTTGGGCGGCTGCCCGGCGCTCAACGTGCCGGTCGGCTTCGACGACAGGGGCCGGCCGATGGGCATGCAGCTGATCGGCCGCCCGCGCGGCGACCTCGCCGTGCTCCGAGCCGGCGCCGCCTATGAAGCGACGCTGCCCTGGCCGGCGAGGGCTGCCTGACGACCCCCCATCTAGGCCAGCTTGCACCGGCGCGTACTCCGTGCATTGATCGCGCTCCGCCCGTGTCGGCGCCATCCTGTTCGAGGGAAGATCATGTCGCTGGAACTTTACGCCACCTATGTCGTCGCCTGCATCGTCATCGTCCTGGTGCCAGGACCGACGGTTACGCTGATCATTGCCAACAGCATGCGCCACGGCGCGCGCGCCGGGCTTGCCAATGTCGCCGGCACCCAGGCCGGGCTCGCCATCATGATCGCCATTGTCGGCATCGGCCTCAACACGCTGATCGCCGGCATGGGCCACTGGTTCGAATGGGTGCGGCTGATCGGCGCCGCCTATCTGATCTGGATGGGCGTGCAGATGTTTCGCGCCAAGGGCACGCTGAACCCGGATGGGTCGGCCAGAAAACCGCGCGGCGGCTTCTTCCTGCAGGGCTTCCTGGTGGCGATCTCCAATCCGAAGACGCTTGTCTTCTTCGGTGCCTTCTTCCCGCAGTTCATCGCCCCGCAGGGCAATTACACGCTGCAGATCGTTGTCATGGGCCTGACCGCGATGGTCTTCGCCGCCCTGTCGGATTCGACCTACGCGCTCGCCGCCGGTCGCGCCGGCCGCATTCTGTCGGCCAGCCGCGTCAAGCTGCTCTCCCGCGTCAGCGGCAGCTTCCTGGTCGGCGGCGGGCTTTGGCTGGCGTTCTCGAAGGCGAAGTAGCGACTCCTCCCGGGAAGAAAGAGGCGGCCTTACAGCCGCCCCAGCCTCTCCACCAGCAGCGCAAAGAAAGCGTCATGGTCGATGTCGCGCATCACCATGGCATTCTTCTCTCGCTTGGTGACGCCCCACCAGTCGATCACCGTCATGCCCATGGTGAGCTCGGAGGTCGTCTCGATGCTGACGTTGCAGCTGCGGCCCTTGAACAGTTCCGGCTTGAGCAAATAGGCGATCACGCACGGATCGTGCAGCGGCCCGCCGTCGGTGCCGTATTTCTCCTCGTCGAAGCGCTCGAAGAATTCCAGCATCTCGGCGGTCGCGGTGCCGACCCTGGTGCCCAGCTCGCGAAAGGCCGTGGTACGCTTGGCCGTCGTCAGCGCCTTGTGGGTGACGTCGAGCGGCATCATCACGATCGGAATGCCGGATTTGAATACCACGTCGGCCGCCTGCGGATCGACATAGATGTTGAATTCGGCGGACGGCGTGACGTTGCCGCCCTCGAAGAAGCCGCCGCCCATCAAGACGATTTCCTTGATGCGCGGCGCGATGCGCGGCTCGCGGATCAGCGCCAGCGCGATGTTGGTGAGCGGTCCTAACGGGCAGAGCGTGATCGTGCCGCTTTCTTCGCGCATCAGCGTCTCGACGATGAAGTCGACCGCATACTTTTCCTGCAGCGGCATCGTCGGTTCCGGCAGCTGCGGCCCGTTGAGGCCGGTCTTGCCATGCACTTCCTCGGCGGTGACGAG
Organism: Mesorhizobium loti; assembly: GCF_001510895.1. Classification (GTDB taxonomy): domain Bacteria; phylum Pseudomonadota; class Alphaproteobacteria; order Rhizobiales; family Rhizobiaceae; genus Mesorhizobium; species Mesorhizobium loti_A. The sequence continues at coordinate 79,027 of NZ_LPWA01000102.1, read as the reverse complement.
TTCGCGCGCCAGCGGGCGGATGGCGCCGGCATAGACCTTGATGTCGGGTCGGCCGGCGAGTTCGCAGATCTTGCGAGCATTTTTCTCGGTGAGTTTCAGCGGCACATTGCCCGCAACGGCGGTGATGCCGACGACCTCCAGCTCGGAGCTGCCGAGCGCCAGCAATATGGCGACGGCATCATCCTGGCCAGGATCCGTGTCGATGATGATCTTTCGGGACTGGGGCATTTCAATTCCTTTTTGGGGGAGTCTTTTTGGGCGGGGTTTTGATGGCTTGAACTTGATCGCGCGGCGGACCATATCAAGACCATCGGGAAAAATGCCATCCGGGTTTTTCCAGTTTATGTCGCTCTTGAGAGGACAGTGTAACATGAGCCGAATGACGCCCTTCTCCAGCCCGCTTCTGCTGGGTTTCGACGCCATGGAAAAGACGCTCGAACGTCTGGCGAAGTCGGGCGACAGCTATCCTCCGTATAACATCGAGCGCCTGAGCGCCTCCGACGGCAACGCCGAGCGGCTGCGCATCACGCTTGCCGTGGCGGGTTTTGCCGAGAGCGATCTCGATGTCACCACGGAGGAGAACCAACTGATCGTGCGCGGCCGTCAGACCGACGACACCGAGCGCGAGTTCCTCCACCGCGGCATCGCCGCGCGCCAGTTCCAGCGCTGCTTCGTGCTGGCCGATGGCATGCGGGTCGTCGGCGCGGAGCTGAAGAACGGCCTGTTGTCGATCGATCTCGACCGTCCGGAGGCCGAACGGCTGGTACGGAAAATAAACATATCGGTGAAAGACTGATCTTTGCCGATGGCTCTAATGCGGGACGGCCGGAAGTGGCGTCCTCGCGCCAAGGAGGCTTGAAATGACCAGAATTGACGAAACCCTGACCATGACCAGCGGCGAATTCGCCCATCTCGGCGAAGGTTCGGTCGCTTACCTGAGGAAAGTATCGAGCGACGATCTGCGCGGCCGCTTCCCCGGTCTCGACGAGATCGCTCCCGGCCTGGAACTGTGGGCGCTGTTTGCCGCCAACGGCCAGCCGATCCTGCTTTCCGACGCCCCGTGACCGGGCGCTGGCGGGTGCGCTGGAGAACGATCTGACCACGGTCGCTATCCACTGACCCCAGTCCACTATTTGAATTTGGGGTCTCGTCTGAATTGGAAAGGGCCGCTTCCTGCGGCCCCTCAAGGTTTTATCCCAAAGAACTAATGCATGTCGCCCAGAAGTGTGCAGCGGTTCTGGGCAACGACATGCATCAAAACAAAGACTTAAAGCGCGTCGCCCGAATCCGTTTCAACGCGACGCGCCTTAGGTTTCGCTTCAGGCGGCGTGCGAGGCCTGCGTATCCGACAACAGCGCGTGGATCGCCACCGCGTCGCGAGTCCCCCTGATCTTGGCCACCGTATCGCCATCGCGCAGCACGCGCGCGATGCGCGACAGCGCCTTGAGATGGTCGGCGCCGGCACCTTCGGGCGCAAGCAGCAGGAACACCAGGTCGACCGGCTGGTCGTCGAGCGCCTCGAAATCGACCGGCGTCTCCAGCCGGGCGAACACGCCCGCGATCCGCTTCACGCCCGCGAGCTTGCCATGCGGAATGGCGATGCCGTTGCCGACGCCGGTGGAGCCCAGCCGCTCGCGCTGCAGGATCGTGTCGAACACTTCCCGCTCCGGAATACCAGAAATCGCTGCCGCCCTCTCCGACAGCAATTGCAAAAGCTGCTTTTTGGAATTCGCCTTCAACGCCGGCATGATAGCCGAGACGCTGATGAGATCGCTGAGATCCATGCTTGAAAAATCCCTTGCTCGCCTTGCCGCGCCAGTCGTCCCCCTCGCACGGCTGGCTTTCTTATCCCTGCGCGACTTTGGTCGTCGACGGATCGATCCAGCCGATGTTCCCATCCGGCCGGCGGTAGACGATGTTGAGATGGTCGGTTCCGGCGTTGCGGAAGACGAAGACCGGGCTGTCCTTGGTATCGAGCTCGATGACAGCCGATGCCACCGACATGGTGCGAAGCGTCATGGTCGATTCGGCAACAATGGCCGGAGCGAAGTTCTCGGGAATTTCCTCGTCATCGTCGGCGAGCGGCTCCATTACGGTGTAAGCGATGTCGGTGGACTCGCCATTGCCATTGTTGGAGGTGTGCGACTTCAGCCGGCGCTTGTAGCGCCGCAGCCGCGTTTCGAGGCGATCGGCGGCCGCCTCGAAGGCAAGCGTGGGATCCTGGGCGTCGCCGGTCGCCTGCAGCGAGGCGCCGGAATCGAGACGGATCATGCAATCGGCCGAGAAGCGCGACCCCGCCTTGATGACCGTTACATGTCCTGAAAACCTCGATCGAAATACTTTTCGATCGCTTCGTTGACACGATCGGTGATGCGCGTACGGAACGCATCGCCGATGTCCATATGTTTTCCCGAAATGCGCAGATTCATCTGAAAACTGACCTTCCTTGCTCAGGCTTCAAACTGTCCCGAGTTTATACCCGTGGTGCGCGCGCACAAGCTTTGCAGCGGCATGCGCGCCGATTTTAGACCCGAACTTTCCGGTTGATCACAAGTCGCCTTCTTGGCCGTCCGAGGCCTTCGCTTTGACGGACCCATTCGCGAGCGGGCATCACGGCCCGGCTCATGCGGGCGGGCTTCTAGACACTTCATTGCAGCTTGTCAATGAAGCACGAAAACTATGGAAATGCGCGCGTTCCTCAAGCCCATACCAACTAGGGCAGGCCGGCTGAATATCAACTGACCTTAGCGGCCGGCGTTGGCGAGCGCCCGCTTCTCGCGGCGGCGCTGCACCGATGAAGGGATGTTCATGCCTTCCCGGTACTTGGCGACGGTGCGGCGGGCGATATCGACGCCATTTTCCCTCAGCATGTCGACGATGGCGTCGTCGGAAAGCACGTCGGCGGGTTTTTCCTCGTCGATCAGCTGCTTGATGCGGTCGCGCACGGCTTCCGAGGAATGCGCCTCGCCGCCTTCCGCCGAGGCGATCGAAGCGGTGAAGAAATAGCGCAGCTCGAACACGCCGCGCGGCGTCAGCATGTATTTGTTGGCGGTGACGCGGCTGACCGTCGATTCATGCATGCCGATCGCGTCGGCCACCATGCGCAGGTTGAGCGGTTTCAGGTGCCGCACGCCATGGACGAGGAACGCATCCTGCTGGCGCACGATTTCCGAGGCCACCTTGAGGATGGTCTTTGCCCGCTGGTCGAGGCTGCGCGTCAGCCAGTTGGCGTTCTGCAGGCATTCGGCGAGAAAGTCCTTTTCCGACTGGTCCCTGGCGTGGCTGGAAATACGGGCGAAATAGACATTGTCTACCAAAACGCGCGGCAGCGTGTCGGGGTTGAGCTCCACCGCCCAGCTGCCGTCAGCGGCCGGCCGCACCTCGACATCGGCGACGACCGCGTCGCTCGCGCCGCCCGAAAATGCCGTGCCGGGCCTCGGATCGAGGGCCCGTATCTCCGCCAGCATGTCGAGAAGGTCTTCCTCGTCGACGCCGCAGATGCGCTTCAGCGTCTGGAAATCGCGCCGCGCCAGCAGCTCGAGATTGGCGATCAGCGCCTTCATCGCCGGGTCGAGCCGGTCGCGCACGGCAAGCTGCAAGGACAGGCATTCGGCGAGATCGCGGGCAAACAGGCCGGCCGGCTCGAAGGCCTGGCAGACTGTGAGCACGCGTGCCACCGCCGCCTTGTCTGCACCAAGCCGCACGGCAACCTCGTCCAGGTCGGCGCGCAGATAGCCGGCCTCGTCCAGGCTGTCGGCAAGCTCGCCCGCAATCAGGCGTTCGGCAGGGTTTGGGAAGGCGAGCGCGATCTGTTCGCCGACATGCTCGCGCAGCGTCACAATCGTCGCGGCCATCTCGCCGACATCGAAACCTTCCGACGAAGCGCCGCCGGCGCTGCCTCCGGACGCCGACTTCCATTGCGCCGTGAGGTCCGGTCCCAGCCTCTCGCTCGTTCCGGGATCGTCGGGAAACAGGTTCTCCAGCGAAGAATCAAGCTTTTCCGAGATCGCCTCGGCGCTCCATTCCGTCTCGGCCTCGAACCAATCATCCCCGCTGGCCGGTTCCGCCGCGGCCTCGCTCTTTTGCGGCTGGTCGCCGCCCGCATCGTCCTGCGGCTCGGCCCGCTCCAAGAGCGGATTGCGCTCGATTTCCTCGTCGATAAAGCGTTCGAGCTCGACATGGGTGAGCTGCAGCAGCCGGATCGACTGCATCAGCTGGGGCGTCATCACCAGCGACTGGGACTGTCTGAGCTGCAGTTTGGCCGCCAGCGCCATGGTTGGATTCAAACGCCTCGTCTACGCATCGAACTGCCGTTTTTCGGTCGGGCATAGAAACTGGCCCGGCTTTTGCTTGTCAAGGCAAACGCTAGCAGCGACGGCTTACCGGAGCGTTATTCGCAGGCGAGGCCGGCAAGAATCTCGAAAAACAGACGAAAATCCTGCCCGGATTGGAGAATTTTACGCTTTAGAGCGTAAAGCCCTCACCGAGATAGAGACGCCGCACATCGGCGTTGGCGACGATTTCGTCGGCCCGGCCATGCGTCAGCACCTGGCCGGCATGGATGATGTAGGCGCGGTCGATCAGGCCGAGCGTTTCGCGCACATTGTGGTCGGTGATCAGCACGCCGATGCCGCGCGCGGTCAGATGGCGAACGAGCTGCTGGATGTCGGCGACCGCGATCGGATCGATACCGGCAAAGGGCTCGTCGAGCAGCATGTAGGCCGGCCGCGTCGCCAGCGCCCGCGCGATCTCGAGACGGCGTCTTTCGCCGCCCGACAGCGACAGCGACGGCGCCTTGCGAAGATGGCTGATGTGGAATTCCTCGAGCAACTCGTCGAGGGTGCGCTCGCGCTCCTTGCGGCTCTTTTCCACCACCTCCAGCACCGCACGGATGTTCTGCTCGACGCTCAAGCCGCGGAAGATCGACGCTTCCTGCGGCAGGTAGCCGATGCCGAGGCGGGCTCGCCGGTACATCGGCATCGAGGTGACGTCGAAGCCGTCGATCTCGATCGTGCCTTCATCCACCGGCACGAGGCCGGTGACCATGTAGAAGCAGGTGGTCTTGCCGGCGCCGTTCGGGCCAAGCAGCCCGACCGCCTCGCCGGCGCGCACGCCGAGCGTCACGCCGCTCACCACCTTGCGGCCCTTGTAGCTCTTGGTCAGCCCCTTGGCGATCAGGGTGCCCTTGAACTTCGCCTTGTCGACACTGACCGTTGCCGGGGCAGCCGGTTTTGCGGCCGCCCGCCCTGGAAGGCGGGCCAGCAGCGACGATACGCCGGTCATTAGTTGTTCGACGCTCCCTGCTGGGCCGTTCCCTGCTTCTGGGGCGTTATCGACATGATGACGCGGCCGCTGCTGCCGCAGCCATCGACATTGGCAAGGCCGCTCTTCATCTGCACGGTGAGCTTGCAGCCCTTGAGCACATTGTCGCCCTGTGAGAGCACCACTTCATTGCCGGAAAGAACGAGCACCTGCGTCTTCATGTCGAAGGTGCCCTTGTCGCCGGTGGCGATCTGGTCGTTCGACTTGATGTAGACTTTGTTCTCGACCACCAGATGGTCGATATTGGCCGCACCCGTCATCGCCGACGCGCCGGCCGCCGCGCCCTTGGGGGCGTTGGCATCCTTGACATAAAAGACCGTCATCTTGCCGGCTTTGAGCAGCGTCGGTCCCTGGTTGACGGTGACGTTGCCGCTGAAAATCGCCGCGCTGTCGGCCTGCCGGACCTCAAGCTTGTCGCTTTCGATCTGGATCGGCTGGTCACCCGACAATTTCAGGCCGGACATCTGGCTGGTGCCGCTGGACTGGGCAAGCGCGGGCGCCGCCCCCAGCAACAGCAGGAAAGAGGCCGCCGCTGCAAGCCTTGCCGAACTACTGCGACGCATTCTGTTCTCCGCTCTTTGCCTCTGCCGCCTTCAGACTGGCCGCCTCGATGTTGACGCGCACCCGGTTCTCGAAGACCACCACCTTGCCGTTCTCTTCCACCGACATCGAGTCGGCGGTGATGCGCGACCCGGCGCGGCTGACATCGACCGGATTGTCCGTCTTCATAGAGCCTTTGCCCATATCTAGGAAGACCGATTTGAACTTGGCTTCCATGCCGTCGCTGGTGGTCACCGAGACATCGCTGGTGAGGTCCATCGTGTTGGCGTCTCGGTTGTAGATGCCATGCGCGGCGTTGACCGACACGACGTTGTCGCTGGCGACGGGCAATTTGGCATTGATGCCTTCGAGGTCGATGATGCCTTGCTTGCCGACATCCTGCGTCGCCCTGATCGCCGTCAGCGAATAAGGCAGTTTCTGCTTGGTGAAGCCGTTGAGCTTGGGATTGGCCATCACCAGCTTGCCGTCCGAAAAGGCGGTGCCCTCGGCTTGCACCGAGATCGACACCGGCGCGGCGAGATAGGAATAGACCGGAAAGGCGATCGCAATTGCCGCCGCCAGCAGCGGCACGGCGAACTTCAGCACGCGCACCCGGCGCGAATGCCGCTGTGCACGGTCAAATGCGTCGCCCCGCGTGCCGCTTTCGCCAGCGGCAGCCGACACCATTTCGGCATCGCTCGTTTCGTCAGATCGCGCCAACATGACTGTTTTCTAATGAGCCCTTGCCCGCCAAACACCGCCTATAGGTGGTATGCCGGCCCCCGCAAGCAAGCACAAGCGGAGGAAAACTGCAAAAATGTGACGGCTACTACCGCACGACTAGGACGAATTCGGCTGAACTGCCAGCCTTTCATAGCAGATAGGGGCCGGCTGCGTTAATTTTTCGTGAGGTCATCTCCAGCATCCAATCGTCGGTGCCTGAGTTCTCATGAAACGGTAGCCCCGCGCGGAGGCTTGCTTTAAAAGCGTCCTTTCGCATCGACTGTGAGGCTGACGATGGCAATGAGAGCCGACGACCTGATCGACCGCCGCCGCTTGCGCCGCAAGCTGACGTTCTGGCGCGTGGCCGCGTTTGTGGTTCTGGCGGCGGCGCTGATCGCCTTTTCGGCATGGATCTACGGTGAAGACTTCACCGGCCAGGCGGTCGACCACATCGCTAAGGTCAAGATCGAAGGCACCATCACCGAGGACGAGGAGCTGATCAAAAGGCTGGAGACGATCCGCAAGTCCGCGACGGTGAAGGGCGTCATCTTGTCGATCGATTCGCCCGGAGGCACCACGGTCGGCGGCGAATCGATCTATGAGGAAGTGCGCAAGCTCGCCGGCGACAAGCCGGTGGTGGCCGAGGTCGGCACGCTGGCGGCGTCCGCCGGCTACATGATCGCCAGTGCCGCCGACCACATCGTTGCCCGCAAGACCTCGATCGTCGGCTCGATCGGCGTGCTGATCCAGTATCCCGACGTCAGCGGCCTGATGGACAAGCTCGGCATCAAGCTCGAGGAGGTGAAATCCTCGCCGCTCAAGGCCTCGCCCTCGCCCTTCAAGCCGACCAATGACGACGAGCGCGCCATGGTGCGCAAGCTAATCCTCGACAGCTATGACTGGTTCGTCGGCATCGTCGCCGAGCGGCGCAAAATGACGCATGAGCAGGCGCTGGCACTGGCCGACGGTTCGATCTTCACCGGCCGCCAGGCGCTCGGCAATCACCTGGTCGACGCAGTCGGCGGCGAGACCGAGGCGATCGACTGGCTGGCGACCAAGGGCGTCGACAACAAGCTCAAGGTCGTCGAGTGGAAAAGCACGGAGGGGCGTGGCTTTTTCCTTACAAGGAGCATGACCAAGGCCGTCGCCAACGCGCTCGGCTTGCCGGACGCCGGCGGCGACGTCATTCACGAGCTTGGCGCCGACCGCTTGTTTCTTGACGGTCTCGTTTCGGTCTGGCACCCTTGACAAGCTGTTGGGACGAACCAAAAAAGCAATAAAATCATCCTGATAAATTGACCGCAGTGGTTTTACGGGGAACGTTCTCATGATCAAATCCGAACTTGTGCAGATCATCGCTGCACGCAACCCGCATCTTTTCCTGCGCGACGTCGAAAACATCGTCGGCGCCATCTTTGACGAGATCACCGACGCGCTTGCCGAAGGTAACAGGGTCGAGCTGCGCGGTTTCGGTGCCTTTTCGGTGAAAAACCGCCCTGCCCGCACCGGCCGCAACCCGCGCACCGGCGAATCCGTCGAGGTCGAGGAGAAGTGGGTGCCGTTCTTCAAGACCGGCAAGGAGTTGCGCGAAAGGCTGAACGGCGGCAAATAGGCGCCGCGCCGGTGGGCCGGCGCAGTGTTCTAGGTGGAGATCTGATGTTCAATCGCTTCGTGCTCGTCGTGGTCTTCGTGCCGCTGGCCGTCATCCTGATCGCGCTTGCCGTCGCCAACCGCGGACCGGTCGCCTTCACGCTGGACCCGTTCCATCCCGGCAATCCGGCGCTGACGCTGACGCTGCCGCTCTTCATCTTCCTGTTCCTGGCTCTTGCCATCGGCATGATCGTCGGCAGCATGGCGACCTGGGTGAAGCAGGGCCGCTACCGCAAGCTTGCGCGCCAGCGCGGCATCGAGGCCGAGAACCTGCGCCAGGCAGTGAGCCGCGCGCCGGCGGCGCCGAAAGGGCCGGCGCTGCCGAAGCCCTCGAACTAAAGCAATTCCAGGACAAAGTGTATGGCGGGTTTTCCGTCCGGAATTGCGTGAAAACAAACACTCTAGCAGCGCTGTAACTTCACGGAGCTTTCCATGCTGACCATCTCGGCCGCCGAGGTCGATAAGGCGCTCACCTTTCCCGGGCTGGTCGAGACGCTGCGCACCGCCTTCCGCGACGGCGCCGTGCAGCCGGTGCGCCACCATCACGCGGTCGAGCGGCCGGACGGCGCCGCCTCGACGCTGTTGCTGATGCCGGCCTGGACCGACTTCAACGCCGCCGGCACTTCGGCCGGTGGCCATATCGGCGTCAAGATCGTCACCGTGTCGCCGGACAATAACGCCATCGGCAAGCCGGCGGTGATGGGCCTCTATCTGCTGCTCGACGGCGTGACCGGCGAGCCTGAGGCACTGATCGACGGCCAGCGGCTGACGCAATGGCGCACCGCCTGCGCCTCGGCGCTCGCCGCTTCCTATCTCGCCCGCGAGGATGCCTCGCGGCTGCTGGTGATCGGCGCCGGCGCGCTGTCGTCCTTCCTGGCCAAGGCGCATTCGGCGGTGAGACCCATCAAATCCATCCGCATCTGGAACCGCACGCCGGCCAATGCCGAGAAGGTGGCAAGCGCACTGCGTGCCGAGGGCCTTCCTGCGAGTGCGGCGGGCGATCTCAAAGCCGAGCTTGGTGAGGCCGACATCGTCTCCTCGGCGACCATCTCGACCACGCCTTTGATCAAGGGCGCGCTGCTGAAGCCGGGCACCCATGTCGACCTGGTCGGTGGCTTCACGCCGGCCATGCGCGAAAGCGACGATGATGCGATTTCAAGCGCCCGCGTCTATGTCGATACCCGCGCCGGCGCCACCAAGGAGGCAGGCGACATCGTCCAGCCATTGGCTTCCGGCGTGCTGAAGCCCGAAGCGATCGTCGCGGACCTGCATGAGCTTGCTCGCGGCGACAAACAGGGCCGGCAGAGCGACAGCGAAATCACGCTGTTCAAGTCGGTCGGCGCCGCGCTCGAGGACCTTGCCGCCGGCGTCGCCGTCTACAAGGCGCTCAAGGGTTAGGCAGTAGGAAATAGGCAGTGGGCATTAGGAAGGTTCGACCCCACTGCCCACTGCCTACTGCCCATTCGGCCAGTAAACACGCAACCGATGCCCGTCGGGGTCGAGCGCGACGAAGGTGCGGCCGAAATCCATGTCGGTCGGCGTTTGCAGGATTTTCAGGCCGCGCCCCGCCCAATCGGCATGCGAGGCATCGACGGCGGCCGCATTCTCGACCGCAAGCACCAGCTCGCCGCCGCCACCTGCCGCGGCCGCCGCCGGCTCCACGGTGTGGCGCGACCAGAGCCCGAGCTTGAAGCCTTTGTCGAGCACGAACATGACGAAGGTCGGCGAGGCCTCGACGGGCTCGCGGCCGAGCAGCGAAGCGTAGAACGCACCGCTCCGCTCGGGGCTGTCGACATAAAGGATGACGAAGTTGGGCGTAGCCATGTCAAATCTCCAAGGTGTTTGAACCTTGGTGATCTTAGGCGTTACCACTGTCAGATTCTGGCAGCAGCGATCAGCCGGCGGAGTCCTTCGCGTTCTGGCCGGGCTTGTCGAGCGTCGCCCGCCACTCCTTCAGCATTGCCTGTCGGCGGCGCGGATAGCGAATGTCGGTAGCCGTGAGGCCCGACATGCGATCGGCGCGGAAGTGGCGAAAATCCTGGCGCATCTCGCACCACGCCACCATCACCCGCACCTTGTCGAAGAAGCCGAGCGCGAACGGCCAGACCATACGTTCCGATGCGGCACCCCCGGCGTCGCGATAGAGGAAGCCGAGCTTGCGTTCGTCGCGGATCGCCTGCCGCACCACACTAAGGTCGATGGCCTCGGCGGTTCCCGAACCCGGCCCGACCAGCAGCGTCGTTGCGTCGAGCTCCTCGCGCAGATCGTCCGGCAGGACAGCCGCGATCTTGGAAAGCGCGTCCGTCGCGGCCGCGGCCAGTCGCTTGTCCGGCTGTTTCGCCACCCAGCGCGAGCCGAGCACGATCGCCTCGATCTCCTCGTCGGTGAACATCAGCGGCGGCAGCATGAAGCCGGGCTTCAGCACATAACCCAGCCCCGCCTCGCCTTCGATCGGCGCGCCCTGCCCCTGCAGCGTCGCGATGTCGCGGTAGAGCGTGCGGATCGAAATCCCCATCTCGCCGGCAAGCGTGCGGCCGCTCACCGGCCGGCGGTGACGGCGCAGAATCTGGATCAGGTCGAGCAGGCGTTCGGAACGGGACATCGATTTGCTATCCGGAGGGCCGGACGATAGGGCTCAGGCGCTTTACATCGCAAGCTTATGCCGATCCGGAACGCCTGCCGTCCATTCTCGTTGTTTCAACAATGGAGATGCGCGGATTCCTGATGTTTTGGTCGGTGCTTGCCGCCGTCATCGCAGCGCTTAGCCTCGGACCGTCCTTTGCCCATGTGCTGGAATCGCTGCCAAGGCTGACGAAATGGTCGCCGGAGCTTTGGCACGAGGCGACCGTCTTCAATGGTCAGTTTCTGCTTTTTGCCGTGATCGGGGCGCCGCTGGATATCGCAGCGATCGCCTGCCCGGCGCTGCTTGCCTGGATGCTGCGCGACGAGCCTCCCGCCTTCTGGTTCGTGCTGGCCGCCACCTTGCTCTATGCGCTCTCGCTGGCGCTCTGGTTCTTGCTGGTCAAACCGGCAAACGGCGCCCTGGCGACCTGGGTGCCCGGGCCGATCCCCGACAACTTTGAAGCCGTACGGCTCCGTTGGGAGACTGGCCATATGGCAGTCACGGCAGCCAAGGCTCTCGGTTTCATTTCGCTTTGTCTTGGCCTGCTCGCCATACGACACGATTGACGACCCAGCCGACACAAGCACGCATGGTTTGTTGCGCCGATGGGTTGAGCTGTGGCAGAAGCGAGCCGGACCGCCGGAGATGCTCGTTCTTGAAATCTTTTCGCGACAAACGCCGCGATAACCGACCGCGCCCCACCGGGACGGAGCACCCACGCCCGCGCGACGCGTTTGCTGCTGGACGGCCGCAGCCGAAGCCTGTCGAACGGCACGAATCGAAATCCCCGGACCGCCAGGAGCAGAAATCCGCGCCGCGTGTGCTTGCCCGCCGCCAGGGTCCGTTGCCCGCCGAGCGCCTGCCGCTGATCCTCGAAGTCGCGCCGAACGCCGACTATGCGCTGCTGGACAGCGGCGCCGGAGAAAAACTGGAGCAGTATGGACCGTACCGCATCGTGCGCCCCGAGGGCCAGGCGATCTGGCAGCGCGCGCTTCCCGCCAAGGAATGGGAGCGCGCCGATGCCGTCTTCACCGGCGACACCGACGAGGAAGGCATCGGCCGCTGGCGCTTTCCAAAAACGCCGCTCGGCGAAACCTGGCCGATGAAGCATGACGGCATCGACTATCTCGGCCGCTTCACCTCGTTTCGCCATGTCGGCGTCTTCCCCGAGCAGGCCTCGCATTGGGATCACATGGCCGGGCTGATCACCGCGGCCAGGCGTCCGGTGAAGGTGCTGAACCTCTTCGGCTATACCGGCCTTGCCTCGCTGGTGGCAGCGCGCGCCGGTGCTGAGGTCACCCATGTCGACGCCTCGAAGAAAGCGATCGGCTGGGCGCGCGAGAACCAGGAAATGGCCGGCCTTGCCGACAAGCCGATCCGCTGGATCGTCGAGGATGCGGTGAAGTTCGCCGAGCGCGAGGAGCGCCGCGGCAGCCGCTACGACATCGTCCTGTTCGACCCGCCCGCTTACGGCCGCGGCCCCAAGGGCGAAGTCTGGCAATTGTTCGAGGACTTGCCGGGCCTCACCGACCTCTGCCGCTCGATCCTGACGCCGAGGCCGCTCGCCGTGGTTCTCACCGCCTATTCGATCCGCGCGTCCTTCTTCGCCATCCACGCGCTGATGCGCGATACATTCGCCGGCATGGGCGGCACGGTCGAATCCGGTGAGCTGATCATCCGCGAGAAATCCGCCGGCCGCGCGCTCTCGACCTCGCTGTTCTCGCGCTGGGTGGCTTGAAAATGGTCGCATATGACGGACATCGGCCGGTCGGCCAGGTCAAGGAAGTCACCAGCCTCGCCAATCCCCTGGTCAAGGACATCAAAGCGCTGGCGCTGAAGAAATTTCGCGATCAGCAGAACGCCTTCATGGCCGAAGGCTTGAAGCTGGTCATTGACGCGCTCGACCTTGGCTGGTCGATCAGGACGCTGGTCTTCGCCAAGGCCGGACGCGGCAACGCGGCCGTCGAAAAAGTCGCGGCGCGCACGGTCGCCGCCGGCGGCACCGTGCTCGAAGTCTCGGAAAAGGTGCTCACCGCAATCACCCGCCGCGAAAACCCGCAAATCGTCGTCGGCGTCTTCGCGCAGCGGACGCTGCCGCTGAGGGACATCCGCGCCACGGACGGCGACGTCTGGGTCGCGCTTGACCGTGTGCGCGACCCCGGCAATCTCGGCACCGTCATCCGCACCGTCGATGCCGTTGGCGCCAAGGGCATCATCCTGGTCGGCGACACCACCGATCCGTTCTCGCTGGAAACGGTGCGCGCCACCATGGGCTCGATCTTCGCCGTGCCGGTCGCCAAGGCGACGGAGCAGGCCTTTCTCGCCTGGCGGCGCGACTTTCCGGGGCTCGTCGCCGGCACGCATCTCAAGGGCGCGGTCGACTACCGCTCGGTCGACTTCTCAAGGGGCCCGGTGCTGCTCTTGATGGGCAACGAGCAGCAGGGGCTGCCCGACAGCCTCGCCGAAAGCTGCGACCGGCTGTTGAGAATCCCGCAGGCCGGCCGCGCCGATTCGCTCAATCTGGCGGTTGCCACCGGCGTGATGCTGTTCGAGATCCGGCGCGGCGCCTTGAAGCTCGATCCCGCCACCGACACGCGATAGGACTGCTAAGTGAAATCCTGGTCTCCTTACGCCCTGCTGGTCGTTGCGGCAATCGCGCTCGACCAGTGGATCAAGCAGCTGGTCGAGAACGGGCTCGCCTTTCAGGAAAAGGTCGATCTTCTGCCTTTCCTGGCGCTGTTTCGCACCTACAACACCGGCATCGCCTTCTCGATGTTCTCCTCCTTCGGCGACACCGGCCTGGTGATCATCGCCGCGCTCGTCGTCGCCTTCGTGCTTTATCTCGCCGTGCGCACGCCCGCCGGCCACGTCATTGCCCGCATCGGCTTTGCCTGATCGTCGGCGGCGCGCTGGGCAACCTGATCGACCGTGCCGTCTACGGCCACGTCATCGACTACATCCTGTTCCACACGCCCGTCTGGTCCTTCGCGGTGTTCAACCTCGCCGACGCCTTCATTTCCGTGGGCGCGGCACTGGTTGTCTTCGACGAGCTGATCGGCTGGCGGCGGGAAACCAAACCTCAGGACCGGGGCAATTGACCTAGCGCGGCCGCCGCCCCAAATTCGTTTCCAAGAGCAATTCCAGGAAAAGTGTGCGGCGGTTTTCCGTCGCAATTCCCCAAAAACAAATCGCCAGAGCCGAGGAGACAAAAGTGTCGGATACCTTCAAAGCCATCCTCGTTTCGCGCGACGCCGAAAAGAAGCAGTCGGTCGAAATCGTCGACCTCACCGAAGCCGACCTGATGGATGGCGATGTTACGGTTGCCGTCGAGGCGACGACGGTGAACTACAAGGATGGGCTGGCGATCACCGGCAAGGCGCCGGTCGTGCGCCGCTGGCCGCTGGTGCCCGGCATCGATTTCGCCGGCACCGTCATTTCGTCTTCCCATGCCGACTGGCGCAAGGGCGACAAGGTGATCCTCAACGGCTGGGGCGTCGGCGAGACGCATTACGGCGCCTATGCCGGGCGCGCCCGCGTCAAGGGCGACTGGCTGGTGCCGCTGCCGGATGGCATGAGCCCGCACGATGCGATGGCCGTCGGCACCGCCGGCTATACGGCGATGCTTGCCGTGATGGCGCTGGAACGGCACGGCATCGCGCCGGATCGCGGGCCGGTGGTGGTGACGGGCGCCGCCGGCGGCGTCGGCTCGGTCGCCATCTCGATCCTCTCCACACTCGGCTACCATGTCGTCGCCTCCACCGGGCGCAATGCCGAAAGCCCCTATCTGATCGATCTCGGCGCGGCGAGGTGATCTCGCGCGACGAGCTCAACCAGCCGGCAAAGCCGCTCGCCAAGGAACGCTGGGCGGGCGGCGTCGACTCGGTCGGCACCCACACGCTCGCCAATGTGCTGTCGATGACGTCCTATGGCGGCGCGATCGCCGCTTGCGGCCTGGCCGGCGGCATGGACCTTCCGACGAGCGTCGCCCCCTTCATCCTGCGCGGCGTCTCGCTGCTCGGCATCGATTCCGTCATGGCGCCGAAACCGGTCCGCCTCGAGGCGTGGCGCCGCATCGGCGCCGACCTCGACTTGAAGAAGCTGTCGACCCTGTCGCGGTCGGTCGACTTCGACGGCATCATCGACGCCGCGCGCGACATCATCCACGGTAAGATCAGGGGCCGCGTGGTCGTCGATATGTAACCTGAAGCAGTTCCAGGAAAAGTGGCCGGCGACTTTCCGTCCGGAATTGCACTAAACCGAGCCAAAACCGCCGGAAATCGGCGTGGAAGACTAAAATTCGAACGATCCGCCGCAGTCTTCCATAATTTCTGTCTGGCAAGGTTCCCGCATGTTCGCGGACTCCGACCTCAGACAGGACAGCAAGGCCGCAGGCGGCGACGGGCTGGACACCGGCGCGCCGAAGCGGCAGGTGCTTGTCGCGCCGCCGCTGGTGCCTGCATTGCAAGCGGAAAGCCGCGAGGGCCTGCCATTCCTGACCATCGTCGCCATAGGCGTGCTGGCCGGGCTGGCGCATCTCACCGGAGCGCCGATCTTCATCACCATTGGCCTCTTGGCAACGGGCCTCGCCGGCCTTGCCATGCACCTGCGCAACAGGAGCGCCGAGCGCCGCACCGCGGCTCTTCTTGACGAGACCGCCGCCCGCAGCCGCGCCGAGATCGAGACGCTCGCCGACCGCATGTGGGAGATGCAGGAGAGCGAGGAGCGTTTTCGCGGCCTGATCGATGCGCTCGGCGATCTCGTCGTCCATCGCGACCGCGACGGCCATATCGTCTATGCCAACAAGGTGTTCGCCTCGCTTGTCGACACCGACCAGCGCGACCTCGCCGGCAAGACGCTCTCCGAGCTCGGCATAGATGTCGGCGTCGTACCCGACGCCGCCTTCTCGAACCATGAATGCCTGAGCTCCACCGATGTCGCCGTCCGTACGCCGAACGGGCCGCGCTGGTTCTCCTGGATCGAGCTCTCGGTGCGCGACAAGGATACGGGCGCGGTGTCGCACCGGGCGATCGCGCGCGACATCACCGCCCGCAAGCGCGCCGAATCCTCGCTGATCACCGCCCGCGAGCGGGCCGAATATGCAAGCCAGGCCAAGTCGCGCTTCCTCGCCACCGTCAGCCACGAGATCCGCACGCCGATGAACGGCATCATGGGCATGGCGAGGCTGCTTGCCGACACCGACCTGTCGCCGGAGCAGCGCACCTATGTCGGCGCCGTCTCCACATCGGCGAGCGCGCTGCTTGCCCTTATCGAGGACCTGCTCGACTATTCCAAGATCGAGGCCGGCCGCTTCGACCCCGAGCCGCAGCCGACCTCGCTGCGCGAGATCGCCGACAACATCATCGAGTTGCTGGCGGCGAAAGCCTTCTCCAAGAACATCGGTCTCGGCTGTTACGTCGAGCCCGATGTGCCGCAGATGATCACCGCCGACCCTGGCCGCGTGCGCCAGGTGCTGCTCAACCTCATCGGCAACGCCGTCAAGTTCACCGACGCTGGCGGCGTTCTGCTCACCGTCGCGCGTGCCCGGACCGAGAGCACCGACCGCATCTGCTTCACCATCGCCGACACGGGTCCGGGGCTGCGCGAAGAGGACATGGAGCGCATCTTCGAGGAGTTCGAGCAATCCGACGGCACCTCGACAAGGGTGCATGGCGGCGCCGGGCTCGGCCTTGCCATTTCCAGGCGGCTGGTGATCGCCATGGGCGGCACGATCTCGGTTTCGAGCCGGCTCGGCGAAGGGTCCGAATTCGTCTTCGAGATCCCCGCCACCGCGGCAACCGAACCGCCGCCGCATCGCCAGAACATCCTCTCGGACCGGCGCGCGGTGATCGTGTCGAAAAACGCGGTCGAGGCCGATGCCATCGCCCGCGCCATCCGCGCCCACGGCGGTGCGGTCGATATCGTCGCGACGCCTGTGCAGGCCGCTCCGTTTGCCGCCGGCTGCAACGTGCTTCTGATCGATGCCACGCTTGAAAACAGCGACGGCCGCCTGCTCAGGCGCCTGCGTGAGAGCGGCTTTGTCGATTGCGAGGCAATCACTCTGATCGCCCCGACCGATCGCGGCATGCTTGGCGAGTTCCGTACCAACGGCTACGCGACGTTCCTCGCCCGGCCGGTGCGCGGCGAAACGCTGCTGCGCGTACTGTTGACCAGCCACGTGCCCACGCCGGCCGAGCCGCGGCCGGAACCGCGCGGTGTCACGTCCGCGCGCCGCCGCGACCAGGGCCTGTCCGTGCTGATAGCCGAGGACAATGACATCAACGCAATGCTTGCCCGCGCCACGCTGCTCAAGGCCGGACATCGCGTCAAGATCGTCGGCAACGGCAAGGCCGCGGTCGAGGCCGTCACCGATGCCGGCCTCAAGCATCGTTTCGACGTGGTTCTGATGGACCTGCACATGCCGGTGATGGACGGGCTGGACGCGATCGCCGCCATCCGCCGCCATGAGGAAGCGCTTGCCGTGCCGCCGATCCCGATCATGGTTCTTTCGGCCGACAGCCAGGAAAAGACGCGCCACACCGTGCTGGCCCACGGCGCCAGCGGCTTCGTCACCAAGCCTCTCGACCCCGATGCGCTCGTCCGGGCCGTCGAAGGCCAGGTTGCGGCGTAACGATTTTTTAGGTTTCGCGAACGCCTTGGTTTGCTTGGCTTTCGCAGCCGTAACATAGCCGGTTGAGGGTATTGCCCAGCCGACGAAGTATTGCCGGGCCCGTCGTATCACGGTACTGTCACAATCCTGTTGCACCTACACCGTATCCCCGTGCCAAGAGGGATGGCTCGAAGGAGAGAATCACTCGTGCATACAGTCATGCCTGAATGCGACACTCGGCCGAACGCCAGCGCTTTGCTCGGCGCGCGTACGGCGACGCCGTCGCAAGCGGCGCACCGCTGGGCCGTATCGGCAACCTTGAAGTGCGGCTTGCCCGCAATGAGGCCGAGATCGCCGCCGCCCAGGAAGTGCGCTACCGGGTATTTTATGACGAGCTTGGCGCGAGGAAGGATCTGTTCCAGGCGCAGGACCGGCGCGATGCCGACCGTTTCGACCCGCTCTGCGATCATCTCCTGGTTTTCGACACCTCGCTTCCTGGTCCCGAGCATCGGCGCATCGTCGGCACCTATCGCCTTTTGCGGCAGGAGATCGCCACGGCCGCCGGCGGCTTCTACTCCGAGGGCGAGTTCGAGTTGACCAAGCTGGTCGCGCGCCATCCGGGTCAGCGCTTCCTTGAGCTCGGCCGCTCTTGCGTGCTGCCGGAATACCGCTCCAAGCGCACCATCGAGGCGCTCTGGCAAGGCATCTGGGCCTATATCAACCATTACGGCATCGGCGTGATGACCGGCTGCGCCTCCTTCCACGGCATCGTGCCGGCCGCGCATGCCGAGGCGCTCACCTATCTCGCCCATCACTGCCGCACCGACCAGGCCTGGGATGTGCGGGCGGTGGCCGGCCGCTACTGCTCGATGGACCTGATGCCGATCGAGGCCGTCAACGCCAAGGCGGCGATCGCCGCCATGCCGCCGCTGGTCAAAGGCTACCTGCGCGTCGGTGCCCGTATCGGCGACGGTTGCGTCATCGACCACGAATTCTCGACCGTCGATGTCTTCGTCGTCATGCCGGTCAAGGAAATTGGCGCCCGCTACGTCAACTACTATGGCGGTGAAGGGCAGCGCTTCGCGGCGTGATTCCAGCGAAATGGCGAAAGCCGTAACGGACGGTGGCTGTCGGCAACAGCCCTATTCGCTACTCCCTATTCGCTACTCGCTCATGGAATATCTTCCGGCCTCCGGCCGGGCCGGCTCTTATAGGCCGGGAACGACCAGCCGAATTCGAGCGCTCCCCCGCGTACCAGGAAAGCGGCCGCGAAGCCGAGCAGGCTGGATGGAAGCGCCGGCATTCCGACAAGATCGCAAAGCGTGAAGAGCGCCGCACCCGCAAGAGCGGCCGTGACATAGATCTCGGGTCTCAACAGCACGGAAGGCTCGCCGGCCAGCAGGTCGCGCAATATGCCGCCGAAGGTCGCCGTGAGCACCCCGGTGATGACGGACACGACCGGCGAGCCGGTGATCGCCAAGCCCTTTGCAGCTCCCATCACCGCAAAGGCGGCAAGCCCGATCGCATCGAGCCAGAGCAAGAGCTTGTAGCGGGATTCGACGCGATGGGCGCTGAAGAAAACAAGCACGGCGACAACGGCGCAGATCAGCACATAACTGCTATTGGCAACCCAGAACACCGGCAGGTTGAGGATGACGTCGCGCAGCGTCCCGCCGCCGATGCCGGTGACGCTGGCCAGGAACAGGAAGCCGATGATATCGAGTTCCTTGCGCGAGGCCGCAAGCGCACCCGTCGCCGCGAAAACCGCGACGCCGGCATAGTCGAGCAGCTCGATGGGATTCATGGTGAGCGAGTAGTGAGTAGCGAATAGTGAGTAGTAGATACCATGAAGCCGTGCGTTTGGTACCGGCTTCCCTACTCGCTATTCCCTACTCCCTACTCGCTCCCTTCACGCATCCTTCTCGGCCTGCTCGTTCACCGGGCCTGGCTCGACCGCCGCTTCAGCCGCGGCGGCCTTCGGGCCGCCCTTGGAGACGCCGACCATCGCCGGCCTCAAGACGCGCTCGCCGATCGAATAGCCGGGTTGCACGACCTGGACGACGGTGCCGGCCGGAACGTCGGCGTTGGGCACCTCGAACATCGCCTGGTGGAAGTTCGGGTCGAACTTCTCGCCCTCGGGCGCGAGCTTCTTCACGCCGTGGCGCTCCAGCGCCGACAACATGGCGCGCTCGGTGAGGTCGACGCCCTCGATCAGCGCCTTGAAGCCGGCATCGCCCGCGGCCTTGGCCTCGGCCGGAATGGCATCCAGCGCGCGGCGCAGATTGTCCGACACCGACAGCATGTCGCGGGCGAAGTTGGCGACCGCATAGGTGCGCGCGTCATGCACGTCGCGCGCGGTGCGCCGCCGCAGGTTTTCCATTTCGGCCGCGACGCGCAGCGCACGGTCCTTCAATTCCTCGTTTTCCTTCAACAGCCGCACAAGCGCTTCATAGTCGCCGTCGACGCCGCCTTCCGCACGTTCGCCGGAAGCCTGGGCTCCGGAAGCCTGGGCGCCGGAAGCCTGGGTGGTTTCGATTTCCTCGGGCGCGCGTTCGTCTTTTGCCTGGTCGCTCATCGCCTTATCCCGTCATTCGGATTGGTTTGGATTTGCGCCCGATATCGAGGTTTAAAGGCCAAAAATCAAGGGGCAAGCACCGCTGGCGGCCTTCCCCCAACCGCTCCAAATTAATTCAAATTTTACCGTACCGGGCGGCTTTGCTTGCCTCCACGGCTCGATGCGGGAACCATTGTCGGACCGCAGGAGTTTCGAAGCCGACACAGGATTTTGGGACCATGAACGGCAACAGTAGAGAAAGGCGCGCCAGACTCGCCAGCGATATCAGGCGTCAGGTCGGCAGCGAAGCGACCAAGCGCCTTCTGCGCACGCTGCCGGCATTTCGCGTGGACAAAGAGGTGCCCAAGCGGCTCACTGACCTGCTCGATCGCCTGGACGGGGCTGAGGCGGACAAGGTGAGCGGCGAGCGTCACTAGCCGCATGCCGCCCTTTGTGAAGTACCACGACGTCAGGCGCGGAAGAGCTAGGCCGCCTTGCGCTCGTCGCGCATAAGCGCTTCGCCGTGACGGATTTCGGTGCCGAGCACCTTCAGGCACTCCCGCATGAAAGCCGCAAGTCCTGGCCATCCCTTGGCTGACACCAGATTGCCGTCGACATGCGCGCCGGTCGGCGCAACATCGATATAGGTGCCGCCGGCGAGCGTCACCTCGGGCTCGCAATACTGCAGCGCCGCCACTTCCCTTCCGCGCACCACGCCGTCGACCGCGATCAGGATCTGCACGCCATGGCAGATGGTGAAGATCGGCTTGCCGGTTTCGTGGAAATGCCTGACCAGCGCCTGCACGCGCTTGTCGATGCGAATGTATTCCGGCCCGCGCCCGCCGGCCGCGTAAACCGCATCGTAATCTGCGGGATTCACATCGGCGAAGGTCTTGTTGAGGATGTAATCGTGGCCGAGCTTTTCGGTATAGGTCTGGTGGCCCTCGAAGTCGTGCAGCGACGTCTTCAGCACATCGCCGGCCTTCTTGTCCGGGCAGACGACATGGACGGTGTGGCCGACCGCATGCATGGCCTGCTCAAAGACGAAAATCTCGTATTCCTCGCTGAATTCGCCAACGAGCATCAGTATCTTCTTGCCTGCCATACCGGTCTCCTCCCTTAGCTGGCTATTATTTCGAGGCGCGAAATAATAGCCCTATCCTAAGGGCAAGACGGTGGAAGGGGAAGACCAAAACGCGCAAGTGGTCTGACCAGATCGGCGCCACGGCTGCGTAAGAGCGAATCTGACCTTTACCCGACAGTCGAAAGCCGGATTCCTGGTCAGACCAGCAAAGGCTGGCCGAACTGCAATTTCCTTTCCGATAAGGCCTTTCGACCGCCTCAGCCGGGGCGCTTGCGCCGCCACGAATATTTCGGGCCCTTGGCTTCCGGCTCCACGGCCGGCTGGTAGTAGACCGGCAGGCCGCCAGTGCGCCCTTCCTCCAGCCGCTTCAGGAGCACCGGATTGGAAACCTCGAACTCGTCGAAGCCGAGCCGCAGCATATGCGGCAGCTGGTCGACCAACACCTGGCCCGTGGCGCGGATCGCGCCCTTGAAGTTGTGCCGGCTGCGCAGCAGCTCGCCCTTGGAGAAGGAGCGGCCGTCATTGAACGCTGGAAAGGCGAGCGCCACCAGCGACAGCTGGTCGAGCAGGCCAACGATCTTGTCGAGCTCGTCGCCTGGCTGCAAGAGCACGCCGATGCGTTCGCGCGCCGACTTGCGGACCTCGCCGTCGAGCCCAAAAAACCTGCAACGGCAGGATGAAGCGGCCATTGCCGGCGAGCGCCTCGGCGCTCTCGGCGTGGGTCCAGTCATCCTCCCGAAAACCCTTCGGGGTCCAGAGGCGCGTCCCTGGTGTCGTCGATTCAGTCATCAAAATTCCTAAAGCCCCAAAGATTCCAAGGATACGTCGCTATTCAGGTCGGGCCGAGTCGAAAATGGTGGCTTCCGAGAACCGGAGCGGAACGTACTTGAAGTACGTGAGCACCGACCTACGCCGGCCGTAGCCTAAATTCAACTGCCACGCCACTCATCAGAGCTTCGGCCGGCGAAGGCCGGAAGCGCAGGAAGCCGCCATTTGCAGGCCGGCCTCACCTGAATATCGGCGTATCCTTAAAGTGATGCGTCGGTCAGCGACTTTTCCAGTCCCGACAGGTGGATGCCGCACTCGGTCTTGGCGTGCCCTGCCCAGCGGCCGCTGCGCGCATCCTCGCCGGGCTGTACCGGCTGCGTGCAGGGGAAGCAACCGATCGAGAGATAGCCATAGGCGACCAGCGGATTTTCGCGCAGCGCATGCGCGCGCATGTAGTCGGCCTGGTCCGACGTCGTCCAGCGCGCGAGCGGATTGATGCGGATGCGCGAGCCGACCGCCTCGAAGACCGGAAGTGCTGCGCGCGTCGAAGCCTGGAAACGCTTGCGTCCGGTGAACCAGGCGCGGAACGGCTCGACGCCGCGCGCCAGCGGCTCGACCTTGCGCACATTGCAGCACGCATCCGTATCGGTTTCGTGCAGCCTGCCGGTCGGATCGACACGCTCGAGCGCCGCCTCGTCCGGCTTGATCACCCTGACATCGGTCAGGCCGAAATCGGCGACCAGCGCGTCGCGGTAGCCCAGCGTCTCCTCGAAATGCTTGCCGGTGTCGAGGAAGATCACCGGCAGCGACCGGTCAATCTTGGCGATCATGTGCAGGAGCACCGCCGAATCCGCGCCGAAGGACGACACGGCGGCGACCTCGCCACGGAAGGATTCGCGCACCGACCGCTCGATGATCTCGATCGGCTTCAGGTGGCCGAGCAGCGCGTCGAGCCCCGCCGCTTCCGCGGCAACGCTGGCCTCGACGCCGCCCACCGGATCAAGCGGCCTTGGTTTCGCCAGCATAGAGCGCCTCCTTGAACGGCGCGGGACCGACACGGCGGTAGGCGTCGATAAAGCGTTCATCGGGATTGAGCCGAAGGCCGAGATAGGTATCGACGATCTGCTCGATGGCATCGGTGATCTCTTCCGAAGAGAAGCCGCGGCCGATGATCTCGCCGACCGAGGTGTTCTCGTCGGCCGAGCCGCCGAGCGTCACCTGGTAGAGCTCGGAGCCCTTCTTCTCGACGCCCAGTATGCCGATGTGGCCGACATGGTGATGGCCGCAAGCATTGATGCAGCCGGAGATCTTCAACTTCAGCTCGCCGATCTCGCGCTGCCGCTCAAGCGAGGCGAAACGGCGCGAGATCTCCTGCGCCACGGGAATGGACCGCGCCGTCGCCAGCGCGCAATAATCGAGGCCCGGGCAGGAGATGATGTCGCTGATCAGGTTTGAATTGGCTGTCGCGAGACCGATCTCGACCAGCGCGTCATAGATCGTCTTGAGGTCGGCACGGGCCACATGCGGCAGGATCAGGTTCTGCTCGTGGCTGACGCGCAACTCGTCGAAAGCGTATTTCTCGGCGATGTCGGCCACCGCTTCCATCTGGCTGTCGGTGGCGTCGCCGGGCACCTCGCCGATGCCCTTCAGCGAGATCGTCACCGCCGCATAGTCGGGGTGGCGATGGGTCACGACATTCTGGTCGAGCCATTCCGAGAAGCTTTTGGAATCGAGCCGCGCCTGCTTCACCTGCGCGTCGCCTTCCGGCCTGTCCGGCAATGCCGGCGGCGCGAAATAGGCGTTGATCGCCTGGATGTCTGCTTCCGGCAGCTTGAGCTCGGCGTCCTTCAGCTCCTGCCATTCGGCCTCGACCTGGCGGGTGATTTCCTCGACGCCCGTCTCGTGGACGAGGATCTTGATGCGTGCCTTGAACTTGTTGTCACGGCGCCCATAGAGGTTGTAAACGCGCAGGATCGCCGTGCAGTAGGACAGAAGGTCGGCCTCCGGCAGGAAGTCGCGGATCTTCCTGGCGACCATTGGCGTGCGGCCCTGGCCACCGCCGACATAGACGGCAAAGCCCAGCTCGCCGGCCGCGTTCTTCTTCAGATGCAGGCCGATGTCGTGCGTCTGGATGGCGGCGCGGTCGCGCTCGGCACCGGTCACCGCGATCTTGAACTTGCGCGGCAGGTACGAGAATTCCGGATGCACCGACGACCACTGGCGCAGGATTTCCGCGTAGGGGCGCGGATCGGCGACCTCGTCGGCGGCGGCTCCCGCGAAATGGTCCGCGGTGACATTGCGGATGCAGTTGCCGCTGGTCTGGATGGCGTGCATCTCGACGCTCGCCAGATCGGCAAGGATCGCCGGAATGTCCGACAGCGCCGGCCAGTTGAACTGGATGTTCTGACGCGTGGTGAAGTGGCCATAGCCCTTGTCGTATTTGCGGGCGATGTGGCCGAGCATGCGCAACTGCCGGCTGTTCAGCGTGCCGTAGGGCACGGCGATGCGCAGCATATAGGCATGCAGCTGCAGATAGACGCCGTTCATCAGCCGGAGCGGCCTAAACTGGTCCTCGGTGATCTCGCCGGCAAGCCGGCGCTGGACCTGGTCGCTGAACTCGGCGACGCGGGCCTTTACGAAATCTTGGTCGAACTCGTCGTAACGGTACATGCTTCGTCTTTCAGGGCGTGTCCGCCCGCTGCTTTCCTTGAAACCCTTAGGCCGCCCGAACCGCTTCCGGGCTCGCC
Source organism: Mesorhizobium loti (assembly GCF_001510895.1). Classification (GTDB taxonomy): domain Bacteria; phylum Pseudomonadota; class Alphaproteobacteria; order Rhizobiales; family Rhizobiaceae; genus Mesorhizobium; species Mesorhizobium loti_A. Next base: position 54,409 of record NZ_LPWA01000102.1, on the reverse strand, counting down.
TGCTTGCCGATGTCGGTGCGGATGGTGGGACCCGCGGCGCGGATCTTCTCGCGCAGCCGCACCGGCACGACCAATCCATCGACCACGGTGACGTCGATCAGGTTTAGGTCGACCACCTCGTTGTTGGCGGCGGCAGCAGTGCCGATCGCTTCCAGCTGGTCCTCCGCCGCTTTGTCATGGGCGATGTCGGCATGGCCGACTGTCTCCGCCCAGCCGCCATCGGCGTACCAGACGGCAATGCCGTCGGAGAGCCTGTTCGCGGTCAGAACTTTCATTCTCGTGCTCCTTCGGCGGCCGCAACGCTGGCTGCCTCTTCATGTCCTGTATCTCCACGCCTACGTGCCGCGAGCGGCTCGGAACGTTCGAAATTGGCGCCGGCGACCGCGTCGCCGATGATCGTCATGACGGGCCCGGTGAGATCGGCACGCGCCTCCAGCGACGGCAGGTCGGCCAGCGTGCCGTGGAAGCGGCGGCGATTGCCGAGGCTGGCATTCTCGACGACGGCGACAGCGGTATCCGGCGACAGCCCGGCTTCGATCAGACGGCCGGCGACTTCGGCGGCGACCGAGCGGCCCATATAGACGGCGACTGTGGCGCCGGAGATGGCGAGCTTTGCCCAGTCGGGCAGCGAGTTGCCCTTGAGGTCGTGGCCGGTGGTGAACACCATCGAGGAGGTCACGCCACGCAACGTCAGCGGCAGTTCGAAATCAGCGGCGGCGGCGAAGGCGGCAGTGACGCCCGGGACCACTTCATAGGCGATGCCGGCTTCGCGCAGCGCCGCCATTTCCTCGCCGGCGCGGCCGAACACCAGCGGATCGCCCGACTTCAGCCGCACCACCCGCTTGCCGGCGCGGCCAAGCTTGATGAGCAGGGCATTGATCTCTTCCTGGCTCTTGGAATGGCAGCCCTTGCGCTTGCCGACAGGCAGGCGCTCGGCGTCGCGGCGGCCCATGGCGACGATCGCCTCCGGCACCAGCGCGTCATAGACGATCGCGTCCGCTTCCATGAGCAGCCGGTGGGCGCGCAGCGTCAACAGATCCTCCGCGCCCGGACCGGCGCCGACCAGCGCGATATGACCTGCCGTCGACGCGTTCGAAGTCAGAAGGTCGAGCGCCGCATCATGCGCCATGGCGAACTCTCCAGCCTCAATCGCCCTGGCCGGAGCACCGGCGAAGAAGTCGCTCCAGAAACGACGGCGGCGATTGCCCTTCGGCAGCCGCTCGGCGGCGGTACGGAACGAAGCCGCCAAGGCTGCCAGCCGGCCGAGCGACGGCGACAGCATGCGCTCGATGCGTACGCGCAGCAGCTGCGCGAGCACCGGCCCGGCGCCCTCGGTGCCGATGGCGATGGCGACCGGCGCCCGGTTGACCAGCGCCGGAGTGAAGAAATCGCAGAGCTCCGGCCGGTCCACGGCATTGACCGGGATGCCCAGCCGGCGCGCGTCCTCGGCGACGCGGCGATCGAGCGCCTCGTCGCCGCTGGCGGCGAACACCATGGCCGCGCCTTCGATCTGCGCGGTATCATAGGCGGCATCAATATGGATGGCGCCAGCGGTTGCGATCAACGCAAGCAGCTCCGCATTGGCATCGTCGGCAATGATGCGCAGCGAAGCGCTCGACTGCGCAAGCAACCTCGCTGGCAAGCGCCTCCTCGCCGTTGCCGACAATAGCCACAGCTTCGCCGTCGACCCGCACGAAGACGGGGAAAGCGTTGAGCTTGGCGTTGGCTGACGACATGGCGATAAGCAATAGTTAAACAGTTTGGCAGTTTTACGCGGGCGCAGCAAAAACCAGAAGGCAAGCACTCGCGCATCCCTCCGAGGCAGGCAATCGCTTTTTCGCAACAGCGAAAGGCAAGAGAAAAAAATTCTACACCGAAGCCTAAGGTAGCCAGACACCTCGCCTGGCACCCATTGATCTGGCGTATTTTTTAGCGCTGCCCGGCCTTAACGACAAAACAGTTTTTTCTAATTTCTACTAAGTTAGTAGATTAAAGCCGTGACCTCGGCGAGCGGCCGGTCGATGCGCGTAGCAATGGATGATCGAGCCGTCGTCATTGGCTGGAACAATCACGCTCGGCGGCACGTTTGGCTAGCGATCACATCCCTGCCGACGGGTCGCATTTTGAAGCTCGGTCGACAGGCCCGGAAGCTGAAAAGGAGGAGCGTATGAGCATCAGGCTGAAACATGATCTTTGGGTTATCGTGGCTGACGGCGAAAAGGCGCTTTTCCTCCGCAACGAGGGCGATACCAAATATCCGAACCTGCAGGTCGTGCAGGAAATGGAACAGGAAAACCCGGCCACCCGGGAGCAAGGCACCGACAAGCCGGGCCGCTACGCTGAAGGGCCCCGCAGCGCCATTGAAGAGACCGACTGGCATCGCCTCGGCAAGGAACGTTTTGCCGACGATATTGCCGACCGGCTCTACAAGCTCGCGCATCGGGGCGACTTCGACGAGATCGTGCTGATCGCGCCGCCGCAGGTGCTCGGCGAGATGCGGCAGAAGCTGCACAAGGAAGTCTGCGACAAGGTGAAGGCGGAGATACCGAAGACATTGACCAACCACACCGTCTTCGAGATCGAGAAGCTGCTTCAGGCTGCCTGAGCCACCTGCCGGTGAGGCCATTTTACGCCATGCCGTGTCGATAGGGCGCGGCAGGCTCACCGGCTATTGCCATTTTTCTTATGCAAGCCAGCCCCGGCGCCGATTTCTGCGCGGCGGCGGTTGCATCATCGCGGCGCTCTCCACCATATTGCGAAGGGCGGCGGCCTCGGGCGGCGCTTATCCGACATCGCAATTTCTGAAAGGCGCTCCATAGACCATGCCGCATGACACGCCCCTTATCGCCACCATCGTCGCCGGTTTGGGGCTTGCTTTCGTCTTCGGAGCATTGGCCAACCGTTTTCGCATCCCGCCGCTGGTCGGCTATCTGGTAGCCGGCGTCCTGGTCGGGCCGAACACGCCGGGCTTTGTCGCCGACGCCAGCCTCGCCAACGAACTGGCCGAGATCGGCGTCATCCTCTTGATGTTCGGCGTCGGCCTGCATTTTTCGCTGAAGGATCTTCTGTCGGTTCGCGCGATCGCCGTGCCCGGCGCCGTCGTGCAGATCGGCTTTGCCACGCTGCTCGGCGTCGGCTTGGCCTGGCTGCTCGGCTGGTCCTTGGGCGCCGGCCTGGTCTTCGGCCTGGCGCTTTCCGTCGCCTCGACCGTCGTGCTGCTGCGCGCCATGCAGGAGCGCCGACTGATCGAGACAGAGCGCGGCCGCATCGCCGTCGGCTGGCTGATCGTCGAGGATCTGGCCATGGTGCTGGCGCTGGTGCTTTTGCCGGCGCTCGCCGGCGTGCTCGGCGGCCAGCCGCAGGCCGACGACCATGCGAGCCTGCTCTCGCTGCCCGCCAGCTACGGCATATGGGGCGTCGTCGGCATGACGCTGGCCAAGGTCGCCGCCTTCGTCGCCGTCATGCTGGTGGTCGGACGCAGGGTCATCCCGTGGATCCTGCACTATGTCGCCCATACCGGCTCGCGCGAGCTGTTCCGGCTCTCGGTGCTGGCGATCGCGCTCGGCGTCGCCTTCGGCGCGGCAAAGCTGTTCGGCGTCTCGCTGGCGCTCGGTGCCTTTTTCGCCGGCATGATCATGAGCGAGTCCGAGCTCAGCCATCGCGCGGCCGAGGAATCGCTGCCGCTGCGCGATGCTTTTTCCGTGCTGTTCTTCGTCTCGGTCGGCATGCTGTTCGATCCGTTCAGCCTGATCAGCAACGGCTTGCCGATCCTGGCCACGCTTGCCATCATCGTCATCGGCAAGTCGCTCGCCGCCTTCGTCATCGTGATCGCCTTCCGCTATCCGATCGCGACGGCACTGATGATCTCGGCCAGCCTCGCGCAGATCGGCGAATTCTCCTTCATCCTGGCCGAGCTCGGCGTCGGCTTGAAGCTGCTGCCCGAGCAGGGCCGCGACCTGATCCTCGCCGGCGCCATCCTGTCGATCCTCCTCAACCCGCTGATGTTCCTCATTGTCGACTGGATGAAGCATGGTTGGAAAAGCGTGCCGGCAAGGCCGCTGCGCCCGAGGAGGCAAGGCCGATCGGTCCGGCGACCGAGCCGGGTCACGTGGCTTCGGTGGTGGCTACTCCGGAAAAGGAAGACGGCCCGCCGCCGCGGACGGCGCTCACCGATCATTCGATCCTGGTCGGCTATGGCCGTGTCGGCAGCCTCGTGGGGGCCGCGCTGAAGGAAGCCGGCCTGCCCTTTCTGGTCATCGAGGATGCGACAAGACGCTGGCGAAGCTCAGGGACGATGGCGTCGAGACGGTGGCCGGCAACGCCGCCAATGCCGAAGTTTTCTCTGCCGCCAATCCGGAAGGCGCGAAGCGGCTGATCCTCGCCATTCCCAATGCCTTCGAGGCCGGGCAGATCGTGCTTCGAGCCCGCACAGCCAATCCCGGCATAAGCGTCATTGCCCGTGCCCATTCCGACGCCGAGGTCGAGCATTTGAAAGGGCTCGGCGCCGACACGGTGATCATGGGCGAGCGCGAGATCGCGCGCGGCATCGTCGAGGTGGTGACGGCCCAGGCACCTGCGTAAGCGGTCGCGCAAGGAGGCCCTCGGCAGCGGGGTGCTTGTCAATCTCCGTTCGCCCGCAAGCGGGCCGATCAAGCGACGAACGCGGACCCGCCGTTTTGCGCGATGTCGCTGAGATACTTCGCCGGCGGCTTGCCGAGCGCCTTCCTGAACATGGTGATGAAAGCGGTGACCGATTCATAGCCGAGGTCGGCCGAAACCTGCTGCACGCTGGCGCCGGCGGCCAGCTCTCGTATCGCAACGATCAAGTGCAATTGCTGGCGCCAGCGTCCGAAGCTCAGCCCCGTCTCCTTGACCACGAGACGGGCGAGACTGCTCTCGCTCAGCGCAACGCGGCTGGCCCACTCCGCCAGCGTGCTGCGATCGGCGGGACTTTCCGCCAGCGCTTCGGCGATCCGCCTCAAGCGCGGCTCGGACGAGATCGGCAGATGCAACTGCTGGACAGGCATAAGCGGCAGCTCGGCGAGCAGGATCCTTCCCAGGAAATCGCACCTCGCATCGTCCGGCGCGCAGTCGGACAGCTCGATGATCAGTTCGCGCAGCAGCGGCGAGATCGACAGCGTGCAGCACCGGTCCGGCAGTTCGGCCGCGCCCGGCTCGATATAGACGAAGAAAATCCACGCATTGGCCGTCGCGATATTGCTGTGCTCCATGCGGCTCGGAATCCACACACCGCAATGCGGCGGCACCATCCAAAACCCGCTGGGAACGCGGCAAGTGACGCCGCCGCCGAGCGCAAAGACGAGTTGCCCTTTGCGGTGCCAGTGCTCGGGCACTTCAGTCCGGTTCCCGGTGACGTCGACGCGCACCGCAATTGCTGGCGCCAGCACATTGTCGACGTCGAAATCGGGCCAGGGCCAGCGAAGAGCTTGTCTCATGATGACGACTTTTAGCGATCAAATGCCATGATAGCTAAATTCTTCAACCGGGGAAGCCGATAGGCTCCGGTTTGTGCATGGCGGGCGGCAGTTGATCGCGTTGACGCCGCGCAAACCAGCAAGAAGGTATTACCCATGCTCGCCCTGGTCACGTCTCCCGACAGCGCCTCCGGCGTGAAACTCGCCGAGTTCGAGGAACCTCAGCCCTTGGCGAACGAGGCGCTTGTCTCGGTCCACGCAACCTCGTTGAACCGCGGCGAATTGCGCCTGCTAGCCATCCGTCCGAACGGCTTCATACCCGGCCAGGACGTCGTTGGAATTGTCGACCGCGCAGCACCCGACGGCTCCGGCCCAGCCGCGGGCACCCGGGTTGCGGCCTTGGTCGACCAGTCCGGCTGGGCCGAACGTGTCGCCGTTTCGACCGACCGGCTCGCCGCCCTGCCGGACAACGTCAGTTTCGCGGCCGCAGCCACGCTTCCGGTCGCGGGCACGACGGCGCTGAGGACGTTGCGCCATGGCGGTGACCTGACCGGCCAGCAGGTCCTGATCACCGGTGCAAGTGGCGCGGTCGGCCGTTTCCAGATCCAGATCGCCCATCAGCAGGGCGGGCGCGTGACCGCAATCGCCGCCTCCCGGCACGGCGAGGATCTCCGTCGCCTGGGTGCCGAGCAGGTGGTCGAGTCGATCGAGCTGGCCAAAGGGCCGTTTTCGCTGATCACCGAGTCGGTCGGCGGTGAAAGCCTCGCACATGCAATCGAACGCGTCGCACCTGGCGGGACCATCGTCATGTTCGGTTCGAGCAGTGGCGAGCTCACGCCCGTCGGATTCCGCCAGTTCGTTCCGGGTCACGAGGGGGCAAGGCTGCAGACTTTCGCCTACTACACTTCTGGCTCGGGCATCGGCGCGGACATCGCCTCGCTGCTCGCTCTGGTCGCGGCCGGCCGGCTGGAAACCCGCGTGGCCTTGACCGTGCCGTGGACAGACATCGCCCAAGCCCTGGACGCGCTGCGGCAGCGCAGCATCAGCGGCAAGGCTGTTCTCACCATAGCCGGATGAACAGCCTTTAAATTAGGCCCCTTACACGTGCTGGCCGCCGTTGATGTGGATTTCCGAACCGGTCACGTAGGAGGCCTGGCCCGAGCACAGGAAGAAGATGATGTCGGCGACTTCCGCCGTAGCGCCGAGGCGCCTCAGCGGGATCGTTTCGACGATCTTGTCGGTGCCGGGAGACAGGATCGCAGTGTCGATCTCGCCCGGCGCGATCGCGTTGACGCGGATGCCATGCGGGCCGAAGTCATGCGCCATCTCGCGCGTCAGCGAACCGAGCGCCGCTTTCGATGTCGCATAGGCCGTGCCGGCGAACGGATGCACCCGGCTGCCGGCAATCGAGGTGACGTTGACGATCGAGCCCTTGGCGGCGGCAAGTTCCTTGAACAGGCCCCTCGCCAGCATGATCGGGGCGAAGAAATTGACCTGGAACACGTCGCGCCAAACATGCATGGGCGTGTCGATCGAGTTCATCCGGCCGCCGTCCTTCAGTTTCGGCGAGATGCCGGCATTGTTGACCAGCGCATGCAACTGCCCGCCATGCGCTTCCAGCCGGTGGCGGATTTCGGAGACGGCGATGCCGACATCTTCCTGGTCGGCGAGATCGACCTTGATGTGGTCCTCAGGGCCGGCCGGCCACGGACAATCCTCGGCAAAAGCCTGGCGCGAGCAGGTGATGACGCGCCAGCCCTCGCGTGAGAAGCGTTTTACGGTCGCATGGCCGATGCCGCGGCTGGCGCCGGTGAGCACGATGGTTTTTCTGCTGTCGGTCTCGGCCATGGCTTGATCTCCGGCCGGACATGTAGCCGAACGCGACTGTCATGGCGAGAGGCGAGTTGCCGGCTGGACCATGATCCCGAAAGGTGGGGCCCGGTTTCGGAAAAGATCATGGTCAAACAGAAAAGCTAGTGCCCCATCCCGATTTATCGGGATGGATCAGGCTCTAGCCACCGCTGAGGATATCGAGGATCGACGTCTGCCGCCGCTTCTTCGGACCGCCGACGTCGCCGGGCGGCACCGGATGCCCGACCGACGCGGTGGTGCCGCCGTCGCTTGGCATGCCGAAGCCGTCGGCATCGACGGTCTGGGCCGGACGCGCCTGCCGTGCGGGCGCCTGGGCGACGGGCGCCGACTGGCCGACCGGCGCCGGCGGTGCCGGCGGCGGCTGTGACGCGTCAGCCGAAGGAATCTCGTCCGGCACGACCGTATCGGGCGGCGTCGACTTCCATGTGCCGGGCAGCGGCCTGACCGGCACGCCTTCATGCGCCGCCACCATGAACTCGTGCCAGGCCTGCGCCGGCAGCGCGCCGCCGGTGACCTTCTTCATCGGGCTGCCGTCGTCATTGCCGAACCACACGCCGGTGGTGAGGTTGGCCGTATAGCCGACGAACCAGGCGTCGCGCGAATTCTGGCTGGTGCCGGTCTTGCCGGCCGAGGGCCAGTTGAAGGCCGCTTTCTTGGCGGTGCCGACTTCGACCGTGCCCGTCATCATCGAATTCATCATGCCGACGATGTCGGCCTTGATGACGCGCGGCGCGCTGCCGCCATTGTTCTCGTAGAGCACCTTGCCGCCGGCCGTGGTGACGCGGCTTATGAAATGGACATCGGGCTTGTAGCCGCCATTGGCGAAAGGCACATAGGCGGAGGTCAGTTCCAGCGGCGTCACCTCCGACGTGCCGAGCGCGATCGAGGTGTTCGACTGCAGATCGGACTGGATGCCCATGCGATGCGCCGCCTCGACCACTGCGTCGGGGCCGACTTCCATGGTGAGCTGCGCCGCGACCGAGTTGAGCGACTTCGCCAGCGCGGTGGCCAGCGTCACCTTGCCATAATATTTGCCGCCGTAATTGTCGGGCGTCCACTTGCCTATTTTGATCGGGGCGTCGTTGCGCACGCTGTCTGGCGTGCGGCCGGCCTCGAGCGCCGCCATGTAGACGAACGGCTTGAAGGCGGAGCCTGGCTGCCGCCGCGCTTCCGAGGCGCGGTCGAACTGGCTGGTCGAATAGTCGTAGCCACCGACCATGGCGCGCACGGCGCCGGAATCGTCGATCGACACCAAAGCGCCTTGCGTGACGTTGAGCTTCTTGCCGCTCTCGTCGATCAGCCGGCGTATCGACTGCTCGGCAAGCTTCTGCAGCGTGAGGTCGACGGTGGTGTCGATGACGATGTCGCCGCGCACGTCGCCGATAAGGTCGGGCAGTTCCTCCATGACCGTGTCGGCGACATAGTTCTCTGAGCCGGTCCAGTAGGACGGCGAGCGCGTCGCCGGGGCGCTGAGCGCCACCTTGTATTCCTTGTCGCTGATCTTGCCTTCCTCGCGCATGGCGGCGAGCACGAGCTGCGCGCGCTCTTCCGCCGCCTTCGGGTCGCGCGCCGGCGAAAGCCGCGACGGCGCCTTCAAGAGGCCGGCGAGAAGCGCTGCCTCCGACAGCGAGACGTCGCGTGCGCTCTTGCCGAAATAACGCCGCGAGGCCGCTTCCACACCATAGGCGCCGGAGCCGAAATAGACCCGATTGAGGTACATTTCGAGGATCTGGTCCTTGCTGTGCTTGTGCTCGAGCCAAAGCGCAAGCAGCACTTCCTGCACCTTGCGCTCCAGCGTCCGATCCGGCGTCAGGAACAGGTTCTTCGCCAGCTGCTGCGTCAGCGTCGAGCCGCCCTGCGAGAAATGCCTGCCGAGAACGTTGGTGACCATGGCGCGCGTCAGCCCGATCGGGTCGATGCCGAAATGCGAATAGAAGCGGCGGTCCTCGATGGCGACGACGGCCTCGGGAATATAGGGCGACATTTCATGCAGGCCGACGGCCTCGCCGCCGCTCATGCCTCTGTTGGCGATGAGCTGCCCGTCGACCGAGACGATCTTGATGTTGGGCGCGCGGTCCGGGATCGACCAGGTGGTGGCCGCCGGCATCTTGGCGCCGTAATAGACGACGACGCCGGCCACCGCGATGCCGCCCCAGATGCAGAGCACGAAGCACCAATAGAGCAGCCGGCCGAAAATGGAAAACAGCCCGCGCCGGTTGCGGTCGCGGCCGCGACGCGAGGATTTCGACTTGGCGGACTTGCGTTTCGCTGCGGATTTGCGATTGGCCGGCACGACGCGATCCTCCTCGCTGACCGAAAAGCCGTCGGAGGATTTCGCCCGCGGCGAACCCTCGAAGCTCGGTTCGATGCGACTGTCTCTGCGGTTCGCCATGCGCTGTGCTTGCTGTCCCCGGTGCCGATGGCGCTCGAGTTGCAGAGTAGATGCGGCGGTTTAAAGGCGCGTTAAATTGTCAGGCTGCCATCCGTTTGAAATTCCTTACGATTTTCTTAACCCGTTACCGCGCGTTACCGCTGCCGTTACCGCTCTGTTCACGGCGTTTGAGCCGAGCCTCAGCGAAGCGATCGGCGGCCTCCAGCACGGCGCGGTCATACTTCTCAGTCGTCTTGGTCCCGGTGTGCCCGGCGACCTTACTGGTATCGTCCAATCTTGCACCCGACGCCCTACCTTCGGTGATGCCGGATGCGCGCAGGTCGCGCGCCCATAACTTCGCCGGCAAGCCAGCCGCTTTGCGGTCCACTGTCCAGCGCTGCGCGAAAATTGAGGCACGCCAAGGCAGGCCGTTTTCTTCCGAAACGATCATTGGCCCGGTGCGCCTCTCAACCGGCCAGTGCTTCAACTCTTCCATCACCATAGGTGCCTTTTGCAGCGAATAGGAAATGGACGCTCCTGAACTCTCGGCTGTCTTGGACGGGGTGTAATGAAGTACCATGTCGGCGTCGATATCTTCCCATCGCAGACCGAACCATTTCATCTCCCTATCGGCGTCGAGAACTTCCGAAATGCCGCCCATGTTCATTGGCCACCATTGGCCAATTGCATCCCACAGGCGCAAAACCGTTTCGAAGCAAAGAGCATAGGCTAGCGCCGACGATGGTCGACCGTTCTTGTGAGCGGCTTCACGCGCCGCGACGATCTGATGAGCCGCGGCCGACTGGTTCCGAGGTTTCGGATGCGGCAGCGTCTTAGCCGTTTCCCGCATCACTGCTGCCAATGCGGCGCAGCCTTGCAGGCGCATCATGATTCCGAAGCTCACAGCGGCGAACAGAACTGCGCGTGCCGTGGTTGCAGCGGCGAGATATCGGCCGTTCTGTGACCAAACATCATGCCAGTCCATCAGGTCGATGCCGGTGGTTTCGTCAATACGGACGTTGCCGATGTGGCCCCTTAAGTTCTTCAGGTAGTGGTTGTAGGGCCGAAGCGATCCCGGTCGCAGTTTACGATAGGTGCTGCGCGGGTGCGTTTCATAGATCGAGAGCAGCGACTTGATCGAGCCATCAAACTTCAACGGATCTGCACGGTACCCGGTGCGCCAAAGCAGCATGTCCGCCTGCAACGAATCGCACTTCGCCTTCAACATGTCGGGTTGGTCAGCGAGGTAGCAGAGGTTTACGGTCTTCGGGCTATAGCCATTCCTTACGTCTACTTCGTCGGCTACCCAAAACGGCGTTTTGCCCGTCGCGCGCTTAATCCACTTCAGCCCGGGTGCCTTGATCTGCTTTTCGCCTTCCATTGGCTTGCGTCCGCTCTGCCAGGCGCCGCCGCGGGGGATTGGGCGATGCCAAGGTAACCGTCGTAGAAACGGCGTACGAGAGCGACAGGCCGACCGCCGTGGAAATCGTCAACGGCTGGGAAACCTGCTTTGCCGGACAGGGTCGGCAACCGCTCGCGCATCCATGTTTCCGCTTTCTCGCGACCGACGATCGCCTGCGCGATCTGCTGATCGGTTGCGAACAAGGGCAAGTCTTCGAGCCGCAGTGGTGTTGTGTCGATGGCCGCAAACTGAGCGGGGTCGGCTTGCCGATAAGTGCTTCTTCCAATTTTCTTCATCGCTCATGCCCGCATTGGGACGTCCAGTGCACGTTAGGGCAAGCGTCGTCGAAATCTCTCCATTTGCGTATTGCTATTGAGTACGCTCCTGCCGCCTTTTCCTGCTCGCATCACTTCCAGAAACAGCGGGGCTGGGTTCTATCGCCTTGGCGCATTTAAGTCGATGGGGCCGCGCCGGGGCCGTGCGGTCTGATACAGGCAGGTCCGGTTCTCAAGCCCGTGCTTGGTGTGCAGCCCATTCAGTGAGGGCCAGCCTGCTGGAGGATCATGGCTCTCCGTCCTTTTCAGGTTCGTCAAGCAGGACCAGCACGGTCTTCCAGAACCGCAAATCCACCTCCCGGTGCGCATTGCGGGCCGAAAGCTCGCACCATCTGATCGCCTGGATAACATCCGCCCCGAATAGGTCGCGCCGCCCTGGCAATCGCTTCCGGGGTGCTGAAAGACCAAAGCCCGTTCTCCTGTCGTGAAACCCAGGGTACAGCAAGCGTGCTGCAGTACATGGCGGCACCGACCCCTGTTTCGTGCTCGGCTGTCAGTGGGAGCACCTCTGTCATCGACGGGCGTTTCATGTCACGCGGTCTCCGCGTTGGTACATGATCACCGACGTGCAGACGTCTTCCCGACGCTTTCGAGGATAAGGCTGCTTTTGGCTGCTGCCCGGCATGAATGCGCCCGGCTGCAGCGCCTGACCTATGCGCGCCAAATCGACGAGGGCTGCGCGCAACTGCGGCCAGGGAAACTCTGTACAGTCTTCGGCGCTTTCGCCTTCGCGCAGTACCGCATCGAGTTTGCCGGCCACACCGCCGATCGTCGTGGCAGGCGTTGCCGTCAAGGTCTCCAACAACCCGTCCTCTCGGTCGGCTGTGGCAAGCTCCTCCCGCTTGGCGGCCGAATAGCCGATGCGTCGGTCCTCGGCATCCCAGCGCGCCTGCGAGGCGGCCAGATCGGCCTCGGCCCGAGCACGCAGCTCGGCAAAATCAGGATCATCCCCGAATAGGTCTTCCAAGTCGCCCTGACAGGAAACGGTGACGGTTATACCCTCATCGGGTAGCTCGACATCTGCTTTTGGAAACCCGATAGCCTCAACCAACCGGGTCTCCAGTTCCTGCTGCTTGCGGCAGAGCGCGGCGGTACGAAGATATGTGGCCTGCCATTCATGCCACAGCGTCAGTGCGGGGTCGGACCTAGTGTCAGCGAGGACCGATGCTGCAGCCGCCGATGAGTGATCCTCCAACGGCAGCGTCGCGGTGACCATTGCACTTCCCATCAGCAATTGCCTCCGGGTGACGAAAGGCAGAGTCATGCTAGTCTCAGAATCAGCCATGATCCGAGCTCCCTATAGCTTGGCGTGTGGTCAGGCTGGCCAAGGTGTTCCCGCATCTTAGCCAGCCGCTTCGTTGCGCGGCCCAAGCCGAAGGACCATGCAACGACAGATTTGATGGAAAAAATATCAATTCGATTGGTGCGGATGTCAATAGAAAATCTATCAAATAGCCATCCAGCAGTCACAACTCGGCAGGTGAAGGCCGCCAGGGCGCTGCTAGGATGGTCTCAGGGTGATTTAGCGGCGCATTCTGCCGTTTCAGAACCGACCATTGCGCGCCTTGAAGCTGAGGATGGGCCACTTGGCGGCCGCACGGAGACAGCCACGAAGATCGTCCATGCCTTAGCTCGCGCGGGGATCGAGTTCATTTCAGAGAACGGTGGCGGCCCGGGCGTTCGATTGGCACGGCCCACTGGTGACCGGTGACCACTACATGAGATTTGAGAGTGCTTAGCATTAGCTCTCATGGATCAGCAAAGATCGTATGCGTCAGTGCTCCGACCCGACAATATGCTAGCCAAAGTTTGCCAGGTCAGCTTACGACCATTGCGGACATTGGCGGTCTGCTAACCCCAGGGCCGCTTATGGCGCGAAGCTGCCATTCGCGTCGTGGAAGGTTGTCGGTTCCAGGTGAAAAGGCGACCTAGCCGGCGGGCAATTAACCGCCGCGCACGGTCCCGACCCAAAAAGGCCGCAAAGCGCAATTGTCGGCAGATCGGCCGGTGCCGCAAAAAGCAACCGCCTCAAAGTCGGACTGGCGATAGTTCCTGAGCGACACCTGCACCATTATCGCCGTGATCGGCATTATGCTACGCAATGTGACACGAGCATGATAGCCGGCGATCACCCCAGTCTGCTCAAGCCTCCGCAGCCGCATCCAGCACGGAGTGGCGGAAAGCCCTACCTTTTCAGCTAGCGCCAATTTCGTGATGCGGCTGTCGCGTTGTATGGCATCGAGAATCCTCAGATCAATGGAATCGAGCTTCAACAACGCATGCATTCCCTTACACCACGTATATTCATCAAAAAGCTCCAGCTGGACACCAATATGCGATTGATTGGTCAGGTCTCTCAGGGTTGGTTCGGCGGCAGTCGACGCCGACGAGAAAGAACTTGGGCGGCTGGCAGATCTTCTGCATCTGCGCCTTGTGACCGACGCTCTCCTTGAGAGGCGCGGCGAGTCGCCGCCCGACGACAAGAAGAAGCGACATGCAACTGGAGCTGAGATTTGCCGAGGGAGACCACAACCGGCCCCCCCGAGCCGCCCGCCTGGGAGAGGCTGGAATGGAGCCGCGGGCCAACGCGCTACGCCGGCTCGCCTTGATGATCGCGCATATGCTGGCAATCAGGGAGGCCGATCCTCACGACTGAACACAGCAAAATCACCGCCCGGTCACCTGGCCCGGTAGGTTATCGTCTATCTTCGCCAGTCGAGCGCCTCGCAGGTGGAGAACAACCGCGAATCGACCGAGCGGCAATACGCGCTCTCCGGTCGGGTGCGTTAACTGGGCTGGCCGGCCGAGTGCGTGCTGGTCATCGACAAGGATCTCGGCCTGTCCGGTTCCGGCACCGTCGTACTGGGCTCAGCGCGCCGCGTCTGGCTGTGGCTGCGCGCGCACGGCATGAAGTTCCCGCTGTCGCTAGGTGGGCATCATGAGCTGCGCTGGTGCGAGGTCAGCTACCACGCCGTTCACCGGGAGGATCCGCTGGCACCCACTGGCACTTTGCCATATAGCGTCCTGCTATGCGACGGAGGCGACGCTTGCTGGGTGGCGACCCATGATATCGGATAGAATCTGAAGCAAATGTGAGAGTTTTATAAGGTCCCTCGCGCGCGAGGCAGATGCGGATTGCGCCAGGGTCAGCCTGTCCCACCGCAGAGGCGATGGGTGGTGTTACAAGTATGCCGTGACCTCGTGCAGCGGCGGCAAGTTGATCTGCGGACCACTCTTGCGGCAACGGCAACCACCCGAAGAAGCCTGGGAACTGAAGTCTTGCCGCTTTGGGAAAGATGTCCATGAACACGCGGTAACGTTCCAGCGCCTCCCGGCGCCGCTCACGCACCAGTTCGTCCTGCTTACCGTTTTCAATCAGCCGCACTACCGCCTCGCCTAGCATGGGAGCCACAAACCAGGTCGAGGCGTGCAGGAGGAGCTCGGCTTGAGCGATGTGGGCCGTCGGCACGGTCAATGTGCCGAGTCGGAAGCCCGGCGCGATGCATTTGGAGTAGGATGTGACGTAGAAGGTGCGTCTGGGCGCCAACGAGGCGATCGGCACAGGACGCTCGGTGAAGAAAAAGCCTTGGACGTCATCCTCGATGACGGTGAGATCGAACTCCTCAGCCAGTTCGGCGATGCGCCGGCGACGGGGAAGGCTCATGGTGCGTGCTGTTGGACTCTGAAGCGTAGGCATGCAATAGAGCACCCGAGCGCCCGACCCGCGGCAGGCCTGTTCCAGCGCCGCTGGATCCATTCCCTCCTCATCCATCTCCACAGGCAGCAATGTGAAATGGCTGGCTGCAGCGATTGCCTTAAAGCCGGAATAGGTGAAGGCATCCACCAACATGCTGTCGCCGGGCTTCGCCACCAGGCGCAGCGCGATGTCGATGGCGTGCTGGGCGCCGTTGCACAGGAACAGCCGCGCCGGGTCGATGGCAAAGCTTTTGTCAGACAGCGAGGCTGCTACGATTTCGCGGTGCTTCCAAATGCCGCCGTGAGGAGGGTAGCGCAGCAGCGGCGCAAGATCACGCTCGCGCACCACTTCGCCAGACAAAGCGGACAGGATCTGCGCTTCGTTTCCCTCGGCGGGCATGTTCAGCGCTAAATTGACTAGTTCATGTTCTGTCGCCGCCTCTGCGCGGGCGGCGGAACGGCGACGGACGAAGGTGCCCTGCCCGACATGGCCGCTGACGATACCGCGTTGTTCGGCAACCTGATAGGCTTTGCTCACAGTGCCGACGGAAAGGCTGAGCTCTCGCGCCAGGTCGCGGTGCGGCGGTAGCCGGTCGCCATCCGACAGCCGGCCGTCGGCGATGTCCTGCTCCAGAGCATTGACCAGGGCAAGGTAGCGCGGTCCCTCGGAGGCGAGGTGCCGTGGCCGCCAACCCGAAAATCTCCCATCCAAGTTCATGCCCGCGCTCCTTTTCTTCTTCCGTCTCATCCCCTGCTAGAGATGAAGATGGCCGACATATTTTCTTACAGTGTAGGATTCCGGACCCTCAAGACCGCCTTCGCGGCCCCAGCCACTATCGCCTGTCCCGCCGAAATTGGTTTCTGGGATTGTCACCACCATCTGGTTGATGCCGATCACGCCCACAGCCAACTGCTCCGCTATACGATTGGCAGTTACAGTGGAGCGCGTGAAGGCATACCCAGCCAGACCATAAGGCAATCATTCGCTCGCGGGGGACTGCTTTATGGCATCAACATGTGCATCAGACGTTGGCCCAACGAGCGAGGCCTGCGTCGGCGATGATCTTGGAGATCGCGGCTTTCTGTTCGTCCGCCAGCGGCAGCAGCGGCAAGCGCGGGCCGCCGGCGTCGCAGCCAAGCTGGCTCATGGTCTCTTTGATGGCCGCGTAATAGGCCCCGGCCTGGAAGCAACGGTAGAAGGCGAAGACGTCACGGCCGAGGTCCTGCAGTGCCTTATCGCCAGTAAGCGCCTTGTCCCAGTAGTCACGGATCAACGGCCCCGCAATCTGGTGCGCCATGGCGACGACCCCGTGAGCGCCAACAGCACGGGCGGGCACGATCATGGTTTCGTAGCCGACGAAGACGCGGATTTTGTCACCCACGCGCTGCACCAGTTCACTCACCTGCGTAATGACGCCGGAGCTGTCTTTGATGGCGACCACGGTCGGCAGGGCGGAGAGTTGCTCCACCAGAGCCGGAGTGATGTCGACGCCTGCGCGGCGCGGGCTGTTATAGAGCATCAGCGGCAGCGAGGTGTTCTGGGAGATGTACTCGAAGAAGGCCACGATCTCACGCGGGCTCGGCATGGCGTACATGGGGGGCAGGATCATGCCGCCGGCGCAACCTGCCGTCACGGCCGACTGACACGCTTCCAGCACATCCCCAGCACGCAAGTCGGCGACGCCTGCTATGACGGGTACGCGGCTAGCCACATGGTCAACCGTCAACTTGTAGAGGCGTGCACGCTCGGCCTTGGTGAGAGCATAGAATTCTCCGGTGCTGCCAGTCGCGACGACGCCCTGCGCGCCATTGGCAATTGCGTCCTCGATAAGCGCCTCGTATCGGGTCTCACTAATAGAGCCATCGGCTCCAAAGGGAGTGACGAGAACGGGGAAAATTCCGCCCCAGTTTACATCGGCCATGGTCTATTACCTTTGTTGGGAGATGTGGTTGCAGGTGCCTTCGCCGGGACAGCGAGCGGATCGAGAAGGCGGGCTTGTTCCGTGAAGCGACCGACGAAGGCGGCGAGTCTCGCATTTGCGCCCGACAGCAGAAGTTCACGCGGAGCGCCGCTGGCGGCTACAACGCCCTGGTCGATGAGCACCACTCGATCGGCCAACTCATAGGCGAAGCCGATCTCGTGAGTGACGATAACCATGGTCATGCCATCAGCGGCGAGCTGGCGGATGGCGGCAAGCACGTCGCTTACAAGTTCCGGGTCCAGCGCCGAAGTAGGCTCGTCGAACAGCATGATGGTGGGCTGCATGGCGAGCGCCCGGGCGATGGCGATGCGCTGCTGCTGGCCGCGCGACAACTGTGACGGGTATTTATGTCCGGCGTCGGAAAGTCCCATGCAATTAAGAAGCTTATGAGCCAGTGCCTCGGCTTCGGCACGTGGCACCTTCTTCACCACTAGGGGGGCTTCGATAATGTTTCCCAGCGCGGTGCGGTGCGGGAACAGGTTGAAGTTCTGGAATACCATGCCGGTTTGAGGCGCAGGGCATTCACCTGCCTGCTAGAAAGCCTAAGCCGCTCGGACTCGGTGCAGCGAAAAAGAGAGGCGCCGTGGATGACGATCTCGCCCTGGTCGGGCTCCATCAACAGGTTCATGCAGCGCAGCAGCGAGGTTTTGCCCGAGCCGCTAGAGCCGATCAAGCAAACCACCTCTCCTCGATGGACGTCAAGATCGATGCCGCGTAGGACATGATGCGTCCCGAAGGACTTCTCGATGCCGCGTGCACTCAGAACGACTTCGGTCGATTTGGCAGTCGTCACGCGACCTCCTTGCACTCGAACCGGCGCGAAAGAGCGCTGAGGGGAAACAGGATGGCGATGAAGATGGCTCCGATGACGGTGTAGACCTCCATTGGCCGGTAAGTGAAACTGGCTATGTAGCCCGCCTGATAAAGAAGATCGGGGATTGTCAGCACCGAGAGGAGTGTCGTGTTCTTGAGCTGCATGATAGTTTGGCCCACCAGCGGCGGCACCATGCGGCGCATTGCCTGCGGCAGGATGATCCGCTTCATGCGCTGGACGTAGCCCATGCCCAGTGCCACGGCGGCGTCAGTTTGGCCACGGTCGATGGACTGTACACCGGCGCGCAGGATCTCGGCATAAAAGCCGCTAGCATAGAACCCTAGACCAAGGGTCCCCGCTGTTTCCTTGCCGATCTGGATCTGAAAGAAGATTGGCAGGGCATAATAAATCCAAATGAGCAGTACCAGCAACGGGATGTTACGGAAGAATTCCACCCAGATTCGACCGGTCCAGCGCAATAGTCGCCAAGGACTCAGCTGGAGCTGCGCTGTTAAGAACCCGATCGCGAGGCCAATGGCACAGGTATAGATCGTGTATTTCAGAGTGATGAGAAGGCCATCGGCAAGGATGTCCCAATTCGCGAAGACGACAGACGGATCGAATTTCACAACACGCTCCTTCAGCTGGGAAGAAAGCCGGCTGACAGCGGATCGTCCGCTTCCAGCACAAGGGTGGAAAATGCACTCATATGCGCCATGCCGCGCACCTCTGGGATCACGGCGGATTGACCGTCCTTGCCTTGAGCCAACTCCGCGACCTTGGCCGCGAAGGGCACCCCAAGGATGTTTTCGGCCCGGTAAGGGGCGCCAATCGCCAACTCCCCACAAGCGTGAAGTTGGGCCAGCCTTGCGGAGGTACCGGTGCCGCAGGGCGAACGGTCGAACTTGTTGCCTGCCAAAATCACCAGATGGCGGGCGCCGCCCTCGATGGCGTGATGGAACAGCACGCTATCGACCTGCAGGTGACCCCTTGCAGCGTTGAGCGCCTCCTTGATGGTCATCCCTGCATGGCACCAGCCGCTGGCGTGGTTGATGTCGAAGGGAATATCGACCTGGCTCGCATCGACCAGAGCATACATGATACCGCCATAGGCGATGTCGCAGGTCACCGTGCCGAGGCCCTCGACCTCGACCGCTACATCGGCGGAGGCGAGATAGGATGGCACGTTGCGCAGCACCACTGAGGTCAGCTGGCCGGCCTCGAAGGTGCCGGTCACATGAACGATACCCGCCGGTGTCTCGATGGACATGCCGTTTCGTTCAAAGACCCGCGGCAGTGCGCCCGTGGCGGCCAAGCTGGCGATGTAGCCGATCGTGGCATGGCCGCACATGTCGAGGTAGACGTAGGAGGAGATAAAGAACAACCCTTGGTCTGCCTCGCGGGAGGGCACGGGCACCGCTGCTACCATGGCGGCATGCCCACGAGGTTCGTGAAGCAGCACCCCCCTCAATCCATCATGGAACGCGCGGAAATCGTCCCGCTGGGTGAGCACACTCAGTCCCCGCAGCGGAGGGATGCCCGAGATAACCGTGCGTGTCGGGTGCCCTGCGGTATGGCTGTCGATGACTGAGAGGAGACGGCTCGTGCGCATGGACGGTCAGCACTTTCCTGGCTGGGGAACGCTTGATGTCAATGCCGCGCTCGATCATGTAGCGGGCAATGCGCAAGCAGGCGATACCCAGAGATCTTGCTGCGGGCATTGGTGGCTGGCGCGGCGGACCAGCCAGCCCCTGTGCCGGCTGCCGCATCTCGGGGAAGCGCAGTCTTCACGGCGGCGACGAACTTTCGATGAGCGTCATCATGGGACGATTCCTTCTCAGTTCGTGACGCGTTTGCGGAGGGTTACGCATTTACCGTGCCAACGCAGAGCCTTCTTTCAAAACAATAGGATGACCCCTCTATTGCTATGTTGCATATCCGACATCGTGCGATAGTGGACAATGGGAGCGCGGGTAGATGGCGCGCAAGTTCCGCTTTCTCGCGAAGATCCAGCCCGCCAAACGGCGGGAAATGACAACAGTCGGGTTTGTCGAGTTCACGACGTGGTGGTGTTCCGCCTGTCGTTCTGCTCACGCTCTTTTAAGTCATTGAATGTTTTGCAGAAAATTATTTCTGAAGCTCTTTCTGCGCAGTCGGCATGATTCTTGGAACTTCCTCGTTGCAGGGGCGGCGGGAGTTGCCAACCGATGTGACATCGGAGTCGCAGGGAATCTGCATCTCGAGGTGAAGCGGGGTTCGGTGCAGGCTGTCGAACTCACGGCGTTTTACGTCAACTGCCGCTTGAGCTCAACCAATTTGAGGATGGAAGCGATGAGCAAACTAGTTGGCCTTTATCGTGATCACCAGACAACCGCGCCTCTCGCAGTGGCGGAGCAGTCGGCGCAGGTCAAACCACTTGCAGCCGACCTCGCGAGAAGTGGAATTCTACTGGTCGCAACCTGTGCACGAGTTGAGGCATATGGTGACGAGTCTGGGCTCAGGAACATCGATAGCATGATATTTTCTGGCTTTTCATACGGACGCGTTGAAGGTGAAGTCGCAATTGCTCAACGTCTCGCCGAGATTGCATCCGGCGCTCGTTCCCAGATCCTCGGTGAGAATTACATAAGCGATCAGCTCGAGAAGTCGCTCGAATTTCTTGATCCAAACCTTCCGATTGTCCAGATCGCACGGTTGGCAATTGATACGGGTCGTGCCGCTCGCCAGCGTCAGCGGTTCATCGCATCGTTCAATTATGACCAGATTGTCCGAGACATCATAATTGATCGATTTCCGTATGGAGAGCTACCCAACCGCCTTTACATCATCGGGGCGGGTATGCTGGGCCGCGAGCTGATCCGCAGTGGTGTCGGAGACCGATTCCGCTCCACGGTACTCGTAACGCGGAACCCTAAGAACCTTCGCAAACGTCTCCGCCCTTGGACTGACATCCAAGTCGCGCTCATGCGCCCGGCAGAGATTGGGTATCCACGTGAACCGCAGTCCATCGTTGTCATCGCAACCGCCGATGTTAATGATGAATACGAAGGCACACTTCTGGACGCCCTTCTGCGGTTGGAGCCGCGCACCATAGTGGATCTATCGTCGATTCCGGTGTTATCGAGCCAAGCAGTCGGAAAGCTCAATTATGTGAGCATGTATGACGAAGAATTTCTCCGATTCATTGAACAAAACAATAAGCGTCTAGCGCAGAAACTGCCGCCTTTGTTGTCTGAGATAGAAGCAAAACTCAGAGTGGCGCAGGATGAATTTTTCGCAAACTCAACGTAGCACGACAGCAAGTGCATATCAGGTCGCGAGAGACCGTTTGGAAAAGGCGCAGCCCCGCTCCATCTGAGATTTCGGGCCTGCGGGCCGGACAATTCCAGTGCCGGGCTCCGGATTAAGAGAGGAGATAACATGACGACGTCTAGTGTAAGATGGTTGAGTCGAAATGACGTTGCAAAGATGAGTTTGCCACTCACCTCAGCATTAGACATTATCGAAGGGACCTTTCGTGACCACGGTAGTGGCGCATTCGAGAACCCGCCGAAGATCGGGATCCACCCCGGGAACGACTCATTCATCCACGCCATGGCTGGCTGGCTTCCAAGGCAACGCCGAGCCGGTCTTAAGTGGGTTGCCGGTTACTCCAGCAATCATAAAGTTAGCCTGCCAAACATCACAGGGCTTTTGGTCTTAAATGATCCGGACACGGGCCTACCAATCTGCGTAATGGATGCTGCTTACCTGACTGCAGTTCGCACAGCGGCAGCGTCGGCTATAACCAGCAAGTATTTGTCGCCGCCTAACGTGGGCAGGATCGCGATAATCGGTGCTGGTCTGCAGGGCCTCTACCACGTAAAAATGCTGTCGTTGATTTACCCCGAGGCCGAATTCCAAGTCGTGGATATTAATGAGAATGCCGTGGGCCGGGTGGCTGAACAGACTTATTCCAAAGCAACAGTGGTGCGCGTGAAAGAGGCCGAGGTCGCGATCCGCACCGCGAATGTCATAGTGACCGCAACAAGTCAATTAGAAGACGTGGCATTCCAGTTCGGATGGGTTAAGGAGGGCGGCTTGGTTCTGCCCGTCAATCCCCGCGGATGGTCTCAGGATATAACAACGGAAACGGATGTTTTGTTGGCCGACGACGTTGAGCAATTCAAAACCTATATCACTGCGACAGGCTCTCCTTACCGGGATATTTCCCGCATTCGTGGATCCATCGGCGATGTCATTGTAGGGCGCGTCGCCGGCAGAGTTAGCAACGCTGATCGCATTGCAGTATTCAATCTCGGTCTTGCAATGCATGATGTCGCTATAGGTTCTGCTATACTCGACATCGCAGAGCAGCACGGCTTAGGGACTATCCTATCCTATTAGGTGTTTAGACGGGGTCTCTGATCGCGGAGGGCTAATTGCAAGCTCCTTGTCGACGCATTGATAGTCCTGCCGGATATGGGGTTCTCCTCGCGGTTAACACAAGGTCGACGCATATTGGCGTTCAGGACTGCGTGGGGTCGTTGCTAAGGGTCCGCCCGCGGAAGGAACCCTCATCGAGCTTACTCGAATTAAGCCGATGAGGTGGCCATAAACGATGTCGCGTATTCGCGGGGTGCGGTGTTCCCGGATGCCCGAAGTTGCCCGACAGTTACCCAAGCAAGGAGTCAAAATATATGTGCGGCATCTGTGGATGGATTGATTTCGATCGCGACCTAGGAAGTCCCGACGCGCGAAGAGAGCTTGCCGGTATGACCGCCACCATGGCCTATCGTGGTCCGGACGACGAGGGGACTTGGATCGACGGGCCTGCGGCATTGGGACACCGCCGGCTAGCGATTGTCGATATTCAGGGCGGTCGCCAGCCGATGACGCACCAGGAAGACGGCCAACCGCCGTTGGTGCTCGTTTACACGGGAGAGACTTACAATTACCGCGAGCTGCGTCAACGGCTTGCCGCCCTAGGCCATCTGTTCGACACGAGCAGTGACACCGAGGTGGTGCTGCGCGCCCATCGCGAGTGGGGCCACCGCGACCCCCGCAGCGCCGTGAGCGAACTCAATGGGATGTTTGCCTACGCACTCTGGGACACCGCCAAGCGCGAACTGCTTCTCATACGCGACCGGCTCGGCATCAAGCCGCTTTATTACTACCCGACCGAGCATGGAGTGTTGTTCGGCTCGGAGCCAAAGGCGATTCTCGCCAATAGTCTCGCGGAACCGGCCATGGACGCCGATGGGCTTCGTCTCACCCTATGCTCAATCCCCGACCCGGACAGCACCGTGTTCCGCGGCATGCGTGAGGTACGGCCCGGCCACATAGTCCGCGTGACCCGCGACGGCATCACGCAGATGAGCTACTGGCATTTCACCGACAGTGGGCATACCGACGATGTGCCTACCACCGTTCGGCGAGTCCGCGAGTTGCTGGAGGATACGATCCAGCGGCAGCTCATCGCCGACGTGCCGCTGTGCACACTGTTGTCGGGCGGGCTTGATTCCTCGGCCGTGACAGCACTAGCCGCGCGCTTCAGCGACGAACAGATCCAGTCCTTCGCCGTCGACTTCGTCGGATATACTGACAACTTTATCCCCGGCCCGGCGCGGCCTACACCCGACGGGCCGTACGTGCTGGAGGTCGCGAAATACGTTGGTACCAATCACACGGACATCACACTGTCCGCGCACGAACTCATGGACCCGAATGTGCGGGCCGCCACCCTCCACGCCCGCGACCTGCCGTTGACCATGGGCGACTTTGATAGCTCGCTCTACTTGCTGTTCCGGGCCATCAGGCAACACTCGACGGTGGCCCTGTCTGGGGAGGCGGCCGACGAGCTTTTCGGCGGCTACAGATTTTTTCACGATCCCTCCTACGTTCAGGCCGACACGTTTCCCTGGATCGAAGACAGCGACGATATCGCACGGCGATCCCTAGACCCCGGCCTGGTCGAGAAACTCGACCTCACCGGTTATCTCGACGATCAGTACCGCACGGCACTGGCGGAAGTACCCCCTCTGACAGGGCCGGCCTCGGCCGATCCGCACGAGCGTCGAATGCGCGAGGTGTTCTACCTCTTTCTCACGCGTTATCTTCGGACGCTGCTCGACCGCAAGGACCGGATGAGTATGGCTTTGGGCCTCGAGGTGCGGGTTCCCTTCTGCGACCACCGCCTCGTTGAATACGTGTTCGGCACCCCATGGGCCCACAAGACTTTCGACGGGCGCGAGAAGAGTCTGCTGCGGGCTGCCACTGCGGACCTGCTCCCGCTGTCGGTGGTGCAACGAGTGAAGAGCGCGTATCCCGTTATCCAGGATGCCACCTATGACGGAATGCTGCGCACGCGGTTCACCGCGCTCCTGAATAACCGCAATGCGGCTGTGGCACCGCTGTTGTCCGTCGACAAGTCCCGCGCGTTGCTCGATGCGACCGACAACCTCAGGGGGCTAGAGCATATCTTGACGCTGCAGGATTTCCTGACCGATTACAATGTGAGCCTCACGATCTGAGATGACAGAACGCGCAAAAGGCAGGATGCTGCTGGGATCATGCGCATCATCGGGCTGAGATTGAGAATGTCAGCCGCCTCGTTCAAGGTAACTTCGCTGCGCGCGGCCCGTTCCCCCTCCTGGTAAACCGCGACATCCATGTTTGCTACGGAAGCTGCACACGCGCGACTGCCATCCGTTGAGACGTCCTGTCTTCTTGCCCAAGCGGTTCAGCAGTGACGCGATAGCCTTGTCGGGCACCAGCCGGGCGAGATGAGGGATCAGCGCCTCGGTCTCGGGCTCTACACTCCAGCGGTGCTGGCACCCTGTTTTTCTTCACGGCAAGCGCTGTGTGGTCGCCCTGCCAGTGCAGGTGCGGCATCATCAGGAAAGCACGGAACTGCAATACCGACTCGTCGACCGTGCCGTCGCCCTCGGCTGGCCGCATGAACGCGTGCAGTTCATTGACGAAGATCTTGGCAAATCCGGAGCCGGGACCGTCGAGCGGGTGGGCTTCAAGAAGCTGATCGCGGAGATCGGATTGGGCAATGCCGGCCTCGTCATCAGCCTCGACGCTTTCCGGCTTGCCCGCAACAATCGCGATTGGCAAATACTGGTTTGGATGGCGGTCGCGGGTCTTTCCGTTCTAAACATCGGAGGCCTCAGAATGATGGGGTTCAACGGCCTTATTCTGCAACGCCGGCCGTTATCCGCTCCCATGGAATCTTTTTTTGAACGTCCAGCCGCGCTTGCCAAGCCGGGCGCTCAAGGCGCTGCGGCCGATACCGACCGACCGCTCGACTGCCAACCGCTCGACCATCTCGTCCAGCGTGATGTCCTTGCGCTCATCGATCAGCCCGACGATGAAGGCTTCATGCGCATCGAGCATCGAACCCCGCCGCCAACCCTGCGGCCGGGGCGTTCGCTCGCCGATCTTGGCACGTGCGACCCAACGGATTGCACTCGACACTCCAACCGCGCCGCTGCCTGCCGCGCCGACATACCCTCATCGGAAGCTTTCAAAACCCGCGACCGAAGATCCTCGCTGAGTGCTCTCGCCATCATCCACCTCATCAAAGTGGACGTTGAATCAGCCGGGACCGCCGCTGTCACATCACAATCGATTCATCGATCAATGGATTCGCTCTAGTAAACCGATTCCCAAGATATGATAACTTATTTATATTAGATACGTCTATACCCATCAAATTTAATTTTTTGGCAGTTATTTATGCAAATGCGGAGAGAGTCGACATTAAGATATCAAGTTGCTTGTTTCGCAACACACCGGGACCAGTGATGGTGTGAGGGAAGGCAACCTTTCCGGCGCGCAAGAGGCCACATAGATTGAGAACGACGACAGGACACTTTTCTATGATCCGCAAAGCCTTCAATTACAATTGCCTCTTGCAAATTATTCATTGAGCTTATCTTCTTTTTCTATGCCTTCCTGCAACTGCTGAGACAGCCAAACGTCAGCGTCACGGCGTGCCGCGAGTCCGGCCAGCGCTAGAAGGTATCCAGTTGTTGATGCGGTAATGATCCCACCCCCAACGAGGGTCGATAGGAGGGGCGTTTCGCCGAATGCGAGCCACACCCAAAATGGAGCGAGCGGCGTTTCTAGCGCTGCGACCAAGGAGGCTTGCGAAGCTGGAACGCGACGAGCGCCAGCCGAATAGAACGCAAAAGCCAATCCCACTTGCACCACGCCAAACAGCGCAAGATAAACCAGATGTCTCAGACTTGGTGATAGCGGCGTAGCGAAGCACAAGCTGACCAGTGTGACGAAAACGTTGGCCGCGCAGACAGAAGGCAGAAGCGATTCTTCGCGATGCCGGCGGATGCACACAGCAACAAACGCGGTCATGAGGGTCATGGCGGCGGCAAGAGCGTTGCCAACAAAGTCGGAGTCTAGACCTGCGCCCCAGACGAGCACGCCGGCACCTGCAGCCATCGCTGCTATTGCCAACTTGGTCGCAGGACGAATTTTCTCTCCCAGCCAAAGCCAGCCTAGGAGGGCCGTGAAGACCGGCGCCGTCCCATAAAGGGCTGCTACGTTGGCGATCGAGGTCAACTGACACGCGGGGATGAACGCTAGCAGGGCAATTGCCAACGCAGCTGCAACAATCGTCCCTCGCCCCGTTGGGCAAAGGCTATGTCTTGGCCCATCTACAAAGAGATGAATTGCCAGGAAAGCTGCCGCAAACAGACTGCGCCAGAACAAAATTGTCCAAGCGTCAAGGGGAAGGAGCCTAACAAACAGCCCTGCAGTGCTCCATGCGACTGCAGAGATCGTGACATAAAGAAGCCCTTTGGCATAACTATCTAGAAACAAGGCAGTCGGGCCTCTTCGCTCAGGCCAGGGATGGCGCGCGGATCGTGTCCAAGCCCCGCATTAATCCGCCTTTCGCAACCGACACCACGCCTTTAAGGACCGCAAATTCGCCGATAGGCAGGTGGACCGGTGCGCCGCTCAACCTCACTCCCTACCTCCGCGACACGCTAGCGATTGTCAGCCGTAGGCGCGTAGAAAGATAAGAACAGAGAAATTGCCTCCGGCATAGTGGCTATATTATAAAATAATTTAAACAATATATTGCGGTTGTTTTGCATTTTTTGGCGGTTTCTTAACAGAACTCTCCTTCCGTCCTTACGAATTCACTGCGCAAATTTTCGGCAACTAGAGCGGATCAAGATTTGACGGAATCGGAAGGGATTCCCGATTTGTCGGAATTGTGATTCAAAATGCTGGCTGGAATGGAGGCCAGCATCAGATGACGCGACTGGAGTGCACCCCAAGACTGCGACGAGGAAAATCGCGGACAGTTTCCCCGCAAGGAGAGGAAACAGGGCATGCACTCCAGGCTCGGCCGGATGCTCGACCGCGAGGTCGCCATGCGGACCGACAAGGCGCGTCCGCAACCGGCTCGCCTCAGCCAGACTGCGCTTTCCCGAAGCCTGCATCGAGGACATCGATTCTGCCGCGCCGCGCGGGCTCGATCGGCGCAGCACCATGTCGCTCGCCCAGGGCGAATGGCTGAAAGCCGCATGAGAACCTGATCGTCACCGGCCAGCCCGATCCCGCATCACGCGACCGAGGCTACGTTCACTGGATGACGCTTCAAAATGTCGCGCAGAACTCGAAGAACGCTGTGTAGTTCCATGGGGCTTTTTGGAGCGCCCAGACATATGCGAACTGCGCCAGGCTCTGCCTCCCTCACTGCCGAAGCGACCGGGGGAGTTACAAGAATCCCACGAGCCCGCGCAGCGGACACAAATTGATCTGAGGACCATTCGCGGGGCAGAGGCAACCAGCCATAAAACGCTGGGCTCGGGAGCCTCGCAACGTTAGGGAAGACTTCCAGCAAAAGGCGGTAACGTTCCAGAGCATCACGTCGGCGCTCCACTAGAAGTTCATCCAGCTTCCCGCTACCAATCAGGCGCACGACGGTCTCGCCCAACATTGGAGCGACAAACCAGGCCGAGGCATGCAGAAGAAGCTCGATTTGCGCCATATAGGATGCGGGGACCGTTAAAGTTCCGAGGCGGAAACCGGGAGCGATGCATTTAGAATATGAAGTGATGTAGAAGGTTCGGTTTGGCGCCAGTGATGCAAGCGGAAGCGGACGTTCAGGGAAGAAAAACCCGTAGACGTCATCTTCAATCACAGCCAGATCGAACTCCTCTGCTAACTCCGCGATCTGGCGTCGCCGGTCAGGCGTCATTGTGCGGGCAGTGGGACTGTGCAACGTCGGCATGCAGTAAAGAACTCGTGCCTTAGTGTCTTGGCAGGCCTGTTTCAGGGCGTCTGGAATCATACCCTGGTCGTCGATCTCTACTGGCGCCAAGGTCAGATGACTGGCCGCCGCAATTGCTTTGAAGCCAGAATAGGTTAGTTCATCGACCAAAATGCTTTCGCCGGGCCTGGCGACCAAGCGCAAAGCCATATCAATGGCATGCTGGGCTCCATTACACAAAAACAATCGCGACGGTTCGATATTGAAAGAGTCGTCAGATAGTGAGGCAGCGATTATCTCACGGTGCTTCCATATGCCCGCGTGCGGGTGGTAACGAAGTAGAGGAGCGAAATCATCCTCACGGATTACGTCGCCCAGTATTGCCGACAAGACCTTTGTTTCTTTGCCTTCGGCGGGCATATTCAATGCTAAATTCGTGGGCTCGTGTCTTGGCACACTTTCCGATCGGATACCTGCACGCTTGCGCACGAAGGTGCCCTGCCCGACGTGACCGCTAACGACACCGCGCTGTTCGGCCTCCTGGTAAGCCTTGCTGACCGTACCAACAGAAAGACCAAGCTCTCGTGCCAAGTCACGATGAGCCGGCAAACGGTCGCCTTCCGACAGCACACCGTCTGCGATGTCCTCCTCTAACGCATTAACTAGTGCAAGATAGCGGGGGCCCTCAGCGGAGAGCAGCCGCGGCCGCCAGCCTGATAACGTTTCGTCCAAGGTCATGTCCCTCGCCTCTTTTCCTATTTTCTCATCCCCTACGATACATGAAGATGACCGACATATTTTTTAACCGTGTAAGATTCCAAACCTTCGATACCGCCCTCTCGACCCCAGCCACTATGGCCGATGCCGCCGAACGGGGTCTCTGGGATCGTTACCACCATCTGGTTAATGCCGATTACGCCGACCTCCATAGCTTCCGAGATACGATTAGCAGTCGCCGCGGAGCGGGTGAAGGCGTATCCAGCCAGACCATAAGGCAACGCATTCGCTCGCGCGAGACCCTGTTCTATGTCATCAACAGATTGAACCAACGCAAGTGGCCCAAACGGCTCCTCGATCATTGCCCTCGCATGACCAGGAATGTCTGCTAGAATCGTCGGTGCGTACATTAGGCCCGAAGCGTTGATGCGCTCGCCCCCCGTAATTAGTCGCGCCTGATGGGACAAGGCGTCACCGATGAGGTCATCCATGGCTGCGATACGGCGTGTGTTGGCCACTGGTCCCACGGTTGTACCCGATTGCAAGCCGTCGCCCACGACCTGTTTCTGTACGAAGGCTCGCGCATGTTCCAGATACTCTTCGTAAATTGGACGCTCTACAAAAAATCGGGTTGGCGACGTGCAGACCTGGCCGGTGTTGCGGAGTTTGATTGCCATCGAGAGCTCTGCTGCACGCTGCACATCAGCATCCTTGGCTACAATCACCGGCGCATGGCCGCCAAGCTCCATGGTAGCAAGGGTTAAAGTTTCACCAGCAAGCCGAGCGAGGTGGCGCCCAACCGGTGTGGACCCGGTGAAGGAGATTTTTCGAATGATCGGTGACCGAATGAGATACTCAGATACTTCAGCGGGTACCCCAAAGACAACGTTGAGCACGCCCTTAGGCAAACCCGCGTCAGTAAGAGCGCGTGCTATCTCGAGGGTAGTGCCCGGCGTTTCCTCTGCCGGCTTGATAATGCAGGTGCACCCAGCAGCGAGAGCTGGCGCGATCTTGCGAGCTGGCGTCACTGCTGGAAAGTTCCATGGGGTGAAGCAGGCGACTGGACCAACAGGCTCCTGTGTCACGGTTTGACGCATATCGGCTAGTCGCGCAGGGATAACGCGGCCATAGCTACGCCTAGCCTCTTCTGCGAACCAGTCGAAGAATTCCGCCGCAGCTGTTATTTCGCCTTTTGCTTCGGCTAGAGTCTTTCCTTCTTCCAGCGTTAGCACAGTAGCGATGTGGTCAACACGCTGACGCATCAGGTCAGCGGCGTGGCGCAAAATTTGCGCCCTTTCGAAAGGCGAGGTTCGCTTCCAGCTTTCAAAGGCCCGACTTGCAGCCGCAAGAGCGCGGTCAAGCTCGGGCTTCGCTGCGTGCGGTAATGTACCGAGCGGCTGTTCAGTAGCAGGATTGATAACGGTTTCGCTTCCAGCCTTGGTTTCCTCAATCCATTCACCGTCGATGAGGAGTGCAAGTTTCGTATACATATCTATTCCTTAAACAAGGGAGGAGAGCCTCAAACACTGGTAGGCAGAAGCGCTCTCAATCGGGTCCTGGTATTGCGCTCCCAAAACTCTTTAAGATTTGGCCCAGCGCGCAAGACCAGCATCGGAGATAATCTTGGTAATGGCTGCTTTCTGTTCATTTGCCAAAGGTAGCAGGGGGAGTCGCGGACCGCCGGCGCCTCGGCCAAGCTGATCCATAGTCTCCTTGATGGCTGCGTAATACGCACCGGACTGGAAGCAACGATAGAAAGCAAAGACGTCGCGCCCGAGCTCATCTACTGCTGGATCTCCGGTCAGCGCCTTGTCCCAATAATCGCGGATCAGGGGTCCCGCGATTTGATGTGCCATAGCAACCACACCGTGAGCGCCCACGGCACGAGCCGGAACGATCATCGTCTCATAACCGACGAATACGCGAAGTTTATTACCCACGCGCTGTACCAGCTCGCTGACTTGGGTAATCACACCCGAACTGTCCTTGATTGCTACCACAGTGGGCAGAGCGGAAAGCTGCTCTACGAGAGCGGGCGTGATGTCGATACCGGCCCGGCGCGGGCTGTTGTAGAGCATCAGCGGGAGCGAAGTATTGCGAGAAATAAACTCAAAGAAGGCTACGATCTCACGCGGGCTCGGCATGGCATAGATAGGCGGCAGAATCATACCACCGGCGCAGCCCGCTGCGACAGCAGACTGGCATGCTTCCAGTACATCTTCGACGCGCAGATCGGCGACGCCTGCCAGAACAGGCACGCGGCCAGCCACATGGTCGACCGTAACCTTGTAGAGATGCGCGCGCTCCGCCTTGGTGAGAGCATAGAACTCTCCGGTGCTACCAGCCGCCACCACGCCCTGTGCGCCGTTGGCGATGGCATCGTCAACGAGTTCTTTGTAACGCGTTTCATTGATGGAGCCATCTGCTCCAAAGGGGGTCACGAGAACGGGAAAGACGCCGCTCCAATTTACGTTGGTCATAAACCATTATCCTTTACAGAAGATATCGTTGAGGGTTCAGATGTTGGCGCGGCCAGCGGCCCGAGAAGGCGAGCCTGTTTCGTAAGGTGTTCGACGAACGCGGCAAGCTACTGTCCGACTGCAAGAGCTCACGCGGGCCGCCGCTATCGGCATCGGTCCGTGAAAATCACCCTGATCGGCCAGTTCGTAGGCCAATCCGATCTTATGCGTCACGAGAACCATGGTCGTGCTCTTCAGCGGCAAATTGCCGGATTGCAGCAAGCACTTCGCCAAAGTGTTCCGGATCCAGGGCCGGTGTAGGCCTGTCGAACCGCATGACAGTCGGCTGCATGGCAAGCGCACGGGCAATCGCTATTCGCTGCTGGCGTCATTGTAGCCGCCCCAATTGCAACTTTTGAAAAACAGCGCTCATAAGACGGTTCAATGGGACCCTCCGCTGCATTGAAATATATCATTATCACATTGCACTATATCATTTTAGGCAGAATGGTGCAAGGTTAATCTTTCGCTCTTTCTGACCGTGCCCGAGCTCGAATCTTGGCAGGTACGGGTTGCATATCAGGGGCGTTGGAACTCCTAAGGACTCATTTAGAACGCAGCATTCTCCCGAGCATCAACAACTGCGGAGACGTGATCGACTCGCTGGCGGAGTCGGCAACCGGGTGCGACGCAAACACCGCGACAACCATCTCCGCCTCGGGTGCTACATAGAGACGCTGGCCGTGTATGCCCCGTGCCTCGAAGGATCCCAATTCGTCGTTCGAAACCCACCACTGGCTGCGATACGAGTAGGGAGAGTTGACTTTCGCTCGCTTTCCACCTCTTCGCACGTCATGCACGACAGATGCGGGAATGATCTGCTCTCCATTCCATTGGCCTTCGCACCGCATCAGTTCGCCAAAACGCGCAAAGTCTCGCAGGGTCGCGCTCAGTCCACCCTCAGCCAGCGGCATGCCACCCGGGTCGACCTCTAGATAGCCGTCCTCCTCGCAGCCGAGCGGCGCCCATAGGCGCTCCTGCAACAATTGAGCGAACGAGCGGCCGGTAACGCGCATCATGACCCAACCCAATACTTGGGTGTTCAGGCTCTGGTAGGCGAACCCTCCGTGCACTCCTTGCTTGCGCACGGTCCTCAGGTAATCGCACGAGGTCCGAGGCCCGTCGTAGCCAGTCGGCCGCGGTAGTCGTCCAAAGGCCCATCTATACTGCCAGATGTCAGAGTGCTCGTCGTAACCCTCCCTGAAGGCCAGGCCAGTTTGCATGTCCATCACCTGACGGAGAGTGGCATCCTCCCATGCCGTGGATCGCAACTCTGGCAAATAGTGCGAGATGATCTCAGACTCGTCCAGCACGCCTTCGTGTACGAGTGCCGCGGCGAGAGTGCCGGTGTATGACTTCGTGCACGACTGGCACTCATGCGGCAGGTGGGGCTCGAGGGCACCGAAGTAGCGCTCGTAAACAATTTTTCCGCGATGCAACACCAGTACGCCATCAACGTAGGTGTCGATCAGCGCGTCATCGAAGCGTCTAATGACACCGTTTACGTCTGCGAAAGAGAGCGCGTCAATCTCGTCGAGCATTTCGCCGCGGTCGAACTGGGAAGGCTTGCTCCGCCCGCGCCACACGTTGACCGTTGGCATGAGTTCGCGCATATGCGAGAACGACCACCGTATATTTGGGAAGTCACGAAATGTCCCGTCATCAAACGTGATTCGCTTGTCGCTCGGCACAGGCGCACCTCGCATCCAACCGAGCTCTCGTGGATCAGACGCGCGACCGTCGAGATAGTGACGTCCGTTGAATTCGAGGGTACCCATCGCGAACTCTCCCCTTTCGCGTTTGCGATAACTGTGACCAACCCAAGTGCCATCAGGCTAATTTGTTTCTCTCGGTCCGCTTGCCGATGAACTGCGCGAAAAGGGGTTAGCGGACTTTCAGACAGCTCGGCCAGCGCTGTTAATTGCTGGATCAACCTGTCGTTTAAGACCGCAAGTCGCTGCAACATCGTCAGTGCTTCGTCCTGTCACGCTTACCGTAAACCACATTGATCCTAGGGTCTTCAGAGATGCTTGATCTAAAGCTGAATTTCTTGTCGCAATGTTTGTCAAGCGGTGCCAATGGCTATTCTATCAGGACGAGTTTGGATTCGAACACGAGCGCGCGGGCACGGCGACGCGCTTCTACTGTCCGCCGGAGGAGTTCATCAGGCCGGTTTTGTGTGGCCAACGAGATGGACCATCTCAACCTCACGCTTACTTCTGCTTGTATTTCGGGCTTTGCCGAGTTTGCGGACTCCTATCAATCTATCTAAGGCGATAGGGAGTGCAGGAAAGTCGAGGTGTACGGGCCGCGATCAGATCCGAGATAAGTGCTGCGGTCATCGGCGCGCCGCTGATGCCCATGTGGCCGTGCCCAGTCGCAAAGACTACGGAGGGATGGCGGGGATGGCGATCTATGATGGGCAGACTGTCTGGTGTTGACGGTCGCACACCCATCCATTCGCTCACTTGACCGACTGAGAGATCCGGCAGCATCGCTTGAGCGGATGCTTGCAACTTCTTGCTCTGATCCTTGGCCGGCGCAGCATCAGGTGCCTCGAACTCGGCGATGCCGACGATACGGAGACCTTCACTTAGGGGCGTCGCCACTAATGCTGAAGCGGCGTCTGTAACCGGGCGGCTTATAGCGGTGTCAGCGCCCGGCATGGTAATGTGATAGCCGCGCTCGCTGGCTAACGACAAAGTGACGCCGAGAGAACGCCCCAGATCTCGGCTGGCGATCCCAGCGGCTATTACGACAGAATCAAAGCCTTGGACGCCCGAATTCGTCCGGAGCTTCACTCGGTCTGCCACTGGCTCGATAGCCACCACCGACGCTGTCTGGACCGTTGCCCCTAGCGAAACCGCCCTGTCCATTAATCCCTGCACAAGACCTGGTGGGGACGTAACGTGGCCGCTGTCTGGAAAGAAGATCCCGCGGCGATACGAGCGAGACAACTGAGGCTCCAATTCGAAAACTTCGTCAGATGAGATTCTTTCAAATCGAACGCCCTTCGCACTTCGCATCGCGTCAATCGTTTGGTCCAGAGGCCCCGGTGAATCGCCTCTGAAAACGTGCAGTGCGCCATTCGGTCGGAAATGCCGGTTCCAATCAACCTCTCCAAGCATGTCTTTATAGAGGCTCGAACATTGAGCGTTCAGAGCGTGAAGCGCATCGTAAGTAGGCCTCCAATTCTTTAGGCGTCCGGTGCTGAGGAACCGAAGCAACCAAGGAAAGGTACGAGGAAGTTCTCGCGGCGCCAGACGTATTGGACCATTCGTGTCGATGAGCCACCGCATAGCTTGACGCATAACGCCGGGATAAGCCATTGGGAGGGACGAGCCTGCGTTATACTGTGCCCCATTGCCCCAGGAGCACCCGTGGCCAACACGGTCCTTTTCGAGCACCGTAACCTGATGCCCATCGCGGGCTAGCATCAGCGCACAACTTGCACCGACGATACCTCCGCCTATGATAGCTACGGTGCGCCGCTCAGGCATTTGAGGTGCCCTCTTCTTGCGGGTCGCTAAAATCCCTGCGAACGTTCAAAAAAAGAGCCACGCGGCGCTGACGGCTCGCTGTCGCCGCCGCTTGATCCAACTCGATGCGGCCCGATTTTAACATTCACCTATTACACCCATTGCTACCCTGCACACTCACATCCGAGCAGCAACAGCAGCTGTTCGGTATTCGCGTTATCAGACGGTGAACAGGTCAACGGGCCCCGCCCCCGAGAGCTCTTCGATACCGGTCGACGTGACCAAGTAAGTGCCGCCCAACATCACACCAAGGCCGTCGCGGGGGAGCGATAACCAAGAATGGACATAAAAGGTCATACCGGGCACCAACGTACCGGCAGAAAATCTATCGAGTTGAAGTGAACTCAACCAAATAGGAGGATAGGCAACACCAATGCCGACACCAAATCGCATCTGCGCGGCCTCGCCCAAACCAGCGAGTTCGATTGGTTTACGCGAACCGTTGTCGATGTCCGCGACGTGCGCGCCAGGACGGCACTGTTCCAGGCCAGCCAATAGCGACTCCCGAGCGACATTATACAACTTGCGCGCACCTTCGCCCGGATCGCCGGTAGCCAAAGTTGTCATCGCCACACTATGATATCGCCGGGCCACGCCGGCGAACTCCAGGTGAACAAGTTCATTTGGGCCAATAATTTTCGGCATAGGGGTTGCGTGGCCGCTCGCTGAGCGCGTCCCACTTCCACATTCTATCGGAAGCGCTGGATAATCACTACCAGCTTCCCGGGCTGCCCGTTCCACGGCTGCGCAAAGAGCGATCTCGCTGATCCCAGGCCGCAGGCTTTTCCGCGCCGCTTCTACGCCCAGATTTGCATAGCGGGCGGCCTCTCGTACGTAGTTGACTTCAGCTGGTGACTTTACGAGCTGGATCTTGTTGAGTAGATGACTGACGTCCGCAAATTGTGACTTCATGGCAGCTTCGAGAGCCCGCATATAACTTCCGGTGACCGCCGGCGACTGCATATCTAACCCCAAGCGACCATCTGCTATTCGCTGATCGTGAGCGATTTCGCTGACCAATTTAGCCACATCGTCCACGAAGAGTTGATACGTCCGGACATCTGTCAACCAAGAAGTCTCCTTCACTAGCGGAAGGTCCAGGTTGCGGATTAGCAATGTTGGGTCCCGGTTTTCATCGACGCTAAGTATGAGAGCTTGCGGACAAATATTGGCACAAACTGAATCGTACCCGGTTAGATAAAAGAGATTTTCTGGCGCGACAATAACACACCCATCGTAACCGGCTGCGGCAAGCTCTTCACGAGCTAGCTTGATTCGAGATCTATGCTCTATCTCGGAAAACGCCTGGAACACTGGCTTGATCATTAATCTCTCCTTTAAGTTCTTTAAGTCCCGGATTTGCCACAGCCCCAGTCGAATTTCCGCCATATTCGCTTTTTCTTGATTAACGAATGTAACGTCTTTTAGACAACCTTGATCGCGAACAATTGTTGCCCCGATGGGTGGAACGACATCGCCGCGACGACTAGGACTAAGCGGTGCTTGGCCGCCTACTCAAGCCCTGCCTTATGACGCCTTCTTTGCAGTCAATTTAAGACCATAGAGTTCCCCGCATCCCAGGAAACGGAGACCGGAGATCCGTTGGTGAACTGAGGCTGTCCCCGGTTCTGTTGCTTGACTGTGATGCTTTCTTGTCCACAGCGAACCACATAGCGGGTCAACTCGCCCAAAAACAGCGCGTTCTCTACAACACCATCAAGGACATTCCCGACATCCGCGCGCGCGCCGCGCGCGCTTATTTCAACATGCTCCGGGCGTACAAAGAGCCAAGCGGATTCGCCACGTGACTGTCCGCTTAAACGGACCACGCCAGATTGTTGATGGCCAATGGTCACCCTGCCCGCTCCGTTCTCTACTTGGTCGACGCGACAGGGCAGTAGGTTAGATTCGCCAACGAAAGACGCTACAAAACGGTCCTGTGGACGATAATAGAGGCTCTTAGCGTCCGCAACCTGAACGAGCTTGCCCTCGTTAATTACGGCGATCCGATCAGACATCACCAGCGCTTCGTCTTGGTCGTGCGTGACGAAAATGACCGTGATATTCAGCTCTTTTTGAATACGCATGAGCTCGATTTTCATGTGTTCGCGCAGATTGCGATCGAGAGCACCGAGCGGTTCGTCCATCAGCAGGAGGCTTGGGTCGAAGACGATGGCACGGGCAAGCGCAATACGCTGCTGCTGTCCACCTGAGAGCTCGTTGGGATAGCGGCCGCGATATTCGACCATCTTAACGAGTCCCAAAGCGCGCAGTACTTTCTGCTCGATCTCGCCTCTTGCCACTCTGCGAACTTTGAGAGGGAAGGCGACGTTCTCAGCCACTGTCATATGTGGAAACAGCGCATAATTTTGGAAGACCATGCCAATACCACGCTCATATGGCGGCACGTCCACAATCGAGCGACTACCGAGCAACATGTCGCCGCCATTGGGCGGCTCAAAGCCAGCGATCATCTTCAGCGCGGTAGTTTTGCCAGAGCCG
This sequence comes from Mesorhizobium loti, assembly GCF_001510895.1. Taxonomy (GTDB): domain Bacteria; phylum Pseudomonadota; class Alphaproteobacteria; order Rhizobiales; family Rhizobiaceae; genus Mesorhizobium; species Mesorhizobium loti_A. The sequence goes on along the minus strand of NZ_LPWA01000102.1, from coordinate 16,997 downwards.
GACGGTCCAAGAAACGTCACGAATTCGCCTGGCTCAACGTAGAGATCAAAGTCGCGCACCACGTGCAGGCCGCCATACCATTTCTGAATTTTTCTCATTTCAAGACTGGTGGACATTGTTGCCCTCCCTTTCATTTACCTGTGCCAGCAGAAGTACGTCTGTCGTGCCGCGCCTTGATCCAGTGTGCTGTCAGGATTGCTGCCGCGACGAGGATTACGATGAACGTCGAGGCCGCGCTGAGCAGCGGGTTGAGTTCGTACTTGATATCGTTCCAAAACTTGAAAGGTAGCGTCAGCGTTTGCTGTCCGATCATGAACATTGTGATAAGCAGTTCGTCGAACGAAGTTAGGAATGCGAGCAGACCCGCCGTCAGCAGCGCCGGCTTGAGGAGCGGCAATGTCACAAGGCGGAGGACCTGCATCGGACGGGCACCATGAATGGCGGCTGCTTTTTCGAGAGACTGGTCAAAACCACGCAGTGCCGCGGCCATAACGACAATAACGTACGGCACTGACAGGAGGACATGGCCGATTACCAGTCCAGCGAAGCTGCCAAGCAAGTGAATGCGTGCCTCAAACATGTAAAGAGCCGTCGCGATAATGATGACAGGCACCATGAGAGGTGACAGACAGAAAAGGAATAATGCTCTCTTAAACGGCAACGTTGTTCGCACCAGCCAAAAGGCGCCCATTGTGCCAATGATCGTGGCAAAAAATGCAGAGACGCACCCGAGCTTGACGGAGAACAGAAACGATTCGTGCCAATCTGAAGCGTGTCCTAGTTTTACCCACCATTGCAGCGAAAAGCCTGGAGGAGGAAAAACCACGAAAAGGGAGGAGCTGAACGATAGCAGGAACACCACGATCAGGGGCGCCGTCAGAAACAGGAGCGCGAGGATCGTGTATGCCCAGAGCCAGCGGGCTTTACGTGTCAGAAATGGCTTAGTCACCAAATGGATAAGGGCTTCGAACGTGGTGAGAATTGGCTGCAGTGCCTGTTTCACATCCCCGAAAAAACGAGATGTCGAGCGGGGCTTTTGGCTTGCAATTTCGACACCAGGAGAGGCCCAGATCATTTCGAGCGGAATGAACAAACTCGCGAAGAAGAGAACTCCGATCGTGACTAAGAGTAGCACAATTGACGACGCAAAACTGAGTTCGAAGTTCAACAGCGTCGTCATTTGCGTTACGATCAACTGTGTTATCATTGCGTCGCGCGGCCCGCCCAGAAGAGCTGGCGTAATATAAAAACCTATTGCAATGATGAAAATCAGAATCCCGGCAGAAAAGACGCCGGGCAGCGACATCGGGAAATACACGCGCAAGAAAGCCTGGACCGGCTTGGCGCCTAATATTTGTGCGGCGCGAGCAATATTGTGATCGATCCGTACCATCGAGGAGTACATGGTAAAGATCGCGATTGGCATCAACACGTGTACCATCCCGATGACAACGCCAAAGGTTGAATTGAGGAGCGGCAACGGCTCCCTGATGAGGCCGAGCCAGATCAACGTGTTATTTATTGGCCCTTGGCGGCCGAGAATGATCATCCAGGCGTACGTCCGGATGAGGAAGGCCGTGAACAGCGGAACAAGAATAAACAAAGTCACAAGTGACAAGGCTCGCGATTTAATCTCTGTTAGCAGGTAAGCGACTGGGTACGAGGCTGCCAGTGACAGAAGAGTGACGATCAACCCAACCTTTAGGGTCTGAAGCATTACGCTGAAGTTTGTGTCGTCAGAGAATATGCGCGCATAGTGCGAGAAGGTTAGTTTTTCACCTTCGACGCTACCCCAAAGAATAATTGATAGCGGTATGACGAGGAAGCCAAGCAGGAGCGCGACTATCGGTGCGGCGATGATGGCACCGCGAATTCGTCGGCGTTCCAGCAGCCGGTTCAGGTGTCTTTGGGCTCGAGGCACATTTGCAACTGCCGCCCCCGCGGTCTTTTCGTTTGCCAGGAGAGTGGTCATCTGTGCTCGCTCCGTCCCTAAGTCCCTCATGTCCGACCCAAATTCCTCTAACAGTAACCGACGGTGCGGAAGCATATTCCAGAATGGATGCCTGTGGTACGCGCCACGACCCGGCCTGTCTCGGACGCTCAGAGAGGTGCCAATGGCGCCACACCGAATTTCTCAAGTGGCTGGCCGATGCTTCCATCGACCGCCGCTTGACGTTGCTCACGCTAAAGACGCGGATGGCCAGCTCAAATGGATCCTGTCGACCGCCAATTAACGACCTCGTCTCAGAATGCCGCTGCGGCAAGGGACTTGCCGCAGCGGCCGGCGATCACTTTGCCAAGACCGCCTGGCAACGTTCGATTGCGTAGTCGAGGTTGGTTTTGCCATCGGGTCTGGCCTTGGACCACCACGCGTAGTCTTGGGTAACTTGCTTCTCGGCGATCCCCGGCGCTCCTGGTAAGTTCTCGGCCAACTCTTTTGGAAGGAGTTTGTATGCGTCTTTGTTCACAACGCCGTAAGGAATTGCTTCCGCAAAGGCCGCTTGCGCTTCTGGACGGGCAATATACGCAAGGAACTTAGCCGCATTCACTTGGTTGGCAGAACCCTTCACGATCACCCAATCGTCGTACTGCAAAAGGGATTGATCCCAAGACAATGCCACTGGCGCGCCTTGCTTCTGCAAACTGACGATTCGACCATTCCACGCCGATCCCATGTCGGCTTCGCCGTCAATGAGACTCTGCGGAGCCAAGCCGCCCTCGTCCCAACCCCACCAGCGTCCGACGTCGGGGGCGATCTGCTTTAGCTTAGCAAAGGCGCGATCAAAGTCGAGCGGATAGAGCTTGTCCAGCGGAACTCCGTCACCCATGAGCGCTCCTTCGAGCAGACCGCCGTAGAGGGTATTGCCACAGTTCGGGAGGGCCCGCTTTCCAGGGAACTTCGCTACGTCATATATGTCGACCCAGTTCTCGGGGTGCTTAGTGCCTTCCGGGTATTTTTTGGTGCTATACGTGGGAACGACAGAGTAAGTGTGAGAGCGAAACGAATATTCACCTCTCGCCTCTGTGGCGATGCCCGCCAGCGTTTCCTTCGCAAAGTAACTGTAATCGATCTTCTCGAGAAATCCCTTGTCGATCCAGTTCGGAACCTCACCTCCGCTGACAAACGTCAGGTCGGCCTCAGGCTGTCCGATCTTTAGAGAGGCCATAAGCTTTGCATTTGTTGTGGGAACCACCACTACTTTGATGCCGGTGTCGCGGGTAAATGGTTCGAACCATGCCTTGATGCGGGCGTCGTCAAACGCCCCTCCGCCACCAGTTGTGGTTACGAGTTCGCCCGTTCCCTTGAGGTTGTCGGGAATCTCATCTGATAGCGCGGCAGCTGGCAACGATGCCAACAGAAGCGCCGCACCGACTGCAAACTTCATGGTACTGATTTTCATTGGTCATTCCCCTGATTTTAGTGGGTTCACTCCCGATTGCGTTCATTGTCTCGCCACGACGGGAGCGTTGCGCGCGACACGTCGGCTTTGCTTCTTCTCTCCGCTGCCGTTTCGAACTTATGTGTCGATTAACTCCAGATCCCCGCCGGATAAGCCGCGGATCAGAACTCCTAGCCAGCTGCAGACCGCATGCGCGTGTGGATTAGGAAGTTTGTATCGGTCTCGAACCGCTCACTCGATTCGCGGGTAGCGTCGTAGCAGTCGATCCAACTGTGCTCGGGAGCAAGTCGCTCTCGACCGCCCTCTTCCGAAAAGCTGGATGAGGTTTGATCGGAACTGCGGGGCGCAACATAGCTATGAGATCCTGATTGTGTTATGTCAATGGTTAATTGCACTATATCATTGTCGCCAGTTGACGCAATATAAAAATTTCGCGTCTTCGAATCGGTCATCGTACCCTGCACGCCCTTGAGGTTGGATATGGCGGCTTGCGCGATGTGACGGTGATTTCGGACGGCTGCGAGATTCTGGAACGACTGTCCCGCATTTGCCGAAGCTCACATCATCGACCGGTTCCATATCGCCATGAAGATCCAGCCGATGCAGCAGATCGCCGATCACGTCGTGCGATCCCAGTCCTGATCCATTGAGGCGCTTTCAACCATCGACAGGGAAGTCAGAGCCGTGAAATGGCGCCTGTGGCATGGCCGGATTGATCACGTGGTCCGCGACCTCGATTGTTTGCGGGCCAAGGCTCACAGCAAAGAATTCTCGGCTACGCCTGCACGGCCTCAGCTTGCAACCCCTGACCTACGCGTTCGGTCGAAGCGCGGTGCGATAGTCGATTATGGAAAGCGCTACCCCGGTCTTGGATCTAGCACCCTCGCCGAGTCGGCAGTGAATTCTCTCGTCGGCAAGCGGATGGTCAAGAACCAGCATATACGGTGGTCGCCCCACCGCGCGCCCATGCTCATGCAGGTCCGGACGGCAGAGATCCTGAACACTTCCGCGCCGCGCTGGACTGCAGGAATGGCGTGGACCGCCTCGTCGAACGCGTCCGCGAGCGCTCCCCGCATGTCATTCGCAAGGAGTGGGACTACATCCAGAAACCCAAGGACGACGGCTACCGCAGCCACCATCTCTCCATGGAATTCACGCCCGCAAGGAAGGAGGACGAGTCGTTTGCCGGTCGGCGCATAGAACTGCAGGTTAGGACGCGCCTGCAGCACTCGTGGGCGACCGCCATCGAGGCCGTCAGTCTCTACCGTAATCAGGATCTGAAGCACCACAAGGGAGACGGCGACTGGCTCCGGCTGTTCGAGTTGGCTTCCGCCGAGTTCGCTCACGTGGAGCGTAGCCCGCTTCCGGCCGGGGTCCCGGATCGAGCAGAGCGCCTCAAGGAGCTAAAGGATCTTAATGCCCGGCTCGGCGCCGTGAGCATGCTCGAGAACACCAAGGCGGCCACCAATTTCGCCGAGAATTTCACCCATGACCGCGGCCGCTACTACCTTCTGCGATACCGGCCGGATCACACCGTCAAGATCGAGACGTATACGGCACCTTCTCCGCAACGGGAGCCTTTGAACTGGCCGAAAGGGCGATCGAAGCCGGGGAAAGCCAGGAGAAAGGAGTCCTCGTTGAGGTGGACAAGATCGAGAAGCTGGTCTCCACTTACCCGAACTATTTCGGCGACGTCAGCCGCACGGCGAAGCCTGCAGGTCCATTTCCGCCTGGTCCGGAAAGCGGTCGACCGCTTTGCCGAGAACGACTACAAGAAGGAGACGCTCCACTCGCTGAGCGAGGTCGACCAGCGCATTGCCATGAAGGGCGAAGCCGTCAATGAGTTTGAGCACTAGGAGACGTCGACCGACTAACCGCCACCAGCGGCCGGGGATCTGATGACTCATCTTGCCTCCGTTAATGATGCGAGTGAACGAGCTCGCCAAGGAGGGTTGCATTATGGCCGTCAGCCTTCCCTAGCGTCGCCACAGGTCGGCGGCGAGGTCGAGGGCGTAGAGGCCGACGCGGCCAGTACTGGTAGCGCCTTTCCTCCCAGACTTCGTCCCAGTTCGGCGGCCCCGAGTGCTCGGCGAAGGCGGAGATCGTCGGCGCAGTATGCCCTCTATCCGATCTCCGGGCCCCGCTGCAGTATCCGCGAGCCCGAGCTCGTCCGAGAGCTGACCTGCAACACGGTTCAACTCATGCTGGCGCAGGATCGAAATCATGTTGGCGTGATAGACGATCCGGTCCTGCTCGTCCAGCGCGAGGCCTTGCGCGATCAGCCACTGCCGCCGGCGGACCTGTGCCTCCCGCACCTCACGGCCAAAGCCGGAGTTGCGCAAGGTCTCCGGCGTATCGGAGACCAGCTCGCGGTCGATCCAGGTGGCGCCATTGAAACCGACCTGCTTTTCCAGCGGTATTGACGAGAGTTTGTCGACGATAACAGGTTCGGCCCTCGCCCGCTGACGCTCGTAGTCCGCGACGCGGTCGAGATGATCGGGCGCGATGATCCAGGTGCCGTCCGGCTCTCGCTCGACGCCGCCCGTCGCCCGACGAATTGCCTCCAGCCGGCGGACATGGGTTTCGGCAAAACATTCCGTAGCGGATGGGTCGTGCTTCAGATGAACATCGATGCTGTAGCGACCGTCATGAGGGGCGGCGATCTCGGCAACCGCTCGGTCGACTTGCCTCGGCTCAGTGTTCCTGCGCGCGACACGCACGATACAGCGATGACGAGATTTTCGCCGCGATCATCCTTGCCGCGGACGATGATATGGGTGTGCGGATGGCCGGTGTTGAAATGATCGACGGCGACCCAGTCGAGCCTCGTGCCGAGGTCTTTTTCCATCTGCGCCATGAGCCGACGGGTCAGCGGCTTGAGGTCGTCATACTCGATGCCGTCCTCGGGTGCGACGATGAAGCGGAATTGATGCCGGTCGCCGCCCGCACGTTCGAGGAAGACCTTGCCGTCGACGCGGTCGCTGTCGACCCCGTAGAGCGCGCCAGGCTCGCCCTCGCGGGTTACGCCGTCGCGCTGGAGATAGCGCAGATGCGCACGCGCTCCGTCAACACCCTTGCCGGCCAGTTTGACGACGCGCGCCTTAACAACGACGCGACGCTGCCGGAAGGCCGCATGGCGATCGCGCGCCCTGAGCACCGCGGCAGCCGCGCCGCCGCGCCCAACACGGCTCCCTGTGAAGCGGCCGCCACGCGATGCCTTGCCGCCAGCCCGGTTGATCGCGGCGCGGACCTGACCGGCGTAGCGCTTGCCGGCCTGCGAGCCGCGCGATCCGATCTTGCCGAGCCTGGGCCCGAATTCATCATCTTGCATCGGAGCCTCTTAGGTATTTGCAGCAAAATCAGAGGCTTGCGCGGACAAGCGCTCCAGTTACTGGAAGGAGCCTCCGGAAGAAACGATGTGCAGACAAAGACTTAGCCGCCTCTTGGAGGCGGCGCCTTTATCTTGCCTTCCGCCAATCCTGCCTTCCGCACCCACCTCCGACCCGCAGCAGCTTCCGCCCTCACCGATCGTCAGGCCGCGCTGATCCCGCCGGCTGAGGCCCGAGCGGCACCAGAATTCCGCCGCTCGAACCGCTCCCGGAAACGCCATCTTTCAGGAAAAACAACTCGCGCCCGGAGGAGATTTTCGGCGCCTTCGGCGGGCGGAATTTGCCTTCGAACGCCTCCATATCGCCGGCAGAAACCTCCGCCGTCTTGAGCTGTGCGAGATATAAAACCGTCTCTCTCGGCAGTGGCTTTTGACGCTGCAAATGCGCCTCATAGCGATCCGGTCCAGCGTTGTAGGCCGCGAACAGACCGGGGAAACCGAAGCGGTCATACATGGCGCGAAGATAGGCCGTCCCGGCCAGAATGTTGTCGCGCGGATCGGCCGGATCGGCTCCGAGACCATGCTCGATACGCAGTTCCTCATAGGTGCCGGGCATCACCCGCATCAGCCCAATCGCACCAGCCCGCGATGTGATCGGCCGGCCGTTGAGCAACGTCTGCCCACGGCTTTCGGCGTTCATGACGGCATAAATCCAGCTCTGTGGAATGTCGAAGCGCCGGCTTGCTTCGGCGACGAACTCTTGCCATCGTTGCAGTTGCGGACCTTGGGAGATGACGGCCGGCTGCGCGCCGGTCGCGGCGGAACAGGCGCATGGTGCGATCGACACCATGCCCAGCATCAGGAGGGTCACTCGGTCCATAGCGGCACGAGCCTCCCGATGATGTTTGCGGCGGGCACTGGTCCGAAATACCGGCTGTCGAAAGAGCCGGAAGCATCGCCATTGATCAGGAAAACCTCGGAGCCAGTGAGCGCCCGGCATTCGTTCCACCACGGCAGCGGGCGGCCTTGGGCGTCGGCTTTGAGGCGGCGCGCGACGATCTTGCCGCCGATGATGATGGCGTCATTGAAGGCGCAGACATGCTCGCCGGGGAGTGCCGCGATGCGCTTCACCAGCGGCACGCTGCGGGGCAGATAACCGCGCTGATCGGTGAGCTGGCCAACCATTTTTGGCATGCGGACAAGCACGAAATCGCCGGTGCGAGCCGCGCCCAGGCCCAGGCCATAGAGTCCAACCGGGGCGCTGGCCGAGGCATTCCAGACCAGTATCGGGGCCGGCTTGGCGAATGCGGTGAAGCCGATCAGGGCAAGAGCCGCGCTTGCTGCGGCAATCGTCTTGCCCGCGCGAACGCGCCGCAAACGGGTGCCGATGAGATGGAGGGAAGGCCCCGCGATCATGACCGGCCTCCGCGATTTTCATCGGGGTCGGAAGGCTGGGGTCGGCCTTTCGACCAGGCATCGAGCTCGTCGATGTGGTAGCGGACGAAGCGGCCATGCTTGCGAAACTGCGGGCCGCCGCCCTTGAGCCGCATCTTTTCCAGCGTGCGCTGGGACAGTCCGACATAGAAGGCGGCCTGCGCTGTGTTGAGAAACGGACTGCCCTTCTTGGCGCGGGCGGCGCGTTCGTTTTCGTCGTCCATGATGACCCTCGTTTCGCGTACTGAACACGGAGGTGAGGATCGACGAGCGGGATGGCTTGCGGGACGGGCGAAGAGTCGGTTGGGAGTTTTCGCCGCCCTTGGATGGCTTTGGGGCGCTTCGAGAGAGCCCCCGCGCCGGGTGGCGCGGAGGCTTTGGAAGTCGGGGCCGGTCAGTCGGCCGGGTTCCAGATGATGGCGAAGGTGTCGTCGTCATCCTGGCCGGCGGCACGGCCGAGATTGGCGTAGAGCTTGCGCGGGCCGAACTCGGGGGCTGCGATCGACAGGCTCACATAATCCTTGCCGGAAGCTTCGCCGGTCCTGATCCAGCCGGCGCCCACCTCGACGCCTTGCGTCAGCACCCGGAAGTCGGGATGGGTGTCGGCGCTCTTCGACTGATTGGGCACGATGGCGATGTCGACGCGGACGCTGAGCGTCTTGAGCTGGCCCTTGTAGCCGCCGTTGTCCTGCTTGGTGACGTATCCGATCGCGGTCATTTCAAAGTCTCCTTTTTGCTTGTCGCCCGAGGACCATTCCCCTGCGATGGCGGACCGTTATGGGCGCGTCCGGCCGCCTGAACCCAAAGGGCCGCAGCGGCAGCGGAGGACCCGAGCGGGCTGCTTTTTTGAAGCGGAGCGGCGCGAGGAGCCGCCGCAGGCGGCGGGGAAAAAAGCTGATGGCCGAGGGTTTCGGGCGGGCCGGATCCGCCCATAGGTCATCAAGCCAGCGGCAGGGGAATGGTCCTGGAACGCGCAAAAGGAGACACGGCGAAAACGCGTTCGCGGCAGCCAGGCAGCGGTCAAGGCGAGGACAGGTTTGCGGACGCCCCGGCGCCGTGCCAGCGCTATCGTGCCCAGGCAGAAAGCGCCAGATTGCCACCGCCGGGCCGGGTGCTTTCGGAAGTCCGGGCGGGCGATGTGTGTGGCTGAAACCGGACCGGCGTTGCGGTCTCGCAGGTGACTTTGCCGAGCTAAAAATGCAGCCCGGTTGGCACACGAGCGGCGACGCCAGAACCGTCGCCGCTCGCCTTGGCAAGGATCATTCTGACACGAACAGCGTCTGGACCTTCGACCACTGATCGGCGGTGCGGAAGCCACCGCGCTCGGTGTAGCTCGACACCGGGAACGCCATCCAGCGCGGCAGCCAGCCGTCGATTTTTTGCCTGCCGTTTTCGTCGGCGAGGAAGTCGCGGATGATCTTCTTTTGCGTCTTCACCTTCTCCGTCGAATTGCCGTCCGCGACCAGCCTGCCGCCGACGCGGCGAGGATTTCGTTGGCGACTTCTTTGTCGCGCAGCAGGTCGAAGAAGGCATCGTCCGGCTGCCAACAACCACGCATGTCGAGGCCAAGATGGTTGCCGAGCGCCTCTATAATGGCGCTGCCGGAGGCGAGCGTTTCGGCCATGACCAGCGCCAGAACGCGCAGCACATCGTCGTCCGGGAGCGCCAGCAGACGGGCAAAGACGCTGGCCAGCGCGAAGTCGTCGCTGTTTCCCCCGGCGACCGGACCCTCCTCGTCGATGGTGCCGAGCAGGGTCAAAGCCTCGCGTTGCTTCCCGGCAAAAGTCGCTTGCGCCTTGCAGGCAGCGATGCTCGCCGCGACCGTCTCGTTGGCGGCGCGCTGCGACTCGACGCGAACGGTCCAGAGGCTCGAACCGACAATGGCATGCGCCACCATCAGGCGCAGCGCGATGCCGGGATGATCGAGCAGAGCCGTTCGCACAGCGGCGTGACGGTGCAGATCGACATAGTTCTGCATCGGGCCGCTCAACTCGGGACGCGACGGTTTTGCCGGCGCTTCGGCCTCCTCGCTCGCCTCGTCATTGGATCGTGCGCGGCGCGCTTCCTTGCGCGACAGATAGCCTTCATGGCACTCCACCTCGCCGCGCTGCGAGACGGTAATGATCACCTTGCCGCCCTTTTTCTTCGGCGTCTTTTCGTAGTCCCATGAATGAAAATACTGGCCGGGTTCCAGCACCGTCACGTCCGCCCAACCGGCTTCAGAATAGGCCTCGCGCTTCGCGGCAATTGCCTCGTTCTGCTTTTGCCAGAACAGGTCCGCATCGGCGAAATAGCTCTCCTCGCCGAACAGGTCGGAGACGATCAGGCCGGGATAATCCTCGATTGGAAACAGCGCCACCTTGGTCGAGATCGACTGGCCGCCGAACAGCCATTGCTTCAACTGCCAGCCGCGCGGGGCGTGCTGCTCGGGATCGGCGTAGAGCGCCAGCCAATCCTTCTGCTGCGCCTTGGAAGCCATGGTCAGATGCCGCACCGTCTCGGTATCGATCTCCTCGCGGCGATAGGCCTCGCGGATTTTGGGCAGAAGATCGCCAAGCGCCAGAATGCGTTTCACCTGAGGCTCGGTGAGGCCGAAGGTGGCCGCAATGTCGGCGATGCCCCTCCCCATCTTGATGAGGCGCGTAAAAGTTTCCCATTGTGACACTTCGTCAGGGTCGAGGCGCGCGATGTTTTCGATCAGCGAGGCTTCGAGCGCATCGGCATCGTCGCCCTCTTCCATGATGGCACATGGCAGCGGTTCGGCCTCGCCGCGCTCGTCGGCAACTGTTTTGGCCGCGAAATAGCGCCGCCGTCCGGCGACAATTTCGAAGGTGTCGGGCGTGCCGTTGGGCCTAATCAGCAGCGGCACCAGCACGCCGCGCGCCCTGACCGACGGCAGGATATCGGAAATGTCGGGCGCGCGCTTGGAATGGCGCATGTTGATGGCTGAAACGCTCAACTGGTCGATGGAAACATGGGCAAGCTGCATGGTCTTCTCCTTTGTCTGGGCTTGAAAAGCCCCACCGCGAGGCCGAAGGCCGAGCGGCGGGATGTTTTGCGCCTGGCGGCGCGGTCATTCCGCCTCCGCAGGCGGAAGCTCTGGAGTTGGGATTTCGAGAACGGCGGCGGCCTGCCGCAAAAGCCGTTCGGCCTCGGTGATGTGGCCGGCCAGCCGCGCCGCTTCGGCGTAGACCGAGAGCGGAAACCGCGCACGAAAATAGAGATCGCGCTCGATGCCGAGGCCAAGCGGTCCCTTGACGGCTTGCAGTTCGGCGAGGCTGACGCTGCCCAATTCGGGGAAGCCGAAGCGAGATCGCAAAGGCCGAACAGCGTGTCGCCATCGGCGTCGAGTTCGCTCAGAAGCCACGTCGCGGCGCCGGTCGGATTGAACAGTTTGACGACCGGAACATGGTCGGTTTCGGCCTCGGCGGCACCGTTGGCGATGAGGCGCGCGCGCATTTCGTCGGTGATCAGGATCATGGCAAAACTCCTTGTCAGGAAAGGTCGAGCGGGGTCAGAACAGGTCGAGCTGGTTTCGTTTGGCTTCATCGAAGAGGCCGATATCGAGCGGCTTCTGCGCCGCGCGCGGGCGCATCGGCGCGGCCGTCAGCAACTCGAGCCGGTCGCGCGTGGTGACTGGGCGGACGCCCGGAACGAGCATTTGCTCGCCTTGCGGCGTCGGCTCACTCTGCAGCGGAACGGGATCGGGCGCGCTCATGCCGCGATCTCCTGATCAGGCTCGCTTTCGGCATCAGTCTGGAAAGCCAGCAGGAAATCTGCGGCTTTCGAGGCGAGGCTGGCGGCGCGGAAAATGGCCCGGTTGTCCTCGCGCAATACTTTCAGCCAAGAGCCGATATAGTCGGCATGGCGCACGGTCGGCGTGATGCCGAGGCTCGAGCAGGTGAAGGCAGCCGTGATCTCGGCGACCAGTTCCTCATGCGCATAAAGTTTGGTGCCGAACGAGCCGGAGAGGTCACGCGCAAGCCGCGTGGGGTGCCCGCTCCAGTGGCCAAGCTCATGGAAGCAGGTGCGGTAATAGTTGATCTGCTCGAAGAAGGCCGGCTGCGGCGGCAGCTGGACAAAATCCGCGGACGGCATGTAAAAAGCACGGTCGCCGCCAATGCGGATATCAGCGCCGGAAGCTCGAACAAGCGCCTCGGCCTGCGGGATGATCTGGCGCTCGGGCAGCGGCTCGGGCTGGCTGTAAAGCTCGTCCGGCAATCCCTCGCATTGCGCGACGTTGAAGACGGTGAAGCGCTTGAGAAAGGGCACCGCCTGCGGCTCGGTATCTTCCGCCTTAGCGCGTTCCTTCTCGTTTTTCGGGATGAAGCGGTCGGCATGCACGATGGTCGTGCCGTGCTCGCCTTTCCTGACATTGCCGCCAAGTGAAAGCGCCTGCCGGAAGGTAAGCCAGTTCTGGCCGGGAAAGGCGTGCTCGATCACCGCGCCCCACAGGATCAGGATGTTGATCCCGGAATAGCTCCGCCCGGTGGCGGCATTCTTCGGCAATCCAAGGCTGGCCTTGGCGCTGCCCCAAGGCTTCACCCAAGGCACGCAACCCCGCTCCAGATCGGCGATGATGCGGTCTGTGATTTCGGAATAGAGGCTGCGCTTAAGCGGCTCGCACCTCTTGCTCCCCGCTTCTCCGCTAGCGCTGCGTTTGCCGTTTCTGCACATGACTTGACCTCCGCTCGCCAATCTCGCTGCGCCCTTCCCCGGAAGATCCCATGGGGCGGTGGAGGCAGCGCTCGATCTCAATCTCGCGTGCCTGCCCCCGTGAGTGGGGTGGGCGGCAGAAAGCGACTGGCTTGGCCCGCTGAACGAGGCGGGCCGCACTCGAAGGGCCGAAACGGAGTGGAGGATGCGAGCGGAGCGAGCGTTGCGGCACGCCGCAGCGGGCCTAGAAAGGAGCGTCGCCCACCCCGCGAGCGGGGGCAGGCAACAAACAAAACCGCATCGCGAAGCGATGACCGCAGCTGCGATCAACTCGCTTTGACCGGCATATTGCTCATGAAGAACGTGGAGGGATAGGACACATGAAGACCGAAAATGCGACTGAGAATGAAACCGATGCGGTCCACACGACGCTCGGCGCTATCTTCCTGTCCCTGGAGCTCAGTCGTTCGACCTGGTTGGTGACGAGCTTGTTGCCGTGCAACGGAGCGAAGATGTCAAAGCGCGCCGTCAAGGCCGGCGATACGGCCGGACTGTTGGACCTTGTCCGCCAGTTGAAGGCGACGGTTCGGGGCAGAACGAGCCGTGACGTGCCCGTGATTACAATCCAGGAGGCTGGTTTGGATGGCTTCTGGATACATCGGATCCTTGAGCGTGAAGGCATTGAAAGCCATGTGGTCGATGCCGCATCCATCGCCACGTCACGTAGGAAACGCCGGGCGAAGACAGACAAGCTGGACGGCGAGACCCTGCTTCGCGCCCTGCTTGCCTACAAGCGCGGCGAGCCGCGGGTCTGCGCCATGGTCGTTCCACCAACGCCCGAGGAAGAGGACCGAAAGCGCAACAGCCGTGAACGACGCGCTCTCATCGCGGAGCGGATCAAGATCGTGAACCGAGTGAAGGGGCTCTTGTTCTCGCAAGGTGTCGTTGGATTTGAGCCGCTGAAGCGGGATCGGCGCGCGCGACTGGAAGAACTCAGGACCGGCGACGGCCGCGAGCTGCCGCAGAATTTGAAGACGGAGATTGTGCGTGCTCTGGACCGGATCGAGCTTGTGCTTCGGCAGATCAAGGACGTGGAAGCAGTGCGTGACGAAGTGGCCCGCAATGACTGCGACCCGTCAAAGGTCGCCAATGGAATGTCGATGCTGAAACAACTGCGCGGCGTGGGGGCGGACTTTGCCGAGGTGCTCTGGTCAGAGGGTTTGTATCGCGAATTCGCGAACCGAAGGCAGCTTGCCTCCTACGCCGGCCTAACACCGACACCATGGCAAAGCGGATCGATCAGCCGGGAACAGGGCGTATCAAAGGCCGGCAATCCGAGGCTGAGGACCGTGATGGTGCAATTGTCGTGGTTCTGGCTTTTGCATCAACCTCGATCGGCATTGGCGCAATGGTTCCAAGAGCGGGTTGCGCTCGACGGTGGCAGGCGCCGTAAGTCCGCCATTATCGCGCTAGCGAGGAAACTTCTGATCGCCCTGTGGAAGTATGTTCATCATGGTGCTGCCATTGAGGGTGCTGTCATGAAGCCTGCATGACCAGCGTACTCTCTTCCATCCGCCGGGATTGATCGCTCCCGGCTGATCCAGGGCGAACGAACCTCCCACCCCACTTGGCTTAAAATGCCGACCGGAAGACTGGTCACGTTCCCCTGAGCCTTACCGACGAAAGCGGGATGTTGGTGCAGTTGCCATAGCGCAGCGACCGTATGTGAGTTTGGACCGGTGTAGTCACCGCGCCAAGACGACGGGCTCGGACCTTGGATCGGAAACGCATTGAGGTTGATATGCGAAGACAGCCTTGACGACAAAGTCCCCATGTGAGCGGGGTGGGCGGCGAAAAACGACCGGAAAGGCCCGCCGTCAGAGGTGGCCTGCATCCGCAGGACCGGAACGAAAGTGGAGGACCCGGAGCGGGACGCGCAGGGTTGCGGGCCGCCGCGGCGGGCCTAGAAGGGAGAGCCGCCCACACCGCGCCGCCGGGAAGGCCAACCAAAAAGACAGCGCCGCCCGCAAAGGGCGGCGACCGTAGCTTCGATCAACTCGCTTTGACCAGCATGTGGGAAAGTTCGGCTGAGCTGCCGCGCCCACTTGTAAGCGAACGAGGTCCAGGAAAGGTCAAACTCCCGGTCGAAGCCGTGATTTCCTTACCTAAGGAACGTTCTGTCGACGGTTGTCAGGGTTTCAGCGGCGAACTGATCCAGGAAGCTTGGCTCGATTTGAAGAACCCGCCCGCATCGAGCCGTCCGCCATCTCGCGGAACTTCAGCGGCCAGACGTTCATCGGGCTTGTGACCGCGGCGACGAGTGCTTGGCGCATGGGCAGAGTTTCGGCGTAGATTTCTCACGGTAGATAGCGTGCAAAATATCTTTGCGAAACCGCTCTTCGGTGAGGTCGATCGAACCGCGTACTGATATTCCACCGTCGCGCCAAACGACCCGGCACTCAGGGTAAGCAGCCGGAGCACTGCGGAATCGACCGGCGCGATAATGGGGACAACGCGACGACAGAACCGATCCTCACTTGCGACGACTTCTAATTATCTCTGGACAAGCGGCCACTTGCAAGTTCGGCTAATATACCTGCCTCTACATGTTGCGATCCAGGGAGGACGCCACCATGAACCAGCGATGTTCCGCATTTCGATCGGTCGCGTCGGCGTCTAGCTTACTATTCTGCAATGACGCTTCTTGGCCAACAGCAGGCTGGACAACTTGCGGCCTAGGATCCAAGAGAAAGCGGACGTTTTGGTCAATACGCGCAGTTTGAGGGAGCGCAGGCGTTGTTGAAACTCGATGCGATTGACCTGAGAATTCTCGATGCCATACAACGCGACGGTCGCATCACGAAGTTGGCGCTAGCTGAAAAGGTAGGGCTTTCCGCCACACCATGCTGGACGCGGTTGCGAAGGCTTGAGCAGACTGGGGTGATCGTCGGCTACCATGCCCGTGTAGCATTGCGTAGAATAATGCCGATAACGGCGGTGATGGTGCAGGTGTCGCTCAGGAACCACCGCCAGTCTGAGTTTGAGCGGTTTGAGCGCGTGGTTTGGCAGGTCCCGCAAATCGTCGCCTGTTGGTCCCTGGGCGGCGGCGTCGACTATTTGTTAAAGGTAGTCGCAAGCGATATCGAGGCTTACCAGCGTGTGATCGACGGCTTGCTTGCTCGAGAGGTCGGTATCGATCGCTACTTCACCTACGTCGTCACCAGAACGGTGAAAGAAGAGATGGCTTTCCCGCTCAGTGCGCTCGTTGGTGATGCCGCAGGCTGAAAATGGACTGCCGGCCAAAGACGTCGGACGTCGGCGCCGCTTCTGAGGATCAAAACGACAAACCGACCGTTCAAGTGTTTCGCGAAAGCACGTCGCCAATTCCTTTCGTAACCGCCCGATTGTCACCGCCTGCCTGACATCGTTTGCAACGTGTCTTGGGCCAGATTTTGGGATGCGTATCGAGATTCTTGGTACGAAACGGCGTCGTCACTGGGGGATGAGAAGAAGCACGGTACCGTCATGTCAGTTGGAATTGACGGAGCGACTGTGTCCAGAGCGGCATGATGTGAGGCAGATTTACTCCTGGCGGCGAGAGCTGAGGAGGAAGTGGCCCTTGTTTCCGTCGGCGGCTCCCATGTTCCGTCCATGCTCCTGGCGCAGAAACCCCGTATAGGCAAATACACCGACAGCTTGTCAGCGCGGGTTGACGCCGCCGAAAGAGCGTTGCGTGGCATTGCCCTCGGAAGGCGCAATTGGACGTTCGCCGATTCCCAGCGCGGCGCCGACTGGGCCGTCGTCATGCTTATCCTCGTCACCACGGCACGCTCCAACGACGTCGACCCAAAAGCCTGGCTAGCTGTTTCCTGGCCCGCACTGCCGATCTTTCCGCCTGCTGCCCTGGGAATAGAAACGACTACGCGAAGCCGACAAGCCTGCCGATCGGCAGGCCACCTGACCTTCACGCAACGCCAATAGAGCCCCGCGCCCACGCGCGTGTGCCAATCATGCGGTCTTCGTCGTATGCGTACATGCCACCCGTGGTCGTTCGTAAGCGTCGAGCTGAGGCCGTTCCTGGGATAGCGATCGTTTGCCCCACGGCGAGTAAATGACGTGGATATCGATGGCCCGGCGATTGACGTCGATATCGCCGAATGGTGGGTTTTTTAAACTCA
>NZ_LPWA01000101.1 GCF_001510895.1 Mesorhizobium loti | reverse complement strand
TACCCGAACCTTAGGACGGTCGCCTGCCGCCGGGACTGCCGGCTGTGATGGGCCTGCAGTCCCGGCCGCCAAACTACCCGATCCTTCTCAAACAATCCTAGGGCGGAGCAAGGAGCGAAGCGACGCGCGCAGACCCTAGGATGACGAAGAGGGGATGAGCCGCGATCCTTCACTCCTCTGGCTTGCCGGCCATCTTCCCCCACTTGGCGCCGGCGCATTGCTCATGATCTGCCTCACTTTCTGGAGGGCCTCAGCCCTCGGCCTTCATGGTGCGTGCGATCTTCAGCAGCTTGTCGCGATCATGCCCATGCTCGCGGATCAGCTCGCGTGCCTGCTTCGGCGAGAGGTCGGTATTCTCCGCCAGGAACCGCACGTCGGGATCTTCGCCGCCCGTGGTCGGCAAGTTACCCGAAGGCGGGGCATGGCCAGCACCCGGGCGGTGCGGGATTTTGCTGTTCATCTTAGGCCTCCTTCGATGTCCGCTCCGCCGTCTCCGGCCTGCGGCGCGCCGCCTTCTTGCGGCGCAGCACCTCGTCGGTTCCAATGATGTGCTTCGAGCCACCGGTGATGGCTGTCGAGACGACCGCCGGCGGATCGCTCGCCGGGAAACTGTCCTCTAGACCGGACTGCAACTGCTCTTCCAGCGTTGCCGGAATCTCCGAGCGCCCCGCTGTGCGCCGGTCGTCGATCTCTTCCAGATCGTGCTTGGCATCGGGATGTTCGCGCACGTTGCGCAGCGTCGACACGACGAGCTCGACCGCGAACTCCTTCATCGCCTCGCCATCCGGCGCGGCGACGACGGTTTCCTCGATAAGGCGCACAAGCGATGTCTCGAGCTTGTCCAGTTCCCGCATGCCCCGGCAGCCCGCCAGCCTCTGGGCCAGCGAATGGATCAGCAGCGGAGCGAAGATCGAATAGGCATGCATGCGTGCCTCGTCGACGCGCTCGGGGTGAAGTGTGTGCACGGACATCGGTGCCTCCGTTGAAACGTCCTGCCGGCGGCAAGCCACCAGCTGTTTCTGAGGAACCGGGGGAGGGGGAAGAAGTTCCAATCGCTTTCGAGCGCCGGCCCGAACCGCTCGGGTGCTCATGCTCGGGGGCCACGGTCCGAGCGGCCCTTGCGACTGAAGTCCGAGTTGCCGGCGCATTGGGCCTGTGGCGGCAACCAAAGCAGAAGCTTGGAGTTGGTGAGCCGTTGTCGATGGAACCCCCTCCATCGTCGGCATTTTGGGTGCCCGCCTTTTCCGCGCAAACGGCGGGCACCCAATACCGTCGGAACCCAAAAACCATCGGAATAAGGAAGCCGCGTTGCCGGTTTCGAAAGCGAGACGACGTTTTGACCTTTATTTCTGCCAAGCCCAAACCGCGAGAAGCTGAAAGCCACCCTGCGAACGACAACCATCTCTCCGCTCTCGCCGACCTCTCAATCCTCGAAATCATCAACGCCGATGAAGACGTCGCCGACATTGCCAGGCGGGCCGAGCGCCTGGGCAATGCCGTGGTGATCGTGATGGCACTCTGCCTGATCGTTGCGCCGGCGATCTATCTCACTTTGGCGTACGGGCTTTAGCCGACAGCAGAAAATCGCTGAGCATGTCGGCTGTCCCGTCGGGCAGTTCCTCCGGAAAGAAATGCCCGCCGGCCATCGCCCCGCCGCTGACATTGTCGGCCCATTCCCGCCACAACGCCAGCGGCCCGCCTTCTTGCGCGTACCATTCGGCAAGCGCGCCATGCCCGCTCCACAGCGCCAGCACCGGGCAGGCGATGCGCCGGCCCGCCGTCTGGTCCGCATGATCGTGCTCGCGGTCGAGGGAAGCTGCCGCACGATATTCTTCGCAGATCGCGTGAATATGCGCCGGATCGCGCAAGACCTCGATGTAAGCCTGTCGCACCGCAGGCGGGAACGCCGCGGGCGAGGAGCCCCAGCCCCCCAGCGCATTATCGACGATCGCACTCGCTGCCGCCGCCATGATCTTCTCCGGCAGCGGTTCGGGCTGGGCAAGCAGCGACCACGGCCGGTAGCCGAGCGCCAGCCGGGCGTCGGCCCGGTCCCAGGCACCGGCGGTGGGGACGATATCGAGCACGGCAAGCTTTTCGATGCTGTCGGCATGGTCGAGCGCCAGCCGGTAAGCGACGCGCCCGCCACGATCGTGCCTGGCAACCATGAACCGGGAAAAGCCGAGCTTCGCCATCAACGCCACGAGGTCGGCCGCCATTGCGCGCTTGGCGTAGGGCGCGTGATCCGGACCAGACGGCGGGCAGGAGCTTTTCCCGTAACCGCGCAGGTCGGCGCAGACGACGGTGAAGCGATCGGTGAGCTCCGGCGCCACATCGCGCCACATCAGATGCGTCTCGGGAAAGCCGTGCAGCAGGAGCAGCGCCGGCCCGCTGCCGGCGCGGCGGATGAAAATCCGTGCCTCGCCCGTCTCGATCTCGGCGCTTTCGAAATCGTCGAACATGTTTTGCCTCCGGCAGGCGGAACGGCGCAGGCCGGGGATGGTTGCCGCGCCTGCTAGTGAAAAGGGTTCCTCGGCTGGCGCACGACCCGACGAAAGCCAACCTTTTCCACCGGCATGCGTTGTCTATCGAGAAGGAGATGGCGATGCCGACCGATAGTCAATCCAAGTCCGACAGCGCGAACACGGCCGGCATCGAGGGCTCGAAGGACCTGGTCGACTATTCGATGACCAAGGGCGGCATCCACGCCTTCACCCGGGCGCTCTCCGGCAACCTGATCGGCAAGGGCATCCGCGTCAACGCGGTGGCGCCAGGCGCGGTATGGACGCCGCTCAACCCGTCGGAGGAAGAGGCCGAGGACGTCTCGCAATTCGGCGCCAAGACGCCGATGAAGCGGCCCGCCCAGCCTGAGGAGATCGCGCCGGCCCATGTGTTTTTAGCCTCGCCGCAATGCTCCAGCTACATCGCCGGCGAGATCCTGCCGATCATCGGGGGTTACTAACCCATGAGGAGGATCCCATGCAGAAAATTCCACTCACAGTGGCCGTCGTCCTGATGTCGGCGCTGCCGGCGGTGGCGCAGACGGCCGATCAACCGATGGACCAGCAGCTCATCCCCGACCTGCAACAACGAGGGGACTGCCAAGCCAAGCCCGACACTAAGGACCCGCAGCAGAAGCAGCAGGCCGACGCGACCGAATTGTCGGAAACGCTCGACAATTGCAACGGTGTGCTGAAACCGCCTCCCACCGGCGACAAGAACGCCACCGTTCCGCCGGCCGACAACAGCCAGATGCCGATAATCAAGCCCGGCGAGCTGCCTCCGCAGACACCGAAATAAAGCTTGTCTCCCGAAAGTGGGAACCGGTTTCGGGACAAAGACATGCGTAAAATCAAAACCTAAAGCGCACGGAGCGTATCTGAAAGATCGTGACGCGCTTTAGAACGCCGGTCGGCCCGGCTTGAAACCTTTCGGGGGCCGGTAAGTTAACGTCTGGTAGTCCCGGACACCCGAACTACCTCCCACAATTGCCGCCCCGGTTTCTCCCATCCGGGGCGGTTTTTGCTGCCTGACGCGGGATAGACATGCTCTGCCGTATTGCCGATCTCCACGGTTCCGAAGCGCGGAACCATCAAGCCCTTGCCGAATTGACCTCGGGGGGCCGCGTCAGCCGGACCTGGTGGCAAAGAGAACAGGGTGGTTTCTCCGGCTTCATACCCTGGCCAACGAAAAGGCAGCCGAGCTCTTGTCCCACCCGGCCCGCTCCAGCCCGGCGAGCTGCCGCCGCAAACGCCGAAAGAGACGCTGCCAGCTGGAGTTCGGCCAGCAGCAGTTCGACAGGCGACTCACCCGGGAAGCCGGTTACCCTTCCGCTTCTCGCCGGAGGCTTTGCGCTTGCAGAGTCATGGGCCTCACGCATCAGCCGCAGCGCCTCTTCAGGGGTCAGGCCGCACTTGCGGGCAAAGTAGGCCGCCTCATAGGCCTCCGCGGGAGAGGTCGCCGTGACAACGGTCCGGACGGGTGCGTTCCTCTTCTTGGCCATCGGTTCACCGCGCCATGAATCATTTAGTCAGCTAATGTAGTGACTTTGTTTGACAATGCAAAATCTGACTATTGTGCCACGTCTCGTGCGACCGTTGGAAATCGTTCCGGGGATGATCAGGACGAATGCGGCCCGTTGCCTTGATCCGTATCTGCGCTAACTAAGGACGTGGTGAAATGCGGGGGCAGGAAATCGGTGAGATCCGGGGATAGGAAAGCAGCAGATACCGTTGCCAACGCGCGGCTGGCGGCCATCGTCGATTCCTCTGTCGACGCCATCATCGGCAAGGATTTGAACAGCATCATCACCGACTGGAACCGCGCGGCCGAACGCTTGTTCGGCTACAGCGCGGAGGAAGCCATCGGCCAACCGATGCTGCTCCTGACCCCCGAGCATTTGCATGACGAGGAGGTCGACATCATCGGCCGCATCCGCCGAGGCGAGGGCATTGCGAGCTTTGATACGATGCGAAAGCGCAAGGACGGCTCGCTGCTTGCTGTCTCGGTCACGGTCTCGCCGATCAGGAGCTCTTCCGGCGATATTGTCGGCGCGTCCACGATCGCCCGCGACATCACAGCCGCCAAGGAGAGCGAGCGCCGCATCCGGCTCCTGATGCGCGAGGTGAACCACCGCGTGAAGAACCAGTTCGCGGTGATCCTGTCGATGGTGAGGGAAACCAACAAGCGCTCGGCCAACCCCAGCGAGTTCGAGGACATGATCCGCGCGCGCATCATGGCGCTGTCGCGCTCGCACGATCTTCTGGTTACCTCGGAGTGGGCGGGGGCGAGCCTCTTCGACCTCATCCAGGAACATCTGAAACCGTTCGGCCACGAGGAGCGCATCTCGCTCTCCGGTCCCTTGCTGACGCTGCAGTCGAATGCCGTGCAGAATCTCGGCATGGCCTTCCACGAACTCGGCACCAACTCGTCGAAATATGGTGCGCTGGCGGGCGAGGGCGGCCGCGTCGAGATCACCTGGACAGTCGAGACCGATTCGCAGGCGCGGCGCCTGTTTCACCTGGCCTGGCAGGAGATGTCGAACGCCGATGCCGGTGATGGCGAACCGGATGAGGCCGTGCGCAAGGGCTTTGGCACTGTGGTGCTCGAGCGGGTGGCGCCGCAATCGCTCAGCGGCTCGTCCAGCCTCGAACGCTCGCCCGGTGCGTTGAAATGGTCGCTGACGGCGCCGCTCGAGGCCATCGTCGTGCCGCAACTCGGCGCCGAGACCGAGGGGGACTTCGGCGTCTGAAGGCCGTTTTCAGCCCTCCTGACATCTTCAACGGGGAATGCGCCCGGCCGCGGCCTCCTTGCAGGTCCGTAAAAGAGTATTACATCAATTAATTAAGCGTGCGGTGTTCACGCTTGTGCAGTTGCTTCGGTCAAGCTCCATGGAGGTTGTCATGCCAAGCAAACTGATGGAAGGAAAAAAGAGCCAGGACTGGATCAATCTGGTCCTCGCGATCTGCCTGTTCATCTCACCCTGGGTCATCGGATTCACTGCGGCAATGGTGCCCGCGTGGAACGCCTGGATTGTCGGCGTTGCGCTCGGCGCGCTGGCGCTCGCGACGCTTTCGGTGTTCGCCGAATGGGAAGAATGGGTAAATGTCGTCCTCGGGCTCTGGCTGATCGTGTCGCCCTGGCTGCTACACTTTGCAGCCGACAGGAACGTGATGCTCACGCACGTCGTCCTCGGCGTGCTGGTGGTCGCGGCATCGGCCTGGGCCGTCTGGGACTTCCGTCATCCCCACGCACATGCGTGAGCGGTGATCGAAAGGGAGCCCGCCGCGCGAGCGGCGAGCTCCTTTGATTTTGGACTTCGGGGCATCGGGGCTGAACAGCGGTTGCGGCTTCACGCAATTGCTGCAACCGGACACCTTTTCGTGCATTCTTGGGAATGGCCTCGATGCTCCAACCCGACACTCCCGCCAAATGCTGCTCCTATTGCGGCGGCCGCGACCATGATTTCGAGGAGTGCCCGAAGCGCAAGGCCGACGCCGAGAAGGAAGAGGTAGCGCGGGAGCCCGAGCCGGCTGCCGGTGCGGAGTCTGGCCAGGTGTGACCTCAGAATACCAGCCGTAGCGATCCTTCGCGCCGACCTCTCAAATCATTTGACGTGCGCGCCTCATCCCCTCAGCGCATGCGTCGCTGCATCAGCGAACGAAATCTCGCCCTTGATCTCGCGCATCGCCATGGAAGTGACGGTGCGGCGCACGCCGGGCAGCCGGCTGAGCTCCTCGCGCAGCATCCGGTCCAGCGCCCTCATGTCGACGGTGACGATCTGCAGCAGATAGTCGGCCTCGCCTGTGGTGGCATAGCAGCGGCGGATCAGCGGATGCCTCTGCACCGCAGCCTCGAAAGCATCCGAGACCTCGAAGTCGATCGACACCTGGATGAAGGCCTCGATGCCGAAGCCGATCACCGCCGGATCGATGCGGGTGGAATAGCCGCGGATCACGCCGGCGTCTTCCAGCGCCTTGACCCGCTTCCAGCACGGCGTCTTGCTTAGGCCAACCTCTTCGGCGAGCTCGCCGAAGGAGACGCGCGCGTCGCGCTCCAACGCGGCGACTATTCTGCGGTCGAGGGCATCCAGCATGGCTCGTTCTCCAAAATCACGAAAATCGATGAGAATCGTACTCCAATTTCTGCAGTTAGGATAACAAAAAGAAACAATGTTCAGGCCGGAAGCGCTATCCTTGGGGCAACTGTCGAACCATGCCCGCGCGAGGAGATGAGCCATGGACAAATCGGATTATCACGCCCGCATCGAGGCGCCGGAGATGCGCGACTATGGCGTTTACCTGAAAGTCGACCAGTTGCTTGCCTGCCAGAAGCCGCTCGCCGACTTGGTCAATGCCGACGAGCTGCAGTTCCAGATCGTGCACCAGGTCGAGGAGCTGTGGATGAAGCTCATCGCCTACACGCTGGTCGACGTGCTCGACTATCTGGAGAGGGAGGATACCCACCGCGTCGTCACCCTGATGGGGCGGGTGCACCGGCTGGTGCGGCTGATGACGGCGCAGCTCGACTTGCTTGAGACCATGTCGCCGAAGGAATACCAGCAGATCCGCCTCGAGCTCGGCAATGGCAGCGGCCAGGAATCGCCGGGCTTCAAGCTCATCCTGCGCCTGCCGCCGGAGCTCTGGCGGGCCTTCAAGCACGCCTATCTCGACGGCCGAGGGCTCTCGGTCGAGGACATCTACGACGCCCATTACGACCATGGCGACGCTTACGTGGTGGCCGAGGCGCTGATCGAGTTCGACGAGCTGGTCCAGAAGTTCCGCGCCAACCACCTCTATCTCATCCACCGCTCGATCGGGCTCGGCGCGAAGTCGCTGAAGGGCCGGCCGGTGGAGATCCTCGAAGGCGGCGCCCGCCACCGCTTCTTCCCCGAGCTCTGGGACATACGCTGCGACATGACCGACCGCTGGGGCGCCGCCTACGGCACCGTGCGGGATTCGATCAGCCATCCGCCGCAGGCGGTCGCCCAGCGCTAGACAATGGCACGCCGCGTTCCTTCTCGGCCCCCAACATAGGGTCCTTGCAAACTATTTTAGGGACGCTGTCGGAACCATCGCCTTTCGTCCGTCCTTGGAGCACATCAACCGCTTCAACCCGGAGGACAAACGTGGAACCGCAATCGACCTGGCAGACCGCCGCCATTCTCATCGCCCGCCTGATCTTCGCCGCCATGTTCGCGATGGCCGTCGCCTTCAAGTTCATGGATATGGGCGCCACCGCCGGCTACATCGCCGCCGCCGGCTTCCCGTTCCCGCTGTTTCTCGCCTGGTGCGCGGCGATCCTCGAAACGCTGCTGGTGATCGCCTTCCTCACCGGTGCCTTCTTGACCCCGGCGGCGCTGATCGGCGCGGTCTATGTCGTCTTCCTCGGCTTCGCCTTCCACGGCCCGTCGCACTGGGCCGGCAACCAGGCCGAGTTCGGCGCCTTCATGTCGCATTTCCCGTTCGCCGCCGGCCTGCTTTTCGCCGCCGTGCACGGCCCGGGCAGCGTGCTCGCCGTCCGGCAGGGCTGGTCGGGCAAGGCGTGAGGGAAATCAGCCGGGCGGTCAATTCCGACCGGCTGCCATCCCGCCAAAGCTGTCAAACGCTCGTCACTACCGGAACATTTCCGTAACGGCGGAAAGGCGATATCGCCGTAATGCAAAGTACCCGGTCACGCCGGTGATGAAGGGAGTGGCGGCTCCGCCATATACCCAAGGCTTTGCTGCTTCGATATCACCGCCCCAGTAGGCGTCGACCATGAGAAGCGTCGCATTGGAAATCACGAAGGAGAGTACAAACTCCCCCACGAAAATACCGGCCAGGACGATGAAACGCGGCATGAAGCGGGTCGCCGGGGCGGCAATGGCGACGACCAAAGAAACAATAAAGCCCAAAACGAGTGGAGCAGCCTGGTTGTGCCCGACATTGGCCTTGAGCACATAGACCTGTGAGAGGGCAACCAGCCCAACCAGCGTTGCTGCGCCGAGGGCCGCGAGATTGATCAGCAGCCACTTCAACCAGGAATTCATTCGGCCCCCAAGAGCTTGCCACACCTACATAGGCCGGATTCCGTGGCCGACGCCAGCTTCTTCGATTGGCTCACATCTGATCGTTGTATGGCTCCTTCATCTGGCCGACCATGCGCGCGAGCTTCGAGAAGGACGGCATGTCCACCTCCGGCTGGCACTGGTTGGCCAGCTCGAGCAGCCGGATCGGGAAATTGACGGCGTCGCGGCTCGACGCCGACATGCCCTCGGACCGGTCTTCCCCGGTCTCGACGGCCTCGGCCTTGCGCAGCGCGACGTCGATCTCCTCGACCGTCAGCACGCCCTTGCGCACCAGCACATGGTTGATTGCGGCGACGGCCATCAGCAGGCCCTCGAGTTGCAGATTGGCGACGTTCATGGCGCTTCCTCCCATTGACCTCGCCTCAAAACGCGCGAGCGGCATTTCCGATCCGAGAGCTTGCCTCACGCCTCCATCAGGCGCACGCCATATTCGCTCCAGAGCTGCTTGGCCTCGCGACTGCCGAGCGGCGGCGTCGAGCGGTCGCCGTAGGAAATGGCTACGGCGCTGAGATCGTACTGGCCGTCGGCTTCGGCGATGAAGCGGATGGCTTCGCCGAGCGGCCTCGAATGGAAAACCGGATCGGCCTGGCCCCGGCCTAGGCTGCGAACGCCCGAAATGCTTGCTGGCACATGCCGCATCCGAAAGACGGATGCCATGGCAGGTTTGTCCATGCCCGCTCTCCGCGATTCCAATGCGGAATGATTCCATAAGGTCTGGCTAATGACCAGCCTGTGCAAAAAGGCCGGGCTGAAGCCCGGCCTTCGTTCCAGTTGTGTGAGGTAGCGCGAAACGGCTGGCCGTCTCGCGCGTTAGCGGCCAGGTCTGCGCGGCAGCGACGAGACGGCAAGCCGTCCCGCGCGTAACGGCCAGGTCTGCGCGGCAGCGACGAGACGGCAAGCCGTCCCGCGCTTAACGATGGAACCAGTCGCGGTCCGGCTGCGAGCCTCTGGCGATGGCGAGGCCGATCAGCACGCCGAACAGCCCGCCGATCGCGACCGCGGTGGAAATGGTGCCGGGGTTCCCTTGCACCGTTTCCGATACGCTCTGCGCCTGACTGCGCAACTGCTTTGCCGCGCGCGAGGCGCGGTCCGTCGCGCCGCTGTACAAGTCGGAAGCCCGATCGGCCGCGCTTTGATACCAGCCATGAGCCGTATCCTGGTCGGAAAGCATGCGATTGAGCCGGCTCACCTCGCGCTTCAGTTCCGCGATCTGCTTTTTCATCGCCGCTTCGGAAGCTCCTGAAGAGCGAGCGCTGCGGCGCGAAGCGCCTCGGTTGCTGGCTGCGCTCGTCGTGCCCTTGCCGTTGCCTGCCGATTTGGCCATGCCCGTTTCATTGTCTGCCATCGGTTTTCTCCTTTTTCTCCTTGCAACGGCCACGATGGGTCATGGTTCCCGCGCGTATGCCGTGGCCGTAAAAGCAAGGGCCGTGAAGCGAACCTCACGACCCTTGCGACGAAACTCACAACGATATCGCGGCCTTACTTGCCGCAGTGGTTATCGTTGACTGTCGGCGCGGTGGTTCCGGGCGACAGGTTGCCGGCATCGGGCTGAGCGCCCTGCGGACCCGGCGCGCAATGGCGGTCGGCATTCGAGTTCATGCCGTCGTCATAGGAGGGGTCGCCATAAATGCTGCCGGTCGTGCCCGGATCGACATTGTCGGAATTGGGGATGACCGTCTGGCCGCCGCCGCCGGTCGTATCATTTGTGCTGCCCGAACCCATATGGCCGGACGTGTCGCCCGAGCCCATATGACCAGTGCTCTGGGCCATCGCCGCCGTGGCAAGAGCGATCGTGAGCGCCGAGGCCGCAAGGATGGTTTTCAACATGATTTTCTCCTTTTTTGGCAAAGGTTCGTCGCGTCGCGACACGGGGCCAACCATTCGGGCCAGGCATGGTTCCGACAAAATGCCCACCTGCGGCGACCTGTCCCGGGCAGGCCGTTTTTCGGCGGCCGGAGGTTTGTGATTCAAACATAATTAGGAAAATTTGCCTAGAAGGCATTGCCCGGTGAGGGCAGTTCTGCTATGATTTTGTCCATGGTGCTGATTTGCGCCGATGACCCGCCGCCCGCGGGTTTTGTTTTTCTGATGTCGCTGGCGCGCACACAAATTCCTGAACCGCTGGCGGGACAGCGCCCCCCTCTGTCCTGCCGGACATCTCCCCCACGAGGGGGGAGATCAGCTCTCAAGCGCTTTCGCCAATTACCAACGCCGCAGGAAGAGCGCCATCGGCCAAGCTGCCAATCTCCCCCCGTGTGGGGGAGATGGCCGGCAGGCCAGAGGGGGGCGCGAAGGAACGCAACGCTTCCGATTTACCAGCTCACCGAGAAACCCCATGCCACGCTATGCCACCATCATCACCACTGACGACGGTGCCGAGATCGTCAGCGCCATCGGCGAGTTCGAATCCCTTGGCCTGCCGCGTCGCGCCGGCCGTGTAGAGGAAGTCGCGCCGGGCGTCGCATCGGCATGGTGCGCGGCGGCCCGGTCGAGGCCGTCGCCGGCTTCGGCTTTCCGCGCCAGGGCCTTGACCACGCGGCAATAGTCGCCGTTACGTCGAAGCTGAAGGCCGCGTCCGGACCGTCTGGTGAGGCCGCATCGCTCGGCGAAGCCGTGCCGCCAAAGCCAGCTCGCTCAAAACCGCGCAAGAAGCCGGCGCGAAAGGCCCGCAAGGCGAGGGTGGCAAGGTCGGCCACCGCATCCGCTGCCGCGGCCCATGACTGACGATCCCAGAACGGCAGGTTGCAAAGTGGGCGCCGGCGCGAAGGCGACAAGGTCGAAGCGCAAGACGGCCCCTTCAACGCCGCCAGTTGCCGCAACCCGCCCAAAACGCTCCAAAAAGACGCTGGGCGACGACTTCGCCGCAGCACTGCGCGCCGATTTCCGTGCCCATGGCGCCGGCGTCATCGCCGCGGTGCGGGCGGAAAAGCCCGAGCAGTATCTAAAGGTCGTGCTGACGCTGCTGCCCAAGGATTTTTCGCAAAACCTCGATGCCGATAAAAACAATCTCGACCGGATGAGCGATGAGGAAATCCGCAGCCGCATCCGCGCCCTCGAAGCGAGCCTCCGCCCGTTCCTCGATGGCGATGAGAACCTATTTGGCGCTGCTCGAGCAGCTGGACCGACGTCGTCGTAGCAACCAGCTTGCAGCCTACACGCCCTACGACCGCCAGGCCGAATTCCACGCGGCCGGGGGGAAAAACCGCGAGCGCCTGTTCATGGCTGGCAACCAGCTCGGCAAGACCAGGGCAGGGGGCGCCGAATGGGCCATGCATCTCACCGGCCGTTATCCCGACTGGTGGGTGGGAAAAGTGTTCGATACGCCCGTTCGGCTCTGGGCGGCGGGCGTCACCGGCGAAGGCACGCGCGACAACCCGCAGCGCGTGCTGGTCGGCCCGCCGCAGCAGCAGGCGGAATGGGGAACCGGCATGATCCCGGCCGATGCCATCGCCGACACGGTGATGGGCCGCAATGTTCCCGGTGCGATTGACAGCGTCATCGTGCGCTGGGGCGGTGGCGGCGACGTGCAGGCGGGCGAAAGCGTGCTCTCCTTCAAGAGTTACGAAAAAGGCCGCGAGAAATGGCAGGGCGAGACGTTGCACGGCGTCTGGTTCGACGAGGAGCCGCCGCTGGATGTCTATTCCGAGGGCCTCACCCGCACCAACGCCACTGGCGGCATTACAATCGTGACCTTCACGCCGCTGCTGGGGATGTCGGATGTGGTGCTGAGGTTTCTGAGCGCGGCGGAGGTGGAGAGGGTCGGGAAGGGGTGAGCGCACCGGTGAAGTCCAATCTCCCCCGCGGGGGAGATGGCCGGCAGGCCGGAGGGGGTGCTGTCCCGCCGACTTCTCGGCTCTGTCTATCTTCGACCTATCTGATCATGGGGTAGTACTTAATCTTGGATTCACAAACGGCGGCCACTATGTTACGCGTGGCAGCCGTAGTGAATGTTGTGGAGCGCTCGGACGGGCTCGAACCGCCGACCTGGGACCTACGAAGACCTCGCTCTATCCAACTGAGCTACGAGCGCTAAAGCCGTCGCGTGGGAAGACACGTGGCGGCTTTTTCGTTTGCCAACCACCCAGATTTATACTTTGCATTGTTGCTGACGTTCTGGGGCGGTCGACTCGTTGGCTCAATGCAAATACCAATTTTGGTATTCAGTGTCAACTTGACAGATACCAAAATAGGTATATTTATGTGGACGTTTCGCGAGTACGTGAAGCCAAGCGGAAAAAGAGAGCTATCCCAATGGTTTAACGGATTGAGCGATGAGGACGCTGCGACGGCCCATGTCGCGCTAGAATTTTTGTCGCAAACCGAAAGGGCTAATTGGCGACGGCCCAAATTTGACACTCTGCACAATTCGGGCGGCTTGGGAGAGGTCATCTTAGGCAAGATTGCCGGCGTTCAGACTCGCTTGGTCGGTTTTTTCGGTCCTGGACCATACACTTTTACTGTTGTGCTGGTCGTAACGAAAAAGGAACGGAACTACTCGCCATCAGACTGGATTAAGATAGCAAAACAACGTCGTCTAGAGTGTCAATCTGACAGCGGGAGAATGAATGTCTGGGTTCCGTAGAGGCATATTCGAACGGTTGAAAAGCAGCAAACTTTTCCGCCGCGCCTACGTGCGCGAGACGGTCAAGCAAGGGGTTGCCCACCAGATTCGCGCCATGCGCGAGTCTCGCAACATGAAGCAGTCTGACTTGGCCACGCTGTCGGGAAAATCACAAAGCAACATTGCTCGCTTGGAAGACCCTGACTACGGAAAATTTACCATCCAAACATTGCTTGACATGGCCGACGCTTTCGACGTGTGGCTGTCGATTGAGTTTGTTTCGTTCAAGGAAGGCCTTCGCAGAAGTGAAGACAAGACAATTTCAGGATTGAACGCCAAATCGTTCTGTGACGATGACGCCACATGGGAGCGCAGTCCGCCAATAGTTTTTACGGAGCCGATAAAGACTAAGCTTTCCAACACTCCTGATACAACAACATGGGATAACAGAGGTCAAGCGGCCGTAGTAACAACTTATGTATCCCGTAAAGTGTTATATTCATGAATGAGATAGATTGGCCAGATATTTATGGCTTTACCGTTTTTGCGACGATATCCGACAGGAGGTCGGTGGCAAGGCGAGCTTTATGGGAATCTACGCTGGATCGATAAATATCGTAACAGATGGACCCACAACATTACCGAAACTGTGTCTTGCTGCTCATTACTTCGAAAAAGTGACCGTCGAGCGAGCGACCAATTATGAATTGCTGGTGTATTTTCCCGAAGACCAAGAAAATCCGGCGATGACCGCACCCTTTGAGATACCGAAGGAAGGCCTGCCCCTTTTGGGGCCTCAAAGCGATGACAGTCGAGTAAGCCTGCGGATGAACATAGAGATTTCTCCGTTCCCGGTTAAAAGTAACGGACTTATTCGAGTAAGGGTTAAACGTGGTGACGCAGAAATCGTTAAACTTGGAGCCCTCCTAGTGAATATGGTTCCAAGGTCGGAAGCAAACCCTGCGGCGAGCTAACGTTCACCTTAGCCGCCTTCCTCGCAATGTCTGTGCGCCCTTCGTAGGTCGAAAGCCTCGACGAATAGCCTCCCGCCCTTTAATCGAAAGCCGGCGCTGCCCCCGCTCCGTCGCGGCTTCGCCGCGCCACCTCTCCCCCACTCACGTGGGGCGAGGAACTCGCGCTTGCAGGTACCCATGACCCGACACGTTACCTTCATGACCATCGACGATGCCGGGCACTACACGCCCGAGCAGCGTGCCGCGATCGTCGCCGCCTATCCCGAGCATGAGCGCGAAGCGCGCGCGAAAGGCATTCCGGTGCTGGGCTCAGGCCGCATCTTTCCGGTGGCGGAGGAGACGATCGCCTGCGAGCCGTTCAAACTGCCGCGCTGGTGGCCGCGTATCGGCGCGCTCGATTTCGGCTGGGACCATCCGTCGGCCGCGGTCGAGCTTGCCTGGGATACCGAAGCCGATGTCGTCTACGTGACGAAGGCGCACCGCGCCGCGCAACAGACGCCGGCGATGCAGGCGCTGGCGCTCAAATCCTGGGGCGAGTGGCTGCCCTTCGCCTGGCCGCGCGACGGCCGCCGCGAAACGCTGGAAGGCGCCGGCGTTGCGCTCGCGAAACAATATGCCGCGCATGGGCTGAACATGCTGACCAGTCACGCCCGCTTCCCCGACGGCTCGGTCTCGGTCGAGGCCGGGCTGATGGAGATGCTCGACCGCATGCAGTCCGGCCGCTTCAAGGTGTTTTCGACGCTACACGCCTGGTTCGAGGAATTCAGGCTTTTTCGACGTTTCTACTGGGACGCCGTCCTCGGCGCGGAGCTTCCCGACGGCATCGACTATGCCGTCTTCGACTTCGCGGTGAACAGCGGGCCGGGCAGGGCGGCGAAATATCTGCAGGCGATCGTCGGCGTTGCCCAGGATGGCCGCATCGGCCCGGCCACGCTTGCCGCAGCCCGGGCGAAGCCGCCGGCGTCGTCATCGACACGCTTTGCGATGCGCGGCTCGTCTTCCTCCAGCGGCTGCCGACCTGGCCGACCTTCGGCAAGGGCTGGAGCGCGCGCGTCGCCTCGGTGCGCGCCGAGGCGCTGCTCATCTCGGCGCAGCCCGAGGCGCCTCTCCAGCCCGCGCCGCCGCCACCCGACGCCGCGCGGCCGACCGCCGGCGCCGCGGGGGCGACAGTGCTCCGCCGGCGCCGGCGTTGCCCGCCAAGACGGCCAGCATCCTCGCCCTGATCGCGCTGGCGCTCGGCTCGGCGGCCGCCTGGGTCGCGCATCTTCCCTGCAATCTCTTCGGAGTGTTCTGCCAATGATCGCCGTCATCATCCGCATCGCGCTGCGCTACGGCGCCGGCGTCCTCGTCGCGCGCGGTCTGCTCGGCGCCGGCGACGCCGCGGCGCTTTCGGGCGATCCCGACATCCAGATCGCGCTCGAAGCCGGCATCGGCCTGGCAATCAGCCTGGCCACCGAAGCCTGGTACGCGCTCGCCCGCAAATTCCACTGGTCGAAGTGAGAGGGATAAAATGGTCGAGGTTTTCACCGAACTCATCCGCCAGGCCTTGCCCTGGGTCATCGGCGCGCTGCTCCTCATCGGCGCGCTTGTCGTGTGGTGGCTGGCATGACGGCGCTCCTGTCCTTCCTCTCCGGCAATCCGGCAGTCCTGGGTGTGCTGGTGTCCTTCATCGCGGCGCTGGGCTGGGGTTTTCACCAAAGGCTCGCCGGCGCCAAGGCCGAGCGCGACCGGCAGACCAAGGCCGAGGCTGCGGCCCGCGACATCGCCAACCAGGTCGACAACGATACCGGCACGCTGCCAGCAGAAGCCGTCAAGAAGGAGCTGAAGTCATGGGCAAGGGACTGATCGCTGCCGTCCTGTTCGTTGCACTCGGCGGCTGCACCACGGTCAAGGGCACCTTCTGCGCGGTCTCCGCGCCGCTGCGCCTCTCCGCCAAGGCGGTCGACACGCTGTCGGATGAAGAGGCGAGGGCGCTTCTCGCCCACAACCGCAAGGGCGAGAAACTCTGCGGCTGGAGGGCTTGATGCACGACATCTTCGATCTGCTCGGCATCAAGGGCCAGGTGGTGGCCGCCGGCCTCGCCGGCGGAGTGCTCAGGGCACTGTCGCGCCATCGCTACAAGTTGCGCGAGATGGTGGCCTCGCCGATCTGTGGCGCTTTAGCCGCCGCCTATCTGACGCTGCCTGTGGTCGCCTGGGTTCAGGCAAGCGGCCTGCCGATGCCCGACACCGCCGACGACACCACCACGCTCGCCGCCGCCTTCCTCATCGGCGTCTCGGCGATGTGGATCTCGGACATTCTGTTCGAGGTGGTGGTGAGGCGGTTCAAGCCCGATCCGCATGAATAAGGCGGTCCGGAACCCGGAACTCGGTCATGGGACATCGAACCGTCGGTAAGAATTTCTGAAAACGCGATGAACCAATCCGCCCCGCCGGGCGACGCATCGGTGCAAATGAACACCATGCACCATGGAGATTTTCCGATGACTGCAATCCTGCGCAATGCACTTCTTGCCGCCGTGGCCGTATCAGCCTTGGGCGGTTCCGCGATGGCTGGCCAGCAAATCTATGAATGCGACAACACGCCGACCAACAAGCTCTGGGCCGGCCGCTGCTGCGGTGTCGGTGACGCCAACTGCCTCGGTGGCGAAAGCCACCACCAGGGCAGGGGTGATCACGGCCGGGGCGACAAGGGCGGGAGCAACAACGGCAGAGGTGATAAGGGGCCTAAGTGAGGCTGACCAGGCAACCAGTGCTCGCCGGTTTGCCCAACCGGCGGGCATCGGCGCAGACCAGGCATCCCGCTCTGTTACCTCACCTTATCGGGCGCTTGAGCGGCTGGAAGAAGCAGGCCACAATCCCCACTTATGGAGAAATCCAAAGGAGGTTTGACATGGCTTCTTCCGAACGCGCGGTTCTTGCCGGCGGTTGCTTCTGGGGTATGCAGGATCTGATCCGCCGCTTTCCCGGCGTGATCTCCACCCGTGTCGGCTACAGCGGCGGCGACGTGCCGAATGCAACCTATCGCAATCACGGCACCCACGCCGAGGCGATCGAGATCGTCTTCGATCCAGCCAAGACCAGTTTCCGCACGCTGCTCGAATTCTTCTTCCAGATCCATGATCCGACGACCAGGAACCGTCAGGGCAACGATGTCGGCATGAGCTACCGCTCGGCGATCTTCTACACCAGCGACGAGCAGAAACGGGTGGCTGAGGACACCATCGCAGATGTCGACGCCTCGGGCCTGTGGCCAGGCAAGGTCGTCACCGAGCTGGCTCCGGCCGGCCCCTTCTGGGAGGCCGAGCCCGAGCATCAGGATTATCTGGAGCGCTATCCCAATGGCTATACCTGCCATTTCGTCCGGCCGGGCTGGAAGCTTCCCGTCCGCGAAAAGGCCGCCGCATCATAAGAAATAGCGGCTACGCAGTAGCCTCTTGTGCATGATCACGCCCGCCGTGCCGAAAGGCATGGCGGGCTTTTTTGCGTTCCGGGCGTTCCGGCCGGAGAGTGCCGGCAAGATGCCAGCGGTCAGCCCTTGGCCCGGCGGTTCTCGTTCTCGTGGCTGCCGATCCAATGGGCGCGGATACGGTCGCTGGCTTCGAGATAAGCCATGTCGATGAGATAGGTCAGAAGCTTTTCGCCATCGGCCTCAGCCTTCTGGCGAAGCTCCCGCAAGATCCCCTGCGCAAACTGCAGGTTTTCCATTTTGCTAGGCTGGTCCATCGGTGCCCCCAATATCTGCATGGGAAGTTTGGCTCACTATACTTGTACGAAGATTGTGGTCTGACTCACGGCTAAGCTGTACCCGGTTGCACCCGCGCTCGATCAACGAAGCTGTTGGACACTGCGCGGAAATGTCGATATTTTACGCCCCCAATCGGACAGCGACCATGCAAGAAGACGAGGGCAGCACTCCTGACAAATTGCAAGCCATGCTTGACGTGATTGCCAGGAGCGAACCCTCCAGCGGGAGCGGTGAGGCCGATGTCGGCAGGCTGAGGGCCGACGCCGCCAAGGCGGCCAATGTGCTGATCGAATTCTATGGCGACGCCGCCCTCGAACGCGCAAGGCTCATCGAGCGCCGCTCGCCCCAGTCGCATTTTGCGCGCCTGGTGACGGCGGAGGTCGGCAGGCGCGGCAGGCCCCCGCCCAGAAGCTAGCCTAGAAATCGGCGAAGGAACTGGCTTAGAGCAATTCCAGGAAAAGTGTGAACCGGTTTTCCGTCCGGAATTGCGTGAAAACAAAGAGATAGAGCGGTTCGGCGTTTCCGTGAAACGGTGAACCGCTCTAGCGCGTGGCAAATGTCGTTTCAGGACGATTTGCGCCTCCTCGATTTATCGCCAAGCCTCTGCTGGATCTCTTCCTGGATATTGTCCAGCAGGTAGGACAACATGTCGTGCCCGATCGACTGCGCGATTTCCTTGGCCTGCTCGACATGGTTGTAGATCTCGCGAAGCGAGTGCTCCTCGCTCGCGGCATCCTGGGTCAGGTCGACGAACCAGCCGGGATAGAGCGCCGCCTCGCCCATGCCGTCGACATAGCATTGGCCAACGGCCAGGATCTTGCGCAGCCCCATCTTTTCCGAGCGGACCTTGTAGACTTCGCGGAAGCCTGACCTGCGCTCTATGGCCTTGCGGATCGCCAGCCGAACCCTCGGCTGGTCCTCCCGCTCGATGCTTTGCATCCACCTTTCCAGTGGCGCGCCATGCGAGAATTCCTCAAGCGTCAGATCGAAATAGGCGGACAGATTGGCGTCGCCATAGACACGGTCGCGCTTGATGTCCCAGGTCCAAAACCCGTCGATTGGTGGATACCGCATATGCACGTTGCGGCTGTGTTCAGGCGCCGACGTCATGAAAACCGCCCCGTTCGGTTTCAAGATTCGCCAATACTATGTCGCAAAATTATAAAGAAACAAAGGTGGTCTTTTGTATAAGGCCGGAGATCATAGGTCTGCTGCTGCTCGCATAGTTCGGTGGCATAGTTGGTATGGCCAGAAATATGAATGATGAAAAAATTTCTTTTGCCGAAACAATTTTCACTTCGCTTCCCCAAAGGAAGCTTGGTACTTCACGCGATAAGCAGAAATCTTTGAATTCGAAACAACCTCAAGGGTTGTATTCGCCTGGATGTATGACCGAGGCTGGACATTCTATTGATCTTGCAAGGCCGGCGCGGCAATGCTGGTGTGTTGCCTGAGCCGCGCCGGCCGAAGCGGCCTCCAAAAGGTTTCGCCGCGCCGGAAATGCTAATGGTCCTTGCCGCGCCGGCAAACCGACCGCTGGTTGAAAGTGGGCGAATTTCAAAGAAGAAGATAGGGCGCTGCGGCTTATGGCCCGACGATTTCAGGGCATATCGCCGGCTCATTCGGACTGAGGCTTTCTTGGGCTAGGACTTAAGCCTTGCCGCCGCCAAGCACTTAGGCCGACTCCGGGTGCGGCTCCGGTCCTGCTTCCGGTTCGCCGTCACCGGTCGCCGAATCGTCGACGGTTCTGTCATGCTCGAACTGGCGCGCTTCGGGCAGCGGATGCAACCAGTGCTCGCGTCGGCCGACCCACAGTTCGTAGCTGGGTTCCAGACCTTCGGTCGGCGCGACGTCCAGGCTGCCGATCATCACCTCGACCTCATCCTCGCCGACCGATGGCAAGCGGCTGCCGCAGGTCGGACAGAAGCTTCGCTCGGCATAGGTGTTGGTGATTCCCTCGCTTTCGAATGCTTGGCGCTGCCATATGGCAAAAGCCTGGTAGGCCGATCCGCTGGTTTTGCGGCAGTCCTTGCAATGACAAAGCCCCACCCTCAGCGGCTCGCCGGTCACCCGGAACTGGACGCCGCCGCACAGGCAACTGCCACTGCGTATGATATCGTTGGACATGGCTGTTCCTCCTCGTCTCTCGACGCGGACCAAAATCCCGCGAGACGATATCCCAATGTCTTGGTATCGCCCGGGCCGTTCCGGCTACAATCCATGCGATGGCGTGACGGTTCCCACCTTGGCTGCAAGACGAGGTGATTCTCAATTCGGGAAACTGAAGACCGCCTCCTCGCAGCGGTAGACGCGGCACCGACCGTCGCGGGTCGGAACCGCGATCGACGTCGGGACTTCCGGCCAGTCGCACTCATTGCCGTATTGGCGCACGAAACGATCGTAGGTGTTGGGACCGGTGGTCAACACCGCGGCGTGCCGGCTCTGGATCAGCGCCTGCGTCTCGGCGCAGGTCATGACGCGTGTGTCGGGCCGCGCATCGGCTGCGCCCACGATGCACAACATCGAACCGGCAACGACGGCGATCGACAGGTTTTTCATGGGGAGCACGGGCTTCCAATCATGGCTTTTGCTGTGACGAATATGGAACCTGCTAGAACACCGCAAGATGTCTGAGCAGCGAGACAATGCCGATGATGATGACGACAATCTGGGCGATCTGTCTCGTGCGGCCGTCAAGGGGCAGGCGCTGGATAAGATAAAGCACCAGGATCACCACCAGGAAGGTGATCAGGATGCCGATGAGGATCGATGCATCCATTTTGCCTGCCTCCATGTCGTCCCAAGTGGCTGCCCCCAACGTTGCGGGCACTGGAATGGTTCCAGAGCGAGCGTCCAGGCGCGGCCATGCGAGGAACCTGCTAGCGTCGCGGTGGCAGCTTGCGGGCCACCTGGGCAACTCGCCCGCTCCTGCGGGGGTGAGGCGGGCTCCTCGAAACGCCACCTGTCAGGCGTTCTGGCGCCCGCGCCCGCCGCATTCCAGACAGACCACACTGTGTCCCGGGCAGTTCAGCCGGTGCGTCCCTTCCGGGCAGCAATGGCCGTTGGAGCTGACCCAGCGGGCGCAAACGAAGACTTTCCTGGCGCCCTGGCAGCGCCGGCATTCCGTCGAGGGCATCAGATTCTCCTGAGGCGAGACGCGATGCCTCCCTTCAACGACCGTGTTCATCCCTTTAGTCCCCAACGACTGGATTGTCGGCCCGGTTTTCCAGAAACCTTACATTAGCTTTCTGGAATATAAAAGCCGGGCGGGCCGATGACGAAAGTTTCAGCGGTCCGCGCTTTCCCTTTGCCGCGCCCTTGCTAAAGGTGGGGCCGGCAGATTCTGTAGGGCAGGGCGAACGGGAACCTCTGGCAATGACATGGACGGGCGCCGGCGCGCTTTTCATCCTCGTGCTCACCTATGCAGGTGTCGCCGTGGGGCGCATTCCGGGCCTCAGGCTCGACCGCGCCGGCATTGCGCTGCTCGGCGGCGCGGCCATGATCGCCATCGGTGCGATCGGCATGGAGGATGCCTACCGCGCGATCAATTTCGACACCATCACGCTTTTGCTCGGCATGATGATCGTGGTGGCGCATCTGAAAGTGTCCGGTGCCTTCCGGGCGCTCGGAGGCTTCGCCATCGAGCATGCGCACGCGCCCTTCATGCTGCTGATCATGGTCACGCTTCTGACCGGCGTGCTCTCGGCCTTCTTGGTCAATGACGCGATCTGCCTGGTGATGGCGCCGATCGTCGTCCACGTCACCCGCGTCATCAGGCGCAACCCGGTTCCCTATCTCATCGCCACCTGCACGGCCTCCAACAGCGGCAGCGTCGCCACCATCACCGGCAACCCGCAGAACATGGTGATCGGCGCGCTGTCGGGCATTTCCTATCCAGCCTTCACGGCGACCCTGGCACCTGTGGCGCTGTTCGGCCTCGTTGCCGTCATCGTCATCGTGCGCATCGTCTATCGTGCCGAGTTTTCGCGCACCGTGGAACTCAGTCCCGAGGTCTATCGCGGCCGCATGCTGCCGGGACAGGTACTGAAGGCGACGATCGTCTGCGTGGCGCTGGCAGCCGCCTTCTTCGCCGGCGTGCCCGTCGCCAAGGCAGCGCTGATTGCCGGCGCTTTCCTGCTTGTCACCCGCGCGATCAAGCCGCATCGCATCTACCGCGAGGTCGACGGGCCGCTGCTCTTCATGTTCGCCGGCCTGTTCGTGGTGGTGGCGGGCGCCGAGCGCATGCTGCTCACCCCCGATATGATCGCCTGGGCGAAGACTATCGGCCTCGACGATGTCTGGCGGCTTTCCGGCTTCACCGCGGTGCTTTCCAACATCATGAGCAACGTGCCGGCGGTGCTGGCGCTGAGGCCCTTCATTCCCGGGCTGGAAAACCCCGAACGGGCCTGGCTGGTCGTGGCGATGAGCTCGACGCTCGCCGGCAATTTCACACTGCTCGGGTCCGTCGCCAATCTCATCGTCGCCGAGCAGGCGAAGGCTGCGGGCAAGGAGCTCTCCTTCATGGCCTTTTTCAAGGTCGGTCTGCCGCTGACCCTGCTGACGCTTGCTGTTGGCACGGCCTGGTTGGGTTTCACCTCCTAGCCATCAACGTTTCTCCACTCACGATAAAAATCTCTCGCGACCAATGATCGAATCGATTGCGCAAACGTTTCGATGACTCTATGGTCCGGTCAGATCCGCCGCAGAGCGGATGGGAAACGCAATCCAAGGGAGGAGCGCTTGCGGGCACTCCATACGCATGCCGACAATGGCTGAGGTCGCGCGCCGCGCCGGCGTATCGGTTTCGACCGTCTCGCATGTCGTCAACCGTACGCGCTTCGTCTCGCCCGAGAAGGCGCAACTCATCAATGACGCTATCGCCGCCATGGGCTATCAGCCCAACGAACTGGCGCGCTCGCTGAAGGTGGCCTCGACCAACAGCGTCGGGCTCGCCATCTCGGCGATCTCCAATCCCTATTTCACCGACATCATCTGCGCGGTCGAGGCCGAATGCGCGCGGCTCGGCCTGATGGTGTTCTTGTCCGACACGCAGGAGGACCCCGACCGCGAGTTGTCTGTGGTGCGCGCCTTCCACCAGCGCCGCGTCGACGGCGTGATCCTGGCGCCGTCCGGCTCGCCCGAGCGCGCGATCGCCTATCTCGCCGAAAAGAAGCTGCCTTGCGTTCTGATCGATCGTTTTGCCGATGACCGCTTCGACCAGATCGGTGTCGAGAACGAGACGGCGATGCGGGCGCTGATCGACCACGTCGCCTCCTTCGGCCACAGGCGCATCGGCTACATCGCCGGCCAGCCCGGGCTCACCACCACGCGCGAGCGCGTCGAGGCTTTCCGCGCCTCGCTGGCCGCCAACGGACTTGAGTGCCTGCCGCACTATGTCTCGCCGGAGAATGTCGACACGGCGAGCGCCACGGCATCGACGCATGCGATCCTGTCGTTGCCCGCGCCGCCCACCGCATTGGTCACCGGCAACAACATGACGACGATCGGGGCAGTCCGCGCCATCCGCGAGAAGGGTCTTTCGATCCCGCGCGACCTCTCGCTCGTCGGCTTCGACGATTTCGAATGGGCCGACTGCTTCGAGCCCAGGCTGACGCTGGTCGAGCAGCCTTGCACCGAGATCGGCCGGCAGGCGGCCGCACTTCTCAGCGAGCGCATCGCCTCCAGCGACGCAGCGCCCCGAGCCGTGCGCCTCCAAGCGACGCTCCAGGCCCGCCAATCCTGCGCGAGGCCAGCATGAGCGCGCCGCTGCTTTCGGTCACCGGCGCCGTAAAACGCTTTGGCGGCGTGCAGGCGCTGCGCGGCGTCGACTTCGATTTGAAGGCTGGCGAGATCCACGCGTTGCTCGGCGAGAACGGCGCCGGCAAGTCGACGCTGATGAACCTTCTGTCCGGCGTCCACACGCCGGACGAGGGCGAGATCCGCATCGACGGCAGGCAGGTGGCGTTCAACAATCCGCGCGAGGCGCAGGCCGCCGGCATCGCCACCATCTTCCAGGAACTCGACCTCGTTCCCTCGCTGGACGTCGCTGCGAACCTCTTCCTTGGCCGCGAGCTGATGCGGCCGGGCGGCATGCTCGACGTGCCGGCCATGCGCCGCGAGGCCAAGCAGCGGCTGGAGGCGATCGAGCTCGCCATCGATCCGGCGCGGCTGGTCGCCGACCTTTCGATCGGCCAGCGCCAGGTGGTGGCGATCGTCAAGGCGCTGTCCTACGCGTCGCGCGTGCTGATCATGGACGAGCCGACGGCCGCGCTCACCGTCGGCGAGGTCGAGCGCCTGTTCGACATCATGAGGAAGCTCGCGGCAAGCGGCGTCGGCATCGTCTACATCTCGCACCGGCTGGAAGAAGTGCCCGATATCGCCGACCGTGTGACGGTGATGCGCGACGGCCGTGTCGCCGGCATCACCGAGCCGCACGCGCCGCAGGCAGAGCTGGTG
The DNA here is from genome assembly GCF_001510895.1 of Mesorhizobium loti. Classification (GTDB taxonomy): domain Bacteria; phylum Pseudomonadota; class Alphaproteobacteria; order Rhizobiales; family Rhizobiaceae; genus Mesorhizobium; species Mesorhizobium loti_A. The sequence goes on along the minus strand of NZ_LPWA01000101.1, from coordinate 92,393 downwards.
CGCCTGCTGGTCGGCCGGCCGCTGGACGAACTTTACCCCGAACGCGCTAAGAGCGCCGGCAAGACGCTGCTCAACCTCAAGGATGCCAGCTTCAGGCTCGCCCGAGACAGCGCCGGCTGGCAGGCGCCGAGCGGCATTTCGCTCGAGGTGAGGGAAGGCGAGATCGTCGGGCTGGCCGGCATCATGGGGGCAGGGCGCACCGAGTTGCTTTCCGCGCTCTACGGCACCGGCCTTGCCGGCCGCTGGCAGGGCGAGGTCGCGGTCGACGGCCGGCCGGTGAAACTCGAATCCATCAACGCGGCGCGCAAGGCCGGCATAGCGTTCGTCACCGACGACCGGCGCGGCAGCGGCCTGATGCTGAGGATGGCGGTAGGCCTCAATCTGGTGATGTCGGTGATCCGCCGCATCTCGCCGGCCGGCCTGATGTCGCCGCGCCGCCAGGCCGACGCCGTGCGGCAATCCTTCGGCCAGTTCGACATTCGCCCGAAGAACCCGGACATCGCCGTCGGCGCACTTTCCGGCGGCAACCAGCAGAAGGTGGTGCTTGCCAAGGAAATCCTCGGCAATCCGCGGCTCTTGCTGCTCGACGAGCCGACTCGCGGCGTCGATGTCGGCGCCAAAGGCGAGATTTACGCGCGGCTGCGGGCGCTGGCGGCGCAGGGACTGGGCATATTGGTCGCCTCCAGCGAGATGCCGGAGCTGATCGGACTCTGCGACCGGATCGTGGTGCTGCGCCAGGGGCGCAACGTGGCGGAATTCAATGGCGGCGTCGACGAGCACACCGTGCTTGCCGCGGCAAATGGCAGGGAGGCCTGATGTCGGGAGAGAAGATTTCGGTGGCGGCCAACCCGGCAGCTTCAAGCCCGGCGGCTACAGCGGCACCCAAGCATCGCGTCGACCCGCTGGCGATCATCGTGCGCTTCCAGAGCCTGATCGGCCTGGTGCTGGTGGCGATCGGCGGCATCATCTTCTCGCCCCGGCGCCACGGCGAGATCCTGTTCCTCAACCCCGACAACATCGCCAACATCGTGCGCGCCGTGTCGGAGACCGGCATCATCGCCATCGGCATGACCTTCGTCATCATCACCGCCGGCATCGACCTCTCGGTGGGCGCGGTGCTCGGCCTGTCCGCCGTCGTCACCGCCACCATGATGATCTCCGGCGGCTTCGGCCTCATCGCCACCATCCTGGCTGTGCTCGTCATGGGCACCGTCTTCGGCATCGTCCAGGGCACGATTTCCACCCGCTTCCGGCTGGAGCCCTTCATCGTCACGCTCGCCGGCCTGCAGGCGGCGCGGGGTCTCGCGCTGGTCGTTTCCGGCAACCAGTACATCAACATCTCCTATGGTGACGGGCCGGGCCTGGCGCCGCCGGTCTTCGCGGTGCTTGGCGAGCGGCTGTTCGACAACACGGTGCCGGTGGCGACCATCGTCTTCATCATCTTTGCTGCAATAGCCACGCTGGTGCTCAACACCACGCGCTTTGGCCGCTACGTCTATGCCGTCGGCGGCAACGAGCGCGCCGCGCGCATTTCCGGCGTGCCGGTGTCGATGGTGAAGATCTCGGTCTACGCCATCACCGGCTTTGCCTCGGCGCTTGCCGGCATCGTGCATGCCGGACAGTTCAACTTCGGCAGCGCCAATGACGGCATGGGCTACGAGCTGACAGCCATCGCCGCCGTCGTCATCGGCGGCACCAGCCTGTTCGGCGGCGCCGGCTCGATGGTCGGCACCGTTGCCGGCACCATCATGCTCGGCGCCTTGGCCAACATCCTTCAGCTCAACAACATCACCCCCGCCATGCAGCTGCTCGCGACCGCCGCGATCATCGTGCTCGCGGCAGTGCTTCAATCCCTCGTTCGCCGCCGCGAGGGTTTGGGACGATAGGAGGCCGGCGGCAGCATTCTGAAAGAGCAACCCAAGAAACTGCAACGAAGGTCTGGCTACCCTGGCCAGACGAGGAGGAGACTGAGTATGAGAATGACACAGAGAGGCCTTAGCCGCGTGCTTCACGCCGCGCTTCTGGCAGGCGCGGGCCTGTGCATCGCGGGCAGCGCCCAGGCGGCTGATCCGATGGTGAAAGCCTGCGCCAAGGACGGCCAGTTCGTCATCGGCTTTTCGCAGGCCAACAACGCCGAGCCCTATCGCCAGCACGTCAATGACGAGCTGACGGCGGCGGCCAAGGAAGTGCCGGGCTTCACGCTGCAGATCGCCGACGGCGCCGGCAACGTCAACACGCAGACCTCGCAGGTCGACAACTTCATCACCCAGAAGGTCGATATCCTGTTGATCTCGCCCTTCGAGGCGGCACCGCTGACGCCCGCCGTGAAGCGCGCCATGGATGCCGGCATTCCGGTGATCGAGCTCGACCGCAAGACGGTCGGCGACCCCGGCAAGGACTACACGGCCTTCATCGGCGGCGACAATTTCAAGATCGCCCAGGAAGCCGGCAAGTTCACGGCGGAAAAGCTGCTGCCCGACGGCGGTGAAGCGGCGGTACTGGAAGGCCTGCCGAGCTCGACGCCGGCGGTGGAGCGTCTGAACGGCTTCAAGGACGGCGTGAAGGCCAACTCGAAGATCCAGATCGTCGCCGAGCAGGCCGCCGACTGGGTTCCGGATAAAGCCCAGACCGCCTTTTCCGCCATGCTGCAGGCGCATCCCGACATCAAGGTGCTCTATGCCTCGAACGACATGATGGCGGCGGGCGCGTTGCTTGCCGCCAAGGGCGCCGGCAAGGACGTCAAGATCATCGGCACCGACGGCCTGCCTGGCCCGGCCGGCGGCATCGAGGCGGTGGCCAAGGGCGACTGGGCGGCGACCTTCACCTACCCGACCGGCGCCAAGGAAGCGATCGAGATGTCGAAGAAGATTCTGCTCGACTGCGTGACTTCCGTTGAGCCGACGGTGACGGTGGACACCACCGCGATCACGCCGGAAAACGCCAAGCAGCTGGCCGGCAAGTAAGGCACGGCTCTAAAATCGAAGGTATTGCGACAAGGCCCCGGCGACGGGGCCTTGTTTTTTGTTTTTGGAGGCAGGGAACCCGTATCTGGCAGGAATTGGAAGGAACAGTGCTCTTCTGGCCGAACAAATCGGCGCGCCAAGGTGGTGACAAGCAGCTTTGCGCGTGCATTGTGTTGCGCTGGAACCTGCACCGACCGGGAGAGAAACCTTGACCGAGATTGCAACCATCCTGTCCATCCTTGGCGTTTTTCTGCTCGGCGCGATGAGCCCGGGGCCGAGCTTCGTCGTCGTCTCGCGCATCGCGGTGGCGGGCGAGCGGACCGACGGCCTGGCGGCGGCGATCGGCATGGGCGTCGGCGGCTTCATCTTCGCCACCATCGCGGTCGCGGGCCTGACGGCGCTGCTCGTGCAGGTCGCCTGGCTGGACATTTTCCTGCGCATCGCCGGCGGCGCCTACCTGTTGTGGATCGGCATAAAGATCTGGCGCGGCGCTCATGAGCCGATCGAGATCGCCGGCGATGCGTCGGCGCGCGCCGGCTCGTTCTGGCGGGCGCTGCGCCGCGCGCTTCTGGTGCAGCTCGCCAACCCGAAGACGGCGATCTTCTACGCCTCGATGTTCGCTGCCATGCTGCCGGCCTCGCCGCCGCTCTGGATGCTGCTGGTGCTGCCGCCGCTGCTCTTCCTGAACGAATTCGTCTGGTACGCGGTCGTCGCCTTCGCCTTTTCCGCCAGCCGGCCGCGCTCGGCCTATCTCAGCACCAAGCACTGGATCGACCGCGCCGCCGGCGCCGTCGTCGGCGCGCTCGGCCTGAAGCTGATGTGGGAAGGCATGGCGGCCGCGCGCCGGGGTTTTAGCGGATGAGGTGAGGTTGGGGACGGCGGGGGGCTGGCAATAGCGTAGGGCGCCCCCCGAACCCGCGCCATGCCTTTGCCCTTCGCAGGGCGAGACATGAAACCTTCTGATTTCCAGGCCGTTGTCGGCTGATGTCTCAGGCTAAACGCAAACCAAAGCCGCTCGGCGCCAGACCAAACGGCGCCGTGAAGGCGCGCCAAAAGAAGCCGCGCCCAGAATCGCGCGAAGAAAAATCGCGCGAAGAAAAATCGCGGCCTGAGAAGCGTGAGGAAGCGGACCGCGAAGAGAAGCCGCGCCCCCAGAAATCACACGAAGAGAAATCACACGAGGAGAAACCCGCCGAAGCCACGCCGGAAGTCGACGGCGAACCCGCGCCGCCGCCGCCGGAGCCGGTCGAACCCGGTCCGAGGCTGACGCCGCAAAAGGCCGAGCAGGCGCGCAAGAAATATCTGCTCAGGCGTTTCTGGATCAGCGGGCGCGGTTACTGGGGCAGGCGCGGCGACAAGCTCGCCTTGCCGTTCACGTTCGGGCTGCTGGTGCTGATCTGCGTCAATGTCGGCTTCCAATATGGCATCAATGTCTGGAACCGCGCGTTTTTCGACGCCATCGAGCAGCGCGATGTCCACACCGTCTATATGCTCAGCGCCGTCTTCCTGCCGCTGGTGGCCGGCAGCATCAGCCTTGTCGTCGCCCAGGTCTACCTGCGCATGACGATCCAGCGCCGCTGGCGCTCCTGGATGACCACCGCCGTCATCGCGCGCTGGCTGGCCAGCGGCCGCTACTATCAGCTGAACCTCGTCGCCGGCGACCACACCAACCCCGAGGCCCGCATTTCGGAGGATCTGCGCATCGCCACCGAGTCGCCCGTCGATTTCATCGCCGGCGTCCTCCACGCGTTCCTGGCGGCCTCGACCTTCATCGTGGTGCTGTGGACGATCGGCGGCGCGCTGACCCTGACGCTCGGCGGCGAGAGCATCACCATTCCCGGCTTCCTCGTCATCACCGCGGTGATCTATGCCGCCATCACCTCGACCTCGATGGTGGTCATCGGCCGCCATTTCGTGCAGCTTTCCGAACAGAAGAACCAGACCGAAGCCGAATTCCGCTACGTGCTGACGCGCGTGCGTGAAAACGGCGAAAGCATCGCCTTGCTCGGCGGCGAGGACGAGGAGCGCAGCGGCATCGACAACACCTTCGGCCATGTGCTGAGGCAATGGGCGCTGCTGACGGGACAGCACATGCGCACGGCGCTGGTATCGCAGGTGTCGAGCCTGTTCGCGCCGGTCGTGCCGATCCTGCTCTGCGCGCCGAAATTCCTCGAAGGCTCGATGTCGCTCGGCGAGGTGATGCAGGCGGCCTCCGCCTTCGCCATCGTGCAGGGCGCCTTCGGCTGGCTGGTCGACAATTATCCGCGTCTTGCCGACTGGAACGCGTCGGCCCGCCGCATCGCCTCGCTGATGATGTCGCTCGACGGCCTGGAGCGCGCCGAACGCAGCGAGGCTTTCGGGCGCATCCGGCACGGCAAGACCGCAGACGGCGCGATGCTCAGCCTCGACGATCTCTCGGTGACGCTCAACGACGGCACCGGCGTGGTCAAGGAAACCGAGGTCGAGATCGAGCCGGGCGAGCGCGTGCTGGTGGCCGGCGAATCCGGCACCGGCAAGTCGACGCTGGTGCGGGCCATCGCCGGGCTGTGGCCATGGGGCGGCGGCAGCGTCGATTTCCACGCCGACAGGCGCCTGTTCATGCTGCCGCAACGCTCCTACATCCCCACCGGCACGCTGCGCCGCGCGGTCGCCTATCCCGCCGCCGCCGACAACTGGACGGTCAAGAAGATCGGCGCCGCCCTCGACAAGGTGGGCCTCGGCTATCTAAAAGACCGGCTCGAGGAAGACGCGCCCTGGGACCAGACGCTCTCCGGCGGCGAAAAGCAGCGCCTCGCCTTCGCGCGCCTGCTGCTGCATGAGCCCGACATCGTCGTGCTCGACGAAGCGACCTCGGCGCTGGACGAGAAGAGCCAGGACAAGATGATGCGGACGGTGATCCACGCATTGCCCAAGGTCACCATCATCAGCGTGGCGCACCGCGCCGAGCTCGAAGCTTTCCACAGCCGCAAGATCACGCTGGAGCGCCGCGAGGGCGGGGCGAAGCTGGTCAGCGATGTCGAGCTGATGCCGCGCAGGCGCAAGCGCAGCCTGATCAAGCGGGCGCTGTGGGGGAGCGGGACGCGGGGCGGACGGGCGTGAAGCGGAAGTGGGCGAACTCAATACATGCCATATCCGTCCACGACAGATCGACACCTACTACGTTAGAAGGAGACGGTCCCTAAGCCTTTTGCGGAGCTTGGCGTTGCCGAGAGTGCTTTTCTATCATCGGTCTTTGGTGCGGAATCCAGCCGCGCAGTACGGGTTCACGGAGAACAAATAGCGGCGAGGGGGTCGCGCAGCCGGTGGGGGTTCAGTGATGAACCATGTGCAGGGTGCCCAGTCCGCATGCTTCCATCGTGACCCCACCTTTACCAGACGACGGGTTTCGAATTCCCTTCTTGGAATGCGAGGCAGGCGGCGCAGCCTCGCGCTATGCCTCATTTCGCTATGCCTCGTTCTGCTGCTGGGACTTCCGGCGTGGAGCCAGTCGACGGCTGACGACAGACTGAGCCCGGGAGACCATATCGAACTACACGTTTGGCACTGGATTGCGCTGCGCGGCGGCGTTTTGGAGGGGCTGCAGCTCAACCGAAACTTCAGCATCGACTCGAACGGCAAAGTTGATCTTCCAAATATCGGGAGCATTGGCGCCGCGGGCCTTCGTACGGACGAGTTGGCAAAGCTGATTACCGATCGCCTGCAAGCCAGGAGTGGCCTGCCCGAACGGCCGGAGACGACCGTCCGGCGCATCCTTGAGCCAGCCACGGAAACGACAAATTCCGTGGAATCCGCAGGCGACCAGGCACCGCCCGAACCGTCAGCGCCCGAACCTTCAGCGCTTGCCGCGGCGAACGGCAGCCCGTCACTTGCAGGCTTGGAGAAGGAACCCGTCACGGCACCACCGGGCGGAGTTGAGTCCCGCAAATCCGCGGAACTGGCGCCCACGGCGCCAGAGGCACCCAAGACGCCAGAGGCACTCAAGACACCGGAGCCGCTCAAGGAAACTGGGCGAACGGTGCCTGGCGAGCATGAGCAGGCTTTGCGCCGTGAATTGGCGTCAGCGCGAGAAGCGCTGGACGTTATGCAGCGCAACGCGCGCGACAAAAGTGCCGAGGCACATGCAGTGGCCGACGAGGCGGCCAAACAAGCACAAGACCTGAAAGAGCAACGGCAGAGAGCCGAAGCGCGGGCGCTCGATCTGCAGGCGGCGAGACGCGTCATCGAAGGCTTCAAGGCCAAGGCGATTGTCTGGGACAACGAGAAGGCCGCCATGCTTAGAGCGCATCACGCGACCGAAGCCTCTGAGGCTGCTGCTCAGCGAGCGCTTGATGAGGAGCGGCACAAGGTTGAACTCCTCGAGCAACAACTCGCCGCGTCCGGCCAGACCATCGACGCGCTGAAGACAGGCGCAGCCCAGGCAGCGGCCGGGCAAGCCAACGCCATAAAGGACCGACAGGTGGCCGAGGTCGCATTGAGGCAAGCCGGCGAAGCGCTGGCGCTGAAACGCCAACGGGCAGATGCCGCCGCACGTGATCTCGACAGCGTGCGCAAGGAACGCGACGCTTCAAGAGAGGCCGCGGCGGCGTTGAGCGCGGCGCTGGAACAAGAGCGTGAAAGATCGATCGGCCTTGCCCGCAGCCTCAGTGCAGCGCGGCAGGCAATGAGGATCGTCAAGGCTGATGCTGGGCGTCGCGTGGTGAGCATGAAGCGCATGGCGAAAGCGCCGGTCGCCGCAAAGCGGCTTGCAAGCATGTCGAAGCGCTCCGGGTCTGCGCGTAAACCGCCGGATAAACAGAGAGTCAAGGTCCAAAAGCCACCGCAACCTGATCTGGAGGCGACCATAGGTCTTCCCGACGAGTTGCTTCCGATGGGACCACTGGAGCCCGACCCTCGCTGGTGAAGAGCAGTGAGCCGCAACTATGCCGCAGGTGGCCATGAAAAAATACCTCGCAGCCGCGTTGGCGATCGGGTTCACAATCGGGCCCGCCTCGGCTGTTGACGTAGGCGTGGGCGGCAAGGTTGGCGGTGTCGGGATCGGCGCTGGATTGAGCGCCGGTTCGCAAGGCGTGTCGGTGGGCGTTGGCGCGAGCGCCGACGGCATAGGTGAAGCAAAAATTGGCGCGTCGACCACCGGCAGTGGACCACCCGGCGCGGGAGTTGGTGCCAGCGGCGACCTGGGCGGCACAGGCACGGGCGTGTCGAAGGGCGTGGCTGCGGGTGACGATTCTTCAGCCGCAAGCGGACCGGCTACCTCTGCCGAAAGCGGATCGGCTACCTCTGCCCAGAGCCCGGCTGCGGCCGCGGCGCCCACTCCCTTGGCCAAGGCCGCGAGACAACAATCCATTGTTCTGCCCCGTGCCCTCAGCCTTCCACGGCTGACAACGGCGACCTCCGGCGGGTCACCAAAGGGTATCCGTTTAGGTTTCTGGAAGCGAAACCCGGCACGCCAGCCGCTGTGGTGCGCGCCTGCCGCGCGACGATCATGGCTGCCGCGAAGCCTCTTGGCGCCGTGCGGGTCTACGCGGCCAGCGCAGGTCCCTCGCGTCAAGGTCGAGGCGGACTCAACGCGCCGATCGAGGTGCGCATAGACTACGAAAGGCAAGGCGGCATTGAAGTCAGGCAGGCGCGAGTCGGCTGTCGCCTGAATGCGGCGGGAATGGTCACCGCGGTGAAATAACTGCAAGGGGCACAACGGCCCCAAATCTCGGCCATTGCCGGCCTTCTCGACAGTTGGCGCGACACAGGGCGCCTTCTCCTCGACCGCAGACCCTCAGGAACTCCGGTCGATGCCGCGCCGGTTGCAGACAAAGCGCCCGCGCTTCGGCTACAGTTCCGCCGGGCGACACAATGGAACATTGAGCATCGAAGGGGAGGATCGCGGTGAACGAAGTCAGGGCACTTTCGGAGATCGCCAGCTATCACGCGCATATCTACTACGACGGGCCGACCGAGCGGCAGCATGCCGAATGGCTGCGCCAGCGCATCGGCGAACGTTTCCGCGTGCGTCTGGGCAACTGGCGCGACGAGCCGGTCGGCCCGCACCAGCACGCCATGGTCCAGGTCTCCTTCGCCAACGAGATTTTCGCCACGCTCGTTCCCTGGCTGATGCTGAACCACGGCGGCTTAAGCATCCTCATCCACCCCAACACCACCAACCCCAAGCGCGACCATACGGTCGACCCGATCTGGATCGGCCGGCCGCTGGGGGTGCATGGGGAGGTTCTCGGCGACGAGGATGAGGTGGAAGAGGCGCTGGAGGTGAATACGGAGCCGACGCTGGGGGTTTAGGAGGGCGTTCGCCAACACCAGCTTCCACCTGCTCGGGTGGCGCCTGAATATGACTCCAGATTGCAGCAGCATTCGATAGTCGCCGCTGGCTTGGGGCCTTGGTCCTATCATAAATCCCCGGCGGAACCATGCTAGGATGGCCGCCGCGCGGCGCGACTTGTCATGCTTCCAAGCGGTCAGGAACGATTGTCATGCTCAATCCGATCTCTATCATGGCCAACCGGCTCGGCGACTATCTGTCGGAACTCTATCTCCAGTATTTCTCGCATCGCAATCCGGAATATGCGAGCTACCTGGGCGGGGCGGCCCGCCTTGTCCTGGAGCGCATCGGCAGTTCGAACGCGCTCTATCACGACATCGAGCATACGATGATGGTTACGCTCGCCGGCCAGCAGATAATTCGCGGGCGGCTGCTGTCGGAAGCCCTGACGCCCGACGACTGGCTGCATTATACCTGCGCGCTGCTTGTCCACGACATCGGCATGGTGCACGGCGTGTGCAAGGGCGACACCGAGGACAGCTTCGTCATCAACGAGGCCGGCGACCGCTTCACGCCGCCGCGCGGCGCCTCCGACGCGGTGCTTGCGCCCTATCATATCGAGCGCGCCAAGATCTATGCGCGCCAACGTTTTGCGCCCTCGAGATTCATCGACGAGGAGCGCATTGTCGCGGCGATCGAGATGACGCGCTTCCCGGTGCCGAACGATCCGGCCTACCAGGTCACCAACACCGAGCCGGCGCTGGTCAGGGCCGCGGACCTGATCGGCCAGCTCGCCGATCCCTTCTACCACCGCAAGCTCACGGCGCTGTTTGCCGAGTTCTCCGAGATCGGGATGGTGGAAAAACTCGGCTGCAGGAACGCCGCCGATCTCGGCGCCATCTTCACCGATTTCTTCACGCTAAAGGTCGAGCCCTATATCGGCGACGCGCTCCGCTATCTGGAGCTGACGACGGAAGGCAAGCAGTGGATCGCCAACCTGCACAGCAACCTGTTCCAGTCCGGGCATCGCCCGGCCAGGATCGGGCCGTTCCCCGGCGCGGTGCAGCCGGCGAGCCTTTCGGTGGTAACCTAGGAGCGGTTCAGCAGTATCGCCGAACGGCTATTTGCTTTTTACACCATTCCGGCGGGAAGCCTACGGCGACGTCGCCGTGCCCAAGCGCTGGCGCGCGCATGCGCCTGGGCAGTTGGCGCGACGAGCCGGTCGGCCCGCATCAGCAGGCCATGGTCCAGGTCTCGTTCGCGAACGAGATTTTCGCCACGCTCGTGCCGTCGCTGATGCTGAACCACGGGAGCTTAAGCATCCTCATCCACCCCAACACCACCAACCCCAAGCGCGACCACACGGTAGATCCGATCTGGATCGGGCGGGCGCTGGGGGGGCACGGCGAGGAGCTTGGCGAGGAGGACGAGGCGGAGGGGGCGCTGGAGGTGAATACGGAGCCGACGCTGGGGGTTTAGGGGGCTCTACAAAGGGGTGCAGGTGATCGTCATGACCAAGAGGCTTGCGGCGCGCAATGGTCGGCCCTCACATGTGTGGCATTGTAACGGCGTATTCTTCTTCTTGGCTATTTAAGACAAGGCCAGAGCTGTTCTTGGATGTTCCCTTTCCGCAGGCTCTTGCCAGGAAGATGCAAGATGATAGCCTTACGTTAGGGGGATGTAATGGCGATCAGAAACCTTCCGCTTGGCCTACTTGTGGTCAATCGCGCCAACGATCGGCACGGTGAACTCGAAAATGAAACAGCTGCTATCGCTTGGCTCTTTAAAGAGCGCGAGCAGCATATGCGCAACCTCGCGAAGGACATCGTTGATCGTGGCGAGATCTATGAGATACCGCTCGTCTCGCCCGAGAAGGAGAAGTTCATCGTATTCGACGGAAACCGGCGTGTGACATGCCTGAAACTCCTCGACGATCCTCGCCGAGCCCCCACGGGTGAGCTTCAGGCGTTTTTCCGTGAACAGCGCGCTCGCTGGGACGGCCCATTTCCTAAAAACTTCCAATGCCAGATTGAAGCTGATCGCGACCGGATAGACGAGATTCTATTCCGGCGGCACACCGGCACCCAGAACGGTGTTGGCCAGAGCACGTGGGACGACCGAATGAAGGCGACCTTCGTTGCTCGCACCGGGAAGGGCAGTGGCCCAAGTGTGGCTGACGAAATCGAGAAGCGCCTGTCCGATGCGCATCTCTTGCCGTCACGCAGAAAAATTCCTCGCTCTACGCTGAATCGGCTGCTTTCAGCCGAACCTTTCAGGAATCGTGTCGGTATCAGCATGAAGGGCGGCCGATTTGAGTTCACTCACGACGAGGCAACATCTCTTGGAGCACTTGCCCGGATCGCAAACGATCTTGCAAGCCGAGAGGTAGTGCTTGGCCATCTCTGGGATACTGATGGCAAGGAGGCATATCTCAATAAGCTCGAAAACGAGGGCATTCTTCCAACTCCAAACCGTGCTATCACCAAGGATGGCAGCGCAAAGGACGCGCCAAAGATTGCAAAGGCGAAACCAACGGCCAAAGCCGTGCCGGCTATTCGCTCAACGCTGATCCCGCAGAAAGACTTTGGACTCACCTGGCCAGGTCGCCTTCAGCGCCACCATCAAATTTGGGAGGAACTTCAGTTTCATCTCGACTTGAGAAAGCACCCAAACGCGGTTTCGGTGCTGCTTCGCGTTCTGCTTGAACTCGCCTTGGAGAACTATATCAAAGAGGGCCGTGTGTCGGTCCATGACAATGACAAGCTTGCCATGAGACTGGAGAAGGCGGGCCTCCATCTTCAGGCTGCGGGCAAGATCGACAACAAGCAGATGGAAGTGATCCGCAAGTTCAAACAGGGCGACAAGCTCGTCTCGGCCGACACGCTGAACCGATACGTCCATTCCCCTAACTTCGCACCGTCGCCGGAGCATCTCATGTCGATGTGGGACAGCCTAGCAGACGTGATTGTGCTCTGCCTCAAGATCTAGCTACGTCGTTTCTGATTGAACGATTCCTGCTTTTGAAATTTCGGCAGAGAGAGCTTTTGCTGATCCATCTCAATCAAGAATTCGGCCATGCCTTCGCCATTGAACCAGTAGATGAAATCGACCGAATTACGGTCGGGGCTGTCGTCACTGAAGGCCGAAAAGCCCTCAAGTAGCAGGTCACGAACGCCGTCATCTCCTTCGAAGTTGAACCACTCTTTCGCATACCAGTACCTGGCGAACCCGGTGTGCAACTGCCGCTCGTGATAGGAGACGCCCCAAAAAGGCTTGAACCCGATTAGCATCATATCGGGCAGCCAGGTGCTCGCGGCTTTAAGGCGGTCCTCGGCACGCTTGGTCTTCCCGATCTTGTATCGGCCGTGGCTTTCGATGACGTAGATGAAGCCGGGATCCACACGGTGGATCTGCCAGATCGGCATGACGGTTCCGGCTTCCTTGAAGAACATTTTAGGCTGTCCCTCTATGCGCGAAAGGGCCTGCCCGGAACTTCGGTGAGAAGCGGCTTTCAAATTCTGGTTCAAGCATATCGTAAAGGCGATTAAGTTGCTTCACAACCTTCCTCATGACGCCGTTGAACTCCCTTTGAAGTTCAACGAGTCCCTCTCGGAATAGCCGCTCAATGGGAAGCGGTCGGCCGTTCTGACCGACCGCCTCTTTGTATCGGTGCTCAAACAAGGCTCCGATCCAAAACATCTGATCGTCCGAGCTAAAGCCTCGTTCAGACCCATGGTGAAAGCGGCTGTTACGCTCCTTGCGCAAGAGCCCTTGATCACTAATCATTTCTCCGAGATGGATCAAAACCTTTTGCGGTATTGGTCTCCGCTTCAAGTTCTGCATTGTACAGGCTTCGAACGATAAGCCACACTCGAACACCTCGTTAACGAGGATCATTGCGCAATCCACCACAGAGATATAGCGCACTAGGAATACGTCCGCTGTCACCGTGAGCCATTCGTAGCGTGAAACGGGAAATTCCTTAAAATTCTTCGGAGTATTGGTTGGCCACAGCATGCCGCCAACCATATTGAGAGACTCAGTCCGCCGCGTCAGCGCCGATAGGACGTCATTGACGTCGTAAGCGTACTTACAATCGGCATGTTTTGAAAGTTCATCGTACGTATCGAAATGCATCAAGACGATAGAAAGATCGTATATACGTCCGACGAAACTATGATTGTCGGACGGCAATATGTACTTCTTGAGAAATTTTGGCGACATTTACAAAGCCTATACGAACTGACATTGATGAGGCGACTTCCGCTCCTTGCGCTCTACGCAGATCCATCATTCGCATGGAGGATCCGTGCAACAACTGCCTCACCATCCTCGCCACTCGAGAGGTGATTCTAGAGTTCACGGGGCGATCGGCACGGCTACACGGCCGGTGAGCTTCTTCCACTGTCGATTATCTATCAATGTCGACCGGTAAACTTTGAGATTTGAGCATCCTTGCAGCGATTTGATGGTTTCCTTCACTGCCGGGACCAGAGCCGGCGCAAGCCATGGGCTCAAGGTAATCCGGTTGATCGAGCCGATCGCAATTGGGACGTCGTGGGATGGTTTCTCCACCTTCTCGTCGACATACACGGCGCGATACTCGCTCTCGTCGCCGTATGGCCAACGTTTCATGAACGGCAAGCGTTCTACATCAACGTCATTCATCGTTCGGACGTCTTGAAGCAACTCGTACCTGACACTTTTATGCCGAACACCAGCTGCGTGATCGAACGCTTCCAGCAGCTTATCCGCATCGAACTCTATGCAAACCCCGTCTGCACCACGAGAAAAGACTTGCCAATGGTGGTACGTCTCTTCTCGAACCGCGAGGCAAATAGCTAGCACGCTCCTGACGTTCATGATGCGCTTGTATTCAGCCATAAAGAATGCGTCGTTCTTATCGTCCCACGTCTCAGGACTTAGCAACGTAAGACAACGATTGCGTAGAATGTGAAGAGTCGCAGCCAAATTTGTGTATCGCCGGAAACTGCGCTCGGTCATCTTCAACTCGTGTTTAGTTTGATAATATACCGATTCCACCAGGTATTTTTATAGATCGTTCCGTCGATCGCAACCGCAATGCCGCGATCGATCAGAGGCTCGGAGGCGGGAAATTGCGGAACAGCTCCCTTATGTCCTTCGCCTCGATGTCGAGCTTGTCCTTGCCTCCGGCGACGGCGCTGAGCGAGCCACCGAGCGTGACTTCGATCGTCAGCCGTCCCGTTAGGGCCACACCACAAGCCCTTGCAAGCACGCCGCAATTCCGCTCTCGGATAAGGCGCGCCTTAAGGCCAGGGATAAACCCCATATGCCATAAGCCAGACTCCAGCTTATCCAGAGTCCGGGCGAAAAGCTGCCGCTTTTCACTTTGAACGAACGGGGAAGGGGAAGGCGTCTCACCCCCCCGCCAATCGCGGCAGCAGAAAAATCTCCGACCCCTCGGGCAGCTTCTTCGACCACGTGTCGCGATAGATCGTCCCGTCGATCGCCACCGCGATGCCGCGATCGATCAGGGGTTCGAAGGCGGGATACTGTTCCGCAAGTTTGCGGAACAGCTCCCTGATGTCCTTGGCCTCGATGTCGAGCCTGTCCTTGCCTCCGGCGGCGACGCTGAGCGAGCCCCAGAGCGTGACTTCGACCATTGCCTCCAGATCCTCATCCGGTGGTGATGTCAGCCAAAAACCGCTTCGCGCTTTTCGGCATTACCCTTCCCGTTCGGCCTCGAGCGCTGCCAGGATGCGCGGCGGCGACATCGGGATGTGCGTCATGCGCACGCCCACCGCGTTCGACACCGCATTGGCGATCGCCGCAAGCGGCGGCACGATCGAGGTCTCGCCGACGCCGCGCACCCCGTAGGGGTGGTTGGGGTTGGGGATTTCCAGGATCTGCGTGTCGATCATCGGCAGGTCGGAGCACACCGGGATGCGGTAGTCGAGGAAGCCGGGGTTCTGCAGCCGCCCGTCCTTGCCGTAGATATACTCCTCGTTGAGCGCCCAGCCGATGCCTTGCGCGGCACCGCCCTGGTACTGGCCCTCGACATAGGTCGGGTGCACCGCCTTGCCGGCGTCCTGCACCACCGTGTAGCGCAGCACCCTGGTCGAGCCGGTCTCGGGGTCGACCTCGATGTCGCAGATATGGGTGGCGAAGGACACGCCCGCGCCGTCGGCGACGAGCTCGCTGTGGCCGGCGATCGGCCCGCCGGTCTTGCCGGACTGCGCCGCGATCTCCTTCAGCGACAGTTTGCCGAGATTGCCGTGCTTCTCGCCCTTGGCGACGGCATGGCCCTTTTCCCACACAACGTCATCGACGCCGATGTCCCACATCTGCGCGGCGCGCTCGCGCAGCACCTTGATCGCGTTGCGGGCGGCCGAGATGGTCGCCATCGACGACGAGAAAGTGCCGCGGCTGCCGTCGGTCATGTCGTTGTAACCGAGGGAAGAGGTATCGGCGACGATCGCCTTGACCTGGGAATAGTCGATGCCGAGCTCTTCCGCCGCCACCAGCGACAGCGACGCGCGCGAACCGCCGACATCCACCGTGCCGACGGCTAAAGAGACCGAGCCGTCCATGCCGATGTTGAGATCGGTGCAGGTCTGGCCGCCAAAATTGAACCAGAAGCCGCAGGCCATGCCGCGCCCCTGGTTCGTGCCCAGCGGCGCCTTCATGTGCGGATGGCTCTTAACCGCCTCCAGCGTCGGGCCGATGCCGATCGGGCCGTAGACCGGGCCGTAGGAGGCTCTAGTGCCTTCCTGCGCGGCGTTCTTGATGCGGAAGTCGACCGGGTCCATGCCGATTTCCTTGGCGAGCTCGTCGACAGCGCTTTCCACCGCGAAGGCCGCCATCGGCGCCGAGGGCGCGCGATAGGCCGCGGTCTTCGGCCGGTTGACCAGCACTTCGTAGCCGACGGTCTTGACGTTCTCGAGCTTGTAGCAAGCGAACGCCGTCATCGCCCCGATCTCGGCCCACATGCCGGCATAGGGGCCGCAGCTATAGCGCAGCGTCGCTTCGGCGGCGGTGATCGTGCCGTCCTTGCGGGCGCCTATTCTGACGTCGATCGAGGTGGCGCTGGTCGGGCCCGAGGCGCGAAACACCTCGTCGCGGGTCATCACCAGCTTCACCGGGCGGCCTGCCTTCCTTGACAAAGCAAGCGCCACCGGCTCGGCCCAGACATGGGTCTTGCCGCCGAAACCGCCGCCGATCTCGGAGGAGGTGACGCGCAGCTTCGAGGCCTCCATGCCGAGCAGCTGGGCGCAGTGCTGGCGGTAGACGAAGTGGCCTTGCGTGCAGACCCACAGGTCCGCGGTGCCATCCGGATTGACGCTCGCCACGCAGGCATGCGGCTCGATATAGCCCTGGTGCGTCTGCTCGGTCTTGAAGGAGCGCTCGATAACGAAATCGGCCTCGGCGAAACCCTGATGGATGTCGCCATGGCCATATTGCGTGCGCTTGGTGACGTTGGAGGGTTTTACCGGCTTTTCCTCGAGGCCCTCGGTGAAGATGGCGTCGTTGATCAGCGGGGCGTGGTGGTTCATCGCCTCGTCGACGTCGGTCACATGCGGCAGCACCTCGTAGTCGACCTCGATCAGCTTCAGCGCCTGCCTGGCGGTGCGGGCATCGATCGCGGCGACCGCGGCCACCGCATGGCCGTCATAGAGCGCCTTCTTGCGCGCCATCGAGTTGTCGAGGATGTCGTACATCGCGGCATCGCCGTCGGTGAGGTCGGGCAGGTCTTTCGCCGTGATCACCGCCTTCACGCCGGCCAGCTTTTCGGCCTTCGAAGTGTCGATCTTCCTGATGACGGCATGCGCGTGCGGGCTGCGCAGGATGCGGCCCACAAGCTGCCCGGCCATGTTGAAGTCGGCGCCGTAGCGGGCGCGTCCGGTCACCTTGTCGACGCCGTCGGGGCGGATGGGGCGCGTGCCGACGGAAGAGAAATTGCGTCCCGAGTAGCGCGGATCGAAATTCATCGTCAGGCTCCCTTCATCACGTTTGCCGCGTCCTGGACGGCGCGCACGATCTTGTCATAGCCGGTGCAGCGGCACAGGTTCCCTGCGAGGCCGAAGCGGATTTCCTCCTCGGTCGGCGAGGGGTTCTTGGCCAAAAGGTCCTTGGCCGCGATCAGGAAACCCGGCGTGCAGATGCCGCATTGCAAGGCCGCGTGCTCCAGGAATTTCTGCTGCAGCGGATGCAGCTGGTCGCCATGCGCCATGCCCTCGATGGTCTCGACCTGCCTCCCTTCCGCTTCCGCGCCGAGCACCAGGCAGGAGCACACCAGCCGGTCGTCGAGGATGACGCTGCAGGCGCCGCAGTCGCCGGTGCCGCAGCCTTCCTTGGCGCCGGTCAGGCCGAGCCGGTCGCGCAGCACGTCGAGCAGCGTCTCGTCGGGCTGGCAGAGATACTCGACGTGATCGCCGTTGATTGTCGTTGAAACCGCTACACCGGCCATCACTTGCCTCCTGCACGCTTGTAGGCGATTTCCGCGACCCGTCTGGCCAGCACGCCCGCGACTTTCCGTCTGAATTCGATGGTGCCCCGCTTGTCGTCGATGGGACGGCAGGCGCCGGCGCAGATCTTTGCCAGCCGCTCGAGTGTTCCCTCATCCAGCTTCGAGCCGGTGAGAACTTGCGCCGCTTCCTCGACCAGCAGCACCGTCGGTGCGGCGGCGCCCAGCGCCACGCGCGCCGATTTGACCACGTCGTTAGCATCGAGCGTCAGGTTGACGCCGGCGCTCACCACCGCGATATCCATTTCGGTACGCGGGATGAAGCGCTGATAGGCATCGCCCGCATGCGGCGCGCGCTTGTCGAGCAGGATCGCCTCGATGATCTCGCCCTTGGCCAAAGAAGTCCGGCCCGGCCCGGTCGGCACGGCCTCCACGGCAATGGTGCGCTTGCCATTCGGCCCGACGACAACCGCCTTGGCGCCGGCGGCCACCAGTGCCGGCACGCTGTCGGCGGCGGGCGAGGCGTTGCAGAGATTGCGACGATGGTGCAGCGCCCCTGCACCTGCTTGGAGCCGATCAGCTTCGCCGCCTCGACGACGCCCGGCCATGCCTTCTTCAGCGCAGCGTTCTCGCCCAGCACCGCGCAGGGCGCCGCGGCGCCGATCCTGAAACCGTCTGCCGTTTCCGTGATTTCGCTTAAACCCTCGATCGCCTTGATGTCGACGATCAGCTCGGGCTCGACAAAGCCGCCCTTCATCCTGACCAGCAGGTCGCTGCCCCCGGCGAGAATGGCGGCCGGGCCGGCCGCCCCGGCCAACAGGCCTACGGCATCTTCCATTGATTGCGGACGTATGTAGCGCATCGTCTCCCCATAGCTAATGGCAAATCTCAGTGATCGTTATGAATCTTGGGACCGTTATAAAGACTCTCCTCATAATGGCCATCCGCTTCCTGCATTGCACCATCCAAGTCAGGCGCATTGCCCTAATTCCTACCCCTAAATTTTCTAAGCCTAGCCGCTAGAACTACTCGTTTGCGCCCGGCCGGCCAAGCCTCCACCATGCCTCTAATTAATCCGGACATTTGATCCGGCAATGTGGAGGCTTCAATGACCGCTCTTGTCCGCAGGCCCTGGGTTCCCGCCCATTGCGAGGATTTTATCCAGGCGCTGGCGAAGACCACAAGCGGGCAGGGGAGCGACGCCGTGCTTGCCGCGATCGAAGGCGGCATCGCGCTCAACAGGCAAGTCCACGAGGCCGACTGCGTCAACCTTAATCCGGCCACCAACGTCATGAATCCGAAGGCCGAGGCGGTGCTCGCTTCCGGCCTCGGCTCGCGCCCGTCGCTCGGCTATCCCGGCGACAAATACGAGATGGGGCTGGAGGGCGTGGAGCGCATCGAGGTCATCGCCGCCGAGCTCGCCGCCGAGGTCTTCGGCGCGAAATATGCCGAGATCCGCGTGCCTTCGGGCGCATCGCCAATCTCTACGCCTTCATGGTCGCTGCGCGGCCGGGCGACAAGATCATCGCGCCGCCGCCGGCCATCGGCGGCCATGTCACGCACCATATGGCGGGCTGCGCCGGCCTCTACGGGCTGGAGATCCATTCCGCGCCCGTCGACGCCGACGGCTACACGGTCGATGTCGGGAAGCTGCGCCAGCTCGCCCGCACGCTCAGGCCGAAAATGATCACCATCGGCAGCAGCCTCAACCTTCTGCCGCATCCCATCCGCGAGATCAGGGCGATCGCCGACGAGGTCGGCGCGCTGGTGCTGTTCGACGCGGCGCATCTTTGCGGCATGATCGCCGGCCGTGCCTGGCAGCAGCCGCTTGAGGAGGGTGCCCATCTGATGACGATGAGCACCTATAAAAGCCTCGGCGGCCCGCCTTCAGGCCTGATCGTCACCAACGATGCCGATATCGCCGAGAAGCTGGACCGCATCGCCTTTCCCGGCATGACCGCGAATTTCGACGCCGCGAAGTCCGCCGCCTTGGCCATCACCATGCTCGACTGGAAGGAGCATGGCCGCGCCTATGCCGCCGCCATGGCCGGCGCCGCCAAGGCGCTGGCGGGGGAACTCGCGGAACGCGGCCTGCCGGTGTTCTCGACCGCGAAAGGCCACACCACTTCGCACCAGTTCGCCATTGAAGCGGCCGAATTCGGCGGTGGGCAAGCGGCGGCAAAGCGGCTGCGGCGGGCGAACATCCTCGCCTGCGGCATCGGCCTGCCGGTCGGTGTGGTCGAGGGCGACATGAACGGCCTGCGCCTCGGCACGCCGGAGATCGTGCGCTGGGGCATGACCGAGAAGGACATGCCCGAGCTCGCCGCCCTCATCGCCAGGGGCCTGCGCGGCAACGATGCGGCGGAGGAGGTCGCGAAGGACGTCAGCGAATTCCGGCGCCGGTTCATGACACTGCACTTCGTGACCTGAGCGCCTGAACCCGCGGGCAGGGAGCCCGCATCTCAACAATAAGGGGCCGCGGGCGAGAAGCCCGCCTTCTTCAACAAAGGGGAAAGACCATGCGCATGATTCTGCGATTGATGACTGCTGCCCTGATGACGGCCGCTGCCACCGGCGCCGCCAGGGCCGATATTTTGCTCGGCGTCGCCGGCCCGATGTCGGGCCCGAACGCCGCCTATGGCGAGCAGTACCGCGTCGGCGTCGAGACGGCGGTGGCGCGCATCAACGCCAATGGCGGCGTGCTCGGCCAAAAACTTTCCGTCTCGGTCGGCGACGACGTCTCCGATCCCAAGCAGGGCGTGTCCGTCGCCAACAAGTTCGTCGCCGACGGCGTGCATTATGTCGTCGGCCACTACAATTCCGGCGTCACCATTCCGGCTTCGGAAGTCTATGCCGAGAACGGCATCCTGTTCGTCACGCCGACGGCCACCAACCCGATGGTCACCGAGCGCGGCCTGTGGGACGCTTTTCGCGCCTGCGGCCGCGACGACCAGCAGGGCGTCATTGCGGCGAAATTCGTGCTCGAGCAATTCAAGAACAAGAAGGTCGCGATCGTCGACGACAAGTCGACCGCGGGCAAGGGCCTCGCCGACGAGATGGCCAAGGCCTACAATTCCGGCGGCGGCAAGGAAGTGCTGCACGAGGAGATCAACCCCGGCGAGAAGGACTACAGTGCGCTCGTCGCCAAGATCAAGGAATCGGGCGCCGACCTTGTCTACTATGGCGGCCAGCACACCGAGGCGGGGCTGATCGTGCGCCAGATGCACGACCAGGGCGTCAAGACGATCCTGATGGGAGGCGACGGCATTTCCAACAGCGAGTTCGGCGCCATCGGCGGCGAGGGCGCGGCCGGCACGCTGATGACGTCCTTCCCCGACCCCGCGACTTTCCCCGAGGCCAAGAACGCCGTGGCCGACCTGAAGGCGAAGAACGTACCGACCGAGGCCGTCACGCTCTACGCCTATGCCGCCACCCAGATCCTCGCCGAGGCGATCGCCAAGGCCAAAGCCGACGACCCGAAAGCGGCCTCGGACTATCTTCATTCCGGCGCAGCCATCCCGACCGTGCTTGGCACCATCTCCTATGATGAGAAGGGGGATATCAAGCAGCCGGGCTTCGTCGTATTTGAGTGGCGGAAGGTCGATGGCAAGCTGACCCCGGTGGCCCTCAAATAGACTAGAGGCGCCGGCGGCTGGCGCAGGCTGCCGGCGCTTCTTCGTTGGAAGCATTGCCGCGGCCGGTACCGGCCGCGGACAGCTTGGGGGAAAAGCCGGACGATGGCCGTCAATCCGCCGCGACCGCGCATGCCGCCGCTCAATGCGCTCAGGGCCTTCGAGGCGGCGGCGCGGCATGAAAGCTTCGCCAAGGCGGCGGACGAACTCGGTGTCACGCCTGCCGCCGTGTCGCATCAAGTCAAGGCGCTGGAAGCCTGGCTCGGCTCGCCACTCTTCGTGCGCCACGCGCAAGGGCTGCATCTCACCGAGGCCGGCCGCTCGGCGCTGCCTTCCTTCTTCACCGCCTTCGACGCCCTGGGGCTCGCTGTCCAGGAACTGCGCATCTCGGCGCCAAAGCCACAAGTCAGTATCGCGGCACTCCCTTCCATCGCCCAGCTCTGGCTGGCGCCGCGCCTGCCGGCGCTGCGCGCCGCTCATCCTACGCTTCGCCCCTCGATACACGCGCTGGAGGAGCCGCCGGATTTCCGGCGCGAGCCCTTCGACCTTGCCATCTTCCTCACCCGGCCAGGCAGCGGCCGCTCGTCAAAACTCTGCGACGACGTGATCTTCCCCGTCTGCGCGCCGGCGCTGGCAAGGCACTTGAAGACGCCAGCCGATCTTTCCTCGCAGCTCCTGCTCTGGGACACGACCTGGACCGAGGACTGGAGCCTGTGGTTCGAGGCGGCGGGCGTGAAGGGCCCGTCGATCGAGACCGGCTCCGAGTTCTCGCTCTACAGCATGGCAGTGCAGGCGGCCGTCGACGGCGCCGGTGTGCTGATGGGACATGAGGCGCTGGTGTCGCGCGCTTTGGCCGCCGGCTCGCTGGTGGCGCCTTTCCCCGAACTGCGCGTGCCGACCGGCCTCGCTCTCTCGATCCTGGCGCCCGAGCGCCGCCCGCGCCGGCCGCCGCGATGATAGTTTGGCTTCTGGAGCAAGAAGGGCCAGCGCTATTTCCTAGCCGAGAAAAGGGAGCTTCAAATCAGTGATCAGCGCGAGTCAAAGCGATAGCGACGATCTGATCCGCCGCGCGGTGGCTGCCTTCAATTCCGGCGATCACGGCCAGGCGATGGATCTGTGCGAACTCGGCCTGACGCGGCATCCGGGCGACCCGGCGCTTTGCCATCTTCTGGCGGCTCTGTTGTTCGCCAAGGCGGACCTGCCGGGGGCTCGCGCGCGCATCGAGGCGAGTCTCGCCGCTCGTCCGGACAATGTGCCGGCCTTGATCCTGGCATGTAGGATTGCGCGAGCCGAAGGCCGGTTCGAGGCGGCGTTGCAGTTCCTGGATCGCGCGGCAAGGCGGTCATCTCATGCGGACATCCTGGTCGAACGGGCACGCACCTTCGATCAGGCAGGCGATGCCGCGGCAGCAGGCGCGTCCTGGACACTTGTCCTGCAACGGGATCCGGTATCCGTCGAGGCAATGGCGCGTCTTGGACGCCTGGCGTGGCAACGCGGTGCGCCTGCCGAGGCGGAGGGCTTCCTCGAACGCGCCGTCGCCGGTGGCGGACACCCGGCCCAATGGTTCGATCTCGGGCTGGTTCGTCAGGACATGCGCAGGTTCGACGCCGCCGCCGAGGCCTATCGACGCGTGCTGGAGATGAGCCCGGACGCTTCCGAAGCCGCGGTCAATCTCGGCGTCGTCCGGCAGGAAACCGGCGACCTCGACGGGGCGATGGCGGCCTATTCAAAAGCTATCGTCTCAGCCCATCCACCTTCGGCGTCATCGCCATGGCTCTCACCTCCGCGCCAAGCGGCCGGCTGTGGCTCGATGAGGAAGCGCTGCGCCGCTCACTAGAGCAATTCCAGGAAAAGTGAGCAGCGGTTTTCCGTCCGGAATTGCGTGAGAACAAAAGGGTAGAGCGGTTCGGCGATTCTATCAAACGCTGAACCGCTCTACTCGATGACGCGGCCACGCCTGGCGCGAAACCGCTTGCGGTAGACGCCCGGCGTTGACAGGACATCCGCGACCGTCTGCGTATAGGCGGCCTGCCGTTTTTCGTCGAACACTTCGTATTCCAGCCTCGGCACGACCCGCGGAACCGCGAAGCACTGCGCGATCGGAGTTCCTTTGCTGAGCACGCCGGAGAATTCGGGTTCTTTCCAGACCGCCGGGAAATTGATGCCGCCATCGCTGAACCGGTCCGAATCCACCAGGCCCGTCACCAGCCTGAAGGGAAGATCTTCGCGATTGACCGGGTGTGTCGCGAACAGCGACCAGCCGTCCTCGACCTCGATGGTCCAGAAGCTGTTGAATTTGAGCG
Source organism: Mesorhizobium loti (assembly GCF_001510895.1). Lineage (GTDB taxonomy): Bacteria > Pseudomonadota > Alphaproteobacteria > Rhizobiales > Rhizobiaceae > Mesorhizobium > Mesorhizobium loti_A. The sequence continues at coordinate 68,781 of NZ_LPWA01000101.1, read as the reverse complement.
CGGCCTGGCCTGGTTTGGCGAACGGGCTGCCGGCGAGCTGCCCCGGCGTGTGAAAACTCAGCGGCGCCCGGGGGTGGTTCCCGGTGACGGGGTCGGGGATACTCCAGTCCCAGGAAAACCTTCCCTTGTCGACGATGACGTCGCAGGGCAGCAGGACCATGAAGCCATAGGTCATCGCGTCGACCACCGGCGGGCACTGCTTGAGCGTGCGAATGTCGCGGCCATGGATCGCCGAATAGGCGGTGGCGGGCATCGCTCGCAACCAATCCGGCAGGGCGCCGCGCGCCGGGACCGGGCGCGGCAAATGCTCGACCAACATCGGATCACATCGGAAAATGACACGCATCGCCGCCTCCCGGCTTTGCGATACCATGCCTGCCGGCCGCGTTCCAAGCGGGCGGTGGTCAGTCTTTGTCTGGGGAGCGCGCCCGCACCAGCGTCGCGGCGGCGTGGCCGGCGGCCGTGATGTAGTCGGGATCGTGGTGGATCAGCATGCTGGAAAAGGCGCCGTCCATCAGAAGCACGATCTCGCGCGCCAGCATCTTCGGCTCGCGCACGCCATGGCTTGAAAGCTCGCCCGCCAGCCATTTCTCGAAATTGCTCTTATGGCGCGAGCCGGCCTTCACCGCCGGATGTCCAGGCATCGCGGCGAGTTCGGCGGCCGTGCGCAGGAAGCCGCAGCCCTTCCATTTGACGTGCCGCGCCACGCGCGCCAGGTGGGTGAAGATCGCCGTGACCTTCTTGTCCGCGCCGCCTTCCGCGGCCTCGAACCAGCCGGCCATCTGCTTGAGGTTCGGCTGGTCGCGGCTGTCGAGATAGGCCGTGATCAGCTCGTCCTTGCTCTTGAAGTGGTAGTAGAGCGTGCGCTTGGTAAGCCCCGCCTTTTCCGCCACGGCATCGACGCTAACGCGGCCGATGCCTTCGGCATAGAAGAGCTTTGCCGCCGCGTCGACGAGGCGTTTTCTGGTGGGATTAGCCTTTTCGCTCATCCATCAAGTATACCGACTAGTGAATATACAAACAAGCTGAAAGCTGATCCTTTGCGGGCCGTTCTTACGCCGAAAGGAAGAAACGATGACCGACCTTGTGCTTTGCGAGATCCGCGACCGCGTCGCGGTGCTGACGCTCAACCGCCCCGAAAAACTCAACGCCCTGAATTACGCTTTGATTGACCGCCTGCTGGCGATCCTCGATCGTCTCGAGACTGACGATGCCGTGCGCGCCGTGATCCTAACCGGGGCAGGGGAAAGCGCCTTCTCGGCCGGCGCCGACATCCATGAATTCTCGGTGAGCGTCGCCGAAGGCGCGGATGTGGCACTGCGTGATTTCGTCATGCGCGGCCAGCGGCTGACGGCGCGACTGGAATCCTATCGCAAGCCGGTCATCGCCGCCGTCAACGGGCTCGCCTTCGGCGGCGGCTGCGAGATCACCGAAGCGGTGCCGCTGGCGATCGCCAGCGACCGGGCGCTGTTCGCCAAGCCCGAAATAAAACTCGCCATGCCGCCGACCTTCGGCGGCACGCAGCGCCTGCCGCGGCTTGCCGGGCGCAAGCGGGCGCTGGAGCTGCTGTTGACCGGCGAGGCCTTTTCGCCCGCGCGGGCGCTGGAGCTCGGCCTCGTCAACCAGGTCGTGCCGCATGAAGAGCTGATGCCGGCGGCTTTCGACCTTGCCAACCGCATCATCCGCCATTCGCAGCCGGCGGTGGCGAGCATCCTCACCGCCGTGGCGCGCGGCATCAACTTGAGCATCGCCGAGGGCCTGCTGGTCGAGGCCGAGCAGTTCGCCCGCATGGCCCCGACCGCCGATCTCCGCGAAGGGCTTGGCGCCTGGATCGAGCGGCGCCAGCCCGTCTATGACGGCTCTTGGACGCACCGGCCGAGCGAGGCAAGACACGCCTCGCTTCGGCTCGACCGGGCGGCGGGTCAGGGCGAAACCTCAAGATGACCCTTCATGTTGGGGTGGAGGCGGCAGAAATAATCGACCGCTCCCGCTTCCTTGAGCGTGATGCTGCCCTTCGATTTCGGCGGGATCATCACCTCCCAGCCGCCTTTCACGGTAGCGGTGTGGGCGATCACGTCCTTGTTCGCCCACTCGATCGTGTCGCCGACCTTGGCCTCAACGCTTGCCGGCGAGAAGACCAGCTTGTCGATCGTCACCTCGATCGTGGCGGCGAGCGCCGGCGAGGCGATGAGCGCCAGCGCCAGCGAGCCGAGCAGCGATAACGCGCTCGCCCTCATTTCAGCGAGCCGGCGACATGTTCGGCATGCTGCTCATGCCCCTGGAAGATCTTCAGGCCGGTTTCCAGTAGGCTCTTCAGCTCGGCATTGCTGGCCGAGGGGATGAGCAGCGTTTCGAGCGCGTCGTCGACCTGCTTGTGATAGGCCACCTCGTTCTCGATATAGGCCTTGTCGAAGGCGGCACCCGTGAGCTTTGCCAGCTTGGCGCGCTCTTCCTCGGCCGCCTTGGTCAGCGCCTGGCTGGTGGCGTTGTCTTCCGGCTTCACCTTCAGCTTCTTCACCAGGTCGAGCGCCTGCTTGTTCACCGCCTCATGGTCGCGCTCCATGTCCTTGGCGAAATCGACGACTTCCTTGGTCTTCGATTTCTTGATCGCCAGCTTGGCCGCCTCGATATCGATCGTGCCGGCGGTGTAGGCGATATGGGCGATCTGTGGGTCGGTGGGCTTCTCGGCCGCCTCGGCCAGCGGGGCGGCGCTGACTAGGAGGAACGCGGCGAGTGCTGCGGTCGGTCGGATAAACATGGCATCTCCTTTGCCCTGCGGCGCAAGGCCTCGGGGCTTCATCTGGTGTTGACGGCCATTGGATGCGGGAAGGGGAGAAACGTTCCCGATGTTTTTTGCTTCTGGGGAGTACCTGCTACGCCGAGTTCCCGCCCCACCCCCCTCTGTCCGGCCGGACAGAGGGGGTGGCTGTCCCGCCAGCCTTGGGCGTTAAGGCGGGGCGACGAACTCAATCGCCGAACCCCAGCCTCTTCATCACCGCTTGCGTCAGCCGCTCGCAACGGCGGCCGGCGAAAGGAAAGGCATCGAGCAGCACCGGGCCGATCTCGTCGTCGAGCGCCTTGCGCACCAGGCTACGCGCCCGGTGCAGCCTGGTCTTGACCGTCTCCGGCCTGATGCCGAGCAGGTCGGCGGTCTCCTCGATGCTCAGGCCCTCGATGACGCGGGCGACGAACACGGTGCGATAGACATCAGGAAGGCTGTCGGTCGCCCGTTCGACGAGCCTTAGGATCTGCCGCTGCGCCATCGTCCGCTCCGGATCGTCGCTTGGATTCCAGTCGTTTGGGTTCAGGGGAAACCGGATGATCTGCGCCTCCGGATTGTCGGGCATCGCCACGATGCGCTTTTTCTTGCGCAGCCGGCCGAGTGCCTCGTTGATGACGATGCGCGACAGCCAGGTGGCCAAAGAGGCATCGCCGCGAAAGGCGTCGAGGCTGGCGAAAGCGCGCATATAGGCTTCCTGCACGATGTCCTCGGCCTCGGCGTCGTTGCGCACCACGCCGCGCGCGATGCGGTAGAGCCGCTGATTGTGCGTCTTGATGATCAAGCGGAAGGCATCCGCTTCGCGCGACAGCGCGCGGCGCACCAGCGCCATGTCGCCGGTCTCCGCCGTCGAACTCGCGTTAGCTTGCAGTGCGGGCTTCCTCATCGCGTCCCGATCTCCCGGACAGGCATTGCATCCTGGGATTGGATGCGCCCGCCGGCAAAAGGTTCCCGAGCTTTCTGGGTTCCAGCCGGCGCTATGCTACAGCTTTCAGCGGCGGCCTGTCTGCAGCCTGCACACGCGCGGCGGCGGCGAGAAGATCGGTCTGGGTGATCAGGCCGCGAATATGCCGGCCGGCGTCGACGATCACCACGGCGTGGCTGCGCCCGTCGGTCAGCGCCGGCAGCAGGCTCATCGCCGGCGTGTCGGGCGAGGCGGTGCTGGCCTTGGACATCACGCCCTTCACCGTGTCGGTCGCTCCCGTCAGCTCGCGCAGACCGACCGCGCCGACCAGCCTTGCCTCGGCGTCGATCACCGGCAAAGTGCGGATATTGTGGTCGAGAAGCTGCTTGCGCGCCTCCTCGGCGCTGGCATCCTCCGGCACCGAGATCACGTCGCGGGACATGATGTCCTGGCAAAGCAGCGTGCGCTGCGAGCGCACCATCGCCTGCAGTTCGACCTGGCGCAGCAGCCTTTCGATGTCGTCGCGGTCGATGTCGAAAGTTTCGTCCAGCGCCGCAAGGGCGGCATCGACATCCTCGGGCCGGAAGCCGACACGCTCGGCCGGCGGCCGGTCGGCGGTGCCGTGGCTGTTGGCCATGGGAACATGCACATGCGGATAGTTGCGTCGCGACAGCTTGTGGAACAGGAAGCCGAGCGTCACCAGTATGATCGAGTTCAGCGCCACCGGCACGAAGGGAAACAGGAAGCCGGCGCTGATCACGGCCGGCCCGCCGAGCACGCCGGTGAGGGCCGCGGCACCGCCCGGCGGATGCAGCGAGCGCGTGAACGACATGGCGGCAATGGCGAGCGCCACCGCCAGCCCCGACGCGATCACCGGGTTGTGCACGAAATGCGCCACCGTCACGCCGACCAGCGCCGAGATCGTGTTGCCGCCGATGATCGACCAAGGTTGCGCCAGCGGGCTCGACGGCACGGCAAAGAGCAGCACGGCCGAAGCGCCCATCGGCGCCACCAGCATCGCCACATGCGCGCCGCTACCCATGGCGAGCCCGCTGATCACGCCGGTCAGCGCGATGCCGATGGTGGCGCCGATGCAGGCAAGCAACCGTTCGCGCAGCGTCGCGCCGGCAAGGATCGGAACGAAGAGGCGGAACGCCATGGTAGGCCCTTGGGATCAAATGGCTGGAATTTGCGCTGCTCGCAATGCCGTCGAAGCCACGGATTTGGAAGCCAAACCAATCCGTATATTCGCGGCAGGGGAAAATATTATTGCGTATGCGGTGCGAGCGGGATACCGCCAGCGGCCTCCGCTTTCTCAATTGCGCCAAGGCGTTAGGAGCGTTTGCGGAATCTACTTGGGAAGCGGTCAGCCCGCTTCGGCCGCCGCTTTAAGCCCGCGCCGGATGTCGGCCTTGAGGTCTTCGACATCTTCCAGCCCGATCTGCAGGCGGATCAGCGGGCCGGCATAGGAGCCCTTGGCGATAGTGCGGTCGCCGAGGAAGACCGGCACGGCAAGGCTCTCATAGCCGCCCCAGGAATAACCGAGGCCGAAGATCTTCAATGCGTCGAGGAAGGCGTGCTGCTGTTTTTGTCCGCCGCCGTTGAGCACGATCGAGAAGATGCCGCTCGAACCGCAGAAGTCGCGCTTCCACAGCGCGTGGTCCGGGTGGCTTTCCAGCGCCGGATGCAGCACCTGCGCCACGCCCGGCTGCTCCTCCAGCCAGCGCGCTATCTCAAGCGCGCTCTTCCGGTGATGTTCGAGCCTGACCCCCATGGTGCGCAGGCCGCGCAGCACCTGGTAGACGTCGTCCGGCCCGGAACAGCATCCCAGCGTGCAGAAGCCTTCATAGAGCTGCTTCCAGCAGGCCTCGTTCGCCGAAACCGTGCCGAGCAGCACGTCCGAGTGGCCGGCCGGATATTTGGTCGCCGCATGGATCGAGATGTCGACGCCATGGTCGAGCGGCTTGAAATAGAGCGGCGTCGCCCAGGTGTTGTCCATCATGACGATGGCGCCTGCCGCATGCGCGGCCTCTACGATCGCTGGAATGTCCTGGACCTCATAGGTGTTCGATCCCGGCGATTCGGTGAACACCACCTTGGTGTTGGCCTTGATCAGCTGGGCGATGCCGGCGCCGATGCGCGGATCGTAATATTCGACCTCGACGCCGAGGCGCTTCAGCATGGTGTCGGCGAAATTCCGCGTCGGATGGTACACCGAATCGACGATAAGCAAATGCTCGCCGGACGAAACGAAGGTCAGCAGCGGAACCGTCACCGCCGCGAGGCCGGACGGCACCGCGATCGTGCCGGCCGAACCCTCCAGAGCATCGACGGCCAGCGTGAGGGCATCCATGGTCGGCGTGCCGCGCGTGCCATAGGTGTATTTCTGGCTGCGCGAGGCCATCGCGGCGGCGTTGGGATAGAGCACGGTCGAGGCATGCACGACCGGCGGATTGACGAAGCCGAAATAGTCGCGCGGATCGTTGCCGGAATGGGCAAGCCGCGTGTTGATGCCGATCTCGCTGCCGTCTTTCGCCATGGTTCGTTGCCCGTCATAGTGTGTCAGGGCTCCAGCCATAGAGCGGCGGAACTGGCCGCGCAACCGCCCCGAGCCCGCCAAGCGTTGGTGTTTGGATGGGCCAAACAAAAGATCGCCGGCTGATCGTTTGCGCCAGCTGCGCGCTTCCGGCCGGGCATCTGCTGAAGGCGGCCGGCGCGCCGTTCCCCGCCATGAATCATGCCAGTCCTTCCATCGTCGGCGACAGTAGTAACGGGCAGGAATTCTCGTAACGTTCAAAATTTCCGGGGCCTGATTTGCCGGTTCCGGATGCAGCTCTTGACCAATTCGCGGGCGCTTTTGGCTGCAATTCAGGCATTTGCAACAATCGGTTTTCAAACCCGTCGCAATTCGGTCATTTCCCTTGACCTCACAGGAATAATCGCCTTCGATGCGTTTCGTGAATGGGAGGCAGTGCATCGGCAATGATGCGGGTCCGGAGTGGGCCGAAGTGGGAGCTGCATTCACATATGAAAAAAAGATCAGGGCTGCCTGGGAAGCAGGGGCGCCTGTAGCAGAAAAGGGTCTGTGGGTCATGAAACACATTGCAATCGGCATTCTTGGCGCCGCCGCGCTCGGGTTTACGGCGTCGGCAGCTTCGGCCGGCACGCTGGATACCGTGAAGCAGAAGGGCTTCATCCAGTGCGGCGTCTCGACCGGCCTCGCCGGCTTCTCGGCGCCGGACGACAAGGGGGAATGGCAGGGCATCGATGCCGACTTCTGCCGCGCCGTCGCGGCCGCCGTCTTCGGCGATGGCACCAAGGTCAAGTTCACGCCGCTCAGCGCCAAGGAACGCTTCACCGCGCTGCAGTCCGGCGAGGTCGACATCCTGTCGCGCAACACAACCTGGACGATCAACCGCGACACCGCGCTTGGCCTGAACTTCGTCGGCACCACCTACTATGACGGCCAGGGCTTCATGATCAACGCCAAGAAGCTGCCAGGCGTGAATTCGGCGCTGCAGCTTTCGGGCGCCGCCGTCTGCGTGCAGAGCGGCACCACGACCGAGCTCAACCTCGCCGACTACTTCAAGTCGAACAAGATGGAGTACAACCCCGTCGTGTTCGAGAAGCTGGAAGAGGTCAACGCCGCCTATGATGCCGGCCGCTGCGACGTCTACACCACCGACCAGTCGGGCCTCTATGGCATCCGCCTGACGCTGGGCTCGCCGGCCGACCATGTCGTGCTGCCCGAGATCATCTCCAAGGAGCCGCTCGGACCGGCCGTGCGCCAGGGTGACGACCAGTGGTACCACATCGTCAAGTGGACCTATTTCGCGCTGCTCGACGCCGAGGAGCTCGGCATCACCAAGGCCAATGTCGACGAGATGAAGAACTCGGACAACCCCGAGATCAAGCGCGTGCTCGGCATGGAAGCCGACACCAAGATCGGCACCGATCTCGGCGTCTCCAACGACTGGGTCGTCAACATCGTCAAGGCCGTGGGCAACTACGGCGAAATGTTCGAGCGCAATGTCGGCTCCGGCAGCCCGCTCAAGATCGCGCGCGGCATCAACGCGCTGTGGACCAAGGGCGGCCTGCAATACGCTCCGCCGATCCGCTGATCGAAATGTGATCCGGGGGGCAGGTCGTCTGTCTCCCGGTTTCTCTTTTCAGGGGATGGTCGCATGGCTTCGCAGGAAATCCTTCGCGAGGAGCCGAGTCGCGGCTCCTTCATCAATGACCCGAAAATACGCAGTCTCTTCTTTCAGACGCTGGTCGTCGTCCTTCTGTTCGGCTCGATCTGGTGGATCGTTAACAACGTCATCGACAATCTGCAGCGCCTGCATATCGCCTCAGGTTTCCAGTTCCTGAGGGGCAGGGCGGGTTTCGACATCTCGGACACGCCGATCGCCTACACATCCGATTCGACCTACGGCCGCGCCCTGTTGGTCGGTCTGCTGAACACGATCATCGTCGCCGCGGCCGGCATCGTCACGGCGACCATCATCGGCTTCATCGTCGGCATCGGCCGCCTGTCGCAGAACTGGCTGATCCGCAAGATCTGCACCGTCTATGTCGAGATCTTCCGCAACATCCCGCCGCTGCTGGTCATCTTCTTCTGGTATTCCGGCGTGCTGGCCGTGCTGCCGGCGCCGCGTGAGAGCATCCATCTGCCCTTCGGCTCCTTCCTCAACCAGCGCGGCTTCTATTTCCCGCGCGCCATCTGGGGCGAGGGCTCATGGCTGATGATCGTCGCTTTCGTCGTGGCGCTCGCCATGGCCTGGTTCGTCGCCCACAGGGCGCGCCAGCGGCAGATGGTAACCGGCCAGCAGTTTCCGGTGTTCTGGACCTCGGTCGCGCTGATCGTCGGCCTGCCGGTGCTCGCCTTCCTGCTCAGCGGAATGCCGCTTGCCTTCGATTTCCCGAAGCAGTCGACCTTCAACCTGACTGGCGGCTTCCAGGTCAAGCCGGAATTCCTGTCGCTCTACATGGCGCTGTCCTGCTATACGGCCGCCTTCATCGCCGAGATCGTGCGCGCCGGCATCAGGGGCGTCAGCAAGGGCCAGACCGAAGCAGCTGGCGCCCTTGGCCTCCGTTCCGGGCCGATCCTGCGGCTGGTCGTGGTGCCGCAGGCGCTGCGCATCGTCATCCCGCCGCTCACCAGCCAGTATCTTAACCTGACCAAGAACTCGTCGCTGGCGATAGCCATCGGTTATCCGGACCTCACCGCCACGGCCGGCACGGTGCTCAACCAGACGGGGCAGGCGGTCGAGGGCGTGTTGATCATGATGATCGCCTATCTGGTGCTGAGCCTCGTGACCTCGGCGGTCATGAACGTCGTCAACGCCAGAATGGCGCTGGTGGAGAGGTAGGGCCATGCAGGAACACGACATGTCCTGGGTGCGCACCGAGATGGCGCTGGCCGAGCCGGCGCCGCTCGGCGAGCGCGGCGCCATCGCCTGGGTGCGCAAGAACCTCGTCGGCTCGGTCGGCGACACCATCCTCACCATCATCGGCATCGCCATCGTCGCCTGGATCCTGCCGCAGGTCATCAACTGGGCCTTCATCAACGCCCAGTGGATCGGGCCGAACCGCACCGTCTGCGCGACCGTCTCGCAAGGCGGCATCCAGCCGGACGGCTGGAGCGGTGCCTGCTGGGCCTTCGTCAACGCCAAGTTCGGGCAGTTCATCTTCGGCATCTATCCGATCGAGGAGCGTTGGCGGCCGACCCTCGTCGCAGTCCTGCTCGTGGTGCTTTTGGTACCGATGCTGATCCCGCGCGTGCCGCGCAAGGGGCTGAACGCATCCTGCTCTTCCTGGTGCTGCCGGTCGTCTCCTTCTTTCTCCTGTCCGGCGGCGTGTTCGGTCTGCCTCATGTCGAGACGTCGCGCTGGGGCGGCCTCCTGGTCACGCTCAGCCTTTCCTTCGTCGGCATTGTCGTTTCGCTGCCGCTCGGCACCGTGCTGGCACTCGGCCGCCGATCGAAAATGCCGATCGTCAAGCTCTTGTGCGTCATCTTCATCGAGTTCGTGCGCGGCATTCCGCTTATCACGGTGCTGTTCTTCGCCAGCGTCATGCTGCCGCTGTTCCTCCCCGCGGGCGTCACTTTCGACAAGTTCCTGCGGGCGCTGATCGGCGTCTCGCTGTTCGCCGCCGCCTACATGGCGGAAGTGGTGCGCGGCGGCCTGCAGGCGATTCCGAAAGGCCAGTATGAGGGCGCCGATTCGCTCGGCCTCGGCTATTGGCAGAAGATGGGCCTGATCGTGCTGCCGCAAGCGCTGAAGCTGGTCATCCCGGCTATCGTCAACACCTTCATCGGCATGTTCAAGGACACCAGCCTGGTGCTCATCATCTCGATTTTCGACCTGTTGGGCGTGGTCAAGCAGAACCTGTCCGACGCCAACTGGGCGACGTCGCAGACCGCCAAATCCGGTCTTGTCTTCGCCGCCTTCGTATTCTGGCTGTTCTGCTTCGGCATGTCGCGCTATTCAATGTACACCGAACGCCGGCTCGACACCGGCTACAAACGCTGATGCATGTCGCCCAAAAGTGTATAGCGGTTTTGGGATAACGACATGCATCAAATCAAACGATAAGAAGGGGAATTGGCCATGGCCACCGAAAACGCCGTCAGCGCGGAAGACATCAAGGTCGATGCCAAGAAGATGCACATCTCGACCACCGATGTCGCCATCGACATCATCGGCATGCACAAATGGTACGGCGAGTTCCATGTGCTGAAGGACATCAACCTCAAGGTGATGCGCGGCGAGCGCATCGTCATCTGCGGTCCGTCCGGCTCCGGCAAGTCGACCATGATCCGCTGCATCAACCGGCTGGAAGAGCACCAGAAAGGCAAGATCATCGTCGACGGCAAGGAACTCACCAACGACCTGAAGAAGATCGACGAGGTGCGCCGCGAGGTCGGCATGGTGTTCCAGCACTTCAACCTGTTCCCGCACCTCACCATCCTGGAGAACTGCACGCTGGCGCCGATCTGGGTGCGCAAGACGCCGAAGAAGCAGGCCGAGGAAATCGCCATGCATTTCCTGAAGCGCGTCAAGATCCCCGAGCAGGCCAACAAATATCCCGGCCAGCTCTCCGGCGGCCAGCAGCAGCGCGTGGCGATCGCCCGCTCGCTCTGCATGAACCCGCGCATCATGCTGTTCGACGAGCCGACCTCGGCGCTCGACCCCGAAATGATCAAGGAAGTGCTGGAGACGATGGTGGGCCTCGCCGAAGAAGGCATGACCATGCTCTGCGTCACCCACGAGATGGGCTTCGCCCGCAAGGTCGCCAACCGGGTGATCTTCATGGACCAGGGCCAGATCGTCGAGCAGAACACGCCGGCCGAGTTCTTCGACCATCCGCGCCACGAGCGCACGAAACTGTTCCTGTCGCAGATCCTGCACTGAGCGATCCGGCAGCGATTTTGAGAAGCCCGGCCGCGACAGGGTTGGGCTTCTTTGTTTTTGGAGATCGGTTAAGCAACTCTACGCTTTGAGACGCAACGGAGCCCCCCGTTGACGAGAAAATTCCTGCGTTTCCTGTCCACACTGATCGCTGTGCTGCTGCTTACGGCAGCGCTCGGCACGCTGGTGCCGCGACCGCTCTGGCCGGCGGCGGCCGCAGGCGAGGGCACCAGGCGCATAATGGTGCTGAGGAACCCGATCCACAGCGACATCGCGATCCCGGTGGATGACGGAGTTCGCCGGCGTTTCGGCTTCCTCGCCGAAGCGGGGCTGCCGGTCGATGCGCCGCAGGCGCGCTATCTCATCTTCGGCTGGGGCGGCCGCGCCTTCTATCTGGAGACGCCGACCTGGTCGGAACTAAGGGCCGTGCCGGTGCTGAAGGCGCTGACGCTGGACGCCTCGGTGATGCATGTCGATGTCGCCGGTGCGATCAAGGACCCGGACCCGGACGTCGCCGGCTTCGACATCGACGAGGAGCATTTTTCCACGCTGCTCGACTACATTCAATCGAGCTTTCAGCAGGGGCCGAACGGGCCCATGGTCATCGGCAATGCCGGCTATTCCAGCTTCGACCGTTTTTACGAGGCCAACGGCCATTTCAACGCGCTTATCGGCTGCAACACCTGGACGGCGGCGGCGCTGCGTACCGCCGGCCTGCGCAGCGGCTGGTGGAACCCGCTGCCAGTGTCGCTGGGGTGGTCGTTGAGGCTGTATAATTAGCTATTGCCGCTCGTCAGCCGGTTTTGCGATCCTGCTTCGTCACATACTCGCGCAATGCCCTGTTGATTGCGCTCTGGTAACCGCGGCCGTCGGGTGTACGCCTCTTGAACCAAGCGACAAGATCTGAATCGAGGCGAAGAGTCAGTTGCTGCTTGATCGGCTTGAAATACGGATTTCGGACAGCATTCCGCCAGAATTCTTCGGTCAATTCGGGAATATCGCTCGTATCGACATCGTCCTCCGAACGTGCCTTTAGCGCAGCGATTTCCGCCCTCTGAGCTTCGGTCAGCGGAGGTGGATTTGCAGGGTCGAACTTATATCGAACGATTTTCCGCATAACGTCTTCTTTCTGTCGTCGTGGCCCGCCGCGCCGAAATGATGCGGATCACTTCGATTCCACGTTCCTCTCGATCGGCGTGTGCAACCAGCAATACGAGTGCGCCATCAACGAGGCCGGTCGTCTGCCAACGGTATTCGCCATCTTCTATCCTGTCCTGCTCCGTCAGCGCGAACGGATCGGAGAAAACGCGAACGGCAGTCTCGAAACTCACGCCATGTTTGCGCAGATTGGACCCGGCCTTTTCTGGATCCCACTCAAATCTCAGCTCATCCATTCAGCGTAACCGCAAAAATGTAACTACAAATGGTCATTACGTCAAGGCAGGCTGGTTTCCTATCGCCGCACAACCTTCCGCTCCTCCCACCCGTAGAGCCAGTCCAGATCCGCTGCCAGCTTCTCCGCCGGCCGCGTCGCGAGCACCAGGTTGCGCGCGATCGCCACCGGACCCCAGGCATGCCAGGCGAGGCGGTTGAGCGCGCCGCGCCTGAGTACCTTCTCAATGCGTGGCCGCCTGAGATTTTCCCAGATGGCGAGGCTTTGCTGCGGATCGTCCGGGAAGTCGGCAATCATGCTGGCGAGCATCGCGGCGTCCTCGATCGCCATCGCCGCGCCCTGCGCCGCGAAGGGCGTCATGGCATGCGCGGCATCGCCGATCATTGCCACCCCCTCCGGCATCGTCCAACGCCCTTGCTCGACGGTGTGGATCGGAAACGCCGTCCATGGCCCGGCGAGCGCGGCAAGCCTCGCCAGCGCCGCCGACGTGCCGCGCATGGCGGCGGCAAGAATGGCGGGGTCGGCGTGGCCGGACCAGCCTTCCGCGATGCGCTCGCCCTTGGTGAAGGCGGCGAGGTTGAAGGCGCTGCCCTTGCTCACCGGGTAGGCGACCAGGTGGAAGCCGGGATGCAGGAAGGTGGTGACGCAGTCGGTCGCGCCGATCGCCGCAAAGGCCTGGCCGGCGGCGCTTTCCGCGGCGATCGTGGCGCGCCAGGCGAGCTCGCCGGAGAAGCGGCTCTTCCTGAAAGCGGGCTCTTTGCCGGCAAGTTGCGATCGAACCGACGACCAGACGCCGTCGGCGCCCACCAAAATGCCGCCGGCCGCCTCCATGCTGCCGCCATCTCTCTTGGCCGTGGCGGTGATATTTTGCGGCGCGACGGCGATGTCCGTCACCCGCGCTCCGGTGACGAGTTGGATCTCGGGTTGCTCCGCCACCCGCGCCGCCAGCGCGGCCTGCAGGTCGGCTCGATGCGCCACGAGATAGGGAGCGCCCCATCGCTCTTCGCCGGTCTGGCCCAGCGGCACCCGCGCCAGATCGCGCAAGCTGGTGGCGTCCTTCAGCACCACCGCTTCCGGCCTGATTGCGCTTACCGTCAAGCGGTCGAGCACACCGAGCTGGCGCAGGATGCGGGTTGCGTTGGGGGAAAGCTGGATGCCGGCGCCTGCCACTTCGAGCTGCCCGGCCTGCTCCAGCACCGTGACGGCATAGCCGCGTCCGGCAAAGGCAAGGGCCGACGTCAGCCCGGCGATGCCGGCCCCGGCGATGACGACCTGCCGGGACCGCGTCTCATCCATTATCGCGCTAAAATCAGGCGGCCTGGTCGATATAGAGGCAGCCGGCCGGCTGCGTTTCCGTCGCCTTCAGCTTCGGCGAATAGCGATAGAGGGTCGAGCAGTAGGGGCAGACCTTCTCGTTGTCGTCGCCCATGTCGAGGAACACATGCGATGGTCGAAAGGCGGGTTGGCGCCGGTGCACATGAATTCCTTGACCCCGATGTCTATTGCCGGATGGCCCGCATCGTTCTGGAAATGGGGAATGGAACCGCCTGCCATCGTCGTCTCCTTCAAATCGGCCCGTTTGCATCTGGATCATAACCGGGCAGTTTGCAAGATCGATGAAATGAAACTGTCGCAAAAGACTGGCAGAGGATAAGTTGAGCCGGTTAAGCGTATGACCCCGGGGACGGAACCGATTCCGTGACCGATCGTGCGTCACAAAAGCGTGTTAGAGCGTCGATCACGCGTCCGGCAGTGTATGGCGCTCAAAAGGGCGGGCAAGAGCAGGAACCATGACCGAACTGAAGCCGGTGCAGAACGAGTTCATCAGCGTCGAGGCGGCGAGCCCTGACGGCGGCAATCCCGACCGTTTCGTCAATCGCGAGTTCTCCTGGCTGCAGTTCAACCGCCGCGTGCTGGAAGAATCGCTGAACGAGCACCATCCGCTGCTCGAGCGCGTCCGCTTCCTGTCGATCTCGGCCGCCAATCTCGACGAATTCTTCATGGTCCGCGTCGCCGGCCTTGCCGGCCAAGTGCGCGAAGGCATTGCGCTGAAGAGCCCCGACGGCCGCACGCCCGAGCAGCAGCTCGAGCAATTGCTGCGCGAGGTCGAGCGCCTGCAGGAAGACCAGCAGAAGAGCCTGTCGACCTTGATGGAGCTGCTCAACAAGGAAGGCATCGAGAGCATAACCCGCGACGCGCTGACCAAGGATGAGAGGACCTGGCTGGAAGAGCATTTCCAGGATCAGGTGTTTCCGGTGCTCACCCCGCTCTCGATCGACCCGGCGCACCCCTTCCCGTTCATCCCCAATCTCGGCTTCTCGATGGCGCTGCAATTGCGCCACCGCAAGAATGGCGAGGAGATGAGCGCGCTGCTGCGCCTTCCGGTGGCACTGCGGCGCTTCATCCGTCTGCCCGACCGCAGGCACCATGTGCGCTTCATCCCACTGGAGGAAGCGGTCGGCCTCTATATCGGCAAGCTTTTCCCCGGATATGAAGTCAAGGGCTCGGGCACGTTCCGCATCATTCGCGACAGCGATATCGAGGTCGAGGAAGAGTCGGAAGACTCGTGCGCCTGTTCGAGACGGCGCTGAAGCGCCGCCGCCGCGGGTCGGTGATCCGCATCGAATTCGACACGCTGATGCCGGCCGAGCTGCGCGATTTCGTCGCCGGCGAGCTTGGCGTCTCGTCGAGCCGCATCAGCGTGCTCACCGGCCCGCTGGCGCTCAACCAGATCTCCGAGATCGTCGCCATCCCGCGTGACGACCTTAAATTCACGCCCTACAATCCGCGCTTTCCCGAGCGCATCCGCGAGCATGGCGGCGACTGCCTGGCCGCCATCCGCGAGAAGGACATCATTGTCCACCACCCCTATGAATCCTTCGACGTGGTGGTGCAGTTCCTGCGCCAGGCGGCGGCCGATCCGGAAGTCGTCGCCATCAAGCAGACGCTCTACCGCACCTCGAACGACAGCCCGATCGTGCGTGCATTGATCGACGCGGCCGAAGCCGGCAAGTCGGTCACGGCGCTGGTCGAGCTCAAGGCGCGCTTCGACGAGGAGGCCAACATCCGCTGGGCGCGCGACCTCGAGCGCGCCGGCGTCCAGGTCGTGTTCGGGTTCCTGGAACTGAAGACACACGCCAAGATGTCGCTGATCGTGCGCCGCGAGGATGGAAGGCTGCGCAACTATGTCCATCTCGGCACCGGCAACTACCATCCCGTCACCGCCCGCATCTACACAGACCTGTCCTTCTTCACCACCGACCCGACGATCGCGCGCGACGTCGCGCAGATATTCAACTTCATCACCGGCTATGCCGAACCGGCCGAGGAGATGCGCCTTGCCGTGTCGCCGTTTACGCTGCGCAATCGCATCCTGAGGCACATCTCCGAGGAGATCGCCTATGCGCATGAGGGCCGGCCGGCCCGCATATGGATGAAGATGAACGCGCTCGTCGATCCGACCATCATCGACGCGCTCTATGATGCCAGCCGCGCCGGCGTCGAGATCGATCTTGTGGTGCGCGGCATATGCTGCCTGAGGCCGCAGGTGCCGGGTCTTTCCGAGAACATCAGGGTCAAGTCGATCGTCGGCCGCTTCCTCGAGCACAGCCGCATCTTTTGCTTCGGCAACGGTCACGGCCTGCCGTCGGACGAAGCGATCGTCTACATCTCCTCGGCCGACATGATGCCGCGCAATCTCGACCGCCGCGTCGAGACGCTGGTGCCGATCACCAATCCAACTGTGCATGAACAGGTGCTTGGCCAGATCATGCTCGGCAACGTCATGGACAACCAGCAAAGTTTCGACGTATTGGCTGACGGCACCTCCCGGCGGGTCGTGCTGGAGGAGGGCGAGGAACCGTTCAACGCGCAGGAATATTTCATGACCAATCCGAGTCTTTCCGGACGGGGTGACGCGCTGAAATCGCATGCGCCCAGGCGCATTGCCCAGTTCAAGCGCCGCAAGAAGAACGGCGCCGCGTGATTTCAATTTCCCAGGGCCGGCTCCAGGACCGGCGACCGCTGTCGATCATCGACATCGGATCGAACTCGATCCGTCTCGTCGTCTATGAAGGGCTGGCGCGCTCGCCGACGCTGCTGTTCAACGAAAAGATGCTGGCCGGCCTCGGCCGCGGCATCGTTTCGACGGGCAAGCTCGATCCCGAGGCGGTGACGCGCTCGATGGAGGAGTTCCGCCGTTTCCGCGCGCTTTCGGATCAGGCCGGCGCCGAGCACATGTACGTGCTGGCGACCGCGGCGGCGCGCGAGGCGGTCAACGGCCCGGACTTCATCCACCGGGCCGAGGATGTGCTGAAGACCGAGATCCGTGTGCTCTCCGGCCGGCAGGAGGCGCATTATTCGGCCCTCGGCATCATCTCCGGCTTCTACCCGGCCAACGGCATCGCCGGCGACCTTGGCGGCGGCAGCCTGGAGCTTATCGACATCAATGGCGAGTCGATCGGCGACGGCATCACGCTGCCGCTCGGCGGCTTGCGCCTGCAGGACATGGCGAAGAACTCGCTGGTCCAGGCGCAGAAAATCGCGCGCCAGGAACTGGCGCGGGCGAAGCTGCTTAAGGGCGGGCAGGGCAGGGTGTTCTACGCCGTCGGCGGCACCTGGCGAAACCTCGCCCGGCTGCACATGGAGATGACCAACTATCCGCTCGGCGTCATGCATCATTACGAGATCGGTGCCGACAGTGCCCAGAGCTTCCTTAGGCAGGTGGCCAAGGGCGAGGTCGAGAAGGTCAGGGGCATCGAGGGCGTCTCCAAGAATCGCCGCTCGCTGCTGCCCTACGGCGCGGTCGTGCTGCAGGAGATCATGGCGGCCATGCAGCCGTCCAAGATCGTCGTCTCGGCGCAAGGCGTGCGTGAGGGCTTCCTCTATTCGCTGCTCGACGCCGCCGAGCAGAGGGCCGATCCGCTGATCTCGGCGGCCGAAGAGCTGGCGCTCTTGCGCTCGCGCTCGGTCCACCACGCGCACGACCTCGTCGAATGGACCGGCAAGGCTTTCAAGACCTTCGGCATCGACGAGACGGTGGACGAGGCGCGCTACCGCCACGCCGCCTGCCTGCTCGCCGATATCGGCTGGCGCGCGCATCCGGAGTATCGCGGCAGGCAGTCGCTCAACATCATCGCGCATGCCTCGTTCATCGGCGTCGACCATCCCGGCCGCGCCTATCTCGCTTTAGCCAGCGCCTACCGGCACGACGGCATCTTCAACGACGGCATCGCGCCCGAGATCAAGGCGCTGGCGCCGCCGCGCGTGCTCGAGCGTGCGCGAGCGCTCGCGGCGATGATGCGTGTTGTCTATCTGTTGACGGCGGCGATGCCGGGCGTGATGCCGCGGCTCAAATGGGAAAGCCGCGGCAATGGCGCGCTGGCGCTGGTGCTGCCGGCTTCGCTCGCCGACCTCTATGGCGAGCGCCCCGCCGGCCGCTGGCGCAATTGGCACGCATCACCAACCGCCGCCTGGTGCTGGCGGTCGAGGGCGGGCCAAGCGTTTCGGTGAAGTAGGTCTTGCAGCGAAAATATTCGTCAGGTCAGCTGCGCGTCGACATTGACGCCGCGCCCGTCGGCCGACCATGCGCCCGCGCCAGCCATGGCCAGCGCCAGGAACCCGCCGGCGATCGCGATGTCCTTCATCAGCATCTGCTGGTGCATGAAGGCTAAAGTCGCATCGTCCGCGCCCCGGCCGTAATGGCCGATGAAGCCGGCGACGATAGCGAAGGCGGCAAGCAGAAGTGCTGCGATCCGCGTCTGGAATCCGACGAGGATCAAAAGGCCGGCGATCAGCTCGAACAGGCCGGTGCCCCAGGCGGCTAAAGTCGGCAGCGGCAGGCCGAGGCCGGCAAAATAGCTGGTCGTGCCGGCGATGTTGGTGAGCGCCTGGAAACCGGAGGGCACGAACAGCGCGGCAAGCAGGAGCCGCGAGACGAGAAGCAATGCGTTGCGGGGCATTGGTCACCTCCCTTGCCGGCAGCATGCCGGCTGCCCGGTGCAGTCTACGCCCACAACCGGAAAACGAAAAAGCGGCGCGGAAAATTCCGCACCGCATTCGTTAAAGTCTGGGAGGAAAAAGATCAGCCGCGCTTGGCGTCGATCGAATAGGCGCCGGCGCCCGAGGAGGCGAGCAGGATGAAGCCGCCGGTGATGGCGAGGTTCTTGAGGAACTGGATCATCTGCATCTGGTCGGCCCAGCCGGTATGAGCGACCAGCCCGGTGGCGATCGTGAAGATGGCGAGCACCCAGGCGGCGGCCCGCGTCTGGAAGCCGACGAGAATGGCAAGGCCACCAAGCAGCTCGATCAGGCCGACGACAACAGCCGTTACGGTCGGCAGCGGCAGGCCGAGGGCGCCGAAGTACCCGGCGGTGCCGGAAATGGCAGTCAGCTTGCCGAAGCCGGAAAGCAGGAAGATGACGGCAAGCAGGATGCGGCCAAGCAGGATGGTGGTGGAGCCGTTGGACTGGGTGCCGGTACCGGCTGCGGAAGTGTTGATGGACATGGCGAGTCTCCGATGGGGGTTGGATGCCCAGTCAGATAGACGACGAAGACTGTTCACCAAAGCCGCTTATATGACGACACATTGTTCACAGGGTGGACGTTTCCGGCATCGGCTGGCGCGCGCGAAAATTATGTCGGCAGATTGCGTTGAGGGAGGAAATTGTGCTGTCGCAAAATCCCTCTCGCTTCGTCATCCACCGGCGAAGCAAGGAGCGAAGCGACGCGGCGCAGACCCGAGGATCCATTCCGTGACTTCAAAACATTCCGCCGCGGTGCAGGTCTGCTCCGCTGTGCTCCACGCCCGAGGTAACGGAATGGATCCCAGGGTCTTCGCGACGCCGCTTCGCGGCTGCTTCGCCCTGGGATGACGAAGTTGCGGGGCTGCCGCAGCCTGCCCTCGTGCCGAGCGCTTCACCCCGGATGCGTCATGTCCTCCGGCCGCACCAGCCGGTCGTAGTCGGCTTCGCTGACCAGCCCGGTGGCCAAGGCTTCCTCGCGCAACGTGGTGCCGTTCTTGTGCGCGGTCTTGGCGATCTTGGCGGCATTGTCGTAGCCGATGGTGGGGGCCAGCGCCGTCACCAGCATCAGCGAACGCTCCAGCGCCGCCTTGATGTTGTCTTCCCGCGCCTCGATGCCGACCACGCAATTGTCGGTGAAGGAGACGGACGCGTCGGCGAGCAACTGCACCGACTGCAGGAAATTGTAGGCCATCAGCGGGTTGTAGACGTTGAGCTCGAAATGGCCCTGGCTGCCTGCGAAGGTGAGCGCCGCATTGTTGCCGAATACCTGCACGCAGACCTGCGTCAGCGCCTCGCACTGTGTCGGATTGACCTTGCCCGGCATGATCGAGGAGCCCGGCTCGTTTTCCGGCAGCGACAGCTCGCCAAGGCCCGAGCGCGGACCCGAACCGAGCAGACGGATGTCGTTGGCGATCTTGAACAGCGCCGCCGCCGCCGCGTTGATCGCGCCGTGTGAGAACACCATGGAGTCATGCGCGGCCAGCGCCTCGAACTTGTTCGGCGCCGTGACGAAGGAAATGCCGGTGATCGAAGCGATGCGGTCCGCCACCTTCTCGGCAAAGCCGACCGGCGCATTGAGCCCGGTGCCGACGGCGGTGCCGCCCTGCGCCAGTTCCTGCAGACCGGGCAGCGTCTGCTGGATGCGCTTGATCGAGGAGGCGACCTGCGCGGCATAGCCGGAAAATTCCTGGCCGAGCGTCAGCGGCGTGGCGTCCTGCGTGTGGGTGCGGCCGATCTTGATGATGTGATTGAAGGCGCGGGCCTTGGCGTCGAGCGCCTTGTGGAGGTGATGCAAGGCAGGGATCAGATGGTGCGCCACCCGCTCGGCGCAGGCGATATGCATGGCCGTCGGATAGGTGTCGTTCGACGACTGGCTCATATTGACGTGGTCGTTCGGGTGCACCGGCTTCTTCGAGCCCATGACGCCGCCAAGCATCTCGATCGCCCGGTTGGAGATCACCTCGTTGGCATTCATGTTGGATTGCGTGCCCGAGCCCGTCTGCCAGACGACGAGCGGAAAATGGTCGTCGAGCTTGCCGTCGATGACTTCCTGCGCGGCATCCACGATCGCCTTGCCGACGGCTGGATCCAGCCGCTTCATCTCCATGTTGACCTCGGCCGCCGCGCGCTTGACGACGCCCAGCGCCCGCACGATCGAGGCCGGCTGCTTTTCCCAGCCTATTCTGAAATTGCCCAGCGAACGCTGCGCCTGCGCGCCCCAATAGCGGTCGGCCGCGACCTCTATGGGACCGAATGTATCGGTTTCGGTTCTGGTCTTTTCGGCGCTCACGGGAAATCTCCGGTCTGTCGGTTTGGGCAACGGCGTATCGCGTTGCACAAACGGCAGCAAGCGGAGATTGCGGGGGAGGGTGGCGCAAATCGTTTGAAAGGTGCGCCGGTAATCTCCCCCCTCGAGGGGGAGATGTCGCCGAAGGCGACAGAGGGGGTCGCCGCGCGTGAAGCGCCAACCTCCCTTCGCTTCCGCAAGACGTCGGCGCTCTACGCGAGACGACCCCCCTCTGGCCTACCGGCCATCCGCCATCGACCGCAAATATCGCGCCGCCAAGGCCTATCGCTCGGTATGAACGTTATCCGGCCGAGGCCAGGCCGACGGGCGCGGGCTGCCGCATAGCAAGGCGCCCCGCCACATAGTCCTTCACCTGGCGGACCGCCTGCTCGCGCGTGACGCTGCCCGGCTGCAGGCCGAGCCTCAGCCACAGCCCGTCGATCAGCGCGGTGACGCCGAGCACGATCTCGTTGGCCACGTCCGGCGTTGCGAGGCCGCGCAGGCCAGACAACAGGTTCGAGCGCATGCGCGCGTGGATCACCTTCTGGATGCGCGCCAGCTTGTCGTCGCGCGGCACCTCGGCGCAGAGCGAAAGCCAGGCATGGCAGAGCGGCGGCAGGAACAGGTGCTCCTCGAAATTGCCCTCGATCACCGCATCAAGCCGCTCCATCGGCGTCCGCGCTCGCTTGAGCCGCGCCACCACCGCGTTGCACAACACGGCATTCGCCTCGCGCATCGCGTGCTCGAACAGCTCCTGCTTGTTGTGGAAATAGTGCAGCACGATGCCCTTTGAGGCGCCGGCCTGCGCCGCCACCTTTTCCAGCGTCGCGCCGGCAATGCCCTCGCGCTCCAGCACCGCAAAGGCCGCCTGCCGCAACTCCTTGCGGCGTATGTCGCTGAGACGCGTGAGCTTCACCGGATCGATCCATGCATGGCGAATCCATGTTGACATTTTCGTCCGTTCAGATCAATAATTGACCAATGGGACAATAATATGACCAGATGGTCAACAATGGTCGACAGAGGAGAACCGGAATGTTGCGCATGCTTGCGAATGGGGTTTGTCTCGCTGCCTTGATGCTGGCCACGCAAATGGCTGATGCGGCCGAGGCGGGTGGGTGCAGGGCGGTCCGCATGGCCGAGCCCGGCTGGAACGATCTTGCCTTCACCACAGGCGTGGCCAAGGTCCTGCTCCAGGCGTTGGGCTACGAGCCGCAGAGCGAGGTGCTCGGCATCAACGTCATTTACGAGGGCATGAAGAACAAGGACCTCGACCTGTTCCTCGGCTACTGGGACCCGGCGATGGTCACTTACTACGAGCCTTACAAGAAGGACGGCTCGATCGAGAATGTGCGCGTCAACCTGGTGGGCGCCAAATACACCTTCGCCGTGCCGACCTATGTTTGGGAGGCCGGCGTCAAGGACCTGTCCGACCTGCACAAGTTCGCCGACAAGTTCGGCAAGAAGATGTACGGCATCGAGCCCGGCTCCAACCAACTGATGATGGACGCGATCGCCGATCCGCAATTCGGGCTCGACGGCTGGCAGGTGGTCGAGTCGAGCGAGGCCGGCATGCTTTCGGAGGTCGGCTACGAGATCAAGGAGAAGCAGTTCATCGTCTTCCAGGCTGGGCGCCGCATCCGATGAACACGATGTACGACTTCAAGTACCTGACCGGCGGCGACAAGTTCTTCGGCCCGAATTTCGGCGCCGCCACCGTGACGACGCAGGTGCGCAAGGGCTTTCTGCAGGATGCCCGAACGTCGCGCAGTTCCTGAAGAACCTCGCCTTCGACATCGACATGGAGAATGTCGGCATGGGCTACCTGATCAATGACGGCATGAAGCCGGAGGAGGGGGCACTGAAGTCGATCGCCTTGAACAAGGATCGGCTCGACGCCTGGCTCGCCGGCGTCACCACTTTCGACGGCAAGCCCGGTCTCGCCGCGGTCAAGGAAAAGCTCGGGCTGTGAGGTCGGCCGCTTTGGCACTGGCGGATCAAGAGGCCGACCAGGACGCGTGGGCCGGCCGCAAGCAAATCGCCGATGTCGGCGGTCTCGACCTCGCCTATGTCGAGGTCGCCGGTTCGGAGCCGCCGCTCGTCCTAGTCCACGGCTTCACCGACACCAGCCGCAGCTTTTCGCTGCTGGCGCCGCATCTTTCCGGACGCCGGCTGATCATGCCGGACCTGCGCGGCCACGGCGCCTCGCAAGCGGGCGAGGGCTATCGAATCGCCGATTTCGCTGGGGACGTTGCCGGGCTGATCGAACGCTTGCGGCTCGGCCGGCCGGTCGTCGTCGGCCATTCGCTGGGCGCCATGGTGGCGATCGCACTGGCCGCGCGGCACCCGGAACGGATCGGCGGTCTGGTCGTCCTGGCCGGGACGTTAAAGCCCGATTTCGCGCCGGACCATCCGCTGATGGCCGGTGTGGCGGCACTTCGTGATCCGATCTCGCCGTCCGATCCGTTCTATGGCTGGTGGCATGCCTGCGGTGCAGGCGTGCCGCAAGCCTTTCTCGCCGGCCTTGCGGCGGATGCTTCGGCGATGCCGACGCCGCGCTGGCGCGCCATTCTCGAGGAAATCCGCCGGACGGATCTCACCGCCAAGGCCAGGGCCGTGCGGGCCAAGACGCTGATCATTGCCGGCGCCGGCGATTCCCTTTTCGGCGGGGCGCATCAGCAGGCATTGGCGCAGGCTCTCGCCGGCTCACGCCTCGTCCGGGCGGAGCATTGTGGTCACAACCCGCACTGGGAAGAACCGGCTTTTGTCGCCGACGCCATCGCCAGGACGTTTCAGAACGCGCAGGCGTGATCACCTCAACAGCGATCGGGCCGTGCGCGTCAGGCGCAGCGTCTCCGCGGGCCGTGTGCAATCGGCCTGTGTGGCATCGCGGAACGCCCGCCATGCTGGCGAAGCGGCGCGTGCGGCCCGACACTGGGCGTGAGCCGCCGCCTTGTCGTCGAAACCGATCACGGCGATGAAGACGTTTTCGCTCGCTCGCACCGGCAGGCGCGGGAAAGTATTCTCGGCATGCTCGCTGACGAAGGCGCCGAGCAGGCGCGCGCCGTTTGCCGCGAGTGGCGGGGCCGCTTCCTTCCGAAAGCGCTCAGCAAAGCCAGCCTCCGTTCCTGGCCGCAAATGATGAATCTCTATCTCAACAATACCGCCTAGGCCGCTGTCCGGAAATGGCTTTTCGGCTTCGCCCGCGCTCGGCCGATGCAGCCGCGACAGGTCGAAGCCCGCGCTCGGCCAGGCCGGCTTCAGAAGCAGCACATCGTCGGAATCGATCATCGTCGCATTGGCGGCGTCGCGATGCTTGGCCCAGACCGGCCCGCCATAGAAGGCGGTCAGCGCGTCCCTTCTTGCCTCCATGTCCTCGAAGCCGCGCAGCCAGACGAGCAAGTCGGGGCGGTCGAGGTCGCGGAATTGGCCGATGACCGTCATGCCGGTCGCCTCCTGCGTCTCGACGAACTCCCCGTCGAACAGCGCGATCAGCGTTTCGCGCTGGCCGGGCTTTAGCGTGTATTGGCGAAGTTCCACGATTGGTGAGGCAAGGCGAGGGGCATTTCGAGCAAGGTCCACTGCAGACTCCAAAACAGGATGATCATCCTGTTTATAAACAGACCGGTTGTCCTGTTTTGTCAATCTGATATCGTCGCGGAATGTCAGGAGAGATTCCAAGGCGCCCGGGATCGCGGCGAAAGAAGCGCACCAACGACCCCGAGGGCATGCGCCGCCGTGTGCTCGATGTGGCGGAAGTGTCATTCCAGGCACGCGGCTATCACGCTTCCAGCCTCGGCGACCTGATGGCGGCGGCCGGCATCACCGGCGGCGCGCTGCATCACCATTTCCCGACCAAGAAGGCGCTGGCGCTGGCGGTGATCGAGGAGCGCGTGGCGGCAGCTGTAGAGGAAACCTGGATAATCCCGGTGCGCGCGGCGCCCTTGGCGCGCGAGGGCGTTCGCGCCGTGTTCGAGGCGGTGGCGGCCGAACTCGAGCAGCAAGGCTATGTGCGCGGCTGCCCGCTCAACAACCTGGCGCATGAACTGTCGCTGGCCGACGATGACTTCCGTATGGCTTTAGCCAACGTCTTCGCCGGCTGGCGGCAGGCGATCGCCGACAAAGTGCGGGACGATCAAGAGGCCGGCAGGGAGGGCGGGACCGATCCCGACCGCTTCGCCGCGCTCACGGTGGCGGCGTATTCAGGCGCCATGTCGATGGCTAAGACCACGCAGGACGCGGGGGTGTTGCGGGAGTGTCTGGAGGGCTTGGAACGGGTCGAGCCGTCACGGAGCGGATTGCCAGGGAAGCGACGCCGCAGGGTGCTCCAGCGGCCGACAATCCGCTGACGGCGCCCCCTCTTCGCTCAGAGCAACCTCACTCCTTCAGCGGCTTGATCGTCTCGAACCCCACCTCGCTCTGCGCGCTGGTGCCCTCGTCATAGCGCCGTGCCAGCACTGCCTGCAGGTCGGGCGAATAGAGCGCGGTGAAAGTGTCGATCACCGCGCCGGAATCGCCAGTGAGCGTCTCGCTCACCGCCAGCACATTGTATGTGCAGTCGCCGAGCTTGTAGGTCTCCTTGCCCTTGACGGCTAAGGCCAGCGTTTCGGTGCCCTTCGGCGTCTTCTTCGACGAGAGGCGAACGAACTCGGTCTTGCTCTTGGCGCCGGTCTTCAGCGGGAACAGCTTCTTGACGTCGCCGAGCGGGATCATCGACAGCCGGCCGGTATCGCTGTCGCGGAACACCTCGATCAGCCCGGCATAGAGATACTGCGTCTGCGGCGACTGCGACTGGTAGTTGTTGGCGACCGCGACCATGCCGCCGGGCGCCGGCCGGAACTCGCTGCGGATGCCGGGCTTCTCCAGCACGAAACCAGCCTTGGCGGACTTGGCGTCGACGCAATCGGCCGCCTGCGCCGCGCCGGCAAGGGCCAGCATTGCAAACACAAAACCGGTCGTGATGGCCTTCATGGCGTCCTCCTCTGCCCGTCCTGGTTGCTTCCTGAAGCAATGGCAGACTGGGGCAGCCCTGTCGACCTGGGAGCCTTTCACGTTTCGAGCGGGATTCATCCGGCACACGGTTCAAATGAAAGAACGGACGGTCTCGATGCCGGCAACTGGACGATCCGGCACTGAGAATGTTCAATCGGCAAATGATGAATCGTCGCTCCACAATGGCCTTTTCCCGTCGAGTCTTTCTGGCTCAGGCAGGCGGCCTTGCCGCGGCCTGCGCCTTGCCGCGCGCCGCTTTCGCCCAGACTGGGCGGCGCATCCAGCCGATCGACGCCACCTTCCTGTTCATCGCCGACATCCATGCCTGCCGCATGCGCGCAAGCTGAGCCCTCATTGCGAACAGGAAGGCAAGACCGACGCGGCCTTGCTGCGCAGCGTGGCAGCCTTGAACGGGATTTCGGACAAGGAATGGCCGGTCGAGATCAACGGCGTCGCCACCGGCCTGCATTCGGCCGGCACGCGCATCGGCACGCCGCTTGGCCTCGTCACCGGCGGCGACATCACCGACGATGGCGGCGGCCAGGTCACCGAGCCCAGCGAGGGCACGCAGCTTCTGCAATTCAGCCAGCGCTATCAGCAGGGCGTCGGGCCGGACCGTATCCACGTTCCCGTCTATGTCGGGCTCGGCAATCACGATCTCGACCAGAACGGCTCGCCGCCGCATGTCGACTGGTATCGCCGCGAATTGCGCGACTATGTCGAGGTCAACCATCGCCCCGGCGTGTTCTTCAAGCCACCGGTGCCGGCGACGGATTACGATGTCGACACCGACTGCTATTCCTGGGACTGGGGCGGCCTGCATCTTGTCCAGACGCATCGCTTCGCCGGCGACACCGGCCATGGCGCGGTTAGCAGCCTGCCCTGGCTGAAGCAGGATCTGGCCACCTATGCCGCCGACGGACGACCGGTGATCCTGTTTCAGCATTATGGCTGGGACACGTTCTCGATCGAGCGCTGGAATCCGGCGAAACGCGCCTATGACGATGTAGGCGCGGGCCGGCCGCACTGGTGGGGCGAGGCCGACCGCCAGGCGCTGGTCGCGGCGCTGAAGGGCTACAACGTCATCGCGATCTTCCACGGCCATCAGCATGAGGTGCCGATGATCTACCAGCGCGACGGGCTGGACCTCATCAAGCCGAAGGCGGCCTATATGGGCGGCTTCGCGCTGGCGCGAGTGACCGACGATCACATGGACGTGGTCCTGGGCGAGGCGGCCGGCGACCATGGCGAAGTCATCTTCACCAACGCCTTTGCGAAGGCGTTTGAGACGTGACGGCGAAGGCCTACCAGATCACATCGCCTTTTGATCACGGCCTTCATGTCCCCGCAGGCCTTCTGCACCTTGCCCGTGGCCTTGTCCGCCATGCCCCTGATTTGCATCGGCCGGTTTCCGGTGGCCTTGCCCACGGTTTGCAGGATCGAGCCTTTGACCTGCTTGGCCAGGCCTGCAATCTGGTCCATGTTCACCATCTCCGCATCTCCCGGAGATCAATCGCTAGAGAAACGGGCTGATGTGCTTCCCGGTTCCGCATGGTCGACACGCGCTGGGCGAAGGCATTGGATCGGCATGTCCGCAGCAAAACGCTTTGCCGCCTCGCTGCGCGATCACTAAGCTGACACGAAAATTGGGGGAACCGCCTTGGCTGAATTCACGCTGTTCATCGGCAACAAGTGCTTTTCGTCCTGGTCGCTGAGACCATGGGTGGCGATGCGGCACCTGGAAATTCCTTTCGAGGAAAGCTTCGTGCGCCTGCGCACGCCGGAGACCGCCGCCAACCTGGCCAAGGTCTCGCCGACCGGCCTGGTCCCGGTGTTAAATCATAATGGCAGGATCGTCTGGGAAACCCTCGCGATCCTTGAATATCTGGCCGACCTCTTTCCGGAGAAAAAACTCTGGCCGGACGATCCCGGCGCCCGCGCTTTTGCGCGCTCGGTGGCGACCGAAATGCATTCGGGCTTCCGCGAGGTCCGCTACGGCTGGCCGATGAATTTGCGCCGGCCGAAGGCCTACAAGCCGCTCGATGCCGAGGGTGAGGCGCAACGGGCGCGCATCGAGTCGATCTGGGGGCAGTGCCGCGAGCAATATGGCAAGGATGGTCCGTTCCTGTTCGGCCATTTCACCGCCGCCGATGCCATGTACGCGCCAATCGTCACCCGCTTCGACACTTATGGCGGCGAACTGGCGCCGGTCACCCGCGCCTATGTCGATACGGTGTTGGCATCGCCTGCGATGCGGCATTGGTATGCGGAGGCGACAAAGGAGCCTTGGCCGGAGCCAGGGCCGCACGAACAGGATTGAAGCAATTCCGGGGAAACGCGGTCCGGAATTGCGTCAACTGCTCTGATGGCGGGGCTTCCAGACTGCCTCGCGCGGCCTATGTGAGGCTGCGGGCCGGGTTCCTGGAGATTTCTCATGACATCCGCTAATTCCCCACTCGCCGGCAAGGTCGCGCTCGTCACCGGCGCCTCGTCCGGTATCGGCGAGGCGACGGCAGCCGCGCTTGCCGCCGCCGGCGCCAAGGTGGCTGTCGCCGCCCGCCGCATCGATCGCCTCGCGACGCTCTCCAGCCGCATCGGAAAAGCCGGCGGCGCCGCGCTCGCCATCGAAGCTGATATCGCCAAGGGCGGCGATGTCGCCGCCATGGTCGACAAGGTCGTTTCCGAATGGGGCCGGCTCGACATCCTCGTCAACAATGCCGGCGTCATGCTGCTTGCGCCGGCGGCCGACGCCGATCTCGACGACTGGCGCCGCATGATCGAGCTCAATCTTATCGGCCTGATGACGACCACCAAGGCCGCGCTGCCGCATCTCAAGGCCGCCAAGGGCCATATCGTCAACGTCTCCTCGGTGGCCGGCCGCGTCGCCAATCCCGGCGCCAGCGGCTATGCGGCGACCAAGTTCGGCGTCGTCGCCTTCTCGGAGTCGCTGCGCCGCGAGGTCTATGCCGACAAGGTGCGCGTCACCGTCATCGAGCCCGGCCTGGTGCGCACCGAGCTTGGCGACCATATCACCAACCAGGAATTCAAGGCCGGACTTGAACATCGTCTTGCCACCATGGAAGCGCTGACCGCCGAGGATATCGCCAACGCCATCCTCTATGCGGTGAGCCAGCCGCCGCGCGTCAACATCAACGAGATTCTCATCCGCCCGACCGACCAGGAGCGCTGAGCCGGCAAAGACAGCTGCCGCCGGCCGAGGGGCATTGACCCGCCGCAGCATTTTGGCATAATGCGTAACCAAATGGATACGCATTATGCCGCAAGCTGAGCAGGACCGTTCAGTCTTCCGCGCCATCGCCGATCCGACGCGGCGCGCCATTCTCGACCGGCTGCGGCAGGGCCCTGCGCCGGTCAACGAACTGGCTTCCGCCTTCTCGCAGAGCCGTCCGGCGATTTCCAAACACCTGAGGATACTGCGCGAGCTCAACGTCGTTTCCGAGCAGCGGCAGGGCCGCGAGCGCGTGTACAGGCTGGAGCCGGCCGAATTGAAGGACGTCGCGGACTGGATCCTGCCTTACCGCGACTTCTGGCAGCAAAGCCTCGGCAATCTCAAATCCTATCTGGAGAACGCCAATCCGGAGGACGACTAATGGCCAGCAATGACGGACCGCGCGCGATCGCAGACATCTCCACCGGCACCATCCTTGCCACGGTGACGATCGCCGTGCCGCCCGAGCGTGTCTTCCGCGCCATCACCGCCGGGGACCAGATCCCGCTCTGGTGGGGCGCGGACAACATGTACCGGACGACGAAGCACACGGCCGACGTCCGGCCCGGCGGCGCGTGGCGCTCGGAAGGCAAGGGCGCCGACGGCCACGATTTCCATGTCGGCGGCGAGTATCTCGAGGTCGAGCCGCCGCACCGCCTGGTGATGACCTGGATAGCGCCGTGGGATGGCGATCATGTCACCACCGTGACCTATACGCTGGAAGCGGTGGAGAACGGCACGCGGCTGACGCTGCGCCACGACGGCTTCGGCACGCGCCGCGACTCCTGCCGCGACCACGGTTCCGGCTGGGAGCGCGTGCTTGGCTGGCTCGGCGACTTCCTCGCCAAGGAGACCGGCAGCAAGGCGCCGACCGTTTTCCATTGCCGGTTGATCCCGCCGCGGCCGGACTTCGCCTTCACCCTGACCGAGGAGGAGAGGGCGCTGATGAACGCCCATGCCGACTATCTGCGCAGCCTGCTCCACGATGGCACGATGATGCTGGCGGGTCCTGTCGCCGACCCCGGCGGGCCTTGGGGGCTTCTGATCCTGCGCGTCGGCGCCGAGGCCGAGGCCAGGGCCGTGACCGACGGCGATCCGGTGTCGCGCTCGGGCCGCGGCTTCCGCTATGAAATCCTGCCGATGTTGAGCACGATCATGTAAGGTCCAATGAAAAACGCCTCTCGCGCTTTTTACGGCGCGGGAGGCGCTTTTGCCGTCAACCTTTCTCGATTGCTCTTGAACTGCTGACGACAAGAGAAAACTCGCAGCCGGCGAAAGGGTTCCCGGCAAAATAAAAAATCTTGTTCGGCCGGGACGGGCGCTTTTGCTGGCTCTGTGCTAGAGCCGCTGCCAGCATGAGGACCGCCTTGCCGCACGACCGATCCTTCCTGACCTTGACCGACGCATTGGCCGCCTTCGATTGCCAGAGCTGCGGCGCCTGCTGCGCCTATTCGGCGGACTGGCCACGCTTCTCGACCGAGGAGGATGCGGAACTCGACCGCATCCAGGAAGAGCTGGTTGCCGCCGACCAGTCCGGCATGCGCTGCGAGGGCGGCCGTTGTGCCGCGCTTCGCGGTGACGTGGGCAAGGGGACGGCCTGCGCGATCTACGAAATCCGCCCGCATGTCTGCCGCGCCTGCATGCCCGGCGGCGGCGACTGCCTGATGGCGAGGGCGGCATATGGGCTGCCGCTCGAACTGCCGATCTCCCCCCTTGTGGGGGAGATGCCCGGCAGGGCAGAGGGGGGCGCTGTCCCGCCAGCGTCTCAGTCGAGCTTCAGTCGGACACCTGAGTAGATTTCGGCGAGAAGAGGAAAGGACGGAGAGGTTCGCGTTCCTTCGCGCCCCCCTCTGGCCTGCCGGCCATCTCCCCCACGAGGGGGGAGATCATGCTCTCCACCGCTTGCCCACCCTCACACCTCCCGATACCTTGCCGCGCGGGCAGGGCCGTGGAGGAAAACCGTGAGCATCGAATTCCTGTTGACGTCGCTGATCATCGTCGCTTCGCCGGGCACCGGCGTTCTCTACACGCTAAGCGCCGGCCTTTCGCGCGGCGCGCGCGCCTCGATCATCGCCGCCTTCGCCTGCACGCTGGGCATCATCCCGCACATGGCAGCTGCCGTCACCGGCCTTGCCGCCATCTTGCACACCAGCGCGGTCGCCTTCGAGACGCTGAAATATCTCGGCGTCGCCTACCTGCTCTACATGGCCTGGAACACGTTGAAGGAGAAAGGCGGGTTGAGCGTCGACGAGAATGTCGCGCCGCGCTCGGCTGCTAGGATCATCACCTCCGGCATCCTTATCAACATCCTCAACCCAAAACTGTCGATCTTCTTCTTTGCATTCCTGCCGCAATTCGTCAGCACCGGCGAGCCGCACGCGCTTGGCAAGATGCTGGAGCTCTCCGGCGTCTTCATGCTGATGACCTTCGTCGTCTTCGCGGTCTACGGCGTGTTCGCGGCCTCGGTGCGCAGCCACATCGTGTCGCGGCCGATGGTGTTGACCTGGATGCGCCGCACCTTCGCCGGCGCCTTCGTCATGCTCGGCGCCAAGCTGGCGCTGGCGGATCGCTAATTTACCTGCCCTCCGGTCCGCCTTCGGTTTCGGAAGCCTCGCTTCCGAAACCGGACGCAGTCCGAATGCCAAGCCGCCAGGCCGAAGGCGGAACGCCAATCATCTTCTTGAAGGCACGGCTGAACGCGGCCTCGGATTCGTAGCCGATGTCCGCCGCGATAGAAGCGACGTTGCTGTTGCCGGCGCTGAGCAATTCCGAGGCAATCTGCATCCGCCATTTGGCGAGATAGTGCATCGGCGGCATGCCGACGAGCCTGGTGAAGCGTTCGGCGAGCACGGTGCGCGACAGCGCGGACTCTTTCGCCAGCGCTTCCAGGGTCCAACTGTGCGCCGGCCGATCGTGGATCAGCGCCAGCGCCTTGCTCAGATGCGGATCGCGCAGGCCAGCCAGCCAGCCGGTATGCTGCGGCGGCAGCGATTCCACATAGCGGCGGAGCACGTCGACAAACATCAATTCGCTGAGTTTGGTGAGCACCGTCTCGCTGCCCGCCCGCTTCTCCGCCACCTCTGACACTGCCAGCTTGATGAACTGGCCGAGCCAGCCGCCGTCGCCTTTCACATCCCCGGCCTTGATCACCGGCGGCAGCGCTTCGAGTAGCGGGTTGAAGGGCAGGGCATCGCAGGCGAGATAGCCGCACACCAGCCGCGCCGACATCGTTCCGTCCTTGACGTAGTTGATGGGGAACGGCGTCTGGCTGGCGGCCGCGATATCCAGCACATCCGCGGTCGGCGGATCGGCCCTCAAGTCGGGCGTGCTCGACATGATATGCGGATCGCTCTTGGTGAAGACCACGACCTCGCCGGCCTCGACGGGGATGGCCTCCTTGCCGACGATGCGGGCGAAGCAGCGCCCGGCCGTGAGCACGTGGTAGGAAATCAGGTGATCCGCGCCCGGCAGTATCCTTGGCAATATCGAAGCGGGGGCGGGCGAGCAGACCGCCCAGGGATCCTGGGCGGCGATGTCGAAGAACGTCGCGCCGGTAAGGCGCACCGTTTTCAACAGGTCAGACAGAGCGTCCCCGGCCATTCCACTCAAGTCCCGTGAGTTGCGCGGCAGCCCGGCGCGACATCCCTTTCGAGTTCCGGACGCGCTGTCAAGTAAGGCGGACGCGCCGTCATTCCGTTCATGGCCGGAAGCTTTAAACCCTCGCCGGTGCTGAGCTCCGTCCCAAATCGGACGCTCAAGCGCAGTCGAACTCAAGGAAGACAAGGATGTAAGTCATGACGGTACATAAGGGCGGGTGTTTTTGCGGCGCCGTGGAAATCGAAGTCCACGGAACCGCCGAGGCGATGGGCTATTGCCATTGCGGTTCCTGTCGTTCGTGGTCGGCGTCTCCAGTGAATGCCTTCACGCTGTGGAAGCCTCAGAACGTCAAGGTCACCAAGGGTGCGGAGTTCCTGTCCGGCTTCAAGAAGTCGAAGATGAGCGATCGCCGGTTCTGCACCAAATGCGGCGGGCATCTGATGACGGATCATCCGCCGCTCGGCCTGGTCGACGTCTACGCGGCCACCATCCCGACCGTGGAATTCACACCGGCCGTCCATGTCAATTATGCCGAGACCATCCTGCCGATGAAGGACGGCTTGCCGAAGCTGAAGGATTTTCCGGCCGAGCTCGGCGGCTCCGGCGTGAGCGTGCCGGAGTAAGTCCGGCGATGACAACCGACTCCCGAGAACCACATTACACGACAGGAGAATACGCATGGACATCGCAACATTTCGCGCCACGCAGGAGCCGATCAAGGATCTTTATCGCAAGGATGCGCGGGCGGCACTTCTCACGCTGAAGGCCAAGGGCAGCGCCGACGATTCCAGGGTGACCTGCAAGGTCGAGACCGGACGCGGACTGGCACTGGCCGGCATCCATCCGAAGGCCGGCGGCAGCGGGCAGGAGCTTTGTTCCGGCGACATGCTGCTGGAGGCGCTTATCGCCTGCGCCGGCGTCTCGATGCGGGCGGCGGCTGCCGTGTTGGAGATTCCGATCAAGTCGGCGAAAATTCGCCGAGGGCGACGTCGACCTTCGCGGCACGCTCGGCGTCACCGAAGGCGTGCCGGTCGGCTTCAAGGAGATCCGTTTGCGGCTCGACATCGAGACGGACGCTCCGCAAAAGCGGCTGACGGAACTGCTTGAGCTCACCGACCGCTACTGCGTGATCTTCCAGACGATCCAGCGCAGTCCCAAGACCTTCGTGAAGCTCAACAGGGTCGCGCGCTAACCACCCTTTGTGGGACGCGCTTGGTAGCTCTTCGTATCGCACTCAGCCGAGTTCTTGGGCGAGTCCGATGAGAAGCCCTTCAGGTCCGCGGATGTAGCAGAGCCGATATGCGTCTTTATACTGGACCACTTCGCCTACGAGCTGCGCGCCGCGATTGCGGAGCCTTTCAAGCGTCTCGTCGATGTCGTCCACAGCGAACATGACGCGGAGGTAGCCTAGAGCATTCACCGGGGCGTTGCGGTGATCGGCGACGACAGGCGGCGTGAGGAAACGGGACAGCTCGAGCCGGCCGTGGCCGTCTGGCGTGCGCATCATGGCAATCTCGACATGCTGATCGCCCAGTCCAGTGACACGTCCGGCCCATTCTCCTTCGATCGTGGCCCGCCCTTCGAGCTCAAGGCCGAGCTCAAGAAAGAAATCAATCGTCGCTCCGAGGTCGTCGACGACGATTCCTACGTTGTCCATCCGTTTGAGCGCCATGTGTCCAACCTCCAAGGTGTCGTCTAGAGCAATTCCAGGAAAAGTGTGTAACGGTTTTCCGTCCGGAATTGCGTAAAAACAAATACTTAGAGCGGTTCAGCGGATTCTGTGAAACGCTGAACCGCTCTAGTCAGACAATGGACGACTTTTGCCCGGAATCCAAAACCTTGGCGGCCGGGCAGGGCCTAGGCGCGGCTTTTCCCGCCAGGCCCTATCCCTTCACATAACCCATTGCCCGATGATCTGTCCGTCCCGGACGCGCATCAGGTTGACGCCGCGCAGCCAATTGCCGTCGGCCATCCACAAGCGCCAGCGGATCGTCGCGCGGTCGCCGGCAACGAAGGTTTCTTCGATATCGAAGCGCATGCCGGGCCCGGTGGCGATCGCCGACCACAGCTCGACGCAAGCCGCCTTGCCGACACGCCGGGCGCCGTCCGCGCCGGCGTCGTATTCTCGATCACGCAGTCATCCGCCACCAGTGCGTCCAGCGCCGACGGGTCGTGGCGCTGGAACACGTCGTTGTAGCGCCGCATGATTTCCGCCGTCTCGGCGGAGCGCTTGGCCTCGGCAATGCCGAGTATGAGTTCTTGGGTCATTGGCTTTTTCCTTCCGTGTCAGTGATCTGTGAGGCTCGCCCGGAGCGTGATCGTGGCGACGCCGGCCAGCGCCCGCGAGACGAGGCAGGTCGCCTTGGCGGCTTGCGCCAGCCGCTCGAAGTCGTCCGCCGCCAGCCCGGCGACGCTTGCTTCCGTCTCCAGTTCGATGCGGGTGATCGTCGGCCCGGCCGCGGTGGCGCCGAGATGCACCTTGGCGATCGTGTGGATGCTTCCCGGAACATGACCTTCGCGGCCGAGGATGGCGCTCAGCGCCATTGAGAAGCAGCCGGCATGCGCCGCCGCGATCAGCTCCTCCGGATTGGTGCCGGGGCCGTTCTCGAAGCGTGACGGGAAGGAAAAGGCGCCCTCGAACACGCCGCTGCCCAGCCGCAGCCGGCCGGATCCCTCCTTGAGTGTGCCTTGCCATTCGGCCGATGCGTCGCGGATTGTCATTGCTGTCTCTCCTGTCTGGTCGGTTAAGTGAGTGGTCAGGCGCCGTCGATGACGACCTTGCCGAAGACGTCGCCCCGCTGGAAATGCCGGTAGGCCTCGGGCGCTCGGCAAAGGGGAAGACCCTGTCGATGACCGGCTTCAGCCGATGCGTGGCGACGGCGGTGAGCATCGTCTCCAGCGCGCTGCGGCTGCCGACGAAGACGCGGCCGATGGTGGCGAGACTGCGCTGATAGACGGAGCCCGGGATCTCGACCGACTTGCCCTTCTGGTCCTGAACGGTCAGCAGCACGATGCGTCCGTAAAGCGAGCTTGCGATCAGCGATTGCGCGAAGGTCGCCGGGCCGCCGGTCTCGACGACGAGGTCGATGCCGCCCGTCGCCTCGCGCAGCTTCATGCCCCATTCCGATGTCTCGGCGGTGGCGATCACGAGGTCGGCGCCGAGCGTCCGCAGCCTGTCGGCCTTTTCGGCGCGCGAGGTGACGGACGCGACCCGGCAACCAAGCATCTTGGCGAATTGCAGTGCGAAGAGCGCAACGCCGCCTGAGCCGATGACCAGAACCCATTGCCCGGGCTTCGGAATCTCCGCACCCATCAGCGCGCTCCAGGCGGTCAGCCCGGCACAGGTGAAGGTCGCGGCCTCCTGCCATGAGAGATGGTCGGGCAGCCGCACGGCCCATTGCTCGTCGAGCAAGGCGTATTCCGAGAGCATGCCGTCCAGCGTGCAGCCGAGCTGGTCGACGATGCCCGGATGCATGCGCCCGTCGACCCAGCGCGCGAAATAGCTGCCGGTGACGCGCTCGCCGACGGCAAAGCGCATGACGCCATCGCCGATCGCCGCCACCTCGCCGGCGCCGTCGCTCAGCGGAACGATGCCAGGCCGCGGGGTCAGCGGATAGGTGCCGTTGAGGATCATTGTGTCGCGCCGGTTGATCGAGGCGGCACGCACCCTCACCACGATCTGATGCGGGCCCGGCTGCGGCATCGCCTCCTCCCGCAACACCAGCTTCTCGATGCCTCCTTGCTCCTCAAGTCGATAGGTTTGCATTTGTCGCCTTCCGAATATGTAGACCGATTTACATATTATGTAGACCGATTGTCATATTGTTGGCAAGGCCTATAATGCGCACTCCTGACAGAGGTTGACATGGTGAGAGGTTGACGTGGCGACGGACACACGCACCCGCATGATCGAAGCAACGGCGCTGCTCATCAGGCAGCGGGGCTATCACGGCACCTCGCTCAACGACATTTTGAGCGCCAGCGGCGCGCCGCGCGGCTCGCTCTATTTTCATTTCCCGGGCGGCAAGGACCAGTTGGTCATCGAGGTGACGCGCGACAGCGTGGCAAAGGTCACCGAGCGGCTCGCTGCCGATCTTGCCGCGGAAAGCGACCCGGCGGTCGCGGTCCGTCACATCTACCAGTCGGTGGCGCGTATGCTGGAGGAGAACGAATTCTCGCTCGGCTGCCCGATCGCGCCGGTCGTGCTGGACGGACCCAATGACGTGCCGGACCTTGCCGAGATCTGCCGCTCCGCGTTCGAGCAATGGATCGGCCTGCTGCGCCAGACCTTCGTCAGGGCAGGGGTGCCGGAGCAGCGGGCGCAGGCGCTGGCGCTGCTGGTCGAATCCTCGCTCGAGGGCCTGATGGTGATCGCCCGCGCCACCCGCGACCGCACCCCGCTCGCTGCCGTGGCCGACGAAGTGGTGGCGCTGATCGAAGTGGCGGTGCGTTCCGGCAAGGTGGCGCAGCCGGCGGACGCTGCTGATCTCCCCCCTTGAGGAGGAGATGTCGCCGAAGGCGACAGAGGGGGTCGCGCGCGTGGAGCGCCGGCGCCTTCTGCGACGAGAAGCGGCGTCGGCGGCGCCCTACGCGCGCGCCCCCCTCTGCCCTGCCGGGCATCTCCCCCTCAAGGGGGGAGATTCGCTGTCGCGCAGGCTTCGCCAACCGCAGCAGTACGAAAGTCTTGCCCGCCTTTGGACTGGCCGCCGCAAGCCAAACAAAAAGGGCGGCATCGCTGCCGCCCTTTCCCTATGCATTAGCCAGGTAGCTTGGATTAGAAGTCCATGCCGCCCATGCCGCCCATGCCGCCGCCGGGCATGCCGCCCGGCATACCGCCGGCGGCTTCCTTCTTCGGAGCCTCGGCGATCATGGCTTCGGTGGTGACGAGCAGGCCGGCGACCGAGGCCGCGTCCTGGAGAGCGGTGCGCACGACCTTGACCGGGTCGACGATGCCCATGGCGATCATGTCGCCATACTCGCCGGTCTGGGCGTTGAAGCCGAAGGTCGCGCCCTTGTTCTCGAGGATCTTGCCAGCAACGATCGAGGCTTCGGCACCGGCGTTGGCCGCGATCTGGCGGGCCGGAGCCTGCAGCGCGCGACGAACGATGTTGATGCCGGCGTCCTGGTCGGCATTGGCGCCGGTGCCTTGACGGCGTTCGAGGCGCGCAGGAGAGCGACGCCGCCGCCGGCGACGATGCCTTCTTCCACAGCCGCGCGGGTCGCGTTCAGAGCGTCGTCAACGCGGTCCTTCTTTTCCTTCACCTCGACCTCGGTCGCGCCGCCGACGCGGATCACCGCGACGCCGCCGGCGAGCTTGGCCAGACGCTCCTGCAGCTTCTCCTTGTCGTAGTCCGAGGTGGTCTCCTCGATCTGCTGCTTGATCTGGGCGACGCGGCCCTGGATCTCGGCCTTCTTGCCGGCGCCGTCGACGATGGTGGTGTTCTCCTTGGAGATCGACACCTTCTTGGCGCGGCCGAGCATGTTGAGGCCGACATTCTCGAGCTTGATGCCGAGGTCTTCCGAGATGACCTGGCCACCGGTGAGGATGGCGATGTCTTCCAGCATGGCCTTGCGGCGGTCACCGAAGCCCGGGGCCTTGACGGCGGCGATCTTCAGGCCACCGCGCAGCTTGTTGACGACCAGCGTGGCCAGGGCCTCGCCTTCGACGTCTTCCGAGATGATGAGCAGCGGCTTCGAGGTCTGAACGACGGCTTCCAGGACCGGCAGCATGGCCTGCAGGTTGGAGAGCTTCTTCTCGTGCAGCAGGATGTAGGCGTCTTCCAGATCGGCGACCATCTTGTCGGCGTTGGTGACGAAGTAGGGCGAGAGATAGCCGCGGTCGAACTGCATGCCTTCGACGACTTCCAGCTCGGTGTCGGCGGTCTTGGCTTCCTCGACGGTGATGACGCCTTCGTTGCCGACCTTCTGCATCGCTTCCGCGATCATCTTGCCGACCGACTCGTCGCCATTGGCCGAGATCGTGCCGACCTGGGCGACTTCCTCGGAGGTCTTGATCTTCTTGGAGGCCTTGCCGAGAGCGGTGACGACTTCACCGACGGCGAGGTCGATGCCGCGCTTGAGGTCCATCGGGTTCATGCCGGCGGCAACAGCCTTGTTGCCTTCCTGGACGATGGCCTGGGCGAGAACGGTCGCGGTGGTCGTGCCGTCGCCGGCGATGTCGTTGGTCTTCGAAGCGACCTCGCGCACCATCTGCGCGCCCATGTTCTCGAACTTGTCCTCGAGCTCGATCTCCTTGGCGACGGTGACGCCGTCCTTGGTGATGCGCGGGGCGCCGAACGACTTGTCGATGACGACGTTGCGGCCCTTCGGACCGAGCGTCACCTTCACCGCGTCGGCGAGGATGTTGACGCCGCGCAGCATGCGCTCACGGGCGTCGCGGGAGAATTTTACGTCTTTTGCAGCCATGTTTTAGCTCCTGACTGGGGCTCGGGACGAGCCTGGAAACTCAGTTGGTGAGGGTGCCGATATTCAGCCGATGATGCCCATGATGTCGGATTCCTTCATGATCAGAAGGTCCTCGCCATTGAGCTTGACTTCAGTGCCCGACCACTTGCCGAACAGCACACGGTCGCCGGCCTTGACGTCGAGCGGCACGAGCTTGCCGTTTTCGTCGCGGGCGCCGGAGCCGACGGCGATGATCTCGCCTTCCTGCGGCTTCTCCTTCGCCGTATCCGGGATGATGATCCCGCCGGCGGTCTTGGATTCGGATTCGACCCGGCGAACGACCACGCGGTCATGAAGCGGGCGGAACTTGGACTTTGCCATGTTGTCTTCCTCGAATGAGAACGGTGAGAACTGTTCCTCCATCCGGCGAGGCCGCCGGATATGAGTTAGCACTCACCAAAGGCGAGTGCTAACGTGGCGCTGAAATAGGCTGGCGCCTTGCGAGAGTCAAGCGCGCGGGGAGGGGTGATAGCGCTAAATTTTTCCGGCTGCCGCACCGTGCCGGAAACACCGGTTTGCCGATGGCTGTCAATATGGAAAGCGCCGTGTTTCGCCGGCAAACAGCGGCGAAGCACGCGCGGTGCGATTGACTGGCGGATCGGAGCGGACCCGTCCGCTCGGAGCGGATGCGTCCGCTCAGATATTCATGCCGCCCGAGACTTCGATGCGCTGCGCATTCACCCAGCGATTGTCCTCCGACAGCAGCGAGGCGATCATGGGCCCGATGTCGTCGGCAACGCCGGCGCGGCCGAGCGCCGTCATACCTGCCACGACGCGGTTGATCTCGGCGTCGTCGCGCACATGGCCACCGTTGAAGTCGGTGGCGATTGCGCCGGGCGCCACGGTGTTGGCGGTGATGCGCCGCGCCGCGAGCTCCTTGGCGAGGTAGCGTGTGAGCACCTCGACGCCGCCCTTCATCATCGCATAGGCGGCCGAACCCGGGACCGAGAAACGCGCCAGCCCGCTCGACACGTTGATGATGCGGCCGCCATCGTTGATCAGCGGCAGCAGCGCCTGGGTGAGGAAGAACACGCCTTTGAGATGGATGTTCATCAGCGTGTCGAATTCCCGCTCGGTCGTCTCGGCGAACATCTTGCGCAGGCCGGTGCCGGCATTGTTGACGAGGTAGTCGAGGCGGTCGCGCTGCCAGTTTTCCTGCAGCGTCTTCTTCAACGCCGCGACGAAGGCAGGGAAAGTGGCGACGGCGCCGGTGTCGAGCTCGAGCGCGGCGGCTTTGCCGCCGGCCGCCTCGATCTCGGCTATGGCCGCCTTCGCCTCGTCGGCGCGCGAGCGATAGGTGACGATGACGTCGACGCCCTTGCGGGCGAGGTTGAGCGCGGTGTTGCGGCCGAGGCGCGGCTGCCGCCGGTGATGAGGGCGATGGGGCGGGTGGTCATGACGAAATCTCCTTCTTTGTGAAGGAGATGCATATACTCGCCTCATCAGCCGATATAATCGGGCCTACATTGCCATCTCTATTCAAACCATGCGAACAATCGTCCATGGACAGGTTCGACAGCATGCGGCTCTTCACCCGCGTCGTGGAAAGGCGAAGCTTCACCGCGGCCGCCGCCGATCTCGGCCTGCCGCGCTCCAGCGCCACCGCGGCCATCAAGCGGCTGGAGGAGCGGCTGGGCGTCCAATTGCTCAGACGCACCACAAGGCATGTCACGCCGACGCTCGACGGCGAAGCCTACTACCAGCGCTGCATCGGCATCCTGGCTGATGTCGAGGATGCCGAAGGCGGCTTCGGCGCGCATGAGGTGCGCGGACGCCTCAGCGTCGACGTCAACGGCCACATGGCGCGCGCCTTCCTCTTGCCGGAACTGCCGGCGCTACTCACCAGATATCCGGGCCTGACGGTGCATATCGGCGAGGGGGACCGGCTCGTCGACCTCGTGCGCGAAGGCGTCGATTGCGTCATCCGGGCGGGCATCCTTCCCGACAGCGATATGATCGTGCGACGGCTGGGCATCGCGCGTGAGATCACCGTTGCCAGCCCCGCTTATCTCCAGCGTCATGGCGTGCCGGCGACGCCCGACGATCTCGCCGGACATGTGATGATCGGCTTCATTTCTTCCCGCACCGGACAGGTGATGCCGCTCGAATTCACCGTCGACGGCGCGGTGCGCGAAATCGTCCTGCCGTCGCGGGTCACTGTCGCAAACTCCGACACCAGCGCCGCGCTCGTTCGCATGGGCTTCGGGCTGTTCCAGGCGCCGAGGCTTCGCTACGCCGACGATCTCGAGGCCGGCCGGCTTGTCGAGGTGCTTCCCGACCATCCGCCGACCGCGACGCCGATCTCGGTGCTCTATCCGCGCAGCCGGCAACTGTCGCCAAGGGTGAGAGTGTTCGTCGACTGGCTGGTGGAGATTCTGGGGCCAAAGCTGGATGCGATTTGAGTCATCTTGGCGATGCTGGCGGGACAGCGCCCCCTCTGTCCTGCCGGACATCTCCCCCACAAGGGTCCCACAAGGGGGAGATTGGCAGCGTCGGCGCCCCGCTCATCCTGCAGCGTTGAAGATTGGCGAAAGCCGGCGCGACATCCGATCTTCCCCCAAGTGGGGGAGATGTCCGGCAGGACAGAGGGAGGCGCGAAGGAACGCTACGCTTCCATTCTTCGTAAAAGCCGAAGCCTACAAAAACAACCGCAGCTGAGTGTGGATGATCGAGCGGTAATCCTCGATCGTCCGCCGTCCCTCCGCCTCATCCTGCGTCAGCGCCAGCCGCACGACGCGCCTGCAAGCTGGAAGATCAGGAAAACCAGCCTGGAAAAAGCCTCGCGCTGCTCAGCTTTCAGCAGCGGCGCCACATGGTCGCAAAACATCTTTGCCTGATGCCGCGTCTCGGCGATGTCGAGATGCTGCAGCGCCTTGTCGGCCTGGATCGCGTTCTGCAGATCCTGGATCGCAGGGTCCGCCGCGACACGGCCGTAATAGTCGTCGAGCAGGCGGTCGGCGGCGGCGGTCACGTCGTCCAGCCCGCGGATTTCGGCGATGATCGTCCCGAAGCGGGCGCGGCTTTCCTCGGAAAAACGCTCGTAGAGCATGGCCAGGATTGCCGACTTGCTCGGGAAGTAATGATAGACCGTGGCGATCGGTCCGCCGGCCAGCGCGCCGACTTCCTTCATCGTTACCGCGTCGATGCCTTTCTCGCCGATCAGCCGCATGGTCGTGGCGAGGATCGTGTCGATGCGCTCGCGGCTGCGCTCCTGCTTGGGCCTGCGCCTGGGTTCCGTCGCCGTTCGCCTTGCTTCCGTCATGCACCAAGTCTCACACGGCCAAATCCTGCACGGAACATCCAAATTTCCGGTTGACATGAAACATGATCAAGTATCAGTTTCATGAAATGCTGATAACTTGTCAGCTTTCTGATCGAGCTGCGAGGGAGGGCGACTCGTGACTGTCAACGATGCCGGGGAAGACGGCGACTGGCTGGTCGGCAAGCCGACCGGGCCGCAGCTCGCCTCGTCGCTCTGGATCGGCTCGGTCGGCCTGCTCATCCTCGGGCTCCAGCCGGTGCTGCTCGGCGCGCTTTACACGGAAGGCCATGTCAGCGGCGACGAGCTGGCCCTGGTCGCCACCGCCGAGATGATCGCGATCGGCATCGGCTCCGCGATCGTGGCGATGCTCCTGCCGGCGCGCAACATGCGCTGGAAGAGCGCCGTGCTTTTGGTCCTGCTGGCGCTCGCCAATTTCTGGACGGCCTATGCCGCGAGCCCCAATGCTCTGATCGGCGCGCGCACCCTGGCGGGCCTCGCGGAAGGCGGCCTGGTCGCCGTCGCCACCGAGCTGATCGCCCGCTCGCGCCGAGCCGAGCGCATCGGCGGCTATTTCGTCACGCTGCAGACCTTGGCGCAATGCGCGTTGGCGCTGCTGCTTGCGCTCTATGCTGTACCGGCAGCCGGCTCGGCCGGCGGCTTCATCGCGCTCGGCGTCGTTTGCCTGCTTTCGCTGGTCGTCGCCTGGACGGTGCCGGACGACTATGCCGACCTGCCGAAGGAAGAGCATTTTGCCAATGTGCTCACCCTGCCGGCGATCACCGCGCTGCTTTCGATCTTCTGCTACTTCATGTTCTTCGGCGCGGTCTGGGCGTTTCTAGAGCCGCTCGGCGCTGAGTTCGGCATCGACGGCCGCACCGTCGGTCTGATGGTCTCGGCAAGCCTCGCCGCGCAGGTGCTGGGCGCCATGACCGCGACCGTGTTCGAAGCGCGCGTCGACTACCGCTTCGCCATTACTGTCATCGGCGCCATAGCAGCCGTAAGCTCAGCGCTGCTCGCGTCCGGTCCGGGGCTTTCGGTCTTCTGGGCGGTCGCGCTGATCATGGGCTTTATCCTGCTCTTCATCGTGCCCTATCAGATCCGCATGGCAATCACCGCCGACGAGACGCGAACGGCTGTACTCCTGGTACCGGCCGCTCAGCTCTTCGGCCTCGCCATCGGCCCGATCGCCGCCTCGCTGCTGATCGAGGGCGAAAACTTCCGTCCCGTGCCGGAATTCGCCGCGGGAAGCGCTTTAGCCAGCGTGGCGCTGCTTGGCGCCTTCGGGCTGGTTGCGCGGCGCCGCGTTCCAGCGTGAGCGCGAGGTGACAATGGCGAACACCTGGAGCAACTGGTCGGGCTTCGTGAAGGCTTCGCCGAAGCTGATCGCGACACCGGCCGACGCCGGTGAGCTGGCCGATCTAGTGCGCTCGGCACCCGGACCGCTGCGCGTCGCCGGCGCCGGCCATTCCTTCACGCCGCTGGTGCAGTCGGACGGCACCATTGTCTCGCTGGAGAGGATCGAAGGGCTGGTCTCGCATGACGCGTCGGCCAGCCGAGCGCGGATGAGGGCGGGCACACGGCTCGGGGCACTGATGCACATCCTGCAAGACATCGGCCAGGGTCTGCCCAACATGGGCGATATCGACCGCCAGGCGATCGGCGGCGCCCTGGGCACCGCCACGCATGGCTCCGGCCCGACGCTCGGCGCCTATCACACGCAGCTCGAAACGGTGCAATTCGTCGACGGAAAAGGAAAATTGCGCGAGTTCAGCCGGGCGAGCGACCAGGAGATGATCCACGCCACCGGCGTCGCGCTCGGCGCGTTCGGCGTGCTCACCGAAGTGACCATGAACAATATCGCGACCTACCGCCTGCGCCGCCGCAAATGGGTGCTACCCATCGGCGACATGCTGCGCGATTTTCAGACGATGATGGCCGCGCATCGTTCGGCCGAGTTCTACTACATCCCGTTTTCCGGCTATGCGCAGTTCATCGCCAGCGATTTCTCCGACGCGGCACCTACACCGCGACCGACCGAGGACGACGAGGACGGGCTCGCGACATTGCGCAAGCTGCGCACCGTGCTGCGTTGGCTTCCCTGGCTGCGCCGCGCGCTGATCAAGGGCGCCGTGAAGAAGGTGCCGTTGGAGGACTATGTGCAGGACTGGCTCAACGTCTATGCCAGCGACCGCCGCACCAAATTCAACGAGATGGAGTACCACCTGCCTTACGAGGAAGGTCCGAAAGCGTTGGCCGAGATCATCGCGCTGACGGAAAAGCACTTTCCGGAGGTCTATTTTCCGATGGAGGTGCGCTCG
This sequence comes from Mesorhizobium loti, assembly GCF_001510895.1. Lineage (GTDB taxonomy): Bacteria > Pseudomonadota > Alphaproteobacteria > Rhizobiales > Rhizobiaceae > Mesorhizobium > Mesorhizobium loti_A. Next base: position 24,120 of record NZ_LPWA01000101.1, on the reverse strand, counting down.
GTGGCGCCCGACGATTTCTGGCTTTCGCCCTTCCACAAAAGGCTGACCTGCTCGATCGCCATTCACCACGATGCTGCGAACGACCCGCTGCCTTTCATGAGGGCAGCGGAACCGATCTTCCGCAGGTACGGCGGTCGGCCGCATTGGGGAAAGATGCACAGCCTGAGGGCCGCGGATTTCAAAAAACTCTATCCGCGTTGGGATGATGCGATGGCGGTGCGCCGCGATATCGATCCGGAAAACCGTTTCGTGTCGCCCTATCTGGCCGGCCTGTTCGGCATCGAGCCCGGTCCTTTTGGCATCCAACAATGAGCGCCTATTTCGCCGAGCTGTCGAAGGCGCTGAAGGCGGCCGAAATCTTCCGGCCCTGCCTAGTGCTCGACCGCGACCGGCTGGACGGCAATATCGCGCTGGTGAAGCAGAGGCTGGCGCCCGGCCTTGCCCTGCGGCTGGTCGACAAGTCGTTGCCTTGCGTGCCGCTGCTTTCGCATATTGCCAGAGCGCTCGACACAAACCGCTTCATGACCTTCCATCCGCCGGTGACGCAGGCCGTGCTCGACGCCTTCCCCGAGGGCGACCTGCTCTATGGCAAGCCTATGCTCGCGGGTGCGGCCAAAGCCGCGCTCACCAAGGGCGGCGCCGGCTGGTGGTCGCGTGTCTGCTGGCTGATCGACACGCCAGAGCGGCTTTCCGAATATGGCGCGCTCGCCGCCGCGCTCGACACCGAACTGCGCTTCGCCTTCGAGATCGATGTCGGGCTGCATCGCGGCGGTTTTTCCAGTCCCGCAGAGATCGAGGCGCCGACGATCCCCAAGGGCCTGCGCTGCGAAGGCGTGATGGCCTATGAGGCCCATGCGCCGGAAATCCCCGGACTGTTCGGTGGTGCGGAAAAAGCGCTGAAGAAGGCCTCGGCCAAGGCGCGGAATTCGTCGCGGCCCTCGATCCGGACCGGCGCCGCATCCTCAACATCGGCGGCTCGAAAACGGCGCTGCTGCATGGCCCAGGCGTGGCGAACGAAGTCTCGATCGGCTCAGCCTTCGTGCTGCCGAGCGACTTCGATACGCCTGGCCTTGCCGGTCTCCAGCCGGCGGCCTTCATAGCGACGCCGATCCTGAAGGCGGTTGATCCGGTGTTGCCCGGCCCGGCGGCGCTATCTCGGACGCTGCAGGCGCTCGGCTTCTTCCCGCGCAAGGGCTGCTATCTCTATGGCGGCAAGTGGATGGCCGAGCCGGTGTTCCCCGAAGGCATGAAGCCAAGCGGATTGATCGGGCTGTCGTCCAACCAGCAGTTCATGGGGTTGCCGGCGGGAGCGAATGTGAAGCCGGGCGACTATGCTTTTCTCAGGCCGACCCAGAGCGAGGCGGTGCTGCAGCATTTCGGGTCGATCGCGGTTTTTTCCACTGGACGCATCGTGGAGTTCTGGCCGGCGCTGCCGATGGGGTGAGGGCGGCGCTATCCGGCCGCCGCCTCTCTCTCACCCTTGGCCAAATGATACGGGTGGATCAGTATCTCTGCCGGAATATGCCATTCGCGATTGAGCTTGAATGCCATGTCCATGGTGAGCGCGCGTTTACGGCTCAGGATTTCGGAGGCGCGCGAAGGTGAACCCAATAATTGCACGAGCGCCGCCCGATTGAGGTTGGCCATTTCCATGTGGGCGACAATTGCGTCCACGGGGTCGAGTTCCTCGATAGGGTAGTGCTTGGCTTCGTAAGCCTCGATAAGGGCAGCCAGGACGTCGAAGCGGTCGGCCTCAGGACTGCCGACGGCGGGTTCCTTCTCGAAATAGTGGGTAATCTCGGCAATCGCCCAATCGTAATCGGCCTCGGTCTTAATGGGTCGAATGTTTTCCATCACACCTTCTCCACGTCTATCTTGTCGTACTCGGCATGAGTGCCGACGAATTTGATCAGCAGCCGCTTGAATGTATAGCTTACATGCACGACCAGCCGGTACTTGTTGCCGGCTATGTCGAAGACAACGCGGTTGTCAGCCACGAAGTCTACACTCGTGCCGAACTGCGCCTTGATGTCAGCTGATGTCTTCCACTCGACCTTGCTTGATGCACTGAACCACGCGGTCAGCGGCGCTTTGGCCTGCGGGTGTTTGGTCCAGAATGTGACGAGCGTCTTTTTGCTGACGATTTGCATAGTCACATATAGACTTTTCCCATATCGGGAACAAGTGTCAAATTACCAAAATGGGAAATCGGTCGTGTGACGCTTCACGTCCCTCGCGAAATCGTGAGATCTCAACTCAACCGTTTAATTGACTCCGTCAACTAAATCGTTGATCCTGTCCAGGACAGGAGGGCTCCCATGACCGTCCACGATCGTCCAGGCAAGGACCGCATCGACGCGGTGCGCGCCTTCAACCGCTTCTACACCCGCCAGATCGGCGTGCTCGATGAAGGTTGGCTGAAAAGCACCTTTTCGCTCACCGAGGCGCGGGTGCTTTATGAGCTTGCCCATCGCGACGGGCTTGTTGCCAGCGACCTGGTGCGCGATCTGGGCCTCGACCCCGGCTATGTCAGCCGGCTGCTGAAAAAATTCGAGGAGCGCGGCCTGGTCGAGCGCGCCGCCAGCGAGGCCGATGCGCGTCGCGCCTCGATCGCGATCACGTCCGCGGGCAGGGAGGCTTTCGCGCCGCTCAACCAGGATTCGCACGATCAGGTGCGCGCCCTACTCGATCGTCTGGCGCCCGTCGATCAGGAGCGGCTGGTCAAGGCGATGCGCACCGTGCAGGACTTGCTCGGCGACAAACCCGAACCCAAGGTGCCCTATATCCTGCGACCGCTGCAGGTCGGCGACATCGGCTGGGTCACCCACCGCCAGGGCCTGCTCTACGCGCAGGACTATGGCTGGGACGAGACCTACGAAGCGCTGGTCGCCGAGATCCTCGGCGAGTTCGTCAAGAATTTCGTCCCGCAATGGGAGCGCAGCTGGATCGCCGAACGGGAAGGCAAGGTGGTCGGCTCGGTCTTCGTCGTGCGCAAGTCGCCCAAGGTGGCAAAGCTCAGGCTGCTCTATGTCGAGCCGTCGGCGCGTGGCCTCGGCATCGGCTGGCGGTTGGTCGACGAGTGCATCGCCTTCGCGCGCGCCAAGGGCTACAAGACGCTGACGCTGTGGACCAACGACATACTGGGCTCGGCCCGCCGCATCTACCAAGCGGCGGGCTTCAAGCTGGTCGAGGAAGAGCGCCACCATTCCTTCGGCAAGGATTTGGTCGGCCAGACCTGGAATCTGGAGCTTTGATCCGGGTGAGGCCGGCCTGCAAATGGCGGCTTCCTGCGCTTCCGGTGCTCACGTACTTGAAGTACGCTCCGCTCCGGTTCTCGGAAGCCACCATTTTCGACTCGGCCTGACCCGGATCTGGGCCGAGGGCGTCCGTCTCAACCTTTTACCGGCACCCAGATCTCCAGCCCGCCATTGCCGCTGCGCGGATCGAACTCTGGTCCGTAGCGTTCGAATTCCGGCGCGTCGGCGATCTCGTGGCCGGAGGCCGGCAGCCATTTGTTCCAGATCGTGTTGACAGTGCGGCGGATGGTCGAGATGTGCTCGCGGTGCGAGAACACGGCGTACTTCTGAGCCGGCACCCGGACCCGGTAAAACTCCTTCGGCAGATCGGAGAAGTCGGCCACTTCGCGCCGGCGATATAGTCGAAATTGCCGACATCGTCGCCGTTGACGCAGACGCCGAAGGCGACGCCGGCAACTTCGCCCGGGATGTTGCCGATATAGGGCCCGAAGCGCTGCCACAGCATCGGTATGCCAGCGCTGGTTTCGCAGCTGTAGCGCTCGCCGAGCCCGGCGATGAGGAAGGGCCGGCTGGTCTCGAAGCGCGGCGGCTCAAGGTTGCTGAGAAAGGACTGGTCCATCAGGATCGGCTCCACGAGGTCTAGGTTTTTGGTCGAGCCCTCGGCGCGCACCAGTTCCGGCGTGGTGCCGAACTGGTCGCGGAAGGCCCGCGTGAAAGCCTCATGCGAGCCGTAGCCGGCATCGAGCGCGACCGACAGGATGTCGTGCGCGCCGCCGGCGAGCTTGCGCGCCGCTTCGCTCAAGCGGCGAGCCCGCATATAGCCCATGACCGACCGTCCGGTGGCCGCGCCGAAAGCACGCGTCACATGAAAGCGCGACACGCCGCTGCTCGCCGCGACATCGTCGAGCGAAATCGCATCCGGCAGATGGCTTTCGACAAACCACAGCGCTTTCTCGGTCGGGTTCATGGCTCCTCGCAATTGGCGTGCCGAGACTAGCCACCGCGCCGAGAGCCAGTTTGATCGAAATTGCGCATGGCGCGAAGTCGAAACCCCGTTGACAGGCAAGCGACGATCAAACCGTCCAGAAATAGCGCACGATATGGAAGAAGATCGGCGCGGCGAACACCAGGCTGTCGGTGCGGTCGAGCATGCCGCCATGACCCTCGATCAGATGGCCCCAGTCCTTGACGCCCTGGTCACGCTTGATCGCCGAGGCGACGAGCCCGCCGAGGAAGCCCATCGTGCAGGCGACGAAGGCGACGGCCGAAGCCTGCAGCGGCGAAAAGGGCGTGATGAAGGACAACAGCGCGCCGAGCAGGCTCGACGCGACCAGCCCGCCGATCAGGCCTTCCCAGGTCTTCGACGGTGAGACGGTCGGCGAGAAGCGGTGCTTTCCGAACAGCTTGCCGAAGATGTACTGCAGCACGTCGCTGCCCTGCACGACGATGATCAGGAAGGCGATGAGCAACAGGTTGCGGCCTTCGAAGCCCGGCACGTTGAGGGTCAGCAGGGCAGGGACATGGCTGACGCAATAGACCGAGATCATGATCGCCCATTGCTGCGCGGCGATGCGCTCCAGGAAGCGCTCGGTATCGCCATGCAGCGCCGTGATCGCCGGCATCAGCAGGAAGCAGTAGACCGGGATGAAGATGACGAACAGCCCGTACCATGCCGTCCACACCAGCCAGTACTGGAACGGAATGACGATGCCGAACATGCCGAGCAGCACCCAATGGTCGCTGCGGCGGCTGTGCGTCAGCGTCACGAACTCGCGCAAAGCCGCGAACGAGATCAACGCGAACAGGATCGTCATGCCGTAGCGGCCGAAGAAGAAGGCGACCGTCATCAGCGCCACCATCACCCACCAGGCGTTGATACGCTGGCTGAGGTTGGTGAGCGTCGCGCTCAGCGGCTTCGGCGCCCTTGCCGACAGGACGGCGGCGGTGGCGCTGGCGGTGGTCAGCACCACGAAGAGGCCGATGATGAGGATGCTGATGTCGTGGCGCATCAATCGTCTCGGTCGGGACGTGGGTTGAGCGCCAGAAGTGCTGCGCGGGCGCGCTCGAGAAAGGCGCGGCGTTCCTCGCCAGGCGCCACCGCCACCGGCGGGCCGAAGACGACGCGGCAAAGCAGCGGCACCGGCAGGAACTGGCCCTTGGGCAGCACGCGCGACATGTTCTCGATCCAGCACGGGATCAATTCGACATCCGGCCGCGCCATCGACAGATTGTAGAGCCCGGAGCGAAAGGGCAGCAGCTCGTCGCTCATGTTGCGCGTGCCTTCCGGGAAGATGATCAGCGAATGGCCCTGGTCGAGGACCGAGAGCATGACGGTGATCGGGTTTTCCTCCGGGCTTGTCCATTGCCGGCTGATCAGCACGGAGGACAGCATGTCCTCGGCGATGAAGCGGCGCAGACGCGACTTCCCCCAATAATCGGCCGCGGCGATCGCGTGCGTGATGGCGCGCTCCTTCTCGCTGAGGCAGGCCGACAAAAGGATGAAATCGCCATGGCTGGTGTGATTGGCGAAATAGATGCGCTGCCGGTCCGACGGCTGGCTGCCGCTCCAGATCGGGCGCACGCCGGTCACGGCCCAGGCCAGCGCCGACAGGCCGACGGAGGTCACCGTCTGCAGCAGGGTGAAGGTCCGGAGCGCGAGCCTGCTCATCTGGGCATCCAGAACCCTGCTGTGAGGAACGCGACGACGAAGATCGCTAAGGCGATGCGCTGCCGGGCAAGCAGGCGCCGCGTTCCAGCGATGCGGTCGTCGAGCGGACGCGAAGGTGAAGAGGCAGGCTTCAGCCGCATGCGCGCCAGGATATCGTCGACGGCGGCGCCGCCGGAAACCTCGTCGGCGTGCGTCGCCATCAACCGGAACAGCAGCGCATCGAAAACGAGAAGAGCCGAAAGCCCGAGCACCACGACGGCGCTCGCCGCCGCGACCAGCAGCGCCAGCACCGCGATCGGCGCTTGGAACGCGCCACGCGCGGAAGCGACCAGCGGCGCGACACTGTCGGCGGCGATCACGATGGCGGCCGGCCATGTTGCCTGCTTGATCAGCATGGCGGCAAAGGCGGCTGTCCGCTGACGGTAGGCTTTGTCCATCATGCCGGCCCGTCCAGTTCGACCTGAAGGTGCACCGGCCGGCCGGACGCGACGAGGGTCTTGCGCGCCTGCGCCGGCGTGTGCGAGCGGCCGGTTGCGACCAGCCATTCGGCGACGACGGTAGCGCTGCGCTGGAAGCCGAGCGCGCAGCAGACAAGCACCGTGCCTTGCCGGCGCGCTGGCTCGATCGCCGCGACCGCCTGGTCGAGCATGTTCGCCGGCGAGGGCAGGAGGTCGAGCATGCCGAAACTTACCCAACGGCCTGTCGCGCCATCCGGCCGCTCCAGCTCGGCGGCAAGATCGACCACCGTGCCGAAGGCGTTGGCTTCGGCGGCAGCGGGAAAACGCCCAAGGAAGACGTCGTCGGCGATTGCCACGACCGTCGGCAGCTTGCGCGTCCATGCCCAAGCATTGACCTTGGCGCTCAGCCGGTAGGGCCAAAGCAGGATGCGGCTGGCGAGCGACACAAGGCTGTCCGCCGTCTTCTGGAACACTTTGGCGCCGGCCCCGGCATAGGCGAAGGCGACGACGGCCAGCGCCAGTGCCGGCCATAGAAGCACGAGCGCGACAGCGGAGAAGTGGGCGCCGACGGCAACGCCCGTGAGCGCCAGGGCAGCGCCCAGCGAATAACACAGCGCAAGCCGCCGTGCCTTGGCATCTGCGCTCGGGCGGAAGCCGGCGAAGGGCAGCGCGCCCTTGGCCGGAAACAGCCAAAGTGCAAACAGCCCGAGCAGCGCGCCGGTCGGGATGTCGATGAAATGGTGCTGCCAGGTCGTCAGCACCGAGGCGCCGATCAGGAAGCACCAGCCGTGCCAGAGCGGCAGGACAGCGCCGCCGAGGCGCTGGCGCCAGTGATCCCAGATGATCACCAGAAGCGCGATGTGCAGCGACGGTGCCTGGTTGAACGGCTTGTCGAAGCCGCCGAGCACGGCAAACAGGAGACCCGGCAGGCCGCTTGTTGCCGGCCGAACGAAGGTCGCGGTCAGCGGAAACAGGATGAAGCAGGCGACGGCGACAACCTGCGCGGTGAGATACGCCCGGCCAGCCGGTCGACGCTTTGCCGGCTATTATTGAGCAGCAGCGACAGGCCGTAGAACAGGTTGATCGACCAGTAGGGCACGATCGTCCAGGCGAGGAACGGAACATGGTGCTCCCAGGAGAACACGATGCTGCCGACATGCTCGCGCGTCGAAGCGAGCCAGTTGGCGAAGCCGTAGGTCGAATAGAAGAAGGGCGCGAGGAAGGCGAGCCACAGCGCCGACCGGACGACGACACGACCATAGGGCTCGGCGGCTGCGCTGGCTGCAAGTGGCGGGGGCTCGGCACTGATGGGCATGCGCGGACGGTCCTAAAGCCGCCTTGCGAGCGAGACGGTGAAGATGCCCCATTGGTCGATGCGCTGGTCGAGCTTCTCGAAGCCGGCCGCCTCGACCAGCTGATCCATCTCGCCCTGCGTGCGCCGCCGCATCACCCACGCCTGGCCGCCGCGATGCGAGGTCAGGCTGCGCGCGATCATCTCGAGCTGCGGGTGCCAGGGCTGGTTGGTGTAGATCAGCAGGCTGCCGGGCTGCATGGCGCGGGCAAGGCCGCCGAGCGAGCGCGAAATCAGCGCATTGTCGGAGAAGAGTTCGTAGAGGCCGGAGACGATGGCGAGATCCGGCGCCGGATCGAGCGCTGCGAGCCCGTCGCCGTCGAAGGCATCGGCACGCTGGAACGAGACGTTGGCGGGCGATTGCCGCTCTGCGATCAGCTTGCGGCCGAGCGCGACATTGAGGTCGGAATAGTCCCGCAGGCGCACGCTGGCCGGCGGCTCGGGGCTTTTGGCGATGGCATCGAGCACATAGCGGCCATGGCCAGCTGCGATGTCGAGAATATGCGCTGGCCGCCCTGCGGCCTTTAGCGTCGCCAGCGCCGAGCCGATCAATTCTTCGAGGTTGAGCTTGCGCTGGCGGATGCCGCGCCAGCCGATGGCGTCGAGGAAGGTCCTGTCGACCATGCGGCCGATCGGCCCGAGCCCGCGCGCCTCGTTCTCATAGACATAGTCCAGCGTCGAACCGGAATCGAAGCCGGTGGTAGCGCCGACCTTCATGCCGCGCGAGAACCAGCTGCCGATGCGGATGAAGGCGCGGCTCAATGCCCAATAGAGGCCCTTTGCCGACAGGAGATCGAGCGGCGAGGCGAGCTTGTCGGCCTCGTCGCGCGTGTAGCCGGCGATATCCGCCTGCTTCAGGTCGACAGCTTCGGCCGGCGAAGCCAACTGCCCTTCAAGGAAGGGCCGGATCAGGTCGAGCGCCTTGGCGCGGTCGCGCTCGCCCAGCGTGTCGTGGAAGAAGCCCGTCAGGATATGGCGCTCCTTGATGCGGCTGCCGAGATTGACGAAGAACTCGTGCTGGGGGCCATGCCGCACCACCCAGTCGCTGCCCGACAGAAGAAGCTGCGTCGGCACGGTGATGGCGCGTGCATCGGCAACGATGCGCGCCGCATGCAGGTAGAGCTCGACCAGGATGTTCGAGGCGATCGGCCTCGTGATCAGCGGATCGTTCTCGAAGGAGGCGATGCGCACCGGGTCATGGGTCAGCAGGCTCGCCTTGACGTAGGAATTGACGAAGAAGCGCCCTTTGATCTTCTGCCACAGCGCGATGCCCTCCTTGGCGAAGGGAACATAGAGCTTGACCGAGAAGGCAGGCGAGGCGAGCACCATGGCGCGCAGTTTCGGCGCATAGTCGTGCACCCACGCAGCCGCAAGCACCGCGCCGAAGGACTGCGCGATCAGCGCGATGTCCTGCGCCGCAAAGCCGTCCCTGGCGGCGATCTCGCGTATGAAGCAATCGATGTCGCGCACCAGCGCCGAGAAGGACGGCGCATAGCCGCGCTCGCCTTCGGAGCGGCCGTTGCCGCGCGCGTCCCATGCATAGAAGGCATGATCGGGCATGCTGAGTTCGTCGACCAGATGCGCCATGCGGCCGCCATGCTCGTGCCCGCGATGGAAGAGCACGACAGCGCCTTTGGCTTTTGCCGAGACGCCGGCCAGAAGCGATAGAAAATCTGCGTGCCGTCATGGCTGCGGAAGGCGCGTTCCTGCGCTTGCCGCGCGAGGTTTTGCGCCGGCGCGGTGGTGATCGGTTCGTGAAGCATGGTGTTTCCCCCGGGCGGCGGCATGGCGAGCCTCGATGCTCAGCCGGCGCTGCCAATAAGACCGGCGCGTATCCGGTTTATGGCGGTCAGCAGCGAAAGCGTAGCCATGGCCGGAAACACAAACGGCGCGATCGATGCCGGCCAGACCCCGGCGGCGGTAAGCACCGCGACCACGCCGAGCGCCAGCGCTCTGTCGCTCTTGCCGAAAGGCCCGGCATAGTTGCGCCCGATGCCTGCGGCGATGCCAAGCACGCCGGCGAATTCGGAGAGCGCGGCGGCGATGGCGAAGGCGATGACGCCCCAGGCGCCGAATTGCGCAAAGGCGGCAAATGGCAGGATCAGCGCGAGGTCGGAGACGACGTCGCAGATTTCATTGAGATACATGCCGAGCGTCGAGGCCTGGCCATGCTCCCGCGCCAGCATGCCGTCCATGGCGTTGAGCGCCATGCGCACGAAAAGCACGACGGGAATGAGAAGAAGAACTATGCGCCAGCCTGGCAGAAGCGCGATTGCCGTTCCGGCCGCAATGGACAGCAAAGCCGCAAGTATCGTTATGCCATTGGCCGTGATGCCGATCGCCGCCAGCCTCTCGACCAGCGGCCGCAGCCTGTCCTGGAAAGCCGGCTTCAGCGCATAGAGCGTCGGCATTGCGTTGATCCCCCGATCCACGCTTCTACCTGTATCATGAAGAGGCCGAACGGCACCAGCATGCGGCAAAAAACACAATGAACTTTCAGACGGTTGACGCCTTGCTGTGAACGCATCGCCTCAAGCCGCCCCAGTAGCTAGCTTGATCAGGTGCCGTACCGCCTTGCCCTCGACGCGCCGGCCGCTTCCAACGACCGCCATGAGCCCGTCGCATGTCTGCCATGCGATTTGCCGGCTTCTGGAACAACGCATTCCGCTTGAATAGTAAGCACGCTTATTATATATGCGGCTCATGGTTTCAGACGGCATCGACAGACTGGGATTTTTGATCCACGACGTGCAGCGCCTGATGCGCAAGCGCTTCGAGGCGCGCGCCAGCGGGCTCGGCCTGTCGTCGGCGCAGTGGCGGCTTCTCGTCCGCGTCGCCAAGGAGGCGGGCGTGGCCCAGGCGCGGCTCGCCGAGCTGCTCGAGATCGAGCCGATCAGCGTATCGCGCCTGGTCGACCGCATGGAAGAGGGCGGCTGGATCGAACGCCGTCAGGATGCGACCGACCGGCGTGTGCGCATGATCTTCCCGACCGAGAAGGCAAATGCGGCCTATGCCGACGTCAAGAGCCTTGCCGGCGAAGTCTATGAGGAATCGCTGACCGGTGTATCGGCGGAAGAACGCCGCGTCCTGATCCGGGTGCTCGACACCATCGTGCAAAATCTGACGGACGGCGAGACGTCGTCCCTGGAAAAGATCAAGAATACGGAAGGCGCAGCAGCATGAGCGCGGCAGCCAAAATAGAAGACAACGTCACCAAGCTTGATGCTCCAGCGCAGCCGGCACCCGCTCCGGTCGCGGTGGCGCCTGTGCCGCAGCCGGCGCCGGTACCGAAGAAGAAGCGCCGGACCGGCCGCTTCCTCTTGATGGTCGCCCTGCCGCTGGCTCTGCTCGCCGGCGGCGCTTATGTCTGGGTGACGGGTGGGCGCTATCAGGAGACCGAGAACGCCAACCTGCAGCAGGCAAGGATTTCGATCGCCTCGGATACGGCCGGCCGTATCGTTCAGGTCGGCATTGCGGACAATCAGACCGTCAAGGCGGGCGAGCTTCTCTTCGTCATCGACCCCGAGCCTTACAGGATAGCGCTGGCCCAGGCCGACGCGGCGGTCGCTGCCGCGCGCCTCAATGTCGAGCAGTTGCGCGCCGCCTACAGCCAGGCGATGGCGCAGGAGAAGTCGGCCAGCAGCGAGGTCGACTACGCGCAGTCGCAATATGACCGCGCCGCCGACCTCGCCCAGAAGGGCATCAACGCCAAGTCGTCGCTGGATCAGGCCCGCAACGACCTCGACAAGGCCAAGCAGCAGCTGGCGGTGGCAGAGCAGGGCATCGTGAGCGCCAAGGCGGCACTTGGCGGCAACCCGGACATCGAGACCGACAAGCACCCGACCGTGATGTCGGCTTTAGCCGCGCGCGACAAGGCGGCTTACGACCTCGCGCAGACCGCGGTGAAGGCGCCGGCGGACGGCATCGTCTACCAGGCCTCCTCCTTCAAGGTCGGCCAATATGTCGCCGTCGGCACGCCGCTGTTCGCGCTGGTCGAGACCGGCGACACCTGGATCGACGCCAATTTCAAGGAGACCCAGCTCACCAACATGAAGCCGGGCCAGAAGGCCGAGATCGTTGTCGACACCTACCCGGGCAAGACCTTCGAGGCGACCGTCAAGGCGATCGGCGCCGGCACCGGGGCCGAGTTCTCGCTGCTGCCCGCCCAGAACGCCACCGGCAACTGGGTCAAGGTCACCCAGCGTATCCCCGTGCGCCTTGAGCTGACCGACCCGGACGCAAGATGGCGCTGCGCACCGGCATGAGCGCGACGGTGACCGTCGACACCGGCGTGGCGCGCGGCCTGCCGTCGATCTTCGGCCACGCCACGGCCGGCGAGCATGCGCGGTAGTCAAAGCAATTCCAGGAAAAGTGTGAAGCGGTTTCGTCCGGAATTGCGAAGAAAACAGAGTTGGAGCAGGGGATTGGTCTGATGGGGGAGTGGGAAAGCTCAAGCGTTCGAGACGAGCCGCGTCGCGGCTTTGATCGAAGCCGAAGCTTTCGACACGGCCCCGTCGGTCCTCAGGTTTCCGGGCGGCAGGCATCCCGCTCGAATAGAGACTTTCGGTCGATGTAACCCCCACATCGATAGTCGCGTCCCACCGCGATGAGGGTCTCTCAACGGAAGGCCTTGCCGCCCGGAAACCCAATGTACACATTTTTGTTACCTGCTGGAAGTTCAGCACCATGAGCACGCCCGAACCCTTCAAGGAAGTGCCGCACCGCGGCCTGATCACGGTCGCGCTCATGCTGGCGACGATCATGCAGGCGCTCGACACCACGATCGCCAATGTCGCGCTGCCGACCATGACCGGCGACCTCGGCGCCTCGCCCGACAACATCAACTGGGTGCTGACCTCCTATATCGTGGCCGCCGCCATCATGACGCCCGTCACCGGCTGGCTTGCCGATCGCCTCGGCCGCAAGGAGCTGTTCCTCTCATCCGTGGTCGGCTTCACCATTTTCTCCATGCTCTGCGGCCTGGCTGGAGCCTCGAGACGATGGTGCTCTTCCGCCTGCTGCAGGGCGTGTTCGGCGCGGCCATCGTGCCGCTGTCGCAGACCTTCCTGCTCGACATCAATCCGAGGGAGCGCCACGGCCAGGCGATGGCCATCTGGGGCGCCGGCATCATGCTGGGGCCGATCCTGGGTCCGACGCTCGGCGGCTGGCTGACCGAGAATTTCAACTGGCGCTGGGTGTTCTTCATCAACCTGCCGGTCGGCATCCTCGCCTTCCTCGGCATGGCCGCTTATCTGCCCGTCGTCGCCAAGCGTATGCGCGGCTTCGACTTCTTCGGCTTCGCCATGCTCTCGCTCGGCGTCGGCGCGCTGCAGCTTCTGCTCGATCGCGGCGGCGAAGTTGATTGGTTCAACTCGGCCGAGATCTGGATCGAGCTCGCGCTGTCGCTGACCGGCTTCTGGGTGTTCATCATCCACACGGTGACGGCCGAGCATCCCTTCATCGATCCCAAGATATTCCTCGACCGCAATTTCGTGACCGGGCTGGGCTTCATCTTCGTCATGGGAGTGCTGATCTTGGCCTCTATGTCGCTGTTGCCGCCGATGCTTGCCAACATCTTCGGCTACCCGACCGTCACCATCGGCGTCGTGCTGGGGCCGCGCGGCATTGGCACGATGATCTCGATGCTGTTCGTCGGCCGCATCATGCATCGGATCGACGCCCGCATCCTGGTCGCCATCGGCTTCCTGCTCACCGCGCAGTCGCTCTACACCATGGCGAGCTTCACGCCGCAGATGGACAACTGGCTGATCATCTCTTCCGGCGTCATCCAGGGCCTCGGCATGGGCATGGTGTTCGTGCCGCTGTCGGCGGTTGCCTTCGCCACGCTCGACGCGCGCTACCGCACCGACGCCACCTCGCTGTTCAGCCTGGTGCGCAATCTCGGCTCGTCGATCGGCGTGTCGGTGGTTGCTGCGCTTATGGTGCAGAACACCCAGATCAACCACAGCGAGCTCGGAGCTTTCATCAACCCGTACAATCCCAATCTGTGGGCCGCCTCGCCGGCCGCCGCAGGCGGCGATCCGGCCGCGCTTTCGCAGGTCGACAGGCTGGTGAATGTCCAGTCGATGATGATCTCCTACATCAACGACTTCAAAATCCTGATGGTGATGACACTGCTTGCGGTGCCGTTCGTGGTGCTGCTGCGCAAGCCGAAGGCCGCGCCGGCCGGCGGCGCGCCCGCCGCCCATATGGACTGACGGCCATCGGCTGCCGCCCGTCCCACACCCCTCAGGGCGTGTACGCCACGGGGGCGGGCGGATCGAACAGGCGAACGTAGAGACCGTTACCGTCAAGCAGTTGCTGATGGGTCCCGACCTCGACGATGCGGCCGCGGTCCATGACGACGATACGATCGGCGAAGCGAACGGTGGCAAGGCGATGCGCGATGATCAGCGTCGTGCGCCCCTTCGATGCGGCTCCGAGCGCGTCGACCACGGCACGCTCGGCCATCGCGTCGAGGCCGCTGGTGGGCTCGTCAAGAATGAGTATGGGACTGTTGCGCAGCACCGCGCGGGCGATCGAAATGCGCTGGCGCTGTCCGCCCGAAAGGGTCGTGCCGCCTTCGGCGATCACCGTGTCATAGCCGTCCTCGAGCTTCTGGATGAAGGCATGGGCATTCGCGGTCCGCGCGGCGGCGACAATCTCCTCGTCGGTTGCGGCCGGCCGGCCGAACGCGATGTTCTCGCGTATGGTGCCGCTGAACAGCAGCGAATCCTGCAAAACCATGCTGATCTGGCTGCGCAACGACCGCACCTGGCAGCGCCGTAAATCCTGTCCATCGATGAGGACCGACCCATGCGTCGGGTCGTAGAAGCGCGGCACGAGGCTTACCAGCGTGCTCTTGCCGGTGCCCGTCGCGCCGACGATGGCGAGCGTCTCGCCGGGGTTGATCGTCAGATTGATCCCATCGAGTATGCGTGGTCCGTCGGGATAGGCAAAGCCCACGTCGCGGAATTCGATCTTTCCCTGCCTGACCTCGATCGGCGTCGCGTTCGACGTGTCGGCGACGTCGCTGCGGGTCTCCAGCACCTCCACGATCCGTTCCAGGCCGACGAGGGTCCTTGCACTGGAATTGGCCGATTTGGATAGAGCACGCATCGGACTGTACAGATTGGTGACATAGGCGAAGAAGATGACGACATCGCCCGTCGTCAGGGCGCCCGACAACACTCGTGTCGCTCCGTACCACATGACCAGGCACAGGCCGGCCGCCGCCAGCAGGTCGACGGCGGGAGCGACGGCCGCCTGGTATCGCACCCCGTCCAGATAGGCCTGCAGGCTCTGCGTGCTCTGCGTCGCAAAGCGTCCGTCCTGTTGCTCTTCCTGGCCGAGGCCTTGCACGATTCGAATGGAGGACAGCGTCTCTTGGGCGAGCGCCGCCAGTTGCCCCGTGCTGCGGCGGGCTCGACGCGAGGCGCTGCGGATGCGATTGGTGTTGCGCGAAATGCTCCAATACAGCAGCGGCGCGACCGAGAGCGCCACCAGCGCGAACTCCCAGTTGAGCCAGAACATCATCGACACCATGCCTAAAAGCAGGAAGGCGTTGGTCACCAGAATGATACCGCTGTTGGCGATGGCATCCTGAACGGACTGCACGTCGGAGGTAAGCCGCGTGATCAGGTCGCCGGTGCGCTGACGGTCGTGGAACCGCAGCGAGAGCCGCTGCATATGCGCGAACAGCATGGCGCGAAGGTCGAACACATAATGCTGTGCCACCTGTCCCATCGTGCGTGTATACCAGTAGGTCAGGAGCCCCGTGCCGACGGCGATGAGCAGGGTCGCGCCGCAGGCGCCGTAGACGATCGACATCCGGTCGAGGCCCGCATCGCTGAGCCAGGCGCCAACGAACGGAACCCGGATCGTCTTCGGCGAACTGGGGATGACCCGGTCGATCACGACCTTCAACGGCCAGGGCCTGAGGACCGTCAGGAGCGCATCGCCGAGCATGGCGGCACCGGCCAGGGCCAGTGACAGGCGATGGCGAGGAGCCATCGACCTGAACACGAACCGATACATGCTTGTCCGGCTGAGCTTCATGTGGCCGTCTTTTCAAATGCGCGTCGCAGAACCGAGACCCGGCCGGTTCCGCCGGACAATTCGAGATGCTCCGCGCTCGGCCCCGACATCGCGGCGAGCCGGCGAAGAATGTTCCGGCCGGCCGCCCCGCCCAGCACCTTTGGTTGATAGTCGACGCGGGGGTCGCGGTTCTTCACGTAGATCGGATAGATGTCGCAGACCGTCTCCCGGGCTCCGAAATGCGCGGCCACCAGCAGGCCTTCCGCCTTGCTGTTGCCGGAGCCGAAGGCAAAGTTGCCCACGCTGTAGAAGATCGGACGCCCGTTGTAGATTTCGAAGGGCTGAATGATGTGCGGGTGGTGGCCGATGACCAGATCGGCACCGAGATCGACAGCAAGCCGGGCCTTTGCCTGATCATCGGGGTGCGGCTCCCTCACATAGGGCACGCCCCAATGGAACACGGTCACGATCCGGTCGACGCGGTAGCGCAATGATTTGATGTCGACCGCGAGCCATTCGGCCTCGTCCGTGGCGCTTCCGGGCAGGTCGTGTGTCGCCGCGCAGCGCCTGTTCCAGTAGTATCCAAGGATGCCGACCCGCAGGGGGCCAGCGTCGAGGATGACGGGGTGGTGGGCGGCAAGTTCGTTCCTTCCCGCACCAACCATGTGGACGCCGGCGGCGTCCAGCGCCTCGAAGGTCTCGATCACGCCGGCGCGGCCGCAGTCCACCAGGTGGTTGTTGGCCAGCGTCACGACATTGATGTTCGCGCGCTTCAGCGCATGCGCAAGCCGCGGATCGACCCGGTAGGAATAGGTGCGGTCCTGACGATCGGCCTCGCGGGCGAACGGACCTTCCAGATTTCCGCACACGATGGCTGAGCGCCTGAGCAGGGGCAGGACGCCGGCGAACGGATAATCCTCGCCGAACAACCCGATCGAGCGTCTGGTGCGATCGCCGAGCATGATATCGCCGGCGCAGATCACCGAATACTCGGCGACGCCGCGCTCGTCGAGCTGGCGCGCCAGGTCAGACGCCGACAGGATGTCCGGGCTCGACGGAATGTCTTCAGCCGGCAGATGCCTCAGGCTCTCCGGCAAGGCGGTTGTCGGAGCGTCCACGGCATATCCGGGGCTGGCCTGTTGCCCGGCAAAAATCTTGCGCCGTGCAAAGGTCTCGACGATCAGTTCGCTGAAGCGGCCATCGAAGAGGATGGCGTCGGCCTTGAGGAGTTTTGCCAGGCCGCCGGAATAGCTGGAGCGTTGAAGCCGGGCAATCTTGACGTCGTCGCCCGCGGTGCAGTCGGCGGAAATGAGGGTCAGCGCCTTGAGCACCATGCGGTCGGTCATATATGCGCCGGACACTTCGCGCCGCTGCATCTCACATCGCAGATCCCAAAGGGCGGCGCCCCATATCGTGCCGTTCAGGTGCGGGTCTGCTTCGTCGGCCGCATCGAAGTCGTCCATGGTCTTGAGCGAAGCGAGGCTGCGCGGGTGCCGTAGTTCGTCATCGTGCCGCTTGTGGAACGCCCAGATATGCGGTGTCTCGAGCATGGCGGCCGTCCAGTAATCGCAAAGCCCTTCGTCGATCGCGGCCTTGCGGTTGTCCTGACGGTGCGGTTTGCGCAGGCGGTTGGCCATGAAGTCGGCCGTGTGGCGGCTGATGTGATGGCCGTATTCGTGATAGATGATGCCCGCATTGTGGGAGGCATTGGCGCGATAGGAGCCGCCGGAGAGTTCCACCAAAGCGCCGCCGTCCAGAAGTTTTCGCCCTGGCCCCAGATGAATTTCGCCGTTGGCCGCGACGGCGTGATGCTCCACCACGGTGTTGCGCTTGCAGGGGAGCCGGTAGTGTCCGCCCTGAAATGGATGGCAGCAGTCCTGGTCCTTGTGCAGCCCGTCCTTGACGCCGTTGGCGGCCGTCACCGCATGATGGGCGTTGATGACCGCGACGACCGGCGGGAGCGAGGGTTCGCCCAGGCTCCGCAGCAGGTCATCGATATAGGCCGACATCCTGTTCAGATGATAGAAGGTGTTCACCTCGCCGAAATGCGCTGCCTGCACATAGCGTTGCTGGAAGTCCTCGGGCGCGAAGGGGTTCTTGTCCAGCCGGCCGCCGCCCTTGCCCGCTTCGAAGCAGAAGTCGCCATTGTCGTCTGGCTTCGCGTTACCGATGGCGACGTCCTCGAACGTCTCCGACGCCGGATCCATTTTGTAGCGGCGTCCGCCATTGCGGACCTCGACGCGGTCGTTGCACAGGTGCGGTCGCCCGTCCGCATCCATGTCGAGACGCCCCAGATTGACGAGCCTCTTTTCGACGCGGCCGCCCAGCGGCGCGCGGCGTCGGGTCTCCAAAGGTAGACGAGGCCCTGATTCACGCGATTCTCCTGAGATGCGCCGCCTCAGGCGGCAGCCTTGCCACGAGGCGGTCGTTCAGCCAGCCTGCCTGCAACTCGCCGGCTTTCACGCAATTCAGGCCGGTGGCTGCTTCAACCTCGCGGATATTGAGGCTGCTCATGGTCAGCACGCCCGAGACGGCGATCGGTTCGATGCCCCAGCTGCGCATCATCCGCACCCCTGACTCGGCCGACATGGGATCGCCGCCCGCGAACACCCAGCTGTCGATCACCCCGGCGAAGATGGCGCTCTGCAGCAGCATCGAGGTTTCCCGCTGCAGCAGGCCGTCGGCGATCTCCATCACCACGTAGTCCGCTCCCTGGGAGGCGGCATGATCGACAAGAAGGTGATGCAACTCGATCAGCTCGTCATGTCCGCACAGATAGGTCGACGGGTAGCCGCCATCGACGAAATCGAGGGCGACGCAGGCGCCCGCATCGAGCATGTTCCAGGTGTCCTTGCCGGTCGCCGTGCCGGTGAGCTTGATGCCGGCCACGGCCTTGCCGGCTCTGCTGAGCCCCTTGATGATGCTCATGGCCGTATGTGTTTTGCCGGCGTCCATCGAGGATCCGCACACCACCGTGACGTGGGGCCGACGGTCAGCTTGTGAGGGTTGCAGACGGTAGTCGCGCATGGTCAGCGGACGGCCCTGCTGATCGGTGACGGCGCCGATCAACTTCAATTTGGTCGGGTCGGAGACCCTTGCATGCTTCGTCTGGACGAGGCCACACAAGCCGCCCATCGACAGAAGATCGCAGGAGTCGCCGTTCGTCCGGGCCAGCCCTTCGAATTGCAGCGTGGCGTAGCGATTGCCGAACACCGCTGCAACGATATCGCCCTCATGCAAGGTGCAGCGACGCCCATCATTCAACTCCACTGCGGAGTTCTTCGCGATGCGCTCGACGGAGGCGAGGACGATGTCGCCCGGTAACGGCGATTCGGAGACGCCGGTCAGTCCCGCAAGCCTTTCGCGCGGAACATGGCGAAGCGAGTATGGAAGCCGCATTCTGTTCAAGTATTGATCGGCCGACACGGCAGAACTCCATTGCGAGAAAGTACGATTGAACCGTCCGGTTGAAGACGCGCAGGACAAGCCCTTCAACGCCGCGCTTCTAGACCATTGCCGCCGACCTTTGCTGACGCCATCCTGACGAAGCACAGCCGTCGCGGCCAAAAATTGAGTCTGGTTTCCAAACGCTTACAGCCCGCGCTAAAATACACTGAGGCGGCGAAGTCCCACGTCGGGTTGTCCTTCCAAAATTCAGCAAATCTTTGCTTTGTGTGAGCATGATCAAGACAGGCTACGCGCGGTGCGCGAGCACCGCCAAGAAATGGAAAGCCCGATGAAGGTGTTGCTCCTGGAGGATCACGACGCCATGCGCGAGCTGATCAGCGGGCATCTTGCGCAATGCGGTTTTGTTGTGGATGCCGTCGGCCGTGGCGGCGAGGCGCTCGCGGCCATCGCGGCGACACGCTACGACGCGATGATACTGGACCTGGGGCTGCCCGATATCGATGGCCTGGAGGTCCTCAAGCGTTTGCGCGCGCGAGCCACAGCGCAGTTGCCGACGCTTGTCGTCACGGCGCGCGATGCGGTCGACGATCGCGTGCGCGGCCTTAATGCCGGTGCCGACGACTACATCATCAAGCCCTTCGACCTCGTTGAACTGGAAGCACGGCTGAGGGCGGTGCTGCGCCGCCCCGGCGGGCGTGAGGTGGTCGCGCAAGGCTTCGGGCGATTGACCTACGATCCGGCCAGCCGCCAGGCGTTCGTCGACGGTGTTGATCTCGATCTCACGCGTCGGGAGGCGGCATTGCTTGAAGAGTTCATACATGCCGGCGCCCGGCGTGTCGTCGTCAAGGACAAGCTCGAGGAGCGACTGTATTCCTTCGAGACCGATGTCACCAGCAACGCCCTGGAAGCCGTTGTCTCCCGTCTGCGCAAGAAGCTTGCAGGCGCTCGCGCCGGTGTGCGCATCGACGCCAAGCGCGGTATCGGCTATTGCCTCGTCGGGGAGGACGCATGAGGCCGGCGACATTCAGCCTGCGCGGTCGGCTCACGATCGCGATGCTGCTGATCTTCGTGCTTGGGGTCGGCACTTCGGCGCTTTTCACTTATGTTGAGGTCTACGGGACGATCAAGACGCTTCGTAAGCGCTCGTTGCAGGGACAGGCGCATGAGTTCCTGGAGCAAGGGCTGTCCGTGGCCGCCGACGGGTCCATGAAGGTGGCGCCTCCGCCGGAATGGACAGAGGCCTATCGGCGCCATGATCTGAAGTTCACCTACACCCTCTACGACGCGGGCGGGCACGCGGTTGCCAAATCCCCGAACCTCGACGGTCCGCTGCCGCTGATAGCCGTCGGACCGGTCGAGGCGATCGGGCCCGACGAAAAGGTAGCCCTCGCCACCGCCGCCCCGGACGGACACGTCCTGATCGTGGCGCGGGCGCATGCCAGCCTCGAGGCCCTGGCGGAAAGTCTGTTCGAGGAACATGCAGAGCATGTCCTCGTCCTGCTCATCTTTGTCCTGGGGGCTCTGCCATTGATCTGGCTGATCTGCGGGTGGAGCTTGCGCCGGATCGCGCGAGCCTCCCGGGAGGCGGCCGCGATCGGGCCCTCGAGTTCGCCTGCTCGCCTGTCGACGGACGGACTGCCGCAAGAAATCAGGCCGCTGGTCGACGCCACGAACGACGCCCTCCAACGCATGGCGCGTGCGATCGAGGCCGAGCGCCACCTCACCGCCGATGCCGCTCACCAGCTTCGCACGCCACTGACCGTTCTCGATTTGCGCCTGCAGCGGGCCCGGATCGACGGCGGCGGCATCGACTGGGAGGCTGTCACGGGCGACATGGCGCAATTGCGGCGCCTGGTCGGTCAACTCATCGATCTTGCCCGCATGGACAATTCGGCACGCGCCGTGGGCGGGCCGGTAGGCGATATGGCGGAGGTGAACTTGTCTCGGCTTGCGCGCGAGGCCGCCGCGGCTGCGCTTCCGATGGCCGAGGCCATGGGACGGGATCTGAGCGTGGATGCGACCCCCGAAGCCACGCTCGTGAAGGGGCAAGCGGATCAACTGCGCGACGCGATCGGCGCCCTGATCGAGAACGCGCTTACGCATGGCGAGGGCTCTGTGCGGGTGTCCGTAGGTCCGGCGCACCGAAACGGTGCCGCGGTCGATACGGCGCCACTGGTCCGCATTGTCGTGCGCGATGAGGGCCAGGGCGTGCCGCTCGAGCTGAGAGAAACGGCGTTCGATCGCTTTCGCAAGGGCAACCAGGCCTCGCCCGGCGCGGGACTAGGGCTGGCGATCGTTCGCCAGATCGTTCGCCTCCATGGCGGCACCGTCGGCTTCGGTTCGGAAGATGAAGGCTGGGTTCGCGTCGAGATCCCGGCCGCATCCGCGCCTCAGCTTGCCGCGAACTCTGGGCGAGCGCATGAGCGGGACCACAAGGGAGCTATCGCCTGACCGGCTTCGCCCACATCTTGCAAACGGGCCGGTGCGCCCCCGGCCTCTATCTGGTGGGCGACCGCAAAATAGGTTACCTGCAGCACCAGCGCCCAATAGCGCAGGCTAGGGTCGCGGCCGTCGCGCACATAGGCGAGGCCGAAGCGGCTGAAATCCGGATCGAGCATGTTGTGGCGGTGGCCGTCCGAATGCATCCAGATGTCGAATAGTTTCTGCTGGTCGAAACGGCCCTCGGCGATGTTCTCGCCCGCGGCGCCGCGCACCCCGTTGCCCTTCATGCGCGAAGCGAAATCCTTGCCCCAGCCGGTGGTGTGGCTCATACGAGCGCGCGAGGCCATGTAGCCGGCCTGCTGGAGCGCGGCCTGTTCGAGCTGCGGATCCGGAACCAGCGCCGGCAGACCGGCTGAGGTTCGGATTGTGCTCAACGTGGTGGTAGCGGAGGACGACACGCCGGCGCCTTCGCCGGTCGGCAGCGGGGCGGTGCTGCAGGCGGCAATGCCGCCGAGCGCTGCAAGGCCGATGGCCTTGAGCCCAATGGCCTTGAGCAATGTGCGTCTGTCGAGATCGAGGAGGGATTCGGTGGTCAGGCTGGTCATCCGGCCTCTGATACTGGCGATCATGGCTTTTGCCGGGCAGGCGATGAAAATCGCGTAAAGCGGCGACATTGCCCGGAAGATCGGCTATCATAACCGCGTTCTAGAAGTGGCAGCCACGGGCGGCCACCCAGGCGGTGACCGCCCCCGACACAAACGGAGGAAGGTTATGGCCGGCTTTCATGTCATGGCGGACGCGCGAGGGATGCATGTGCAGCCCACGGTGCGCCACATCACCACGTCGGATTTGTGGGATGCGTTGCGGCTCGGCGCCGAGGATTTCTGGGCCAAGCCTTCGCACTATGTGTTCCTGTGCCTGATCTATCCGATCGTCGGCCTGATCCTGACGCGGTGGAGCTCCGGATCCAACGCCATCCAGCTCGTCTATCCCTTGATGTCGGGCTTCGCTCTGATAGGCCCCTTCGCGGCCATCGGCCTCTATGAGATCAGCCGCCGGCGCGAGCTCGGCATGAGCAGCCGCTGGCACCATGCGCTCGACGTGCGCCATTCGCCGGCGCTGCCCTCGATCGCGGTGATCGGCGGCCTGCTCTTCGCGCTCTTCCTTCTGTGGCTGTTCACCGCGCAGACGATCTACACCAGCCTGTTCGGCGCCGAGCCGCCGGCATCGGTCGGCGCCTTCCTGCGCGACGTGCTGACGACCAGCAGGGGCTGGACGCTGATCCTGCTCGGCAACGCCGCAGGCTTCGTCTTCGCGGTCGTGGTGCTTGCCACCACCGTGATTGCCTTCCCGCTGCTGCTCGACCGCGATGTCGGCGCCGTCTCGGCGATCGAGACCTCGGCGCGCGCGGTGATGGCGAACCCGCTGCAGATGGCGCTCTGGGGCCTGACCGTCGCGGTGCTTCTGGTGATCGGCTCGATCCCGCTGTTTGCCGGTCTTGCCGTCGTCGTGCCGGTCCTCGGCCATGCGACCTGGCATCTCTATCGCAAGGTGATCGAGCCGGAGCCGGTCCGGCCGGTGCGCCGGCCGATGTAGGGGCCGCGCCAGCTACCTTTGGGCTTCGGTCGCCATCTTCAGGGCGAGCGAGGTCAGCACCGTGCCCATCATCCAGCGCTGGACGACTAGCCAGAACGGCCGTCCGGCAAGGAAGGTGGCGATCGACCCGGCGGTCACCGCGATGATGGCGTTGACGGTGAGGCTGATCGAGATCTGCGTCACGCCGAGGACCAGAAGCTGCGACAGCACATGGCCCTTGGCCGGGTCGATGAACTGCGGCAGCAGCGAGAGATAGAGCACCGCCACTTTCGGGTTGAGCAGGTTGGTCATCAGCCCCATGACGAACAGCTTGCGCGGCCTGTCCTTCGGTAGCTCGCGAACCTGGAAGGGCGAGCGTCCGCCGGGCCTCAGCGCCTGCCAGGCCAGCCACAGCAGATAAAGCGCGCCGGCGGTGCGCAGCGCGTCATAGGCGTAGGGCACGGCGAAAATGAGCGCCGTGATGCCGAAAGCGGCCGACAGCACATAGAACAGAAAGCCCAGCGCCACGCCACCGAGCGAGATCAGCCCGGCCCTCGGCCCTTGCGACAGCGAGCGCGAGATCAGGTAGATCATGTTCGGCCCAGGTGTGAGCACCATGCCGAGGCAGATCAGCGCGAAGGTCAGATGATTGGCGGCGTCGGGCATCGGGGTCTCCAGCGGTGGCGGAACATTCACCATATGCGCTGCCATTCGCAAGAGCTTTACAACGGGAACATTTGCGCCAGCGCTGACAATTGGCGAAACCGGCGGCGACCGCCAATCTCCCCCTTGCGGGGGAGATGTCCGGCAGGACAGAGGGGGTGTGCAGGAACGCGAGCCTTTGGCGTGAATCATTTCTACCCAGATCCAACCTCGACCGTGCAGGATTGATTGAAAGGTTGGCGGGACAGCACCCCCTCTGCC
>NZ_LPWA01000100.1 GCF_001510895.1 Mesorhizobium loti | reverse complement strand
AAGCCGGTCCCCTTCAGCGCGTCACACAATGCCTGCGGATCGCTCAACGCTCTCGCCTCCTTCACGATCCGGCCAGTCTCGTCGACAATGCAAATAGAGGTCTCTTCCAAAGACACGTCCAGTCCGGCAAAGTACTTCATGGCTGCTCCTTCCAAATGTTTGTGGCGACTCACATCGACCACGTTTTCACATTTCGACAGGAGCAGCCGCCATCATCTGGCTCGGTCGAGACCCCAATCACCCCATCTGTTTTGAAATTCAGGGATGAGCGTTTCTGCGGATGAGATTGCCGCCCATAGCGACAAGGATCATGGCGTGAGAGACGTCGATGCGCTTCTCGTAGTCGCGCACGAGCCTCCGCCACCGCGTCATCCAGCCGAAGGTGCGCTCGACGACCCAGCGGCGGGGCAAGACTTCGAAACCCTTCTGGTCGTCGGATCGGCGGATGATCTCGACTACGAAATCCAGATAGGCGGCCTTGTCCATGAGCTTGAGCCGGTCGTAGGCCCCGTCGGCGAACAGGTGTTTCACCCAGGGCCAGCGCTTGCGGATGCCATCCAGAATCGCCTGAGCCCCGGCACTGTCGGAGATGTCGGCCGGCGTCAGGTTGACCATCAACAGCCGCCCATCGGTATCGACGGCGATGTGGCGCTTGCGGCCGACAATCTTCTTGCCGGCGTCGTACCCTCTTGTTTCCGCTTGCGGAGCCTTGACCGACTGGCTGTCGATCACGCCCGCCGTGGGACTGGCCTCGCGCCCGGCTCGCTCGCGGTCCAGCATCAGCGCCACGTCGTGAATGGTCTGGAACAGAAAGCGCCGCGCCAACTCGCGAAACCAGCCGTAGACCGTCTGCCAGGCGCCGAAATGGATCGGCAGCATCCGCCAGCCGCAACCCGAGCGAACAAGGTAGCGCACCGCGTTGATCACCTCACGGAAATCAACCTCGCGCGGACGGCCGCGACGCCCAGGCTTGGGCATCAGCGGAGCGATCTGTTCCCACTCCTCGTCCGTCAGATCGGACGGGTAGCGCTTGGTCTTCTTGGCGATCTTGGCCATCCGGCCACGGCTCTGTTTGGTCCACATCCACAGCTTGAATCACAAACCAGCCTCCGCCGAAATCCCAATTTTCCGATTTTCCAAACGGCCTCTTACTGGCCTCCTGTG
The DNA here is from genome assembly GCF_001510895.1 of Mesorhizobium loti. Taxonomy (GTDB): domain Bacteria; phylum Pseudomonadota; class Alphaproteobacteria; order Rhizobiales; family Rhizobiaceae; genus Mesorhizobium; species Mesorhizobium loti_A. Next base: position 122,203 of record NZ_LPWA01000100.1, on the reverse strand, counting down.
AAATCACAGAGGGTATCTGCATAACCGCACAACTCCGTGGCTCCAGAAACTGGGGTCAGCCTTACGTGCTGGCCTGCGCGCCCGATGTCATTGCATCGTGGCCTGTGTCAAGCCACCAGAGATAGTAGTTTTCAGACGATGTCAAATTAGTATATTTACAATCCATGTCAGCAGCTAAAGGAAACGAACATGCCTCTTAAAATATAGTGGCCCCGCGATGGAATTCTACGCGCTACACGTCATTGCCTCCCCAGCTGGCGATGCAATTTTTCCGAAAGACGTCTGTGTATCATGTACGCGAATAGAGTCCAGGAGCACTGCCCAAGCGCTTCGAGTGGCGGGCAAAAGGCAGAAACTCTAGTTGCCGCTGGATGGGAGCCCGGCAATAGGTTCGGAAAGAACAGTTTCAAAACGTTGCGGAAATAAGAGTCGACGGATATAAAATTGTCGCTGGGATTTGCTCTATTCGATCTCGACTTCCGAAGAGGCATGACATGAATAAGACGGCGTCTTTCTACAGAGGTCGAGAGCCAATCCGGATGGTCGTAAAGCGTTAGTAGGGGCTGGCATTATATGATTCAAGGAGCGTGATAATATGATGGAACTTGACGAAATGAGGACGAGGCTCGAACTCAGTCAACGGCGGGAATTTCCATTGTACATGCAAGAATTTGGACTTGACTTGACCGTGCATGAGGGCGTTCTTTCGCCGCCAGATTTCCACAGCTGGCGTTGGTACACTGAGAACTTTCCTCCCGTTGCCGGGAAAAGCATACTGGAGGTCGGTTGCGGCTTCGGCCTTCCAGGACTTTACCTCGCGAAACACGGGGCGCTGTCGTTGGTTGCCTGCGATATAAATCCTAAGGCGGTCGCGAATACGCTAGAGAATGCTGCAAGAAACGGAATCGAGAACGTCACGGCAATCGAAAGCGATATTTTCAGCAATATTTCTGCCAGCCAAAAATTTGACTTAATATTTTGGAATCATCCGGCGATATTTGCGCCGGACCATTACGAGTATAGAGATAATCTAGAACGAGCTGCCATCGATCCGGGTTATGGATTGCTCGGCCGGTTCCTAGCGGAGGGCCCACAATTCCTAACGGAGTCGGGCTGCATCCTCCTGGGTTTCGCCAATAATGCGCGAGATGATCTCTTTTCGGAATTCATTCGCGCAAACAATCTTACTGCTATACTTCTTGCAGCCGGCGACTACCCTCAGATGAGGCAGATTAACAGATTGTTCTCCATTCACAAAAGTGGAGCATAAGCGCGTGAAAAGTCTTGGATTGGCCAGCTTGTATACGCTGAGCGTACACTTCGCATTGGATGCGCGATCTGCGACAAGGAGTAATCTGGTATGAAAAACGACCCGGCTTTTCGTCCTTTGGATCCTAGCCAAATCGCGAGATATGCGGACGTTGCGACGTTCATGCGTACTCGGCGCATGTCTGTTGGACCGGGTTTGGATATCGCACTTATTGGCGTTCCTTATGATCTCGGAACAAACATGAGGCCAGGATCGAGGTTCGGACCGGCCGCGGTTAGAGAAGCGTCACGGGTCCTCCGACCGTTTAATCCAACGACCAAGATCGACCCGTTTGCTCTGGTGAATGTGGCCGATGTCGGGGACGCAGCGGTCAACTCGTACGAGCGCGTCAAAAGCATCGACCTTATCCAGGCTACATTCGAGGAGATTCATACCGTAGGCGCTTGGCCGCTGGCAATCGGTGGTGATCACACGATTCCCTTGCCGATCCTTCGCGCCATTGCGAAGGATCGGCCCGTAGGTCTGGTTCAGTTCGACGCCCACTCAGACACACTCGATGAAGCGTTAGGCACAAGAATCAATCATATAACCACATTCAGACGCGCGGTCGAAGAGGAGTTGGTGGATCCCAAGCGTATGATCCAGATCGGCTTGCGGGGAACCCAATATAACGAGAGCGACACTGCTTTTGGCCATTCGGTCGGAATGCGTGTGATCACCTTCGACGAATATGAAGATTTGGGGCGCGCCAGAGTAATTAAGGAACTCGTCAATGTTCTGGGGGACGGTCCAACTTACATATCGTTCGACATCGACTGCCTAGATGCGGCTGCGCCATGGGAACCGGTGTGCCGGAAATTGGTGGGCTCTCTCCACGGGACGCCCAGGTGATTATTCGGGCGCTCACAGGCCGCCAGATCATCGGGGCCGACATCTGTGAGATCGCGCCGATGTACGATGCATCCGGGCACACTCAATTGGTAGCCGCGCATCTCATGTTTGAATTGCTCTGCGTCATGGCGGCGGCAAAGGCAGAACCCAAGTAACTCTGCGAAATCTTTCTGCGCGAGAGAACGACGCAAAGACGGGCACTCATACACTGGAGATCCAGATGAACGCTGTGACGTTGATAACGAATGCGCTGATTACAATGGGCTTCGCAAATGCTGTATCGGCTGGTGAAGCGCTCGATTCTATCAGAGAACCGAATTACGGATTGAGAGATCGATCCCACCGATGCGTCTGCCGTGGCTTGCTCGGCCGCACCGTTGGCCCTTGCCCGAACAGAAGCGTCGATTCACGTCCTACCAAGGCAAAAACCCCACCAGCAAGCAAATCGCCGTTCTGGTCCGCAGTGTGCCGGTGATCGGCGACAGTGGGCTCCAGGTAGAGCCGGTTCAAAACTTCGTACCCGCGCTCCGCCGCCAACCCACCGGCTTTGCAAAACAAGCCAAGGATATGACGTCATGGCCAGATGCCTGACCATCGCTGTCTGCCAGACCGGACCCATTCAGTCCAGCACCTCGCGCACCCAGATGGTTTATCGTCTAGTGCATCTACTGGAGGAGGCCGCCGCGGCCGATGCCGAGATTGCGGTGTTTCCGCAAATGGCCCTGAGCACGTTCGTCCCACGCGGGCGCATCAGTGACCAGTCCGAGGTCGAAGCGTTCTTCGAAAGCTCGATGCCGGGGCCGGAAACGCAGCGTCTCTATGATGCGGCCTCTCGCCTCAAGATCGGCTTTGCGCTCGGCTATGCGGAGTTCACGCGGGAAGACGGTTATATATGCCGCTTCAACACGACGGATCTCGTCGGCCCGGACGGCGCCGTGATCGGCCGTTATCGCAAGATGCACGTGCCGGGCTCGAGCGATCCCGGAGGGAGCACGACGACCGCGCATCTCGCCCGCCGCTACTTTGAGGCAGGCAATCACGGTTTTCCGGTTTTCGACTATCGCGGCGTTCGAGTCGGTCTTGCCAATTGTGACGGCCGATGCTGGCCGGAAACCTACCGTATGCTCTGTCGCAATGGCGCGGAGGTGGTGCTGCTCGGCTACAACACGATGCTGCTCAACGAAAAGCCGGCGCCTGCGCATCTGTTCGACAATCGTCTGCCTATGCAGGCGGACGCCTCTCAGAACACTTCGTGGGTGGCGGCCGCCGCTAAGGCCAGTCTCGAGGATGGCCAAGCGCTGACAAGCGGCTCATGCATCATCGCACCCACCGGCGAGATCTCGGCACAAGCGCTTTCGATGGGCGATGAGGTCATCGTCCATCGCGCTGATCTCGATCTGATCGCCGCCTGCCGGAACGTCAATTTCGACTTCGCGCTCCGTCGCCGCCCGGATCAGTGCCGCCGCAACGCGGATGCAGGTCCGAGGTCAGTGGGCCTCGATCAAGCCAGTTGCAAGCAAGACATGGGGCCGCCCTCGGCCGATCCGTTGCCGTTGAGTGACATCGTCGAGAACGGGCTGTGCGTAGGCTGTGGCCTTTGCCGTTCAATGGCAGCGCTCGGCGCCGTCGATATGGTGATGACACCGGAAGGACGTGAACGGCCAATAGCCCAGCAGGTGCTGGACAAGCAGATGTTGATGCGGATCAATGCCGTCTGCCCGGGTACGCGGATCGTCGGTCCGCCGCCGGCCCAGACAAACGGCGCGGCGTTGATGGACACCATCTGGGGGCCGGCCGAAAGGCTCGTCCTCGGCTGCGCCGGAGATTCGGCGGTTCGGTTCCGCGGCTCGGGCGGTGGAGTGCTGACGGCCCTTGGCCAGTTCATGTTGAGCTCAGGCCGGGTCAACTTCATCCTGCATGTCGCGGCGTCGCGGTCGGCTCCGATGCGTAGCGAGCAGCGGCTCAGCTTCGACGCCTCTTCGGTGCTCGAAAGCGCGGGTTCGCGTTACGGCCCTGCGGCGAGCTTGGTAGGTATCGGTGAAATCCTCGATCGCGGCGAGCCCTTCGCGATGATCGCCAAACCTTGCGACGTCACTGCCGTACGCAATCTGGCGCGGCTCGATCCGCGTATCGACGAGCACATGCGCTACGCGTTGGCTTTCTTCTGCGGCGGCGTATCGGATTTGACGAGGTCGGAACAGGTGCTTCGGCGTTTCGGCTTGCATGAGGACGAACTCACGTTGTTCCGCTATCGCGGCCACGGGAATCCCGGCCTCAACCGGATCGAAACCAGGGACGGCCGCGCCTTCGAACTCACCTACTGTCAGCTATGGGAAGACGAGGACAAGTGGATGATCCCGCCTCGTTGCAAGATTTGTCCCGACGGCATCGGCCAGGTGGCGGATATAGCTGTCTCGGATGCCTGGCTGAATGGCGGGCCGACGATCGAGGATGAACCGCTCAACTGCATCGTCGTGCGCACGAAGCGTGGCCTTGATCTTGTCGAAGCGGCGGCCGAAGCCGATGCGCTGGCGATCAAGCGCGAAACCAGTTTTTGCGAATTGAGCGAATTGCAATCGCACCTGCTGCGCAAGCGCCGCGCGGTCTGGGCGCGGCTGAAGGGCATGGTGATTGCAGGTAAGCCGGTGCCCGCCGTCACCGATCTCGCGCTGGAGGATTGTGCCTTACAGAATTCGCGGACTGACAATCTGTCCGAGGCCCGTGGTGCCCGCGACCGCGCCCGGCACGGTCGCCTGAGCGAGCCGCCTCCGGGCCGCGTGGCGGCAGCAAAACCGTGTTGAAGGATAGGCCTCTACAAGTGGGCCGAGCAAGCCGAAATGGTCTTGACATAGCGGCGTCGCCCTCGAAATCGCCTGTTCCGCGAAGTTAGGGTGCTGCTCGAAAGGGAAGTCAGTGCCGGCTATTACACGACCGGGGTGATCGGCCTGTACAAAGGCTACCTGCGCAGCGCCAGCGCGCTTCGTCACAATGCCGGCGTCAAGGCGATCGTCCGACAAGGCGGTCAATATCGCGTCGGGACGAATCCGCGACTTTAATGCGCCCCGATCGGGCGCCAGGGAAGCAGCCTATTTCGTGATCAATTGCTCCCAGTTCCTTGGACCACGCCTGCCGCCCATTCGAGGCTCCTCCGATACTCAGTCGATTCGAGAAGTATTAAAAGTCAAACCCGCCTGCCAATTTCGCATCCCCAGAATCGCATCCACGCTTGTTTGACACGCCTTATGCACCGGACGCGATATTGATGCTGCCCATTGGAACCCGCTGCGCGTAATGCAGCGCGTCGGACCCTCGCGCGCACTGTCGAGGCCAAATGGATGTCGCATATCATCACTTTCGGTGTCGTCCAAGTACAGCGGCCAGAGTGGTTCCATCGTGCAAACCTCCAAGGGCAATTGTGACGACTGCAGGCCGGACATGAAACTCATTGTCCACGGGACTGGGCAATCTGCAACCGTCTGAGGGATGGGAGCAGTTCGGCAACTGTTGATCCTGGCGCAGAAGCACGAAGGCCCATCATTCAAGTGACCGAAATTGACAGCCGTCCGCTTGCAATGCTCTGCCAAACATCGGCAACCCAAGTCTGCAGCACATCGTGGACGGTGGTTGCGACACGGCGGGCCTCGCCCGAGCGGAAGCTGTCGATCAGCCTCGTGATTTCCTCTGCTTGCAGAGCGATGAAGTGGTCCTTCTCGGCAGGCAGGCACAGGAACCAAACGCGGCTGGCGAGATAATAGGTGTCGATCCAGTTCTGAGCGAGGAAGGGATTTGTAATCCTGTCGCAGATGATCCAGCGCACATCATGGGAGACCTGGGCAAATCCTTGTGGGCTGAAGTCTCTCTCCAGGGCGGCATTCATGGCGTGGCACTTGCGCAACTTTTCGATTGTTTCCTCGACGTCAGTTGTCGAAAGAAAATGCTCAAGCATTAGCGCAAGCTGAAGCCGATACTGCAGCAGATGCCGCACTGACTGCAGATCAATGCTCTTCACTATGGTTCCATGCCCGATGACCGGTTGCACAAGACCGGCCAGCTCAAGCCGCTGAATGGCTTGGCGGATCGGCGTCCGGCTCACGCCGAATTCTTCGGATAGCTCGATCTCCTTCAGCGCCGTGCCCGGAGGATACTGCAGGGTGCAGATTCGGTAGCGGAGCAGCTCGAAGATCGCGCCCGTGTCCACACGCTTGGGGCGCAATCCTCCCGGGGGCAACACGGTGCGCGTTTCGGAGGCCGCCGCCGGCAAAATTGCCACCGGCTCTCCAGCCCTACCACGACTTAGTTTTCTATCCAATTGGCGGAGCTCCCAGCGCGAGCGATTTGGTGGTTTTCATAGTCTAATCCCCGCTCAGTTGCGATCCGATGCCGCTTGTATACAGGAAAAGTGCAATAGTGGAAACAATTTCTTCGTTGCGCGCTGACGACCGGTTGGTCGAGCGCGGGGACGGCGCCGACAAGACGTGAGTTCCGGCGTCAGACGGACTGGAACCGGCGTATTCGGCCAAAAGGTTAGGACGGGGTCGCCCCCGCTCAGAGATCCTGAACCGACGTTTGAGCCGGGATGCTCGTTCACACTCGGTGGGGCACAATCTACTGAGAGCGGCCTTGCTACGAGCGCTCCGAAGCCAATGCAGACGCCCCAAAGAAATTTCGGGCACCGAAGATCGCCGCGGGGGCCGGAGTTCAGCGAGAGCGCTCACAGCGGTTCGTTCAACGCAGCCTTGACAACCCAGCCTAACGTTTGCATACATGAAGAGTTCATTAAACAAACATGAAATGGCGTTCATGAATTATCCGCAGCCAGCGCCCGTCATTTTGGAAGCTCGAGGGATCACCAAATCCTACGGAGCCCACGCAGCACTTAGAGGTGTCGACCTGGCCGCTCGTCGCGGTGACGTTGTCGCCGTGGTTGGACCCTCCGGCTCAGGAAAGAGCACGTTTCTACGCTGCCTTAACTTTCTGGAACGGCCTACAGAAGGGCAGGTCATCCTCGATGGGGAGATCTTTGCGGCTGCCGATTTCCTCAGCCGGCCGCACCGAACTCATCGCGCTCGCCTACTCACGCTGCGCCGGCGCGTCGGGATGGTTTTCCAATCGTTTAACCTCTGGCCTCATCGCACAGCCCTTGGAAACGTGATGGAGGGGCTTACACAGGTTCTAGGCATGCCGGCCGGCGAGGCGAGAGAGCGCGCACTCGGGCTGCTCAACAAAGTCGGGCTGGCCTCGCACGCTGGCCATTATCCCACCCAGTTGTCCGGAGGGCAGCAGCAGCGGGTTGCTATTGCCCGCACGCTTGCGACCGAGCCCGAGGTGCTGCTGTTCGATGAACCGACATCGGCGCTTGATCCGGAGCTCGTCGGTGAGGTGCTCAGCGTCATCCAGGCGCTAGCCCGGGAAGGCAGGACGATGTTGGTCGTCACCCACGAGATCGGCTTCGCGCGCGATGTGGCGACAGAGGTGGTTTTCATGGCTGATGGCGCGGTGCAGGAGCGCGGGTCGCCCGACGAGGTTCTCCGTCACAGCCAGTCGTCCAGCCTGCGCGCCTTTCTCTCGCGGTTCCGTCAGGAACACCAAACCGCTCGCGGCGGATCATTCAATCAAAATCAGCCGTCATCCGCGAGTGCGGCAGAAAAAGAGGAGAACGGAATATGACGATCTGGAGAAAGGGCCTGCAGGCAGCCACCATTTTGCTGGGCTGTATTGTTGCAAGCACGCCGCTAAGCGCGCAGCAGCAGAAAATCGTCATCGGCCTCGATGCCACCTACCCGCCCTTCGCATCAATTGATGCGGCAGGGAAGATGGTCGGTTTCGACATCGATGTAGTCGACGTCATCTGTGCGGAATTGAAGGCGCAATGTGATCTTCAGAACGTGCCCTACGACGGAATCTTTGCAGCTCTGGAAGCGAGCAAGATCGATATGATCGCGGGCGGAATCAACATCACAGATGAACGCAAGCAGAAGTACCTAATGCCCGGCCCTTACATTCGTGGTCCCTTGGCATTCATGGTCCCGGTAAATTCGACGATTGACGGCACGCCAGCCTCCCTCAAGGGGAAGACCGTTGGAACAGTCGGGGGCAGTGTGTTCGAAAAGTATATGCGTGAGCGGGTCGGCAGCGGTACTGAGGTCAAGACGTATGACAGCATGGACGCTGCTGTGCTCGATATCGAGGCCGGCCGCGTTGATGCCGTGCTCGGTGAGGAGTTGCAAATCATCCCGGCATACATCCAGGCAAAACCCAATACATACAAGGTTGCCGGTAACTCAATCTCGGATCCTGTCTACATGGGTCAGGGCAAGGGCATGGTAATGCGGAAGTCCGACACAAGTCTCGCCGAGAGCGTGAATAAGGCCATCGACAGCATGGTCACAAACGGCAAGCTCGCTGAGATTAGCACAAAGTGGTTCGGCAAGGCCGTACCGGCTCGCTAACTCCGCCGCCATCTGCTCGTGCGGGCAATTGCTCGCACGAGCCTGCCTATTGAACGCAAGACGGCTCGACATGAATTCTACGATCCCATTTTTGCCTTATATCGTCGGCGGACTAGCAGTGACGATCCTCACTTCGCTGGTAACTTTTGCCTGTGCTGTGTCAGTCGGACTGGCGGCGACGCTCTGGGTAAACACTGGCCACCGTGCGGCAAGCGTGATTGTTCGGGTCTATGTGGCTATCTTTCGTAGCCTTCCAGAACTTCTTTGCATTTTTATCGTCTACTATGGCTGCGAAATCGCCCTGCAAAGGGCCGCGGCGAGCTTCGGCTTTCGGCCGGCTTCGATTTCACCCTTTGCCGCAGTGACAGTTGCCATCGGAGTGCAGTTCGGGGCCTACTGCGTCGAGATATTTAGCGACGCCTACCGAAGTCTAAATAAGGGGCTCTTCGAGGCTGCCCATGCACTTGGCCTTTCGCCGCGTAAAGTCATAAGCCGGGTAACGATCCCATTGATGCTGCAGGCAGCAATCCCAGGGCTTGGTAATCTCTTTCTAGTCATGCTGAAAATCTCAGCCCTAGCATCGGTCATTGGGCTGGAGGAGGTGACGCGCCGGGCCAAGATCGTCGCCGGCAGCACGCGAGAGCCATTCGCATCTTATGCTGTCGCCGCGGCTTGCTTTCTGGCCATCGCAGCCGGAGCAGCCCTATTGCAGAGCAGGCTCGAGCGCTCGTTCCGGCCTGCGCAGGAGGCTTGACGCCCATGACTGAACCGCTCCTCTTCTCCGGCATATTGTGGCTCGCCATCCTGCGGGGTCTTCAGATCACGTTCCTGCTCACCATCCTGTCGATGGCGTTCGGGTTTGTCCTGGGAACAGCACTCGCCTTAATGCGGGTTTACGGCAGTGCGGTCACGTCATATCTCGCAGCCACATACGTTTTTGTATTCCGGGGCATTCCGCTCCTCATTCTTCTATATTTTCTCTATTATGGCGCACCGCAGCTCACGATCCTGCGCGTAACGCCCCTGTGGACATTCGTATTCAGCTCAGCGTTCGCAACCAGTGTCCTTGCTTTTTCCCTGAGCAACGCTGCCTATCTTGCTGAGGCTATTCGCGGCGGCATTCTCACGGTTAAGAAGGGCCAAGTCGAGGCAGGCTTCGCGATCGGGCTTACAACGCGAAAGGTGATCTCCCGCATCACCTTGCCGATCGCTATGCGCAACTGCCTCTCTCAGATCGGCAATGAGACGATCTTCACGATCAAGGCCTCCGCTATCGCCAGCGTCGTCACCGTTCGCGATCTGCTCGGCCAGGCGCAGTACGTCGCGAACATCTACTCCGACAATATCACCCCTCTGCTTGCAGCGGCCGTCGTCTACGTGGTGCTCGTGCAGATCGTTGAGGGGCTTACCCGCTGGGCAGGAAAGGCCCTGACGATCAGTCCAGATCAAAGGACTAAGACAAAGAACCCAAACCTGTTTCAACCCGTACACTGAAAAAGAGCTCCTTGATGACAATGGTTCAACACGTGCCGACTGGCGGTGCCAGCTCTATCCAGCTCCACTGCGGGGCTATGGGCAGCGATAGCGCCGGCTCAGGCGTCCGCGACGAGGCGCCAGACTACGATGCCCTCCGTCAACATGTTGCAGCACCTTACTACGCTACATTTCGAGCGTGGGTCGCTCCTTCACCGTGTGGACCCTAGTGATCCTGCTTTAGGGCTCATCTGAGCGGGGCCAAACATGTCCGATCTAATCAAACCCGTCCCTTCACGGTGGCAAGGACTTTTTATCTGGAGAATAAAGTATGCAAGGACATATCTCACTCGTAACCGGTGCCGCCAGCGGTATCGGTCTGGCAACAGCCCGGCAAATGTCGCGCCGTGGTGACGCCGTTATTCTAGCAGACATCAACGCCAAGGTTGGAGAAGCTGAGGCGAAGGCAATTCGCGACGCGGGTGGCGATGCCATGTTTGTCGAACTCGACGTGGCGAAGCGGGACAGCTGGACTAACGCCTATGCGTTGGCGGAAAAGGCGTTTGGCCCCGTCGACATTCTGGTGAACAACGCTGGAATTATCCGCGACCGGTCCCTCCTGAAGATGACCGATGAGGAATGGAACCTTGTAATAGACGTATGTCTGCGTGGGGCTTGGCTCGGATCGCAAATGGTTTTTCCGGGAATGAAGGCCAAGAACTGGGGCCGCATTGTCAATATTTCCTCGTCAGCTCATCGCGGCGGCTTTGGTCAGGCCAACTATTCATCCGCCAAGGCCGGGATAGTCGGACTCACCCGCACGTTGGCGATCGAGGGCGCGAAAAACAAAATCGTGGTGAATGCCGTCGCGCCTCATAACGTGAATACCCCGATCCTTGAGACTGTACCCGAAGTCGATAAAGCGGCATGGCTTGCAAAGTCACGGTTTGGACGCTTTGCAGAACCGGAAGAAGTCGCCGAAGTAATATGCTTCCTAGCGTCAGAACAAAATACGTTCGTTTCTGGTCAGCTCATCGAGGCTGACGGCGCCGATCTTCTTGGCACGTGAGGGGGATAACAATGGACATGAACCTGTTGTCTCGCGCAGCTATCGTTGGCGCGTATGAATCGCCGCGCCGGAAGGCGAACGACATCCATCCCTTCCAGATTTTCCATGAAGTGATTGCTGGAGCACTTGAGCACGCTGGACTGACCTATGGTGACGTGGACGGGCTTTGCGTGACCGCCGGCGACGTTGGCGAAGGCGGTAGCGCTGAAGATGTAATTGAGCTTGCTGAATATCTCGGGATTACGCCAAGATTCTTCGACTCCACCGACGTCGGAGGCTGCAGCGCTTTGGTGCAGACGGCGCGCGCGGCAGCCGCGATCGCCTGTGGCATGGCCGACACGGTCGTGATTGCCTATGCGGCTTGTCCAAGGTGGTTTCCTTTTGGTCCGACCAATCCCATGAGCTGGCCGGTGGGGCCGGGTGCATTTGAGATGCCTTACGGTATGACAAACATCACCGCCTATGGACTCTATGCGGCACGCCATATGCATAAATTCGGGACCACGCCAGAACAATTGGCCTCAATCCCCGTCGCAATCCGAGCAAATGCTGCTAGCAATCCGAACGCCCTGATGCGGGATCCGATTTCGGTTGCGGACGTGCTTTCCTCACCGATGATCTCAAGCCCTCTGCATAAGCTTGAGTGCTGTGTGGTTACCGATAGCGGCGGTGCGGTCGTCTTGACCAGACGTGATCGGGCAAAGGACCTGCGCAAGAAGCCGGTCCGAATGCTTGGTTATGGCGAAGCGATCACCGGCGTTCATGTCAACCAGACGTTTGATATGGATTCACCTGGCATTCATTCAGGTCGACGTGCTTTCGAGGCTGCCGGTATCAAGCCGGCGGATGTGGACGTAGCGCAAATCTATGACGCGTTTTCAATCACGCCGCTGATAGGTCTGGAGAACCTCGGTTTTTGCAAAGCCGGTGAAGGCGGCCCATTCGCCGCAAGCGGAGCAATTTCGGCTGGAGGATCAATCCCGATCAACACCGACGGGGGCGGGCTCTCGTCCAACCATCCCGGAAAGCGAGGAGTGTTCGTCCTTATAGAGGCCCTGCGCCAGCTTTGGGGTGAATCTCCCGGCTATCCGGTTCCCGACTGCGAGATTTCTCTCGCACACGGCTGGGGCGGCTTTTTCTCTGCCGCGTCCACGATGTTGCTTGCCCGTTCCTAAGGAGAGAGAAATGGAGAGACCTGTCCCAGTTCCCTGTGCCCATGACAAAGCCTTTTGGGAAGCCTCATCCCAAAGGCGGTTGCTTGTTCAAAAAACTGAAAATGGCCATTGGCAGAGCTATCCACGTGCCCACGCTTTGGATGATCCAATGAAGCAGAATGCCGCACCGGCTTTCGAGCCGGTAGCGGGAACCGGAACGGTTGAAAGCGTGTCGGTGATTCACCGCTCCTTTTACCCCGCTATCAAGGCACCGTACGCGCTCGCCATTGTTCGGCTTGACGAAGGCGCGTGCATGACCGCCCACATTGTCGAGACTGACCCCGCCGCGGTGCGCATTGGCGACAAGGTTTCCGTCACATTCCGCGAGGTTGGCCCGGACAGGAAAATTCCCTGCTTCAAACCGATTTTGCAAGGTGAGTGAGATGGTCACGTTCGACGATATTGAAGTTGGCGAGACGTTTACCTCGGCAAGCCGAACAGTTTTCGACGCGGACATCGTGGCGTTCGCCGGATTGAGCGGAGATTTTAACCGTCTTCACGTAGACGACGTTTTTGCGGCCACAACTATTCACAAGCAACGCATAGCCCACGGCATGCTCGTTGCTTCCATTGTCACCGGTCTGCGTAGTCGCCTCGACGATTACGCGATGATTGGCTTCATGGAAACCCAGAGACGCTTTGTTGCACCGGTTTTCCCGGGAGACACTATTACCGTCACCTATGAGGTGGTCGAAGCACGCCGTTCAAAGAGCCGACCTAACACAGGCGTGGTGACGCTCGCAGTCACGGTTACAAAGCAGACCGGCGAAACAGTCCAGCTGGGCCGTGACACGTTGCTTCTCGAAAGCAATACGCGAGGGGAAGAATGAACGCAACCAGTAGAAACTGCATCGCGGAGCTTGGCGGACTGTTTGATCCTCAGTCGGTAGCTATAGTCGGCGCCTCTTCGACACCCGGAAAATGGGGGTTCGAGTATGCCCGACAGTTGCTAGGAAGTGCATCCTCGCGGGACATCTATCTCGTAAATCAGCGCGGAGGAATCATCCATGGAAATGAAGCCTACACCTCGGTTCAACTACTACCAGCGAGGCCCGAGCTGGTGGTGATTTGCGTTCCGGCCGCGCAGGTCCAGAGCGCTGTCGATGAAGCGCTTGAGGCGGGAGCGCGCTATATCGTCTGCGTTACAGCGGGTTTCAAAGAGGCAGGTGAAGAGGGGCGCAAACTCGAAAACCAGATGCGTGATCGCATTCGAGCCGCCGGGGCTCGCCTAGTTGGACCGAATTGCGTTGGCTTATACGATGCGGCGGCGAAGCTCGCTTGCACCGCGTTTTGGGACTTGCCGCCAGGTGACATCGGTATCATCTCGCAAAGCGGTGGGGTGATCGTAGATCTCGGGATGCGCCTGCCACGCGAGAGACTTGGTATCTCCCGTGCAGTTTCCGTCGGCAATCAAGCTGATCTCAATGTCGGGGAGTTTATCGGGTCTTTTGCGGTCGATCCGAACACGAGGGTGATCACGGCCTATGTCGAGGAATTCCGAGACGGTCGCCGCCTTTTCGAAGCAATCGAATATGCACGCGATCTAGGAAAGGAGGTCATTCTCCTGGCCCCGCGAGCGGGGGAAGCCGTAGGGCGCAGTGTGGCTTCGCACACTGGCTCGATGATCTCCAACGAAGATGTACTGGCAAGCACATGTGCCGATCTCGATGTCGTGCGCGTGCGCGGTATCGGAGATCTCTTGTTAGCTCTTCGTGGGCTGGGCGCTCCAGCCCGGTCTCGCGGTCGAAGGGTTGCCGTCGTGGCTGATGGCGGTGGCTCAGCGACACTCGGAACCGATGCAGCCGTTGCGGAAGGCCTTGAGGTACCCGGCTTTTCAGTCGAACTGATCCGAAAGCTGAAGAATATTTCGCCCAATTCGGGTGTTGGCAATCCGGTTGACTTGGTGGGCGCGCTTGATCTGGGTGTGTTCCAGCCCATCATTCAAGAAATCGCCTCATCTGGAGAGGTGGACGCAATCCTTATGAACGGCGCGTTCAACAACGTTGCGGGAGCATCCATGGAGGGTGAACGCGCGGTAGCCACCAATATTCAAAATGTTTGCTCTCAGTCCGGTGTTGCATTGTCTGTCGCCACCATGGCGACAGGCGAGCCTGCAATGACCGCACTCGCAGCAGACCGAGTGCCGGTGTTTGACTACCCGCTCGAGGCCGCGCGGTGCTTGGAGCTTGGCCGAAAACGGATGCCAGTGCGAAAGCTGATCGCAACGGTTGACTCATGTGCATTTCGTGGAAAGACGGATTATCTCGCGAGCAGAAATGCACTTGGCGAAGCCGGGGTGACATTTAGCAAATCACTTCACGCAAAAGACATAGACGAGGCAGCGGAAGCCGCTGGCACCATTGGATATCCCGTGGTCCTGAAAGCTTTGGGCAGTTTGCACAAAAGCGATTCAGGCGCAGTTGTCCTTGGCATACGCGACGAGACAGCTTTGCGAACTACGGTCGCGGATCTTAACAACAGGTTGCGGCCAACAGGGTTTAGCGTCGAGGAAATGGTTATGGAGGGGGACGCCATGGAGCTATTGATTGGCGGTATCCGGGATCCCGCCTTCGGACCAACAGTGGTCGTTGCAGCAGGTGGTACAAAGACAGAAATATGGCGGGACAGGGTCGTGGCTCTTGCCCCAGTCGAGGAAGACACCGCACTGCGGATGTTAAGCTCATTGCGCATCGCACCTTTGTTCGCAGGCTTCAGAGGCAGTTCACCGGTTGACTTGAGTGCTGCTGCGAAGGCAGCTGCGGCGCTCTCACGCTTTATCTCGGGTCATGAAAACGTAGTGGAAGCCGAGATCAATCCACTCATTGTCGGCCCTACACGCTGCGTCGCGGTCGATGCCAGGATTGTCACGACCTCTTAGGAATTGAAAATGAGAACAAATAGAGGAACTAAGGATGGTCCTTGCTTTCGTTCTTGACGAACGCACCGAGGCGTTCAGAACACGGGTGGCGCAAACCATTGCCAGCGCGCTCCCCCAGGATATTCGCACGCAGGTTGCGGATCAGAGAGTCGATATTTCTCGAACCGATCAGGCTACGTGGCAGTCGCTACTTAACTCCTTTGGTTGGGGCGGCGTAGGCATTCCGGTAGAATATGGCGGGCCTGATTGGACTGACGAGGAATACTTCGTCTTCTCACGCGAACTGGGCCGCGCGGACGCACCGAGACCTCCTTTGTATGGCCTCAAAATGGTCGCGCCCACGCTTATTCGTTTCGGTACAGCCGAGCAAATAACGAGGTATCTGCCAGACATCATTGCGGGCCGAGCATTCTGGTGCCAAGCGTTCTCAGAACCAAACGCCGGCTCTGATCTTGCCGGATTGAGCTGCGCAGCAAACAAGACAGGTGACGGATACGAGATCACCGGTTCCAAGGTTTGGATCAGCGAGGCCCATCATGCCGACTTCACTTTCGGACTCTTCCGCACCAACTCGGCCGGGAGAAAGCAAGAAGGCATCACGGCGCTCGTCGTCGACATGAAGTCTCCTGGCATTACAGTGCGACCTCTACCGAATTATGAGGGTACTCACGAATGCAATGAGATATTCTTTGACCAGGTTAAAGTGCCCAACTCCAATTTGATTGGAGAAGAGGATAATGGCTGGGCGGTGGCGAAATTCCTTTTGGGAGTGGAACGCTTCGATACTGCTGAGGTCCCTCGTTCAATCGCCACGCTTAGACATATTCGAGCTCGCATTGTAGCTCTAGAGAAACAGGAATACGGCGTAGAACACGTGCGAGAACTCAAGGTTCGCTTAGCGCGCCTCGAGATTGACCTACGAGCGCTTGCCGCCGCGGAATGTCGTTACGTGCTTGGAACGCCACAGCACGTGCTAACTGGCACTGAACCATCGTTACTGAAGTGGCTGGGCACAGAACTCCAGCAAGACCTGCTCGAACTGCTCATGGATGCCTATGGCGAACAGGCCCAGGCGGGGCTGCCCGCCGCACACTCAAAGCCCGACGCGACACGCCCTGTTGAGGGTGGATTTGCAGGCAGGGCTTTCCATCGATACCGCACCACAACGATCTACGCGGGGTCGTCGGAGATCCAAAAGGAACTAATCGCCCGAACTATCCTTGGTCGGAGGAGTTGAAGTGGATTTCACATTGACCGAGGAGCAGTCCCTGCTCCGAGATACTGCACGCGCCTATTTTGCAAAAATGTCCGACAAGCGAGTGCACCCTGCCAGGGCAGACCAGGTATGGGCCGATGTCTCGGCAATGGGCTGGTTGTCGATAATGGTCCCGGAAGGCGCGGGCGGGGTCGGCGGATCTATGATTGATGGCTGCCTTCTCGCTCGAGAGTTGGGGAGGGGTCACGCTAGAGTGCCATTCACCGAGACTGCAATACTTGGTTCGATAGCCTTCGCGAGGGACTTGCGGATGTTGCAGCAAATTGCAGCGGGAGAGGTCAAGATCGCCTTTGCTCTGCAAGACGATCAGGCTGAGCCACTGAGGTTCCAAAAGAGAGAGGGCGGCTACATTCTGTGTGGGACCAAAGCATTTGTAACCTGTGCCGTTGGTACGGCTGTGTTCATTGTGAAGGCATACGATGAAACCGGGAATGTTCCTGCCCTCTTTGCGGTTTCTAGTGAAGCGCCCCTGGCAAAACTGAATGCCTATCCCACGCTAGATGGAATGGGCGCAGTCGGTATTACTTTTGATCGGCTCGATGTCGGCGGCGACGCTTGTCTGGCCCTCGGAGACGCAGGTAAAGATATCATCGACCAACTTGAGCTATCTGCGTGCCTTGCCTATTCCGCTGAAGCCGTAGGTCTGATGGAGTTCCTAGTCAGCGCGACGCGAGAATACACCGCGACACGAGAACAGTTCGGCCAGCCTCTTTCCGCATTTCAGGTGGTTCGTCACAAGTTAGTCGAAATGTACGCGCTCACGCAATTGACGGAATCGCTCGTTTTTCAGGCCGTCGATACGTTCAATCGTTTGGGAGCCTCTGCCGAGAGCTTACAAGCTGTCCGAGCCGCATTCTCCTACGCAGCACGACAGGGCAGACGAGTTGGGAAAGAGGCTATTCAACTTCACGGAGCAATCGGAACCATGGACGAGGTTCCTATTGGCTGTGCCTTCGCGCGTCTAGTAGCCATATCCCAGAGCTGCGGCGGCGCCTCGTTACATGAACGAAGATATGTGGAAGACCTCCTCTCAATTGGCGACACTTCGCGGCTTTGGGCCCTGTAGGCAATAGGCGGAACCGTGGTCAACAATCCCATCAGGAAAAACAAGAATGGCCATGTTCTGGAGAAACGCGATCCGGTGTGGAAAGGGCGGTAAATGTCATCACCTCCACTGAACGGATTGAAAGTCTTAGATCTTTCGCAGCATGCGCCAGGCCCGTTTGCAACAATGATTCTTGGCGATCTTGGCGCGGAAGTAATTCACGTTGCCCACCCGTCCGTGTCGTCCGGTCCAAGCTATTTCCAGCAGGTGCTGGACGACCCGCTTTTTGGCGTTCGGTTTAGTCCCAATGATACATTGATGCGCAACAAGCGTTCCATAGTGCTGGATCTCAAAACTGAAAACGGTCGTGAGATTTGCCGAAGGCTTGCGCTCCAGTCTGATGTCATGGTCGTGGAAATGCGACCAGGCAAGCTTGCCAAGTTTGGCCTCGATCACGACTCCTTGAAAGTCGACAACCCGCGGCTCATCACTTGCTGCATCAGCGGCTATGGAAGCGACGGACCGCGCGCGCAAAGCGCGGGCCACGATCTCAACTATGTCGCCCTGTCCGGCGCTCTCGAACTCATACGTGACGGAAAAGGAGAGCCCTTATCGCCACAGAACATTTTGGCGGATTATGCAGGGGGTGGTTACTTGGCCGTTGTCGGTATTCTTGCCGCGCTGGCGGCGCGCACAACGACTGGCCAGGGCCAAGAGATCGACGTCGGTATGCTTGACGGCACCCTTCTTACACTTGCTGATCTCTTGTCTGCTCCACTGAACGGCATTGGGCGGGTGAAAGACTGGCGATCTACCCTCGGTGGCGGCCTGCCGAATTATCGATGCTATCGCTGTTCGGATGGCCAGTATCTTGCTGTCGCAGCACTTGAGAGACGATTTTGCGAGGTGCTTCTTCGCGAACTCAATTTGAGTCATCTGTTGGACCGATTGGAGAGCAATGAAAGCAACGCCTTTTTGGCCGACGTGCTGGGGAAGACGTTCGCTGAGAAGCCACGGCACTACTGGCTCGATCTCTTCGAAGGCAAGGACGCTTGCGTCACGCCAGTTTTGGATGTGACTGATGTTGTCAAAGAGCCGCAGGTTCGCGCCAGAGAACTTGTCGTGGACCGTTTCGGTGTTCGTCAAGTCGCACCCGCTCCACGCTTCTCCGAAACCCCCGCTTCGATCAGGACGCCACCAGCGCGGCCGGGTCAACACACAAGGGATGTTCTAATAGAGCTAGGGTACGATCAGAAGATCATTGAACAAATAATTGTGGATTACGCGCTCGGGGCTGCGAGTATCTGAAGTAGCGTATGGTCTCCTGCACTGTCGTGCGAGGTGATTGCAGCCTGATCAGATGCCGAAACAAATCTAAACTAGACAGAGTCATCAGGAGAAAAGCTTCATGAGACTGGGCAAGCAGAGAACGGCGAAACTGAAAATGGCTCTTGAAGTCGCTGGGTTCCACACAGCGATACTAACCGATCCTGACTCGATCGCCTATCTAGCGGAGTATTCGAACTATCTCGGCATCGACTTTGGTCGACCGACCTTGATGGTTGTTCCGCTTGAAGGCAATCCTACTATCATCACGCCCTTGATGGAATCTGAGATGTGCGCCCGGATGAGTTGGGTCAGCGACATTCGTCCGTGGAGCGATGGAATCGACGGTGAATGGCGAGCGGTCCTCAAGTCAGCGGTTGAAGGCAAATCAAATCGCGTCGCGCTTGAGCGCCGTTCTATTCCGGCACTGGTTGCCAATGATTTGCTGCCTATGCTCAACGGCGTGGAAGTGGGGGATGTTGGGCCCCTTCTCTCTGAAATCAGAATGATCAAATCCGCAGATGAGATCGAAATCATGCGTCAAGCCGGCCAGGTTGCTGTCGCAATGGTCAGCGCGGCACGGGAGGTCATCGCCGAGAACGTTGCCGAATACGAGGTGGCGCTTGCTGTCATCAACGCTGGAACACGAAAGGCGGCGTCATTCCTCGACGACAAAGCCGACCGGTTTGTTTCCCCCACGATTTACAATCTCCAAGTTCTTCAGTCGGGTTCTGATACCTGCCTGGTTCACCGTCGCTCGGCTGTGCGTCGCATGCGCAGGGGAGACCCAGTCTACCTCTGCTTCTGTGGGATTGCGAACTTCCGCAACTACAAACTCGGCTTCGATAGAGAATTCTTCATTGGGGAAGTGACCGATGAACAGGCGCGGGTTTACGAGACCGCTGTAGCTGCCCAGCAGGCAGCTTTGGCGACAATCAAGCCGGGAATTGCGTGCGAGGAAGTGAATGCTGCTGCGGAAGAGGTTTATACGAATGCCGGGTTCTCGGCAGGGTATCGAACGGGCCGGTCAGTTGGACAATCCTTCCTTGAGGCGCCAGAGTTGAAGCGTGGCGAGAAGCGCCTCCTTGCGTCTGGGATGACCTTCGCGGTTGACGGCGGCATCACCATAGAAGGAAGCTTCGGTGGACGAATTGGTGATTCGATTGTCGTCACCGACAAAGGTTTCGAGTATCTCACCAACTATCCCCGGCAGCTTATGATCATTTGATGGGTTTAGGATGAGCAAGCCTACCTTTGCCACCTTGAAGGCAATGAACGACGAGTTTTTTGGCGGCCGCTGGGATGATGAGGATTTGGAACAGCTCGTCACACCGACGTACGGCGTCGTCTCGAGCTTTGAAAAGGTCCTCACCGACCTGCAAACCATCCTTGGCAAAAACTTGGGCCATGTGGGTCCCAACGATCACTCGGGATCTTCCAAATGACCGAGCGCAATTCGATAAAAAGAATTGCAGCGGACCTTCGTAATGGCAGCCGTACCGCTGTCGACGTTGTGCAAGACAGCCTGTCAGCCGCTGAGAGGCTCAATCCGCTACACTTCAGTTTCATCACCATTATTAGTGATCTGGCGCTCGCACAGGCTGCGATGGCGGATGATCGAAGGAAATACGGCAAAAGTCGTGGGCCACTCGACGGAATTCCGTACGCCGCGAAAGATATGTTCGAAACCCGCGGAGTATTGACCACTGGCGGAAGCCAAGTCTTGAAAGACAATGTCCCCGACAGGTCAGCATTTGTGATCCGGCGCCTTGAGGAGGCGGGCGCAATCCTGATGGGCAAGACAAATCAGCATGAATTTGCTTATGGTGCTACTGGCGAGAACGGCTGGAGCGGGACGACGGTTAATCCATTTGATCCCACGCGCCTGGCAGGCGGCTCCAGTGGGGGATCGGCGGCGGCGGTTGCATCAGGGATTGTTCCTTTTGCGCTCGGAACGGATACCGGCGGATCGGTGCGTGTGCCAGCCGCGCTGTGCGGAGTGGCCGCATTCAAGCCCAGCTTCGATCGGATGAGTCTTGAAGGTGTGATACCGTATTGCTGGTCTCTCGATCACGCCGGCGTTTTGGCCAACAGCGTCGATGACCTGGAACTTGTAACGCGTCACACAATGAATCTCTCGTCCGCGGGCCGGCCGCAAACCTTGAGGGTCGGGATTGTCAAGAATTGGGCTGAGAAAAGTGAATCGCCAGTTTACGAGGGATTTCTGGCAGCGAAGTCCGCACTGGAGATGATGGGTGCCACTTTCACTGAGATCGAACTTCCTGACCAGGGCGAAGCTCGTACCGTATCGCTCACAATACAGTTGGCCGAAACCCTGTCCTATCATGGCCCAAATCTGGCGCGAGCGCGCTCGTGCTTCGGAATTGATATGCTCAGTGGCATGGCTCTTGGACAGTTCTTGTCTGCTGAAAGCTACATCCACTGCAAACGAATGCTGGAAATTTACGATCGGGCATTTGCCGAGACAATGAAGGCAGTGGATGTCCTCTTGACACCAGCTTGTCCGGTTACCGCACCGAAGGTGGGAACGGTGAACGTCGATGTGGGCGGCCAAAGCTTACCAGTGGGCAACGCGCTGACCCTGTTCACCTCGTTTTTCAATCTCGTCGGTGTGCCAGCGTTAGTAATACCCATGCACCAGGATAACTCGCGCCTCCCGGTGTCTGTGCAGCTTGTCGGTGCTCGCGATTCCGACGCAGAGCTTCTTGCGATAGCCTGCTTGCTTGAGAGTGCGCTTGGAGACAATTATGGCGCCGCGACCTATACCCCACGACTTGGCTGATAACAGTTGAAGTTTGCGACGCGCGCTATGTGGCGCGAAGGCCGCAACCGCATCCCCGACACCTTTGATCCCAGCCTCACATGACGATTCTGAAAGCGAGGGAGTGTGAGGGCGCATCGTGCTCCTCAGCGGCTCGCATCTGTTTGCCCCAGGGAGCGCCGCAGAAACTCAATACCGATCAAGGTCTGGATCACGTCGACCTGCTACAGCCTGCATGTCGGATCGACGATCGGACTCGGTTTTCTCGAGAATGGCGATGAAAGACTGGGCGAGGTGATTGTGGCGTAAGCGTTGCACCGAGGCACCTTTCTTACATTGTGGCCGCGAACCCCCCGTCGAAGGCGAAAGCGCTTCCTTGCCTGTTTCGTCGACTCTGAGGGAGAACATCTACGTGACTGACCTGAGACCGTTCACCGCGCTCCGTGCCAGGACTCGATGTCGAGACCGTCGTGGAATGGCCTGTTGCTGCCGCCCGCGGGAATCTGGATTAGTCCGTACCGCGAACCGTCCGAGTCCACCGAAGCGCCGAGAATGCCGTGATCGGCATCCTCGCAGGGGCCGATCACCACGGCGCCCGCGGCATCGGCAAAAAGCACGGCGCTGGCGCGCTCGGCCGGGTTGATGCGGCGGCTCAGGATATTGGCGGCAATGACGAGCGCGGGCCTGCCATGCAGGCGCGTGAACCCGTCGGCGAACATAAACGCATAGATGAAGCCGGCGCAGGCGCCGGTCAGGTCGATGGCGCCGGCGCGGCCGAGGCCAAGCCGATGCGCGACCAGCGGCGCGCTCGGCGGCAGAAGGTGATCCGGGGTGGACGTGGCGAGCAACAGAAGACCGATGTCGGCGCGGTCGATACCGGCATTCGCCAGCGCCATGTCGCCAGCCTGAGCGGCAAGACCAGACAGGGTATCGTCGTCCGTTGCCCAGAAGCGCGACCGGATCCCGGTGCGCCGCTCGATCCAGCGCGGCTCGAGGCCGAGACTGTTCTCGATCTCGGCATTCGCAACCTTGCGCCCAGGCACATGGTGGCCAAGCCCGAGGATGCGCGACGACCTGCTCATGGTTTCGAGCCGAAGCGTTCGCCGGCCTCCTCGATGGCGTCATAAAGCCGATCGAGCTCGGCACCGGTGACGCAATAGGGTGGGAGAAGGTAAAGCACGTTGCCGAGCGGGCGTATGAGCAGTCCCCGCTCGAGGAAGAACGCCCGCAGCTTCGGCCCGATCTCGGCCAGATAGCCGGGGGAGCTGGTTCGCAAATCGAGCGCCGCGATCGTGCCGGTCACCCGGCAGTCGCTGAAGCAGGGATTGTCGTGAAAGCGCCGAAGGCCAGCGGCCTGCAGCGCGCCCAGGGCTGCGATCCGCTCGGCGACGGGCTCGTCGTTCCAGATCTCGACATTGGCGAGCGCCGCAGCGCAGGCAATCGGGTTGGCGGTGTAGGAACTCGAATGAAAGAAGGTCTTCTTCCGGTCGAGCGAATAATGGGCCTGGAAGATGGCATCGGTCGAAAGCGTCGCGGCGAGCGGGATGGTGCCGCCGGTCAGGCCCTTCGAGGTGCAAAGGATGTCGGGCGAGATCGAAGCCTGCTCGCAGGCGAACAGGGTTCCGGTGCGCCCCCAGCCGGTCATCACCTCATCGGCGATGAGCAGCGTGCCGGAGGTCTCGGCGATCCTCTTCAATTCGGTCAGCACCGACGCCGGGTACATCAGCATGCCACCGGCGCCGAGCACCAGCGGCTCGACGATCAGCGCCGCTGCCCGCCTGTTGCGCGAGACGGCCTCGAACCGATCGAGCGTTTTCTGCTCGCGGCCGGGAGCGGGGAAGGGGATGGTATCCACCTCGAACAGCAGCGGCTCGTAGGCGGCGTTGAACACGCCGCGGGCACCGACGCTCATCGTGCCGATCGTGTCGCCATGGTAGCTGTGCTCCATGACGACGATGCGCGAGCGCGGCGCGCCGATGTTGCGGAAATAGCCGAGCGCCATCTTCAGCGCGACCTCGACCGAGGTCGAGCCGCTGTCGGAATAAAACACCCAGTCGAGCCCGGACGGTGCAAGGTCCACCAGCGCTTGGCGAGACGCTCGGCCGGCTCGTGCGTGAAGCCGGCGAAGATGATCTGGTCGAGGCTCGCCGCGGCTGTCTCGATGGCCTTCACGATGCGGGGATGGCGGTGGCCATGGGTGACGACCCACCAGGAAGAAATGGCGTCGAGGATGCGCGTGCCATCGGCCTTGTGGAGATAGGCGCCTTCCGTCCGGACGATTGCGGGGATCGCCGGCTCGAGCCCGTGCTGGGTGAAAGGGTGCCAGACGCGGGATTGCGACATCATTGACCCCGTGCAATCGGCGAGAGATCGAAGCCGGCGACCATCGCTTCTCTCAAGGTTTCGGATGTCAGCGGATCAAGGTGCGGCAGCCTGCCGAGCTGCCGCACATTGCCGAATTCCGCGATCGTCCTCTGGCTGTCCGCCATCTCATCGCCGATGAAGGCGACCCCGATCAGCGGAATGGCGCGAGCCCGCAAGGCTTCGATCGACAACAGTGTGTGATTGATGGTGCCGAGCGCGGTGCGCGCGCACAAGATGACGGGCAGTTGCCATTCCCGGAATATGTCGATGAATCTTGTCTGCCGATTGAGCGGCACCATTAGTCCGCCGGCACCTTCGATGATGAGCGGGCCCGGCAACTCTGGAAGCGAGAGCTTTGCCGCCTCGATCGCCACGCCGTCGATTTCGGCCGATCGATGCGGCGACAGCGGCGTCTTCAGGCGGTAAACTTCCGGCAGGACGCGCCCGGCCGGCAGGCCGGAAAGCCGGGCAACAGCCTCGCTGTCGGTCTCCTCGTCGAGGCCCGATTGCACCGGCTTCCAGTAGAAGCCGTCGAGCAGGCCGGCGAGGCCCGCCGAAAACACCGTCTTGCCGATGCCGGTATCCGTTCCGGTAATCACGATGCCTCTGGTCATGTCACCTTTGGTCATTCTGGGCCAGCGCCTCGACAAGCGCATCGATCATGGCGGAGATGGCGGCTTCATCGACGTTGAGCGTCAGCGATATGCGCAGGCGCGACGTCCCTTCCGGCACGGTCGGCGGCCGAATGCCGCGAATGTCAAAGCCACGCGCCTGCAGAGCCGCCGCCACCGCCATGGTGCGCCGATTGTCGCCGATGACAACTGGCTGGATCTGCGTTCCGCTGGGCTTTATGCCGCAGCGCTCTGCCAATTGGCGGCCCGCCAAGGCAATGCGCTCATGCAGTTGAACACGGCGCATTGGCTCGTCGGCGAGCATGGCGAGAGCTTCACGCGCAGCAACCGCCATCAGCGGCGACGGCGCGGTGGCATAGATGAATGGCCGGGAGCGATTGACGAGATAGTCGCACAGCGTTCGCGGCCCGGTGACGAGCGCTCCTGAGGCGCCGAGCGCCTTGCCGCATGTGTGGAGCGCGAGGATGTTGTCGCGGCCCTCGAAAGCGACGGCAAGGCCGCGGCCATCCAGTCCCCACACTCCGGTGGCGTGCGCCTCGTCGACAACGATGAACGCCTCGTGCCGATCGGCGAGCGCGACAAGGCTCTCCAAAGGCGCGCAGTCGCCATCCATGCTGTAAAGGCTTTCGGCAGCGATCCAGACTCGCCCCATGCCGCCGTCGGCACGCCAGCGCTTGATTTGATCCTGGACAGCATCGACGTCGTTATGCGCGGCCAGCACGAACTCGGCGCGTCCGGCGCGGGCGCCTTCATGCATGCTGGCATGGGCGAGCTCGTCGAGGACAATCAGATCGCCTTTCTGCGGCAGCGCCGTCAGCAGGGCGAAATTGGCGATGTAGCCGCCGCCGAAGAAAAGTGCGCGCTCGGCCCCGAAGAACGCTGCAGCGTGGGCTTCCAATTGCTCATGCTCGGGCGCGTTGCCGCGCAGCAGCCGGGATCCCATGGCGCCGACCGGAGTGCCCCGCGCGATCGCCGCCACGACCGCATCGCCGAGCCTCTTGCAGCCGGCAAGCCCGAGATAGTCGTTCGACGAGAAGTCGAGACCGGCGCGCGGCGACAGCGTCCGCAGCCGGTCCTTGCGCGCCAGCCCCTGCAAGGTCGCATCATAGCGAGCAAGCGGTGCTCCGCTCATTGCGCCTCGAGGTCCATCGGCTCGATGCCGAGACGCCGGAAGAGCAGCGTATCCTTGTCCTCGCCGGGATTGTCCGCCGTCAGCAGCGTGTCGCCGACGAAGATCGAATTGGCGCCGGCAAAAAAGCACAGCGCCTGCATCTCGTCGGTCATGGCGGTGCGGCCGGCGGAAAGCCGGACATGCGATTTCGGCATCATGATGCGCGCCAGCGCGATCACGCGCACGAATTCGATCGGCTCGATCGGGCTGGCCTCGGCAAGCGGCGTGCCGGCGATCGGGATGAGCATGTTGATCGGCACGCTTTCGGGGTGTTCCGGCAGATTGGCGAGCGTGACGAGCATGTCGATCCGGTCCACCGGCTCCTCGCCCATGCCGACAATGCCGCCGCAGCAGACCTTGATGCCCGACTGGCGAACATTCTCGAGCGTATCGAGCCGATCGGCAAAGCTGCGCGTGCTGATGATCTCGCTGTAATAGCGTTCCGACGTGTCGATGTTGTGGTTGTAGTAGTCGAGGCCCGCCTGCTTCAGCCGCTCGGCTTGCTCGAGATCGAGCATGCCGAGCGTCATGCAGGTCTCCATGCCCAGCGCCTTGACGCCTTCGACCATGGCGACCACAGCATCCATGTCGCGCGGCTTGGGGTTGCGCCAGGCAGCACCCATGCAATAGCGCGTGGCGCCGGCGTCGCGCGCCTTGGTCGCTTCGGCGATGACGCGCTGGACCTCCATCAGCTTCGAGGCCTTCAGGCCGGTTTCGTGATGCGCCGACTGGCTGCAATAGCCGCAATCCTCCGGGCAGCCGCCCGTCTTGATGCTGAGCAGCCGGCTGAGCTGGACCTTGTTGGGGTCGAAATTTTGCCGGTGAACGGTCTGCGCCAAGAAGAGCAGATTGTTGAAAGGTGTGTCATGAAGTGCCCGAGCCTTCTCCAAGGTCCACATTCCGCCATCAGCGCATTGCGACCGTGGCATCGTCTTAGTCGGATTGGTGTCGTGCATATCAGCCCTGTTTCTTAGCTCTTCGCTTGCCCTGGCTTCTTCATCTGATTCCTGCCGCTTCGAATGACTGTCGATCCCCGGCCGTTTCGTGGGCCGATCATGGCGCGCAATAGTCAAGCCCGATATCGAGAATCGGCGCACTGTGGGTCAGCCAGCCGCTGGAGATTAGATCGATGCCAGTGGCTGCGATGGCTGGCGCCGTCGTGGCAGTGATCCGGCCAGACGCCTCCGTGACCGCCCGGCTGGCAACCATGGCTACCGCCTTGCGGAGCTCTCCGAGCGACATGTTGTCGAGCAGGACAGCGTCTGGGGCAAGCGAGAGGGCTTCTTCTAACTGGGCCAGCGTGTCGACCTCGACTTCGATCTTGACGAGATGGCCCACGCTCTCTCGCGCGCGCTTGATGGCGGGGCGGATGCCGCCCGCAACCGCGATGTGGTTGTCCTTGATCAGGACGGCGTCGTCGAGGCCGAAGCGGTGATTGACACCGCCGCCAACGCGCACGGCGTATTTTTCGACAGCCCGCAACCCGGGCGTCGTCTTGCGGGTGCAGGTGATCTTGGCGCGATATCCGCGAACCGCTGCGACAATCGAAGCCGTTGCCGTGGCAATGCCACTCAGATGGCACAAGAAATTGAGCGCCGTCCGTTCAGCAGTGAGAATAGCCCGGGTCGGGCCACTCACCGATGCAATTATCTCCCCTTGCGCAACTTTGCTGCCGTCTGCTCGGATCACATCCATCTTGATATTTTGGTCGATCAACCTGAATGCGAGGCTCACCAGATCGAGCCCGGCGACAACCCCGGACTGGCGTGCGGTGAGCACGGTCGTGGAGTGGTGATACTTCGCTACCGTCGCCTCGGTGGTGACGTCACCGGCTCTGCCAAGGTCTTCGAGAAGGGCTGACCGCACCAGCGGCTCGAGCATGATTGCGGGAAGCGGTGACAGGCTCATCGGGTGGCGCTTTCCAGCGTTGGCGAGTGTGCCAGTTCCCGTGCTGCGGCCAAGGCGGCTTCGAGGGTGATCTCGGAACGTCGCGCAACAGTCGCATGACGGGGAAAGTCCTCGCGGTAATGAGCGCCGCGGCTCTCTTGGCGCCGCAAGGCGGAAATAGCAATCATCAGACCGACAGCCGCCGGATCCGATGCCCCGTCCTCGCTTTCGGCGAGCGGCAACAGCGTCCGTGCAGCTGCTTTCAAATCATCACCATTGCGCACAATGCCCAGTGCGCGCGACACGAAAGGACGCACCGGTATCGGATCGGGCGATGGGTAATCGCCCGCAAACACTGGCTTTGTTCTGCGAGCAGGCGTGCCGGCCACGCTTTCGGCGACCCATCGCGCGCACACCAGGGCCTCGGTCAAGGAATTGCTAGCGAGCCTGTTGGCGCCATGCAGTCCAGTCGAGGCGGCTTCGCCGCAGGCCCACAACCCCTTGACCGACGTCATACCGGAGCCGTCCACAGCGATGCCACCCATGTGATAGTGCTGGGCCGGACGAATGGGAATGAGATCGCGCCCGGGATCAATGCCGATTCCACGACAGGCAGCTGCGATTGTTGGGAAGTGTCGAGCAAATTTCGGGCCAGGCCGTTGCCGCGCGTCGAGGAAGACCTGATGGCCACCTGCCAGATGGCTCCAGACTGCGCGCGCCAGGACGTCGCGAGGCGCGAGTTCGGCGCCCCGTACGCCATTGAGGAAGCGCCGACCCCTCTCATCGATCAAGGTAGCACCTTCGCCGCGGACGGCCTCGCTGACCAGCGCCATGGGGCGTTCGGAACTTTCGAGCGCGGTCGGGTGGAACTGGATGAACTCTAGGTCGGCAAGAACAGCACCTGCGCGGGCCGCAAGCGCCAGCCCCTGTCCGCAACTGCCAGAAGGATTGGTGGAGTCGAGAAATAGTGCGCCGATTCCACCCGCGGCAAGGACAACTCGCCGTGAGCCAAAAAAGACAGGTCCTAGCGAACAGCTCGCCCAGACCCCTCGGATCGCATTGTCCCTGACCGCCAGCCGCCGTGCTTCCACGCCCTCCACGACGACAATCGAGGGCGTGGAGCGCACGGCCGCGATCAGCGCGCGCATGATCTCACGCCCGCTGCCGTCGCCATGCACATGGACGATGCGCCGTCGACTGTGTGCAGCCTCCAGTCCGAGGCACAATGATCCTTTCGGCGTGCGGTCGAAGAAAACGCCAAAGCGTGCAAGTCCCTCGATCGCCCCCGGCGCGGCTTGGAGGATGCGGCTCGCCATGTCTGCGTCGCAAAGCCCGTCGCCGGCGGCGAGCGTATCGGCCAGGTGCAGGGTCGGATGGTCGTCTTCGCCGAAGCTTGCAGCCAGGCCGCCCTGTGCGAGGTGCTCGATGCGTCAGCTCCCAGCAGTCCCCTGGACAGAACGAGCACCGGCTCAGGCGCAAGATGCAGTGCCGTCATCAGCCCGGCTATGCCGCCGCCGATGATGATAGGCCGCCCGAAGAAGCTGCGGATCGAGGCAGTCAAATTGTCAGCATCCGTTCGACCGCAAGCCGGGCGCGTCCGGCAATCTCCGGCTCAAGGGTCACGACATGCTGGTTTTGCTCGAGCGCCACGCGGATATTGGCAAGCGTGATTTGCTTCATGTGCGGGCACAAATTGCACGGCCGGATGAACTCGATCTCTGGGTGCGCTAACGCGACGTTGTCGCTCATCGAGCATTCCGTCATCAGCACGACACGTGGCGGCTTTTGCCTTTCAACATAGTCGCACATGGCTGCCGTCGAACCGGAAAAATCGGCTTCGGCCACCACCTCGGGCGGGCATTCGGGATGGGCCAGCACCGTCACGCCTGGATGGCTTTCGCGCAGCTCGCGGATATCGGCTGGCGTGAAGCGCTCATGCACCTCGCAATGGCCTTTCCAGGCAATGATCTCAACGCCGGTCTGGGCGGCGATATTGTGGGCCAGATATTCGTCCGGCAACATAATTACCCGGGGAGCGCCAAGGGATTCGACGACCGCCTTGGCGTTGGCCGATGTACAGCAGATGTCGGACTCGGCTTTGACTTCGGCTGACGTGTTGACATAGGTGACGATCGGCACGCCGGGATAGCGCTGGCGCATCAAGCGCACATCTTGTGCCGTGATCGAATCTGCCAGCGAGCAACCGGCGCCGAGATCCGGAATGAGCACCGTCTTGTCCGGATTAAGGAGCTTGGCCGTTTCGGCCATGAAATGCACGCCGGCCAGCACGATGACGTGCGCCTCGACCGTCATGGCCTTGCGGGCCAGCGCCAAGCTGTCGCCGACGATGTCGGCCACGCAGTGGAAGATCTCGGGTGTTTGATAATTGTGGGCCAGGATGACGGCGTTGCGCTCGCGCTTAAGCGCCAAGATGGCCTCGATATCATCGCTGAACGCGGCCCATTCCCCCGGCGGGATGACGCGCCAGACACGCCGATAAAGAGATGCGGCTGAAGGTAACGCCCCGCTCATCGCCGCCCTCCAATTATAATCCATTTGACTATAAGAGGAATATATCTATGCCGACTATAAGCCTGTCAACCCCGCGCGACGGGCAATTTTGTGCCGACTATGGGCGTTTCATCCAGGACCGCGTGGCGGAAGCGATAGAGCCTTGCCGGTCGCCCGCCCGTATCGACAGAAGTGCCCCCAGTCTCCTCGACCAGCTCCTGCTGCTCTATGAGGCGACGAAAGTTCGGCTTGTTGATCAGCCTGCCGGCGAGCGCTTCGACGGTTCGTTGCAGCTGTAGCAAAGTGAAAGACTGCGGCATCAGCTCAAAGACGACCGGCCGGTATTTGATCTTGGAGCGCAGTCGCGCAATGCCGGTCGCCACGATGCGGCGGTGATCGGCGACCATGGACTTGCTGGGCACCAGCGTTGCGTCGCGTTCGCTTCCCGCCTCTTGGACCAGGCCTGCTTCGTAGATTAACTCATAGCGTTGAAGCGTGAGTTCCTCATTCCAATGGCGGCCGTCGAAGCCGA
This sequence comes from Mesorhizobium loti, assembly GCF_001510895.1. Classification (GTDB taxonomy): domain Bacteria; phylum Pseudomonadota; class Alphaproteobacteria; order Rhizobiales; family Rhizobiaceae; genus Mesorhizobium; species Mesorhizobium loti_A. The sequence goes on along the minus strand of NZ_LPWA01000100.1, from coordinate 91,433 downwards.
AGGCTGTCGCTGCCCGCTGTCGACGTTCGCGTCTCGTCGCCGAGTCGCCGGCGCCGTCTGCCCATTCAAACAGCCGCGGTCGCAAGACATCCAGCACGACCGGCGGCGTCCCGAAACGGTGGTCTTCCCATGGAAAATATTCATACCAGCTTCGCCAACCGCACTTGGCCGAGCCCGCTGCCTGTTCCTTGCGCGTCAGTGCGAGATAGCTGATGGAGATAGCGCGATGACGGCGCTCGGACCCGATGCGGTCTCGATCGGCGAAGGTGTAGAGTTGCTCAATATAGCCTAGCGGATGGCCGGTCTGCTGCTCGACCCACCCCCGCAACCCGGATTGCAGCGATCGGTGCTCAAGCGCAAATGGTCCCGAAGGTAGCGTATCTGCCTGCCCGATGGTGAGGACACAAGGTTCATTGTCGTTTACAGCGACGACAAAGGCGATCAGGTCCACTTTGACTTCATCCGCCTTGACGGCGGCTCGATCTTTCCTGGTTCCTTTTGCCTGTTTGTCCATGGTCGCGAAAGTGGCTGGCGGCTCGGGTGCCTTAATCGATTTAGTTTAGAGGCGGCAACCTGCACGTCAACACCGCGCAACTGCACGGCTATTTTTTAACTCTTCGCGCCTGCACAAAAACGTGCCAAACGCGACACCTGCGGTGGGTAACGCAGGGGAAGGAAGTTTGCGTTGAGCGCGGCTGGTCTTTCAAAGGCAATTGCACCGCCCGATATTCGGGCCCGTAAGGGAGGGCGTCCCGCTCGTCTGCTTGACGGCCTATACAACGCCGATTGCAAAGCTGGTCGATCGACATTGCGACATCGTTCGGCGACAGTGTCGACATGGTGCTGCACGGCCTGCCTTCCACGCTCGGCGTCACGCTCGACATGATGATCATGCACGCCAAGGCGGTGCGCGGTGGCCTGGAGCAGGCGCTGATGGTCGTCGACCTGCCTCAAGCTGGAGGGCCGCGAGGCGATGGCTGCCACTTTCCGGCTCGTGGCATTCCTATCATGGCCCATATCGGCCTGACGCAGCAGGCAGTCAACGCTTTCGGCGGTTGCCGCGTGCAGGGCAGGGGAGAAGACGCCGAGCGGATCAGACGCGACGCAGTATCGGTCGCCCAAGCCGGCGCCTTTTCGCTCGTGCTTGAAAGGGCACCAGAACAGCTCGCGCGGCGGACCACTGGCGAGACTGAAATCCCCACTGTCGGCATAGGCGCCTCGCCGGCCTGCCAGCACATATTCGCGGCATTCGGTAGCAAGCGCCACCAATAGGCATCACGCATTTGGATTAACTGGAAAATGCAGCAACCAAACGATGTGGCTCGTCGGCTAGAAACTCCAGCCTTATCCGTTTTCCCGATCGGCATTCAACAGACGACGGAGGGCTCGTTTGAGCAGCATATTGTCATGAATGAACCCCAAAATGTCGACGATGCCATCTTTCGCGATGCGAAAGATGAGGATGTGTCTGGGATCACCAACCTGACCAGGCGGGTCTGGAACGTGTTTGCGACTGTGACGGAGCCCACGTCTCCAGAAGCGACACGCTTTCGAAGGATTGTTTTTTGACGGGGATGACCTGCAACGTCATCCATCGCCGCGACCAGGAGAGCGGCATATCGCTCTCTTGCCAGTTCGCCGAAGTTCTGCTCACTTCAATCCAAGATTTCGTCAATTTGTGCTTCTGCAGGGGTCGAAAGGCGGTATTTAGCCATACTTCGGACCGCTAGCATGGATCTTGCGGGCAATCGCTCGCGTGTTCAACCGCTCCAGCAATGCCTGAGACTCATCTTTACCATCGACCAGGGTGGAGCCTCCGCTCTCGATAGCGGAAACGCCCTCTGCCGCGATCCTCTCGATTACAGCAAGACTGGCCTTTTCGGCCGCAAGCTCATCCTCATAACGCCGGAGTGCCTCCCGCACCACCTCGCTCGCATTTTGGTGACGGCCGGAAACGATCTCCCTATCGACAAAGTCACTCAGATGGTTCGTGAGGCTGAAATTCCTGCCGCTCATCACCGTCTCCTTTCTGGCTAGAATATCAGACTTTGATACCCAGACAAATTTCAACACGGTTGCTCTATCTTCCCTGCGCGGCTTCGGCTTGAAGCTAGGTCCGACGAGCCGCTTGGCGTTCGCCGGCCCAGTAGCGTGAGCTGATCGCTGGCCAGGCGATGCTGGAAAGCGTCATTGAGCCGCTGTTGCGGTTCCGGGAAGCGCTGCGAACCGAGTTCGCCACACTACACCGCCAACTGCTGGCGATTGTACGGCAGAACGCGCTTTAAGCGCGCAACTGAGATCCGGCTCCGACTTTCCATATGATGTCATCTTGTGGCGGCAACACGCCGACCACGGACAGAAGCCTGGTACCAGCGGAGGATGCGGGGATTGACACCCAAAGGCCATTACGGAAGACACTACCTTTTCAATCAGAAGCAGGAAACAATGACGGTGATGATGGTGAAAAGGTCGCGTGCGTTGCATCGGTGCGGGATCGTTTAGTCCAAGGCTGTGCCTAGCATCGGGTGAATTCACGGAGGTCGCGAAACGCGCAAATGCATCGCGTATTTGAAAACTTCGTCGAGCAACTGTCTGCAAGCGTTGATACTGTCGATCTCCGTGAGGCCATGGCGTCGGCCGCCGCCGGCTTTGACTTTCCGCTCTTCGCCTATTTCACTTACCCGTCGGCCTCCGGCGGCGCCCCGCGATTGATCTCAAACTATCCTTCATGCTGGACATCGCTTTATTTGCATCAACGGTACCACGATCTTGATCCCGTCATCCTGCGCGGGCTCCAGGGCTGGGATACCTTTGATTGGGGCCTGGAGCGCGATCGACAGTGTTTACCGACTTCGCAGCAACAAGTTCTAGAGAGCGCGGCTGAGATTGGCATCTGCGGCGGCCTGACGATATCCATGCGTGATCATCGCGGCCGGTTTGCTGCCCTGACCTTTGCTTCCGGCGAGCCCTGTCCGCCCCTTTTGCGGTCACTGGCGCGCTACGAAAAAGCATTGCAGCTGATGGCCATCAACTTTCATGTCCATGCCCGACGTAAGCTCGCCGACGATCGCGTGATCGATGGTGTAACGCTCACCCCGCGGGAGTTCGAGTGCTTGAAATGGGCGGCCCACGGCAAGTCGGCCTGGGATATCAGCCAGCTACTCGGCGTCTCAAAGCGCACCGTGACCTTCCATATCGAAAACGCCAAAGCAAAGCTTGCGTTCGAACGACCAACCAGGCCGTTGCTCGTCTGGCTGCCTCCTGCCACGCGAGATTCTAATTCTTCCGCAACTGTAGCTGTAAACCTCTACAGGCTGCATCGCTGTCAGCTTTGGCCTTCGATGGCGGGAAAACATCCCGCACGGAGGCGACCATGATGCAGCTGATAACGCCGGAATTTTACGGTGAGTTCGCAGGCGAGCTCAAAGAGATGCACGGGCTCAGGTATCGGGTATTCAAGGAAAAGCTCGATTGGGAAGTTGACACCAAAGATCAAATGGAAGCCGATGCCCTTGATGGCCAGATGCCCGTCTATCTGCTTCTCAGGGGATTCGATTGGCGAATTCGCGGTTGCGTGCGTCTCTTGCCCAGCACCGGACCCACAAGGGTGCGCGATACGTTCCCGGTGCTGCTGGGTGCTCATATCCTGCCCTCGACCCCCGATATATGGAAGAGCAGGCGTTTCGCGCTCGATTTTCCTGCGTCAGCGCCCACGGCAGCCCGCGGGCTGGCCCAAGTAACCTACGAGCTCTTCGCCGGCATGATCGAGTTCGGCCTGGCCAAGGATCTCACCCAGGTAGTAACGATCACCGATATGCGCATGGAACGGATCCTGCGCTGCGCGACATGGCCATTGTCACGCATAGCACTACCGCAGCCCAGCGGCAAAACGCGAGCCGTAGCCGGGTTTCTCGAGATTTCCGATACGACCCTTCGGCGCATCCGCCGCCGAGAGCGTGTGAGCGGACCGGTGCTGTGGCAACCGGTTCTTGAGCGTTCGGTATAGCGTCATGGCGGATGACCTGAGCCATGAATAACGCTCGTCTGCTCAAGGAAGCCACGGTCGCTCGCGCATGCTGGCCGGACTGGCGTCGCCACGAAGCATACCACTACGTCAAGCGATTGCCCCGCACTGCCTGGGCCTGGGAATTTCTTCGGCGCAATCCGCTATTCCAGCGCGAGCACGCCAAAATGGCATCGCTCGCCTCCATTGTCGGGACCCGCGCCGATACCAAGATAATCGCGTTGACGACAGGATCATTTTTCAGCCAGTGGAGCCTCCTTTTTCGCGGACGAGCCACAATTGGACGCCACGTCTGCCAGGGTCTTTTGGGATCCCCGCGACTCCGCGCGCGTTCTGCGTGCGGAGGCGGAGCCAGCTGGTCCTGACCATGATATTGAGCCGCTAGATCTTCGTTCCCTCTCATGCGGCAAGGACATCCTGCTGACGCCAGCCGGTGTGCAGCACGTGCTGCTGAGGCAGGACTGCCGAGCTCTGCAGATCTCCGTTTCCGGTGCGTCTGTTTTGCGCCCGTTGCGGCTATATGTGGACGCGATCATGCCTCCGCGGTACTTGAAGTTCCATATCGCTGCCCTTCAATTCCTGAATCACATCAATGGTAGCGGCAGCTTGGCAGCCGCCTGCTTTCCGCCGGAACCCCGCGGAGACCGTCTGCGTGTCGTGCTCCAGGCTTTGGATGGCTGGCTTGCGCAAGCATCCCATCAGGAGATCGCCATTGCCCTGTTCGGGCGAGGGCGTGTCGAAGAAGATTGGGCTGATCCGGGCGGCCATCTTCGCGATCGGGTGCGTCGCGCCGTCCAAAGGGGCCGCTACCTGATGGGCGGCGGCTATAGACAGTTCCTGATGTAATTACGGCGACAGCTTCGCAATCCTTACTGTGCTGTGACCTAACTGCATTTGCGGAGCGAGGAAATTGTGCATTGCACAAAATTTGACGCGCGGCTAGCGTTCTGCCGCTGCGGGAATCGGGCTTGGGTAATACGAAGCGAAGCAGTGAGAACCAATGCTTCGTTGAAAGTGCATTCATACCTGAGGATCCTAATGACCGTTACGAATACCGACAAAGCCGGCGCTACAAGTCTCGAGGCGATCGCGCGAAACGGCAGTATGCTACGTCGCATGGCCGTACGCATTCCGACATATCTGTCGGATCTTCGCGAGAATCCGGCGTGGCTGCCGATGTTCGTGCTCGCCCGCACTATGCCGGCACGCAGAATGCACTGGCGTGGTGCAAAGCCTGTTCGAGCGTCCCAGAAAGCCCGGGAAACAATGTTTGTCGGCGTCAACCGCCAGGACGTTGTCGATGCGCTGCAGTCGGATGGGCTTTTTTCCGGACTCGTCTTGCCCAAATTTATCCATGAGGAGATTGCAGCTTTCGTCCGGTGCACACCTTGCTTTGGCAATTTCGATCGCCGCCTCGAATTCATGCCGACCGAGCATGCTCAGGCTGAAGCTCGGTTCGGCCGTCCGTTGCTCAGCGGCCACTATTTCGAGCGCATTCTCGGCTGCAAGGCCGCACTCGCCATCCAAAACGATCCGTTGCTCATGGATATCGCTGCACACTATCTCGGCGGCCAGGCGAAACTGATCACCACGCGCGTTTGGTGGAGCTTCCCCACCAGCCAGGTCTCCGACGCCGACAAGAACATGGCGTCGCTCGGCAAATATCACTTCGATCTGGACGACTGGCGGATGCTGAAATTCTTCTTTTACCTGCTGCCGGTAGACGAGGGCACCGGCCCCCATGTCTATGTCCGCGGCAGCCACAAGCGACGCGCGCTCAAGCATCAACTGACGCTTGTCGTCGGCCATCCCGCAGAAGAGGTTCTGGGCGTCTATGGCGAGCAAAGCGCCGTGACTCTTACCGGAGAGGCAGGGCTTGGTTTCGTCGAGGATCCATTCGGCTTCCACATGGGCACGGTACCGGCGCACAGGCCGCGGCTGATGATGGAAGTCGGCTTCGGCGTTTCGCCGCCTTCGCGCCGACGCTTCCACGGCGAGCCGGTTATTCGCTGATTTCGGACAAGCCCCGAAACAGCTTTCCCAGACCGAAGACCAGTGCCTGGTAGGCAAATAAGCAATGGCACCATCCCGGAACAATCAGCGTCCACGGTCGGGCGTTTTCCGCCACATGGTGCCGTTGCAATCCTGCCATCACCGAAGCCCCAGAAAGGAGACGAGTGCTGACATGTCCCAGGGCCAACGGGGCTACCCGTCGAAGACCTGACATGGATAGTTCGTGCAGGATTTCAACTTCGCATTCTAGGATCGCAGCTACTTAAACACCTCTTAAGTCTAAAAGTCACTGGCCAAAAGAACCGGCTCACCGCCAGCATTCGTGTCTTCATCACCCCACCGGTTGCCGGGGGTAGTCTACGGGGTGGAGCTGCGAAATTCATGGCGCAGTTGAACTCTTCCTGCCCATAAGCAGGTGAATGTCCGCTCCAGGAGTGAATTCGGCCACGGTTGATTTCAACAGACGCAGGGCGCCCTGTATATCTTGCGCATCAATCATGCGCTGCATTTCATCGAAGATGCGCACGATCATCGCACGTTCGATTGATCGTGCATTTGCCTCCAGGATACCCGGCGCCTCGGTCTGGCTCAGCGTTTCATTACTGTCGAACAGTTCCTCATAGAGTTTTTCGCCAGGCCGAAGTCCAGTGTAAGCGATGCGAATCTCGGTATCTGGGCGCCGTCCGGAGAGGCGTATAAGATTTCGCGCTAAATCTACGATCTTTACTGGCGACCCCATATCGAGAACGAAAATTCGGCCTCTCTCCTCTTGCTGTGCGGGGTTATGCGCCGCCGCCTGCAGAACGAGGAGACAGGCTTCGGGGATTGTCATGAAGAAGCGCTCAATCTCGGGATGGGTCACAGTCACGGGCCCACCGCACTTGATCTGTTGCTCAAAAAGAGGGACCACTGATCCGGCCGATCCCAAAACGTTGCCGAACCGCACTGTGATGAAGCGTGTGGCATTGATCTTTGAATCGAGATCCAGCGCTTGGCAATACATCTCTGCCATGCGTTTGGTTGCGCCCATGACATTAGCCGGATTTACCGCCTTGTCGGTCGACACCATGATCATCTTGGATACCTTCGCTCGCAGCGCGGCCTCGGCCACATTTCGAGTCCCGATCGCGTTGGTGAAAATGCCTTCAAGCGGTTGGGCTTCAACCATTGGCACATGCTTCAGCGCTGCGGCATGGAAGAGCACCTGGGGACTATGGCTCTCAACGATATTGCTCACGGCATGCTTTTCCCGCACGTTGCAGAGCGCAGCATGGATCTTCATGCTTCGGCGTTTCTGGGACAGTTCGGACTTGATGGCATAGAGCGCAGACTCGCTGGCATCCACGAGAATGAGACTGTGCGGATTCAAGTCAGCAACCTGTCGCGCCAACTCGGATCCAATAGATCCGCCCGCGCCGGTGATCATGACGATCTTACCCCTGATCATCGAGGCGATCTTGGGCGCGTCAAGTCTAACCGGAGGCCGTTGCAAGAGATCTTCCAACTTGATCGGGCGCAGTTCAATCTCGGCATCGATGCTTTGCATGTCGAGGAGGTCTGGGAGCCTCAGGATTTCGATCTTCTGGCGTGCCGCGAACTCGACCAATGCCTCTATGCTGGCATGCTGCTGGTAGTCGTCGCGCGAACGGGTGAGGATTATCGCCTCGGGTCGGCGTCCTCGAGCTCGAATCGATCGAGAATTTCCGGCAGTTTATCCAGTGGCCCCATAACCGGGACTCCACGAATAGAACGTCCCGTCCTGCGATTCCGTTCGTCGATAATCGCGAGCACCTTTAATGAGGCACTGTTTCTCTCTTTGATGGTCCTCAGAAAGACCTCGGCGTTGTCGCTCGCCCCAATCAAGAGCACATGTTTGCCGTGACCGGGATCGATCAGTCTTGCCCGAATGATGTCGTGGCGATTGCGATAAGCCCGATACGCAGCGCGGGGCCCGCCTAACAGCACGATGACGAAGGCCCAGGCGATGAGGATGGAAGAACGGGGAATCGAATTCAATCGATTCAGGAGAAATTCGGCGATCGTGAAAATAGTGATCGACACGCTAGCCGTGCTTGTTATTGCTAGAAAGTCTGACAGCGACGCGTAGCGCCAAATACCTCGGTTTAGCCCAAGCAAGAAACCAGCGGCGCTGATAGTAACTCCGAAAAGCGCAGCCGAACCGAGGAACTTCCATAAGTCTTGAGCGACACCGTCGAAACCCAACCGCAATGCGAATGACAACAGCAGCGCGACAGCACCCATTGTGCCGTCGTGCACCAGAGCCAAGCCCCGCAATAGTATGGGCCGAGAAATGGGCCGTGGCCATTTTGGGTAGTTTTCAGAGACCTTTAGCGTTCTGCATGCGTTTGGCGGCACTAGTCCCTCGCAATGCCCCTGCCGATCGCCTCTGAATCGGAGTTTGACGCTTTTCAAAACTTCCATGGCACAAGCTTCTCGATAGGGCTGCGGGGACTGCATGCAGCGTTGCGGTGACGGTTGACGTCGCTGAGTTTGCAAGTTCCTCTCGATCGGGGCCGGCTGCGCCCAGTTCTCGGCTCTGAACTCGTGCGTGGCGGGACCACATTTTTTTTCGTGAGAGCCACAGGCCCCATCGCATTTTCGACCGCATTGGTGTCCAGTTCTGGCCGACCGTCCTCAAGGAACCTGATGAGACTTTCCCTTTGGCTTTGCGCATAGCGGATGTCGGTGGCGAACGTTGAACCGGAAGAGATCATACAACTGCTTCTCGAACCAAGGCTTCATGGCCGCCTGAAAGGAGCCGAATGTTCCATGCGCGCAGCGAGCCAAAGCCCAGCGCAGACACCGAACGCCGTCACCGCGCAGGAAACGGCCGCGGCCATCATCAAGGGCAAATCGTCCAGCACGCCCTAGGCAATCGCCACGTCTTCCAGCGGCAGGTTGCTCTGGTCGGAACTGAGCTTCTCGGACCTGGAGCCGCACTTCTCGCGCTGTGGGCCACGGACAATGCTCTCCAGCCGGCACCGCCTCCCGGATGGCGCCAGCGCAATCTGACGCTCGGGAAACGCGCGACTTGCGTCTGCTCGGGTAACGAATTCAGGGCGCCCCTTTGCGTGAGAATTGCCAGATCCATATGATATTTCAATCGTATATCTGCCAGTCCGATCACCCGGAACGGGGTCCCCGAGTCACTCTGCCGCGGGCACCGTGCAACCCGCGGGACGGCGGACCCGCTCGGGCCGCACCAGCCGCCAATCAAGCCAAACGATGCCGAGATGGGGACCAAGCGTTCAACTCACCCGCAGATTATCGACTGAGCGCCCGATCATAGCGGCCTCCTCAAGAATCTCCGCAGGCAGGGACAGTGATTTCACGATGCGATCCCGATAGCCCTTATTGTACCTCAGGCCTGACTCGATGTTTTGGATTTCCTCAACAGCTAACCCGCTCGTCACGGCCACGTCCTGGATCGAATATCCAAGGTGTTCACGATAAGCGCGAATGATATGCACTCCCTCTGACATAGCCATCAAAACCGGCTCGGGAATGCGGGACTCCTTCATACACACCTCCAAGAAAACCGAGGGCGCTGATAATCGGGAGATGTCTTCCCGACCTGGCCCTCTCAGCAACTCAAAAAAGGACGTCGAATAGGCCCGGTGGGCCTCGTCCATCGAATGGGCCGCCTCAAATTGGCACCGGATCGGGTTATGGCGTTTCACTTGACGCTGATCAAGTCCAAGAACCTGCCTGCCCTAAGATGGGTACCCCGGTTCATGCCCTATGGCCAACGGCTCATCGTCGCTGATGAACCTCGCGAACAGGAGTTCGAACTCGCCCCTGCCGCTGTGTTTAGTGCTATCGCTGCACCTCCATCGAGCTTGGCTGACGTTTCATTCCGTTGCCGATCACCGTCAAACAGAAGTGTTGTTAACCAGATTTTTTCGCTATTCGGTAGAAACCGCCACCAGGTCAAGTTTGCCGCGTCGGCCGCTGTCAGCGGAACGATAGGGGTCGCGGGTCGGGCATAGTCAATTCGGCATCGGTGAACAGATTCGGGAAGAGTCTCTCGCGATAGTCCAGCGGGAAAGCAATGCGGACAGGGGCTTTGGGCGTTTCGGACTTTAGAAAGCCTTGTCTAACCATTGCTGACATCGTGTTCCGTGCCGTTCTTTCCGATGTCTTGAGAACCAGATGAACATCACCGCGCTCTAGCGATCCGTGTTTGAGGACTGCCGCTAAGAGGTCGGGCGCTCGTTTGTCTTCGCTAATGTCTTTGACCAGTAACCGGTACCGATCTTCCAGGCGTTCAAGGTCGAAAAGCGCTGTGGAGAAGCGTATTTGATCGAGTGCTACGGTAAGGAACCACCCGCAAAAGTCTTTGAGAGCTGCTTCCGAGAGATTGCCTCGACCATCGAGGTCTCCGCGACGAGGGCTGTCTGCATAGTCCATCATCCGTTTGTATTCGCCTCGATCCTTGAGACCACGGGCCAAGCCTCTGGAAATCGACCACAAGCCATGTCCCCCGATCCCCGCTTTCAGCGCCATCGCGTGGGACATCAACCGCGACACACGGCCGTTGCCGTCAGGGAATGGGTGGATATAGTTAAAGCGATGGTGAGCAGAAGCGATGGCAATGATACGGGTGCTCGCCCATTTTTCCGTCACTCTAAAACGCATTGAGAAGTGTGCCATGAAGGCCTCGACCCGATCCGAAGAGGGGGGTTGGTGTCTTCCGACAACCACGTCGTCGCTCGCAGTCTTTCTGAACTCGCCGGGAACGATCTCGACCTTCGAACCGTCTGGTCTTTCCATGAACCTGAACTCTTCGGGCATCTCGTGATAGAACATACGATGAACCCAAGCGATGAATTCAACCGATGTCGGGCTCAGCAAATCTCCTTTGGAATACATCTCATCGATTTTGCGTTGGACGATGACGTGCGCCTTGGCCTCGAGCGCTAATGCTCGCCGTTCAGGCTCGACCTCCGCACCCGCGAGTGCCTTTTCGATGTCCTTGGGACGCGTATTGTGACCCTCGATAAGGTTCGAGTAATAGCAATTCATCATCCGAACCAAGTCGGCGAGCTCCGCGGCCGATTCTGGATGGAGGCCGCGCCCCAAATTGTCTGCTTCCCTCTGCAGTTCCACTGTGAGGTCTGCTAGCACGGCCGGTATAGTGTCCTGGAAAAAGCATGGCTCGATGCGAGCAGGTGTTTCAAACATTTTTGCCGATCCAAAAATCTGCTAATTGCCTTTTATATAAGGCACTTACGTCACCAATAGGCAAGAGGTTGCCGATTATTGTTGCCGATCTTCGTTGCCGCATGTCGGCGCGTGTGCGTCGCAGGAGCGGGCGTGGTTTATGCGAATGCCCGATCGTGACAAGATCACCTGGGTCCTGTCTCTGAAGGTCAAGGAAGCCCTGGGGTTGCGCCGCGTCGGCATGAAGCTCGAGGGCTAGGTCCAGATGGACGGCAAGTACGCGGGCCCTACATCAAGCCGGAGAACAAGGCCGCGGAGCGGATCGACGCCGCCTGAGGAAATACCAGAACGTGAAGCGGCTTTGCGTTGGCGCTGCGCTAGAACGGCAGCGGGTTCGAGCGCAGCTTCACGCGAATCGTTCGCGAGGAGCAGCGCGAGGCCGCCTGGGCGACGGCCCGCCAACATGTCAGCCGGGACGCCACCGTCATCACAGGCGAGCACCCAGCTACGCCGACCTGGCCGGCCTCAACGAGCACAGGCTGGTGAACCACTCGGAGGGCTACCAGACTGAGGACGGCACCAAAACGAACCACGTCGAGAGCTTCTTCTCGCGCATCCAGCGGGCCTATGTCGGCATCCACCACCGCTTCTCGCTGAAGTATTTGGACTATAGCGTCGCCGATCTCGCCTGGCGCGAGGAGAATCGCCGAAAGAGCAACGGCCAGCTGACGGCGCTGGTTCTGTTCGCGGCGATGCTGAACCCGACCTCGAGGAACTTTTGTGGCTACTGGCAGGGAAACAGCCCGCCCGACCCAGCCTTCGAGGACTTCGACGGGCCGTTCGCGTCCGCCTGAGCCTCAGGCCGCGATCTCCAACTGGCGGCGATCGCCGTCCAGCGTGCCAGCGTGGCGGACGCGCCCGGCCTTCTGGAGAGCTTCGAGGATCGATGACAGGCGATTTCCGATGACGGCGACCCGAGGATCATCTCCGGAAAGGCCATGCCTTGTCGCGAACTCCTGAGCGCATTCGGCGGTCGACATCGGGCGCCTGGCGGTACCGCAGGATTTCAAGCGTCATCTGGCGCTTGTTCGCCCCGCCGATAAGCTTGTCCAGTTCCTTCGCGCTCACGGCCGATGGCGGGCGGCCGCGGCGCTTCTTCGGCTGCCCTTCCGGCTCGTAGATCGAGATCACCTTGTCGACGGCCGCGATCTGACACGCCTGCAGCTCGGCAAGCGTCGCCGCAAGCTCATGGGCATGGCCCGCCAGCTCGCCTCGCTTCAACTCGTCTGCAACGCCCATTTCGCCCCCTGAAACCTTGCTTTCAGAGGGGCACCAGATCCAGGATTAACGGTCTGGTGGCGGTTGCTACCGAATACGGATTTTTTAAGCGGCCAGTACAAATTCGCAGGGCGAACAGGTGAGGTGATGGATGTGTGATTCGAACATAAGCGCCTTTCCGCTGCACCGGCGGCGGAAGTTGGTCGAAGCTATCGCCCGGATCCTGGAATCCAAGAACGGGGAAGACGCGAAGGCCTTCTGGCGCAACACCGCCAGGCAAATTCTCGTTCAACTGTCCGGATCAGGGATTGCACCCAGGCTCGCCGAACAGGAAGTTGGAACGCTTCTTCATGCTGTCTTAAGCGATATAGCGACCAGGAGTGCCACGAAGCTTGCATGATAGCATCGGCTCGCGACAAAGGACTGCCGAGGGTGCGCTCGGCAAAGCGATACTGGCTGGAGCTCACGTGGGCCGGTGAAGCGACCCAACACACCAGCCATAACCGGCCGACACGGCCGACATCGTGCACCGCTTTTACAACTCCACAGCGGGCATCCGGACGCTGCTGGGTTGACTATGGGTGTCGGAACCGCGAAAAGGAGCCGCTCTTCGTGAGTGGCGTGCGCCGGCAGTCTCGCACCCCAAGCCCCCGCCCAGGCTGCCGGCGCGCTTCTAGGAATGTCGAGTAGGCCGCGCCCAGCGCCTCCTTGTCCGACCATGCGTCGATCAGATCCTCCAGCAGGCAGCGGGCGTAAGCGTCGCATGCGCCTCCGCCTGGCGAGCGAGGCCTTGTACTTCCTCCCGCGAGGAAAGCCGATTGCCATCGGTGCGCCAGTTTTGGTGTTTGCTTAGAATTTGTCGATTCGCCGAGTGAGCACCGGAAGCTCGTGCGGATCGAAAGAGGGCAGGGCGGCCCGCCTCGCCCCTTTCGTCGCGGCTTTTTTCGCCGTTGTTGGAGTTTTCCTGGGCATCGGATCTGGACACTCGACTTCCGGCAAGAAGAGACGACCGTGGCCGATTCTCGCGCCCTATGTCGCCGCCATCGCTTTGCCGCGATCGCGGCGCCATTTCAAGCACGACAGTCATGCCGGCGATGTCGGCACCGATGCCGATGCCAAAATCCGCAACATGCACTGGCCAAATGCTAGCGATCCAGCATATGTCCGGCCTTCCGCAACACGCCTAGGAAGAGAGTGGCATGGTGGTCGACATTAATCTTGGCCTGCATCGACAGAGGCATGCTGGTCCAATTCTCCAGTGGCGCAGTCAAACCCGAGAAAGTTCCACCGACAATGCAATGGCGGATAACAAGGCCTTGTATGTCCAAAGCCAGCACGCCGGTCCGGTCGCTTGGATATCGGATGGCCGCGATCCGCTGGACCGCCGCGTCACCGTTGATCCGCACGTCGAAAAGCAGGATACCACGGCTCCTGGCGGCTATCGCCGCGGCTTTTTCAGTGAAGCCTAAGGAGAGCGCGCGGACGCTTTCGACCGCCATCTGGAATACCAGCGAATCCAGTTCATCCGCAGCCATGGGGTAATTGCGCGCAACACAGGGGTGATTGCAATCGACGCACTCGCTTGTTCACAGATGTCGGCCCAAGACCATCGTTTCGTTTAGGTTGCCGGTCGGCCCCTGACTTACGCCGTGCTCCGATTCGAGCCCAATCCTGGGTGGGCGGTCTCATTAGGTTCGTGTTTCTTGCAGGCTCAGCCCGCTTGAGCACAGCGGCACGTCAGCGCATCAAACTCGTCCTCCGTTCACAAACGAGGCTCCCTGGGGTACTGGGAGAGCAGAGAAATCTCCGGTCGCAGCCTACCCGGTCAAAACAGGAAACCCCAAGATGAAGACACTCGTCGTCTGCTCCGGCGGATTGGATTCCGTTACCCTTGCTCACAAGGTGGCAGCGGAGCAGGAACTCACCGGCCTCGTTTCGTTCGATTACGGCCAAAGGCACAGCAAGGAATTGGACTTCGCCGGCCTTTGCGCAGAGCGTCTGAACGTCCCCCACCGTGTCATAGACATCCGCGAAATCGGTCGCGGCCTTTCTGGCTCCGCACTGACCGACAATGTGAAGGTGCCCGACGGGCATTACGCCGAAGACACGATGAAGGTCACGGTGGTGCCGAACCGTAACGCCATCATGTTGGCCATCGCCTTCGGCTTCGCCGCCGCTCGCAAGTCCGAAGCGGTGGCGACGGCCGTGCATGGGGGCGATCACTTCATCTATCCGGACTGCCGGCCAGGCTTCATCGACGCCTTCCAGATGATGCAAGACCGCTCCCTGGACGGCTACGCGAATATTCGCCTTTATGCGCCTTACGTGAACCTCACGAAGGCAGAGATAGTTGAGGATGGGGCCCGACATGGCACGCCGTTTGCGCTGACCTGGTCCTGCTACAAGGGCGGCAAGCGTCACTGTGGACGGTGCGGGACCTGCGTCGAGCGGCGCGAGGCGTTTCATCTCTGTGGGCACCCAGACCCCACCGACTACGAGGACGCCGACTTCTGGCTCGACGCGTTGCGCAGGAGGAGCGTTTAATGTTCCGCATCACCAAGGAATTCCACTTTTCGGCCTCCCATCAGCTCACGTCCTTGCCGCCTGACCACCAGTGCGCGCGCCTGCATGGGCATAACTACATCGTTGAAGTGGAGCTTTCGGCGAAGGAACTGAACGAGCACGGCTTTGTGCGCGACTATCACGATCTGGCACCCCTCAAACGTTATATCGACGAGAATTTTGACCACCGCCATCTCAATGATGTGCTCGGACATGAAAAAGTTACCGCGGAATGCCTGGCCAGACACTTTTATGAATGGTGCAAGGAACGCCTGCCCGAAACCACGGCCGTGCGGGTTAGCGAAACGCCGAAAACATGGGCCGAATGCCGGCCATGACCAATACGCATTCCGCAATCCGCGTGAGTGAGATTTTCGGGCCAACGATCCAAGGCGAGGGCGTGCTCATCGGTTTGCCGACAGTCTTCATAAGAACCGGCGGGTGTGATTATCGCTGCTCCTGGTGCGACAGCTTGCATGCGGTGGACAAGCAATTCCGGCATGAATGGGAGATGATGTCCTGCGAGGCGGTGTGGCAAAACGTGCTAGCCCTTTCCGGCGGCCGCCCGTTGATGGTTTCGCTGTCAGGCGGCAATCCCGCTATCCAGCCTTTCGGTGCTCTCATCAAACGAGGCCATGATGAGGGTTACCAATTTGCGCTGGAAACCCAAGGTTCCGTGGTCAAGGAATGGTTCGCCGAACTTGACGTGCTGATCCTCAGCCCGAAGCCCCCGTCAAGCCAAATGACGACGAATTGGGCGGCTATAGAGGCATGCTTCCAGGCGGCACAAGACAAGCCGCAAGTCGTGCTGAAGCTCGTGGTTTTCGACGAAAATGACTATGCCTTTGCGAAACAGGCCGCCGCGAGATTTCCGCGACTTCCAGTCTATCTACAACCCGGCAATCACACGCCGCCACGCCCCGGAGATGAAGATGCATCTGTCGACGTTGACGGAATAATGAAACGCATGGAGTGGCTGGTTGATAGCGTGACCCATGACAGGTGGTTCGAAGCCCGTGTCTTACCACAGCTGCATGTTCTGCTCTGGGGTAACAAACGAGGCGTATAGCCAGCATTCGCCGGGGCGCCAGCTTCGTCAGCGGCATCGCAAGATGTCGACAATCAAGATGCCGATCGCAGCCTCGTAGTGCGACAGGCTTCCAGTCGCTGCCAGGTAGCGTGTAGCGCCCAGAGCGACACTCCATCCTGACAGTCGGCCCTTATTTCGAAAAGGCACGCGCCAGAAGCCCGCGCAAAAATCCGCATACAGAGGAGTGAAAGATCCTGCATGTTTCTCGCGCCGCCGCGGTTTGGCACGGCGCTTGCGGCAGCGTTGTCGCGTTAGACCGAAGCGCCGCGATGGCAGAGCTCGCCACGGTCGGAGCCACCTCGATCCATTCAGGGAAAGAACGGTGTCGGCCACAAGTTCCGCGTTGCAAGCTCTGCGCTCCGCAAACCTCCCATGCCAAGCTTTACGGCGAAGTACTTGCCGCCGTCGCACTCGGCGTCACACTCGGCCATTCCTATCCGGGGCTCGGCGAGAGCCTGAGCCCCTCCGTGGTGCCTTCATCAAGCTCGTCGCGTCGTTATCCCGGCCTGATTGAAGGTGCCCGCCGGCCAGCTCGCGAGCCGCATTGGGGCAGGGCGAAAAGCCGTCAAAGAGTCCAGCTGGTATCTGCAACCAGTAGCCCGGCAATTTTATTACTGCCGGAATGACTGGCAATCGATCAAACGCGATTGACGCGAGTTTTACGATCAAAATGCTCAAACTGCCGCTGAGTGCCTGGCCGTTCCACCCTCGAAATATTTGTCGAACTTCACCGCAATGCTCCTTACGAAGGGACGATTTTCCGCCAGCACGACGAATCTGTCACCTTGGAGTTCAAGCAGTCGAGCGGGATCCTCAAGGGCTATGGAGCTTGCCTGACGAAGGAGCCTTTGGCCGGCTTTCCCGAAGCTCTCCACCAGCTCGATCCCCGAGAAGGCGAAATCGCACATCAGTCGCTCGATGATCCAGCCCCGGACGCGATCGTCGTCGGAAAATGCTATGCCGCGGACGGCGGCCAGCTTCACCTCTTCTATCATGCGTCGATATTCGCCGGTCGAAGGCGTGTTTTGCACGTAGCCCTGGCGAAACCGGCCGATGGACGAAGGGCCAAGTCCAATCAACGTCTCGCAGCGATCCTCGGTGTAGCCCTGAAAATTGCGATGCAACGCTCCGGCGCGGGCTGCTATCGCCAACGCATCGCCCGGCCTTGCGAAATGATCGAGCCCGATTGATTCGTATCCCTTGTCCACAATCGCTCGAGCGGCAAGTTGCGATTGCGCGAATCGCTCCGTGGGACCGGGGAGCCATGCCTGGTCGATCATTGTCTGATGTTTCTTGAACCAAGGCACGTGAGCGTAGCCGAACATCGCGATCCTGTCCGGTTCCAGGGTGAGCGCCTGCGCGACGGTGGAACACAGGCTATCGCTGGTTTGATGCGGCAGGCCATAGAGCAGATCAAGGTTCACGGAATCTACGGCGCGGGAACGAACGCCGTCCACGACTGCCTTGGTCTGCAAAAAGCTTTGCTCGCGGTTGATCGCCTTTTGCACTTTCGCATCGAAATCCTGCACGCCTAGGCTCGCCCGCGTCATGCCAATTTCGGCAAGCGCGTCGAGGTGGGCTTCGTCCATATCGTTCGGATCGATCTCGACGCTGATCTTCACATCGTCGAGAAATTCGAAATTGTCCCGCAACGCCTTTCCTAACGTCACCATATGCTGCGGCTTCAGCATGGTCGGCGAACCGCCCCCAAAATGAACCGCGCGAACTCGGCCCTTGCCGCTGACAAGGCTGCCAACCGTCGCGATCTCTGCATACAACGAATGCAGATAAGCGGCGACTGGCGCATAGTGGCGCGTCTGTTTGGTATGGCACGCGCAAAACCAGCAGAGCCTGTCGCAATAGGGAATATGCAGGTAAAGCGATATCTCCACGCCGCCTTCGAGCGCCTCCAGCCAGCCGCGATAAACGACTGCATCAATACCTCGATGGAAATGCGGTGCGCTCGGGTAACTGGTATAGCGCGGGACATTCTCACCAAGTCTGGCAGCCAGTTCCGGTCGCATGTCGTGGTGAACCTGTTTGAGTCGCCGGGACTGTGGACGCACAGATCAGCCAAAGCACTGATTTCGGTCAGCCTCCAGCACGACAAACTGCCGCAAGGATTTTTCTACCGTCGATTGTTATCGTGCCGGCGCTTGGGACCGGGAGGGCGATCAGATCGGGAGAGCGATCAAATGACAGTACGGCAAGACATCCACAGCTCCGGAATTCCCGTTAATTGCCTGTCTTGCCAAGCACGGCACCGCGGCCTCTGCGGCGCGCTCGAGCCAGATCGTTTGGCCAAGCTCGCCAAGACCTCGTCACGGCACAGGATCAAATCGGGCGTCGAACTGATTGGTGATGCAGAGGCCGTCAATAGCTATTCAAACGTGCTTTCGGGCGTGGTAAAACTGACGAAGGCCCTCTCGGACGGCCGGCAGCAGATCGTCGGTCTCCAATTCGCGCCGTATTTTCTGGGGCAGCCCTTCAAGGTGAAAAGCGCGATCAATGCCGAAGCGGCAACAACTGTCTCGATATGCTCGTTTCCGAAGGCGGCAATCGAACAGATGATGAAACAATCACCGCAGCTCGAGCGCCGCCTGCTCAAGCAGACGCTGAACGAACTCGACGAGGCTCGCGAATGATGGTGACTCTGGGCTGCAAGACCGCGCCTGAGAAGGTGGCGAGCTTTCTTCTCATGATCGCCCGCAACATCGATTCCAGTGTTGGCCCGGCGGCCAGATCGGCGTGCTTCGATCTGCCGCTGACGCGCGCCGACATCTCTGATTTCCTTGGAATTACAAACGAGACGGTGAGCCGTCAGCTGACCAGACTGAGAATGGACGGCGTGATCCGCATCGAGAACAACCGCCGTGTCACGGTAGACAACATGAATCGGCTGGAACAACGTTGCGGTGGGCGCCGGCCGAGGCGCAACCGCCCTTGAACCAGACCTGAGTGGCGCTCCTGCCTCGCTCACCCCGTCCCGGGGGGTAGCGCACGTTGGCGTTCGAGCGCGATGCGTGGCCGCAACCTTCGAGGTAGTCGCGTAGCATCTATCGGACCACCCTGACCGATCGCGAGGAGCGTTTCGGCCAGCTCGTGGCGACGCATCGACCCTCGAGGTGCGTGCTGTTCTAGTAGAGCCTGCGAAGATCGGCTTTGCCGTAATAAATGGCGAGGACGGTACCCAAAGCCGCTAGATCCACGAAATGCTCGCGGTGTCCTCGGCCAAGACGCCATTTTCGAGCGACAATCCCCTCACCAGCCTTTAATGGATCATGCTGCGCATCTCTTAGCTGCGTCACCGTAGTCGCCCCGCTGGAGCCCGCCGGGCTTCCCTGGCGCCGGTTCGATGACGATGATTGTCTCTGGAGAATGGTTCTTGTTATCGAGCGCAGCGGTTTCCACCGACTTGCCGTGCTCTACTCTTTGCCAATGGCCGGCACGCGGCCGAGCGATGTCATACGCATCACATGCCTGCGCCACATGCTGGTCTCTGATGCCATACTGCCTTGCGATTTCGGTCATCGGTTTCGACCAGACCAGATCGTAAAGCTCGGCCCGCGTCATTCTCAGCACGTATCTTCCTCTCGTATCAATCGCCAGCAATGCCAGCCTGCCTCTCGGCAATTTAGAAGCGCCCGGGCCTTACCGCCACCTTGTGAAGATTTTGTGGATGCGCTCGGGTCGCGCCATCATCAAAATGGAACGACACGACGTAGAGGAATATCCGCCCTAATTTTTCTTACCCCAGGTAGCCTGGAAAGGACTTCCCGGTGGATCTCTTCGTAGCCCCGGATGTCCTTTACGGAGACGTATAGAAGGTAATCGGTCTTGCCGCTCACGGCGTAGCATTCTTCGATTTCAGGATGCTTTCGAAGAGAATTTTCGAAGCGCTCGACCGTGTGTGAGCTAATGGCCTCCAACTCGATCCGGACCGGGATTTTGCTACCGGTTGTCAAATTTCTCTCTCCGGTTTTTCCAACTTAAACACCTCATGGAGTCCGCCGCGGTTTCAGTGGGATCGAGCAGCGGTGAGAAAGCCGCTGTGAGGGCTTGATGCGTACCCACGCTTTATATTCGAATCCAAACTGCCGGACGGTTCACGCTTTCCAGCCGACCATCTCCCTGTCGAAGTTGCGCGAGACCCCTCGTATAGCCAGGCCTACACCTGACTTGCAAGTCGCCCGGCGAAATGCCCGCGCAACAGATCCCCGCATCATCAGATTGTCCGCGATTGCCACCACGCCACAGCGGCCCGGGGCGGCGGGCTTATTTCAGTAAGCGGCTTCGCCGTGCCGCATTTCTTCCTTCAATCGCTACCTTCTCGTCGCACCGAACTCGATGCTGCCCGAGGCAAAATCGTGCGGCTCTGACCTGGATCAGGGCAAACAGGCCGCGACTGCGTAATTAATGCGCTGCGGATTGGCGTCCGCCGGAATTTCCAGATCGGGTCTTGCGATGAAATTTGGCACAGAGATCGTCCTTCTAAGCCTATTTGCCTTTGCGGCTCTGGTCGCCGCCGGCTCCGGCGTGGACGAAGCTTTTCGCCAGCATATGTGGGTTTTGTTCTTCGCCGTGATTGGCTTCACCGCGATTCTGATGCGCAACACCGATTTCAAGCCGGCAGCTCCGATCGACCCTTCCGCCTACATGGATGGCCCGATCCGCTATGGGGCCATCGCCACGGTGTTCTGGGGTGTCGTCGGCATGCTGGTCGGCGTGGTCATCGCGCTTCAGCTTGCATACCCTCACCTCAATATCGAGCCCTGGTTCAATTTCGGCCGCTGCGGCCGCTGCACACCTCCGGCGTCATCTTCGCCTTCGGCGGCAATGCATTGCTTTGCACCTCGCTCTATGTGGTCCAGCGTACGTGCCGCGCGCGCCTCTTCGGCGGCAATCTAGCCTGGTTCGTCTTCTGGGGTTACCAGCTCTTCATCGTCATGGCCGCGACCGGCTATCTGCTGGGCATCACCGAGAGCCGCGAATATGCCGAGCCGGAATGGTATGTCGACATCTGGCTGACGATCGTCTGGGTCGCGTATCTGGTCCTTTTCCTTGGCACGATCCTGAAGCGCAAGGAACCGCATATCTACGTCGCCAACTGGTTCTACCTCTCCTTCATTATCACCATCGCCATGCTGCATGTGGTCAATAACCTGTCGATGCCGGTTTCTTTCCTGGGGTCCAAGAGCTACTCCGCCTTCTCGGGCGTTCAGGATGCGCTGACGCAGTGGTGGTACGGACACAATGCCGTCGGCTTCTTCCTGACGGCCGGCTTCCTCGGCATGATGTATTACTTCGTGCCCAAGCAGGCGAACCGGCCGGTCTACTCATACCGCCTGTCGATCATCCATTTCTGGGCGCTGATCTTCCTCTATATCTGGGCCGGGCCGCACCATCTCCACTACACCGCCCTGCCAGACTGGGCGCAAACCCTCGGCATGGTGTTCTCGATCATGCTTTGGATGCCGTCCTGGGGCGGCATGATCAACGGCCTGATGACGCTGTCCGGCGCCTGGGACAAGCTGCGCACAGATCCCATCATCCGCATGATGGTTGCGGCCGTCGCCTTCTACGGCATGTCGACCTTCGAAGGCCCGATGATGTCGATCAAGACGGTCAACTCGCTCTCGCATTATACGGACTGGACCATTGGCCACGTGCATTCCGGGGCGCTTGGCTGGGTCGGCATGATCTCGTTCGGCGCCATCTACTACATGGTGCCGAAGCTGTGGAATCGCGAGCGTCTCTACTCTTTGCGCCTCGTCACCTGGCACTTCTGGCTGGCGACCCTTGGCATCGTCGTCTACGCCGCCGTGATGTGGGTTTCCGGCATCATGCAGGGGCTCATGTGGCGCGAGTACGACGAGCAGGGATTCCTCGTCTACTCCTTTGCCGAAACGGTCGCCGCCATGCATCCCTACTACGTCATGCGCGCCGCAGGCGGCGCCATGTACCTCTCGGGTGCGCTGATCATGGCTTGGAACATCACAATGACCATCTTTGGCTACCAACGTGAAGAGGATCCGATGCCGGGCTCTATCGCCGCCCTACAGACTGCGCGATCAGGAGCCAGAAAATGGGCTTGATGGACAAGCACGCGACCATCGAGAAGAACGCCACGCTGCTTCTCGTCGGATCCCTGCTGGTGGTGACCGTCGGCGGCATCGTCGAGATCGCGCCGCTCTTCTATCTCGACAACACCATCGAGAAGGTCGAGGGCATGCGCCCTTACTCGCCTCTCGAGCTCGCCGGCCGCAACATCTATGTGCGCGAGGGCTGCTACCTGTGCCACAGCCAGATGATCAGGCCCTTCCGCGACGAGGTCGAGCGCTATGGCCACTACAGCCTGGCAGCCGAGTCGATGTATGATCATCCCTTCCAGTGGGGATCCAAGCGCACCGGTCCCGATCTCGCTCGCGTCGGCGACCGCTACTCCAATAGCTGGCACGTCCAGCATCTCACCGACCCGCGTTCCGTCGTGCCGGAATCCATCATGCCGAACTATGCCTTTCTGAAGGATAGGCCGATCGAGGTGAAGGATTTCTCCACGCATCTCATCGCCAACCGGCGCGTCGGAGTGCCCTATTCGGACGACATGATCGCCAATGCCAACGCCGACCTGATGGCGCAGGCCGATCCCAACGCCGACACGTCCGGACTGGAAGGCCGCTATCCGAAAGCCAAGGTCGGCGACCTCGACGGCGACCCCCAGCAGGTCACGGAGATGGATGCCCTGGTCGCCTATCTGCAGATGCTCGGCACGCTTGTCGATTTCAAGAACTACGACGAAGCAGTCGGCTACCGCTGAGGAGAACGAACCGATGGGATACAATTTGATGCGGGAATTTGCCGACAGCTGTGGCCTGCTCGCCATGGTGCTCTTCTTTGCTGGATGCGTTGCCTTCGCACTCCGACCGGGCGGTCGCAGTCAGGCTCATGAAGCCGCCCACATCCCCTTCAAAGACGACTGATCATGAGCACGCAGTATATCGATGATATGTCGGGCGTCTCGACCACCGGCCATGAGTGGGACGGCATCAGGGAACTCAACAACCCCCTTCCGCGGTGGTGGGTGGTCACCTTCTACGTCACCATCGCCTGGGCGATCGGCTACACCATCGCTTATCCGGCATGGCCGATGCCGACTTCCGCAACAAAAGGTGCGCTCGGCTATTCGAGCCGCAACGAGGTCAAGACCGAGTTGGCTGCGGCCGAAGCCGCCAAGGCCAAATATGTCGCTGCCGTGGGATCGAAAACCGTCTCTGAGATCGCTGCCGACGACGCATTGCGCGAGTTTGCCGTCGCGGCCGGCGGCGCGGCGTTCAGGGTCAATTGCGTGCAGTGCCACGGATCCGGTGCCCAAGGCTCGAAAGGATTTCCGAACCTCAACGATGACGATTGGCTGTGGGGAGGCAAGACGGACGAGATCCAGCAGACGATCACGCATGGCATTCGTTTCACCGCGGATGGTGACACTCGCCAGTCGGAGATGCCTGCCTTCGTCGATGTGCTCAAGCCCGAACAGATCGCCCAGGTCAGTGCTTTCGTTACCAGCCTTTCGGGGCCTGTGAAGGACAAGAGCCTGATCGAGCCCGGCAGCAAGGTCTTCGCGGAAAACTGCGCTGTCTGCCATGGTGAGAACGCGAAGGGCAACAGAGAATTCGGTGCACCCGATCTGACCGATGCGATCTGGCTTTACGGCTCCGGCGAAGCTGCCGTTGCTGCACAGGTCCGCACCCCGAAACAAGGCGTCATGCCAGCATGGATCGAGCGCCTCGGCGAGGTCAAGGTCAAGGAACTTGCAATCTATGTCCATTCGCTTGGCGGCGGAGAATAGGCGGCGGCCTATTCTCGGCCCTCCCCCCGCCAAGCGACGAGGCCCGGCGCGAGCCGGGCCTCGACCGCGTAGCGGCAGTCCGCGATTGAACTTCCTCAACGCGACGCTGCCCCCCATGCGGCAAGGGGCGCCCGACCATACCGTGGTCGAGTGTCGGCCGCGAACATCGTCGCTGGTCACCGGAGCTTCTCGTGCTTGATAACAAGCAGATAAAATGGCTCGCAGCCGAAGCGGTCAACTCCGCCACGACACGCCAGCCGCTCTATGCCGCGCGCAAGAAGATCTTTCCGAAGCGTGCCTCGGGCCATTTCCGCCAGTTCAAATGGCTGGTGATGGCGATCACCCTCGGCATCTATTATCTCACGCCCTGGCTGCGCTGGGATCGTAGCGCCTTCGCTCCCGACCAGGCCGTCCTGCTCGATCTGGCGAACCGTCGCTTCTACTTCTTCTTCATCGAGATCTGGCCGCAGGAGTTCTACTATGTCGCCGGCCTTCTCGTGATGGCGGGCGTCGGTCTTTTCCTGATCACGTCGACCGTCGGGCGAGCCTGGTGCGGCTATACATGCCCGCAGACGGTCTGGGTCGACCTGTTCCTCGTCGTCGAGCGCGCGATCGAAGGCGACCGCAATGCCCGCATGAAGCTGGACGCCGCTCCCTGGACAACCCGCAAGCTGTTCCTGCGCGCATCGAAGCACGCGATCTGGCTGGTCATAGCGGTGGCCACCGGCGGCGCCTGGATTTTTTACTTCGCCGACGCGCCGAAGTTGCTGGCCGAGGTCGCCACCGGAACCGCCGCGCCCGTGGCTTACGTCACCATCGGCGTTCTGACCGGTACCACCTATGTGTTCGGCGGACTGATGCGCGAGCAGGTCTGCACCTACATGTGCCCGTGGCCGCGCATCCAGGCCGCCATGCTCGACGAAAATTCGTTGACTGTGACCTACAACGACTGGCGCGGCGAGCCCCGTTCGCGCCATGCCAAGAAGGTTCAGGCTGCCGGTCAGCCCGTCGGCGACTGCGTCGACTGCAACGCCTGTGTGGCGGTCTGCCCGATGGGCATCGACATTCGCGATGGCCAGCAGCTCGAATGCATCACCTGTGCGCTGTGCATAGACGCCTGCGACAACATCATGGACAAGCTCGGCCGCGAACGCGGGCTGATCTCCTACGCGACGCTATCCGACTACAACACCAACATGGCCGTAGCGACGGCAGGCGGCACCCGCCCGATCGATCCCACTCTCGTTCGGACCGCCGGTGGCGCTTTCTCCGACAAACTGACGCATTTCCACGTTCGCAAGATCTGTCGTCCGCGCACCTTTGTCTACATGGGCTTGTGGTCACTGGTCGGCATCGGACTGCTCTTTTCACTGATGACCCGCAACCGGCTCGAGGTGAACGTGCTTCACGACCGCAACCCGCAATTCGTGACGCTGTCGGATGGATCCATCCGCAACGGCTACACTGTGAAGCTGCTAAACATGACCCCTGAGCCGCGAACCATAGTCGTCACGATGCAGGGACTGGAAGGCGCGCAAATGAGCCTCGTTGGCTCTGACCTGCCCGCAGGCCGTTCCTTCGCCATCCCGGTCGAACCCGACCGCCTCAAAACGTTGAAAATCTTCGTGCGCCAGCCCGCCAATCAGCTCCGGGGCCAGACACAGACCTTCACGTTCATGGCAAACGACCAGGCCGGTTTGGACTCGGACCGATACATCGCCACCTTCAACGCGCCGGAGACGACCAGGTGAGCACCAAAACAGAGCAACCTCGCGAATTCACCGGCCGGCACATGCTTCTCATCATCTCGGCCTTTTTCAGCGTGGTTGTCAGCGTTAATGCATTGATGGCGACGCTTGCCAGTACAAGCTGGACCGGGCTCGTCGTCGAAAACGCCTATGTGGCGAGCCAGCAATTCAACAAGAACGCGGTTGAAGGCCGCGCTCAGGCGGCACTTGGCTGGAAGAGCCAGTTGACCATTGTCGGTGGCGAGGTTCGCTACAGCCTCGCGGATGCGGCTGGCAAGCCTGTCGCATTGCATGGCGTCAAAGTGCTCTTTCGTCATCCCGCCTACGAAGAAGAGGACTACTCCATCACTCTAGCCCAAGCCTCCGGTCAGGAATACGCGGCCCGGCATACGCCCCGCAATGGCATGTGGATCGTTGAGGTGCACGCGGACGCAGGTCTTGCGAAGCCCTATCGGGAAGTCCGCCGAGTCATCGTTTCCAATGAGGCGTTGCAATGAGTTGCTGTGCACCTGGCGCCGAGATGGTACCGGATCCAGGCGGGGTGACGCCAGTCCTGCCCTCAAACCAGGAAATCAGGCTGGCAAGCCGCCGTCTTGGCGACGGCATCATTCAGTCGGACTTTTCGGTCCCGACCGTCCACTGCGGAGCCTGCATCCAGGCGATCGAGGCAGCACTCGCAAAACTCGACCGCGTCGAGGGCGCGCGCGTCAACCTATCGACGAAACGGGTGTCGGTGCAATGGCGCGAAGGTGAGGTGCCGCCGATCATAGCCACGCTCGAAGGACTGGGTCATCCGGCGCACCTCTTCGAAACCGACGGCGACGAGAAGGACGGGACGCTTTCGGAGTTGGTCCGGGCAGTCGCGGTCGCAGGCTTCGCGGCGGGCAATATCATGCTGCTTTCGGTCTCTGTCTGGTCGGGCGCTGAAGGGCCAACCCGCGATCTGTTCCACTGGGTCTCGGCGCTGATCACCATTCCCGCGCTAGCATTCGGCGGCGGCATCTTCTTCCGGTCGGCCTGGAATGCGCTGCGACACGGCCGCATGAACATGGACGTCCCGATCGCTGTCGGAGTTTCGCTCGGCTATGCGATGAGCCTCTACGAGACAGTCATTCATGGCGAGCACGCCTATTTCGACGCGTCGGTATCGCTGCTGTTCTTTCTGCTGATCGGCCGGACGCTGGACCACGTGCTGCGCGAGCGAGCCCGAACCGCCGTCAAGGGCCTGTCCCGGCTGGCTGCCCGCGGTGCCATGGTCTTGCGCGACAACGGCGCACGCGACTATCTGCCGGTCGGCGAGATCGAACCGGGCATGCGTGTGTTGATCGCCGCTGGCGAACGGGTACCCGTCGATGGCAGGATCGTTCAAGGCGCGTCGGACATCGATTGTTCACTGGTCTCGGGCGAGAGCACGCCGTTAGACGCCCACGCGGGAGAACTGGTCCAGGCCGGCATGCTCAACCTGACCGGTCCGCTGACCATCGAGGCGACCGCAGCCGCCAAGGATTCCTTCCTGGCAGAAACGGTCCGTCTGCTGGAGGCCGCCGAGGGCGGCCGCGCCCACTATCGGCGGATCGCAGACCGCGTTGCCGCGCTTTATGCGCCGGTGGTACACCTGACGGCGTTGGCGACGTTTCTTGTCTGGATGGCCGCCAGTGGAGACTGGCACAGGGCGATGACGATCGCCATCGCCGTCCTGATCATAACCTGCCCCTGCGCACTCGGCCTTGCCGTGCCCATCGTCCAGGTCGTCGCCGCGCGACGACTGTTCGACAACGGCATCATGGTCAAGGACGGGTCGGCCCTGGAGCGCCTGGCAGCGATCGACACGGCGGTCTTCGACAAGACGGGCACTCTGACGCTGGGAAAACCCCGGCTCGTCAACGGGCCGTCTATCGATCCGGCCATGCTGGCCATCGCCGCCGCGATGGGCGCGCATTCCCGCCATCCGCTTTCGCAGACGCTCGCCCGCCTCGCGAGCTCGGCCGGGCAGCCGACGTTCAATGAAGTGAGAGAGCATCCGGGTTTTGGCATCGAAGCGACAGCCGCGGGCGGCACCTGGCGCTTGGGTAGGCACGGATGGGCCGGCAGCAAGGGTCGGATCGGTGCCGAAGGAAAAACCGGTGTGACGGTGCTGACCCTAAACCGAAGGCTCGTCGCATCCTTTGAATTCGAGGACGCCTTGCGGGCGGATGCGGACACGGCCGTTGCGCAGTTGAAACATGCCGGGCTTACGGTGGAAATGTTGTCCGGCGATACGGACGCCGCATGCGCCGTAGTCGCCGACGCGCTAAAGCTCGACCGTTTTACCCCCGCTCTCGTGCCCTCGGGAAAGGTCCAGCGGATCAGGCAGCTGACCAATGATGGTCACCAGGTCTTGATGGTCGGCGATGGCCTGAACGACACGCCAGCGCTGGGCGCGGCACATGTCTCGATCGCTCCGGCCACCGCCGCCGACATTGGCCGCAACTCTGCGGATTTCGTATTCCTTCGCGAGAGCCTATGGGCGGTACCCCTTGCCTTGGACGTCTCGCGGAGGGCGGGACGATTGGTCCGCCAGAACATCGCCATCGCGATCGTCTACAATGCGATTGCCGTGCCGATCGCTATTCTTGGACACGTCACTCCGCTGATCGCCGCCATCGCCATGTCCGCCTCGTCGCTGCTTGTCATTGGAAACGCGCTGCGCCTGCAAGGCTTTGCACCTACCGCGATGACGACGTGTCCTTCGGCAACGCGCGCGGGCATTCGCGCATGGGTGCAGCCCTCATGACGACGCTCGTCTACCTATTACCAGCAGCGCTGTTCCTTGGCGCG
Source organism: Mesorhizobium loti (assembly GCF_001510895.1). Classification (GTDB taxonomy): domain Bacteria; phylum Pseudomonadota; class Alphaproteobacteria; order Rhizobiales; family Rhizobiaceae; genus Mesorhizobium; species Mesorhizobium loti_A. The sequence continues at coordinate 62,871 of NZ_LPWA01000100.1, read as the reverse complement.
CTTGGGCTATCCGGCTTTCTATGGGCGTTGAGGAGTGGTCAATACGACGATCTCCACGGGGCCGCTGAGCGCATCCTCATCGACTGGGACGACAAGCCGGAACGCTGACCTGATCACTGTGCCGGCAATTGTACGGATGGCGGTGGTCAGCCGGGTCGACTTGGTCGGGGCCAGATTACCAAGGCTCCGCAGCGAGCTCGCCAAGCGACGTTCAATTAGCCCTACCGCTCGAAGGACTTTGTCGCCCGTTCCCCCGAGCAGGCGGCTGACGTGACAAACGATCTCGCATGGCAGACAGGCGCGTCCGATTTTTTGCGTAGACATACTGCCGAGCCGATGCGACCGGCGCGAAGAACGGGTCAGCCAAGATTAATTTTGCCGCTCGTAGCCTGGAGGGGAGCCGTCATTCCAGGATGACGACCACATGGCCGACATTTCTTGGGCGGTTGCCAGTCGATCATAAAACCCGCCGCTGTCGGCTTTGCCGCGTCCGGCTGATCCAGATCAAGGTTATCTTCTGGCCGGCGTGGTTACGTCACCAATCCTTCAAGGGAGAACGCATGTCTAACGGACGGATTGGTCGTCACCTCGAGCGAACCGCCGGGGGGAGAATCCCCCTTGCTGGCCGGCTATCTGCCTGGCCCGGCACTCACGAGCCCTGGTCCTGTCGGCTGCGTTCCTGGCTACATCCTTCGTTGCAGATTTCTTCGCGTTCTTGTGCCCTGTGGCTTGGGGCAATGCGGCGCACACCGGCAGCCAGGCCAATCGGTCCGCGGATTGCGACTCAACCCGACCAGCACCTCACGCAGATAGCCGACGCGGTGGCAGCGCGCTGATGGCCAGCTCCGACGACAGTTTCGACATCATCGTCGCCGGAGCCGGGTCGGTCGGACTTTCCTTTGCCGCATCGCTTGCAAAGAGCGATCTCAAAGTGGCGCTGGTTGATCAGCAGGCCCTGGAAAGCCTGGCGAATCCCCCTTTCGATGGCCGCGAGATCGCGCTGACCCACGCATCGATCAGCATCCTTCGCGAGCTCGGCGTCTGGGACGCCATCTCCGCTGGTTACAAGTCACCAGTGCATGGCGCGCGCGTGCTCAACGGATCGAGCCGTTTCGCTCTGTGTTTCGATCCTCCAAGGGGATCCGCAGAACCACTCGGATTTCTGGTCCCAAATTGTCGGATCCGCGATGCTCTATTCAAGATCATCCGCTCGCACCACCGTGTCCAGCTGCTATGCGGCCACTCGGTCGTTGATGCAACCAACAGCCGCAAAGGAGCGGTCGTAAAGCTTTCCGACGGCAGGCGGTTGACCGCTCGACTTTTCGTTGCGGCAGATTCGCGTTTGTCGCGCACGCGCGACCTGCTCGGCATCGCCGCCGACATCAATCGGCTTGGCAGCTCGATGGTGATTTGCCGGGTCAGGCACGAGCGCGCCCACCATCAGCTCGCAATCGAATGGTTCGATCACCATCAGACCATAGCGGTCTTGCCGCTGATGGAAGGCGTGTCGTCATTGCTTCTCACATTGCGCGCAAACGAGGCCAATAGACTTCTTGATTTGGACGACGATCTGTTCCTGATCGAATTGACGGACCGGTGTCGAGGGCGCCTCGGAAAAATGACTCTGGCAAGCAAACGCCATATCTATCCGTTGGTCACGACGTGGGCGCACAACTTCTGGGCTCCGAGCGCCGCACTCATCGGCGACGCTGCTATCGGCATGCATCCGGTGACCGCCCATGGCTTCAACATCGGCCTCGGCGGCCAAAAGCAACTCGCCCACGGAATATTGACGGCTATTCGCAATGGTCACGACATTGCCGACCCCGACATGTTGCGCAGGTACGAGAGCCGCCTGCGCCTGAGGGCGGCACCTCTGTATCACGCTACCAATATACTCGTCGGGATCTACTCAAACGAGCACCGGGCAGCCCGATTTGCAAGACATGTAGGGCTTCGCTTGGGCCAACATCTTCCCTTCGTCCGGCACGGCATTGCGAACATGCTTGGGCGGTGAAAAAGCTGCCAGCAGATTTCGAGCTATTGCGGCGGGATGGATTGCGAAGTGCGCTGCGAAGCTCCCCCGAACAAGTTGCTGGCCTTGGCGCGCAATTCGCCAGGGATCCGGCTGGAGCTCCTTCGTTCTCGAGATCGTGGGTGACATTTTTCGGCGGCCCCGGGTCGCGTTGGCTGAGCCTCCGCCGGATCTTGCCTCAGCCCGCATCGCCGTATGCTGGCGCAAATGCTCCCGCCCCCAGGATGAGGCGAAGCGCCCCGGTCCATATCTCGCCACTGCCGCCGCCCGCCGGTGAGGGGCTGCCGTCCATTTTTCTTGTCGGAGCGCCAGTCAGCCGGCGAACAATTCCGTGTAGCCTGTCGTCACCATCCAGTTCGCCCGATCGAGATGGCTGCGGGCCGCATTGCGGGCCCGTTCCGGTTCGCGTTCGGGATCGATGCCGAGGATCAGCTGCGCCATTTCCTCGTAACTGCACTGTCGGCGGCGGCGTCCAGGAACCGCATATAGGTCGTAAGATGCTCTTTGTCGTAAGCCGTGAGGCTATCCGACCAGGGAACTTCGTCTTGCATTTCGATGTCCATGTGGCTTTGTGCGAGTCGGCTTCCGGGCGCGTCTTCCACGATCCCAGATGTGTTTTGAGCGGCTCACCATAACGAATAGGAACGATCGTTCCTAGAACGATAGTTCCGGTTCTGGTCCGTATCTCGCCATGGACCTCAAAGAGGTGATGGCGATCAACCTGCGTCGGGTGCGCCATCATCAGGACCTGACGCAGGAGGAATTGGCAGCTCTCGCGGAGCTCAGCATGCGTTATGTGGGCTCAATCGAGCGCGGCCGCGTCTCCGCGAGCGTAAGTGTCCTGGGTCGGCTCGCAAAAGCTCTTAATGTTGATCCTTGCGAATTGATCAAGCCGCCCCGGTGATCAAGGAATCCACATTCCCCGTCGGCACGGCCGCAGCCAGCCGTTTTCCGGCGTGACAGCAAAAGAGCCAATATCGTTGAGGTTTCGGCAGCCAGGAATGGGGTTGTGGCCGATTGTGTAATTAATCGTTTCGAAGTTCCGTGATCGTTAAATAATGATATAACGTAAATTTCACAAAAATAGGCTTATATTGTTAGTCGACTCCTGTAGAAGTTTACAGATGGATTGTCGACTTGTTTGATGCGATGCGGTGGAGATCTGTCGAGGCATTATGAACATATTGGGCGGCCAGGCGCCCTTTGATCTCGGGTCGGCACCGCGACCGAATGATTAACTATGGTAGGAGGCGGGGCCATAACCGCAAACTCTAACAACGGAACTCACCAAGCGTCCGCCGCATCGGCGTTGCGCAGTCTGGTATGTTCGAATGAAATCGCCTTCCTTATGGAAGCCCACGACGCCCTGTCGGCGTCGGTCGCGGAGGCCGCCGGCTTTCGAGGTCTGTGGGCCTCAGGACTGTCGATCTCGTCCTGCCTGGGCTATCGCGATGCGAACGAAGCCTCGTGGACTGAGATCGTCGATGCTGTGCACAGGATCGTCGAGGCCACGCAAATACCTGTTCTTGTCGACGGCGACAGCGGGTTCGGGAATTTCAACAACGCGCGTCTGTTCGCGCGCAAGCTGCACCAACGCGGGGCGGCCGGTGTCTGCGTCGAGGATAAGAGCTTCCCAAAAAAGAACTCGTTTGTCATGGACCGGCACCCACTCGCTGAGATCGGCGAGTTCTGCGGACGTCTGCAGGCTATTCGGGACCACGTGCCGGATCCGGAATTCGTTGTGGTCGCGCGGATCGAGGCACTCATCGCGGGGCATGGTCAGGATGAGGCGCTGACGCGGGCACATGCTTATGCTGAGGCCGGTGCCGACGCGATTTTGATCCATTCGCGCAAACCCGACGCAGCGGAAATTCTCGCCTTTAGCCGCGCCTGGAGAAACCGTCTTCCGGTAGTGATCGTCCCGACGAAATATTACCGCGCGCCGGTCGCGCAATACAGAGCGGCACAAATCTCAACCGTGATTTGGGCGAACCATAATATGCGTGCCGCGATCTCGGCCATGCGCCAGGTTTGCGACCGCATCATCCGCGAAGAGAGCACCGCCGGGATCGAGCGCGACGTTGCCACACTCGAAGACCTCTTCGATCTGCTGAAATATCAAGAGCTCTCCGCGGCCGAACAAAAATATCTGCCGCAAACAGCGGGCGGTGCCCGATAAACGGGCCTGACTTCCCAAATCAAGACAAGGAGGCGCCGATGCTTGCTCGACGCACAAGCTCGTTCGGTTCATCTGGAACCGCCGCGGCGCGGGCCGCCGCAAGACAGGCAGCCCACAGCCGCCAGGAGGTGATCGATCTGACCGCTGGCGAGATCTGGAGCGAGCTCGCTCCGACCATTCGCGAAGGCGCGATCAATGCCATCAACAACGGCGTCAATCGTTACACCGATACGCTCGGCATGATGAAATTGCGCGAGGCGCTGGCGCGCAAGGTCTCCTTCGACACGGGCCAAACCTGGAAAGCCGACGAGATCGCGGCAACGACAGGCGCCAAGCAAGCGCTCTTCAATGCGATCATGGTGCTGCTGAATCCAGGTGATGAGGTGATTATCCCGGCACCCTACTGGACGACGTTCTCGGCCCAGGTCGTAATTGCAGGTGCCAAGCCGGTTTTCGTCGATACGCGTTCCAATGCCTACGTCCCGCGCATCCATGACATCGCTGCGGCATTGACCGAAAAGACCCGTGCGATCGTCGTCAATACGCCCGCCAACCCGTCGGGTGCGGTCTACGATTTTGATACGCTGACGGCGATCGCCCAACTGGCGATCAACCGCGACCTGTGGGTCATTTTCGATGAATGCTATGCCAACTTCGTCTACGGCGATTGCGCCCATCACCCGATCGTCTCGGTTGTGCCCGAAGTCAGGTCTCGAACAATTATCGTCAACGGATTCAGCAAGTCGCTGGCCCTGACGGGCTGGCGGATCGGCTATCTGGCGGCTCCAAAGGAAGTTGTTGATGCCGTCAGGGCCTTGCAGTCCCATACCACGTCAAATCCCAATGTGATCGCCCAACACGCGGTGCTGGCTCACCTTGAGCGGGGAGACGGCCGCCATGAGAAAAAGCTTGGCTTGCAGCTGGCAAGTTCCAGACAGCTCGGTCTCAGCATCCTCTCCTCACTGAGGCGGATCCCCGCGCCTCAGGCGCAGGGTGGCATCTATTTCTATCTTGATCTTTCCGAGTTGCGACCAGCATTCAGGAATGGTCCGGCGACCGCCGATGACGTTGTGACTTCGCTTCTTGCCGACGCCGGCGTCTCAGCCGTATCGGGCACCGCCTTCGGCGACCCTCTCGGTCTGCGCCTGTCCTATGGAATTCCTCCCGAAAACTCGAAACCGGGCTGACCCGGCTGGTTGATGTCCTCAACAGCTGGAAATGACACCACGAAGAAAGGGGATCGACATGCCTGTCGCCGCGCCCAAGAAAGCCGTCATTCTCGCCGCCGGAATGGGCTCACGTCTGCGCCCGCTGACCGATCTGCGACCGAAGCCCCTCATCGAAGTCAACGGCACATCGATCCTGCACAATGCCCTGCGAAACCTCGCAGCAATCGGCGTGGAAGAGGCGATAGTCGTCGTCGGCTACCGCAAGGACGCTATTCAATACGCATGCGGCAACCGCTTCCACGGCGTCGAGGTCACGTATGTGGAGTCAACGGTTTTCGACCGCACCGGCAGCGCCTATTCGCTTTGGCTGGCCCGCGATATGCTGCTTTCGGGGGATTGCTACCTTCTCGAAGGCGACGTCTTCTTTGAAAAGGATGCACTCCACTATCTTAACATTGCCGATGCCACCGACGTCGCCGCCGTTGTAACGTTCGACGCTACGATGCAAGGGTCGGCGGCGCTGCTTTCGGCGAGCGGATTGATCTCGACTTTCCGCACAAAGCAGACCGCGGCAGACCTTGCCGAAGGCGGCCCCAAGCTCTTCAAGACAATGAATCTACTGCGTTTGGCCGCGTCTACCCTCAGAGGGCTCATCGTTCCCGCGCTCGACGAGGTCATCGGCTCAGGTGCTACTCAGTCTCACATAGAGGAACTTCTTGCCTATCTCGTGGAAAGGCGCGGGCTCCAACTGGCCGCGGCCCGTTGCGATGGCCTGAAGTGGTGCGAGATCGACAGTGCCGAGGACCTGCACAGCGCGCACAGCATCTTTGCTGATGCTGCGCAGGCGCTCCGCCCCGCCCAGGCGTAGCGCCTGCGGTAATCAGCAAGGGAAGTCTAGGATGATCCGCCTGCTTGTCGATCCGGCAAATGCAATGACTGCTATGGGCCTCGTACTCTCCACGATCGGCATCGATTTCTCGATCGCCGGGTTCCCGGAGATCGGCGTGGCAATCGTTTTGTGGGCGCTCTTGGCTGACCATTTCGACGGTGTCGTCGCGCGGCGAATGCGAGGCAGCCGTTCGGCGGAAACGGGAGAAGTCGGCAAGAATTTGGACTCACTCGCCGATCTCGTCAGCGCTGGAGTTTTTCCAGCCGTGACCCTGATCGTCGTCGGGCACGGATCGCCACTATGCGTTGTTTGTGGCGCCGTTCTCGTCGTCGCCAGCGCCTTGCGGCTGAGTTTCTTCAACGTGGTCGGGTCTCCGACAGGGCGGTTCGTCGGAGTGCCGACCAGCTGGGTTATGCCGGTGACGGCGATTCTTTTCTTGCTTCGTCCCACTCTCCCCGAAAGTATTTTCGCGAAGCTGTTCGCATTCCTCCTCATCCTGCTTGCCATTCTCCACGTCTCGCCGGTTCGTGTGCCCAAGACCGCGGGCTTCATGTATTTGGTCGTGATGGCGTTTTGCATCGTTGCATCCGCGGCGCTCGCATTTCGGGGCGCGTCTTGAGAGGCTGGCGGGCAGCGCCGCGAGCATGGCAGGCCCACGTGCTCTTTGTGTTCGGGCGACCGTGCTCAGCCATTGTGGCAGGCCGGCGCACGGCTGAACAATTGATAAGGCATGTCACATCGTGTTTTGGTTCCTCATTCGTTCATCGCGAATGTTGCACGAAGCAACTTCGCGTTTAGCTCTGTCATCCGCCACGAGGTCGCTCGCCGGTACGTTCGCAAACGGTGGTGGCCGCGACTTCAAGCTTCTTGCCCCTTGTCGGCACCCACGAAAACCAGGGAGCACGTCATGAGCCGTCCGCGAACCAGCGCAATCGATCTTTCTACCGCGCTACCGCCGTGCCCATCATTTCTGGGAGAAGCTTTGTCTCGATCCCTCGTCGAACTGGCCCCGCAATCGGAGCTCCACTGGCGGATCCGGAAAAATCGGCCCGGTGGAGAGGAACGGGATCGCGAGATCGGCTCTATATGGATAAAACCGCGCGTCGGTGAGATCCTGCCGGCGGATCGCGTCCTGGTGACCAACGGCACCCAAAACGCGCTCGTCGTCGTACTGCGGCACTTGTGCAAACCGGGTGACGTCATTTTGGCCGAAAAGCTGGCTTATCTCATGATACGCCCGATAGCCTTGTCGCTCGGGCTTACCGTAATCGGTGTCGAAATGGACGCGGAAGGGGTCGAGCCGGCCGCGCTTGAAGCCGTATGTCGGCGAGCCAGTCCCAAACTTCTCTATTGCACTCCGACGGTGCAGAATCCCACCACGGCAGTCATGTCGGCAAGTTGGCGAGCCGAAATTGTCCGCGTAGCACGAGCGCAAAACATCGCGATCATAGAAGACGATGTGCTCGGCCGTCTCCATCCGGAAGCACCACCATCACTGTACGCCCACGCCCCGGATATCACCTGGTACATTATGAGCGTTTCCAAGTGCTTCGCTATGGGCCTTAGATTGGCCTATCTGGCGATACCCGAGGGCCTCGCGGCGGCAGATGTATTCAGGCCGCATCTAAGGTCGTCGTCGATGTTTGCCAACTCTTTGTCCTGCGAACTCGTCGCACACTGGGTCGAAGGGGGCAACGCAGGGCAAATCGTCGACACAGCGCGTGTCGAAGTCACGGCAAGGCAACAATTGGCCCTGCAGCATCTTGGCCGATCCGGCGCCAAAACCGTGCCGGGGGCTTTGCACTTCTGGATAGAACTGCCTCCCAATGCGAGCTGTGATGCAGTCGTCGAAGACGCTCTGGCGGCTGGCGTTCACATCAGATCCGCCAGGGTTTTTTCGGTGGACGATCAGCCGCCACCCAATGCGATCCGCGTGGCGATTACAGGTCCCCAGGATCACGCGCAGCTTCATGCCGGTTTGTCGATCGTTGCGGAAATCCTTTCCGCCCATTTCTCACATGACCCGCAATGAAGACGAAAACGGTGCGTCCATCAAGACAAGGAATACGGGAAATGAGCACAACACACCGTCAAATAATGACCGCCCCACCTGCGGATCTGTTTGCGGGAGCCGCTTACTATTTCGCGCGCTACCAAGCAGATTATCCGCCCGCGATGTTCGATTTATTGACAGAAAATTACCTTTCTGGCCGAGAGCCGGCCGTCTTGCTCGATCTTGGCTGTGGAACGGGCCAGATCAGCGTTCGGCTTGCTCGATTTGCCGATGAAGTCGTCGCCGTGGACCCGGATCAAGACATGATCGATGAGGCACGCCATTACGCCGCCAAGTACGGCGCTGGCAACATCTCCTTCCTGACCGGAAAATCCGAGGAACTTCCCTTGGACATCGGCCCGTTTTCACTGGTCACGATAGCCGGCGCGTTCCATTGGATGGATCGGGAGCGGGTCCTGAAGTACCTGGAGAAGGTGGCGGCGCACGACTGTGCTGTCGCTGTCATTTCAAGGCACCGTTCGAACTGTTCACCCGATGATTGGTGGTTGGAGCAACTTGCCTATACCGAGACTTTCTGGGGCGGTTTCTTTCCCGCGGGAAGGGTAGGTATCCGACCTGCCTTGGAGGAATCGAATGATGTCATCCTTGCCCGGTCTGCCTTCAGCGACATTCAGGACAAAAGCTTTCCTTACGAACATCATTGGAATCTGGATTCGCTCGTCGGCTATATCTTGTCCACATCCAAGGCTTGCCCTGGGGTACTCGGCGACCGACGGCCGGCATTCGAGGCTGGCTTGCGGTCCCGACTCTCAGCGATGTCGCCCACCGGGGCGTTCATTGAGCGCGGCGTCGCTTCTTTGCTCTTGGCAGCGCGGCCATAACGAGCAGTGTCTCGCCCGTATGGTGCACCGTCGTTCAGCATGTCGCGCCGAAGCTTGGCGGGACATGCTGAACGGCTAAAAGCGCGTCGCGTTGAAACGAATTCAGGCGACGCGCTTTAAGTCTTTGTTTTGATACATGTCGCTGCCCCAGAACCGCTGCACGCTTCTGGGCGACATGCACTAATATTATGCCGAAACCGCTTCCAACTTATATGGCGACTGCTTCAAACGACCAAGGAACTCACGAGCGCCATAGCTCAACATATGGTTCGCATGATCATAAACGAGCCGAACGCCCTTATCGACGAAGGACCCCACGTCGCTATGGTTGACGAGCGTGCCGCAGATCTTGCCTGCGTCCACTATCGTTTTGATCGCACGATCGACGACCTCGGCGACGGCTTGCGGCTTGTTGCCTTGCTGCCATTCGTACGTGATGGGCTGAGCGCCGATCGTGAGGGCCAAGTCCCCAGGCGCAACCAAATAAGCATCCACGCCTTCGACGGCCATGATTTGCGGCAAGTTGTTGACCGCCTCGATGGTCTCGATCATCAGGATCAGCATCCGGTCCTGGTGATCGAATGGCGCGGAGAACCTGAACCGGTCCACGATGCTCTGCGCTACTTTCGCGTCCGACACCAGCGGGATCATCAGACCATCGACGCCGCATTCGAGATACTTGGTCACCATCCATGGCGAGGGATCTTCCGGCCGCAGGATCGAAACGATTCGCGACAGACTCGTGGCGCGCGCCATCTCTTCTACCCGTTCCGGACCGGCCGAACCGTGTTCACAGTCGATGAGGACGGCATCGAACCCGCATTCAGCCAATTTTTCCACCAGGCTGGGCGAGGGATGACTGGAGTGTACCAGCGTGCCGATGCCCCCGGAGCGGAGTTTTTCTTTTAGCGCGCGGGAGGCCGACAAGTCACGCTTTAGGAATGATGCCATTGATATCACCTTTGATTGAGGAGTGGTTGAGGTCAGGGTCGGTCAATGCAACGGCAGCAAATCGGAGACGTCACGTCCCATCTGCTCCAGTGCTTGCTTGGGTGCGACTTTCAGCAAAACCACCGACGCCAAGTGGTTCTTTATCACGGTGGTGATCTTGACTGAGTTCTCGCCCGGGAACGCTTCCCATGGTCCCATCACCGACAACGCCGGGATCAGCGCCTGGAGGTTGGGACGCGATGCATAATATTCCCGGAGCGCTCCGGTGCTGAGCGCGAGATCGTTGGCCGGGAGATAAGCCGTGCGCGTCGCAACGATCGTCTGCCCCGCGACACCTGAGGCGAACTTCATGAACTCCCATGCCTTTTGTCGCTGCTGCGGATCCTTGGAGAACATGATGCTGAGGGGTCCGGCGGCGGGCAGGTGACCGGCTTCATTCGCAACCGGGAACGGCCGCATCGCAATTTGAAACTGTCCTTCCGCACGTTTTGCGATAGCCGCGTAACTGCTACTCGAAGTACACAGGATGCCGATCTGACCCGCGGAAAATGCCTGTCGTGCCTGATCGCGCGACATGTCCACTCGCGCTTGTCCGCATTCGCCGAAATCCCGCAAAATTCCGAGAGCGGCGAGCCCTTCCGGCCCGACAAATCCGACGTTGCGTTCGTCATCGGCCAAGATGCGGCCGCCAAACCCGTTCAAGAGGGCATGGAACGTCCAGTTGCCACCGTTGTCGTACTCCATAAACGCGCCAACGACCTGGCCTTTGCCCATGGCATCGAGCTTGCGGCCCAGCGCCGTCACTGCTTCCCAGGAGTTCGGCGGCTCGCTGACGCCAATTCGCTTTAAGAGGTCGAGGTTATAGAGGATCACCGGCATCGAGACCGCAAAGCCAAGGCCATGCATGCTTGCTCCAAAGCGGCCGATTCGCGTCACGGCCGGTGAGAAACTTTGTCCCCAACCGGCTTCGTTGCGCTGGTAATCATCCAGGCTTTGCGCAAGCTTTCTGTCGGCGAATACGCGAAGACAGTTCGGGCTGATGAACAGGACGTCCGGCAGTTCCCCAACCATTGCCGAGCGCAGCACGGTGGTGATGGCGGTCTCATCCTCTCGTATAGAGGTGTCTATGTTCAACGCAACGTCATGTCCCGCCTGATAGGCAGCTCCCAGCGCGGAATACATGTCGGCGAATATGGAGGGAAGCGCGACTACGCGCAGCGCATCCGAGGGCGCCGCGCGCGAGAGAGACCCCGTGGTGAGGAAGATGGATGATGAGCCGGCGAGAAAATGGCGCCGCGTGATTTCGAACATTGGTTGATCCTCATTCAAATTTGTGAGCTGCGTTCATTTCACCGACCCACCAGTCATTCCCTCCACGAACCACTTCTGCGCGGCCAGGAATGCGATGAGCAAAGGAGCGACGACCAGTGTCGATGCGGCCATCAATGGGCCGTAGTCATTCCCGGCCTCTTCGTTCTTGAAGGCCATGATCCCGAGCGGCGCAGGCATCAGGTTGCCGTCGCGCACCGCAATCAGCGGCCAGAAAAGATCGTTCCAGTGGGCGACAACCGAGAAGATGGAAAACGCGATGACGGCAGGCAGCGCCATCGGCACCATGATCTTCCAGACGATGGCAAGTTCGGAGAGGCCGTCAAGCCGAGCCGCGTGGACAATGTCGTTCGGGATCTTCTTGAAGAACTGGCGGAAGAGAAAAATTCCAAACGGCGAGACGACGTATGGAATAACCAGGGCCAGGTACGTGTTCAGGATGTCGAGCTTGTAGCAAAGGATGAACAAGGGAAGGGACAGCACCTGGTGCGGCAAAAGCAGCCCGACCAGAACCATGGCGAAAATGAAATCGCGACCCCAGAACTTGAGCTTGGCCAGAGCGTAAGCAGCCGGCGCACAAACGAGAATTTGTGCTGCCAGGATCAGAGCGCAGACAAGGAGGCCGTTGCCCATGTAGCGCGGCAGAGGCACCGAAGTGATCGCCTTGGCGTAATTGTCGATGCCATAAAATTGTGCCGGAAGTACCGAGAAGGCGCCCGAAAAATCTCGCCAGGCGATTTGAGCGACAGGCTGACCATCCAAACGAAGGGTACGAGAATGAATGCGGACGTGAGGACCAGCACGCCGTGGCGCGCGATGGCGGCCGCAGCAGAAAGGCGGATCGCGCTCATTGATAGTGTACCCGTTTGTCCATGCTGCGCGCCTGGAGCAGGGTCAGCGCAACCACGATTGCGAGAAAGACGATGGCGACCGCGGCTCCATAGCCCGCGCGCAAATATTCAAAACTTTCCCGGTAGATCGTGTAGAGCAGCATTTCCGAGGAGTGGCCCGGGCCGCCCTGGGTCAGGATCTGGATCGTGTCGAAGGTTTCGAAAGCTCTAAGCGCCACAACGATGACGACGAACATGGACACCGGTCCAAGCATTGGAATGGTGACGGTTCGCAGGCGATCGAGCCAGTAATCGGCCCCGTCGACATCAGCGGCGTCGTATAGATCGAGCGGGATCGACTTCAGCCCCGCCACGAAGAGCACCATGGCATAACCGAGATTCTGCCAGATGCCGATAACGGCCAGAACAGGCAGGACCGTCGTTTCGTCGCGCAGCCAGTTGGCGACAGGCAAACCAAGGGCCGCGAAGCTGTGGTTAACCAGGCCGATGGTGGGATGGAGCAAGGCCTCCCACGAGATCGCCATTGCAGTCGCCGTGGCCATGAAGGGCAAAAAATGAACCGCTCGGTAATGAGCGCGGCACGAATGGCTGCTCTCTATGATGAGCGCGATCAAAAGTCCGGCAAGGACGGTTCCCGGAACAACCATCACTACATAGACGACAGTGTTGATCAGCGACGCTCGAAAACCCCTGTCAAAGATGACTTCGCGGAAGTTTGCGAGGCCGACGAAGGAAAGCGAGCTGGCGCCGAACTGCCAGTCGGTAAACGCTATGACAAAGACGCCGATAACCGGCAGGAAGAACAGAACGACGAGAAAGATGAGAGCGGGCGCAGTAAGTGACCAAGCCCACATTGCCTCATGCAACGAGTGTCTTCGTGGCAGCGACACGCGCGACAATGGCTTCCCCGCGACCCCTTGCGATGACACAGGCTGGGCAAGCCGACTGACAGCAGGCAGGCTTCCATTCATCAAGCCCACTCCCTGGCTGGTGTGGCCGAGTGAGCGCTCGAGATGTCTCGCGCACGAACCCGACGACCGTCGCGGTTGAAGACGAGCAGCTGGTCCGATCTGACCGAGACATTAAGCGTCTGTCCGGTGACAATATGGGGTGCGCGCTCGGCCGAAAGCCTGGCTATCAACGGTTGCTCGAGGCCGGACGGGTCGAGATAAACGAACAAATCGGAGCCCATATGCTCGACCATGCGTACCGAGCCGGTGATCACCCCCGGGCCGGCATGTTCAGCAAACTGGAAAGCCTCTGGGCGAATGCCGACAGTGAAATTAGAACCCGGCGCCATCTCGCAAGCAACCGAAAGGGCGCAGCCTGCAAGATCGATCAAGCCAGGTTGGCGCATTGTTGCGTCCACCATGTTGATCTTAGGCGATCCGAGGAACTCAGCGACGCGTATGTCATTCGGGTCGGCATAGATCTCCTGGGGCGGGGCAACTTGCAACATCTCGCCGTCGCGCATCACGACGACACGATCCGACAGCGTCATCGCCTCCGCCTGGTCGTGAGTCACGTAGACAAATGTCACCCCAAGACGCTTGTGCAGGTCCTTGATCTCGGCACGCATTTGGACCCTCAGCTTGGCGTCGAGATTGCTGAGTGGCTCGTCCATCAAAAACACAGCAGGATGGCGCACCATGGCGCGACCGACCGCCACCCGCTGACGTTGTCCGCCGGACAGTTGTCCCGGTTTGCGATTGAGCAGATGCGCAATTCCCAGCGCTTCGGCGGTGCGAGAAACCTCCATCTCGATCCCGCTCATCACCGGCCCGGAGCCTGGGAGCCATCGGCCGATGAGCGGCAGGCGCTGCGCGCGGCTCAGTCGCCGCATTCGCAACGGCAGGGCGATGTTCGCGGCGACGCTCATATGCGGGTAAAGCGCATAGGATTGGAACACCATCGCCACGTCGCGACGCTTCGGGCGTACTCCATCCACCACACGACCGCCAATCTCGATGCTGCCTGTATCCTGGACCTCGAGCCCGGCCAATATGCGCAACAATGTCGATTTTCCGCATCCCGACGGGCCGAGCAGGGTCAGGAACTCGCCATCCGCAATCGACAGCGACACGTCATGCAGCACCCTTGTGGCCCCGAACGACTTGCCAATATTTCTTATGGTAATCCCACTCACGCGACGGCCTCCTCATTCCTCACGCAAGCGACGACATGGCCAACTGTCCTCGTCGTCGCGCACCTCGGATGGCAAAGGACGCAGCGCTCAGGCGGCCTGATAGACCAGCTCTCGAACGTGCCCAACGCAAGACGATTGGGTAACCTGCGCCAGGTTTGACGGCGATATGCAATGCGAGCTGTCGGCTCACGTTGCACAAAGCAATAAGTAACAAAGCCAAGGCTATTGCGTGGAAATGTCATGCACCCATCCTGGGGCCGCAACTCATGGCCACGCGGTACCGCTGGGACACGACAGTCCGGTGACAAATATCGAATAATGTGATGGATGGTCCCAGTTTGGAGATGAATTGCCTAACGGGATCAGCCCCTGCAATTATTTTTCCGGAGCTAGCGATGACGAGCGAAGACGAAGCAGTGCCTTTGAACGCAATCCGCGCTTTCGTAACGATCGTGCGCGAAGGAAGCCTGACGCGGGCAGCCAACGCATTAGGGACGACGCAGAGCTCAGTCAGCCGCTACCTGGCCGTTCTGGAAGGATATCTCGGGACGGACTTGATGGAACGGCGGGGCAGGCGAAGCGAACTAACCGAGTTTGGAAGATTATTCGCCAACACTGTCTCGGAGCCGCTCGATACAGTGTGCTTCACCGCTCAGAGAATGCGGCGACGGACAAGGCCAAACGCCAACCGGATTGTCGTGCGCACATCACTTTCGACGTTTGCCTATTCTTTCTTGATCCCAAATCTTCAGGCATTCTCCACCGAAATGGGCGGCGTGATGGTTGACGTGATCAGCTCGCTTTCGCTGCCGACATCCACCGACGATTTCGACATCTTGATTACACGCGACCTTTCGGTCGTCGAACCTGCCGATCATTGGGAAATCTACAACGAGCAACTCGTGTGTGTTGGCTCTCCAAATCACATAGCGGGCAAAAGTCTTTCGATCGTTCGCTCGATGCCGATGATCAACGTCACATCTCGTCCCGACATACTTCCCACCTGGCTAAGAGGGATGAATCTGACATCAAGGGACATCAAGCCGGGGGCGCGATACGATCACAATTACCTTGCGCTGCCTGCCGTCATGACCGGAAAAAGCCTTCTTGTAGCGCCCGAGATCATCGTCAGTGACCTGGTGCGCACCGGCGCTTTGAATGTGGTGCCGGGATCGCTTACGCCAAGCGGTATGCAATACCGGGCCTATGCGGTCGATCGCTCTGACAATCCCGAACTCGCTCGCGCCTTTTGCCGGTGGTTGGCTCGACTGTGTAAGAAGGCGGCGATTTCGGAGGCTCGTTAACATCGCATTCGGCTATGGAAAGGTCTCAAAAAATCGATCAATCCGTTTGATCGCCAACGACGTCGCTGAATAGAGGTGGCAGTAATTCGATCATTCCTCGATTCCACAGGCGCCCAAGATGCTGCAAACTGGCCATAACCCCGAGCACATATCCGCAGGCTCCACGCTGACGAGCAGGGCATCTCTGCGAGCCCGTATCTGCGCCGGCCGTCTCGCCCACATCATGGCGGCGCACAGTCCCCTGTCGGCAATCCTGGCCGAGGAGGCAGGCTTCGATGGCATCTGGGCCTCCGGTTTCGAACTTTCCGCTCTTTATGGACTGCCCGATGCAAGCCTTGTCTCCATGACGCGGCACCTCGACATGGTCCGTTCGATGGCCGAGCAATCTTCGCTGCCGATCATAGCTGATATCGACACCGGCTTCGGCAATGCCATCAACGTGATCTACGCCATCGAGCAATACGAGCGTGCGGGCGCCGCCGCGGTCGTCATTGAGGACAAGGCTTTTCCAAAAGTGACGAGCCTCCTGGCAGATGGTCGCCAGGAACTCATCCGGACGGAGGAATTCGCGGGAAAAATTCGCGCGGCCGTCGCGACGCGCGCAGACCCGGACTTCCTCGTCATTGCGCGCACCGAAGCGCTGATCGCCGGACTGGGTGAAGCCGAGGCCCTGAAGCGGGCCAGGGTATATGAAGAAGCTGGCGCTGACATGATCTTGATCCACTCCAAGCAGAAGGTGCCCGACGAGGTGGAGAGTTTTGTACGAGCATGGCACGGCAAGGTTCCGATCGTCATCGTGCCGACTTCCTATCCGGAAATGAACGAGTCGCGCATCCGCGCGCTCGGCAAGATTGCGATGGTGATCTATGGCAATCACGCCATTCGGGCAGCGGTCACCGCCATGAAGGACGTCTTTGCCCGCATCCGCGCCGATGGCGGTATTCACAGCATCGACCCCGAAATCGTGCCCGTGGAGGAAATCTTCCGACTGCAGAAAATGGACGCCGTCAAAGCGAACGAGAATCGGTTTCTGTGGTGACGTCACCGGGTTACTTTCAAACCCGGACCATCGAAAATAGTCCTGAGGATGACCTCCTGATGCAGCCAAGTTCGTCCGTTTCTGCATCTTCGGTATCGGGTTCGAGGTGCCGAGCTCATTCCGGTTTTCAGTTCGCAATGCGGGCACTGGACTTCAGGCGCCGGCGTGTCTCTCGCGGCAACGGATTTTTCGATTGCTATGGCTTGCGGCCGAGTTTGTTGCCTTTCCATCCATGGAGCTCAGGCTGCTGCATGGTTCGGCGCCACCATCGTGCGAGCAGGCACCGCTCGGCGAGCTACTTCTCGCGCGAGGCTGGATGCGTCGCAAGCTGCCCTATGGCAAATGATGCAATGGAGGTTTCGCCGAATTGGAAATTTTCGAAAGGCTTGAAGCGTTGATCGATGCGCCGGGCGCGGAAACGGTCGATGAGGCACGCTCAATGCTGCGTCAGTTCGAGTCGGTCGTGACTGCCGACGCGATCCATCAATTCTTGCTGGATCTGATGACCTTGGTGTTTGTGGTGGACGCTGCTCTTCAAAATTATCACGCGCCGGTGCGCAAGCTCGTCAAGGTCCGGCTGGCCATGCTCAAGATGCTTGGCGAAGCCTCGGCTTGAGCATCGGCCAAATGTCGCGTGGCGCAAGCGCGATCAGCCGG
This sequence comes from Mesorhizobium loti, assembly GCF_001510895.1. Taxonomy (GTDB): domain Bacteria; phylum Pseudomonadota; class Alphaproteobacteria; order Rhizobiales; family Rhizobiaceae; genus Mesorhizobium; species Mesorhizobium loti_A. Next base: position 45,427 of record NZ_LPWA01000100.1, on the reverse strand, counting down.
ATGGCGAAACGGTGAAAATCTGTCGCGGCTGCACGACTTGTTGAATGGCGCGTGCCGCGGATCCGGCGTCATCGCCTGTCAGTTCGAATTGGATGCTGAAGAAACTTCAATCGCTATTCTCCCATCTTTGGAATGCCAGCCGGAAGGTGGCGGACTGGCGATCGCGTAACGCTCCATGCCGGCGAACTTGGCCATGTCACCTTGCCAAGCTGCCCGCCGGCTTCCACGACTGCGAATGCCGCGCGGCGGAAGGGTCTGGTGACGACTAGGCATGCAATTTGTCTTCGAGACCTTCCTGGAGCAGCTGTCGGAAAGCGTCGATGAGACGGATTTCCGCGACGCGATGGCGCGTGCGGCCGCAGCATTCGATCTCGTCAAATTCGCCTATTTGTGCCTGGCGCCACGGGCGCCGGGAAAGCCAAGGCTGATCTCCAACTATCCGCCGCGCTGGACCGCTCATTACCTGAGCAACCGTTATCACGCCATCGATCCCGTGATCGCGCGGGCGCAGGGCGGCCAATGCCCGTTTCTGTGGGGGCTTCACTACAGCCGAACCGGGCTGTCGGATTTCGAGCAGAAGCTCTTCGACGAGGCGGCCGCGTTCGGCATCCGCTGCGGTTTGACGATCCCGATCCTCGACAAGCGGGGCAACGTCGCCGCCATGAGCTTTGCCGCCGACGGGCTCAATCCGGCCTTCCTGCGCGTGACCGAGCGCTACGAAGAGGCTTTTCGCTTCATGGCGACCTGCTTTCATATCTATGTCCGCCGCAAGCTCTCGGCCGACCGGGTAGTCAACGGCGTGCAGCTGACGCCGCGCGAATATGAATGCCTGGAATGGGCGGCGCAGGGCAAATCCGCCCCCGACATCGCCTGCATTCTTGGCATCAGCCGCCGCACCGCCGCCTTTCACCTGGAAAACGCCAGGAAGAAGCTTGGGCTGCGCACCCGCATGCAGGCCGTGGCGCAATTGTCAGCCTCCAGAAAGGGTTTCTCCTGACCAGGCACCTGTACTGCTGCACAGGCTGCTTCGGCCAGACGCTTGGCCTCCAATGCCAGGGTCAATCCTGCCAGGAGGCCGATAATCATGCTGCAGCTCATTGCTCCCGAATGGTACGGCGACTTCGCCGACGAGCTCCACGAAATGCACCGTCTGCGCCACCGTGTCTTCAAGGAGCGACTAGACTGGGACGTCAGCACCAGCGGCGGCTACGAGATCGATCGCTTCGATGCGCTGAAACCCCATTATCTGCTGCTGCGCGGCTCGATTGGCAGCGTCGACGGCTGCGTCCGCATGCTTGCCTCGACGGGGCCGACCATGCTTGGCGATGTTTTTCCGACCTTGCTGGACGGACAGCCGGCGCCGCAGGATCCAAGAATCTGGGAAAGCAGTCGTTTCGCGCTCGACCTGCCGCCATCGGCCGCCAAGGGGGCAGGCGGCATCGCTGCCGGCACCTACGCGCTCTTCGCCGGCATGATCGAGTTCGGCCTGTGGCGAGATCTGAGCCGCATCGTCACCGTCACCGACCTGCGCATGGAGCGCATCCTGCGCCGGGCCGATTGGCCGCTCGAGCGGCTCGGCGAGCCGCGCGCGATCGGCCCCACCCGTGCCCTGGCCGGCTACCTCGAGGTCTCAAGCGAGCGCCTCGATGCCGTTCGCCGCAATGGCGGTCTTTCCGGTCCGGTGCTGTGGGCGCCGGTCAATCCACGAGGCCGCATGATGGCTTCGCTTCGTGCTTCGGGCGGAAATACCTGATGAGACTGCCAGAACCTGAAGCCGACCGGCCGGACTGGCGCGATGAGCGGTCCTATGACTACACCCTCGAGCTGACGCGGCGCGGCTGGGCCTGGGAATTCCTGCGACGCAATCCGGCCTTCCGGGATGATCTGTCCCATGCATTGGAACGGGCCAGCTCTGTCGATCAGCGGCCGTCGCTCGATGTCATTGTCTCTTGCGCCGACCTATCGCGCTGGGGGCTTTTGTTTCGCGTCCTCGCTGCACCCTGACTCAGCCACGTTCTGGTGTCCGAGCCGATGCCCTCAGGTGTTGCCGGTCGTCGCCGAACCGGTGTCCTCCTCCTCGTCGGCGATGCCGGCGTCGAACCGGCGAGTCTGCCCTGCCGTGCGATTATGCTCAGGCTGGTTGACGGCGGCCAGCATCTCCTCCTGCACAGCGCCGGCCGGCAGCTTCAGCTCGCCGTTTCGGGGCCGAGTATCGTCGGCCCCGTTCGGCTGCGCACCGACGCGGTCTGGCCGGCCGGTGAGTTGCGGTACCGCCTCTGGGCGCTCAAATGCCTCAATAGCCTCATTGCACGGGGACGGTTGCCGAAAAGACTGTTTCGGCCGGAAGCGCGCGGTCGTCGCCTGCGCTTCGTTCTGCGGGCTCTTGACGGCTCAGTTGCGGGCGCCTCGTACCGAGACATAGCCGAAGCGCTGATCGGTCAGACACGTGTCCGGGCCGACTGGACGGATCCTCGCGACCATTTGCGCGATCGCATCCGACGTGCGGTGACACGGGCTCGCCTGCTCATCAATGGCGGCTATCTCGACTTTCTTGCCTGATGTGTCTCGCGACGGCAAATACGTCAGTCGGTGAACAGCTCCCTGTAGCCCGTCGTCACCATCCAGTTCGCCCGGTCGAGATGGCTGCGGGCCGCATTGCGGGCGCGTTCCGGTTCGCGCTCAGGATCGATGCCGAGGATCAGATCGGCCATCTCCTCGTAGCTGGCGTCATCGGCGGCGGCATCGAGGAAGCGCATATAGATGGTGAAGTGCTCCTTGTCGTAAACCGTGAGGCTGTCAGACCATGGGGCTTCATCCGCTATCGGCACGGTCGACTTAGGCTGCAACATCGCTGCTCCTATCTCCAAGAGCGTCTCGCAAAACCCTCCGCGAGTGAGACGCTTGGTGTGGAATACATATTATAGTTGATAAACTCAAGGAGCCTGATCCGCTGACTTCTCACGCATGGACATGCGCCAGTTGGTCGGACGGAATGTGATAAGGATCAGGCAGAAGAAGGGTCTGACGCAGGAGCAGCTCGCTGAAGTTTCCGGCTTCAGTCAGCAGTATATCAGCGGTCTGGAGAAAGGCCGCCGCAATCCGACGATCGTCACCATCTATGAACTGGCCTTGGCGCTTGGCGTCAGCCACATGGATCTGGTTCGTCCCGACAATTAATCGGGCTCTGCGCGCAAATTGCTGGGCGCCTGCGCGCCTGAAGGCGCGCACCGGGTGCTCGTGAACCGAGCCCGCTTTCTTCGGGCAACCTCAGGCGGTCTCACGCCGTTCGGCCCCGCCCCTGGCGCGGGCAGGGGACATCGCTGTAGGCTCCGCTATCGTCGATTCCGGGTCCCGGCGAAGTCTGTGCCGCATTGTCACCATCGGAACGAGGCCGCATCACCGCACGCATCTCGACGGGGTTCTTTTCGACGTCATGCGGACGAATGGGCGGGGGTACATGTCTGCAAGCTGGGCTGCGGTCACCGTCGCGGCGCATGGGAGGCGGGCTGAACCGCTCAAGCGGCGCATTTGGCCAAGTTGCTGAGAACTCGGCTGCAGAATGCGATCTGCGGATCAGGGGGACGGCCTGATCAGGTCGCACGGATCCACGTTTAACGCTTTTGCGATGCGCCCCAGGACAGTGATCTATCCGGTCAAATGCGAGAAGAAAGGCGATGCTAACAGCTTCTTTACCATAATGGGGCATCGTTGTTGCAGGCCCTCCGGAGCCTTGCCGTGCGTCATTGCTGACGCACTTCGCCTAGTGCCGGCGACCGACGCTTTCATGTAACCTCCGCCCCAAGAGTATGCGTCGGCGCCGGCCAGGAGCCCGCCGGACGTCCGCTCTTCTTGGTCCACCTCTGCTGATGTGTGTGGACGCAGAATGGCAGGGGATTTGTGAGGGGACAGATTTCTGTCCACAATGTATATGAAGCAGTTCCTGAGCAGGAGCGCCTTGCCCATGTCAGCCCCTGAACGCGAGACGCCGTTTAGACACGTGGAGAGCAGGGGCAGGATATCTGATTAACTCCCAGCAACGAATGCTGAAACGTGCTCCCGCCCGCAACGGCAGGCATGCAATTGCGACCTCGAACAGCTCACGCTTCGAGCAGGCTCTCATCTGCTGTGCAGTTCGCCTGGCGGCCCTCGAAGATCGAATTTGCCACCGCGAAAACGTCGCAGCGGCGGCAATATTCCAGGACCTGCCGGCCATTTCTGCACGCGTTCAATCGCGGAGTGTTCTCCAGGCCGCACCATTTGCCCTCGTCCTCGTTCAGTCTGCCGACTCCTCCCGATCGCCAAGTCAGTGTGTTTCCTCTGGAGAACTGTTTTCTTGTTGGTCACCTGTTACGACAGCGCTTGAACGTTACGCCCGGCTCTGTATCGCGCCGAGCTGCACGAAACTCATTGCCGGTCGTCCGGCCTCTCGACTGCCATTCTAGCTGCCGGTGACCGCGAAGATTGTGACAAGCGGACCAAAAATGCCCAACCGAGGCTAAAGACTTTTCGCCAGGTTGCCAGAAAAGGGCATGAATGCCCTTGGCCCGAAAAGGAACTGGACCCAACGGGCAGCATCGACTCTATCTCGCTAGTGGCCCCGATGTTGCGTCGGAGCGGGCCTGCGGCCGGGATTGCGATCGGATCGTGCAACTCCGTGGTTAAGTTCGCAGACTTTCGATCTCGCGGGTAGTTGGGCGTGCTTCTCTGGATTCTGATCCTTCAGCTTCGCGAGATTCAGCAGTTTCCATCGCACAGCGGGAAGTTGAGCAGCCTGCGGCAAACCAATGGCTTCGAAATCGGGATCGCCATCGTGAAGGCTCAACAGAAAGCGCATAGCGTTGTCATCGATCCTTTTAAGCAGGTCCGCCGCAAGATGAGCTCTTGCGCCTATGAGGTCGTCCACATTGACGGACGTCAACGTCATCCCCTCGAATTCCTTGACGAACGCCTCCTCGATCTTCGCGAATGAGGGCCTGATCAGTTCGTGGGTCGGTCGACCAGACTCGCGACATACACCAGGAACGTCCGAAAGAGGGGGTCTGTCAGTCCCTCATTTTCGTAGAGCAGCTTCACGTCGAACAGGTCTCGGGGATGCTGGCGGTCGACGGCTGCATGCAATTTGCCACCGAAGAGATCCTCGAATGCGACAACCTGCATCTCGGCGAAGCCGAATGCGTCTTCGACGGGCGCGCCGACGCGTCGCAGTTCCGGTTGATGGACGGCGCCGCGGGCGACCGGCGAGGTCTCGATCTTGATCTCGGTGCTGCCCTGCCGAACGAGGATGCCGGTGTCGTTGTTGCTGCCGCCGGCAATCCGCTGCACGACCACCCCGCGAAGACCGCGTTGCAGATCATCGCGTACGGCTTCGAGCGACCGGTCGATCCCCTTCAGCGTGGTCTCCCGATCTTCAATGGGCAGGTAAACCAGGTCGATATCGACCGATAGCCTGGGCATGTCTCGATAGAAGAGATTGATCGCCGTGCCGCCCTTCAGCGCAAACACCCGCTGGCGCGCGATGAAGGGCAGCGTGCGCACCAGAAGTTCCACTTGCCGCCTGTAGGCTTCACGCATCCGACTCCTCTCGGGGTAGGAGGTCAGCCGGCACGGTTATGCGATAAGTCGGATGAAGCCGGCCGCCGGCCAGGAGGCTCCTATCTCCGCGGCCGAGATTCAACTCAGCTGCATTGACGTGCTTGCGCCAAGGATGCCCATGTTTGTCGGCATAGACGAAGAACAGGCGCTTCACCTTCACACTGCGGCATTTTACGAGCAATTGCGACAAGAGCCGCGGCCGCATGCTCACCAAGGCCTCGAAGGTGGTGTCCATTGCGTGAAAGCTGATGGTGTTCGGAACGTCCGCCACAGCTTCCAGAACCGCACGCTCCGGCGATGACATTCTGATTGGCCAAAGCCAAGGGCTAAGGTCCATGCGCTCGTCGGGGCTCTCCGAGATGCTAAAGGTTGCGCCATCGACGCCGAGGGATAGGCCGTGAAACAAGTCATCGCGCCGCCGAACGAAGTGGGCGCCGGTGTCGAGGCCTACCAACCAATCGGGGATCTCCTCGCCGTAGAGGTAGATGGCGGGATCATCGCCCAGCCGCAGATAATGGGCATGGCCGCGCAGATCGAGCGCACTCATGCCGCCCACATGAAAACCATACCCCATCAGCCACTGCGCAGACAGGAGGGGGATCTTCCAGCCAGACCGCGCGTGGGAACTATGGCCCGCGCTGAAAGGTCGCTTAAAAACACCTTGCGAAACCCGCTCGAGCCAGCCGCGCGCGACGTAGGCCGAGGTTGACTGGCGGGAGATGGCATGGCGTTTCATCCAGGCTGAATCGACCAGAAAGCCCGGAGGCACGGTTTGCAGCAGCAGCTGTAGCTTCGATGGAGATTGTCCATTCATGGTGGACATAATTGAACGGCGATAAAGTGGTCGCAAAGCGGCCACTTCAGCATTGCCGGGATATGTCAATCAAAATTAGACATTTTGGCGGTGCATTCAAAGAAGACTTCTATTCTGCTGAGCGGCGTCCCGCGTCGTCCTGACCTTGATGCATCGACGACGATTGCTGCCCGACGTCGGGCCGCGGGCCGTCACAGTCGGCAAGCGGATGGCCGACCAGCGCTCGAGTCGAGACTGCGCAGCGGGTGTCCTGCGCTCTCGTCAGGCTGGACCGCGAGCGCACTACCCTTTTGGAGTGACGCGGAGGGAATAACGCGGGAGTTGGAGTAGACGAAAACCTGCGCAAATTGCTGCACGCCGCGCGGCAGCGAAAGGCAGGATCGCCCCGCCTTCCAATTGCGTGCCAGAACGAACCGTCAGGCCGCGACTTTTTTGCGGGTCCTCTTCGCAGGTGCGGCTTGTTCGGCCGGAGCAGGCTTTCTGCCAAGCCCGATCGTCTTGGCCAAGGCGGACCGTGTTGCGGCATAGTTGGGGGCGACCATCGGATAGTCCGCCGGCAGGCCCCACTTGGCGCGGTATTCGTCGGGCGTCAGACCGTAATGGGTAGCAAGATGCCGCTTCAGCGACTTGAACTTCTTTCCGTCCTCGAGGCTGATGATGTAGTCGGGCGTGACGGACTTCTTGATGGGAACTGCGGGCGTGAGGGGCTCCGCCTTTTCAGGGGCTGCGCCCAGCGCAGCCTCCAGCGCGACATGCACTTGGCCGATCAGCGCGGGAAGGTCGCCCAGCGGGACGGGATTGTTGGAGACATAGGCCGATACGACGTCGGCAGTAAGCTCAATGAGCGCGTCAGTTTTGTTCTCGGCTTCTTCTGGCACGGGATGCTCCTGATTTGATAAAACTCGTCCGCGAAGTTTCGCCTCATTAGTGAAGGCAATGGCGGAAAGCAATACATCCCGGATGGTCCCCTAAGCGTTGTCTTCCCAAGTGCGACCCGCGGCTAGGCACATCAATGGCGCGTTGGCAGAAAGAGTGGTTCTGCACTAGCTCCAAGCTTCTGGAAATAATCCCACGAGGTGGCCGAGGCACTCTCGCTCACTGATGAATAGCTATTTCCCCGAAGAGGACCGGGTTTCCGCCCCTTACGAGCCGCCGAAAATCACTTGTGGCAGAGACCAAAATGCCCTGATGCCGCCACTTCTCCATGAGTACGGTCGCGACCGAGAAACCCTTCCCGGATCTATACAAGAGAAAGGCTCGGCCAATGAGCGGGGCGGCTTGCGCAGAGTCGAATCCAGTTTCGTCGGCGACTTTCGCGCCGCTCGGGAATGCCACCTTTCGTGCGATCTGGGTTGGCGCACAGGTGTCCAGCTTGGGCTGGCTGGTTCAGACCGTCGCCGTCAGCTGGCTGATGGCGACCATTTCGACGTCCGATGTGATGGTCGCCCTGGTCCAGGCTTCCACCACGCTGCCGGTCTTCGTTCTGTCGATCGTCGCCGGCGCCGTCGCCGACAATTTCAGCCGCCGGACTGTGATGATCCTGGGCTGGTGCGTGATAGCGTTGTCCGCGATCCTGCTTACCGCTGTTGGGGGCCTCGGTTTTTTCAATCCCTGGATGATTCTCGGCTTCAGCTGCCTGGCCGGATGCGGCGCCGCCTTCACCGACCCTGCCTGGCACGCCTCGGTCGGCGACATCCTGCGCAAACGCGAGGTCCCAGCCGCGGTCACGCTGATCTCGGTCGGCTACAACGCCATGCGAAGCTCGGTCCGGCGTTCGGCGGCATCGTCGTCGCCTCTTTCGGACCGCTGACTGCGTTCGCCCTGGCGACGCTGACATACCTGATGATGCTTTGGATCATCGCGCGCTGCAAATGGAGCGTCCGCTCCTCGCCCCTGCCGCGCGAGCTATTGGCCACCGCCATCCATGACGGGGCGCGCTTCACCGTCCTCTCGACTGAGATCAAGGCTGCGATCGCGCGTGGAGCGCTTTTCGGCCTGACGAGCATCGCGATGCTGGCGCTGATGCCTCTGGTAGCCCGCGACCAGCTGGGAGGAGGGCCGATCGCCTACGGCATTCTGATGGCCGGCTTCGGCGCCGGCGCCCTGTGCGCCGGCATCGGCAACAACGCCCTGAGACGTTCCCTCTCTCAGGAGCGGCTGACGACGCTCGCCTCCATAGCATGTGCGGCGTGTTGTCTGTCGCTGGCGCTTACGCCTTCCCTGGCGGTGGCGAGCGTGGCCTTGGCGCTGGGCGGCGCGGGCTGGGTCGTCACCTGGACGGGGCTTGACGTGAGCGTGCAGTTGTCGAGCCCGCGATGGGTCGTCGGTCGCACGCTCTCGATCTATTCGGCGCTTTCATCGGGCGGCATCGCGGCCGGCAGCTGGCTCTGGGGAACAGTGGCTGAGAGCTATTCGCTGACGATGGCGCTGGAAAGCGCCGCCGCGCCCTGCTGTTGGTCGCCGGCGCCGGGTTGCTGTTGCCCATTCGCCAGTGGAAAGATTCCGACCAGGACTCTATTGGCTTCGAAACGCCAGACCTTGCCCTGGACCTGAAGCCGAGAAGCGGCCCGATCGTCGTCAAGATCGAGTATTCGATACCGGAGGCGGACACCGATGCATTCCTCGACCGTATGCAGGAACGACGCAGAGTGCAAAGCCGCGTTGGCGCCCGGCGCTGGAATCTCCAGCGCGACCTGCAGGAGCCGTCGCATTGGACAGAGACCTTCCGCACGCCGACATGGATGGACTACCTTCGCCTGAATCATCGCCTCACGGCGGCGGACAAGGACTTGGATCGGCGGCTGCTGGAACTCCACATTGGAGACCTTCCACCGCGCAGCACGCTTTCGATCGAGCGACCGACAAGGCCGACCCTGAAGCGGGATCAATGGCCGCCGTTTATCTCGCGGCGCTGACAGGGTTAGACGCAGCCAGCGCAACAGGCCGGGTGAGGCGAGCCGCGTCCCTGCAACCTTGCATTCCCTCATACCCCTGGGACGGCTCTCGGCTGGGTAACTGTTTCCCTGTAGCCTGTCGTCACCATCCAGTTCGCCCGGTCGAGGTGACTGCGCGCAGCGTTGCGGGCGCGTTCAGGCTCGCCCCCCGGATCGAAGCCGAGGGTCAGGTCGGCCATTTCTTCGTACCTGGCGTTGGATGTGGCGGGCACAGCTGAAATCGTAGTGCCATGCGCACACGTTGGCAGGAGGTCATCCATCGCATCGATGGCGCGCATCCAAACAATCCATTGTTCCAACCGCGTGCTTCTCCATTAGAACAATGAGATCAGACTTTGCGGCCAACAGGTTAAAGAGCGCGGTCGCGTACCATCTGGGCAATGGGGATTGATCAATGCGCGCGGCTCGCCTTTTAACCGGCATGATCGGGACTTTGGCCGTTTTCGCGATTGCCACATTCTGTCTAACAGGCTCCGTCACCGCTGTCTTGGTGCAAGCGGCACTGTGCACTTTGTTTATGCAGATCGTGTACTCGGCGGCTGTGCTTTATATCGTCTGGAAGCGAGGGCTTGGGGCAGTAAACCACGATCCACACAGCTCATCGGCTCGTTGCGCTCCCCTAGCCGGTGATACCACCCTTGAACCCGTGGAACACAGCCCATCATAATAAGCACGAGAGCTCCAAGCGTAGCCGGAGTGGAGAGACAATTTTCGATTTGGAAATCGCCCAGATGGAGAGGCTCTGCTGCACGGAGGTCTACTGGTAGAGCCATTTTCTGCGCGCTTCACCCCGCAGGTTTGCTTGCCAGAGAAGGTGCCGACGATCGCGTGTCCCATAGTCTGACCGGCATCCACATACCTCGCCGTGGCGCAATGCGTCCAAGATGGCCGGGCTTTTGAACAGTGCCTGCCAGCACCCAGCTGCCTGAATGCGCTTTGGTCGAACGGGCAGCTTCTCGCGTTTTCCCCGGCCCGCCTAGCCCACCGATTTGACATTGCCGGGGCAGTTCATAGCGCTATCGATAACCGGGCCGTGACCGTAACGCGCGCGGGCGGCGACGGGCACATGCTCGATCGCGACTGGGCCAGCAAGCTCCACAGCGATTGGAGCGGCCGTGCGGTTATGCCCGACACCAACCTAAACCACTATTTCAGCGGCTCCATCCAACTTGACCGGATCGTCGCTAGTACCGGCACCAGTAGTTTCGCCATCGGCGCGGGCTTCCGTTATACCGACGTCAAATGGACGGCTTATGGGGGATACGGCATCGAATCGAGCGGCGATCCCCTGTTTCGCGACCGCCATCCAATCTGGCCCGGCGATCGTAAGGTCGTGAGGCAATCACCAAAAGATGCCGATCGGATTCCTTTAGCCTGAGCGGCAAGCACGTGATTGGCGACCTTTCCATCAGCGGCGGCATTCGAGCCGGCCTGACCATCGGCTTCGAGGACATCGACGATCACTGGCCCCAACGTCGCATTTACGACGACTTATACTCAGCGCCGGCCATGGGAGCCGATGTCGCGGTCAGCTGCGCGGTCACGCCATCTGCCTCGCTGTACCTGCGCGGGTCCTTCGACCGGGTGTTCCAAACCCGCGGCGACGAAAGGAGCTACGCCACCGTCCCCGGCGAGTTCAATGGCCAGTGGGAAAATACCGTCGCGTCGGCTTTCTAGGTGATGTCGGTGTCCTTCGGCCTCAAGGCTGCCTTTTGAGCAAAGTTTCGCTCGAGCGCCAGAGAGCCCGATGACTGTTGAGCGCGACTTCTTTGGCTTCATCGCGCGGCGTTCCGCGGCGCTTCGATCGCTTCCGGGCCTGATCCCGCATTCGCCTCAAGTACTGACCGGACGCGTCAAGGCCGATCGCAAGGATCGCTGTGGCCGCCCGACAGCATCGCAGCCGCTGTGCGGACTATCGGTTTCGTTCCGACCAGTGGGTTTTAAGCACTAGAGCAATCGCGGCGCCCGCGCGCCTGATGGCGCGCGCCGGGTGCTTGTGAACCGAGCCCGCTTGTTCTTCGCGTGGCTCAGGCGGTCTCGGCCATTCGGCTTCGCCCCCTGGCGCGGGCAGCCCTTGCGGGCTGTGCCGGTCGCCGCCCGAGGGCGGCGTTGTTTTTTCAATTTGGCCTTCCCGGCGGCGCGGTGTGGGCGGCTCTCCCTTCTAGGCCCGCCGCGGCGGCCCGCAACCCTGCGCTAGCGCTCCGGGTCCTCCACTTGCGTTCCGGTCCTGCGGATGCCGGCCACCTCTGACGGCGGGCCTTTCCGGTCGTTTTCGCCGCCCACCCCGCTTTGCGGGGAAGGGCGCAGCGAGATTGGCGAGCGGAGGTCAAGTCATGCGCAGAACCGGCAAACGCAGCGCTAGCGGAGAAGTTGGTCGCAGCAAGTGGAGCGAGGCTCAGAGGGCGAGCCTCTATTCGGAAATCACAGACCGCATCATCGCCGATCAGGAGGGGGGTTGCGTGCCTTGGGTGAAGCCTTGGGGCAGCGCCAAGGCCAGCCTTGGATTGCCGAAGAATGCCGCCACCGGGCGCAGCTATTCCGGCATCAACATCCTGATCCTGTGGGGCGCGGTGATCGAACACGGCTACCCCGGCCAGAGCTGGCTCACCTTCCGGCAGGCGCTTGCCCTTGGCGGCAATGTCAGGAAAGGCGAGCACGGCACGACCATCGTGCATGCCGATCGCTTCATCCCGAAAAGCGAGAAGGAACGCGCAAAGGCCGAGGACGCCGAGCCGCAGGCAATTCCGTTTCTCAAGCGCTTCACCGTCTTCAATGTCGCGCAATGCGAGGGATTACCCGAGGGGCTTTACAGCCAGCCTGAACCGCTGCCCGAACGCGAAATCATCCCGCATGCCGAGACGCTGGTTAGGGCAACCGGTGCCGATATCCGCATCGGCGGCGACCGCGCCTTTTACATGCCCTCTGCCGATTTCATTCAGCTGCCGCCGCAACCGGCCTTCTTCGAGCAGATCAACTATTATCGCACTTGCTTCCATGAGCTTGGCCACTGGAGCGGGCACCCCACGCGGCTTGCGCGTGATCTCTCCGGCTCATTCGGCACCAAACTTTATGCACGCGAGGAACTGGTCGCCGAGATCACGGCTGCCTTCACCTGCTCGTCACTCGGCATCACCCCGACCGTGCGCCACGCCGACTACATCGCCTCTTGGCTGGAGGTTTTGCGCGAGGACAACCGCGCGATTTTTCGTGCTGCAAGCCTTGCCTCGAAAGCCGCCGATTTCCTGCTGGCTTTCCAGGCCGATGCCGAAATCAAGATGCGGGAAGGAATCGCGGCATGAGCGCGCGCGGCCCCCTTCCGCTGCAAAGTGAGCCGACGCCGGAAGGCGAGCAGACGCTCGTTCCGGGCGTCCGCCCGACCTTCCTTCGCCCGCCGAAGCGGGCTTCGCGAAGGCGGGTCACCACCCGCAACCGGCTTGAGCTTTTGATGGACGCGCCGATGCGGCCGCGCGCGGCGCAGAAGCCGCTCGATGTCGGCCTCTTCGATAAAGCCGCGCGCAATCAACTCGACCTGTTCTGACCCAGTCCAACCTGTTCCGACAAGGAAGCTTTGCCATGATCCTGATCACCGCCGACTTGCGCGCGCGCCTCATCGCCAACGGCGCGGCCGAGGTCGAAACCGACCACGTTCCCGTCGTCAAACTGTTCAATCCGACAGGCGCGGCGACGTGGCTTCTGAGCGAACTCGACGCCGATGGCGACACGCTGTTCGGGCTTTGCGATCTCGGTTTCGGCTTCCCCGAATTGGGCAGCGTGAGCCTTGCCGAGTTGCAAGCCGTCGAGGGTCCGATCGGCATCGGCATTGAGCGCGATCTCGCTTTCGCGCCGCGCTTTCCGCTCTCGGTCTACGCCGAGGCAGCGCGCCTTGCCGGCCACATCACCGAGGCCGAGCGGCTTTTGCGGCAGGCCGCCGCCGCCGCGCTCTCGATTTCCCTTCCCGAGCTTCCGCCCGACCGGGCGGAATGACCGCGCCGCAGGCGCAAAACATCCCGCCGCTCGGCCTTCGGCCTCGCGGTGGGGCTTTCCAAGCCCAGACAAAGGAGAAGAACCATGCAGCTTGCCCACGTTTCCATCGACCAGTTGAGCGTTTCCGCCATCAACATGCGCCATTCCAAACGCGCGCCCGACATTTCCGACATCCTGCCGTCGGTCAGGGCGCGCGGCGTCCTGGTGCCGCTTCTGATCCGGCCCAACGGTACGCCCGACAGCTTCGAGATCGTCGCCGGGCGGCGGCGCTATTTCGCCGCCAAAACGGTCGCCGACGAGCGCGGCGAGGGCGAGCCGCTGCCATGCGCCATCATGGAGGACGGCGACGACGCCGACGCGCTCGAAGCTTCGCTCATCGAGAACATTGCTCGCCTCGACCCTGACGAAGTCTCGCAGTGGGAAACTTTTACGCGCCTCATCAAGGAGGGGAGGGGCATCGCCGACATTTCCGCCACATTCGGCCTCACCGAGCATCAAGTGAAGCGCATTCTGGCGCTCGGCGACCTGCTGCCCAAGATACGGGAAGCCTATCGCCGCGAGGAGATCGACACCGAGACGGTGCGCCATCTCACCATGGCCTCGAAGGCGCAGCAGAAGGACTGGCTGGCGCTTTATGCCGATCCCGACAACCGAGCCCCGCGCGGCTGGCAGTTGAAGCAATGGCTGTTCGGCGGTCAGTCGATTTCCACCAAGGTGGCGCTGTTCCCAATCGCGGATTATCCCGGCCTGATTGTGTCGGACCTGTTCGGCGAGGACAGCTATTTCGCCGATGCCGATCTCTTTTGGCAAAAGCAGAACGAGGCGATCGCCGCCAAGGGCGAGGCCTATTCTAAAGCCGGCTGGACGGACGTGACGGTGCTCGAACCCGGCCAGTATTTTCACGCATGGGACTACGAAAAGACGCCGAAGAAGAAGGGCGGCAAGGTGATCATCACCGTCTCGCAGCGCGGCGAAGTCGAGGCTCATGAAGGCTATCTGTCGCGCAAGGAAGCTCGCCGCGCCCGCGCCGAAGGCGAGGCCGGCGAGGAAGTCGAAGCGCCGGCAAAACCGTCGCGCCCGGAACTCAGCGGACCGATGCAGAACTATGTCGATCTGCATCGGCACGCCGCCGTGCGCACCGCCTTGCTCGACCATCCGGGTGTCGCGCTGCGGCTGATGGTTGCTCACGCCATTGTCGGTTCCGGCCTCTGGACGGTGCGCGTCGAGCCGCAGCGCGCTGCCAACGAGGAGGTGGCAAAAAGCGTTGCCGCCTGCAAGGCGCAAGCGGCGTTTGCCGAGAAGCAACGCGCGGTTTTGGCCGCGCTCGGCAGGCTCGACGAGGATGGTCCGGTGGCTGGCGGCAACGGCGACGACTTCGCGCTGGCGACCGTCTTTGCCCGTCTGCTGGCGCTTTCCGATGACGATGTCGGGCGCATTCTCTCGCTGGTCATGGCCGAGACGCTGAGCGCCGGCAGCGCCATCGTCGAGCGCTCGGCAACCATCTAGGTCTCGACATGCGCGGCTGGTGGCAAGCCGACGATGCCTTCTTCGATTTGCTGCGTGACAGGCAAGTCGCCAACGAAATCCTCGCCGACATCGGCGGCAGGATCGTCGCCGATGGCAATTCTTCGGAGAAGGTGAAGACGCAAAAGAAGATCATCCTCGACTTCCTCGCCGGCGAAAACGGCAGGCAGAGAGTTGACGGCTGGCTGCCGCGCTGGATGGCCTTCCCGGTGTCGAGCTACACGACGCGCGGCGGCTTCCGCACCGCCGACCAGTGGGCGAAGGTCCAGACGCTGTTCGTGTCTGAATGATCCTTGGGCATTGCGGGCGGCGAGGTTTGGAACGTCGCCGCTCGTCCGCCTGCAAGGAGCGCTTCGCCGAAGCGCTTCCCGCACAGTCGGAGCCATTCTGGCAATTTCAGATGTAAGGATGGAAAATCAAAAACCGCGGCAACGGTCATCGCGGTTCTTGGCTTGGAACGGAACGATTTTCAACTTCCGGGTCGGCCGGCCAACTGCGGGACGAACATGTCGCTCCAATTGGCCGGCTTGACCTTGATCGCGCCGGTGCGGTGCATGAAATCGGCGAACTGCATCACGCCGTTGGGCGTCGTCGCAAAACGAGCGTCCTTGTCCTCGATCATCTTCTGGACCTCGGCGGGATCGACCTTGGTCTTCGAGCCTTTGGCGAAGATTTCCGCGGCGAGCTTCTTGTCGTTCGCGATCAAAGCGTTGGCATCGTCCGTTGCGTCGATAAAAGCCTGGGTCATCTTTGGATTGGCGTCGACGAATTTCTTTGGGGCAAACGTGACGTCGAGCGTGATGTTGCCCAGATAGTCGACTGAATTCAGCACCGTGTGCACGCCCGGACTTGGCTTCGATGTACTGGAAAGGCGGTGAAGTGAAATGGGCCTTGACCTCGGTCTTGCCGCCGACAAGCGCGGCCAGTCCTTCCGGATGCGGAAGACTGACCGTCAGCGGGTCCATCTTGGCGTAGTTATCGGGGCCGAATTCCTTGGCGGAGATCATCTGCAATACGACGGCCGCCAGCGATGTCTTGATCCCCGGCAACGCGATCTTGTCGGTCGGGGTGAAGTCTTTCAGCGATTTCAGTTCCGGCTTGTTGGCGTTCAACCAGAGCGACACCGAGCTCATCCCTGAAACTCCGACAACCTCGACTCCTGGGATGCCCTTTGCTTTGGCCCACAGCGTTATGAAACCGGGCGCGCCGGTCCCGGCGAAGTCGAGGGTGCCGGCCATCATGGCATCGTTGATGACGTTGCCGCCGTCCAACATCATCCATGTGACCTTGATGTCGCCAAGCCCGGCCGCCTTGGCACGCTTCTCTAGCAATTTCTGGTCCTGCATGACGATCAGCGGCAGGTAGAGGATGCCGAACCCTTTGGAAATGCGCACTTCGTTCACTTCCGCCCGGGCACCCGAGGCACCCGCAGCTGCACTAAACACCGCTGCGATCAATGCGCGGCAAAGCCATGACTTCAATTTCATCTTTTCCTCCCTTGATGATGTGGCTATTCGGCCTTGGTGGTGTCGCCTAGTGCTGCATGCCCCAGCGACGGATCGTCTTTCGCTCGATGGTGGCGAAGATGACGTATTCAACGAAGAGACCGATCAGGATGACCGTGAACAGGCCGGCAAAAACGTTGGCCGTTTCAAGCTGGTTGCGGTTTTCGAAAATGAACCAGCCCAGGCCACCTGAGCCAGACGATACGCCGAAGACGAGTTCGGCCGCGATCAGGGTGCGCCATGCGAATGCCCAACCGATCTTGAGACCGGTCAGAATGGCCGGGAACGCAGCCGGTATCAGGACCAGCCTTACTAGTTTCAAACCGCGGAGCCCGTAATTTTGGCCGACCATCCGCAATGTGTTCGATACGGACCGGAACCCCGCGTGGGTATTGAGGGCGATCGCCCACAGCACCGAATGAACCAGAACGAAGACAACGCTGCCAGAGCCCAATCCGAACCAGATGAGGGCGAGCGGCAAAAGCGCGATCGCTGGCAGCGGATTGAACATGGAGGTCAGGGTTTCGAGCAGGTCCGCACCGATGCGTGAGCCTATGGCCAGCGTCGTCAGCAGTGCCGCCAGCGCGATACCGATGCTGTAGCCGATCACCAAAGTCTGCAACGAAACCATCATTCGCTGTGGAAGGACGCCGTTGACGATATTGGTGTAAAACGCCTCGACAGTCTGGCCGAAAGTCGGGAACAGCAGTGGGTTGCCGAGCCATCGGCCATAGGCTTCCCAGGCAAGCGCGAGAACGGCTAGAATGAGCGCCTTGCGCACAAAGCCGAGGCGATAGACCCGCTCGAACGCGCTGAGCGACTTGGCTACCACCGGGGCATCGCCGGATTGGACGTCGCGAATGATTTCCTGACGCATCGTGTGGAGATTGGTCATGATAATCGCCTCCGTCTCAATGTGCCGCGAAGAGCATTTCGTTGATGCGCGTCTCGAGCGCCGACTGCGTCGCCGTGCCGAGTTCGTCCGGCGAGATACTGTTCAACTCCGCCCTGACCTCGCCAGGATGCGGCGAAAGCAGCAGGATGCGCGTGCCGACACGGATTGCTTCCTCGATCGAGTGGGTGACGAACAGAACCGTAAACCGAGTATCCTCCCAAAGCCGGAGCAACTCGTCCTGCATCTTGCGGCGGGTCAGGGCGTCGAGCGCCGCAAAGGGCTCATCCATCAATAGGACATCGGGCTCCATCGCCATGCCGCGAGCGATCGCCACGCGCTGCTTCATGCCGCCCGAAAGCATATGCGGATAACTGTCGATGAACTTGGTCAGTCCAACCTTGTCGATGTAGGAGCGAGATCGCTCCTCGGCTTCGGCAGGCGTCGCGCGCCCGCTCGCCACCAGCGCGAAGACGACGTTCTGGCGCACCGTCTTCCAAGGCAGGAGTTGGTCAAACTCCTGAAAGACCATCATGCGATCCGGTCCGGGCGCCGAGATTTCGCGCCCTTTCAGACGAATGCTGCCTTCCATCGGCGCAAGATATCCGCCAATCGCCTTCAACAAGGTCGACTTGCCGCAGCCCGACGGACCGAGAAGCACGAAACGATCCGAGGAAAAGACGTCGAAGGAGACGCGGCGCGTGGCCGTCACCACGGCGTCGGGCGTCTTGTACTGGAGGGTTACACCCCCGACCGAAAGAATCGGCGCAGGGGCGCTGGTATTGACTGGGGCGTGCATCGGTCCTCCCGAGTTTGCCTGTGCACTTGCAGTGTCGGTGTGTTAATAGCGCGCCAATCTGACTCTCACCTGACTCCGGCTAAGGATGCCTGGACCTTGCGTGTGCTCGTCGTTGAAGACACCGCCGATATCGCCGAAGCCATCGTCATGCGGCTCGAAAAGATCGGCCACGCCGTCGATTGGGAGAAGAACGGCAAGACCGCTGTGGAGCTCTTGGCGGTACAGACCTATGACCTGGTAATCCTCGACCTCACCTTGCCCGGCGAGGATGGCATCCAGGTGCTCAAAGGAATGCGGGCTCGGCGATTAGCGACACCGGTCCTGGTTGTAACAGCGCGTTCGGCCGTCGATGAACGCATCAGCGCACTCGACGTAGGCGCGGACGACTATCTCATCAAGCCCTTTGACTATCGCGAGCTCGAGGCTCGTGCCCGGGCACTCCTGCGCCGCAGTACCGGCCTTTCCGACAACACGCTGTGCGTCGGCCCGTTGGTGATCGACCGCGCCGGACGTGTTGCATCGGTCGCAGGCCGGTCCCTCAACCTCACGCGCCGAGAACTCACAGTGCTGGAGATACTCGCCATCCGCCCCGACCGCATCGTCTCCAAGGAAGAGCTTATCGAGCAGCTCTTCAACTTCGATCAAGAGCCAAGTCCGAACGCGATCGAGCAGTTTGTCGCCCGCCTGCGACGCAAGCTTGGTGATGCCCCGATCGAAATCCGCACGATGCGCGGGCTGGGATATCAACTTGCCACCACGTGATTTGCGCCTCTCGCTGCATGCCCGTATCATCGCCGTGCTGACGATGGTGCTCGGCTGCGGCGCGATCCTGCTCGGGTTCTTGGCATGGCAGTCGACCTCGCTGGCCGCGCAGCAGGCCTATGACCGGCTTCTGGCCGGGGGAACCATCCAGATCGCCGAGAATGTGTACCTACAGGGCGATGTGGTGGCGCTGGACCCACCTGTGGCGGCGGTCGCGACCCTCTCTGCCTACGACATGGTGTTTTACAAAGTGGTCGATCCTCGCGGCGTGGTCGTCGCGGGTTACGACGACCTTTCGTCCAGGGCCAAGCCGACGGCAATTCGGCAAGGCGTTGTCATCGAGGATGGTCGCTATCAGGGCCAGCGGGTCAGGATCGCGACCTTGGGACGGCAGATCGAGGGCACCCAGATGGGCGGATGGGCGACAATCATCGTCGCTCAAACGGTCAATGCGCGAACCGCGCTGGCATGGAATCTTGCAGCCAAGGCGTTCCTCATCATCGGTGCAATGAGCGTTCTGGCTCTGCTCGCGGTCGGCTTTGCGGTGCGTTTTGCCCTAAAGCCGTTGACGCGCATAGAGCAGGAAATCACGCAGCGCCGACCCGATGACCTGCGTCCGATACAGGCCAGTCCGCCGCTGGAGATACGCAACCTGGTTCAATCGATCGACGACTTCATGCGCAGGCTGTCGGAACGCATGGCGGCGACCCAGCGCTTCATCGCCGACGCGGCGCATCAGATCCGAACTCCGCTGGCCGCGCTCGATGCGCAAGTGGAGGTGCTTTCAAATATGCCGCCTTCCAGGCGCACGCCCGAAACCATTGACCGCATCCGAGGGCGCGCCAACGAACTGGCGCGCTTGACCGGTCAACTTCTCGACCATGCGATGGTCATTCATCGCGCCGATACCGCCAAGTTCGCACCGATCGACCTCAACGCCTTCGCCAAAGCCACCTTGGCCACCGGCGTGCCGCTCTCGTTGCCGCGCGAAGTCGACATCGTGTTCCAGCCTTCCGACGTTTCTCCAGTTATCCCTGGAGACGTCATCAGCCTTCGGGAAGCCTTGGGTAACCTGATCGACAATGCGCTCCGACACGGAGCCGCAAGCCGTTTGCTGGTCGTTGTCGGGGCCGGCGAAGACGAAGCCTGGGTCGAGGTTCTAGACGACGGCAAAGGCTTTGAGGGCACTCCATCCGAGTTGCTGCGGCCATTTGCCAAAAGCCTGGCTTCAACCGGCTCGGGGCTCGGTCTCGCCATCGCGTCCGAGGTCGCCAAAGCCCATAAGGGGTCGCTCAGTTTCGAGCGCGAGGACGCAATGACGCGCGTCAGGCTCCTGCTAAAGCGCCAAGAATTCGAGCCGAATGGCATGTCATAACGGCAAGACTGTTTACGTAGAACCTCTTGCTCATTCGCCGCGTTCACAGCTTTTCGCTTCGATGTGCCAGGCCAGATGAGGAACCCTCCGGCAGGCAGGCGGTGGCAATATCGACGTCCGCCAGAAGGGTCGCGCCGGCCGCTTAGACACGCAGCCCTTCACTGCGCTAGCGAGCATGCTTTCCGATCCACCTTCACCGATAGGCGGGGTAAATTGGCGGCAGGGTCGTCGCCGACGGCAATTCTTCGGAGAAGGCGAAGACGCAAAAGAAGATCGTGCGCGACTTTCTCTCCGGCGAAAACGGCAGGCAAAAAGTCGACGGCTGGATGGCGTTCCCGGTGTCGAGCTACACGACCCGCGGCGGCTTCCGCACCGCCATCAGTGGTCGAAGATCCAGACGCTGTTCGTGTCTGAATGATCCTTGGGCATTGCGAGCGGCGAGGTTTGCAACGTCGCCGCTCGTCCGCCAATCGGGCTGCATTTATCGCTCGGCAAAGTCTCCTGTAGACCGCAGCGCTGGTCCGGCTTCAGCCGCCCGCACCGGCCGACGGACTTTCGAAAACACCCGGCCCCGTGGTGGCAATCTGGCGCTTTCTGCCTGGGCACGATGGCGCTGGCACGGGCGCCGGAGCGTCCGCAAACCTGTCCTCGCCTAACTTCTGCCTGGCTGCCGCGACCGCGTCTTCGCGACGTCTCCTTTTGCTCGTGCCACGACCATTCCCCTGCCGCTGGCTTGATGACCTATGGGCGGATCCGGCCCGCCCGAAACCCTCGGCCAGCAGCTTTTTTCCCCGCCGCCTGCGGCGGCTCCTCGCGCCCGCTTCGCTTCAAAAAAGCTGCCCGCTCGGGTCCTCCGCTGCCGCTGCGGCCTTTTGAGGTTCAGCCGGCCCGGACGCGCCCATCACGGTCCGCCATCGCAGGGGAATGGTCCCCGGCGACAAGCAAAAGGAGACTAACATGACCGCGATCGGATACGTCACCAAGCAGGACAATGGCGGCTACAAGGGCCAGCTCAAGACGCTCAGCGTCCGCGCCGACATCGCCATCGTGCCCAATCAGTCAAAGAGCGCCGACAACCATCCGGACTTCAGGGTGCTCACGCAAGGCGTCGAGGTGGGTGCGGGCTGGACCCGGATCGGCGAAGCTTCCGGCAAGGACTATGTGAGCCTGTCGATCGCAGCGCCGGAGTTTGGCCCGAGAAAACTCTACGCCAATCTCGGCCGCGCCGCCGGCCAGGATGACGACGACACCTTCGCCATCATCTGGAACCCGGCCGACTGACCGGTCACGCCCCCGCGCCACCGGCGCGGGGGCTCTTTCAGCCGAACTTAGACCGCACATTGCCGGCCTTTGGGGGGCGGCGAAAACTCCCAACCGACTCTTCGCCCGTCCCGCAAGCGCTCCCGCTCGCCGATCCTCCCCGCCGTCTCGAATACGCGAAACGAGGATCATCATGGACGACGAAAACGAGCGCGCCGCTCGCGCCAAGAAGGGCAGCCCGTTCCTCAACACCGCGCAGGCCGCCTTCTATGTCGGGCTGTCCCAGCGCACCTTGGAAAAGATGCGGCTCAAGGGCGGCGGCCCGCAATTTCGCAAGCACGGCCGCTTCGTCCGCTACCACATCGACGAGCTCGACGCCTGGTCGAAGGGCCAGCCGAAGGGCTCCGACGCCGATGACAATCGCGGAGGCCGGCCATGATCGCGCGGCCTTCCCTCCATCTGATCGGCAGCCGTTTGCGGCGTGTTCGCGCGCGCAAGACGCTTGCCGCGGCAAGCATCGGCCTTGGCCTGATCGCCTTCGCCGCATTCGCCAAGCCGGCCCCGATACTGGTCTGGAACGCTTCGGCCAGCGCGCCAATCGGACTCTATGGCCTTGGCCTTGGTGCCGCTCGCGCCGGCGATTTCGTGCTGGTCCGCATACCGAAAATGGTCGCTCAGCTCGCCGACCAACGCGGCTATCTGCCCCGCAACGTGCCGCTGGTGAAGCGTATCGTGGCACTGCCTGGCGAGCATGTCTGTGCCTTCAATGACGCCATCATCATCGGCGGCGAGATCGTCGCCCGCCGCGTTCCGGTCGACACGCAAGGCCGAACCTTGCCGTGGTGGAACGAATGCCGGGCGCTTACCGGCGACGAGGTCTTCCTGATCAATGGCGAAGCGCCAGGCTCCTTCGACAGCCGTTATTTCGGGCCGGTGCCGGCCGCCAATATCATCGGGAGGCTCGTGCCGCTATGGACCGAGTAACCCTGCTGATGCTCGGCATGGTATCGATCGCACCATGCGCCTGTTCCGCCGCGACCGGCGCGCAGCCGGCCGTCATCTCCCAAGGTCCGCAGCTGGCAAGATGGCAAGAGTTCGTTGCCGAGGCAAGCCAGCGCTTCAGTGTTCCACAGTCCTGGATTTATGCCGTCATGGATGCCGAAAGCCGTGGGCAGACCATGCTCAACGGTCGGCCGATTACCTCCCGCGCCGGTGCGATTGGGCTCATGCAGGTGATGCCCGACACCTATGCGGAACTGCGCGTCGAGCATGATCTCGGAGCCGAGCCGCACAATCCGCGCGACAACATTTTGGCCGGTACAGCCTATCTGCGCGCCATGTATGACCGCTTCGGCTTCCCGGGCCTGTTCGCCGCCTACAACGCCGGGCCTGATCGCTATGAGGCGCATCTGGAACGCGGGAAGCCGCTGCCGAGAGAGACGGTTTGTACCTCAAGCAGCTTAAGGCGACCGGGGTTTCGGCGGCAGATATGGATGCATTCAAGGGCAAATCTCGACCGCCGAAGGCGTCGAAAATCTCCTCCGGGCGCGAATTGTTTTTCCTGAAAGATGGCGCCTCCGGGGGCGGTTCGAGCGGCGGAATTCTGGCGCCGCTCGGGTCTGCGCCAGCGGGATCAGCGCGGCCGGGCGGCAGGTGAGGGCGAGGTGCTGGGGCGGGTCGGGCGGGGGTCGCATTGCCCTCCCTTGAACTAGCGCCAGATGGGCGCGCGCCGTTACGCGGTTTGGGCGCATCCGCGTGACGATCGTCTCGCGGCGCTGCGCCGCCGGTGCGGGATCGCAGCCGTTGACGTGGTGGGAGGGCGCAGGACCGGCTGGTCGCCGGATACGGACACGGCCCCGGTCGGGGCCGTGGGTTATCTCTCTCTGACTGCCCATTGTGGCACCGCCTCTCCGGCGTCAAGGACGCGCGGTCCCCCCAATTTGCCGGCGCCCGCCGACAAAATCGGCTCCCCCGCACGCCGCGTTGCGGTCGCTAAAGCGATCCTTGACCCCTCGATGCGCCGGTGCGGGCTCCTTCCGTCAGAGAACGAAAGGAGATTTCCATGACACATCGCAACATCGTCACCATCGACGGCGGCAGCGCAGAATACTGGCGGCAGCGCAAGCTGGGCTTCCTGCTCATACGCGAGGCGGAGTGGGCGCTTTCGCGCCTGAATCGGGCGCCGATGTATCTCCACGGCGGCTACGACGAGAACGGCGACGTCATCGCAATCGAAAACCTCCGGCCGTATGCCGACATGGAGGACGCGATCCGGGCGATCGAGGCGAACGAGACGGCCGTCAGCATCCTGGTCGCGCAACGCCGCACCAAGATCGGCGACTATGAGCTCAAGGCGGTGATCCGGGAGCTTAAGGATCGGGACCGCGACTAAAGTCGAGACGAGAGGCGGCATCCGCCGCCTCTCGTCCTATGTCGCCACCGCGGAATCGGATCGCGCGGCCGTTTTCGGTGGCGCGAAGCAGCGTATGGACCGCCGGAGGCAACAATCCGCCCGTGAGCTTGGCTTATGTACGACTGAAATGAATCATGCCGTCTTTACTACGATGGAGCCTGATTTGAACGGTTGATATTGATGAATTGTTGCAGGTAGATAGAGGTCTAATTGGTAAAGGCAAGATAAAGGTACCGCCTCCAAGAGGCGGCTAAGTCTTTGTCTGCACATCGTTTCTTCCGGAGGCACTCTCCAGCGCCGGGAGGGTCTTACACGCAAGTCTCTGATTTTGCAGCAAATCCGTAGGAGGCTGCGATGCAAGATGATGAATTCAGGCCGAGGCTCGGCAAGATCGGATCGCGCGGCTCGAAGGCCGGCAAGCGCTACGCCGGTCAGGTCCGCGCCGCGATCAACCGGGCTGGCGGCAGTGCCGGTCAGGGTGGCCGCTTCACAGGAAGCCGGACAGGGCGCGGCGGCGCGGCTGCCGCGATCCTCGGATCGCGCGATCGCCATGCGGCCTTCCGGCAGCGTCGCGTCGTCGTTAAGGCGCGTGTCGTCAAGCTGGCCGGAAAGGGCGTCGACGGGGCGCGTGCGCACCTGCGCTATCTCCAGCGCGACGGCGTCACCCGCGAGGGCGAGCCTGGCGCGCTCTACGGGGTCGACAGCGACCGGGTCGACGGCAAGGCCTTCCTCGAACGTGCGGGCGGCGACCGGCATCAGTTCCGCTTCATCGTCGCACCCGAGGACGGCATCGAGTATGACGACCTCAAGCCGCTGACCCGTCGCCTCATGGCGCAGATGGAAAGAGACCTCGGCACGAAGCTCGACTGGGTCGCCGTCGACCATTTCAACACGGGCAATCCGCACACCCATATCATCGTCCGCGGCAAGGATGATCGCGGCGAAAATCTGGTCATCGCTCGGGACTACATCTCATCGGGTTTGCGGGAGCGCGCGGCCGAACTGGTCAGCCTCGACCTCGGCCCGCGCACCGACCGCGAGATCGAGCAGCGCTTACGGCACGAGATGGAACAGGAACGCTTCACCGGCATCGACCGGCGGCTGCTCAGCATGCGCGACGAGGACGGGCATGTCTTGCCGGCCAGCCGCGACGCGTTTCGGCAGACGCTGCACCAGGGTCGACTGCGCAAGCTCGAGCGGATGGGCCTGGCTGAGAAGGTCGGTCCGGGCCGCTGGCGCCTGGACAATGAACTTGAAGCAACGCTCCGTCGCATCGGCGAGCGCGGCGATATCATCAAGACCATGCACCGCGAGCTGACCGGTAAGGGCCTGCTGCGCAGTGCCGGCGATTATGTCGTCCACGATCGGCCGGGACAGGAGACTCCACCTGTCGTTGGTCGCGTGGTCGCTCGCGGCCTGGCTGACGAGATCAACGACCGGCATTACCTCGTCGTCGATGGTGTCGACGGCAGAACCCACTATTTCGACATCGGCAAGGGCGAGGCTACAGAACCTACTCCGGACGGCTGCATCGTGCGTGTCGCACCAAGGAACACAGAGCCGAGGCAGGTTGACCGAACGATAGCCGGGATCGCCGCCGCCCACGATGGTCGCTACAGCATCGACATTCATCTGAAGCACGATCCATCCGCTACGGAGCGCTTTGCTGAAACGCATGTCCGTCGGCTGGAGGCGATCCGGCGCGCCACCGAGGGCGTGGAGCGCCAGCCGGACGGTACCTGGGCCATCGCGCCCGATCATCTCGACCACGTCGCGGACTATGAGCGTCAGCGGGCGAGGGCCGAGCCTGTCGTTGTCGACAAGCTCTCCTCATTGACGCTGGAGCAGCAGGTCAGTTTTGATGGCGCCACCTGGATCGACCACGAATTGGTTTCCGAAGGGCCGGAGGCCTTGCGCGGATCCGGCTTCGGGCGCGAGGTGCGGGAGGCGCTATCTCGCAGGCGACAGTGGCTGATCGCGCAAGATCTCGCCCGTGGAGAGCAGGACCGGATCGTCTATCGTGCCAACATGATTTCGATCCTGCGCCAACGTGAACTCAACCGTGTTGCCGGTCAGCTCTCAGACGAACTTGGACTCGCGTATTCCGAAGCAAAGCCTGGACGTCTGGTAGAGGGCACGTTGCGCCGATCGGTTGAACTTGCCAGCGGAAAGTATGCGGTCATCGAGAACTCGCGAGAGTTCACGCTGGTGCCATGGCGACCGGTGCTCGACCGCCACGTTGGCAAAGAGGTTTCCGGGCTTGTCCGGGCGGAGAGGATTTCCTGGACCATTGGGCGGCAAAGGAGCGGGCCGAGCGTGTCTTGAACCTCGCTGTGCAGTCAACGCATTTCTCAGTGTGCACTGTAAACCCTAGACGCGGCCAACGGCCTATATCCAAATTGATAGCGTAGATGCGCGTTATCCAAACAATCGATTTTGCGAATTGATTGTCGTGCTGCATTAGAGAACTATCAATTGACGAAAATCTGACCGTCGACGGCACACGAGTGGTGCAGGAAAGAATCAAGAAGGGTCACGAGCCCCCATTAGCTCTGGTGCTGCAAAGGGTTCGACTGCTGCATCAAGTCACGTGGCGACCGCTGCCTCCCTTGGTCGTTCATCATTTAACTGCCGTTCCGGGCTTCCTGCCGCAGCCGCCGCTCGCAATGAGCGTGCTGACTGGCAAGTACCTGGGAGGGCAGCGGCCAAATGTTCGAGGCCGAATTTGTGCGAGCGGTGGTTCCGTAGAGGAATGCGCGGGTGCGGAATGCGGTCCCTCGCATATCGGTCCAGTCACCACGCGGTGTCATTCATGAGGAACAAGCGCGCCGCAGCCTAAGGCTGCTTCACCAGCAACGGGTGCCATGCCAACCATTTTGCAGTCCAGGCCCGACAAATTTTTCCGGTCAGAAATGAGGCGGCAACATTCGTGCCGGTCCGGGTCGATGAGGGCCTCGGCTGTGTCAAGCGGCGAGACCATACGGGACGCTTCCTGGAATAGCATGTCGCGCATCCAGAGGCTTGCCGGGTCACTGTTGTGAAGCGCAGGCCATTGAACGGCCTCCGTGAACGGAAGGTGTTGTGGCATCGGAAGCTCGGCGATTCGCATGGGTATTGTTTTCATCAAATGCTGCGCCAGCCGTAAGGGCATAGTTCCTATACGCTCGGTGTTGGACAGCATGAGAGGAATCATACTGTAACCGTGTACGACGACATCGATGCGTCTCTTGCGCGAGTGCTCGCGCAAATACCGTTCCTCAAGGCCTAGCCTCAGGGTGTCCCCGAACTGGACCACGACATGCCCCATCGACATGTATCTTTCGAATGTAAGTGGCTCCGACAGCTGCCTGTTCGAGCGACAGCCGACACACACGTGTAGGTCGTCGAACAGCCTCGCACGAGGATGAGAGTTCGGCATAAATATTTCCGGCAGAATGATAAGATCGATATCGCCGCGCCGGAGCAGATTTTCACTGTCGTCGGCGGGGGGGAAAAATTCGAAACTGACGCCGGGAGCTTCCCGCGCCACACGCTCCACGACCTTTTCAAAAAATACCAATGTGACGTAATCGGAAAGCGCGATTCTGAAGCGACGATCCGATTGGGCCGGATCAAACCGCTGCGGGGAAATAATGGAGAGCTGAACTTGCAGCAGAGCTTCGCGCACCGCAGGCGCGAGACCTTCCGCCCGCGGCGTGGGGATAAATTCGCGGCCAGCCATCGTAAAAAGCTCATCTTGGAAATAGGCGCGCAGCCGGGCGACGGCGGCGCTCATGGCCGGCTGACTGAGATTGATGCTGCGTGCCGCCGCCGTGAGCTTACGCTCGGCCATCAAAGCGTCGAGCACGACCAGGAGATTAAGATCAAGTCCCTTGAACCGCATGTCTCTCTATCTATCCATAACGTGGATCTGTGCCATCCAAACCTAACGTCATTCTTCATTAGTAATGCATGTTGACATTTTCACAGCGCAGAGGCCGAGCATGGAGTTTTTGTTCGTAAATCGCACATTGAATGCGTAATTCGAATATTGCGCATTCCGATTGCGCGTGGGGATCGAGTCATCCATCCATCACTGGTGCCGCCGATTTTCAGCGAGTGAACGGTCGGGCTGGTCCCGTGCCGGTAGCTTGGCCTTCGAGAGCCTTTGGAGGTCGACGGCTGTGGGAGCGCAGGATGTCGGCCATGGCGCGCCTCACCTGCCGCGGCCGACGCGGATCGTGGATCGTAGCCGCAAGCGGGCCGGCCAGTCGCAAATGCCGCTCGGCGCCGGCCAGAAGTATGACGCCGCCATCCGATGTGAAGCGTCGGTCTTCAAACGCAGCTGTGATCTTCTTGCGTCCGACGGCTGGAAAAACACAACGGCGGCGACGTATCGTCGGTCGTGGCGGGTGTGAGATCTGGTGGTAGAGTTGGCTTCAGCAACGAATCCTACGCCAACAGCCGCGAGCCTCTCCTACAGGTTGTCATGCATCAAGTGGGCAAGATTGCACAGCGAAACGGTTGAGACGACAGGATATTTCCCAGATGCTTTCAACGTGCCGAGGTTTCGGGCAAGCCGCCGCTCATCAGATCCCGTCTTAACACCAGCTCGCGAATACCTTTTTGTCGACGGCGCCGGTTTTTGCTTGACAAATGTCGATTTCCGGTCAATCGACAAAATGAGATGAAGGTTGGCGGCTAGCCGGCGCCGCTAGCCGGCGCCGCTAGCCGGCGGGTGGAGCGCGCCACCCCGCCGATCCGGCCCAAGCCGCATTCGCCGCGTTATTGGCGGATATTTTTTGCCATGCAAAGCTCTCATTTGTCAAATAGCTCTTCAGCTCCAATCTGGCATCGTCTGGGCAGTTTGGTGTGAATAACGCGCCACGGGTCGGAATACACGCGCAAGTATTCGATCAGAGGCATGGCCATTGAACCGGCAGGAATGCGCAGCAATACTGAGGCTGGAGATGCATGATGGAAAATAGCGCTGGGGATGCCGTTTTTCGATATCGTGGCTCGACGTTCGATAGCATGATCGAGTCCCTCGGAGCGGTTTTCGGCGCATTCGACGCCGATCTCGTCGGTCGTGCTGAAAACTTCCATTGGGCGCTCGATCTTGCAGGTTGTGAAAGTGCAGCATTGATTACCGGCTCGCATCAGACCGGGTTTGAGTTCCGCGCTCAGTGGAGTTCGGACGCAACAGAGCGTCTATCGATCGTGGTGCCGCGCAGAGGCGGGATGGGGGTCACCTACGGCTCGCGCATGGCCGAGGCCCGAGAAGGGAAATTGCTTCTTTACAGGAATTTCGAATTGGACAGTCTCTCGATACAAGGGCAATCCAATTTAATAGATGAGTTGGTGCTTAATTGGTCTTTAATCCAACGGACCATTGGCGAAACTTTCGATTTGCCGTTTAACGGCTCACTCGACCTATTGCCTGAAGTGGGTCTGTCAACACCAGTTGGCCGGACTATCGGCAATCTTACGGAGGCGATCATCGACGGAATACGTCATAATGGTCCCCTGCATCAGAGTCCCATAGCCCTGGCTCATATGACGCAGGCGCTAGCCGATCTCGTGATAAGGATGGTGCCTCATCGATTATCACATTTACTGGACAAGAAGCCCCACATGATTGCTCCCGGCCACATCCGCCGCGGGATCGAGTTCATGCGCGCCAACGTCAATCAGCCGATTACAATGCCAATGGTGGCAGACGCAGCGGGTGTTTCCACCAGAGCACTCGAAGCAGGTTTTCGTGCTTTCAAGAATACAACGCCTGCAGCCTATCTACAGATGCTTCGGTTACAGGCAGTACGCGAGGACCTGCTCGATCCAGGGAACCGTATGCTTATGAAGGAAATCTGCCTGAAATGGGGATTCTTTCAATTCGGAAGGTTCGCCGCAGTTTATAGGGCACACTATGGAGAAAATCCCTCCGAGACGAGGAAACGCGTCTGCGGATCCCATTCTCGAAACTCGTTCTGACAAAGCGGTGACGAAGGCGCTCGCGCGACAAACAGCATAACCGGTTTGCGCGAGGCGGACGATGGCCAGTCCCGCAGATAAGCCTCTGGCCCGGCGGGTGATTTGCTGTTCCCGTCTCTGACTTCTCCGCGACGTCGAGATGAGCATCCGCGGCGTCTTTCGCGGCTTTGGTCCGCAAAGAGCCGATCTGCTTCAGCCCGTTCCTCTACAAGGCACGTAACCTCGTCGAGCGATTCTTCAACAAGGCCAAGCAGTTCCAGTTCCGCCGCGTGGCCACCCGCTACGACAAGCTAGCAGAAAACTACCTCGCAGCCCTCAAGCTAGTCTCAGTGCCCAACTGGTTACGCGGCAATGAGTCTACGTCCTAGTATTCGAATTTGTTCGCATCGAGATGTTTTTTTGCCCTTAGGATTAGCTCTCTCAACTCAGCAATGCGGTGGATTGCTACGAACGTTACTGTGATGTTTGCTACCGATATATTGAACATAGTTCGTCCTCTCGCGTCGTTAAATACAATAATCTTTAAACCGTCTATCTCAAATTCAACTTCGTAAAAAGCAAATCTATCCGCCTTAATGCTTACATTGGATAGTTTATCAATCGCAACGATTAGCTTTTCAATATTGTCGTATTGTATCGCGGCAGCTGACGATTGAGGGTAATCGCCCATAGTTTCTGTCGAAATTCGAATGAAATAGGCCACATGTCGGCGGTCTGGGATAAAAGCTTCACGCGCCTCCACCTCAATCTTGCCAAGACCTTGCATTGAGCCGACAGACGTATAACTCCGAATCACTATGTCGCTGGCTTCGGAGGGCCGAGCTTCAGGTTCTGCGGGATGCATACTTGCCAAGTTCATTTGAATTTTCTCCCATTTGAATGGACTTCTTTGCGGAGTGCAATGATGTCATCACCGCTTGGATCGTCGCCAGCCGGCCACGACGGCTTCCGCTTCCGAGCAGAACCACCTTTCGCCTTCGGCTTGGTTGATGACTGTTACGCTGTAATATTTTTGTCCCGGCACATGGTAGATGCGTTCGCCGTCTGCCGAGATGTTGCCTTTGATGTTGCAGCCTGCATTGCCGCCGCCGAATGCAAACACCGAGGTTGAAGGCGCTTGTACGTCGTCGCTGTGCTTTGCTCGCCAATCCCATGGCGTCTGAAACGATCCGACCCACAGCCCCACCTTTGACGCTT
Organism: Mesorhizobium loti; assembly: GCF_001510895.1. Lineage (GTDB taxonomy): Bacteria > Pseudomonadota > Alphaproteobacteria > Rhizobiales > Rhizobiaceae > Mesorhizobium > Mesorhizobium loti_A. The sequence goes on along the minus strand of NZ_LPWA01000100.1, from coordinate 14,386 downwards.
TGGCCTTCGCCTGCTGCGCCGCAAAGGCACCATTGCTGTATTTCGGCCAATCGAGCGCTTGGCCGTGTTCGACCATCCATGCCGCCACGCTAGCGCCATCAGCCCGTATGCAGTCGCCGACAAAGCGCCCGAACCTGTCCCATGTGACAAACGCGCATTGGACCGGCTTAGACGCAGCAAGGAAGCCGTCCAAGGCTTCGGCGGATCGGCGTCCGCACGGGTACTCGAAACCCTTGGCGTCGTCGCAGTACTGGCGGCTCTCGGGAGCATCGATCCCATTGAAGCGGACGCGCTGTCCATGCACCTCAATCGTGTCGCCGTCGATCACGGATGCAACGCCGGCAATCGGTTCCACTGGTTTTGGTTTGATGATCTTCTGCAATTGATTTCGGGCATCGATCCGCTGTTGTGCATGACGAATTGCGTCACTAAGGCGGAAGTGGCAGCCACGGTCACCAGCACCAGACGAAGCGGCACGCTTGCCCAACGTCGAGCGCGCGGGCGCTTTGCGCCAGTGCGCCACCACTGGCCTGAGCGATTGCCGTAGCGGGACCTGTGCATCTATGGATCAGTTCTCGCAACCGATGCCGTTGTGGTTGCGATCGAGCCCATTTGGGTCCGACGGACCGACTGCGACCGGCCCTTGCACGACCGGATTGTTGCCTTTGCCGCCGGCACAGTCGAGGTCGACACTGCTGTTAGGAACCCTGCCCAGCGCCGGAGCAGGAGGCGACACGCCGTGATATCGCTGAACGACCGTCGCCATTCTTTGCCCATCACCCTCAATGTGTGTGTTGTTGCTGTTCGGGTTGAAAGGATCGACTGTCTGCAGAAGCGAGTTCGTCTGGTTCGCGTCGCCGGATGCAAGCGTCGTTGTGTCGTAGTTGTTCAGATAATCAGCGGCGCAGCCGGAAGTTACAGCCGCAATCATCGCGACAAAGTACAAGCGCAAATGCATGGATATATCCCCAGCCCCGGGGGCGACAATGCGCCTTTTGGACTTTATTGTCGAATCCGTTGTTGGATGGCCTTGTATCGGATTGAAGACCCCGCCACCATGCTATAAGTTGGGCCGGGTTTAACGGGGAGGCAATTATGCGAGCATTGTTAATCGGACTTTGTGCATCCATATTGATCGACGCGCCTGCGCTCGCGCAAACGTGCAACACGGTCGGAAATTCTGTCTATTGCTCTAATGGGTTAAGTGCAAACCGCGTTGGCAATACGACATTTTTCAGCGACGGCACGACTTCGAACCGCGTTGGCAACTCGACCTTCTATAGCGATGGTACGACTTCGAACCGCGTTGGCAAATCAACGTTCTATAGCGACGGCACAACGTCCCAGCGTATTGGCAATTCAACGTTTTTCAGCGACGGCACGACTTGCCAACAGGTCGGCAATTCCACCTTCTGCAATTAGGTCACGTACCGCATATACCGAATGAACAAGGAAACCGGACCAGAGCCAGAGGCGAGGGGGCGACATGGCTAGATGCACGGCGCCAGTAAGGGGCCACCGCTCCTCCGCTGCCGCAAGAGACTGTCCTGCCTGCGGGAGCCGCTATTATGGCCGCTATGGCGGCTATAGTAGCTATGGTTCGTCCTATTCGTCCCCCTACTCTTCGTCTGGGGGCAGCATCGGTGGTGGGAGCCGCGGTGGCGGTGGTGGCACCAGGCCACGCTGGTCGCGAGCCGGTTCAAGCGTAGTGTACACTCCTGCCGAGGTGCGGGCACTCACGCCGATCCGTGAAAGCGTCGAGAAGCGGCCGCCTCGGCCTACTCGCCGGGATGTTTTTCTTTGCCACGCTTGGGACGACCGGCAGGGAGCGGCCAAGGAGTTGCACGATCTGCTCGAGTCAAAGGGTGTCTCTGTCTGGTTTAGCGAGAAGGATGTTATCCTCGGCACGCCGCTGCTCCGCGAAATTGATAAGGGACTGGCGGTATCGCGCGTCGGAGTCGTTTTGGTGACCCCAGCGTTTTTAGACCGTATCAACGGTGCAGGAATTGCGGAGAAAGAGCTTTCTGCACTTCTCGCCCGTGAACTGCTCGTTCCAATCGTGCACAAGACGACCTACGAGGCACTCCGCGACGTCAGCCCTCTACTCGGCTCGCGAAGCGGCCTCAGCACTACAGAAAATTCGATGGCAGATGTTGCAGCCAAGCTCGCCGAGCTGGTTGCCCCGTAGCTCTATTGCTGGGGCGGCCGACGCCACGTCTGGCAAGCGGTCCGTGGCCGCAATGATGAGTCTACGGCCTAGACTCTCCTTAAGGCGTGCGCGGCGCTGTTTGGTGGGTTCAACACGATCGAGAGGCGTCTTGTCCACCTGGCGCGGCGAATCGAGCAGGTGCGCAATCTGATGAGCGTGTCGGGGCTGGGGCATTGGTGGCGTTGACCTTTCGGCGGCCATCGACGATCCGGCGCGGTTTCGCTCTTCTCGGATGGTGGGGGCCCATTTCTGCCTGACGCTGAAGAAGTACCAGTCGGGCGAGGCCCGCCGCTCTCAGGACTTCCGCTGTTCGCTCGCCCCCTGTGCGATGACTGCTCCTGGGCCAAGTCGTTCAAGCCTACAACGTTCGCTGGATCGCACGAGTGCGTATGTTGGGCATCTTCGACACTCTGAAACGTCACGCCATGCTTCGTTTAGCCAAACAACGGAGGCGTGCCCATGACACCGACGAAGCTCCTTGTCGGTCAGATCGCAGCTGTATTCGCCATCGTCATCGTCGGCCTTTGGGCGGCAACACAATGGTGCGCCCAAATGCTGGCCCATCAGCCGCAACTTGGCGAGCCTTGGTTTATTGTCGCAAGTTTGCCGATCTATGAGCCATGGAAACTGTTCGAATGGTGGTTCCATTTCGATGCTTACGCGCCGGAGGTCTTTGAGAAGGCCGGTGCGCTTGCGGGTGCCAGTGGGTTCCTGGGGTGCGCAGCTGCGATCGCCGGTTCTCTCTGGCGCGCGCGGCAGCGCGGACTGGTAACGACCTACGGCTCCTCGCGATGGGCAGCGGTGCGGGAGGTCGAGAAGGCGGGGCTGTTTCGGCCGGCTGGGGTTTTCCTTGGCAAGCTGATGGACCAGTATCTGCGCCATGACGGGCCGGAACATGTCATCGCGTTTGCCCCTACACGTTCGGGCAAGGGTGTTGGGCTCGTCGTGCCGACGCTTCTTTCCTGGACGGGTTCGGCCGTCATTCACGACATCAAAGGCGAGAACTGGCAGCTGACCTCTGGCTGGCGATCGAAGTTCTCGCACTGCCTTCTATTCAATCCCACAGATCCAAGATCGGCGCGCTACAATCCGTTGCTGGAAGTGCGCAAAGGGGCAGGCGAAGTTCGCGATGTTCAGAACATCGCCGACATCCTCGTCGATCCAGAAGGCGCGCTGGAGCGACGTAATCATTGGGAGAAGACCAGCCATTCACTCCTGGTGGGCACCATCTTGCACGTGCTCTACGCCGAAGAGGAAAAGACGCTTGCCCGTGTCGCCACCTTCCTGTCGGATCCTCAACGCTCGTTTGCCGCAACACTGCAGCGCATGATGACGACCAACCACCTCGGCACGGTGGACAAACCACAGGTCCACCCGGTCGTGGCCTCGGCGGCGCGTGAGGTGCTCAACAAATCAGAAAACGAGCGTTCCGGCGTTCTCTCGACCGCCATGTCGTTTCTCGGACTTTATCGCGATCCGACGGTGGCCGTCGCAACATCCGCCTGCGACTGGCGCATTGCCGACCTTATGGATGCTGAGCGGCCGATATCGCTATACCTTGTCGTGCCCCCGTCGGACATTTCGCGCACCAAACCGCTGGTGCGATTGGTGCTGAATCAGATCGGTAGGCGGCTGACGGAGCGGCTGGAGGGCGATCCCAAGAAGAGCCGCAAGCATCAGCTGCTCATGATGTTGGACGAATTCCCCGCGCTTGGTCGCCTCGACTTCTTCGAGACCGCGCTCGCCTTTATGGCCGGTTACGGCATTCGTGCCTATCTGATTGCGCAATCCTTGAACCAGATTTCGAAGGCCTATGGCGAAAACAACGCCATCCTTGACAACTGCCATGTGCGCATTGCCTTTTCCTCCAACGACGAGCGCACGGCCAAACGCATTTCGGATGCACTCGGGACGGCGACGGAACTGAGGTCCATGCGCAACTATGCTGGCCATCGGCTGGCGCCGTGGCTATCGCACGTCATGGTGAGCCGCCAGGAGACCGCCCGCCCGCTGTTGACGCCGGGCGAGGTGATGCAGTTGCCGCCGGATGATGAGCTAGTGTTGGTCTCGGGGCTACCACCGATCCGCGCGAAGAAGCTCCGCTACTACGCGGATCAGAATTTCACCGAGCGGGTACTGCCAGCGCCGGTGCTGCTCGACGGTCCCTATGCGGACCGTCCCGCCTCGCGCGCAGATGATTGGAGCGGACATGTCCGCAGTGTTGACCGCCGTCTTGTTGCTGGTGACGAAGGCGCCAGCGCGGCAATCGAAGACCAGGGCGGCGTCCAGCAGCAACGCCATCCGGGTCTGCCCGAAGAACATACCGCCGGCGCCAAAGAACCTGAACAAGACGACCTGTTCAATCCGGCCGACGATGACAGCGAGGCACCCACCGACAAGCGCATCATAGACCGGATTTCCACTCCGGCACGAGCCTACGGCATCAACGAGGGGAGGGGCGACGACAAGGACATCATCCCCGGCTTCTGAGTATTACCGCAGCTCAGGCGTATCTCGGCGTAGATAACGCCCATAAGTGATTTCGGCGATCTCGACGATGCTCGTTCCCGCCGCCGGCGCATCAGCGCCGGCCAGTCGGAACGAGCCCGCATGAAGCATCATCGCATTCGTCACCAGTTTCTGCTTGAACCAGCGTTGAGCGAGAAGCTCGAGACCCTCAGCCGCAATCCTTCGACCACCAAATCGGCGATTGTCGCGAAAGCGGTCGAGGCCTTCATCGAGCGGCGTGGCGAGAATGAGCTCGACCAGCGCTATGGCAAAAGGCTCGATCGTCTTTCCCGCGACCTCGGCCATGTCGGGCGCGATGTCGAGATGGTCCTGGAAAGCCTGGCGCTCTTCATCCGCTTTTCGATCACGCTTCATGCTCACACACCGGTCCCGGACAGGGCAACGCAGGCGGTCGCCCAGGAGCGCTTCGACAAATTTATCGAACAGGTCGGTCGGCAGATCGCTTCTGGCAAACGCTCGCTCGGCAACGACAATGGCAGGGGAGGGGAAGGATGAGTTCTCATCCAGAGGCCGAGCTTCGCCGGCGCACCATGCTGCGGACTGCCATGGGTCCCGCAATCACCGAGGCGCTGACCGATCCATTGGTCATCGAGGTGATGGTCAATCCGGACGGTGCGCTGCGGCTTGACCGGCTGGGGGAGGGCCGGGTCGATACGGGCGTGCACATGCACCCTTCCGAGGCCGAACGCATCATCCGCCTCGTTGCCTCCCATGTGCGCGCCGAGGCGCATGCGGACAATCCGATCGTCAGCGCCGAATTGCCATCGGGCGAACGCTTCGAAGGCTTGCTGCCGCCTGTCGTGCTGGCGCCCTGTTTGCCATCCGCAAGCCGGCGGCAAAACTCTACACGCTGGCCGACTATGTCGCCGATAGCATCATGCTGCCGCTGCAGAGGGACGCGCTGAGGAAGGCGGTCCGCGAACGGCGCAACGTCCTGGTTGCCGGCGGCACGTCGTCGGGCAAGACAACGCTTGCCAATGCGCTGCTGGCGGAAGTCGCCGAATGCAATGAGCGGGTGATCCTGATCGAGGACACGCGCGAACTGCAATGCCCGGCGAAGGATTGTGTCGCTCTGAGAACCAGACGGGGCTCGGTCACGCTTGCCGATCTCGTGCGCTCGACGCTGCGGCTGAGACCGGACCGCATCATCGTTGGCGAAGTCAGGGGCGCGGAAGCGCTCGACATGCTGAAGGCATGGAACACCGGTCATCCCGGGGGCATCGCCACCGTTCACGCCAATTCGGCACGCTCGGCGCTCTACCGCATCGAGCAGCTCGCCCAGGAAGCCGTCGTCACCGTCCCGCGTCGTCTCATCGCGGAGGCGATAGATCTCATCGTCTTCATCGCCGGGCGCGGATCGTCCCGCCGCATCGACGCGATCGCCGAGGTCACCGGTCTCGACGGCAGCGGCGACTATGCCGTCACCCCGCTCACGCTCCCGCAACTCCAACAGCTTTGAAAGGTCACACTTCATGCGTAAGAAGCTTCGCTTTCTTTCGTCCATCGCGCTCGCGGTTTTTCTCACAGCCCAGGCCCATGCGGCCGGGTCCGGCATGCCTTGGGAACAACCGCTTCAGCAGATCCTGGAGTCGGTACAGGGGCCGGTCGCCAAGATCGTCGCGGTAATCATTATCATCACCACTGGCCTGACGCTTGCCTTCGGCGATACGGCAGGCGGCTTCCGCCGGCTGATCCAGATCGTCTTCGGCCTGTCGATTGCCTTCGCGGCATCGAGCTTCTTCCTCTCCTTCTTCTCTTTCGGTGGCGGGGCACTCGTCGGATGAGCACCGGAAAGCAGCATATTGAGGGCTTCGAGGTTCCGGTTCATCGGTCATTGACCGAGCCGATCCTGCTCGGCGGAGCGCCGCGGGCGGTCGCGATCCTCAACGGCACAGTTGCCGCGGCAATCGGTCTTGGTCTGCAGCAGTGGATTGCCGGCCTAGTGCTCTGGATTGCGGGACACACGCTCGCGGTTTTTGCGGCAAGGCGCGATCCGGACTTTGCCAGCGTGCTTGTCCGCCATCTTCGCCAGAAGGGCTGGCTCGCATGCTGAACCTTTCAGAATATAGCGGCAAAGCCGATCGGCTTGCCGATTATCTGCCCTGGGCTGCGCTGGTCGCGCCCGGCATTGTGCTTAACAAGGACGGCAGCTTTCAGCGGACTTTTCGCTTCCGCGGCCCGGATCTCGAAAGCGCGACCGAAGCCGAGCTGATCGGCACCTGCGCGCGGGCGAACAATGCCCTCAGAAGGCTTGGCTCCGGCTGGGCATTGTTCTTTGAGGCCGAGCGCATCGAAGCGCTAGGCTATCCCAATTCACACTTTTCCGACGCGGCCTCATGGCTGGTAGACGAAGAACGGCGCGCGGCCTTCGAGGGCAGGGTCGCGCACTTCGAGAGCCGCTATCATCTGACCCTGATGTTCATTGCGCCGCCAGATGGCCAGGCAAGGGCGCAAAGCGCGCTTGTCGATTCGCATCATTCGGGAGGGGCAAGAGACTGGCGCGCGGAGCTGGCGTGGTTCCGTGACGAGACCGACCGTGTCTTAGACCTACTATCCGGCTTCATGGCCGAAGTGCGCGGGCTCGATGATGCGCAGACGCTGACTTATCTGCACAACACAATCTCGACCCGCCGCCATTCGGTCGCCGTGCCGGAAACGCCGATGTTTCTCGACGGCGTGCTTGTCGACGTGCCGCTCACGGGCGGCTTGGAGCCGACGCTGGGCGAACAGCATCTTCGCACCCTTACCATCCTCGGTTTTCCGAACGTCACTCGGCCCGGAATCCTCGATGCGCTTAATCATCAGGATTTCGCTTATCGCTGGGTGACCCGCTTTGTCCCGCTCGACAAGACGGAGGCGACCAAGACGCTCACACGGTTGCGCCGGCAGTGGTTCGCCAAACGCAAGTCGATCGTCGCCATCCTGCGCGAGGTGGTCAGCAACGAACCCGTCCCTCTGGTCGACAGCGACGCCGACAACAAGGCAGTCGACGCGGATGCCGCCCTGCAGGCGTTGGGAGGCGATCACGTTGGCTTCGGCTATCTCACCACAACGGTGACGGTATTGGACAAGGACCACCACGCTGCAGCGGAGAAAATTCGCGCCGTCGAGCGCATCATCAATGGGCTCGGTTTCACCACGATCCGCGAAAGCATCAATGCTGTCGAGGCGTGGCTTGGCTCATTGCCCGGCCATGTCTATGCCAATGTTCGCCAGCCTCTTGTTCATACGCTGAACCTTGCTCATCTCATGCCGCTGTCGTCGGTGTGGGCAGGTCCGGCGGACAACGAATATCTGGCCAAGGTCACCGGAACAGAATCGCCTCCGCTTTTCTTTGCCGAAACCAGCGGGTCGACGCCGTTCCGGCTGTCCACTCACATTGGCGATGTCGGCCACATGCTCATCGTCGGTCCGACCGGTGCCGGCAAGTCGGTTCTGATGGCGCTCATCGCTTTGCAATTCCGCCGCTATGCCGGCTCGCAGGTCTATGTCTTCGACAAAGGTAGTTCCGCTCGTGCGGCAACGCTTGCCATGGGTGGAGAGCACTACGCGCTTGGCGCGGACGGTGCGCTTGCCTTCCAGCCGCTGCGCGACATTGACGATGAGGCAACTCGCAGCTGGGCGGCCGAATGGATCGCCGGCCTGATTGCCCATGAGAACGTCACCGTCACACCGGAGGTGAAGGAAGCAATCTGGTCGGCGCTCACCAGCCTTGCCACCGCGCCGACGCAGGAACGGACACTAACTGGCCTGTCGATCCTGCTTCAGTCCAATGCGCTCAAGTCTGCGTTGATGCCCTACACGCTCGACGGCCCCTTCGGCCGGCTGCTCGATGCCGATGATGATCGGCTGGCGATCTCGGATGTTCAGTGCTTCGAGACCGAGGAGCTGATGCACAGCCAAGGCGCTGTGCTGCCGGTGCTTACCTACCTCTTCCATCGGCTCGAGGAGCGGTTCGATGGGCGGCCGACGCTGCTCATGCTCGATGAGGCTTGGGTCTATCTCGACAACCCGCTTTTTGCCGCCCGCATCCGCGAATGGCTGAAGGTGTTGCGCAAGAAAAATGTCTCGGTCATTTTCGCCACCCAGTCGCTTGCGGATGTCGCCGGCTCGCCGATCGCGCCCGCAATCATCGAGAGCTGCCCACAGCGCATTTTTCTCCCAAACGATCGTGCGGTGGAACCGCAGGCGCGGGCAGCCTATGAGCGCTTCGGTCTCAACGAGCGGCAGATCGAATTAATCGCCCGTGCCACCCCCAAGCGCCACTACTATCTGCAATCGCGCCGCGGCAACCGTCTCTTCGAGTTGGACTTGGGTCCCGTCGCTCTCGCGCTTTGCGGCGCGTCAGATCCGGCGACTCAAACCGTCATTGACACTGTCCTGTCCGAAGACGGGCAGGGGAGTTTTGCCTCCCGCTTCCTCACCGCGCGCGGCCTCGATTGGGCTGCCGAGGTTCTCCAGCAATTCCCTCAACCAGACACGGAGCAATCGTCATGATGGGACGCCGCCTTTTCACCAGCCTGGTCACCGTTTCCCTGATCGCCAAACCGATGGCCGACTACATCCAGCCGGCCTATGCCCTGATCGTGTTCGATCCATCGAACTATACGCAGAACGTGCTGTCGGCGGCCCGTGCATTGGAGCAGATCAACAACCAGATCCAGTCGCTTCAGAACCAGGCAATCATGCTGCAGAACATGGCGCGCAACCTTCAGCACCTGGACTTTTCCTCCGTGGGCCAGCTCACCGGTTCGCTCCAGCGGATCGACGGTTTGATGGATCAGGCGAGTGGCCTGAGCTTTGACCTCGACAAGCTCCAGGACCAGTGGCGCCAGCAATATCCGGAAAGCTACGACGCCACGATCAAGGTCAGCGATGTGGCGAGCGCTGCGCGCGACCGATGGCAAAGCGCCATGCAGGCCTTCCGCCAGACTATGGGTGTTCAGTCGCAGATCGTCGAGAACGTTCGCGGCGACGGCGACCTGCTTACCGATCTCGTCAATCGGAGCCAGGGTGCTGCCGGCGCGCTTGAGGCAAGCCAGGCCACCAACCAGCTGATCGCGCTTTCGACCAAGCAGCAGATGCAGATCCAGACGCTGATGGCGACGCAGTTCCGGGCTGAGGCCGAGGATGCAGCGCGCAAGGCGCAGTCCGAGGAAGCCGCTCGCGAGACGACGAAGCGCTTCCTGGGCTCTGGCACGGCCTATCCCGGCAACTGATCACAACTCTTCAAGACGACGAGGAAGGCGGCGAGATGAACGACCTTTCGGTCATCGATCGCTTCATGGAGACTTTTACCCGCTATATCGACAGCGGGTTCGGTCTGCTTTCGGGCGACGTCGCCTTTCTCACCACCATCCTGATCGGCATCGATATCACGCTGGCTGGCCTGGTCTGGGCATTCGGCGGCGAACCCAACATTCTTGGGCGGCTTCTCCGCAAGGTCCTCTATGTCGGCGCCTTCGCTTTCATCCTGAACAATTTCAAGAACCTCGCCGACATCATCTACCGCTCCTTTGCGGGACTTGGCATCAACGCTTCGGCCGGCAATCTCTCCCCCGACAATCTCCTGCGGCCGGGCCGCATTGCCGCGACCGGATTTGAGGGCGCCTGGCCGCTGCTCGACCAGGCGAGCCAGCTTCTTGGCTTCCCCGAAATCTTCGGCAACGCGCTCACCATCTTTGTGCTGCTTCTGGCCTGGTTCCTGGTCCTCATCGCCTTCTTCATTCTTTCCATCCAGCTCTTCATCACCATCCTGGAGTTCAAGCTCACCACGCTCGCCGGCTTCGTTCTGGTGCCCTTCGCGCTATGGAACCGTTCGGCGTTTCTGGCCGAGCGCGTGCTTGGCAATGTGATCTCGTCGGGCATCAAGGTGATGGTGCTTGCCGTCATCGTCGGCATCGGCTCAACCCTCTTCGGCGAGTTCGCTTCCGCGCTGCAGGGCAAGGAGCCTGATTTGGCTGCCGCCATGTCGCAGGTTCTGGGCGCGCTGGCACTGCTTGGTCTCGGCATTTTTGGGCCAGGGATCGCCTCGGGTCTTGTATCCGGCGCGCCGCAGCTTGGCGCCGGTGCGGCGCTCGGCACGACCGCGGCGGCCGCCGGTTCAGCGCTCGTTGCCGGCGGTGCTGCCTTCGCCGGCCCCCGCATGGCAGCCCGCGGCAGTCTCGCTGCTGTCCGTGCCGGCACCACCATGGGATCGGCTGCTTCTGCTGCTTGGCAGATGGGGCGTGCAACTTCGGCCGAGTCGGGCCTGTCCGGGGTAGCTGCTGGCGTGCAGGGCATCGCCGGTGCAGCTGCCGGCGCGGCGATGCACGGAATGCGATCCAGTGCAGAGCCTTTACGGCGCAGCGCCGCTGCTGGTCGCGATGCGGCCTGGACCGCGACCGGCGGAACGCCGACCAGCTCGATGACTGCAGGTCCTGCCAATGCAGCCCCCGCCGCCGCGCCGGCCTGGGCGCGGCGCCTGCGTTCCGAGCAAACCGCGCGTGCCCATCGCCATGCCGCAACGCAGGCGGTGCGCGATGGCGATCGGGGCGGAAGTGGTGCCAATCCCTCTCTCAACGATAAGGAAGACTAGATGCTCTTCAAGCGATCCATTCAGCGTTACGGAAAGACGCCTGAGCCCGTAACACCTTACCAAAAGGCCGGCCAGCTCTGGGACGAGCGCATCGGAACGGCGCGTGTGCAGGCCAGGAACTGGCGCCTGATGGCGTTTGGCTGCTTGGCTTTGGCGACCGGGCTCTCCGGCAGCCTCGTATGGCAGTCGACGCAAAGCCGCGTTGTGCCTTACGTGGTCGAGGTCAACCGTTTCGGCGAAACCCGCGCCCCCGCGCCGGCGATCCAAAACTACCAGCCCGATGATGCCCAGATCGCCTGGCATCTTGGCCGTTTCATTCAGAATGTCCGTTCGATCTCCACTGACCCGGTCCTGGTGCGGCAGAACTGGTTGTCGGCCTACGACTTTGCCACCGACCGGGCAGCGCTCTTCCTCAACGAATACGCCAAGGCGAATGACCCGTTCGGTCAGATCGGCACCCGCAGCGTGTCTGTGCAAATCACCAGCGTGGTCCGAGCCTCCGACAGCTCTTTCCAGGTCAAATGGACCGAGCAGATCTTCGAGCGCGGCAGCCTCGCCAGCACGACGCGCTGGACCGGGATCCTCACCATCGTGATCCGCCCGCCGACGAACACCGATCAGCTGCGCAAGAACCCGCTCGGCGTCTTCATCAACGCCATCGACTGGTCGCGCGAGCTCGACAGTGCCGCGCCGACATCTGTTTCCCCCAAGGAGCCCGCCAATGACAAATAGAACCCCATCGCTCCGCGCCGTGTTGATCCTGTCGGTATCGGCTGCGGTCCTTTCCGCCTGTGCTTCAAAGCAGGTGCCGCCGCCTCAGATCTCTTATGACGCGACCGACTTCAAACCGGCTGCGATAGAGAAGGCACCGGAGAAGCCGGTGAAGGTCGTCGAGGTGCCAAAGCCCCTGCCGCTGCCCGGTCAGTTGCAGCCAGCACCCGGCAAGGCGGTCGAAGACAAGAGCTCACCTGAGGAGCGGGTCGCCGACGCCAACAAGGCGGCGACGCAGCAACCCACGAAATTTGGCTACGTCAACGCGGTGCAGGTCTATCCCTTTGCCGACGGCGCGCTGTACCAGCTCTACGCCGCTCCGGAACGCGTCAGCGATATCGCCCTGCAGCCGGGCGAGAAGCTGACTTCGGTATCGGCCGGGGACACCGTGCGCTGGGTGATCGGCGATACGACGAGCGGCTCTGGCGACGCTCAGCGTACCCATGTGCTGGTCAAGCCTTTTGCGCCGGGGCTTGCCACCAATCTGGTCATCACGACGGACAGGCGATCCTATCACCTGCAACTTCAAAGCACGGAGAAAACGGCTATGGCCGCGCTTTCCTGGACTTATAGCGAGGACCAGATCATCGCGCTGCGCCGGCGCAACGCTGACGCTGAGGCGGCCATGCCTGTGTCATCGAATGTGGCCCTCGAAAACATCCGCTTCCGCTATTCGATCAGCGGCGACACGCCGCCCTGGAGGCCGACGCGCGCCTTCGACGATGGCAGCAAGGTCTATATCGAGTTTCCACGTCGCATCGACCAAGGCGAGGCGCCACCACTCTTCATCATTGGTGCTGACGGCGACAGCCAACTCGTCAACTACCGCATGCGCAGCAACTATTACATCGTCGATCGCCTCTTTGCCGCCGCCGAACTCCGCCTCGGCACCAAGCAGCAGCAAGTGGTGCGCATCACCAGAACCGCCGGCCGCAACCGCCGCCGCGGGTGTCGCTCCTTTCGCGTTTCGGCAGGTGAGGGGGAAGGGCGCATGACCGACACTTCCCGCCCCAATGTCCCGCCGAAGCTCGATCCCGAACAGCTTCAGTTGCGGGCCTCGCCCCGCCGTGCTGTCCGCTTCCGGCGCGGTGTCATCGTTGCGATCGCGGCTGTTGGTTCCGGCACCGTGTTTGGCGTCACCATAATGGCGCTGCAAGGGCCGGCGCTGCGCCTGAAGCAGCAGGCTGAAGAGCTTTACAACACGGATCGCAAGCCAACAGCCGAGGGGCTCGAGACGCTGCCCAACGACTATTCCGGGATCAAGCCAAAGACGCCGGTGCTCGGTCCGCCGCTGCCTGGCGACCTCGGCCGGCCCATTCTCGAGCACCAGCGCCAGCTTGGCATCGCGCCAGGGCAGGAAGTATCGGCCGAGGAGCAGCGCCTTGCCCAGCAGGCGATCGAGGCACGCGAGTCGCAAGTCCTCTTCCGGATCGAAAACCGGCCCCAGCAAACGAATGCTGAGGCCAATGGGCAAGGAATGCGCTCGCCCTTTGAGGCATTCCGCAATCCGATGCGGCACGCGCATCAGCTTCCGTGGCGCCGGCCGAGGGCGATCAGAACAACCAACAGCGCAAGCTCGATTTCATCAGCCAGCGGAGCACAAACGGGATCTACAATCCGCATGCACAGCAGACGCCGGCTTCGCCCTATCAACTGATGGCCGGCAGCGTGATCGCGGCGAGCCTGATCACCGGCATCATTTCCGATTTGCCGGGCTTAGTCGTCGCCCAAGTGACCGAGAATGTGCACGACACTGTCACCGGCAGCATCTTGCTGATACCGCAGGGCTCTCGCCTGATCGGCAGCTATGACAGCGTCGTCGCCTTCGGACAAAAGCGCGCACTGCTGGTCTGGCAACGCATTGTCATGCCCGACGGCTCGTCAATCGAAATCGACAACCTGCCCGCCACGGACGCTGCTGGCTATGCCGGGCTTGAGGACAAGGTGGATTTCCACACCTGGCAGCTGATCAAGGGCGTTGCACTGGCCACGTTGCTGGGCGCCGGCACGGAGCTGAGCCTCGGAGAAAACGAAAGCGATCTGGTCAAGGCGATCCGTGAATCCACCCAGCAGAACGTCAGTCGCGCCGGTCAGCGGATCACCGAGAAAAATCTGAACATCCAACCCACCATCACTGTCCGCCCGGGCTGGCCGCTGCGTGTGGTGGTCCATAAAGATCTTGTATTCCGCTAGCGGAATACGAGATCATATGCCGCCCTTTGGACTATCCCGAGTTGCGTGGGCGAGTGGTGGTCGAAGGGGCAAAAACGTGAGGGGGTTGGGGTGCCGGATGTCGGCAT